>CAVRPO010000002.1:0-732471 GCA_963723175.1 uncultured Solirubrobacterales bacterium | reverse complement strand
GGCGACGAGCGCTTTCCAGGCGGCCTACAACCTGCTCGACATGCTCGGCGAGCAACCAAGCCCCGATCCGGTGCTCGATGGGCGACGGCTGCACGAAGCGCTGGTCTATGCGGTCACACCGAGAGGAGCCACAGCGCCGCCCGACAGCGAAGTGGGCTCTCTCGACACGGATCCCTCCGGCGCCGATCCGAGCACGGTGGGGGCGCGCGCGCGCTCGACTGGTACGAGCACCATCCCAACGCAACGACGGTGGTTTTCTGGACGCGCTGATAGAGGAATGCCGCGCCGCGTTCGCAACGCTTGCCATCCCACCTACTTGGCAGCGCCCTCGGCGCAGGCCGCAGCGACCCGCATCGTTGCCTTTCAGAGTCTGAACCTGAGCAAGTCCCAAGGCGAGCACACCGGCCTCGAGCATTGGGCGCGCGTAGCCACGCCGCAGGGAACGGGCTTGCAATGGTGGGAGACCGCCGCAGCGGCTGGCTCCTCGCTCGGCGTGCACGTGCTGATCGCGGCCGCCGCCGAGGCACAGCTCGACGAGGCCGAAGTGGCGCACTGGCGCGCGCCTATTTTCCTTGGATCGGCGGCTTGCACTCGCTGCTTGACAACCTGATCGACAAACACGAGGACGAGGCGGCAGGACACCGCAGCCTCGTCGAGTACTACGGCCCCGAGCAAGCCGCGCAGCGGATGAGATGGATCGCCGAGCAGGCCCTGCAGAAGGCCGGCAAGCTGCCGCACAGTCGCCGCCACATCGTGATCTTGGCCGCCATGATCGGCAACTACCTGGCCACACCCGAAGCGCACAGCGCCGAGCTGAAACCGATCGGCGACAGCGTGCTCGCCACGGTGAACGCGCTTCGGCGCCCGACGATGCTCGTGTTCGAGCTACGCCGTCTGCCCACGCTAATACGCGCAAGGCTTGGGCATCCGCAGGACGACGGCAGCGAAGCAGACAACTCCCAACGTGGACATTTTCAGATAGGGTTTCTCCACAGGTCAAGCAGGAGGGGGATCGGTAGCATGGTCAGCTGCCGGCCGGTCACAAGGGAGAGGGACACGCATGCTGGAGCTGCGAGATCTCGTCAAGCATTACCACACAGCCGGAGAGGAGACAGTACGCGCCGTGGACGGCGTGTCGCTGTCGGTCTCCACAGGGCGAGATGGTCGCGCTATATGGGCCGAGCGGCTCGGGTAAGACGACGCTGCTCTTGATGGTTGCGGCGCTGCTGGCGCCGACCAGCGGCAAAGTCCTGGTAAACGGCCGCGACATCTCCTCGCTATCCGAGCGCGAGGCCTCGCACTTCCGTCTGTCGGAAATGGGCTTCGTGCGTCAGAACTTCGACCTGCTGCCCGGTGTGACGGCGATCGACAACACGGTGCTGAAGCTGCTCAAGAACACGCCGTGGAAGGAGGCCCACAAAAGCGTGCAGCCGCTGCTGGAGCGCCTGGGCCTCGGCGGACGCCTGACGCACCGCTCGGAGACGCTCTCGATGGGCGAGCGCCAGCGTGTGATGATCGCCAGGGCGCTGTCGACCGAACCGAAGCTGCTGCTCGCCGACGAGCCGACCGGCAGCCTCGACACGCAACGCGGGCGCGAGGTGCTCGAACTGCTTACCGAGCTGTGCCGCGAACGGGGCGTGGCGATCGTGCTCGTCAGCCACGACCCGCAGGCCGCCGCCTACGCCGACCGCGTGCTGGCGCTGCGCGACGGCAAGCTGGTCGACTACGACCCAGACCAGGGTCTCGCGCCCACCAGCTCTGCGCGCGGCGCCACGACGACAGCGCGGCGTGAGCGTAACGATCTCAGGGGGCAGGCGATGAGGTTCGCGAACGTGCTTCACCTGTACCGCGTGCGTCTGCGTGCGCGTGCCCTGCAAGAGTGCTTCGCCCTGATCGGCATCGCCGCGGGCGTCGGACTGCTGTTTGCCTCCCAGATCGCCAGCTCCAGCCTGTCCAGCTCGGTTGGGCAACTAAACAGCGGCATTGTCGGCGCCGCGACACTGCAGCTGACCGCACGCGAGGCGCAAGGCATGCCGGAAAAGCTCGTCGGCGAAACTCGCCGACTGAGCGGTGTACGGATCGCCGCTCCGTTGCTCGAAGTGAGCGCCAACGCGGTCGGTCCGAAGGGCAGTGACTCGGTGGAGCTCGTCGGCGCCGACGGCACGTTGGCCGAACTCAAAGGCGCGCTGGTGCGCAAAGTGGCGCTCACTCCTTTCGCCGGCATAGAAGCTGTCGTGCTGCCCGTGCCCGTCGCCGACACGCTTGGAGCCAAGAAATTCGGCGACTCGATCAAGTTCCAGGCGCTCGGGCACCCAAGCGAAGCTGCGCTCTATTCAAGCTCGGCGAAAAGCAGATCGGCGCTCTGATCTCCAGCCCGATCGCCATCAGCACGCTCGAATATGTACAGAAAGCGAGCGGCCTGAACGGACGCGTGAGTCGCATCCTGGTCGAGCCGAAGCCAGGCCAGGCAGCCGCTGTACGAGCCGGCTTGGAACACATCGCTCAGGGACGCTACGGCGTGGAGTCGGCAAGCTACGACGAACAGCTGTTTGCCAAGGCGGCAGCCGCAACCAACCAGTCGACGCAACTGTTCGCGGTCATCAGCGCGCTTGTTGGCTTCCTGTTCGCCTTCAACGCGATGCTGCTCACCGTGCCCCAGCGCCGGCGCCTGATCGCCGACCTGCGCCGCGACGGCTACACACCGAAGGCCGTAATCGCCGTGCTGATGTTCGACGCCGTAGTGCTCGGCACGATCGCGTGCGCAATTGGGCTTGTGCTCGGCGACGAGCTCTCGATCCACCTGTTCCACTCGAACCCCGGCTATCTGTCATCCGCATTTGCCGTGGGCTCCGAGCGCGTCGTGAACTTGCAGAGCATCGTCATCTCGATCGTCGGCGGCATGGGCGCCGCGAGCGTGGCCGTGCTGAGCCCGTTCAAGGACATCGTCTCGCGCAACCCGCTTGCCGCGATCGAAACCAAGGAGGGCACCGGCGGAAGCACGTCGCCGCTGCTGACTGTCTTTGGGCTCGTGTGCCTCGCGGCGACGCTCGCGATCCTGCTTGCCGCACCGCAGGCGGCGATCGTCGGGATGGTCACGCTGATCGCGGCGCTGCTGGCTCTACTGGCAATACCGCTCACCGGCATGCTCGCGCTGGTGAGGCGCATCGCGCCGAGCATCGTCAGCGCCGTGCCGCACATCGCCGTGATGGAGCTGCGTGCCGGGCGCTCGCGCGCGATCGCGATCGCCGCCACGGGCGCGATCGCCGTGTTCGGCAGCGTCTCGATCCAAGGCGCCCACAGCGACCTGCTGAACGGGCTGTACAACGCGGCAAGCGACGTCAACGCCTCAACCGACGTCTGGGTATCGGCGGCGGGCAACTCCAACCTGTTGATGACCTCGCCCTTTGCCCCGACCCAGCAGGCCAAGCTGGCCGCGCTGCCTGGGGTGCGCTCGGTGCGCATATACCGCGGGGGCCTGCTCGACTACAACGACCGGCGCATCTGGGTGATCGCGCCGCCCAGCGAAGCCTCGCCGCTGGTGCCACCGACGCAGCTCGTCGAAGGCAACGTCGCTCAGGCTGACGTGCACGTGCGCGAAGGCGGCTGGGCGGTCGTCTCGCTGGCGCTCGCCGAAGAACACAAACTGAAAATCGGCCAGTCCTTCACGCTGCCGACGCCCAACCCAAGCAGGTTCCGCGTCGCCGCGATCAGCACCAACATCGGCTGGGCACCGGGCGCGATCGTGATGAGCGCTGGCGATTACGCAAAGGCCTGGGGCAGTAGCGACGCAAGCGCCTACAACGTGCTGATGCAGCCCGGCGTCTCACCCGAGCAGGGCGTGCACGAGATCAGAGCGGCACTCGGCAGCGAAACGGCGCTTGCCGTGCAGACCGCTGAACAGCACGCCAACACGCTGCGCTCGATCACCCGCCAGGGCCTTGAACGGCTCTCGCAGATCGCCACCTTGATCCTGGTGGCGGCCGTGATGGCAATGGCGGCGGCAATGGGCGCGATGATCTGGCAGCGCCGTCCGCGCCTCGCCAAGCTCAAGCTCGAGGGCTTCCCCCACCGCGAACTTTGGTACACGATCGTGCTCGAGAGCCTGATGCTGCTCGGCGTCGGCTGCTTCAGCGGCGCAGTCTTTGGCCTCTTCGGCCAGCAACTGCTCGACCGGGCCTTGAACATCGTCATCAACTACCCCGTTGTCAGCTCCGTCGGGGTGGTGGTGGCGCTGTCGAGCCTCGCGCTCGTCACCGCCTCAGCCGTTCTGATGGTCGCCATCCCCGGCTGGTTCGCCGCCAAGGTGCAGGCCAGCCTGGCGCTCCAGGACTGAGCCGCTAAGCCCAGCCCTGGAAGGACGCCGAGACTACTTCTTGCGGTGACTGGGCGGCGGGCAGGGCACGTTGTGCGTTGCTACCACCTGACTGCCATCCACGAACGTGAACTGCGCGGAGAAAGGGAAGCCGCCGGGCGGGCACTTCGTCGGAAGTGAAATGCCCTGCGGTTTGTAACCGACCAGTTTTCCGTGGACGCGCTTGTAGTAGGTGAGATGTTCGGGGCCGATCGTCGATTTGACGTTGATGATCGACACCGGCGGTCCGTTCGTGACGCTGGGTATCTGCGGAATGGCGGTGTCGAGATCCCCTCCGAACGCGCCTTCCCCCGGGAGCAGTTCGCCCGCGAAGACGATCTGCGCATATACGGGCGCGAGCCCGTTGGCATAGAACAGCACCACTATGTTGCCTTCGTGCGGCGGCCCCATGAGTGCCTCGATTTCGGGGATCTCGCGGCCCGCTCCCTCGCCGAACGGGACTTCGACGAACGCGCTGCCAAATCCCAGTCGAGAGTTGGCGGGGCAGCCCGCGATGCCTTTCGCCACCAGCGCTTCGGGCTTGCAGATTGCCAGCCCAAGGGTGGTCGTGACGTAGTTCATGCCCTTAGGCATGCGCAAGCTGACGTGAGTCAGCGGCGAAGGTAGCCCGCCTGTCGTACTACCGATCGTGAAGCCGAACCCGATCGTTGTCGAGGCGCCCAACTTCTCGGGCGTGAACGACGTCTGCAAGGCGACTGTCTCAGCTGCCTGCGCCGAAGTAGCCAGGCAGCTGAGAGCAAGCACCCCAAGCACGAGGGCGCAAGCCCTGGGTATCCGCGCTCTGGACAAGATGCCTCCGCTCGCTAGTACGACATGTTTCCGCTCACGTGCACCGTTACGGAGTCGTTTGAGCGCTGGATAGTGCCGCTGAAGCTGAGAGCCGAAGCTTTCGCTTTCGAGTAGGTACCACTGCCTTTAGTGATCGCCATCGTGCCCGAGAACGTCGCGGTAGAGCCGGCCACGTGGTAGCTTGCTTTGGCGGCGCCGCTGACCGAGCCGCCTTTGGGGTAGACCTGCACCTGGGCGGTTACGCTGCGGGTAGAGGTGACGTCGAGCTGCAGGTAGAGCGGGCCGCCGAGCGAGCCTTTGGCGGTGCCGCCCTCTTTGAGCACGAGCCCGTGTTTGTTTTCCAGATGCAGACTGGCACTGTCGTTCAAGTTGAGCGTGCGCGCCGCTGTCGCATGAGGCGCCGCGGCGCCGGCGCCGGCCGTGCCGAAGGCCGCAGCTGTCGCGGCAGCGCCGAGCGCAAGCGCGGCGGTTGAGATACGCGTGCGCGCGGACTTGCGCTTGCGCGAAGAATGATTCCCCATCGTTCCCTCCATATGGCTGTTGATGTCGCGTCCCATTAGAACAGACCCCTCTCCTCGTACGACCCCCCCACCCAGAGCCTAGTCCACATAGCGGAAAGGCAGGGCGACTGGACAATTCTAGTGCAAATAGGCCTACGAAGTTCAACCACTCAAGCTACAAGAAGTTGTGCATTTCCAACGCCGACCTCAGCCTGCCTCCCAAGGGATGTGCCCTAAGGTCACCCTCCGTGAGCCAGATCGAGCTGACCTACTGCATCGTTAACACATCCCAGTGCGAGTTGATGCTGCGCGGGCTGGACGCGCTCGCGTACGAGCGCGCGGCACTGCCGTTTGCAAGCGAGGTGCTGTTGCTCGACAACGGCTCGCGCGATGGCTCGGCACAGGCCGCCCGCGAGCACGCCGCCGTCGACGAGGTGATCGCACTCAATCAGAGGCAGGGCAAGGCGCTCAACGATTCCGAGCTGTTGCGCCGCGCGCGCGGGCGCTACGCGCTGTTGCTCAACGAGGACTCCGAGCTACAGCCAGGCGCGACACTGGCGCTGCACGAGGCGCTCGAGCGCCGTCCCGATGCGGCCTGTGCGGGGGCCAAGCTGTTGCGTCCGGGCGGTGCCGAGCAGGCGTGCGCTTGGCGCTTTCCCACACCCCTCACCGCCCTGGCAAGTGCGCTGCTTCTCCAGCGCATCTACACCGTGCAGAGCAAGGGGGGGCACACACGCGAAGTGGACTGGTGCCAGTCCTCGGCACTGCTCGTCCGCCGGGAGGCGGCCGCACAGGTCGACTACCTCGATCCGGATTTCTTCGTCTACTCGGACGAGGTCGACTTCGCCCGGCGTCTGCGCCACGCTGGCTGGTGCAGCCTGTATGTGCCGAGCGCGGCGGCGATACATCACGAGCAGCTCTCGACCGGCGCGGTGCCGGAGCGCCGTATCGTCGAACTGTCTCGCAACCGCGACCTGTACATGCGCAAGCACCACTCCTCAGCGGCAGCGCGTGCCGTGCGCTGGCTGACAGCACTTGCCTACGTGGAGCGCGCGCTAGCGGCACTCGTGTTGCCAGGCCACTCGGCCAAGCGCTACTGGCGCCATGTGACGGCGACGCTGTTCCCCTCGCGCGGCGAGGGTCTGCGTGAGGCGGCGGAAACCTACAACCCTTCCTCCCAATAATTATTTCTGGGTAGACGGCGCCGCATGCGGCGCCGTCCGGTTACAGAGGTTGAGAGGGTTGAAAGAAGTGCATGCCCGACTTGGAACTGCAGACAGCTAAGTGCCGGCCAGCTCTTCCAGCAGCACGCTCACCACGTGCTCGTCGAGCTGTGTGCCGCTCACACGCAACAGCTCCTCACGCGCCTGCGCATCGGTGCGCGCCGCGCGGTAGGGACGGTCGGTGACGATCGCGTCGTAGGTGTCGCAAACCGAGATGATCCTGGCTGCCAGCGGTATCCGCCCGCCCGCGAGACCGTCGGGGTAGCCCTTGCCGTCGATGCGCTCGTGGCTGGAGCGCACCGCGGGAGCCAGGTGCGAGAAGGTGTCGATGCGCTCGACCAGCTCCGCGCCGACGACCGTATGACTGCGCATCACCACCCACTCGTCCTCGGTTAGGGGCCCTTCCTTGCAGAGGATCTCGCTCGGCACGGCAATCTTGCCGACGTCGTGCAGCATCGCCGCGTAGTGGACCTCGCGCGCTTGTTTGGCGCTTAGCCCCATCCGCAACGCTACGCGTTCGGCCAAGGTCGCGACGTCGCTGCCGTGGCAGGCGGTGTAGTTGTCCTTGGCCTCAACGGTGCTCGTCACGATCGCAAGCGTGTTTGTGAAGGCCTGCTCGATGTCTGAGATCAGCCCGGCCCTGTGCACCGCGGAGCCAAGGCTCGCTGCGATCGCCTCCACCAGCACCGCCTCGGCCTCGCCGAGCGCTTCGGGCTCGACAGACTCGATGTTGAGCACCCCCCAGACCGACCCGTCGACGACGATCGCCACACTCAGCTCAGAGCGTGGATCGGTCTCGGGGTCGCGCGCAATGTAGTCGGGATCCTTGCGAGTATCTCCCACCAAGGCCGTCAAGCCCGAGCGAGCCACGCGTCCGTTTACGCCCTCGTTCACGGACTGCTCCACGATCAGGAACTCCGTCATCACCTCGGCCAGCGGCCCACGACCGGCCATCAATCGCAGGATTCCGTCCTCGTCGAGGCGCTGCACGGCCGCCAGATAGAAGGCGAACGTCTCGTGTAGCTCGCCGACGACCAGCTGCGCCATCTCGTCGATGTCTCGCGTGGCGGCAAGTCGCGCCGTCAGTCGCGCCGCCGAGCGCAACTGGGAGCGCAGGTAGGCGAGCTCACCGGCCGCCGCGATGCTCTGTACGCGCTCGTCGGCACGATAGCGACGCAGCGCCTCGGCCCTGCGTGCAAGCTCATGCCGGCCCGCGGGTCGGGGTGGGTTTACAGTGGACTCACGCACGCGGGCGTAATCGACTGAAAAGCCACGTAGCTTGAGCTTTTGAGACCAGTCCTGAGGACAGAGCTACGCAAACCTGGGCTTTGTGGATCCTCCACAGCATTCTGACGGTCGGAGGGCAAGCAGGGCAAGGACGCAGTGAGCGAAATGCGCTTCAGCACAGGAGCGAGCGAGGACGCCGCCATGCGCAGCCATACGACCGTCAGATGTCTCTGAGGGGGTCCTCCGCGTATGCCTCTACGTCACCGTGGCCCCGCCGGAAAGCTGTCACCCGCCTACGTCCGTCGAGCACGAGCGCGCGCGCCTGCTCACGCTCATTGGGCGCAAAGAAGCGCGTCACGAATAGCAGCGCCGGGATCAGCAATAGCCACAGTACCCGCAATACAAGTCCCAAAAAGCCAGCCGTTGGCAACAACAGCTCGCCTGAAATAGCCACACCCGCGAGGATCGCTGTCAGCCAGCCGAGGCGGCGCCACTCGAAATCCACGGCAAACACATTGCGAGTGAGCAGGTGCATGATCGCCACCATCGCCACGTAAGCGCCGCATAGCGCAATCCCTGCGCCGGCAAGACCGAGACCGAGACCGGAGCTCGGCACGAGCACAAGCAAAAGCACCACGTTGACCACAAGCCCGGCGGCCGCGGCGGGAATATTGCGCTGCATCGCGCGCGCCCTGCCGGTGATCACGATCATCACCTGGTAGAGCCCGTACAAAGTCCAGCCAAGCGCAAGCCAAGGCAGCGCCGTGTGCGCTCCGAAGTATTCGGGGTGGGCGAGCAACCGCACAAGCCAGCGGCCAAGCAACGCAACCGCGGCGACGACAACGCCTGTTGCCAATACGAAGTAAGTGGTCACAAGCGAGTACAGCTTCGAGGCCTCCATGTCGCTGTCGATCGAGTACGCCAGCGGCGGCCACGCATACTGGAAGCCGCGCACGAAAACGAACACGACTGTTGCGAGTTGGACCGCGATCGCGTATTCGCCGGCGGCGCCGTGACTGACGACGCGGTACAGGTACAAACGGTCAACAACCTGCAGCGCGTACACGCTCGCGTCCGCAGGCACCGTTGGCAGACCGAAGCCGAGCATCGCACGCAGGTCGGCCACATGCACACGCAGCGAAAAACGCTTGCGCAAAACCCACCAAAGGCCGAGCACCACGAGCGCGCTCGCGCCGAAATTGCCGAGCAGCAGGCCACGCGCACCCTCGCCGGCAAACACGACCAGCGCAATCGTGAAGGCAACCGTCATCGCCACGTTCGCGCCCGAGGCGAACATGTAAGCGCGCGCACGCTCGTCCACACGCAGCTGCGCGTAGGCCATCTCGATGTTGGTAAAGGCCCACAATCCGAGGATCGCGCAGTCCATCAACAGCGGATCGTCAAAGCCGAGTACCAAACGCGACAATACACCGGCAAACACCACGCAGATCAGTGACACGACCGTGGTTGTCCAGGCGACCGTAGCGGTCGCCGTGCGCGCGATACGTGTGCGGCGCTGCTCATCGGTGTCGGTGAAGTAGAAGCGCACAAACGCCTCGCCTACGCCAAGGCGCAGCACGATGCTCGCCAGGATCACCGTCGTCAGCAACAGGTTGTACGCGCCGTACGCTTTCGACGAGGAGTGCGCCGTGTACAGCGGCAGCGTAATCACGGCGATGCCCTTGGCAACGATTTCCGCGGCCTGGTAGGCCGCGCCCGTCGTTACCAGCCGCTTCAGGTAGCCAAGCACCAGCAGGAACCTAACGGCCGCGGCGACGTACGGCCTTCCCGGCTCTGCCTTTCACTCTTGCAAGCAGCAGCGACTCCCAGCCGAATGCACCGGTGCCTCACCCCTGCGAGGCAGCCGGCGACGCGGTCTCAGCTTCGGTCCTGCGAGCACCGTCGCCGCTGTTGAGGTTCCCACTAAGCGCTACCGCAAACGCCACCCCGAGTCCGAGCAGCGTCCAAGTCAACGGATCCTCCAGGAAGTCGGCATACACCCAGGTGTGCAGCACAAGCGCGGCAAAGCAGGCGGCGATCGCGATTCGTGGAGGAGAGCGACCAGCGCCGCGGAACAGTGTCGTCAGCGCCGTAAGGATCAACGCCACATAAAGCGCCAGGCCGACGATCCCCTGCTCGGCGGCGATCGTCACCGGGATCGTGTGCGAAGCCGAGACGGCGTTCGCGGCCGTGCCGCCTCCATGGCGGCGGTACTCGGTTTCAAACGAACCAGAGCCGTACCCTGTGAGCGGCCGATCGACGAACAGTTCCAGACCGCCCGTGATCAGTTTCGCGCGGCCGCTCGTCGCATTGTTGGCCGAGCCGCTCGACCCCTTCAAGCCGAAGTGCAAGCTCGACGGCGCCACGAGCACGAACACCGCCGCGATCGTCGCCAGCGCGACCGATACGTACACGGTGCCGCGCACGTCCCAGCGCCAGGCGGCAAGGACCGCCAAGCCAAACAGCAGAGCGGCGATGCTCGATTGCGAGAAGCTCGTCACGAGCCCCGCAAGCAGCCAAGCGAGGATCGCCGCGCCCCACAGTTGTGTGCGCTTTTCGTGACCCCAAAGCACGATAGTCGTCACGGCGATCATCACAAGCGCCAGGAAGCGACCGTAGATACTCGGATCGAAGAACAGCGAATTGACCCTGAAATAGTTGTCGTACTCGTTCGCCGCAACCACCTTCGGGTTCAGGAACAGGGCTTTGCGGTAGTACTCGACGAAACCGACTCCGGCGAATAGGACCGCGAGCGCTACCGCCGCGCCGAGGCATGTGAGCAGCAGCGCGCGTGTCCAAGGCGCCTCGCGCAACAGCACATAAAGCAGCCCAAACGGGATATAGAAGAACACAAGATTCTCAGCCCCCTTGCCCGCGTCTGCGGAGTAGGCGATCTGCAGCGTGTATAGACCCAGCGAGGCGAGCAGCAGCCAGTCGAGCAGCATCGGCGCCTGTCCGGAGTCGTAGCCGCCGGGGCGACCCAGCAAGCGTGGCAGCAGATGCGCGAGCACACCGGCCGCCACGACCGCGTACAGCGGCAGCAGCAGGTTCACCGTGCGTCCATCGGCGGCAATCGGCAGCCTGAACGGCAGTGCGATCACGGCAAGCACCGGGAAAGCCCTCGGATCACGGCGCATTACGAGTACCAAGCCGGCGATCACGACCAGTGCGCCAACCACAGCCGCGGCTAGCACGAGCGCGCTGGACAGGGTCGTGGCGATCATGGTCCGACCAGCTTGAATGTGCGTGTTGAGGGCACCGAGCGGTCTTCTTTGCGCAGGTTCACACGCACGCTGTATTCGCCGGGCGGCGCGAGCGCTCCGTGGTTGCGCGGTATCAGCGTCGTGTAGCCATCCCTACGCTGCAGCACCACATAGCCGTGCGCGGTCCCCTTGTGCCCGTTCCAGCGCAGCGACAGCGTTTTGTAGCGTCCCACGGGCAGGTCTCGCACAAGCGTGGCCACCGTTTCGCCTACGGAGCTTTCGATCGTCACCGTCACCTGATCCGCTTTTGCGAGCTTGAAGGAGATGTGCTCTTCCTTGAGCACGCCGCTAGTCGCAGGCGCGACCGCGTTAGTGAGCTTGAATTCCTGAACAAGCGTCGGGGTGTGCTTGAGCCTCTGCGTGATCAGCAACGCCGCAAAGCAGCCGATCACCAGCAGCGCGAATACGATTTGCGCCAAGTGCTCGCCTGAGCCACTACCGGCGCTACGACCTCGCGCCCCGGCGTGTGTGGCGCCTCCATCGACCGGCATCGGAGCGCCACCGGCCTGCGCGCCGCTCAAGCCTCGCCGTCCCGGGCGAAGCGCTCGACCGTGTCAGAGCGCAGTCCCAGCCGCAGCGTCTCCAGCGAGAGCACGTCCTCGGGCGCGATGTTGCCGAGGTTGCACTCGCTGCCAAAGCGGTGCAACAGCCACACCTGCTGCTCGCGTTGCGGCGCCTCGAAGATCAAACGATCGGCGTCAATCGCATGCACGATCTCGTCGATCAACCCAGTGCGCACCTCGCCGTCGGCACGGTAGATGCCAGCCGTGCCCGACTCGCGGGCCTCGGCGATCACCTTCCAAGCGCCGGCCTCCAGGTCGCGTTCGATCTGCTCCACCCAAACGTAGGGCGCCATGATGAAATCGGCATCCTTGCTGCCCACCTCCGAGAGCACCGTGAATTCGCCCGCGAGCGTGCGGATCAGGTGGGCCTTGACCCCGGGCTCCAGCGCGATCGTCCCGTCGGAGATCTCGACGTGACGCAAGCCCAGCTCGTGCAACCATGCGATCAACCCCTCGACGCGCCCTTGCTTGATCGCGACCTCCGTAAGTGTCCCGCCGAGCACCACGGGTATCCCGTGCGCCGCATAGCGCTCGAGCTTGGGCTTCAAGTTCGCGGTCACAAGCGCCGTGCCCCAGCCGAGCTTGACGATGTCCACACTGTCGCCAACCGTCTCGATCAGTCCGTCAACCTGGCCCACCGACAGGCCCCGATCGATCACATGCGTGATGCCGCGCTCGCGAGGCTTGGGTGAGCGCGCCGGCACATCCAGGAAGCCGGCTGTCGCGCGATCTGGCTCCACTTGCGGGGTGCTCACTGACCGCTGCCGGCGGTGCCTTCCGCGGCACTTCCGGCGCCGGTGCCTTCGCCGGAGTCGCCGGAGCCTGACACCGCGCCACCAGCGCCTGTCCCAGCTTCACCGCTGGCCCCTGCGGCCGGTTCGCCGGTGCCCTGGGCGCCACCGCCGCCGAGCTGCGCGGCCTGGTCGGCGCCGGCGACTACGACCACCGTCGCTTGGCTGGCCAGCGACGCGGTGCTCGCTTCCATCGGCTGCACCTGGCTTACGTCAAGCGCTTTCGCCACAGCCTGCCCATCGGCGCGATGGCCGTGGGTGTACTGGACCACCGTAGTGGCATGCGTCCCGGGCGGCACCGCCGAGGAGGCCGCCGCACGCGTAAACCCGCTCTGCTGCAGATCGGCCGCCAGATGGTGAGCAAGGCCGTTTGTACTCGTCCCGTTCAAGACGGCAACGTTGAGCGCGCTCGGGTTGGAGGCATGCGCAGGCGCCGTCGTGTGCGCAACCGTGGAAGGCGTAGAGGACTGGGTAGCTGTCGGGCTCGGTTTGCTCCCGCCTTTCAGCGCCGACACCGCCAGCACAATCACCGCCGCGCCGAGAACCACGCCACCCAGGATCAGCAAGGTCGTGCGACCGGAGGAGCGCTCCTGCTTGAAGTACTTCGGGCCCGAGCCCACCGGGGCGTCGGGCATCCGCGTTTCGGCAGCTGCCGAAACGGCATCCCCCCCGCGCGCGCGGGGAACAGCCGGCTTGCGGGCACCCGGCTCTGCCCCCTTCGATCCTGCCGGCGCGGGTGGGCTCGCAACCGCGCGGGAAGCCACTTGCCGAGCCGCCGCCACAGATCCGGGCGGACGTGACGCCGCGGGGTGAGCTGTCTGAGCGGCCGCGGCAGTAGCGGAGGCGGGCGGCACAGTCGCGGCTGCCCCCGCCACGGTCGATGCCGGCACACCAGGTGGCGCCGGTGCGGAGGGAGATGGCGGCAAGGGTGAACGTGCGACGGGAACGGCAGCGCGTGCGGCGGCCGTTGCCGGAGTCGCCGCAGACTGCTCAGCATGCTGCACCGCAGACTCCTCAGCGCCCTGCGGCGACACGGGAGCAGGCTGATCCTGCCCGGCCGCAGGGGCCGCCTCGGGCGTGGCAGATACCGCCGCACCATTCCCGGCGCGCTGCTCGACGCCGGGCATCGGCACACCCGGCACGGGGGAAACAGCCGGAGGCGTGTCGGGTTGAAGAGAATTAGCTTGGGCGGCGTCGATCAGCACAGCGTCCGGTTGAGCCGCGCCTGGTAGGGCGGCGGCAGTGACAGGATCGGCTTGGGCGGAACCTGTCGCGGCGGGATTGGCGGAGCTGGCCGCTGCGGGATTGGCTACCGCCGGGTCGGCGGGACCGACAACGGCGGGGTCAGGCGGGACACCAATCTTTCCCGCCACCACCGTGGCGTTCACAGCCGTGGACACCGGCGCGCTGACGAGCGGAGTCTTGCGCGGCACCACACGCGCCCCAGCGACCCCGCCAGCCGCGGCGCCAGCCGGCGCTCCCGCGCGCTGTATACGAGCGGCGGCCTCGGTGCTGACGCGCTGCTCCATCTCGGCAGCCCGCTCGGGGGCGCGCCCTGCCCACTCGCGCAGGCGCTTGATCTCACGCGCCTGGGCGAAGGCCAGCAGCGACAGCAGCGCGATCCCCAGCAGCGCGGCGAAGCCGGCGATCGCGCCTATCTTGGTAAAGCTGCTCGTCAGCGACAGCGCAAGCGGCAGCGCGTTCACGGCGTACACACGTTTCGAGGAGAGCTCATGGCTCCCGGGAGTCTATGAGGGGCGCAGGCGCCTGAGCGCCGTGTCCCGAGCCGGGCGGCCCGCCCTGAGCGTTGTGTCCGGAGACGTCCGACAGCTCGGCGCGCACAGTCGATAGCTCCGCCACCTTTGCGGCCAGCCCGGCGGCGTCGCCCTCGAACACAAGCAGCCTGATCTCGTCGAACATTGCTTCCACCGTCTCGGGCGATAGCGGTTCGCGTCCGGCGAGCATGATCTTCTCGGCCTTGGTCGGTCGTGGCTGCTCGTAGCGGTTGAACAGTTCCTCGTGCAGCTTCTCACCGGCGCGCCGCCCTACGATCTCGACGGCCACGTCGCGATCTGGGTCGAGCCCCGAGAGCTCGATCATCGCGCGCGCCAGATCCACGATCCTCACGGGATCGCCCATGTCCAGCACGAACACGTCCGCACCGCGATCGCCGTCGGATACGAGCGAGCCCGAGCGGATGATCAGCTGTACCGCCTCGGGGATCGTCATGAAGTAACGCGTCATGCGCTCGTCGGTGACGGTGACCGGGCCGCCGCGCTCGATCTGGCGGCGGAAGATCGGCACGACGCTGCCCGATGAACCGAGCACGTTGCCGAAGCGCACGGCCGCGTAGCGAGTACCGGCAAAGCGGGCAGTGGCCGCCTCCAGCGCGAACTCCGCCAGTGCCTTGGAGGCGCCCATCACGGTCGCCGGCGCGACCGCCTTGTCGGTGGACACGAGCACGAAGCGGCCAACTCCCATCTCCCCAGCGACATGCGCCACCACACGTGTGGCTATTGCGTTGTTGCGCACTGCCTCGACCGGGTTGGACTCCATCAGGCCCACATGCTTGTAGGCGGCGGCGTGGAACACGACGGTGGGACGGTGCTCGGCAAATATCTCGCGCATGCGCTCGTCCTCCTTGCAGTCGGCCAGCACCGCCGCCAGTACCGAGGGCTGCACGTGGCGCTCGTCCTGCAGCTCGCGCTGGATCTGAAAGAGGTTGTCCTCGGCATGGTCGAGCAGCACAATCCGGCGCGGCCCGACGCGCGCGATCTGGCGGCACAGCTCCGAGCCGATCGAGCCGCCGGCTCCGGTCACGAGCACAGTCTCGCCGGCAAGATAGGCGCCGACGCGATCGAGCTCCATCAAGACGGGCTCGCGGCCAAGCACGTCCTCCACGCGCACCTCGCGCACCTGCCGTGAGATCCCTGCCTGGTCCTGGAGTAGCTCGAACACAGTCGGCAGCGTGCGCACCGGCACCGAGCGGCGGCGGCACTCACGCACGACGCGCGCACGGGTCGAGCCCGGCGCGGAGGGAATCGCGATGATCACTTCGTCGGGCTCGGACTCGTCGAGGATGCGCGGCAGATCGCTTTCAGTGTTGCCGCGCACCTTCACGCCATCGATGCGCAAGCCGTGCTTGCGCGCGTCGTCGTCGAGGAAGCCGACTGGCTGCAAGCCAAGCTCGCGGTTACGCAGGATCTCGCGCAGCACAAGCCTGCCGCCGTCGCCGGCGCCGACGATCAAGACGTTGCGCTCGCTGCGCCCACCGGCGCGAAAGCCTCCGAGCGGACGTCGCTCGTACAGGCTGCGAGCGACGACGCGCACACCAATCAGGAGCAGTAGCGACAACAGGAAGAACAGCGCGATCACGCCATCGGGCAGCTCGAGCGCGGTCGTGCTCGAGCTCGCGTCCGAGGCTTGACCGGCGGCGGCCCCGCGATGGGCCAGCAGATGGGGGATCTGCACTGGGCGCACAACCGCCACCGCCACCACTGTGAGCGCCACGATCACGACGACTGCGCGCGCCACCGCCTCGTAGTCACGCTGGCCTGAATAGCGCCAGCGGCGCTGGTAGACACGCGAGAGCGCCAGCACCACGAGGCTACCGCCGAGCACCCACCAGAAGGTACGTTCGAACAGCTTCTCGTAGCGACCTTGGGGCCCGTTGTCGAAGCGCAGCTCGAAGGCAAGCCAATAGGCGAGCGCGACAAGCGCGCCGTCGAGCGCGAGCCTCAGTAGCGAGTGCCGGGTCAGGGACAAGGCCGGCGCACTGATCCGTCGGCGCATTGGCCTTGATTCTAGGGCGTCTCAGGGCGAAAGTGGCGAGAGCAACAGCTCCACCAGCCGCCGAGGATCGCGGCGGACGCGATTTGCGACATTCGTAGGGTCGCGCTTGGCCAGGTCGAGTTGCTCTGCACCGGCCAGCTTACGCAAGCGCCCTTCATCGATCAGGCGCTCGTCTACCGCCCCCAGGCGACCCTCGAAGGTTGTATAGACCGGCATACCGAGCGCAACCGCCTCGCGGTTCATCGTACCCCCAGCCGAGATCACCAGATCGGCGTAGGCGATCAGAGACTGTGCGTCGATCGCCTGCGCGGGCACGGTAAAGCCCTCGACACCGCGCAACTGTGCGCGCTGGTCGGCGGTTCTGGGCAGCACGACGGACTGCACCCCCTGATCGCGCGCAGCCTCGCGCAGCCGTGCGAGCACGTCGGCAAACAGATCGTTTTCGAAACGGTGATAGAGCGACACCTCGGGAGGAGTTCTGACTATCACGAGCGGCCTCTCGCGGTCGATCTCAAGCTCGGCAAGCACCGCCTCGTCAGGCTCAAAGTCAGCGAGGTAGTACTCCTCCTTGAGCCCCTCGTAGGCGTGGATCTTGCCCTTCGCGCCGTAGCGATCCAAGCGCTCGGGCGGGATCGCGTCGGGTACCACCACCGCTTGTGCGAGGCGGCAGTTGACGTGGTGCTGGACCGCCGCCCACTCATAGTCGAACGTCGTCGAGCAGGGAATCCGCAGCAGGCGCGACGCGACGCTGATGTCGTTGGAGCCGTGACCGAGTGCGATGTCGAAGGACCGGGCAAGGCGGGCGCCGCCCGGGACCGTGCCGGCCTGCCGGGCCGGCGCCGAGCGCCGCGACTCCTCACGCGCCCAGCGCACCAGTGCCGTCGAGCGACTGACAAGCCCCACCGCCTTATCGGCCAGACGTTCGCCACGATGGTGACCGATGGCGGTGTGCTCGATTGCAAAGCGATCGAGTAGCTGCAGCGTCTGCGCGAAGTCTCGCGCGGTCACGCGCACTTCGTGCCCGTCGGCTCGCAGCAGCTCGATTACTGGGCGCATGACGAGCACATGCGGGCTGTTGGTGAGGTCGATCCAGACACGCATCGCTGGGGCACGCTAGCGCCCGCGGGGGCGTGGGCGGCTCTGTGGGCCCGCTCGGGCGGTGCTGTGCGGCAGCGAATGCGCAAACGACAGGTATCGTTGCGAGTTGATGGCCCACGTCCTCGTCCTAGCGTCAATCTCAGAATCGCTGGTCAACTCGATCTCGCACTTCGTGCGCGATGCCGGGCTGCCGGGGATCTTCGCGTTGATGGCGATCTCCAGCGCCTGCATCCCGATCCCCTCGGAGGTCGTGATGCTGTTCGCCGGCTTTGCCGTTGCGGACCCAACACAGAGCGCAGCACACCACCATATGACGATGACCGGGGTCGTGCTGGCGGGACTGCTCGGCACGATGGTCGGCTCGTGGATCGCCTACGGCATCGGGCGCGGCGGTCGCCTGGAGCTGTTCGAACGCCACGGAGCCAAGCTACACATGGGACCCGCCCAGATACAGCGGGCCGACCGCTTCTTCCAACGCTACGGTGAGCCGACGGTGCTGTTCGGACGCATGATCCCGCTGGTGCGCGCCTTCGTATCGCTGCCCGCGGGCGTATCGCGCATGCCACTTGGACGTTTCACGCTGTTCTCGCTGCTCGGCACGATCCCCTGGGTGCTGGCGCTGGCGTTCGCGGGCCACGCGCTCGGCAGCGACTGGACGAGCGTGCGCAAGGCCTTTGAGTACGTCGACTACGCGATCGTCTTGCTGATCGTCGCGGGCATCGTCTATGCGGTCGTTCGCCGCCGCTCGCGACCACCGGCCGCAGTGGCCGAGGAGCACCAGCCCGCGGTCGACGCAGGTTGACGGCGGCCAGGATGCAGGGCTCCGGGCGCGCGCTGCCGCTGCGCCACGCCGTGATCCTCGGCCTGCTGCACGGCCCCACCGAGCTGCTGCCGGTCTCCTCCTCGGCGCATACCACGCTCGTCCCGTGGCTGGCCAACTGGCCCTATGTGCAACTCGACCCAAGGCTGCGCAAGTCCTTCGAGGTGGCGCTACACGCGGGCACGGCTCTCGCGCTGCTACTGCGTCCTCCATCGGGGAGCCGTCCGCGCGAACGCAACACGGCTACTACGCTTGACTCCGAGCGTTTGACGCGCAAGCGCCCTGGTACAGGGATCGGCTTCCTGGTCGCGGCGTTGGCGCCGCCCGCGCTGGCGGGTTATGCACTGGGGGATCAGATCGAGCGACGTTTGGGCACTCCGACCAAGATCGCCTACGGCTTGCTGGCCGGATCGGCCGCGATGGGGAGCGTGGAGGTCTACAAAAAGTGGCATGCCTCGCGCACGCGCGAGGGGCATCGCCATTTTGAGAGCAACACAACCCCCGCAAAAATCGACGCCATATGCCCAACAGCAAGCGACGGCCTGGCGCTGGGAGTGGCCCAAGCGCTGGCGCTGATCCCGGGCGTGTCGCGCAGCGGGGCAACGTTGGCCGCCGCCAGGGCACGCGGCTTCTCGCGCCAGGACGCGGAGGAGCTCTCGTGGACAGTGGGACTGCCAGTGATCGCCGCCGCTACCCTGCTGCAGGGCACGCGTCTGATACGCCAACAGGCCCAAACCGACGCGCCAAGCGCGCCCGTGCTGCCGCTGGCGGCAGGCGCAGCGAGCGCGTTCCTGTCCACGCTCGCCAGTTCAAACGCACTCGATCGACGTCGACGCGCCCGACTGCTACCTGCATGTATCGCCTACAGAGGTGCGCTGGCGGCTTATGTGATCCGGTACATGCGCGATAACACCTGTTAGCACGCCCTTCAATCCCAAAAAATAAGCAGCCCACGCTCAGGCCGGCAAGCGTTGGCATACTCAAGCATTCGAGGCTCAAACTGTGAACAGCGCCATCCTTGGCACCACACTAGGCGGTCGCTACCGCCTCGACGAGCAGATCGGGCACGGCGGTATGAGCACCGTCTACCGCGCGTTCGACACCTTGCTCGAACGCGAGGTTGCGATCAAGTTGATGCACCGCGAGATCGCCTCGGACTCCGGGCAGCTGGAGCGCTTTCGGCGCGAGGCGCGCGCCGTGGCGCAGCTCAACCACCCGCACATCGTGACCGTGATCGACGCCGGCGAGTGGGATGTCGGCGAGGGCTCAGGTGCGGTCCAGGGCGAGTCAAGCGGGACTCCGTACATCGTGCTCGAGCATGTCGCCGGCGAGACGCTCAAGGATCTGATCCGTCGCGACGCGCCGCTGGAGGTGCCCACGGCGCTCGCCTACGGGATCGAGATAGCTCGGGCGCTAGGCGCCGCACACCTACAGGAGATCGTCCACCGCGACGTCAAGCCGCAGAACGTGCTGCTCGGCGGAGAGGGCGGCGCGAAGATCACCGACTTCGGCATCGCGCGCACGCTGACAGAGGAAGGCCTGACGATGGACGGGCGCGTACTCGGCACCACCGACTACGTCTCGCCGGAGCAGGCACTTGGGCAGCCGGTCACCGGCCAGTCGGACGTTTACTCGCTCGGCGTGGTCCTCTACGAGATGCTGACAGGCTCAGTCCCATACAAAGGCTCCTCGCCGGTGGCGGTCGCGATGATGCACGTGCGCGAGGAGGTCCCAGACGTGCAGCTGGCGCGTACCGAGGTCTCGGCGGCGACCGCGGCTGTCGTCGAACGCGCCACCGCCAAGGATCTCCAGCGGCGCTACCCAGACATGGCAACCATGATCGCCGACATGGAGGAGGCGCTGGCGATCGAGACGGCTCGCTCCGGACAGACGACAGGCGAGGTCACCGCGGTCCTGCGCACCCTGCACTCGCCGGCCAGGCGCCTGCTGCCGTGGCGCCTGCGCCACCCAGCACGCTGGGCGATCTCGTTGGTGCTGCTCGCGGCGATCGTCGCGCTCGCGCTCGTCGCGCTGGCGGGCCACACGCACAGCGGCACGGGCGTGGCACCAGACGTGCACTCAAGCGCAGGCGTCACGCCTGTCGTGCTCAAACAGGAAGCGGCCAGCTCATACAACCCATTCGGCACTGGGCCAGAACACGCCGAAGACGTGGCGAGCGTGGTCGACGGCGACCTAACGACTTCGTGGAGCACGGAGCACTACATCGAAGGCAACTTGGGCAAGCCGGGCCTCGGCGTCGCGCTCGACGCCGATCCTGGCGTGCCGGCGAGCGCGATCGAGATTCAGACGCCCACGCCAGGCTTTCGCGCCGGCGTCTACGCCTCGGTCGGGCTGCCGTCGTCCACTCCGTCCGGCGGCTCGCAGAGTTTGACCGCGCTCGGCTGGACGCAACTGGCGCCGGCGCGCAAGATCGGAACGCGCACCACGATCGCGATCAACCCGGCGCGTATGGTCTACCGCTATTACCTGGTCTGGATCGTCAAGCTGCCGCCAAACAGCGAAACGGCGCAGATCTCGGAAATCACTTTGTTCAAGTAGTTACGGCGAGGTCGGAGCGCGACCCGTGGCCGCAAGAGCCCCACCGGCCGGGGCCAGGCGCACGCCGGCACGCGCACGCCGGCACGCGCACAACCCAGGACCAGCGAGTCGCAACCGCGCTACCCATTCACAGGCGGCGCGCCCGCCGCGGGCGCCGGCGTCGCTGGCGTGGTTGGGGTTGTTGTAGTGGTGGTGGTCGAGGTCGAGGTGGTCTGCTGGGCGAGCACGCCTACGGCGATCGTCACTTCGCCGCCCTTGGCCAGCTTGTGGCCGGCGGCTGGGCTCTGCTGCACGACGGTTCCGACCTTGCTCGGTTCGGTAACGGTGCGCTGCACGGTATGCGAAGTGAGGTCGGCGGCAGTGAGCGTCGCGACTGCCTGCGCTTCGCTTTGGCCGACGAGCGAGGGCACGGCCGCCTGCTTGAGCGCTTGCGCCACCACGATCGTCACCTGTCCTCCGACCCTCAACGACGAGCCCGCCGTCGGGGACTGCGAGATAACGGTGCCAGGCGTTGGTTCGGCGACTTCGCGCTTGACCACGTCTCTTTCAGTCCGACGGCCGCGAGCGTCGCTGTCGCCGCGGCCTGCGATTCGCCCGTCACTTCCGGCACGCTTACTTCCTGGGGGCCGGAGGACACGTATACCGTGACGGGGCTACCGTGCTGCACCTCGATGCCGGCGGCCGGATTGGTGGAGATCACCAGACCTTTTTCGACGGTGCTGCTCGACTGGTTTTGGACGGTCGGCTGAAAGCCCTTCTTGCGCAGGATCTTCAGGGCTTCGTCGCTCGTCTTGTGGATGACGTCCGGCAGACCCAAGAGTTTCCGGGCCGGAGGACACGATACACGCTCACGCGCGAGCCCTTCGCGACAAGCGTCCCGTGAGGAGGCGTGGTGCCGACCACCAGACCGTTTGCGACGTCCGCGTTGGAGGTCAGCGAGACCACCGGTGTCAGCCCGACTCGCTGCAGAGATGTCACCGCCGCCGGCTGCGTCTCGCCCGTGACTTCAGGCACGCTCACACTGCCCGTCTTTGATCCAGGCAATAGCAACAACAGCAGTACCGCCGCCACAATCGCAAGCGCCGCCAAGCCCGCGGCGATCCACCAGGCACGCTTGCGCTTGCGGGCGTCGTCCTCGGCCGAGTGCGTCTCCTCCGGTGGTAGCGGCGGCACCACCAGTGCGGCTGCCGCCGCGGTCTGCGTAGGCGGAGCGCCGTTGAAGGCTGGCGCGGGCGCCGGAGAGATGCCTTCACGCGCTTGCTGCAGCGCAGCGATGAACTCGTCTGCGCTTGCAAAGCGCGCCAGAGGATCCTTGGCCAGCGAGCGCATCACGACCGCGTCGAGCGCCGGCGGCACTTCGGGGTTGCGCTGACTCGGCGGGGTCGGCTCCGCCGAGACCTGCTTGAGCGCGATCGTCACGGCCGATTCGCCCTCGAACGGCACGCTGCCGGTCAGCAACTCGTAGAGAACGACGCCGACCGCGTACAGGTCAGAGGTCTCGCTGACCGCGTGCCCTTGGGCCTGCTCGGGTGAGAGGTACTGCGCCGTGCCCATGATCGAGCCGGTGAGCGTCATGTCCGAGGCGCCCGCACGCGCAATCCCGAAGTCGGTGACCTTCGCACGCCCCTCCTCGTCGAGGATCACGTTATGGGGCTTGATGTCGCGGTGGATGATCCCGCGGCGATGGGCGAAACGGACGGCCAGCAAGATCTGCACGACAATGTCGGTCGCGTCTGATGGCGACAGCGGCCCATGCTCGCGCACGACCGCCTTCAGCGAGCGCCCCGGCAAGTACTCCATCGCGATGTAGTAGGTGCCGTCCCACTCGCCCCGGTCGAACACGGCGACAACGTTGGGGTGAGAGAGGCCAGCGGCGCTGGAGGCCTCGCGACGGAAGCGCTCGACGAACTCCTGGTCCTCGGCGAAGCGGTGGTGCAGCAGCTTCAGCGCCACCTGCCTGCCGAGCAGCGTGTCGTGGGCGAGGTACACGTCGGCCATCCCCCCAGAGCCAAGCCTCGACGAGACGCGATAGCGCCCGTCGATGACCGTGCCTGCCTCGATCGTGCTCATTTGAGCAACGCTTCCATCACTTGCTTGGCCACTGGCGCGGCGAACGTGGCGCCCTGGCCCGGCACGCCCTTGAGCGTTACCGCGACGGCGACCGTCGGGTTCTGGGCGGGCGCGAACGCGATGAACCAAACGTTGTTGATCGCCGTGCCGATCTGGGTTTCGGCGGTGCCCGTCTTGCCGGCAACCCGCACGCCGGGAATCTGTGCGCTGGTGCCGGTCGCGCCAGGACTGTAGACGACCGCTTCCATCATTCCAGTGACCGCCGCCGCGGTCGAGCGCTTCATCACTATCGACTGCACTTTGGGAGTGATGCGTTGCAGCACGTGCCCATCCGGTTCGACGATCGCGGAGGTCAGGTGAGGGACCATCAGCGTGCCGTCGTTGGCGACGGCGGCAGCCACCTCGGCCATCTGCAGCGGCGTCACCTCGAGCTTGTCCTGGCCGATGCCCATGCGACCCACATCGACGTATGTGCTAGTCGGCGCGATCAGCCTTCCGTTCAGGTACTCGCCGCTGGCAGACATCTCCTTCGCGGGGTAATCGAGCTGCGGCTTGCGGTCAAAGCCGAAACGGCGCATGTAGCGCGCCATCGTGGCCTTGCCAAGACGCTCCGCCACCTGTGCGTAGACAGTGTTCACCGAATGGGCGAGAGCTTCGGTGAGCGTAATCTCGCCGAAGCTCTCGTTGTCGTCATTTTTCAGCGGAAAGCCGGAGACAAGCAGTTCGTTGTGCCCGCTCAAAGTCGATTCCGGAGTGAACTGTCCAGTGTCGATCGCGGCGGTGGCGGTCACGACCTTGAACGTCGAGCCCGGGGCGTAGCCATATTGGACGGCGCGGTTCAATAGCGGTGCGCCGGGCTCGCGCTCGACCCGTTCGTAGCTGCGACGTGAGGCGGCGGCGTTTGCGTCGTAGTTCGGCGTGGAGGCCATCACCTCGACGGCTCCGGTGCGCGGGTCGAGCGCCACGACCGCGCCTTCGTGTTCGCCCAGCGCGGTGATCGCCGTCTGCTGAGCCGAGGGCTGGAGTGTCGTGACGACCGTGTTGCCCTGTGGCTTGCGCCCTTGCAGCTGGTCGAGGATGCTCTGCACGCTGGTGCCAGTCTCGCCGTCGAGCGCGGCGTTGCGGTACAGCTCCAAACCCACCTGCCCGCGTTCGACGAAGGAGTAGCCGACCGGCGCGGTGAACTCGCTCCCGCGCGGATAGCTGCGCAAATAGGTGCCTTCGGCTCCACGCACGCTATGAGCTAGCACGGCACCGTTCGCCGCCAGGATTGGCCCGCGGTCGATCCGCTCCTGCTGAAGCAAGCCACGCACGTTCAGTTCGCTTGTGCGCAGCGAGGAGGCTTCAAAAACGGTCCAGCGCGAGGTGAAGGCGATCAGCACCGCGAACAGCACCACGACCAGGCCATACAAACGGACGATGGGACGGTTCACGTGCGAGCACCGCCGTCTGAGCCTGTCCAAGGGCTGGCGGCGAGATCGACGACTGTCGGGGCGGTAAGCCGGCTCATCCTTCGCTCAGCTGCCCCAGTTCGAGCTCGCGCATCAGTTCGGCGGCGTCGCCTTCGGAGCGCAGCGAATGGTCGAGCAGCGCCTGGCGACGGGCGGGCACGAGCGTCGAGGCGCTCACGCCCGAAACATAATCGCTTGTGTACAGCTTGATTTTGCCGGGGAGTTCGTAGGGCAGGCCGTTGTACATCGTCACGAGCCCGCGCTGGTTGGTACCGATGAAGTAGACCGACTGCAAAGCCAAGTAAGCCGCCGCCGCCAGCAAGCCGACGACGGTCGACAACACGACGAGTGTGCGCACGCGGCGCAGGCGTCTACGCAAGCGGGCACTTTTTGTGGATTGCGAGGCTTGCTCGGGCCAGCGCGGGCGACGCGGGGTCGCCGACGGCGAGTGGGCCTGTTCGCCGTTGACGCTCAGCGGCTGCTCGGCGTATTCGTCATCTCGCACAACCACGTCCGTGCCGGCTTGTGAAATTGGGATAGAAGTTCGTTCCTGTGACTGTGAGGAGGCCAGTGGCGCGGTCGCGACGGCAGTGATAATTGTGTGACCGCCGCCGGACCGCTCGGCCTCGCTGAACACCTCCTCCAAGCGCAACAACACGACGGTGATGTTGTCCTTGCCGCCCGCACTGTTGGCGGCCGCGATCAGCGCCTCGCCAACGTCCGCCAAACGCTCGTGCGATGCGATCAAGCGCAACAGCTCCGCCTCCCCAACCATCGTCGTCAGACCGTCGCTACAGAGCAGATAGACATCGCCGGGACGACCGCGGAAGGAGCGCACGTCCACCTCGACCGTCGCCTCTGGCCCAAGCGCACGCGTGATCACCGAGCGCTGCGGATGCTCCTCGGCTTCCTCGGGGGTCAGCTTGCCCTGGCGGATCAGCTCGTCCACGAGCGAATGGTCGTCTGTGAGGCGCAACAGCTCGCCGTCGCGCACGCAGTACGCGCGCGAGTCGCCGACATGTGCGATCGCGACGTCCCACTCGCCGACGTACACGGCCGTGATCGTGGTGCCCATGCCCGCGTGCTCGGCGTTGCTGTGCGACAGCTCGTTGATGCGAGAGTTGGCCTGCTCGACCTGAGCTACGAGGCTGCGCTCGGGATCCTCGCCGTTCTCCAGACCCGCGCGAAAGGTGTCGACCGCGACGCTGGAGGCAACCTCGCCAGCCTGCGCACCACCCATCCCGTCGGCGACGACGAACAGCGGCGAGCGTACGAGCAGCGAATCCTCGTTGGCACGGCGTTGCAGGCCGGTGTCGGTGCCAGACCAGTGTTCGGCCACGCGCAGCATCAACGGTATTCCCTGCGGGGTTCGGTCTCCTCGACGAGATCGCAGAGATCCGGCGGGCGCAGGCGACACCTCAGTCGACCTCGAAGACGAATTCGGAATCGCCGATGCGCACACGATCGCCGGGGTGCAGTGGACGTGGGCCGTCGAGCAGCTCCTCATTGAGATAAGTGCCGTTGGTTGAGCCGAGATCCTCGATCACGAGGATCTTCCCCTGCTCGTATACGCGCGCATGGCGCGAGGAAGCGAACGGATCGCTCAAGCGTATCTCGGCGGTGTCCCCACGGCCGAAGACGACGTCGCCGCCAAGGTCATAGATCATCCCCGGCTCGTGGCCAGGGGCGCGCTCGACCACCAGGCGCGGTTCGCGGCCGAGCAGATCGGCGGGCCCGAGCGTTGAGGCCGAGTGCAAACCGGTCGCATCGGCGGGCACGGTCCCCGCCTGCGCAGCGCCTCGGTCCAGTGCCGAGACCTGCGCCTCGTTGCCGCGCAGGTCGCGCAGAGCGCTGCGCGCCACCCACAGACAGGAACAGGTACATGACAGCCAGGAAGCCGAACTTCAACATCACCGACACGGGCGCGAGATTGTTCATGGGGCGATCTCGAAAAGCATCTCAGTCGAGCCGATCTCGATGCGGTCCCCTGTGCGCACTTCCCGCGGGCCGTGGACCGTGTTGCCATTGACGCGCACCCCATTGGTGGAGCCGAGGTCCTCGATCGTCCAACCTTGGCCACCGGGACGAAGCTCGGCGTGGCGGCGCGAGATGCTTGAGTCCTCGAGCACGATGTCGCAGTCGCGGCTGCGCCCGATCGTCGCCCCGCGGGGGCGACAAGCAGACGCCTGCCCGAGACCAGTAGCAGCGCCTTGGGCCGCCGGCGCGCACCGCTCTGCTCGACGGCGTCGCGCGTGCGCTGGGAGTTGCTGAAGATCATCGTGTTGCCGACCTCTTCGGGCTCCATATGGGCAGGCGGGGATGCAGCGGCGGGAGAACGAGCCCCGACAGCCGAGCCGGCGGGCCTGATCACCGCACTCGCGCCGGCGGCGGATGCAGCCGATGTGCGGCGGGCAGCAGGAGCCGGCCGAGACGGCTCCTCGCTCTCCGGTAGCTCTTCCTCGAGCCTTGCCAGCCGCGCTTCGATGCCGAATTCGCCGAGCTGCAGGTTCTCGTCGGTGTGAAAGAAGATCTGCGGGCGCGAAGCGAGTGCCAGGTCCTCGCCGCGCGCGTGCTCGAGTAGATAGGCGCACAGTTCGTCGATTACCTCTTGCTCGACACCCTCGTAGCGGGCGCGGTCGCGTGGCGAGAGCCAAACCGAGTATTCGTTGGGTGCGTACACGCGCGAGACGGAGATCGTCTTGTTCTCGTCCATCTCGCGGGCCAACTTGTGCGCGAGCTCCATCGGACGGACCTCGGCTTTGAAGACGCGTCCGAACGTGCCTTCGACGAGGCCGGCGATCATGTTCTCCAGTGTCCTCAGCGGATTCATCTCAGGGGGCACCTCGAAAGCAGCAGCTCGGATTGGCCGCGACAAGCGCCTGGCGCATCCGGGGTAGCCGCATTTCGATACCCACTCTAAGGGCCGCGTGCGATGGGAGTGTGCCCATGCGGCTAAACAGGGCCGCGCAAGGCGCGCGCGCAGATCGCCAGCGCACAGCCTAGAACCGCTCCAAGCAGCGCACCGCGCGGACTTGGTTGGCTTGCTTGTGCAAGCAGCGCCCGTTCGAGCAGCGGCACCGCGGCAAGCAACGCGATCGTCCATACGATTGCCGCACCCACGTCCAGGGCGGCGCTGCGGCCACGTACGAGCCACGGCAGGATCGCGCTCGCAAGCGCCCACACCGCCGCACCGAGCAGTAGCTCAACTGTGAACGTTGTCGCGATCACGTGCATGGCGGCTGCGTTGATCGAGCTCTCCCATGCCGTCCTTGGCGGCAGTCCTGCTGGTGGGCCGAGCCACAGCCTACGCCTCAGCAATGACTCCGCGAGCGCCAACCACCAGAAGCCGAGCGCGGCCAGTCCGGCGCGCGCCGGCCAGCTCGAGCGCTGGCCGGCAAGCGCCGGAAAAGCGCCCGCCAAGCCGGCAAGCCCGAGCGCTGGCGCCAACGCCGCAGCCAGCCAACCGGGACCTGAGCGGCGTGGCAGCGCCAGCAGGGGAGCGCCGGCGGCAAGCACCAGCAGGGATATCCCGGGTAGGCCGGCGAAGGCCTGCCAAGCGGCGAGCGCAAGCAGGCAGCCGAGCCACAGCAGTCTTGGCAGCGCCAGCGTGTGGCTCCTACGCGCACGGTCCTCATGTTCGTCGAGCTCGTCATCCAGATCGCGGGGCTCGACATCGCGAGCGGCACGGCGGGCGTCGACACTCGGCGCAACCCGGGCGTTGGCGGGGCGCACACCGGGAGCAGCCGGCCATGTGCGATCCGAGTTGGCGCGGGCCCGAAAAGCTGAGCGATCCTGAGCACCGTCTTGCAGCGCCGTTGAGTCGGGCTGGCGACGTGGACCGCGACGAGCGAAGAGTCGTGGTCTCAGACCCTGCTCAAGTGCACGCTCAAGTACGTCGTGCAGGTCGGCGAGCGTACCGCGCAGCTCCGGGTCTGGGAGCAGGCCCCTGTCCAACGCGCGCGTGAGCTCGCGCGGGAGGTCGCGACGACGACGCTCCAACGACTCCACGGGTGCGCCGATACGGCGCGCCGTGGCGGCCGGGGTTCTCCCGCGCACTGGGTTGACGCCGCTCAAAGCCTCATACAGGACAAGCGCGAGCGAATACAGGTCAGCTTCGGGACCAGCCTCATGGCCCTCGCTCTGCTCTGGTGCCATGTAGGCAAGCGTGCCGAGCACGTCCCCGGTACGCGTCAAAGCATCGTCGCCGGCCAGCCTAGCGCCGCCGAAGTCCGCGAGCTTTGCCGGCTGCGGGCTCGCACCGCGGGTCGGCGTGTGCTCGGCGCCGTCGCTTGGCACGAGCACGTTTTGGGGCTTGACGTCACGATGGATCACGCCGCGCGCGTGAGCGTGCTCTAGCGCGCTCAGCAACGCCACGCCAATCTCGAGCACCTCCTCGTCTGCGAGCTGGTCGTCGGAAATCAGCTCGGCTAGCGTCGCTCCGTCGATCAACTCCGAGATCAGGTAGAAGGCGTCCTCGTCCGAGCTGGCCTCGTACAACGCGACGATCGCCGGGTGCGCGAGTCGGGCCGTGGCATGCGCCTCGCGCGTGGCTCGCTCGCGGTCCTCCTCGGAAGGCAGCGGTATGCGCTTGACCGCGACGGCGCGATCGAGCTGCTCGTCGTGCGCGCGCCACACGGTGCCGAAGCCTCCGGCGCCGAGGCGCTCCTGCAGCAGGTAGCGCCCGAGCAGCAGCTCGCCCCGACGCGTGGGGCGCTCGTCGGCGATGCGGATCTCCGGGTGCGCCGGTGTGCGCGGAACCAGCCTCCCGGGTGCGCCGCCATTCGGGGACCCCCTGTCATGGAGGGTAGGCGGATGTGCGGGAGGCGTGTCCGCGCCGCCACAAGCGCCGCCCTGGAGGAGGGTTTTGGAGGAGTCCACCGCCTCCGCGTTCGCCGCGGCCAGCCCCTTCCCTGCCGCAAGATCGTGCGATCCGGCACTGACTGAGAAGTTGCAGCAAACATTCCGGCTGACGGTGGGGTCATACTGATGTGCTTCACAAGCCCCTGCAAGGAGCACTCTTTTGTCGTTCTTCGACGACGAGGACGAGGAGCCGCCGACCACAGTCCGGCCGGCGCGCACTCAACAACAGTCGCGACCACAGCCGCGCCGTCCCCAACAGGGCGGGGGAGGAACGGGCGCGGGAGGCGGTGGCGCATCCTCGATCGACCATCACGCGATGATGGTGCGCCGGCGCATCGCCGCCGGCGTCGGGGTGGTGTTGCTGATCGCGATCGTGCTGCTTGTCAACGGTTGTTTGAAGCGGGGCAAACAGCAGGCGCTCGAAAGCTACAACCAGAACGTCAACCAGATCGCCGCGCAGTCCGAATCCCAGGTTGCGCAAGCCCTTGTTCACGACGCTCTCCTCCGCCGGCGGCAAGCAGGCGCTCGACGTGGAGACGCAGGTCGACCAGCTGCGCCGCCAGTCCGAAGAAATCGCCGAACACGCCAAGGGGCTGAGCGTGCCGAGCGAGATGACCTCGGCGCAACGCAACCTGCTGCTCGCGCTCAACCTGCGCGTGGAAGGGCTCACCAAGACCGCGGGACTCGTGCGCGAAGCGCTCGGCGGCAAAGCCCAGCAGGCCAGCACCTACATCGCGGGGGCGATGGAGATCTTCCTCGCCTCAGACATCCTCTACTCCCAGCGAGTGGTCCCGCTGATACAGCAGACGCTCGCCTCGGGCGGGGCCAGCGGACAGACGACCGCGCCGAGTCGCTTCTTGCCGAACCTCGGCTGGTTGACGCCGTCCACGGTGCAAGTCGAAGCTCACCGGGTCAGGCGACGGCAAGCTCCGGGGCGGTGACGTCCGGCACGCACGGGTCCGCACTCAAGGGCGTGAGCGTCGGCACCAACACGCTCGAACCCTCGCCGACGCTCAACCACGTCAGCGGCGGCGCCAACCCAACCTTTACGGCGATGGTCGAAGACTCCGGGTCCAACCCAGAGACCGACGTCAAGGTGAACGTGTCGGTCACGACCGAAGGCAAAACGCTCACGGCGTCACACACGATCGAAAAGACCGAACCGGGACAGACCTACAACGCCAACGTGACGGTGAAGGGGGTCACGCTCGAAGCCGCCTCGCGCGTCGACCGTCGACGTCGTGCCGGTTCCCGGCGAGACCGACGTCGAAAACAACAAGGCCAGCTTCATCGTGATCTTTGGGAAATAGGCCGACGCGCGTCGGCCTATTGGGAGACCATCGTTCCCGGGGCGGCGTGCTGGGAGGAGACCGAGGTTCATGACCCGCCGATGGCCACGAGCCAGCCTCACCCGCACAGCCCAGCCGAGAGATGCCCTAACTTGTTTGCGGTGAGCGCCGCATCGCTGAACAACACGCAGGGCATCGTCGCGCTCGTGGCGCTCGCGGTGGCTCTGATCGCTTTGATCGCGTGTGTCGTGTTGATGAGCCGGGTACGCAGCCTGCGCGCGGCGCAGAAGTTGGTGCTCGGGGATGGCGCGCAGCAGGACGTGATCGCGCACAGCGCCGCTCTGCAGGAGGCATTCCAAGCCTTGCAAGAATATGTGGGCGATGTGGCCCAACACTTGGACAATCGTCTCGACAACGTCGAGCTCGCGCTGACCGGCGCAGTCTCTCATCAGGCGTTGGTGCGCTACGACGCCTACAACGAGCTCTCCGGACAGCAGTCGGTTTCGATCGCACTGCTCGACGGCAGGCAGTCCGGCGTCGTGCTGACTTGCATCCACCATCGCGACCAAGCGCGCGTGTATGCCAAGCAGGTGCGCGACGGTCAAGGCGAGCTGGAGCTCTCGCCAGAGGAGGCGGAGGCTGTGCGAATCGCACTGAGCGAAGGCCCGGCCTCGCGCGCGGTGAGCCCGACGCGCACAGCGGAGATGACGGACACCGTAGATGCCTCCGGCTCCTAGCGCGCGGCGCCGAGCGCCGGCTACCTGGGGCCGGAGGGAACGTTCAGCGAGGAGGCGCTGCTCGGCAGCGTCGCTGCCGGCGCTGTGACACCGGTTGCGCTCGAGACGATCCGCGATGCAGTCATGGCCGTGCAAGAGCGAGCCGTCGAGTGGTCGCTCGTGCCGATCGAGAACTCGATCGAGGGGTCGGTGACGGTCACGCTCGACACGCTGGCCGGCGAGGCGAGCGACGTCGCGATCGTCGGCGAGGTCGTCCTGCCTGTGCGCCACTACCTGATCGCAGCAAGTCCACTCGAGCTGGGGCAAATCGAGACGGTTGTCTCCCACCCCCATGTTCCGGGCCAGTGCACTCGCTTTCTGCACGGGCCGCTCACACGTGCGCGCGTCGTCGCGGCCAGCTCGACGGCTGAGGCGGTGCGACTGGTGAGCGAGCGCAAGGACGACTCGCTGGCTGCAATCGGTACAAGGCTGGCCTCTGAGCTGTATGAGTGCGTCGTGATCGCCGAGGGGATTCAGGATCGCGAGGACAACGAGACGCGCTTCGTTTGGCTTGCGAGGGCCGACTCTGGCTCGGGGGCTCCGCAGCTGCGCGCACAGACAGGCAACGGGCACAAGACTTCACTCGTGTTCTGGGGCGCCGGCGCCGACCATGCGGGCTGGCTGGTGATGTGCTTGAACGAGTTCGCCAGGCGCGAGATCAACCTGACGAAGATCGAGTCGCGCCCGATGCGTGAGCAGCTCGGGCACTACATGTTCTTTGTCGATCTCGAAGGATCGCTACAGGAGGAGGTCGTCTCCCATGCGCTCACAGGCTTGCATGCCATGTGCGAACAGGTGCGCGTATTGGGCTCTTATCCGGCAGCTTGATTTGTTACCAGTTCTGCCTCAGCTGAGGAGCAGCACGAGTGGCCGTCGGAGCTCGCTCGCGACATGAGCGAGCCCAGATGAGCGGCGGACGGACCGACGGACCGCTACACTCCGGCGCTGAAGATGGAAAGCACGGCGCCCACAGAGCCAGTGGGGTCCGTGTCGCCCGCAGAGCACCAGCGGCACGGACCGAGCTCATCGTCGAATACGGCGATGGGTGGCCGGGTGCTCGTACTCAACGCGACTTTCGAGCCGATCAACGTCTGCTCAGTGCGTCGCGCCGTGGTCTTGCTCTTGAAGGAGAAGGCCGAGCTGATCGAGCGCGGCCTGTGGGCGCTGCACTCCGAGAGCTCGACGCTAGCTCGTCCCGTAGTGATCCGGCTTGTCAGCTATGTGCACGTGCCACGAGACACTCACCGTCGCAAGATCACGCGTCGCGCCGTCTTCGCGCGCGACAGCTGGACCTGCCAGTACTGCGGGTCGCGCTCCAACCTGACTGTCGACCATGTGATCCCGCGCTCGAAGGGCGGAACTTCGAGCTGGGACAACATCGTGGCCTCGTGCGCGCCGTGCAACCGACGCAAGGGCGACATGCTGCCTCGACAAGCCGGGATGCACCCACGGCATAAGCCACGCACACCGCGCGCGGAGATCTTCATCCACGTCGCCAGCCCCACGATTCCGGCGGCCTGGCGTCAGTATCTGCCCACCGCTGCCTGAGAAGCAGTTCACTAGCCGAGTCTTTCTTGGCGGTCGAGCTCTGGACGCGCCGGTCGGGTGCAATACCTTTCAGTACTGACTACGTGCACTCTGTGCTTCCAGGACGCAGTCAGCATGCCCAGCGTCAGCGCCAGCTTGGCGCGTTAACACGGAGAGCGCCCTCGACTCAGGCGCCCTCCGCTTGCAGCTGTGCTGGACACGATCACGCAGGTTTCCGCGTTGCCAAGCACGCCACTACGGCGCGACGAGAGCGCTGCGAACCGGAGGGACAAGTCCGGCGACCTGCGCGATGGTGGCCCGGGTTGGAATCCGCTAGGCGGGTCCAGCCGAGTGCTTCGGCCTAACGGCCGGCCACCTCCAGAGTCCCGCAAATACTGTCAGCCAACGTAGGACCACCTCCTTTCTCTGGTCCTAGAAATGTAGCGGACCGAGACGACGAAGTGGGTAGGTTCAGGCCTCGGGTTCGTCTGTCGTCGAATCCGACGCCGCCTCCTCGAGCGGGACATCGCCGTTGTCCAAGCTGCCGGACAACTGACTGGCCTCGGGCGGCGGGTCTCCATTCTCGCCTGCACCCTCCTCCGGCTCCCCGCTGTCTACGACCAACGCCACCGCGCTGACGACATCGTCGTCCTTGAGGTTCATCACACGCACACCGGTAGCCGAGCGGCCCTGGCGGGAGATGCCTCCGGCCGCGGTTCGCTGAACCATGCCGCCAACGCTGATGAAGACCAGCTCCTGGTGCTCACGCACGACGAGCGCACCGCCGAGCGCACCCTTCTGCTCGGTGAGGCCGATCGTCTTGACGCCCTTGGCGCCGCGATTGGTCTTGCGGTACTGGTCTATTTGGGTGCGCTTGCCGTAGCCGTTCTCGGTCACGACAAGCAGATCCATGTCGTCGCGGGCGACGTCCATCGCGATCACCTTGCCGTCCTTGCCCACATCCATACCGCGCACACCGGTCGTGTCGCGGCCCATCGAGCGGACAGCCGACTCGGCGAAGCGCACAGTCAGACCGGCTCTGGAGACCATGATGACCTCATCCTCGGGATCGACGGCACGAACGGCGAGCAGCTCGTCGTCGTCGCGAATGTTGATCGCGATGATGCCGTCGGCCTTGATCGGCGTGTTGTAGGCGAGCAGCTCGGTCTTCTTGACGGTGCCATCGCGCGTGGCGAACACGAGGTACTTGGTCTCGGTGAAGTCGCGTGTGGAGAGCACGGCCTGGATGCGCTCGTCTTCGCGCAGCGGCAGGACGTTGACGAGCGCGCGGCCCTTGGCCGTCCGTGATGCCTCGGGCAGCTCATAGACCTTCGAGCGGTAGACCTTGCCGCGGTTGGAGAAGAACAGCAGGTAGTCGTGCGAGGAGCACACGAACAGGTGCTCGATGAAGTCGCCGTCCTTCATGTCCATGCCGGTCACACCGCGACCGCCGCGCTGCTGCTGGCGATAGGTGTCCAGCGGCAGCGACTTGATGTAGCCGGTGTTGGTGATCGTGATCACCATCTGCTGGTCGGCGATCAGATCCTCGATGTCGATCTCATCTTCGGAGTGAGTGATGTCGGTGCGACGCTCGTCGCCGAAGCGCTCAGATATCTCCGTGAGCTCCTCCTTGATGACAGCCATCACACGGGTCTCGTCGCCGAGGATCGCGCGCAACTCGGCGATTCGCTCGCTGACGTCCGCGTGCTCCTGGTAGATCGAGTCGGCCTCCAGCGCCGTCAGCTGGGAGAGGCGCAGGTCGAGGATCGCCGTCGCCTGAATCGCGGCTCAGCTCGAAGCGCACGATCAACTGTTCGCGGGCGGCTTCGCGGTCGCGCGAAGCACGGATCAACTCGATGATCGCGTCCAGGTTCTCAAGCGCGATCAGCAGCCCTTGCAGGATGTGCGCGCGCGCCTCCTTCTCGGAGAGCTCGTGCTTGGTGCGGCGCACGATCACTTCGCGCTGGTGGGCCACGTAGTTGTGGATCACTGCGCGCAGGTTCAGCGTGCGCGGCACGTTGTCCACGAGCGCCACCATGTTCACGCCGAAGGTGGTCTGCATCGAGGTGTGCTTGTAGAGCTTGTTGAGCGCCACCTTCGGGATCGCGTCGCGCTTGAGCTCGATCACGAGCCGCATGCCGCGCTTGTCGGTCTCGTCGCGCAAGTCCGAGATCTCGGGTATGCGCTTGTCGTTGACCAGTTCGGCGATCTTGGTGATGAGGTTGCCTTCGCCGGCCTTCTTGACCATGAAGGGCAACTCGGTGACGACGATCGCCTCCTTGCCTTGGCGCAGCGGCTCGATGTGCGCCTTGGCCTGGACGCGCACGCGACCGCGACCGGTCTCGTATGCGTCGCGGATGCCCTGGTGGCCGAGGATGATGCCGCCGGTTGGGAAGTCCGGGCCCTTGATGTGGCGCATCAAGCCATCCAGGTCGATGTCGGGATCGTCGATGTAGGCGATTGTGGCGCCGATAACCTCGCGCAGGTTGTGCGGCGGGATGTTCGTGGCCATGCCTACGGCGATCCCCGAGGAGCCGTTGACGAGCAGGTTAGGAAAGCGCGAGGGCAGCACCATCGGTTCCTGGCGCGAACCGTCGTAGTTGGCTGTGAAGTCGACCGTGTCCATGTCGAGATCGCGCAGCATCTCGGTGGCGATGCGGGCCAGGCGCGCCTCGGTGTAGCGCATAGCGGCGGCCGGATCGTCGTCGATCGAGCCGAAGTTACCTTGACCGTCGACGAGCTCGTAGCGCATCGAGAACTCCTGAGCCATACGTACGAGCGCGTCGTAGATCGCGGAATCGCCGTGCGGGTGATAGTTGCCCATCACCTCCCCTACGATCTTGGCGCACTTGGCGTAGGAGCGGGTGGGCCCGAGCCCGAGCTCGTTCATCGCATAAAGCACGCGGCGATGAACCGGCTTGAGCCCATCGCGCACGTCGGGCAGCGCGCGGCCCACGATCACCGACATCGCGTAGTCGAGGTAGGCGGTGCGCATCTCCTCCTCGAGAGCGCGCGGTTCGACGTTGCCGCCGCCTATCACATCAGCAGATGCCATTTCTTACCTCCCAAGCCGTATGTGTGACGTCAGGATCAAGCAGATCAAGGACGCAGGTCACGTGGCGTGCTTGGCACGCGAGTGACCGAGGACGCAGAGATGCGCAGGTCATGGCGTCACACATCTAGGTTTGCGACAGCTCTGGCGTTGTCCTCGATGAAGGCCCGCCGCGGCTCGACTTGGTCGCCCATCAACATCGAGAAGATGCGGTCGGCGGCGGCGGCGTCCTCAAGCGTGACCTGGGCTAGCGTGCGTGACTGGGGAGCCATCGTGGTTTCGCCGAGCTGCTCTGCATTCATCTCGCCGAGTCCCTTGAAGCGTTGGAGCTTGATGCCCTTTTGTGCGACCGTCATCACAGCCGAGCGCAAAGCCTCGAAGGACGGAGCGCTCTCTCGGGCATCACCGAGGCGCACCTCGAAGGCCGGCGTGCCGGCGAGATCGATCAACTGCTTGTGGACGGAGGCCAGCTGGCGGTACTCCTGCGAGTCGAACAGGCTACGCTTAATGCGGTGGGTGCGCGCGAAGCCAGTGCGCGTCTCGACCGCCTTCACGCGCAACTCCAGCGGATCCTGCTCGACTAGTTCGGTAGCGTGTGTCTCGCCCTCGAGGCCCGCGCGGGAGAGCAACTCGGTAGCGCTCTCCGCACTCATGACCTGCTCGCCTAGAAGCGAGGACTCCTCGAGGAACTGGACCATCTCGTGGCCGTGCCCAGCTCGCAGCGTCGAGGACCAACCTTCGTACTGTGCGAGCAGGCGCACGAAGCGCTGCCAGCGCGCGTCGGTAAGCTTGAACTGGGTGCCGTGGCGATCAAAGACGGACAGCTTCTCCCACTTGTCTGAGAGCAGGATGTCCTCGAGCTCTGAGTCCTTCTCGATGTAGCGCTCACGCGAGCCCTGCTTGAGCTTGTAGAGCGGCGGCTTGGCGATATACACGTAGCCAGCCTCGATCAGCTCCTGCATCTCGCGGAACAGCAGCGTCAACACGAGCGTACGAATGTGGGCGCCGTTGACGTCGGCGTCGGTCATCAGCACAACCTTGTGGTAGCGCGCGTTCTCGATGTTGAATTCGTCGCGCACACCAGTGCCGATCGCGGTTATGAGCGCCTGAACCTCAGTGTTCTGGAGCACCTTGTCAATGCGGCTCTTCTCGACGTTGAGGATCTTTCCGCGTAGCGGCAGGACCGCCTGAGTGTTGCGGTCGCGGCCCTGCTTGGCTGAACCACCAGCTGAGTCACCCTCGACAACGAACAACTCGGCAAGGCTCGGGTCCTTGACCGAGCAGTCGGCGAGCTTGCCGGGAAGCGTCGAGTTCTCGAGTGCCGACTTGCGACGAGTCAGGTCGCGCGCCTTACGCGCAGCGTCGCGCGCACGCTGTGCCTGCACCGCCTTCATGATTACCGCGCGTGCCTCGCTCGGGTTCTCCTCGAGGAACTCGCCCAGACCGGAGTTGACGATCGACTCGACGAAGCCTGCCATCCCCGGGTTACCGAGCTTGGTCTTGGTCTGACCCTCAAACTGGGGGTCGCGCAGCTTGACCGAGATGACCGCGGTCAAGCCCTCCCGCACGTCCTCGCCGGAGAGGTTGTCCTCCTTCTCCTTGAGCAGGCTGTGATCGCGCGCGTACTTGTTCAACGTGCGCGTCAGGGCCGAGCGGAAGCCCGACATGTGCGAGCCCCCCTCGCGCGTGTTGATGTTGTTGGCAAACGAGTGGATCGACTCTTGATAGGAGGAGTTCCACTGCATCGCCACCTCGGCGGCGCCCTCCTCGCTCTCGCCGGAGAAGAACACGACCTTGCGGTGAACCGTGTCCTTGTTCTCGTTGAGGTAAGCCACGAAGTCCTCGATGCCGCCCTCGTATTGGAATTCGGCCGAGTGACCCTCACCGCGCTCGTCGACGATCGAGATCTTTAGCCCGCGCGTGAGGAATGCCGTCTCGCGCAGGCGCTCTTCGAGGGTGTGGAAGTCGAAGTCGAGCGACTCGAAGATGTCGGCGTCGGGCAGGAATGTGACGGTCGTGCCGGTGGACGCGCCTGCAGTCAGGGCCTCGCCTCGCTGGAGCTCCTGCTGGGGCGCGCCGCGCGCGTACTCCTGAGAGAAGGCGTAACCATCGCGACGGATCCCCACAAGCAGACGCTCGGAAAGGGCGTTGACGACGGACACCCCCACGCCATGCAGGCCGCCGGAGACCTTGTAGCCACCGCCATCGCCGAACTTGCCGCCTGAGTGCAAGACGGTCAGTACGACCTCGATCGCGGGGCGTCCCTCCTTCTCCATGATCGCCACCGGAATCCCGCGACCGTTGTCCACGACCGTGACCGAGTTATCGGGATGGATCGTGACTGTCACCTCGGTACAGAAACCCGCAAGGGCCTCGTCAACGGAGTTGTCCACAACCTCATACACAAGGTGGTGCAAACCCATGATCCCCGTAGAGCCGATATACATGCCGGGCCGCTTGCGAACGGCCTCTAGGCCCTCGAGGACGGTTATGTCCTGTGCGTCATAGCTGGCGTTGCCAGCCATCGAAGGGTCGTTGGCGCCCCCCTTTGCGGCAGGCTGCGTTTGCGAGCTTGATGTGTCGGTCGCCAAATGGTCCTCCGATGACGCGAGAACGCCCCGGTCGCCGAGCGTCTAATACCTCGGTCCGGGGCGCGGGGTCTGTTTGTCTAACGATAGCACAGAGACCCTCTAGAACCGGCCTACGTGTGCGCAAGAATTGCCTGCAAACAAGCCAAAACAGGGACTGATTTGGGGGCGCTAAAAGGTCTTGTGCCGATGCCGGCGAGGAGCCTGGTACCGGGCCCGAGGGACGCCGCGCGAGTCAGCCCGTGCGGCAGCGCAGCTTGTGGACGGTCTCGCCGCCCACAGCGGCGTTTAGGCGCCCCACCAGCTCCGGGCCCATAAGCTCGAGCTCTGCGGCCCAAACCGAGTCGGCACATACGACTGTGAGCACGCCGTCATGCTCGGAGATCGGGGTCCCGGCCTCGGCGATACGCGTTCCAAGCGCCTGCCCCCAGACCTGCTGCACCCGAGCCAGCGTGGTCGCGGGGACAAGCGCAGCCGTCAGGCCTTCAAGCGCAAACGACAAAGGGCGGGGGGCAAGCCGGCTCACGCGGCGAGCGCCTCTCCCAAGATGGCCCCAGGTGAGATACGCAAACGCGTGACGGTGCCATCGCCAGAACCAGGTACATGGGCGAGATCCGTAGTCGCGATCACGCTCTGCCCGGCGCTTTGAAGCTCCGCGGAGAGTAGTTCGCGTCGGGTGACATCGAGCTCGCTCATCACGTCATCCAACAACATCAACGGCACATGCGTGCGCTCGCGTGCGAGCACGAAGCGCTCGGCCAGCAACAGAGCAAGCAATGCCAATCGCTGCTCTCCCTGCGAGCCAAATGAGCGCAGCTCGCGGCCGTCGCGCGAGATCGCCAAATCGTCGCGATGCGGTCCGTAAGTGGAGAAGCCGCGATTCAGGTCCGTGGGGAGCTGTGCCTCGAGCTCCGCGACGAACCCCTCAACATCGGAGGCCTTTGAGCGGGGCCGATACTCCACATGGGGCTCCCCACTTAGACCAAGTTGCTGCGCCCGTTGCACGAAGGGCTCTGCAAGCAGCGCCACGATCGCGGCCCGGTCACGGCTCAACGCCAGCGCATGTCGGGCAAACTCTGCGTCCCAGCTTGGCAACGTCGAGCGCGATGCACGGCCGGCACGAATCCCGGCAATCAGCGCATTGCGCTGCACCAAAGCACGCGAGTAGTCGCGACGGGTTGCGGCGCGCGCCGGCCACAGTGCCACCACAAGTTGATCGAGATGGGCACGGCGCAATGTCGGGGCACCCTTGAGCAACTCCAAGCGGTCGGGAGAGAAGACGCTGACGAGCGGCCGCTCCTGCACGTCGGCGAGGCGCTCGACAGGAGCGCCGTCGGCAGTCATGCGCTTCGGCGAGCCAGGCTGGAATCCGACCGCCAGCTCGTGGCGACGGGCGCCGTCTGAGAGCTCAACGACCACGCGCGCCGCCAGTGCTCCGAAGCGCACCAACTCGCGCTCATTGCGCGTACGTTGCGAGTAGCCGGTACAACCGAAGTAAAGGCCCTCGAGCAGGTTCGACTTGCCGCTTCCGTTGAGACCGTGGACGACAGTCAGGCCCGGGCCGAGCTGGGCCTGGGCACGCGCGTAGGTGCGGAAGTCGCGCAGATGCAACCCGAGAACCAGCACCTCACCCTCCCGCAGACCTCATGTGTTCAGCCGGATCGGCATGATCAGGTACACGAACTCGCCGCCGTCGGGCGACTCGATCAAGCCGGGACGCAGCGGGCTGATGAGCTTGAGCACAAGCTCCTCGGATTCCACGCTCTCCAGGCCATCGCGCAAGAACTCGGGATTGAAGCCGATCTCAAACGGCTCGCCCGAGAAGGGAATCGGCAGCATCTCGCTGGCCTCGCCGACATCGGGGGTCTGGGCGGAGACGGTCAGCTCGCCCTCACTGAAGCTGAGCCGCAAAGGAGCATTCTTCTGTGCCAGCAGGCTGATGCGCCGGACGACGTCGGCAATCTCGGCGCTCGCGAGACGCAGTTCGTGGTCGACAGACTCTGGCAGGAGTTGACGATAGTTGGGGAACTGTCCGTCGATCAGCCTGGAGGAGAGGACAACCTCGCCAATCTCGAAGACAACCTGATTCTGGCCGAGGCTAATCGTCAACTCAGACTCCTCCATCGACTGCGCGATGCGTGCCAGCTCCTGGAGGGCACGTGCAGGCACGTTCGCCTCGATCGTGCTCTGGAGAGGCGAGTCGAGCGTGGCGTGCTTGACACTGAGTCGATATGAGTCGGTGGCGACCATCGTCAGCTCCTGTCCGCCAGCGGAGATCAGCACGCCGGTGAGCACAGGCCGCGTCTCGTCTTTGGACGCCGAGCGAGAGACTTGCGTGGCGGTATCTACAAACGCCTGAGTAGGAAGCGTCATGCGACTGGCCGGGTCAGAGCTGGGAAGGGTTGGGAAGTCCTCGGAGCGCAGCGTGCGCAGATGGAACTTGGCCGAGCCGGAGATCAGCTCGACATCCTGCTCTTGGGAGCGCAACTCGAGCGTAACGGTCTCTTGAGGAAGTGAGCGCACGACTTCAAGAAGCAGACGAGCTGGCAATACGACCGACCCTGGACTGAGGATCTCTCCGCCCAGCGGGACACGTAGACCAACCTCCATATCGGTTGCCAATAGCACAGGAGTCTCTCCGTCGGCGGAGATCATTACGCCGGAGAGAGCTTGGATAGAAGCGCGAGAGGAAGCAACACGAGTTGTTGCTTGCAACTGCACCAATAGCTCAGGAGTTGAGAGGGAGAGCTTCACTTATGCACCTGAATAGGTTTATAGGGTTAGTAGGGGCTGTTGAGATGTGTGGTTTGGCAGCACTAGAGGGGATTGAAGGTGATGAGCTGTGCAGTGCCTGTGAGCACAGCGTTGAAAGTGTCTCAAGTCCTCCGGTCAACAGGCTGCGAGCCCAATCTTGTGCGCAACTCTTCCACAGCGGCGCGAGAGGAGACGTTCTCGGACATTCGTTCTGAGATGCGCTTGCAGGCATGCAACACGGTTGTATGATCGCGTCCGCCAAACTCGCGTCCGATGGTAGGCAAAGACTCCTGTGTGAGCTCTCGGGCCAAGTACATTGCGACCTGTCTTGGCCAAGCAAGTCGCGCTGTACGGCCGGCTGAGATGAGCTCCTCTGCGGATATGCCGAATTGCTCGCATGCTGCAGCCTTGATCTCAGCGATCGAGCGCTGAGGCGGGTCCATCTTGGGATAGAGGCCGTCGAGCACCTCGGTGGCGAGCTCGGCGCTTAGCGGACGACCCGTGAGCGAGCTGAAGGCGACTACACGGATAAGCGCCCCCTCGAGCGCACGAACGTTGACTGTTATGCGCTTGGCGATCGCCTCGAGCGCAAGCGCATCGACGGACTCTAGACCGTCGTGCTGCGCGCGCTTGCGCAGAATGGCCATGCGGGTTGAAAGGTCTGGGGGGCGGATGTCCGCGACGAGCCCGGATTGGAAGCGCTCGCGCAACCTGTCTTCGAGCGCCTGTAGGTCGCTTGGTGGGCGGTCGGAGGTCAGAACGATCTGGCTGCCGGCGTCGTATAGGGCGTTGAAGGTGTGGAAGAACTCTTCCTCGGTGCGGGTCTTGCGCTCGAGGAACTGGACATCGTCGATCAGAAGCACGTCCACATGGCGAAAGCCTGCCTTGAAATTGTCGAGCTGGCTGCAGCCGAGGGCCCTGATGAAGTCGTTGGTAAAGGACTCTCCGGTGCTGCAGCGTACGTTCAGGCCGGGACTGTAGGTGGCGATGAACGTGGCGATCGACTGCAGTAGGTGGGTCTTGCCGACGCCCGGAGGACCACAGATGAAGAGTGGGTTGTAGGCCTGGCCGGGTAGCTCGCTAACGGTCAGCGCCGCGGCGTGGGCCAACCGGTTGCAGTCGCCGATGACGAACTGGTCGAAGGTTAGCTTGGGGTTGCCCCAGGATGCTTGGGTGAGCTCCGGCGGTATCGGCGAGGTTGGTTGGCTTGCCTGGGCCGACAGGGTTGTGCGTGGCTGTCTTTTTGGGCTCCCTCCAGCACGCGTGTGGGGCATCGCCTCCACGATGTCCAACGTCACGCTGGGCCCGAGAACGGCGGCAGCGGTGGTCTGCAGCACGCGTCCAAAGCGCTCCCGGATCCAGGCATAGGTCTGCGGCGGAGCCTCGACGGTGAGGTGATTGCCGCTGAGCTCGAGGGCTCGCAGCGGCTCCAGCCAGATGCGATAGATGGGCTCGTCGATGGTGGCTGAGAGTTCAGCCTTTACCTGCGACCAGATGTGCTCGAGCTCGGTGCTCACGGCAGCGTAAACCTGCTCCTTTGGGAGGAGAAAGCGGGCGGAAGTCATTCGTGTGGGGCCCGCGAAGGGCCCGGTAGACCGAATATATCCGAGGCCACGCGCTCGCGCTCGCGCAACGGTGACGGTCACCGCAAATGGCGAGAAATTCCGTGATCGGGGTCGCCGGAGAACCTTGAGTCAGTGTGGCGGACCGGCAGACCTTTATACTTCAACGCCAGGCGGAAGCCGGTCTGCCGCAGCCGACGCCACGCTCGGGTTGCGGCGGGAATACGAGCGCGGCCGGAGAAGATCGATCATGAAGCGCACTTATCAGCCAAAGAAACGCAAGCGAGCCCGTGCCCACGGGTTCCGTGCCCGGATGCGAACGCGCGCAGGCAGGCTAACGCTCAAGCGGCGGCGCAGCAAGGGGCGCAAGCGCCTGTCCACGTAGTGGGTTCGCAGCGATGACGCCGCGATCACCGAGCCGCGGTAAACGCCTATCGCGCAGTGCCGAGTTCGAGCGTGTCTACCGACAGGGCCGCTCGGTGGCTAACCGCCATCTTGTGCTCTATTCGTTCCCAAACGATTCGGTCGATCGTCCTCGGCTTGGGTTGTCGGTCTCGCGCAAGGTTGGAGGTGCGGTGGAGCGCAACCGCGTCAAGCGCTTGTTGCGCGAGGCCTTTGCCGGAGTCGAAGATCAGCTCGAGGGGGGTAATGACGTTGTGGTAGTGGCGAGGCCCGAGGCGCGGGACCTGGCCGAGCGCGAGGGGTTGGAGGGGATCGATGGTGCGCTCGAGGAGCTGATTGGGCGAGCAGGTTTGCGCAAGGCTGGAGCGGTAGCTCGTGAGGATTGAGCGTGCGGCACAGTCGGTCCTGCTGGCTCCGATCGTTGTCTACCAGCGCGTGATCTCGCCGGCGCTGCCGCGGCGCTGCAAGTACGAGCCGACCTGCTCTCGCTATGCGGTACAGGCGGTCCGGGAGTACGGCATACTGAGGGGCCTCGTGCTCGCGACGTGGCGCTTGCTCAGGTGCAACCCGTGGAGCCATGGCGGCTACGACCCCGTCTTGGCTCAGCGGTTGTTCAAGCTCGATCGCCGCGCCGAGTAGCGCCAGGAATCTCGCCCCATGTTCATCCTCGCCAACGTCATCCAGGAAGCGTTCTCGCCGCTGATCAGCGTCTTCCAGTCGATCCTGGTCTTCATCCACACCAACATCACCACCACGAGCTGGGGCTTGGCGATCGTGGGGCTGACGGTGCTGATACGCGCGGTCCTGGTACCGCTAACGCTCAAGCAGTTCCGCTCGATGCAGGAACTGCAGCGCCTGGCTCCTGAGCTGAAGGAGCTGCAGGAGAAGTACAAAGACGACAAGCAGCGCCAGCAGCAGGAGATCATGGGCTTCTACAAGGAGCACAAAGTCAATCCGTTTGCCTCCTGCCTGCCGCTGTTGCTGCAGCTCCCAGTGTTCATCTCGCTGTTCTACATGCTGCGAACAGACCTAAAGAAGAACATCTGTGGACAGGCCCTGGTCAGCCACTACAACTCGCTGCACCACACCGCCATCTTGACGTTCTCCGGGCTGCCGACCAAATACGTCGAACAAACCGGCTGCCAGACCGTGGCCCCCGGCTCGGCAAAATTCCTTTTCATACCGGACATCACCTCCAAGGCGACCGGTGTGGCCCTGGTCGTGCTGCTGGTGCTCTACGTCGGCTCTCAGCTCGTCTCGACGATGACGATGTCGGCGACGGCCGACCCGACTCAGCGGCGCCTGATGATGGCCTTGCCGCTGTTCTTCGTGATCATCCTCTACAAGTATCCCGGCCGGCCTGCTGGTGTACTGGATAACGACCAACCTGTGGACGGTCGGTCAGGGCTACTTCGTCCGCCGCAGCTTTGGTCCGCCGCCGGTGTCGGTTGGCAAGGGGGTCAGTCCGCCGGGCACCAGCAAGGCCGTGTCGAACGGCAAGCCCGAGGACCCGGCGGGCTGAAGGGCGAGCCCGCGCTGGCCGGCGCGGGTGTCGGCAGCGCGCCGCCTCCGCCTCCACGTAAGAAGAAGAAGCGCTCGGGTAGGCGACGATGAGCCAGGCAGAGGAGCTTCAGGAGGAGGAGCAGGAGGATCCCGTTGTCGTTCTCCGGGAGCTGCTCGAGGAGATCGTGGACAGCCTTGGCCTCGACGCGGATGTACAGGTCGAGCAGACCGATGGGGTTTTGACGGGCAGTGTCGAGGGGGATGACCTGGGCCTGTTCATCGGGCGACGTGGCCAGACGATCGATGCGGTCCAGCACTTGGCCCAGCGGATCGTTTTCCGTGGAGGCGCGCCAGAGGCGCGAGTAGTGATCGACGCCGATGGCTATCGCGAGCGCCGCGAGGAGACCCTGCGCTCTCTCGCGGCAGATGCGGCGGAGGAGTCGCTGCGCAGCGGAGAAGCGATCGAGCTGGACCCGATGCCCGCTTCTGAGCGACGGATCGTGCATGAGTACCTGCGCGAGCGCGGAGGCGTGCAGACGCACAGCGAGGGCGACGAGCCTGAGCGGTATTTGGTTGTGGAGCCGGGCGAGGCCTGACGCATCCCATGCTGCGTATGGAGCGGCTTGTATTCCTGACAGCAGGCGTAGACGTGAGCTCCGATGATTTCACGTGAAACACTCGCCAGAGATTGGGATCGATGATTTCACGTGAAACGCTTTCGGTCCGCCATCTGTGAGGTCGCAATGAGTCCGCAGTTGGCCGGTGATGACGGCGTGAGGTCTTTGTTGACGGGCCTGCTGCTCGCTATGGCTTGTCGGAGGGGCAAGTTGATCAACTCAGCTCGATCCTGAGCGCGTTGGCGGCTGACGAGCTGCCCCCACGACCGTGCGCGAGCCCGTGCATGCTCTCGACGTGCATCTCGCCGACTCGCTCGTGGCGCTTGAGCTGGAGGTAGTACGTGAGGCGTCCCGAATCGCCGATATCGGCGCCGGCGCAGGCTTTCCGGGGCTTGCCGCTTGCCGTGGCTTTGCCCAGTGCCGAGGTGAAGCTTGTCGAGAGTCAGAGCGCGTAAGTGTGGGTTCATCGAAGGCGTGGTGGCAGGGCAGCGCGATCGAGAACGCCGAGGTCGTCTGTACGCTCGTGCCGAGGAGTGGGCCGAGGGTCTGGGGCCCATGATCTGGTGGTGGCCCGGGCGGTGGCGTCCGCAGCCGGTCGTGCTCGAGTACGCGGCGCCGTTGCTGCTGCTATGGGGGGGCCTTGGTGGATTGGCGCGGCCGCCGAGACCCCGAGGAGGAGCGCCAGGCCATTGCCGCTGCCGAGCTGCTTGGCTTGCGGTTGGAGTCGATCCAGCGCGTGGAGCCTTACGAGGGCGTCCGCGACCACCATCTGCATGTCTACCTGAAGGTGGAGGAGACCCCGGAGCGATTTCCGCGCAGGGCGGGCATGGCCCGCAAGAAGCCGTTGGCGGCTTGAGATCCAGGCTTCGTCGGGCGGCCAGCAGAGCACGCGAGCTTGATCGACGCTAGCGTGCGGGCCACGATGGGCAAGGTTTACGCGATCGCCAACCAGAAGGGGGGCGTGGGCAAGACGACTACGGCGGTCAACGTGGCTGCCTGCATCGCCGAGGCTGGCTACGAGACGCTCGTGATCGACGTCGATCCGCAGGCTAACGCGACCGTGGGGCTCGGTTTGCCACGCTCGCAGGTGCCGGGGCTGTACGAGGTTCTGGCGGGGGAGAGCGGTGCTGCGCAGGCGATCGTCGATAGCTCGGTGGAGAAACTGAATCTGCTCCCGGCGGGCCCGGGACTTGCCGGCGCGAACATCGAGTTGCCTCGAATCGACGCGTTCGAGCAGCGCTTGCGCGAGGTGATCGCGCCGATCCGGGAGAGCTATGAGTACATCGTGCTGGACTGCCCCCCGTCGCTCGGCCCGCTGACGGTGAGCGCGCTGGTGGCGGCCGACCGCGTGATCGTGCCCGTTCAGACCGAGTATTTCGCGCTTGAGGGCCTTGCGGGGCTGCTGGAGACTCTGGCGTTGGTGCAGCGCGAGCTCAACCCGCGGCTGACGGTCGCGGGCATGCTGTTGACGATGCACGACAACCGCACGCGCTTGGGCCGCGACGTCGAGCGCGAGGTACGCGAGCACTTCTCAGACCTTGTGTTCGAGACGGTGATCCCGCGCAATGTGCGCGTCGGCGAGGCCCCGAGCTACGGCCTGCCCGTCACGCATCACGACCCCCACAGCGCGGGCGCCGCCGCCTATTTCGAGCTGGCAAAGGAGGTGGCCGCCCGTGGCTAAGCCAAAGCGGGGAATGGGCCGCGGGCTGGAGGCGATCCTGAGCGTCTCGGGCGAGGCACAGACAGCGGAGGAGTTGCGTGAGCTGCCGGTCGAGCTGATCGTGGCCAATCCCAATCAGCCGCGTAGACACTTTGATGAGGAGGCGCTAAACGCGCTCGCCGGATCGTTGGGCGAGCGCGGTGTACTGCAACCCGTGCTGGTGCGTCCCAAGCCGGGCGGCACATACGAGCTGGTCGCCGGCGAGCGACGTTGGCGAGCCGCTCAGATCGCCGGTTTGACCGAGATCCCGGCGCTCGTGCGTCAGCGCGACGACGCCGCGACGCTGGAACTGGCCTTGATTGAGAACATGGCGCGCGAGGACCTCAATCCGATCGAGGAGGCGCGTGCGTGCGCAGCTCTAGTGGAGGAGCTTGGCTTGACGCGCGAGGAGGTGGGGCTCCGTGTTGGGCGCAGTCGTGTAGCGGTGTCGAACTTGCTGCGCTTGCTGGATCTGCCGGACGAGACGATCGAGTTGCTCGAGCGGGAGGAGCTCAGCGAGGGGCACGGGCGGGCGCTGCTGCTGGCCGAGGATCACACGATGCGACGCCGTCTCGCCCGCGATGCGGTCGCGCGAGGGATGGTCGGTGCGTACAGTTGAAGCGCGCGCGCGCGAGGCCAACCAGGCGGACGGAGTTGCTACGAAAAAGCGCGGCGTGCGGCAAACAGGCCCAGTGTTCATCCCGATCAGCAGGAGGCCGCGGCCACGATCGCCGCGACGCTCGAAGCGGCGCTCGGCGCCGAGGTCAAGGTGCGCTCGGAGAAGGGCGGCTATCGGGCCGAGCTTTCGTTTGCGGGTCCGGAGGAGGCGCTGGCGCTGGTCGAGGGGCTGGAGAGGGGTCGCGTAAGCCCAAAGGCGTGACGTTGGGTGGGCGCCGCGGAGGCGTGGTATGGCGGTGCGACCCTCATGCCTCGCCCGCAGTGTTGACGGACGCTAGAATCGGCGCTCGCGGGCGATTAGCTCAGTTGGTTAGAGCGCTTCTCTGATAAGGAAGAGGTCCCTGGTTCGAATCCAGGATCGCCCATCGTCCGCTTTTGCTTTTATTGAGCGTTTTCGCTTGGCTGTGCTGTTCGTAATGGGAGCTTCCGCTCGGGTTGATATCGCCGCTGCTGCCCAATGCTGCCCAATCATTCCGTGAACTGGGAGCAGACGGCCACAGTGGCTATGCGCGTTACGGCTTGGGCTACCGAATCGTTTAGGGGGTCGTATTCCTGGTCCGGATAACGAGGCCATCCATGCCACTTACACCGAGAATGTGGGGCCAGTCGAGTCCGCGCTGCTTGGCGATCCGAGCAAAGTGTTGAATGCAAGATTCAAAGGGGCGCCGATGGCTCGCCTGAGCCGTGAGAGCTGAGCGACCGTGGCCACGACTGTCTTCAAGAGCAGCATGTAGCTTCCAGGCGTCGGTGGATTCGATCAGTCCGTGTGCTGTTGCCGCGAGGATCATCGTGAGAATTGAGCAATGTGGAGCCTTGTAGTCACGAGCAGCTCTTTGACCGTTTGAGTCATCGATGATGCCAGTCCATCCATGGTGTGCGCAGAGAACGACGACCTCGGCCTCGCCTCGGTCTTGTCCGGCTCGACGGCCGAAGCGCTTGTGGATCTCGCCGACATCCCTAAGGCGGTCTGGCTCCGTGATCGCGACAGATTCAAGCCATGTGGCGTCGAGGATGGCTTGATTTTTGGGGTACCTGGCGACGTGCTCGCGAATCTCATCTTCTATCACGACCGTCGGTACAAAGGCGCGCGGGAACCAAGTGCCCAGTGTGCCGAGTTGCCCGATAGCGTTGAAGTGGATCAGGGCAGTGGTGTCGAAACAGACCCATGCGCTGCCAGTTGGCAGCGGCGTCATAGCCCGCGCATGAGCGCATCGACAGCATCCTCGTCCACCGACAGCTCTGGCGTCGGGTGAGCGTCACGTTCCTCTGCAAACTTGAGTGCCTGGGGAAGAGTCATGTCGAGCAACTCAGCGAGGCGCTCGGGTGACACGACATGGTCTTCGTAGAGGCGTAGCGTGTCGTTGATGTGGCTGCGTGGCAGGTGCGTGGGGAGATTGAAGATAGTGTCCTCGTTGATGCCTGCCCGGCGTAGACGCGCCTCCACTGTGGGGTCGGCACCCAGCGCGGCTCGTTGGGCCTGGTTGATGACGCCAGCATTGAGCAAGCGCCATGTTGTCGCGATGTAGGAGAGGCCGAAATTACCCATAAGGTCGATGACGTGATCCTTGGTGATCTTGTCGCCGCTATGGGCACCTACAGCTCCACGGACAGCCTCATCAGGAGCTAGGAAATACGCGGCGAAGGCGTTGGCTTCGATCTCCCGTGTGTCGTTTGAACTGCGGGTTACGTCGTGATCGGCGATCAGCAGCCGGGCGCTCTCGAAGCGGTGCATCTCGTGGTGGCCTAGCTCGTGTGCCGCCGTGAAGCGCTGACGGCTCGGGCGGCGGCTCGCGTTGATGACGATGAAAGGTTCGCCATGTTCCCACAGATACAGGCCATCGCCGCCATCACCAAACTCGTGAAGAGCCACCGGGATGCCTAGGCGGTCTAGGAGCTGCCAAATATGAACAGCGCCAAACCCCAGCTGCTCGCGCAGGCGGAGCGCTTGGGCCGCCTGCTTCCCACGAACGTACGCAGGTTGTTCGCTAGCCATAACGGCGGGCAGCCTCGCGGACAAACGCGAGATCGGCCTTCATCCTGCGCGCCCACTCGACCATCCCACGCACCTGCTCGTCATCTCCCTCTCGCGCAAGAGCAAGGGGCTCCGCCGCAACAAAGAAGCGGTCCATTGGCACGTCTACCGCCCGCGCGATACGGCGCAGAATTAGGCTGTCGAGGCCCTGCTGGCCCTTCTCGATCTTGCAAAGCACGGTGTCACCAATACCGACCATCTTGGCGAGCTGCGCCTGGGTATAGCCAGCCACTTCTCGCTCGTGCCTGATGCGCTGTCCGATCAAGACTCGGTCGCTCATCTTTCCTCCTTGGCCTTGAAGCAGGACGATACCATAGCCACTTGCGTTATCGGCAACTGCCTATGAGGGTTTAATCGCGTGACCCATCCGCGTGTTGTCGCTGCAACGGGTCAGGTGTCTCAGACGTGGCGCAAGTTGTGCCCTCTACGAACTCTTTCAGCCGTTCGGCCTCGCCGTCGCGGCGGTTCATCTGTCGGGCGTAGATCGCAAGCGTGAGGTTCGGCGTGGTGTGCCCCATCTGCGCCATCACATAGGGCGGCGTCTCGCCGATGGCGAACAGCAGCGAGGCGAATGTGCGGCGCAGCGAGTGAGGCGTCAGACCCTCGGGCAGTGGCTCGGCGCCGTCCTCGGCGAGTCGCCTGTTGGCCTGCTCGACGGCCTTGGAGAGCACGCGACGCCGGACGTTCGTTGCGCCCTGCCGGTGGCCGTTAGCGGTGCCAAAGACAAGCGCTCGGCCGTCGGCTCGAGCCGCGCACGGTAAGCCCCCAACTCGTCACGGAGTATGGGCAGGATGTTGACGACGCGCAGCCCGGCGTCGGTCTTGGCGTCGCGCACGGTGATCGTGCCGCGTGCAAGGTCCACGTCGCGCCAGCGGAGAGACAGCGCCTCGCCGATCCGCAGTCCGGCAAAGACCAGTGTGGCGAGCAGTGCCCGCCGTTGACCGCGACAGACCTTCGCCTTTTGGTCGCGCTGTCCAGCGGCATCGAGCAGCGCCGCTATATGGTCGGCACGGTCGAGCCACGAACGCCGGGGCGCTGTTGCTGGCAGCCGTCGCCGCCTTCCTCGTGCCGGGTTACGGTCGATCAGCTCGTACTCGACGGCGGATTCAAGGATCGCGGCGAGCGTCGCGAGCGTCTTATTGATTGACGTTGCGCCAATTTGCCCCTGCGAACCTTGCCGAGCCGGTAGCGGTCCACGTCCTCTACGGTGATTTGATCCAAACGCCGCGAGGCAAACGCGGGCAGCAGGTGATTGGAGATCACCCAGCCAAGCGCCGCCTTCCCGGCCTCGCTGAGCCCTTCGCCACGCTGTCCGCCCTCCAATGTTTGGCGCTCAAACCATTCCGAGGCGAACTCGTGGAAGGTCGGTATTGCTCGCGGCGCCTGGTACGACCTCTACGACGGGCGGCTGCCAGATGCCGCGCCGCACGTCGGCCAGGACGTTCTGTAGCTCTGTTTGAGCCTTGGCTTGTGTCCAGCCTTCTCCGGCGGTCCCGAGCGTCACATACTCGCGTTTGCCGTAGGCGCGGAAGCGCAGCCCGAAGGTCGCGCTGCGTCTGCGCTCATCCACGATCACCTGACCTGTAGCGGGGCGCGGCATCACTGGCCCCCGATCTGCTTGAGGTGCGCACGCAGGATCGGCAGGAAGGATTCAAGTGGCCGTGCAAAATCCATTGCGATCTGTCGCTGTTGCTCGGCCCCCCGCATGTGTTGGTCTGACTGCATGAGGTCGTGCTCGACGGCGAGGCGACTTGCAAGCGTCGTCAGGAGCGCCCACTTGTGTTGGTCAAGATCGATCTGCACCGCCTCGTCGCTGTCTGGCTTGCTCCACCCGATCACGTCGAGTAGCGCACGGTGCGCGTCGAAGTCCAGCAGCGGCTTGTCGTATTCCCCGGCGTGCAGGTCGCCGTGGCCGTCTTCGCTTACGCGAACGATCTCGGAAGCGTCCTGCCCGATCTCGGTATGCAAGGCGCTACGCAGGATTCCCACCACGTCGGCAGGGATGGTCAGGGTCGTCATATCGGTTCCTCCTGTAGTCGGAGGCCCCGGGAGAACTGCTCTGGCAGGAAGCCAAACCGCCGGACTGGTAGCTTGGCTGGCGTGCCGGGAGCGACTACTCTCGGTGCCAGGTCGGGGGCGGTTAGCGCCGCGCCCCGGCCATATTCTTGTTGGGCCGAGAGCATACCGCGACTTAGCCGGAATTGCAATGTCTAGCCACGAGCCCGACGACACCCAAGACCACCAAATCCTCGGCCGAGCGCTACGGGAATTGCGCGACCGTGCCGGGCTCAAGCAGGAGGAGTTGGCGGCGCGCACGGGTATCGGCGTGACGTACATCTCCCAACTTGAGAACGGGCACCGTGGCGTGCGCTGGCACACTCTCAGGCGGTTGCTGCGCGCCCTTGGTGCCGACCTGCACCAACTCGCCGACGCGATAACCGAAGCCGAAACTCGCGACTCACGCCCGAAGCGCTGACGAGTCGTCACGAGTGCTCCCGGTCGGTGTTGGCGAGGTCCGTCGAGCTTTTTATGGGCAGCAAGGGAGCGTCGCTGCCCATTCGCTGACGCGCACGACGTCTCGTATTTGGCTTAGTTGCAGGTGACGGAGTGGGTTGCGACCTGTTGCTACCGGAGCGAGAGGTCCACGCCGCGAGGGCTTGGTCGAGGTTGAACCTGAGTCGCCCGCGAGGACCCTTGCCGATGCGGTGTCCACCCAATTCCCCGGCGTGGGCGTAGACACATTCGCGTGAGACCCCGAGCGCTGAGGCGACCACTTCGGCGTCTACGAGACGCGCGTCGAGCCCTCTCAGGCCAACAGAGCCACCCTCGGCCCTCGTTGGGGTGTCCGTGCTCTCATTCCTGCCGCATGACGCTTCGGCCTCTAGCCTGGTTGCCAGACGCGCCACAATCAAATCTGCAAGAGGTTCAAGTAGTTCCTCGACAATCGGGAGCGCCAACTCCAACGCAATGCGCCGCGCAAAAGCTTGTTCCTCGACGCTTACAGGGGGCAAATTGTCCTCCATCACGATCCCTCGTTCGGGTCGCCAAACTTCTTGCGGACGCGTGCAAGTTCGACGTCCGCGTCGAGCGTGTCGGCCTGCGGGTGCAACGGCGCAAAGCCCTTAGGAGGGGGTGCGTTTTGCACCGTGTCTCTTGGCTCGGTGCAAGGGTGCAAGGCGGCACCTTGCACTGCTTGCACCTTCGAGTATTCGTTGTCCCGCCGCGCAAGCAGTCCATCTTCGACGAGGCCGGCCAGTGCATTGCGGACGCTACCGTCCTTGGGTTGCCGACCGATCAGTTCGGCAATTGCTGCGAGTCGCATCTGACGGTCGCCTATCCCGGCAAAGATTTCCTCGCTCAGCTTTGCCCGGACGGGCTGCTTGATTGATTGGTCTTGCTCATCGGGAGGCTCGGCTTGGTCGATGAGCACTCGGTCACGGTCAACATCGAGGCGCAGCCAAAGGCGATCGCCATCGGGTGCGACGCGCATCTTGCGGTTATGTAGGAACCGCCGCGTCGGGTCGGGATCGCTCTCGTGTCGGCCAAGGTGCCAGAGCACATCCACGCCATCCCGGATAGAGCTTGCGCCCCGGAAGTCCTTACCAGCCTTGTTTGCATGGTGAATGAGGAGGATCGCCGCTCTCGACTCGTGTGCGAGGCGACGAAGCGGATCGAGAGTGCGGGCTGTCTGTCCGGTGTCGTTCTCGTCCATCCCGGGTGTCATCGAGCGAAACGAGTCGAGGACGAGCAAGTCCGGTTTCCGGTTGTCTACGATGGCCTCGACTGCCGACATATGACGGCGCAGGTCAAGACCGCTGGCATCTGCCACCTGCACGCCTGAAGACGGCAGTCCGAGCCTATAAATACGCCTATGTATCTCGGATTCGCCATTCTCGGCGTCGAGGTAGACAGTCATGCCGTGTTTGCACTCGATCCCGGCGAGTTCGCTTCCATATGCGATTGCAACAGCGAGAGCCATCGACAGCAGCGACTTCCCGTCACCGCCAGGTGCGTAAAGAGCCGTGAGCGCTGCGCGGGGCAGCATGGGTGGTGCAAGCCACGGAACAGGGGGCGGAGGTGTGGCGACCATGTTCGCCACATCGAGGAATCGGATCGGGGCGCTAGGCGTGAGCGCGGCATGTCTTGGGCGTGCGCTAACTTGATTCGACATCGCGGCCGCCACCATTGGCCGTGTTGATCGGGCGTCGTGGGTCGGCGCCCGATCTGTTTGTAGTGAGGTCGCCAGCGATAACTGGCTTGTCGGGTGACTGGCCGCTGAGCCCGTCGAGTGCAGCCCAGGCTCGCTCCAGTACGGCAGAGCGTCGCGGGACTGCTCCCTGCTCAATGGAGGCAAGCGCTCCTAGTGAGCAGCCGGCTAGTCCGGCAAGGGTGACACGGGTTATACCGGCGCTCTCGCGAGCTTCACGGAGGCGAAGGCCCCGGTTGAGTGTGGTTGCGGCGTATGTATTGGTTGTCATACTATCCTCCGCCGCACGGAGGACCATTTCGGTCATGCAACCAAAAAATTTATCCGGGCTTTAGCCGCAAGACACGGAGAGATCGACCGGCTAGAACTGGCATCGAGCGGCCTGCCTCGGGACCCGAATAGACACAGCGGAAGATCATGCTTGAGCTTTCTAGCTGACCTACGAGTGGGCTGATGTGAGGCTGAGTCGCGCCCCGATATGAGTTAGCTTAGACCCGCCTACCTTGAGTGTCACACGAGCGGTGCGTTAGAAGTAAAAAGCCATCCCCCTGGGCTATATACGAGACTGATATGTGCCGGTGGGTCTCCAAGCGTCTCGACAGTCGTTGCTCGGGTGGCACTGATGCTCAGAACTCTAACCGAGGCGACTAGGCGACTCTGCATTTGCCGCCACGCATGAGGTTGTATATGAGAACGCAGTTCACGACGGATTTGTGTGGCAGCCGCCGTACAGCTCTTTGTGTGTCCTTGGAATACGCGCTGAGCATGGTTCGTAAGGTGCGCGCATACGGCCACACTTGGGCCAAAATAATAGGCGTGGAAGACGGCAGCATAATCCTTTAGGATGGGGGCTGGGCTAGGCGGCAGCGGCCAATTGTCTGTATGGATTTCGTCTTCTTCGTTGATCCTTATGCAGCGCCATTGACGATCCACCAATCCAGGATCGTGAAACGTGATCACGAATTCTCGGTTTGCGTAGCTCCCAGTGCTAGTTGCAGACCCTTCGAATCCACGAACGCTAGCGGTTCCCCTCAGAGGGGGTATCCCAGTGGGCGGATAACCGCTGTTCGCCTCTATTTGTTCTTCGACGTCGGGTTCTGTGCTAAATGTCCCTGTGAGTTCTTCGTCGGTACAGGTGGGTCCGGCTGTGAAATGGACAGGGCCGAGGCTCGGTCCCCAATGTTCTGGCGCAAATAGTTCTACACTCAAGGTTAGGCTACCGTTCTGATCGTCATACATAACACCGACCCGATGGTCATACTCGGTGCGTTCTGTAATAGGAACAGCAGGGCCTCCAAGAGCAGGTGGGGTAATCGGTTCAATAAAGGCGATTTCGCCACGATGTACAGAGGCATTACATGTGGTTGCTAGTACTAGGAATGCTGCCATGGCAAGCCCAACGCTAGGGGTCAACGAGCGCAGCCGTCGGTATTTCGGGCGCACCATTTCGAGTGGTTTCATATGCCTCGTTTCGGTTTGCTCGTCAGGGGCCGTCGAGTCGATATCCGCAGTGCTTACAGACGCGCGGTGCCGCGAGGATCGTCTCGGCGCAGTCGGGGCAACGCTGAGTCGCGTCGTCCTCGGACGACGTGACGATCTCTGCGGTCCGTCTCATCGTCCAGCCACCAAGTAGTGCGAGCAGAGCGCCCGCCCCGGCGACGTATATAGCGATCCCGAGCGGAACGACGGTCCCCGCCCCGGTTTCTTCAGGTTCGCCGCTGAGACCGATCGGATAGAGCGTTCGCAGGCCTGTGTTCTGTGCGACGTAGATGGCCATGCCCACAGCAATCACACTCAACACGAGGACGCTCGTAGCCTGTTTGCGCTGTCCGCTTGTATAGCTGCGCAGAGCAACGACGACTATGGCTGCGCCAACGACCAGGAGCCACCATTCGCTGTGTTGGATCAGGCTGTTGCTCTGTACGCGAGCGAATGCGCCGCCGGGCTCATCTAGGGGCAGGAACGATGCAAGCGCAAACAGTAGGCCGCCAACGACGGCCATCGCCGTACCGACTGGGTTGATTGCGTACCGCGTCTCGACCAGGCCAGCATTGGCGGGCACGAGTTTTAGCTTTGACCGCCTTCTGATTCGAGAACTTCCCAACGGTGGTTCGGTTCGTAGCCCGGCCTCCCACAACATGTCCGCGACTGACTCTCGTGTCTCGCGTGCCATGTCCGTGAACCCGAAGGCGCTCATCAACTCGCCTGCCCGCACACGCAGCGTGCCAGCCTCATCGAGCTTGCGACGGTAGTGCTGTGCGGCGTCCTCGCCGACTGTTTCCACTAGGTCACTCATTATTGCCTGTCTTCCGAACGATTCGACATGCGGCTTCGCATCGGGAACCGCATCCTGACAGATTCCCTATTGAGGTATCGGTCAGGTCCGTCGAGGGTGCCGGGCTATGCCCACGCCCGATGCAGAGGACCCGCGCTCGACGTTCGGGGACAACCTCCGATCAGCCCGAGAACGCGCCGGGCTCACCCAAGAAGCTCTCGGCCATATCGCGGAGCTTCATCCCACGGAGGTCAACCGCATCGAGCGCGGCCGACGCAACCCCGGCCTAATCACGATCATCCGGCTCGCCAAAGCACTCGATATCCCAGCAGGCGATCTGCTCGTTGGGTTGTAGACGAGCGACATCGCACGGACCCTTCGCGCTGGCCCGGCTTGGCCGATGGTGCCGCGCGCCTGAGCACTATTCAAGCGCTACGTGGGCGAGCGAGACGGAATCGTCAAGCGCTTGGGACTGCCGCCAGAAGTGCCTTCCGTGCTGCTGGCGTGAGCGTGTTGATCTCCGCGCGTAGCTCGTCAAGCACTTGCTGACGTGCTTCAAGGCGAATCTGCTTGATCTGCTCCGCTCTGAGCTTGTCGCCGTAAATCTCGGGCTTGCGGCACTTCAGGAAGAAGATCATCTCTGTGGTGCCGCCTGCAACCGCGCGTTCATAGAGTGTGGTCTCGACCGCTTCAACACAATGCTCGACGGTCTCGCCCATCATCGCCGCGAACAATGGATTGCGGGCACGCTCGTCATAGACGGTGCGCCTGCCGACATTGGCCGCTTTGCAAGCCGCCGTGACGGTGCCCCGCAGTTGTAGCTCGGCCAGGAACTTCAATCCCCAGTCGGGCATCGACTCCTTTTTAAGCTGTGCGGTTGTGCGGGCGGGCTGACTCGCCGCAAGGAGGCTGCCCGTGGCTTTTCCCGTGGGCTTCGCTGCGGCCTCGGTCTTGGTGATGATCGGCATGGGTGTTCTTTCTCAAGGACCCTGACTTGGCCTCCACTATCCTCGCACTATCCGCTGGGCTGGCCCTCAAGTGCGGCGTCCGGCTTGATCCGATCCCTTTGGGCAGCACGCCCGCTCTGCTGCCCAAACCCCGCCGGATCGCGCCAAATCCTCCCGTATCCAAGACGTAGGCTGGGCGGCGGCATCTTCAACAAACACCGGCGATCCGGACGTTTTCGGCGCAAACGGCGCGTGGCCTGATAAGGAAGAGGTCCCAGGTTCGAATCCTGGATCGCCCATCGGCCGAATCGTCTGTGGTGGAGCGGAATTTCAGGTCAGGCTGGTATGGGAAATCTCCATATGTTCTGGGTGACCCAGTTTCAAGTGCCCGGTACAGCCGGGATAGGTGCAGCTTCCAGTCGGCCGCGACCTTCACCAGTGGCTCCGTGACGGATCGGTCAGGGCGATCGGCGGTCCTGCCTCCTCAAGCTCCGTCCGGTCTTCGAAGTCAGAACCCGACGAGTGCGACCTCGTCGATGTGCGTCCGCTCGCTGTGGGTGACCTCTAGCCAGCCGAGCATTGCGAGGCTGTGGATAGCGTTCAGTACCTCGTCTTCGCGCAGCGGTGGATTCTTGTGGCGCTTCCATTCCATGACTTCGGTGAGGATTGCCTCGTCGGTCGGCGGCTCTCCGGTCGTGGCTGAGGCTTCGGTAGCCACGAGATGCACGGTGGCGGCGATCTCGGCGTCGTGGGTTCGCATGCGCGCAAGCAGGTCGGCCGCCTGGTGTATCTGATCTTGCCATCCGGCGAGCTCGTGCTCGTAGGCTAGGAGGGCATGATTGAAGGTGCCGCCCAACTTGAGCTCGATCATTCGAGAACTGAGCTGCGATTCTTGGATCAGGTCGTTGTTGACGAGTGCCGAGATGACGCGCTTGAGGTCGGCGGCGTACGGACCGTATGTGCCGCGGTGAAAGTCCAGGCCTGTGGGTACTCCGGCAGCTGTGAGGAAGTAAGCGAGCTTATGGAAGGACGTCTTGCCCAGCGGCCAGTGATGGGGATCGCTCAGCAGATCCGCGAGCGCGGCTGCGAGCGCGACCCAACCCGGTTGCAGACGCCGCCGTTGTGGTGTGTCGTCGCTTGAGCCGCTCGAAGCGAGCGTGCGCTGGAGGTACCGGGGGGTGAGCTCGGTGTGGGGGGTGTCGAAGGGCGCGTAGAGCGCCACCGGAATGTCAAGGCGGCTGAGGTGCTCGTAGAGCGTCGGTCCGACAGTGTGCCAGTCGAGAGCACCCTGGCCGCATCCGAGTGGTGGCACCGCGAGCGATGTGATCTGCCATTCGCGATAGTGGGCCTCCAGGTAGTCCAGGCCAGCCACGATGTCCTTTAGCCGCGCGACTGAGCGCCAGTGACCCTTGGTCGGGAAGTTCAGGACGTGCGGTGGCTCGGGATTGCGGTAGAGATAGGGTCGCCCCAGCTTGACCCCACCTCGCTGACAGCGCTCCACGTAGTCCTCGTACATTGCGGGGAAGCGCTTCTTGAACTCCAGCGCGACTCCCTTGCCCATCACCCCAACGCAGTTAACGGTGTTGACAAGGGTCTGGCCGGGCGCCTCGAACAGGTCACCCACGACGACATCCACGTTCTGACGGGATTGGGTCATGTTTGAAAGAACTTTTCGGGATCAAGTGTCAAGGGCCAAGGCATATCGAGGTCTTCGCATTCATCGCGCGACTGCTCGCACGACACGTAGGCGCCAGTGATGTGCTCGGGGGGAATGCAGTCTGGCACGAGCACCTCTGCGCACTGCTGCCGCGTACGCTCCCAGCGCTCGTACATATTCGGGTGCCTGGGGTCGCCCAAGAACGTGATGTCCGCGTCGATGGTCAAGAGTCCCTCGGGGGAACTACGGAAGCGCGTGTACTTGCTCGCAGCGTTACCGTCCGCGATGACTGCTTCGTCGAGGTCGAGCACGTCGCAGCTCACTCGCAGCAGCACCAGCTCATGGTGACGGCCGCGCCGGACGTACATCATGGGGTTGCGCCCGCATATGTAGAGGTTGGCGTAGCCATGGAGCGCGCGTGGTTTCGAGCGGCGGCATCGGGCACGAGCTTGCCTTCGCGCAGGTCTTGAACGTCCGTGTTCGACACGTCTTCATGAGTCACCTGAGTCGCTCGGTTGTGGGACAATATGCCCAGCGTGGCGATCGATGCCAGATTCGCGATCGGGGCTATGTAATGCAACTCGATGAGATCGTGACGGTCCATAGCAGCGATCCATGATCCCCCATCCGACGGCATACCGGGCCTCGGCACAAGCGCTCATCTCGGCGACGACGGACTTGCGCTCACCGGGGCGAGTTGGGCCTATCTCGCCGCAGACGACCGGCACGAGACGCTTCTCGGGTCGTGAGAAAGCTCTAGCCAGATCCATACCACCACCATAGGCAGCGCCTGCGGCGAAACGCTCGCCGGCAGGTCCGATCACGGACGAAATCCCCGTGTTTTCTGGGCTGCGCCCCCCAAACTTGGCGCATAAACGCCCAAGTTGCCGAAGGATACAGACAGCGCTGAACGGACAGAACGGCCCTGCTGCGCGTCGCGGCTACTCGACTCCGAACCTGCAGGCCGCCAGGATCGCCCATCGCCGCCTACTGCGGTAGCTTCAGTGCAATGACTACCGCAGAGATCGTGGACCGAGCGGGCCTTTGGACACGGAGGCGTTCGCGCCCCTCCGAGATATAGTGGCGTTCGGGCGGGTCAGGATGGACGAAAAGCTGGGGACGATCACATGGCCAAACGGTGCCGACCTAGATCCGGACGTGATCTATGCGGCACTTGACCGTGGGCCGCATAAGGCCCGGGTGAGGATAGTCATGTCCGCCAATCTCGCCTGACGGCAGCAGCCGTTTAGGTCTCTCGGGCAATAACCCGATCGACCTCAACCATCCCACCCGAGTGGTCATCCGGATAGACAACTACCACGCTGGGCGATCCTCCGAACCAGGCGCTCATCTCGCCCTCGCCGACATACTCGGCGGCGCGTTGGGAGCCGTCGCTCTGGATCACCCACACGTGCTGACCCTTGTGGAACAGGCTGTCGCCGATATCGGTCATCTTCGATAGAACGATACTCGTGTCCGCAAGGCTTCTTAGCGGCTGGCCAGAGGCCGTCCGCCTATTTGGGACGAACGTCCAAAGCGCAGCGGGCGCGAACCGCCGAATATGTCCCTATGACTAGAGAGCAAGCGAGATCGGTCGAGGGCAAGATCCGACTTTGGATCCTCGAGCAAGAGAACGACCGGCGGATGGAGCGGCAGCTGGCAGGGGGCGATCACCGGGCACGGCGGTCGGTCCAGTCAAGTGTCGCCGGCCGCGACGGTCGCTATGCCCGATACTGATATTTCACTGACGTCTATCTGGGAGCGGTGAGGGCACCCATAGCGGTTGCCTGTCCGGATGGGAGTACCGGTGCTCACGACAATCGCCCCAGCACCAGCGCGACCGCAACCAGCACCAGCCCAGTGGCACAGGCCATCAGCGCGCCCTCCATCGGCGCCGCGATCCGCGCGGCGTCCAGCTCGACTGTGCGCCCGCTGCTCAAATGCTGTTCCCCGTACAGGGAGACGGTTCGCCGGCGCAGCTCGCGCACCGGTGTGCTCAGGCGTCGCTGCGCCATGCTTAGCATCAGGCATGCCGCGGCGACGAGCACGCCGTCGACACGCACTTCGCCTGCCTGCACCCAGAAGGCCGTGAACGCGGGGAACGCGCCCCAGGCCAGCGCGAACCACATATCCGAGTGCATGCGTCCGTCAAGCAGCTCGAGGTTGTAGGCGAGCACCAGCAGCACACCGACGGCGACGAACGCCAGCAGCCAGTAGGAGATCGACGCGGCGCCCACAACACCGATCGCGACCGCCCCCGTCAAAGAGATGCCCGTGAGCGCGATCAGTCCTCGATCGGGGATGTTCGTCTGCAGCGGGCGCCCGTGCAGCTCGTCCAGCGCGTGTGCGGCCACGCCGACAGCGAGCAGGAAAGCGAGCAGCGTCCATAGCAGGCGATGGCCGTCCAGGCGGGGCGCCACGGCTGCGCCGATCGCCACATAGCTCAAGTGCCAAGCCGTGTACGGGGGGTGCAGCAACGTCAGAAGATCGCGCCAGCCACCGGGCCGCAACGCATAGAACGCCGGCCGCTCAAGTTGGTTCGGGGCCACCACCGGCGTTTGCCTTTCCAGAGATCGCCGCCACGTGACCGCCCTTGTCGATGCCGCTCGCGACAGCGTCACTGCCCGCAACGGCGCCTCCGGCAGCAGACCCGCGCTTGCGCTTCGTACCCCATATCACCACGCCACCGCCCAGGCTCATGCGGCGAACACGGACGTCCACGATCCCCGCCTGCTCCCACAGCTCCACCACGCGTGCCATCGGATAGCGCTCATAGAAGGTCGGGATGCTCTCGGACAGGAAACGGCCTGTGTGCGCCCACTCGCGCGATACGGCCCTGCCCAGCACAGGCAGTCCCACGCGCGTGTAGAAGTTCCACAGCCCCCGCCACAGCGCTCGCGGCGGCACGGCGAACTCGAGCGAGGCGATCCGTCCCCCGGGCTTGACCACGCGCGCCAGCTCGGCCATCGTGGCCAGCGGATCCTCCACGTAGCGCAGCAGATAGGTGAAGGTCAGGTGGTGGAACTGCTCGTCTGCGAAGGGGAGTTGCTCCGCTTGGCCGCGCACCAGCGACACCCGCTCGGCCAGCCCTCGGTCTGCTTCCAGCCTTGCCTGCGCGCCGGCAAGCATTTGCGGGCTCTGGTCGAGTCCCACCACATCACAGTCGTAGTGTCGCACGAGCTCCTGCGCTACGAGTCCCGTGCCCGTGGCCACGTCAAGCACGCGCTCGCTCGCCTCGGCCCGCACCGCGTCGACCATTGCCCGCCGCCAGCGCGGGTCCTGGCCAAAGCTCAGCACCGCTGCTACGCGGTCGTAGTGACGCGGCAGCGGCGCGAACAGCTCAAGCGCTTCGCGCTTGAGGCTGCCAGGCACGGACGAGGGTTGCTCGATCTCGCTCATGGAGAGCACTCGCTATCGGCCATCCCAACCAGCATGATGGCTCTTCGGGTCATGCACAAGCCCCGCAAGGCGCCGGCCAGTCGTCGCTGTGGCCCGTATGTGAGACTCCGGGGCCCCGAAGGACCATTCGTCGAGCCCTACTGCAAGCCGTGCTGCAACCCCGTCCGTGCGGCTAAGGCAACCGGGCACGTGTGCCGATGATGGCTCCGTGGCAACTACCTCCCGTCTGCTCCCTTTGCGCGCCATCGTGTCGATCGCGGCACTCGCGCTCGTGGCCTCGCTTGCGTTTGCGCTGCTGTTCGCGGACCCGCCGGCGGGAGCGTTTGTGACGACGGTCGAAGGAACGAATGTGGGCCTGCAGCCGCGCAGCACGCTGGTGTTCGACGGAAACCTGCGATTTGACCCGACAGTAGAACCGGAAGTCATGCCATCGCCCGAAGAATTCGCCAACGAACACGGTAACCCTATTGTCAGCGCCAGCAGGGTATACGCAATCTACTGGGATCCGACCGATCACTACCACGGCGATTGGCAGCATGTGATCGATGTCTTCCTGCAGAGTATGGGCGCTGCCAGCGGAACGCTCGGCAACGTGTTCGCCGTTGACGCACAGTACACCGACAAGGCCAATCAGCACGCCGTCTCTAAGTCAACTTTCCAAGGTGCTTACACGGATACGGACTCGTACCCGCCCTCGGGTTGCAAAGATCCTCAACTGCTCGACGCTCGCGATCTAGTTGGGCCAGAGGTAGGCAAGAATAAGCGTGGTGAACCCCTCTATTCAGAAGTTTGCCTGACCAACCTGCAGATCCAAAAAGAGCTTGAAACGTTTATCGCCCAGCATTCACTTCAGAAGGGGATGGAAACGATCTTCTATCTGCTGACGCCCCCGGCTGTCACGGTCTGCCTCGACGAAGGCGGGCCAAGTGGTCATTGCTCCGACTTTGTCGGCACGATCGCCGAAGCCGAAGTCAACGAAAGGGCTAAGCGGGAAGCGGAAGAGAAGGAAGAACCTTACGTTGAACCAGCATCCTTCAAAAGCTACAAAAACAGCTTCTGCAGCTACCATTCCGCTATCGATGCGAGCAACTCGAGCGGAGGCGAAAACACGATCCTCTACGCGGCAATTCCGTGGACGGCGGGTGGTCTCGGCGATGTGCATCTCATCGAAAGCGACCAAACCTCGGCGTACGACTGCCAGGATGGCGGCTACGATCCCAGCAGCAAACCGGCTGAGAAGCATGAGGAAAAGAAGGAAAAGACTGCTAAGGAAATAGAAGAAAACAAAAACAAGACCCTTGAACAGCAGCGCGAAATAGCAGAAGCGGAAAAGCTCGAAGGCCCTCATCCGCAGGAGCCCAATCAGGTGAAATGTCCCAGCCCCGACGGTGGCTGCGACACGGGGCTGGCCGACCTGATCGTCAACCAGATCGCGGTCGAGCAGCAGAACATCGTCACCGATCCGCTGTTGAACGCATGGCAGGATCCGAAAGGCAACGAGGCAACCGACGAGTGCCGTGACTTCTTCGCGTCGATCTTGGGCGGCAACGTCGGCGCTCAAGAAGGCTCTGATGCCGGGACACTGTTCAACCAAGCGCTGGCGGGCAATGATTATTACCTCAACGACGCTTTCAACTCGGCTGCATTCAAGCTGCCTTATCCGGGGGTACATTGTCTTCCAGGGGTGTCACTCTTGCCACAGTTCACCGCTCCAAACCCGGTAAACGCAGGCGAAATAGTTGGCTTTGACGGCATGGAGTCGGACATCTCGCTGGGCGCCGATACTGTCTTCTCACCAACCGGTGAACCGCACACCGGCTATGCCACTTACGCCTGGAACTTCGGCGACGGCTCGGCCCCCGTAGTCGGCTATGCGCCTGGCGCCCCTCTAGTGAACTCCCCGGGAGTCTCACCGTGCGGTGCTGCCCAATGGGAAGCACCCTGCGCGGCCAGTGCCTACCACTCCTATAAGTACGGCGGCACCTACGAAGTTACCCTTACGGTCACCGACGTGGGCGGCAACGTCGCCAGTGTCAAGGAGCCGATCACAGTTGTCGGCCCGCCTGAACCTACGCCTGAACCTACGCCTGCGCCTACCCCCACACCAGCACCGGCACCCTCGACCACGACGCCGGGCGGCTCAGGCAGCTCCGGCTCCTCCGGCGGCTCGGGTGGAACCGGCACCACGCCCACGACATCGACACCGCCCCCCGTGCTCGGCGCCTCGGTCACCTCCAAGTCCCTGAAAAAGGCACTCAGCAGCGGCCTCCCCGTGCGCTACACGACTAACGAGCAGGTGGCCGGCAACATCGAGGTTCTGCTTGAAAGCAGCACAGCCAAGCGCCTGGGCATCAAGGGTGCGACGGCCACAGGTCTGCCAGCGGGGACGCCGAAGTCGATCATCGTCGGCACGGCCGTGCTCGTCACGACAAAGGCCGGTCAGGGGACGATCCGCGTGAAGTTCACCTCGCGTGCCGCCGCCCGCCTCAAGCACGTTCACAAACTGAAGGTCACGCTGCGCCTGTTCGCGCGCAACGCGTCACGTCAGAGTCCGCAGACGACGACGATGCTCAGCACCGTCGTACTCAACCCCTGAGGGCGCTACAGCCCCGGCGGGTGGCGCACGGCGTAGCCTTCTAGCGAGGGCTGCGAGACAAGCCAGCGCGACGCGTAAGGACCGCTGCGTCCGGCGGTGTCGAACCAGACGCCGTCAACATCCATGAACGTGTGTCCCGCGTTGGCGTAGATCGTGATCCAACGTCCCGGCCCTGGTTCGCCCCAGTGTGCCAGATCTCCAGAGACCAGCGGCGCGTTCAGCAGCCCGCCGGCCGCAAGCGCATAGCTGACCGAACCGGAGCAGTCGTAGCCGTTGGCGACGAACGAGGCGTGCCCGCCGCCCCAGATGTAGGGGAAGTCGGCGATCGCGTTGCCGCCGGCGACCACGCGCTGCACCGCTTCGGGCACGTTCGTCGGGATTGGGATTGTGCCGTTTCCTCCGACCGAGAAGCCCCCGGCGACGGGCGTGAGCACACGTCGCTGTGCCGCCTGTTCTTGGGCCTTGGCCTTTTCCTCTTCGCCGAGCTCTTTGCGGATTTCGGAATCTGAGGCTGCCCCGGGAGCGACCGCGGCTTCGGCGGCGACGCTTGGTGTGCTTGCGCGAGCGTGATGCACAGAGGCGGGCAGCGGGAAGCTCTTGGATTCTTCGGGGTCACGCACCTCGGCGACGGCCACGCTCTTGGCCGAACCGGCACTTGCGCCGGCCGGTGAGCCCCCGCCGGTGGCGCTCGGGATAGCGCCCTTGAGGTGGGTGCTCGTGCCGGAATGCGTTGCGCCGGTTGCTCCTGCCCCGGCACCGGTGTTGGCAGTCCCCGGCTTGGTTGCTCTGGCGGTCTGTCGGGTGCTCTGGCCGGAGGAGTGGCGCCGTTCTACGCCGTTGCCGGCCTGCGTGACATTTGCCTTGGCGGCTCCCGCAGGCGCTGAGCGGCCGCCGCCTCTGAGCAGCAAAACGGCGACAACGGCGATCGCGACAACGCCGACTGCGCTCGCGAGCAAACGCCACGAAAGCGGCAAGCCCCCTCGCGAGCCAGGCTGGATTGTGGTGTCGGACCCGGTACTCACCCACCGACAGGCTAGCGCCGCGCGTGCGGGTTGTACGCCGATCCCAAACAGAGTCCCTCCGCGGCCGCCTTCGGTACCCTGATCGGATGCCCGCACAGGAAACCGTCGTGGACGTGCGTCCCGGCGGCGCTGAGCATCGCGCCGAAGCACGTGCGCACGTGCGCCTTTTGCACGGCATGCGCCGGCCCGCCAACTGGCTGCAGCTGGTGCGCTTCGGGCTCGTCGGCGGCGTGGGCTTCGTGCTCAACCTCGCCGTCTACACGCTGTGCGTGCACGTTCTGCATGTCGCCTATCAGCCAGCTTACGTAGTTGCTTGGCTGGTCGGCGTGACGAACAACTTCGTGCTCAACCGCCACTGGACGTTCGACGCCTCGGCAGGCAGGGCCCACTTCCAAGCTGTCCGCTTCTTTGTGGTGAGCTTGATCGCCGCCCTCTTCGGGTTCCTCATCCTCACGCTGCTCGTCGAGGTCGGCGGACTCGCCAAGGTGCCGGCCGAGGCGATCGCCGTGGCGGGCTCGATGCCACTGAACTTCCTAGGCAACAAGCTCTGGAGCTTTCGGATGCGCCACTGACCGGGCTTCGTTCGCTGTCCGGACTGGCCGGGGCGCGAGGTTGGGTACCTATACTCTGGATTTCCCCCGCTGGAGGAACGTCGTGCAGGAGATGGTCATCTATGGCGTGAGCTTCGACATGGTCGGCAAGCAGCCGATTGTGTTGCTGAAGACAGTGGACGGCAACAAGTTCCTGCCGATCTGGATCGGGCACCCCGAGGCCGCCTCGATCCTGATGAAGCTGCAGGGAGCCAGCACGCCGCGACCGATGACCCACGACCTGCTCTGCGAGATGCTCGGTGAGCTCGATGTCAAGTGCACCCAGGTGGCGGTCACCGAGCTGCGCGAGAACACCTTCTTCGCCTCGATCACGCTGAGCGTCGGCGGACGCGAGCTGGAGATCGACTCGCGCCCAAGCGACGCGATCGCAATCGCCGTGCGCGCGGGCGCGCCGATCTTCGCGGCCGAGGAGGTGATCGCCGAGTCGGCGATCGAGTTCGAGCACAACATCGAGGAGTCCGAGGACGTCGTCGAGCGCTTCAAGGAGTTCCTCGACGAGGTCACCCCAGAGGACTTCGCCGCCGGGGACTCCTAGCGACTGCGGCGCTTCGCGTCGCGCTGCTCGCGTCGCGGTAGCTCGACGACCTCGGCCATCCCCGTGTCCGCTCGCTGGGCAGGCGGCTGCGCCTTCGCCGGCTCCGCGCCGGTGAGCGTCCCGAACAGGCCCACCTGCTCGCGCAGAACCTTGCCGATGCGCCTGATCCCCTCGCGGATGTCCTCCTCTGGCACGCCCGCGAAGTTCAGCCGCATCGAGGATGCCCCACGCCCGTCCAGGTAGGCGGAGCGGCCCGGCACGAAGGCGACGGCCTCGCTCTCCAGTGCTCGCGCGAGCAGGTCGGTCGTGTCGATGTACTCCGGCAGCGTCGCCCAGATGAACAGCCCGCCCTGCGGCTTGGTCCAGCTGGCGGCCGGGCCGAAGTGCTCGGCCAGCGCGTCGAGCATCGCGTCGCGTCGGGTGCGATACAGCGTCCTTCAACGACTCCAGGTATGCCAGCCACAGCGGCTCGTCGTCGCTACGCGCGCGCTGAGCGTCGCGCCGCCCGCGCTACGCAGCGCCACCCACTGCGCGCGCTCTCTTCGAAGTAGGCCGCCACGAACAGTTGCGTGACCGGCGAGGAGCACAGGTCGGCGCCCTGCTTGCACAGGTTCAGCTTCTCCATCACCGGCCTGCGGCGCGACCGCCCAGCCCAAGCGCACGCCCGGCGAGAGGATCTTCGAGAAGGTACCCAGATAGACGACGAAGTCAGAGGCCCCGCCGCGTTTGGCGGCGGTCGCGTCGAGCGAGTGCAAGCGTGGGCAGCGGATCGCCCTCGTAGCGCAGCAGTCCATACGGATTGTCCTCCAGCACGAGGATCTCGCGCTCGCGCGCCACCTCGACCAGGCGCCGCCGCCGCGCCAGCGACATCGTCACGCCGCCCGGGTTTTGGAAGTTGGGGATCGTGTAGATGAACTTCGGGCTGCGCCCTTCGGCGCCCGAGCCGGTCGAGCGTGGCCTCGAGCTCGTCGATCGGCATGCCGTCGGAGTCCATCTCGATCTGCACGACGTTCGCCTGGTAGGCGTCGAACGTCGGCACCGCGCCCGGATAGGTGGGCGCCTCCGCCACGATCGTGTCGCCCGGGTCGATGAAGGCCTTGCACATCAGGTCGATCACCTGCTGGCCGCCGGTCGTGACCAGCACCTCGTCGGGGTCCACGGAGGTGCCTTCCTCGGCCATCACCTGCACGATGCACTGCACCGTGCACGCCATCCCCTCTGTCGGCCCGTACTGCAGCGCCCGCGCGGTCGACTCGGCGGCGACCTTCGACATCAGCTTCGCGTACAGCTCTGGGGGAAATGTCTTTGTCTCGGGCAGGCCCCCCGCGAGCGAGATCACCTCCGGGCGTTCGGTCAGCGACATCATGTCGCGCATCGCCGAGGAGCGCATGCCGTGCGTACGCTCAGCGAACAGGCTTTCGTAGCGCGCCAGTTCGTGGGCCGTCGGCCGCGCCTGCCCGCTCGCTTTCGCTTGCCCGGTGGGGATGTGCCCTTTAGCCGTGCCCTTCGGGGTGTCCCCCGGCTGGGGGCGCTCCCCGCCGCCGGAGGGGTCGTCTATCGTCATGACCCGTCTCAAGGTAGCGCACCATCCAAACGACTTCATCTCCTGCAACCACGTCTGTGCGACGCCGCCCGTCGGGCGCGGGCGGCGGGCAGTTTGCGTTCTTCCAAGGCAATGAACGGACTCGTCTTCTACATCGGCCTCGGCCTCGGTCTTGCCGCCGCCTGCGGCCTGCGGCCCTTTCTGCCTTTGCTGCTCGCCGGAGCGCTTGCCAGCTCAGCGCGCGCTCGGCGTCAGCTTCAGCACCGGCGCCTTCAACTTCCTGGAAGCGGACTGGTGGCTGCTTGTGGTCGCCGTCGCGTTTGCGCTTGCCTATGCGCTGCAGATGTTGCTCGGCCTTGCGCCGACGATCGACCCGAGCGACCGCACCGCGCGCCCCGACCCGCTTGCGGCCTCGCTTGCCGGCCTGAGCGTCGGCGCCGGGGCGCTGCTGTTCGCCGGTACGCTGGCCGCGCACGGCGATGCCTCCTGGCCTGGGCTGCTCGGCGGCTTCCTCGCGGCCGGCTTGGCGCAGCGCGCCTCGGGGCCGGTGATCGCGCGCGCGCGCAAGCGTCTGCCCGACCGCGGCGCGCGCGAAGCGCTGACGCTGTATCTCGACTCCGCCTCGCTGCTGGTAGCCGTGCTCGTCGCGCTGCTGCACCCGCTCGGCTATGTGGCGATCGCGCTGCTCGCATGGTTCGTTTGGCGGTTGCGCGCACGCTCGGATGAGAAGTACGCGGGCCTGCGAATCCTGCGGCGGTAGTGCAGGTGTACTCTCTTTTTGGACGAATACGATTGTGACTACATATCGTAGTCACATATGTGAATCGCGAAAAAAGGACATAGCACTCCTCTCGCCTATCTCGGCATGCTTCCAGATGATCGTCCGCCTCCTCGCTTATCTCCGCATCACTTCCGAGATGACGGGCCCACCCAAGCTCGTCCTCTGCGTGATCGACGCGATGGCGCCCGCAATGCTCGAGCGTGCGGTGGCTGCCGGCGAGGCGCCGACGCTTGCCGCGCTGATGGAGCGCGGGCTCTATGTTCCCGACTGCGTCGCCGCCTTCCCCTCGGTGACGCCGGTGTGCGCCGCCTCGATCGTCACGGGCACCTGGCAGGACCGCCACCACATCCCCGGGCATGTGCTGGTATGACCGTGCCGAGCGGCGCTATGTCGAGTACGGCTCCAGCTTCCGCGCCTCCCAGCGTGTCGGCCTCACACGCCAGCTGACCGACACCGTCTACAACATGAACGGCGCCCACCTCTCCCGCGAGACGCCGACCGTGTTCGAGTCGCTCGACGACGTGAGACATCCGCACGGCCGGCACCACCTACCTGATGTATCGCGGTCGCCACCGCCACGAGCCCCAGCGCGACAGCCCGCTGACGCGCATCGCCTCGACGTTGATGCGCCACTCGGTCATGGGCCCGCGCGAGCTGTTCTACGCCGACATCTTCGCCAGTCGCCGCACCGGCTGCCGCTCGAAGCTCGGCATGCCCGGCGTGCGCGACCGTCATTCCGGCTGCGTCGGCGCCTACATGGTCGAGCACGACCTGTTCGACTTCCTGCTGCTGTCGCTGCCCGACAACGACTGGCACTCCCACCGCGCCGGACCTGAGGGCCAGGTGCGCTCGATCGCGCTGGCCGACGTTCAACTAGCGCGCGTGATGGACGCCGCCGGCGGCGTCGAGCCGTTCCTCGAAGAGCACGCCGTGATCGTGATGGCCGATCACTCGCAGGCACCCGTGACGGCGTCGATCCCACTGGCCGAGGAGCTCGCCCAGCTTGGAGGTGCTGGCTCCCAGGCGCGCGTGCAGGCGGCCGCGGCGCGGGATCGCTCGACCTCCGTGCAGAGCGAGAGCGGCGGCGAGCGCTCTGGATCGCCGTCTGCCCCTCCCAGCGTGCGGCCATGGTCTACGTGCTCGACGAGCGATCGCCCGGAGCGTCTGCGCTCTGACGTCGTGCGCGCCGCGCTCGGGATCGACGGCGTGGAGCTTGGCGATGTGGCTGGAGCACGACGCCCATGGCGCGCCGGTAGAGGCCGTGATCGCACGCCCGGGAATCGGAGAGTTGCGCTTCTGTCCTGGGGGCGATTATTTGGATTTGGATGGGCGTGCCTGGTCGCTCGAAGGCAGCCTCGCGGTACTCGACGCCAAGCGTCGTGACGGGCGGCTGATCTGCCCTGAGCATCCCGACGCGCTCGATCGAGTGTGGTCGGCGCTGAGCTGTCCCACCTCGGGCGACGTGCTGCTCTCGGCGGCGCCCGGACGCGAGTTCTCGGATCTCGGTGGCCAGGCGCACGTGGGCGGCGGCTCGCACGGCTCGCTGCGCGGCGAAGACTCGCTCGGGGCCTTGATCCTGTGTGGCGTGGAGATCCCCGATGTGCCGCAGCAGTGGGCATTCGCGACCTTGCTCCGCTCGTCTTGACGCATTTCGCGTAGGTACTGCGCAGGCCTAGCGCGGGACGCCGGTACCCTCGCACGATGGTCTCTGCGCGCACGCTGGCTATCGGCATCGCGGTATGGGCGCTCGGCGCGACTCCGGCACTTGCGGCGCAGCCGCGCAGCGCGAGCCTAACCGGACCCTCCTCGCGGTTGGGGTTCCCGGCTCTCTCCCCGGGCGGGCACGCCCAAAAATCCTCACCCGAAACAGAAGCCACCGGTCAGTCGGCGCCCGCCAAGAGCACGGCATCTGCCAAATCGAGCACGACGACAACCAGCGCCGAACCGGAAGCCCCGGTGCCGGTGGTCGACTCGGACACGCCTCCGCCGGGCCGCTACAGCTCGCCCGACCGGATATTGCAGATCGCCGACCGCCTGCCGAAGATGCGCGCCGTGCGCGCCGAACATCCAGGTTCCTTCGGCGACGTCTACCTGAAGGGCCCCAGTCGCTGGCAGGTGAGCTACTTCTCCAAGCAGGGCAAGGAGATCGGCCTGGTGATCCTCGCCGACTACAGCGGTCACGTGCTCGAACAGTGGACCGGCTTTCAGATCGCATGGACGATGGCGCGCGGCTATCCGGGCGCTTTTGGCAGGCACGTCAACGCGCTCTACATCTGGATCCCGATGTGCTTCCTGTTCTTCGTGCCGTTCTTCGACTGGCGCAAACCGCTGCGCTTGCTGCACCTCGACCTGCTCGTGCTGCTGTCCTTCTCGGTGTCGCTGGCGTTCTTCAACCACGCGCACATCTATGCCTCGACGCCGCTTGTCTATCCGCCGCTGGTGTACCTGCTCGTGCGCATGCTGCTGCTGGCGCGGGTCGGGCGTCGCACGCAGTCCGGACGCGAAGCCCCCAAAGCCGCCACGCCTGCTGTCCCGCCCGCCCTGGCTCGCGATCGGCGTGGTGTTCCTGCTGGGCTTTCGCATCGCGCTGAACGTGACCGACTCCAACGTGATCGACGTCGGCTATGCGGGCGTGATCGGCGCCGAGCGCATCGCCCACGACGAGCCGCTGTACGGCGGCTATCCCTCCGACAACGAACACGGCGACACCTACGGCCCGGCCAACTACGAGGCCTACGTGCCCTTCCAGCAGATCTTCGGCTGGAGCGGCACGCTGGGACGACCTGCCCGCCGCGCACGCCGCCGCGATCTTGTTCGACCTGCTGGCGGTCGGCTTGCTGTTCCTGCTCGGCCGCCGCGTGCGCGGCCCGGGCCTCGGGATCCTGCTCGCCTACGCGTGGGTCTCCTACCCCTTCACGCTGTATGCGCTGGAGAGCAACTCAAACGACTCGCTCGTGGCGGTGCTGATCCTTGCGGCGCTGCTGGCCTGTCCGCAGCGATGGGGGCAGGCCGCGACTCCTCGGCGCGCGGCTTGTTCGCCGCGCTTGGCCGGGCTCACCAAGTTCGCCCCGCTCGCGCTCGCGCCACTGCTTGTGGACGCACGGCCTCGGCGGCCTCTCGGTGGCGCGCCGCGCCCGCGCGCTGGCCCTGTTCGCGTTCGCCTTCGCGCTGACGGTCGCTGTCGTCTCGATCCCGGCGCTTCACCCACGACTCGCTGCACACGATCTACGAGCGCACGCTTCGCCTACCAGTCCGATCGCGAATCGCCCTTCTCGATCTGGGGCCTGTACCAGGCCACCTCGGCCTACTCGCCGACGGCCAGGCGGTCGTCCAAGGCGCCGCGCTCGCGCTGGCCCTGGCCGTCGCGATCCTGCCCCGCCGCGCAGACCTCGTCGGGCTGGCGGCGACCGCCGCCGCCGTGCTGATCGCGGTGCAGCTCGGCATCGACCACTGGTTCTACCTGTACATCCCGTGGTTCTTCGGCCTGGTGATGCTCGCGCTGCTGGGCCAGTTCAACTGGGACGGACCGTCGCGGGCCCCCGGACGGGGGCAGGCGGACGCGGCATCAGGATCTGCTCGATCGAGTCCGCTCGCAGCGGCCGCGAGCAGCGTACGAAGACGCCCATCAGCCAGGGATCCTCCTTGGAGGTCTCAAAGCGCACCGGCATCTGTGTCACAAGCGACTCGACGGCCTGCTCGCGCTTGACCCCGATCACGCCGCCGCGTGGGCCGGTCATGCCGACGTCGGTGATGTAGGCGGTCCCTTTCGGCAGCACGCGCCCGTCGGCTGTGGGCACGTGCGTGTGCGTGCCGACCACCGCGGTCACGCGTCCGTCCAGCAGCCAACCGAGCGCCACCTTCTCGCTCGTGGCCTCGGCGTGCATGTCCACGAGGATGTGATCGACGCTGCCGAGCTCGCGCAAGCGCAGGCTCGATCTCGGTGAACGCCGAGCGCCCGGCCTTCAGGAAGAGGTTGCCGCTGAGGTTGACCACGCCAAGGCGCACCCCGTCCTTCTCCACCACGCAAACGCCGCGTCCCGGCTGTCCGCGCAGGTAGTTGAACGGCCGCACGATCCGCTCCTTGGTGTCCAGATAGGAGTAGATCTCTCGCCTGTGGTAGGCGTGATTGCCAAGCGTGATCGCGTCGATGCCGTTGCGAAACAGCTCCTCGGCGACCTTCGGCGTGATGCCAAGGCCGCCGGCGACGTTCTCGCCGTTGACCACCACGAACGTGGGCGCATAACGCTCGCGCAGGATCGGCAGGCACTCCAGCAGCGTGTGGCGGCCGATGCTGCCGACGAGATCGCCGACGAACAGGATGCTCACGTCGCCTGCGCCTACCTCCTGCGTCGCCTCTGGCTCAGCCATACTCTGCCCATCGTTCGAGCTTGGATGACAGGGGAATCGTGAGCGAGGCGCAGCCGCCCACGCAGGCTGAGCGAGAGCTCGTCGAAGACGGTGAGGAGACGCCTGCCGTAGAGCCATCTGCCGCCGAGCCCCCGCGCGTGCTCGTGCCGCGTTGGGTGCAGCTCGTGCTGCTGCCGATCTCGCTGCTGGCGCTGTGGGCGCTCGCGCGGGCGGCGGGCAAGGTGCTGCTCGTGTTTGTCATCGCCGGCTTGATTGCGCTCATCCTGAACCCACTGGTCGCTTTCTTGCAGCAACGCACGCGCAGCCCGCGCGGGCTGGCGGTGCTGGCCGTATACCTAGCATTCTTCCTGACGCTCGCCGGCGTCGGCTTCCTGCTTGCCAACCCGATCTCCCATCAGGTTCGCACCTTCACGAACAATCTCCCGCATATCGTCAATGAAGCCAACCAGCAGATCGAAAGCCTGCAGCACACTCTGAACAAAGACGGCGTCCACGCCAAATTCGTCAGCCAGGGCAAGACGGCGCTGCAGACATTGCAGGACCAGCTCTCCAAGAGCGCCGGCAAACTCGCGACGTTCGGCACGGGCCTGCTCACCGAAGTCGCCAAAGCGCTTGTCGATCTTGTGCTCGTGTTCGTGCTGTCGGTCTACATGCTCGTCTACGGCCAGTCGATCGGCAGGCTCGTGCGCAAGGCGATGCCCCCAGGCGACGGCTCGCAGGCCGACGACTTCCCCAGCCTGGCCCAGCACGCCGTCTCGCGCTACGTAGGCGGGCAGCTGCTGTTCAGCATGATCATGGGCACCTCCACAGGTCTCGCGCTCTACCTGTTCGGCGTGCTCGGGATCTTTCCCGACGGCCGCAACTATGCGCTCGCGTTCGGCGTGTTCTACGGCGTGATGGAGCTGGTCCCCTACATCGGCCCGATCCTCGGTGCGATCCCGCCGGTCGTCTTGGCGCTGTTCACCGACCCGATCAGCGCGCTTTGGGTGGGCCTTCTGTTCGTCGGCCTGCAGCAGCTCGAGGGCCACGTCGTGGCGCCGCAGATCTTCAGCCACACGCTGCGCATCAATCCGCTGCTCGTGATCTTCGCGCTGCTGTTGGCCTGCAGCTGTACGGGATCATCGGCGCGCTCCTGGCTTTGCCGATCCTCTCGGTGTTGCGTGAGACCGCGCTTTACCTGTATCGCCATCTGTCGTTCGAACCGTGGGAGCGCACTCCCGACAGGTTGCTGTGAGCGGCCCGGTTGGCGCGGGCGAGATGGGGTTGCGGTGTGCGAAAAGCACGACGCCCGCCGCGCGTGCGGGGCGCATCGGCCATGAACGGACATACCGCGAGCGAGGTTCTGCGTGTCGAAGGCCTCGGTAAGCGCTACGGCTCGCGCGAGGCTCTGCAGGAGGTCAGCTTCGCCGCCCGCGCGGGCGAGATGCTGGCTGTCATGGGCCCAACGGGGCCGGCAAGACGACCTGCTGTCGATCCTCGCCGGCGTGCAAGCGCCAAGTGCGGGAACGGTCAGCCGTGCGGCCGGGGAGATCGGCTGGGTGCCCCAACAGCCCGCCGTCTACTCGAAGCTGTCGGTGGCGGAGAACCTGCGCCTGTTCGCACGCTTGGAGAAAGTGGCCGATACCGAGGCGGTGGTGGCGCGCATGCTCGAGCAGACGGGCCTGGCCGATCGCGCCGACGAGCGCATTGACCGCCTCTCCGGCGGCAACCGGCAGCGCGTCAACGTGGCGCTCGGCCTGCTTGCCGATCCCCCGGTGATCCTGCTCGACGAGCCCTCCTCGGCGCTCGACCCCGCACAGCGCGAGCGCCTGTGGCTGTTCATCAGCGAGCTGGCGGCGGGTGGCACCGGCGTCGTGTTCTCGACCCACATCGTCGCCGAGGCCGAGCGCTACGCGCGGCGTGTGCTCGTGCTTGACCAGGGCTGTCTGCTGTTCGACGGCTCGCCCGAGGAGCTGGCTGCGCGAGGGCGGCGGCGAGGACTTCGAGCGGGCTTTCGTCTCGTTCCTGCGCAAACGGGGCGAGCGGTGATGTGTGTCTTTTTTGGCGATGCCCGCGCGCGCGCGGGGGGCATCGTTAGAAAGAGTCCCCTTTACAGGTAGAGGGAGCAGCGCATGAGGTGGCTGCTGGGCAAGGACCTGCTGATCCTGCGCCGCTCGCGCCTGCTGGTCGCGCTGCTGGTCTTCTATCCGGTGGCGATCGCGCTGTTGATCGGCTTTGCGATCTCGGCAAGTCCCTCCAAGCCGAGCGTAGCGATCGTCGACGAAACGCCGCCCGGCGAGACGATCACGCTTGGTGGCACTCGCGTCGGCCTGGACGAATACACAAAGAGCTGTTCGGCCAGGTCCAGGTCGTACACGTCCCAACGCGCGCGGCCGCCGAGCGCAAGGTCGCCTCGGGCGATGTACTCGCGGCGATCGTGATCCCCCCGGACATCGTCTCCAAGATCTCCTCGGGGGTGAGCCAGGCCCAGGTCGAAGTGATCTACAACGGCGACGCCGCTCGAGCAGTCCTTCGTGCGCTCCACGATCGACTCCACGCTGGCGCAGGCCAACCTGGCGCTCTCCGAGCAGATCAAGAGCGTCGCCGTGCACGACCTCAACCTGCTGCTCGCCGGTGGGCACTCGGCCTCTGGGCGGCCAGGAACTCATCGGCCTGCGCCACATGCCGGGCACGCTCAAAGCGGATCGCCAGCCGCCAGCCGCCGGGCAATGACCGCGCGACGCTTGACGCGCATCGCCGGCTTTGCGAGCCTTGCCGCGAACAACCTCGGCATCGCCGCCGACGTGCTCACCACCGTCAGCCAGCCGATCACCGTGCACAGCACGCTGCTGCACGGCAAACGCACACCGCTGGACACCTACGCGGTGGTCGTCGCGGTGAGCATCTCGCTGATGTTCCTGTGCGTGCTGCTCGCCGCCGGCGGGGTCGCGCTCGAGCGCGAAGAGCACACGCATCGCCCGGCTCGTTCGCGGTCTTCGGCCTCGCGCGAGGGTCTGCTCGCCGAGAAGGCCCTGCTCGCGGCCGTCTGCGCCTTCGTGGTGGCCTTGGCGATGCTGCTCGGCGTCAGCGCGTTCGTGCGCTCGACCTCTCGCGCATCGGCCTGTGGGTGGTGGCGCTGGCGTTTGGCGCGCTCGGCTTCGGCGCGCTCGGCATCGCGATCGGCGCGCTCGCGCGCGAGGTGCGCGCCGCGTCGCTGCTGGCCTTCCTGCTTTCGCTGCCGCTCGCCTTCCTCGCGCTCGTCCCAAGCGGCTCGGTCGCCGCGGGCCTCTACGACGTGATCGGGGCGGTCTCGTTCGTGTTCCCCTACAAGGCGGCCCTGCAGGCGCTCGACGCCGCCGTCAACGGCGCCTCCCCGGGGATCGGCATCTCGATCGCGCATCTGCTCGGCCTCACGCTCCTGTTCGGCGTGCTGGCCCGTCTGGGCTTGCGCCGCGCCGAATAGCGTGCGCCCCGGACGGCGCCCGCGCGGAGTGTGGTCGGATCGGAGCGCTCATACGGCTGTCGCGCAGGGCGTAGCGGTAGCCCGATTGGCGATTGCGGGCGAGTATCCTCGAAGCGCGATGGCTTTTCCGACCACGCGCATGCGCAGGCTGCGCGCCTCATCGGCTCTGCGTGGGCTGGTGCGCGAGACAGAGCTGCGCCCCGACCGTCTGGTGCTGCCGCTGTTCGTGTCTGAGACCGCCACAGCGCGCGAGCCGATCGAGGCGATGCCGGGCGTCGAGCGCCTGCCGCTCGCCGCCGTCGTCGGGAGGCACGAGCGGCCGCGGCGCTTGGGCTTGGCGGCGGTCTGCTGTTCGGCGTGCCCGCCGAGAAGGACCCCGAAGGCTCGGCCGCCTGGGACGAGCGAGGGAGTCGTGCAGCTCGCCGTCGCCGCGATCAAGCAGCGCGCTGCCGCGATTTGCTTGTGATCACCGACGTGTGCCTGTGCGAGTACACCAACCACGGCCACTGCGGGGTTTTGGGCGAGCAAGGTCGAGGTCGAGAACGACGCGACGGTCGAGCTGCTCGCGCGCACCGCCGTAAGCCATGCTCGCGCCGGAGCGGACATCGTCGCCCCGTCGGACATGATGGACGGCCGCGTCGGCGCGATCCGCGCAGAGCTCGACTCCGAGGGCTTTGACGAGACGCCGATCCTTGCCTACTCGGCCAAGTTCGCCTCCGCCTTCTACGGCCCGTTCCGCGAGGCCGCCGGCTCCACCCCCGCCTTCGGCGATCGCCGCGCCTACCAGATGGACCCCGCCAACGGCCGCGAAGCGGTGCGCGAGGCGCTGCTCGACGCGAAGAGGGCGCCGATATGGTGATGGTCAAGCCGGCGCTTGGCCTATGGCGACCTGATCCGGGCGGTCAAGCGCGCGACGCGTCTGCCGGTCGCGGCGTATAACGTGAGTGGCGAGTATGCGATGGTCAAGGCGGCCGCGGCGGCCGGATACATCGACGAGCGTGCCGCCGTGCTGTGAGATCCTGACCTCGCTGCACCGCGCAGGCGCGGACATCGTGATCTCCTACCACTCCAAGGATGCGGCTCTTTGGCTCTCCGAAGCCTGAGCTCAACGCAATCGATGCCATCAGGACACCGTATCAATCCGAGCCACGGACGGCATAACCACCGACACCGCCACGGGCGGGCGACTCAAGGCCGCAGCCGCAAGCACGGCGCGGCGATCCCGCTCGACGAGCTCGACAAGCGCCTGCTCAACCTGATGCAGGGCAGCTTCCCGATCGAGCCGCGCCCCTACCTGCGTGTGGCCGAGCTCGCCGGGATGCAGGAGAGCGAGGTGATGGCGCGCGTGCAACACCTGCTTGACGAGCGCATCATCCGCCAGGTCACGCCGATCTTCGACACGCGCGCGCTCGGCTACTCCTCGATGCTGGTCGCGGCCAAGGTCGATCCTGAGAATCCCCACCGCGCCGCACAGGTCATCAACGCCCACCCCGGCGTATCCCACAACTACCTGCGCAACCACGAGTTCAACCTGTGGTTCACGATCGCCACCGAGCCCGACTCGCCGCTGGGGCTGGAGGGCACGCTGCAAGCGCTCGCGGCCGAGGCCGGCGCCGAGTCGGTGCGCCAGCTGCCCACGCTCAAGCTGTTCAAGATCAGGATGGATCTGGAGATGGAGGGCGACACCGAGGCGCTTGCCTCGGCGGCGGTCGCCACCGAGCCGATCGAGCTCGATCCCCAGCCCTACGACGAGTCCGACATCGAGGTTATCAGGGCGTTGCAAGGCGACATGCCGGTCGTGCCCGAGCCCTACGCGCCGGCCGCAGCGCAGCTGGGGCAGGACCAGGGCTTCTCTCGATCACCTCGCGGGCATGCAAGAGCGTGGCCTGCTGCGCCGCGTCGCGGCGATCCTCTACCACCGCCGCGCGGGCTTCTCCGCGAACGGGATGGGCGTCTGGAAGGTCCCCGACGAGCACATCCACGAGGTCGGACGCCAGATGGCGGCGGTGCGCGGCATCTCCCACTGCTACCAGCGGCCCACCTACGCCGACTGGCCCTACTCGGTCTTCACGATGGCCCACGGCCGCTCCAAGGAGGAGTGCGACGCGATCCTCGACTCGATCGCGGAGATGACCGGCATCGAGGAGCGAGCCACGCTCTACTCCTCGACCGAGTACAAGAAGATCCGCCTGCTGTACTTCACCGACGAGTTCAAGGCCTGGGAACGCGAGCACGCCGGCGTCTAGACGACTTTGACGCCGGCTCGCCGACCTTGCTGCGACAGGAACCATCTTCGAGGAGAGGCGAGAGGTGTATGTACCTTTTTCGAGCGATTCACAATAGTGACTACATTTAGTAGCTACTATTGTAAAAGTTCAAAATCGATATATAACCTACTCCGCCTTTATCTTCGGATCGTCATGGCCATCAACCCACTTCCAGCCTCCAGTCGGTCGATCCGATGCCCACTTCGCTGACAGACACCCGCTCGGGCGAGCTCTACCGCCGCGCGCTGGAACTGCTCCCAGGAGGAGTCAACTCGCCCGTGCGCGCGATGCGGGCGATCGGCCGCGACCCGATCTTCATCGAGCGCGCCGCGGGCGCCGAGCTCTTCGACGTGGACGGCAACCGCTACGTCGACTACGTCTGCTCGTGGGGGCCGATGATCCATGGTCACGCCCATCCGCGGTACTGGAGGCCGTGAACGACGCTGCGGGGCGCGGCACGAGCTTCGGGGCGCCGACCGCCGGTGAGGTCGATCTGGCCGAGGAGATCGCGCGCCGGATGGAGTCCGTGGACATGCTGCGCATGACCTCCTCGGGCACCGAGGCCACGATGACGGCCCTACGACTCGCCCGCGCCGCCACCGGGCGCGAGCGGATCGTCAAGTTCGCAGGCGCCTACCACGGCCACGTGGACGGCCTGCTGGCCCAAGCGGGCTCGGGCCTGGCCACGCAAGCGTTGCCATCCAGCCCAGGAGTGCCGAGCGCGGCGGCGGCAGCCACCACGGTTGTGCCGTGGAACGACCCCGAGGCGATGATTGCCGCTACCGATAGCGGCGAGCCGATAGCGGCAATCATCGCCGAGCCGCTGCCGGCGAACATGGGTCTTGTGCCCGCGCATGAAGGCTTTCTGGAGTTGCTGCGCGAGCGCGCTGACGCCTGTGGCGCCCTGCTGATACTCGATGAGGTGATCAGCGGCTTCCGCGTAGCGCGCGGGGGTGCGCAGGAGCTGAGCGGCGTGCAGGCCGACCTGACGATCATGGGCAAGATCATCGGCGGCGGCCTGCCCGCCGGCGCCGTCGGCGGCCGCGCCGAGCTGATGCGGATGCTCGCTCCAGCGGGCGAGGTCTACCAAGCGGGAACGCTCTCTGGCAACCCGCTAGCTGTGGCGGCCGGTCTGGCCACGCTGGAGTTGCTCGACGACGCGGCATACCTGCGCCTGGCCTCGCTCACCGAGCAGCTGGCCGCAGGCCTTCGCGAGGCCGCGGCTGCCGCCGGCGCACAAGCTGGCGACCCCAGTAGTAGTGGCGGATACCCGGTGCAAGTCATCAGCGCTCCCGGCCTGCTGACGGTGTTCTTCAGCGACACCCCCGTCAAGGACATGGCGGCAGCCGAAGCCTGCGACCGCGACGCCTATGCTCGCTGGTGTCGCGCGCTGCTCTCGCGCGGCGTATACGCCCCGGCATCGCAATTCGAGGCATGGTTCCCGTCGCTGGCTCACACCCCAGAGCAACTAGAGCTCACCGTTGCCGCGGCCACCGCTGCGTTTGCGGAGATCGCATGAGCATCGCTCAGACAACGGGGCTCACCCGATGAGCTTCGATCCCACTCACGGTGCTGTCGAGAGCGGCATCGCGGAGGAAGCCGAGTCACCGCTCGAGCGCCTGCGCAGCCTGCTGCTTGAAGAGGGCGGGCTTGATGGCCAGCCTCATCCTCACCGACGGCCTTGCGGGTCCGCCAGTCCACGGGCCGGCCCAAGTGGTCGCCGCCGGGCCCCGCGCGGAAGGCTCTAGCGCGGAATACGAGCTGCTCGTAGAGACGATCTACGAGGGCTACTTGCTGCACTATCACGCCCCACGCGTCATGCGCGCACGCGAAGCCGACCTTGGCCTGCTCGCAGGCGACCGGCTCTATGCCTTGGGCCTCGCGCGCCTGGTGCGTCTAGGCGACATCGAGGGCGTCGCCGAGCTTGCCGACGTGATCACGCTGTGCGCCCTGGCCCACGGCGGCGGGCAACCCGAGCTCGCGGCCGGGATCTGGATGGCCGGCGCGCGCGCGGTGGGCTGGGGCGCCAGTCCCGAGCACGAGCAGGCGAAGGCTCTGGTGCGGGCCGGCTCGCCCGATGCCCTGGAGGCGCTACACGCTCTCCCTGAAGTTGAGGCTTGAGGAGCCCAGGAGCGCGCTCTACTCGATATTGTTCCGGCCGTGTCCGACAAGCACAGCCAGCACAAGTCCCGCTACACGACCGATCGGCAGATCCCTGGAGCGTTCGAGGGCGAGACCGTCACGCGCCGACGCTTCATGACGATCGGCTCACAGGCCGCCGGTGGAGTGGCCGCAGCATCCTTCCTGCTTCCCGCGCTCGGTTTCGCGATCGGGCCGATCTTCAAGGAAGCCCCCCACACCTGGGAGACGGTCGGTCCGACCGACATGTTCCCCGATAACAACTACGTCCCCACGGTGATCACGCTCACCCCGGGGATCGGCGAGGCGGGCAAGGCCACCGTATACGTGCGCAAGCGCAACCCCCTGATCGACACCGACAAGGCCGATAGGGACACCCAATTCATCGCGATCACCTCGCGCTGTGCCCACCTCGGCTGCCCTGTGCGCTGGGTCGACGCAGCCGAGCGCTTCATCTGCCCGTGTCACGGCGGTGTCTATGACCTGCTCGGCCGGCGCGTGGGCGGGCCGCCGGTGCGCCCGCTCGACCGCTTCTACACGCGCGTTGTGCGTGGCTACGTGCAGATTGGATCGCGCTACAGCGTCAACAGCGAGCTTGAGCGCTTCTCGCCCCGCGATCCGGCCGAGCCGATCGACGGGATCGGTCAGTACCTGTACCCCTCGCGCCCGTCGGAGCGGAGGTAGCCGCCGATGCCCAAGCTGCCACCACCGCCGCTGCCCTCGGCCCTGAAGGCGCCGCCGCCGCGTCCGGGCGATCCGGGCAGCAAGCTGGGCCCCGCCGACCACGCCAAGGAGGCTGGGGCCAGCGTCGTCGACTGGGTCGACGAGCGCACCTCGATCAGCGGTGGCGCGCGCTGGATGATGTTCCGCAAGGTGCCCAAGGGCACCAATTGGTTCTACACGCTCGGCTCGGCGACGATGTTCGCCTTCCTCAACCAGGCCGTCACAGGCGTCTTCCTGGCGATGTTCTATCGCCCCGACCCTTCCGGTGGCGCCTACGAATCGATCCGCCACGTCACCAACGAAGTCTTCCTCGGCCAGTTCGTGCGCGGGATGCACAAGTGGGGCTCGAGCGTGATGGTGATCCTCGTCTTCCTGCACATGGGCGCGCACGTTCTTCTTCGGCGCCTACAAGTACCCGCGTGAGCTCAACTGGGTGATCGGCGTGGTGCTGCTGATTCTCACGATGATGATGTCCTTCACCGGCTACCTGCTGCCGTTCGACCAGCGCGCCTACTGGGCCACGATCGTGGGCGTCAACATCAACGGCACCGGACCACTGATCGGCCCATATCTGAGCGACTTCCTGCGCGGTGGCGGGGAATTTGGGGCCACAACCTTGTCGCGCTTCTATGCGATCCACATGCTGCTTGTGCCCGGCCTGCTGGCCGCGCTGATCGGCGCGCATCTGTACCTGGTGGCCAAGCTCGGCACGACAGCGCCGCCGTGGATCAAAGCCGAGAAGAACCCCGAGCTGCGCGAGGCCGACGCATGAGCGTCACCGAGCGGGTCTGGCTACCGCGCTCCGCGCGAGACGGTGTGCAGCCATGAACAAGCGTGAGAAGGAGCAGTACCTCCGCGAGTACGCGATCCTGAAGACCCAGGGCAAGCCGTTCTTCCCCTACGCGGTCATGAAGGACTCGCTGATGGCGTGCGTGGTGATGGCCGTCATCATCGGCATGTCGCTGCTGTTCGGCGCCGAGCTCGGCTCCAAGGCCAACCCCACGACCACCACTTACGTGCCGCGGCCGGAGTGGTACTTCTTCTTCCTGTTCGAGGTCCTGCGCGTGATCAAGCCGGCGAGCCTGGTTGCCGACTGGCCACTATCGGCATACCGACGATCGGCATGATCCTGCTGTTCCTGCTGCCGTTCTACGATCGCGGCCCGGAGCGCCGCCCGGAGCGCCGGCCGATCGCCACGTTCACCGGCATCTTCGTGATCGGAGCGATGGCGCTGCTCACTTACCAAGGCGCCAACGCGGGTTCGCCCACCGCGATCGAAATGCCCACGCCGGCCTCCATCAAGCAGGCCGGCGGACACACGCTGGCCGAATACGAAGCAGGCAAGAAGGTAGTCGCCCAGTCAGGCTGCCTTGCCTGCCACAAAATCGGCGACAACGGCAACTCCGGTCCCGGACCTGACCTGACCCACATAGGCTCGCGCCTGCCGGCGTTCGGGATCGCCCGCACGCTCGTCAATCCCACAGCGCCGATGCCCTCGTTCAAGAACCTGCCGCCGAAGAAGTTCGATGCGGCGATCTTCTTCCTCTCGCAGCTGAAATAGCCGGTCTCATGCCTGCCCCGCTTGGCGTTGACGCGACCGCCGGACGGTTGGAGGCAGGACAGGTGCGGGCCATGTTCGACCGCGTGGCGGCCGTCTATGACCCGCTGAACACGCTGATGACGGCGGGCCTGCACCACCGCTGGCGCACGCGCGCAGTCGATCTCGCGGGTGTGCATCCGGGCAGTCGCGTGCTCGACGTCGCCACCGGCACCGGCGACCTTGCGATCGAGCTTGCCCGACGTGTCAGCCCCGGACGGCGAGGTAGTCGGCAGCGACTTCTCCGAGGGGATGCTCAGCCGCGCGCGCATCAAGGGGGCTCGCGTGGCAGGCCTGAGCTTCGAGTGGGGCGATGCGCTGCAGCTTCCATACGACGAGGACTCCTTTGACGCCGCGACAGTCGGCTTCGGTGCTCGCAACTTCTCAGATCTGCAGAGCGGTCTTGCCGAGATGGCGAGGGTCGTGCGCCCCGGTGGCCGTGTCGTGGTGCTCGACTTCACCACGCCGACCCGTCCGCCTCTGTCGCTGTTCTACCGGGTATGGTTTGACCGCGTCGTGCCGCTGCTCGGCCGAGTGACAGCGCCGCTGGCCGCGCTGGCGCCCAAATCTGACGATGCCGCCAAGTCGACTATCGCCGAGGCATACACCTACCTCCCCAATTCGGTCAAGCGCTTCGGCACGCCCCGCGATCTGGCGGCCACGATGGAGCGTGCAGGGATGGTCGACATCCATTATCTGATCACGGCAGGCGGCATCGTGACCATCCACGCCGCTACCGTCCCTGGGGATGGGACAACATGAGAACAGCCATCGAGCCGTGAGCCAGCGCAGCGGTCGAGGCATCGTAGGCAAGCACCGATGCAGAGCGAGGGGGCGTCGATTGGAATGGGGCAGGCGTCGATGACTGCGCTGCACGCGGGCACGAACACCGCCGCCGACGTGGAGGCCGTCGATGAGATCATGCGCCGCGGCGGACCTGAGCTGCGGGAGCGCATGGCTAGCGCCGAGGCTCATCTGGAGCACGTGACGGCCGAGTCGGGCATGCCGCTCGCCTCGCATGCCACCGCCACGATCGCTGCCGGCGGCAAGCGTCTACGACCGCTGCTCGTGGTGCTCGCGGCGGAATCCGCCGCCGGCCCCGTCGAGGGGGCCGAGGGCGAGCAAAGTCTGGTGCGGGCCGCCGTCGCCGTCGAGCTCGTACATTCGGCCACGCTGGTACATGACGATCTGATCGACGGCGCCGAGCTGCGCCGCGGACGGCCGACGGTTGCCGCGGTCGCAGGTCGCAAGGCGGCGATCGCCACGGGCGATCTGCTTTTCTCACGTGCGTTTGCCGAGTTGGCCCGCAATCGCGACCCTGAACAGCTGCGTGCCCTTTCCGACGCTAGTTCGGCACTCGCCGCCGGTGAGCTGCTCCAGCGCGAGGATGCCTATGCCGTCGACGTCGCGGTCGAGCGATATCTGGAGCGCTGTCGCTTGAAGACGGCGGCGCTGTTCGAGGCAGCCTGTCGCCTTGGAGCGCTGGTGGCGGTAGACGGAACAGCGGAGCTTGCGGCAGCGCTGGGCCAGTTTGCGGAGCGGATCGGGCTGGCCTTTCAACTACTCGACGACGTGCTGGACGTCTCCGGGCCGGCCGAGCGGACGGGGAAGGCGCGTGGCACGGATCTGCTCGACGGCACCGTCACGCTGCCGCTGATTCTGGCGCGCCAGCGCGACGAGCAAATAGCCTCGTTCGATCTCGCCACGCTTGCAGGTCCGGCTGAGGCTGAGAGGCTATGCGAACAGATTGCGGCGACCGGCGCGCTTGAGACGGCGCGCTCGCACGCCCTTTCGATCGTGGCTGAGGCCAAGGCAATGCTTCCGTCTGCGCCCCGCGCATCGCTACGACCTGCTGGAGCTGGTGGCAGACGCCGTGGTCGAGCGCTACTGCTGAGGGCTAGTAAAGTCGCTCGGGCCGATCAGATCGAGCTGCAGGGCACGCGAGAACATCTCGATCTCCTCGACCATATTCGCGTGCGTAAGCCGCTTGAGGTCGCTGAGCAGGGCGCCGTTGCCCTGTCGAGCTCCTCGTCGAGGCGTTCGACCAGCGCCTGACCGAATACGCCGTCGCGCACCAAATCGCAATCGGGACAGCGCATCAGGATTTGCCAGCGACCGGGGGACTCCTCGCCCCACTCGAGCGGGCTCACAAGCCCGCCGGCGCACCGCGGGCAGACATGAAGCGCCTCGCCGGGAGCGCTCGTCGGGGAACTGCCACTCCAGGGCGCATGCGTCACCGAAGTATCGCTGCCAGCCTGGGGTAGCGGAGGCGTTTGAAGGGCTCCATCATCGCGCTTGCGGTTGCTCTCGAGGTAGACGACCTCGATCTGCCGGCCTCCGGGGAGCTGCACGTGATGGTGTATGCGATGGTCGTTGTCGTCGTGCATTGTCTCTCTGCCGCTCTCATCGACCCTTGGGCGGCGGGCCTTTAGAGCGTATGCGGAGATATTCCGCGGATCGCTCGCGGTTATGCACGGATCGTCCCTAGGGCATTGAGATCGAGGCGGGACGTCTTGGTCGAGCCGCACGGCTTGGAGTCCATAGCGGCGGCTGCAGCCTCCAATCCCCTCTGCTGTGGCGCGACTCGGTGATAGCTTCAGTTAGACATGGCAACAGCGATCCGCACGGTTGGCCACGAAGAGCGGCTCAGCATCGTCGATCATCTCGAAGAGCTGCGAACCCGTTTGATCCTGAGCGGGGTCGCGTTCGCGATCGTGTTCGGCCTGTGCTTTTGGCAGAACCACGCGCTGCTGGGCTTCATCAACCGGCCGCTGCACAAGCAGACCGAGCAGCAGGTCTTGCGCGGGGAAGGGCCGGCGGGAGCGACCTGGCTGGCGCAAAAGGGGGTGCTCGAAGTCGCCAAAGACACGCAAAAGGCATCGGGCGCCCTCAGTGCGCCGGCGAGCGGGCTGCCGGCTGCAACCAGGGCGCAGCTGGCAGGCACGATCGCCAAGCTGGAAGCGGATGTCGCGAGGATCCCGCGTAGCCCGAGCGGGATCGACCCGACCACGCTCGGACCGGGCGAACCGCTCACCGCCACATTGACCGTCACTCTCTACTTCTCGCTCGTGATCGCGCTGCCGCTGATCCTGTTCGAGCTCTACGGCTTTCTGATGCCCGCATTCAGCCCGCAGGAGAGACGCGTGGTGATGCCGCTACTTGTCTCTGTCCCGTTTCTGTTTGCGACTGGGGCGGCATTTGGCTACCTCGTCGTACTCCCCACGGCTGTGCATTTCCTGCAGAACTTCAACGCCAGCCAGTTCAACGTGATGGTGCAGGCCAACCAGTACTACAAGTTCGCCGCAACGGTGCTGCTGGCAATGGGCCTCGCCTTTCAGGCACCGGTCGTCATCCTCGGCGCCGTACGGGCCGGCCTGGTCACCCCACGCCAGCTGCGCCGCCATCGCCGCTACGCGTTGCTGCTGTGTGCGGCGGTCGCCGCATTCCTGCCAGGCGACGCCTTCACGCTTGTGCTCGAGACGGTTCCGCTGTATTTGCTCTACGAGGCGAGTATCCTGATTGCGTCGGTTGCTGCGCGACGGGAGACGACGCGGGCGACGGCAGCAGGGGCAGGAGACCCACCGCAGGACCCACCGTCCTCGGTGGGTTCATCGGGAGCGCCCGACCCCTCGCCGCCGCCGCCAAGCCAGAGTCCCGGAGACGCCCAAGCGCTCGCCGCGGCCGACCAACCAAAGACCAGTGCGCAAGAGATGATCGACCACATAGACCCCGAGCTGTCCAACTGATGCTGTTCGACCTGAGAGCACGCGGCCGTCGCCGCACCGTGCAGGTTGTCTACGTCAGTCTGGCGCTGCTGTTCCTGGTTGGCTTCGTCGGATTCGGTGTCGGTGTCGGTGGTGGCGGTGGCAGCCCCGTGGAAGCCATCTTCGGGAGCAAAGAAGGGTCTGCCAGCTCCAGCTACGCCAAACAGGTCTCCGAAGCCGAAAAGCACGCGAAGACTCATCCCAGCGAAGCGCTATGCCTGGGCGAAGCTCGCCGAAGCTCTCTTTCACAACGCCAACGGCAGCGAATTCTACGATGAAGAAAAGCAGCAGTTCACGGCGAAGGGCAAGGAACAGCTGACGAAGGTGGTCGACGCGTGGAACCGCTACGTGGCGCTCAAACCGGCCAACCCACCGCTCACGATCGCCGATGACATGGTGAGGGTGTTTGGCGAAGAAGGCCTCAACCAGCCCGGCGAAGCAGTTGCCGCTCTACAGCTCGTGATTCCCACTAAGCCGCCGAGCGTGGGCGCTGTACGGGGATCTCGCCAGGTACGCCTATCAAGCGAAAAATGTGAGTGTCGGCGACCTTGCCGCGCAGAAGACCATCAGCCTGACGCCGCGCCTCGAAGCGCAAGGAAGTGGAAGCCGAGCTTGCACAGCTCAAGAGCAACCCGACGGGTAACCCGTCCAACGATAAGTACACGGGGACGACCAACGGCAAGGTCTACACCGTCAAAGTGGGCGAAAAGGGCGCTGGCACGGTCTTGAAAACCAGCCCGCTCCCACCACGACGAAGGCGCCAGCGACGACGAAGAAATAGCGAGTCGGAGGCGAGTGTGGCCACCGAGCAGGAGACCCCGCCTTATACGGCACGCCTGCTGATCGACTGCGCCGACCAGCCCGGAATCGTGGCGGCCGTCTCGGGCTTCCTGTTCGAGCAGGGCGCCAACATCGTCTCCTCCCACCAGTACTCCTCCGATCCGATCGGAGGACGTTTCTACCTACGCACCGAGTTCTTCCTTGAGGGCTTGGCCGAGGACCGCGAGCGCTTCCGCTGCGAGCTTCGATGCCGAGGTGGCCGAGCGCTTCGCGATGGAGTGGAAGATCCGCTACTGGGGCGAGCGCCAGCGCGTGGCGGTGCTCGTCTCGCGCTACGACCACTGCCTGATGGACCTGCTCTGGCGCTGGCGCCGCGGCGAGCTCTACGCAGACATAGTCGGAGTCATCTCAAACCATCCCGACCTGGCCGAGGAGGCGGGTGGCGCCGGCGTCCCCTTCCATCACGTGCCGGTCGCCAAGGACGCCAAGGAGCAGGCCGAGGAGCGGATGCTGGAGCTTCTGCGGGGCAAGTCGATCTGGTCGTGCTCGCCCGCTACATGCAGATCCTCAGCGGCGACTTCCTGGATCGTCTGGGCGTGCCTGTGATCAACATCCACCACTCGTTCCTGCCTGCTTTCGCGGGCGCCAACCCCTATCGCCGTGCACGCGAACACGGCGTCAAGCTGATCGGCGCCACCGCCCACTACGTGACGGCCGAGCTCGACGGTGGCCCGATCATCGAGCAGGACGTGGCGCGCGTGGACCACCGCCAGAGCGTGAGCGGCTTGGAGGAGATCGGTCGCGACATCGAGCGACTGGTGCTCTCACGTGCCGTCTCGCTTGCACCTCGAAGATCGCGTGATCGCCGACGGGGGCGCACGATCGTGTTTTGAGGGCCGGCGCGGGACTCCGTCAGCCCGAGGCCGACTACACGGTTGTCCAGTAAATGTGTATGCGGTCCGAGAGCTCCCTTCTTGAAGGATCTTCCTTAACACCCCCTGTGGCGAAGTCCTAGATAAAGGTTAGGTACCAAAGTAAATCTCCCAGCTCCATCTGAAGGGGTGGCGACGTGTAGCTCATTTTGAATGATGCTTTTCCTATAGCCGCAGCGGCGTGCTCAGCAGGGCGTCACGTGAAGCGAACTGGGCGTCGCGCTATAGCTGGGCTGGGCGCTTGCCGAGCATGGCGGCGGCGCACACCGGGGACTTGCCTTCAGGGTCGACGATGCTCGGCTAGAATCCTGGCCACACCGGCCCATTAGGGCCGGCGCCCTCGCGGGCCGTTAGCTCAATTGGCAGAGCAGGGGCCTCTTAAGCCCAAGGTTGTTGGTTCGATTCCAACACGGCCCATCCGCGGAACTGCCTGGAGATCGGTAACTTCCGGCTCGGCGTTTGGTTAGTTTGCGCTCTGCGGAGCTGGACTCGCCGCCAACGACGAATCGGAGGATGAAGATGGCTGAGGTCCCAACGCTGTACGTCTGCCACGGGGACGAAGGCGGGCCCGAAAATACATCCGTGTCGCCGCGTCCAAGAGGCGCTCCACGCCGCCGGCATCGAGTACGAGAAAGTGGTGGCAGCTCACGGCAGTCCGATTCCGTTCCTACGCAAGGGCTCGCGTGAGGAGTTGCGCGAGGCGACAGGGCAGACGAAGCTACCGACGCTCAAGCTGACCGACGGCACGGTCATAACTAATTCTCGCGCCATCCTCTCGTGGGTAGCTGAGCAGAAATGACAAACATCAACGACGCTGTCTTCGATGAGCCGCGCGAGCACCCCGGCTTTCGCTGTCTGCGGGCCCGTCTCAGCCGCCATGCCGGCAGCAAGCGGTTGGGACTCAGCTTGTGGGAGGTTCCGCCCGGCGAAGCCGCCTACCCCTATCACCACCACCTCACCGAGGAGGAGCTCGTCTTGGTACTCGAGGGTCAACCGAGCCTACGTACACCGCAGGGTTGGCGCGAGCTGGCAGAAGGAGAGATCGTCGCGTTCCTGCGCGGTGAGGATGGAGGCCATCAGCTAATGAACCGCACGTCGAGCACTGTGCGCTTTCTGTCATTCAGTAGCAGCGGGGAGCCGGACATCGTGATCTACCCCGACTCGGGCAAGCTGGGTGCGTTCGAGCGCCTGGCCGAGGGCGGCGGGCTGCGGGCGATGTTCCGTATGGGCGACACCGTGGACTATCACGACGGCGAGCGGCCACCTGACGAGCTCTGACGGTCCGTCGGCGTGGCTGTCGGACCTGAGCAAACCCTGCCCTAGCCTAATGCTCCCAGGGCGGCGCCTCATGCGGGTGACCCAAGCTGCCCTACAGGCGTTTCTAAGCCGCCGCTGAGGCGCTTGCGCCGGGACCGATCACCGACGCTTGGCCGGCGTCGGTCCAAACCACCTGGTCGCGACCGGGTCCTACGCCAATCAGCGTCACGGGCGCGCCGATGTGCTCCTCGATGAATTGCAGATATTCGCGAGCCCCGTCGGGCAGATCGGACAGCGTGCGACACTCGCCGAGATCCTCGTTCCAGCCGCGCAGCTCGGTCAGCTCGGCGGTCGTGTGGTGCAGCACGGTCTGGTGGTAGGGAAAGTCCTCGAACTCGGCTCCCTCAGCACCGCGGTAGCTCGTGCACACCTGGATGCGGTCGAGCCCGGAGAGCACGTCGAGCTTGGTCAGCACGAGTGCGGTGAGGGTGTTCAGTCGCGCCGCATACCTAAGCGCCACGAGGTCGAGCCAGCCGGTGCGCCGGGGACGGCCGGTCGTCGTCCCGAACTCGCCTCCACGCTGGCGGATCGTCTCGCCCATCTCTTCGTGCAGCTCGCTGGGAAATGGTCCAGCGCCCACGCGAGTCGTGTAGGCCTTTGAGATGCCCCAAACCTCGTCGATGTCCTTCGGCCCGACGCCGGTCCCGACGCAAGCGGCACCCGACAAGGGATTGGAGGAGGTGACGAAGGGATAGGTGCCATGATCGATGTCGAGCATCGCCCCTTGCGCGCCCTCGAAGATCACCTTCTTGTCGTCGTCGAGCAGCTCCCACATCAAGCGCGAAGTGTCGGCGATGTGCTGCTCCAGACGATGGCCATAAGTCAGGTACTCCTCGGTCATCGTGTGCAAGTCGAGCGTCGGGTCCTTCTCGAACGGCCGCAGCGAAAGGCGCTTAGGCTCCATCGCCGCAACGATCTTCTTCTTGAGGATCTTCTCGTCGAGCAGATCCTGGACGCGGATGCCAAGGCGCGCAGCCTTGTCGGCATAACAGGGTCCGATCCCGCGCCGCGTGGTGCCGATCTGCAGGCTTCCGAGCTTCGCCTCGCCAGCCGAGTCGAGCAGCAGGTGGTAAGGCATGATCAGATGGGCGTTGGCGGAGATCCGTAACCCGCTCACGTCTACCCGTCGTGCCCGCAACGCGTCGAGCTCCTCGATCAGCACCTTCGGGTCGATCACCACTCCGTTGCCGATCACGCAACGCTTGCCCGGATAGAGGATGCCGGAGGGAATCAGGTGCAGCTTCCACTCCTCCTCGCCTCTGACGATCGTGTGCCCGGCGTTGTTACCGCCCTGGAAGCGCACAACCGCATCGCCGTTTTCGGCGAGCAGATCCGTGATCTTGCCCTTGCCCTCATCGCCCCATTGGGCGCCGACTATGACTATGCCTGGCATCGCATCATGATTCTAGGGACTGCTCGTGTGCCGGCTCAGGCAGGCCGCGCCATCACGGGCAGCTCTAGGCGGCGGTCCGCGCCATAGAGGGGTAGCGGGTCGCCGCACATCTCGATCAGACGGGACACGGTTCGGGAACCGATCTGCTCGTTCAGGCTCGTGGGGTTGGAGATTGGTGGTGACGACGATCGAGCGCTGCTCCTCATAGCGGGTGTTGACGATCGAATAGAGCTGCTCCAGTGCCCAGTCGGTGCGGTTCTCAGCGCCGACGTCATCCACGTGCAAAAGATCGACGGTGGCGAGTCGGTCGAGGAACCCGACGACGCCGTCGTCGTGCTCAATCGCCTCACGGATCAAGTTCAGCAGCCGGGGAAGCGAGTAAATGGCCACGGTGCGGCCCGCGTCGAGTGCCGCCTTGGAGATCAGCATCGCCAGCATTGTCTTGCCGGTTCCGATGTCTCCTTCGATCCACACTCCTCGCCCTGCGTCGAGGTTCTCTGCGATCCGCGTGGCGAACCTGCGCGCGACCCGGATTTGCTCGGGGAAGGCCACGAGGTCTGTGCCGGTGAGCTGCTCAAAGGAGATCGCTCTGTAGCGGCTAGGGATGCGGGCCTCCAAGCGACGAGTGCGCCGCTTGGCGATTTGCGCGGGACGGCAGCGACAGTCAGAGGCGGTATTTGTGGCCTCGTCGACCACAAAGCCGCTCCCGTCGCACAGCCCTAGCGGACAGGCGCCAGGATCGCGTGAGGCGCCCAGGTCCAGGACGTCGCCACTCATGCGGCGTAGCGGCTCTCGCCCGCGTAGTTCATGAACTTCGGGTACTCCTTTTGGAAGGTGAGTGTCACCTTGCCGACTGCCCCGTTTCGGTGCTTGGCAATGATCAAGTCAGCCTCGCCCATCCGCTCGGAGTCCTCGTTGTAGTACTCGTCACGGTAGATGAACATGACCAGGTCGGAGTCTTGCTCGAGGTTCCCTGACTCGCGCAAGTCCGAGAGCTGGGGACGCTTGTCCGGACGCGTCTCCACGGCACGACTCAGCTGTGAGAGCGCGATCACCGGCACGCCAAGCTCACGCGCCAGAATCTTCAGCCCGCGGCTCAGCTCGCCCACGGCGGTCACGCGCGAGTCGTAGCGGCTGTCGGTGCGCATCAGCTGCAGGTAATCGATGATGATCAGGCCGAGGCCATTCTCGCACTGGCAGTGCAAGCGACGAGCCTTTGCCCTGATCTCGAGCATGCCCACGTCGCTTGAGTCATCCACCCAGAGGGGCGCGTCCGCCAGACGCTGGGAGGCCTTGAGGATCTTCGGCCAGCGCTCTTCCTTGACGCGCCCCTTGCGCAGCTCCTCGCCCTTGATGCGTGCCTGGGAGGCAACAAAGCGCTGCGCAAGCTCGGCCTCTGCCATCTCCAGGCTGAACAGCGCCACGGGCCGGCCGTGTTCCACGGCCGCGTTCTCGGCGATGTTGCAGACCAGCGCGCTCTTGCCCATCGCGGGGCGCGCGGCGATGATGATCAGGTTGCCCGGCTGAAAGCCGCCGGTGATCTCGTCGAGATCCTTGAAGCCCGAGGGGGCGCCGGTCAGGGAGGTGCCCTCGATCGAGAGGCGGTGCAGCTTGTCGAGCTCCTCGTGCAGCACCTCCTCGATCGAGCGGAAGTCCTGACGACGATCGTCGCGCGCGACCTCGAGCATCGTCTTCTCCGCCTGCTCCACGAGCTCACGAGGAGAGTCTGTGCGCTCGAGCACGCTCGACTGGATGTCATAGGAGGCGGCCAGCAGGCGTCGCAGCAGCGCGTTCTCGCGCACGATCTGCGCGTAGCGCCTGGCATGCCCAGCGGCCGGGACGACCCCAGTCAGCTCGTCCACCGCCGCCGGCCCGCCGACTTGCTCGAGCTTGCCGCTCTGGCGTAGGCGGTCGGTGACCGTCAGCACGTCCACGGGCTCTGACTCGTTGTACAGAGCCAGCATCGCGTCGTAGATGTGGCCGTGGCGGTCGCGGTAGAAGTCCTCGGAGCGCAACCCCTCTTCGATCACAAGCGCATATAGCGAGCGGTCGGACAACAGGATCGCGCCGAGCACCGATTGCTCGGCGTCGAGGTTGTGCGGCGGGGCAATCACGCCCGTGGGCATGCTAGAGCCGTTGGTTTGAGAGACACGCGTTCATCGCTTTGGCGAGTCTACGTCGAGCGAGCCCAGAACCCGCACGAGGATCCCGCAATTGAGAGAGAAATCATTGACGCGCCAGCTCACGAACATATGTTCGCAGGCGGGGCAGACCGCAAGGCCGGGAGCTGCCGGCTGTGCGCCTCGCTACTTCTGCGCGACAACCATGGTCTTCACGGTGGCCGTCACTCCCTCGACGACCTCCACCACGACCATGTAGGTGCCGACGTTCTTGATCGGCTCAGGTAGGTGCACGTTGTTCTTGTCGGTGCGCAATCCACGCGCGTCGCGGATCGCGGCGGCGATGTCCTGAGCCGTGACCGAGCCGAACAGGCGCCCGTCGGCTCCGGCTTGCTGGGTGATCGTGATCACCGTCTTGTTCAGCAGGGCCGCGTTGTCGTTAGCTTTCTCAACGTACTCGCGCGCGGCACGCTCGGCCGCCTGCTGGCGCTTGAGCACCACTTCGATCGCACCGCGCGTAGCGGGCTGGGCGAGCTTGCGTGGGATCAGGAAGTTACGCAGGTAGCCCTTGGAGACATCGACCACGGCCCCTTGCTCGCCGAGCGTGTCAACGTCCTTGAGGAGTATGGCTTCGGGCATCTGGTTTAGTCCTGGTGTCGTCTGGGATTGGAAGAGTCGTTTTGGTGGAGCGCGTGGATCTTGCTCTTCGGGGCCGCTCTAGCGTTCGCGATCTCGATCGCCGCGTTCGCGGCGCGGGTGGTCGTCGCGGCCACCCTCGTTTACGTAAGGCAGCAGGGCAAGCTCGCGCGCACGCTTGACCGCACGAGCGATCTGCCCTTGGTGGCGGCGGCAGGCGCCGGTGATCCTGCGTGAGCGGATCTTGCCCTTCTCGGAGATGAATTTGCGCAGCGAGGAGACGTCCTTGTAGTCGACCTGCTCGACCTTGTCGCGGCAGTGCTGGCATGGCTTGCGCCTTCCGCTACCGGACCCACCCTTCTTGTCCCGTCGCCGGACTGGCTTGCCGCGACCGCGCTTTGCCACTGTAAATCCCTTGCTTTTGAACTAGAACGGAATGTCGTCGTCGCCTGTGGCGCCGGAGACCGGTGCGGGCTGGAAGTCGCCGTTATCGACCGGCACGTCGCTGCCCTGAGATGCCCCGCCGCCCGCATACCCTCCGCCTCCGGATGGGTCTTCGCGCGAGCCGAGGAACTGCACCGAGTCGGCAATGATATCGACTGCGCTGCGTTTTGTGCCGTCCTGGGCATCCCACTCGTGCCACTCGAGCCGTCCGTCGATCGCGACAGGCCGTCCCTTGGCCAGGTAACGGGCGGCGTTCTCGCCCTGTGCACCCCACACGGTCACGTTGAAATAGTTGGGCTTGTCGACCCACTCGCCGCTGCTGCCGTCCTTGCGGCGCGTGTTGCAAGCGATCCGCAGCTTGCAAACGGAAGAGCCGCTGGGCAGCGAGCGCAGCTCGGGATCGGCGGTCAGGTTGCCGGTCATCACGACTCGGTTGATGTTTGTGGCGGCCACGGCTTGTTCCTCTCGTCTCGATGTAGCGGCGAACGCTAGCGCGACTGCTCGCGCGAGGAGGTGCCGAAGACCTCGTCCCAGTATGGAGCGCTGATGCCGAAGCCCTTTGTGTCGTCCTGGAAGTGGTGGCGCATGTGGCGCTCACGCAACACTCTGCCGATGCGCGAGTGCGGCCGGAAGTGATGGACGTAGTAATGAAGCATGTCGTAGACGAGGTATCCCGCGAAGAAGCCGGCCCCGATGCCGGCCGCATAGTGTTTGCCGAACACCAGATACAGCACACCGAACACCAGCGCCCCGAGTGGGATGCTCACCGCAGGAGGCATCACCAGCCGCATCGGATCGTTGGGATGCTCGTGGTGGATGCCGTGGATGATCCAGTGCATTCGCGCTCCGATCCCATGGTCGGGCTCGAAGTGGAACACGATCCGGTGCAGCCAATACTCGAACAGCGTCCACAGCGCATATCCGCCCGCGAACAGCCCCAGCGCCGCGAGTCGCGCCGACAAACGAGAGGCTCCAAGCCTCCAGTGCCAAGATCACCGGCACGAAGATCAGGATCGGCACGACGGGATGCACGCGCGAGAGCGCGTCGAGCAGCCGCGAGTCGAACATCGGCGGCGAGGCACGCAGGACGTCGGTTCTGCGCACCGTGGGACCGTCGCTGAGTGGCCGCTCGCTCACGGGTGCCCACCAGCTCGTCGGGCATATAGACATGCCTGGACGGTTGCCTCAGCGACGACGCGCACCACAAATCTGTCACGTCGTTGCCTGTGTCCTCAGCGGCTGCACGCCCCCGAGTGTATTACGCGACCGCTTGCTCCTCGGCCGGAACGTGCTCAGGCTCCTCACGGACCGGCGGCGCGGCTCCTGGAGACATATCGGGCGCCGCGGGCGTCCCCGGCTTGAGCTTGTTGATGCGAAAGCGGATCACCCCATCGGTGATGAGCAGCGTGCGGTCCAGCTCGGCGATCAGCTGGGCAGTGCTCGCGTGGAACTGAAACAGGTGGTACTCCGCGGTCGTCTTGTGGTCGATCGGGTAGGCGAGCGCGCGCTCGCCCCACTCGTCGTGGTTGACCAGCTCGCCCTTGGCCTCGATTGCTGCCCGCGCGTCGGCCACGATCTTGGCGCGCACGGTCTCCTCCGCTTGCGGGTCGAGCAGCAACACGAGATCGTATGTGGGGGCAGACAGAGTCATGGGTAGGCGCTTGCGGCGCGGCGGCGGATCATAACAGGGCTCCGCGGCTCGGCCTCAGGCCGCTACGACGCCGCAGCCCGCTTGGCCACGAGTTGCGCCGGCGCTGGCCCGCTCCGCCCACGGTACGTCGGCGTGCACGGATGGCTCGCCCTCAAGCCGCCCCGGCGGCGGCCCGCTTGGCCTTGATGTCGGCCAGCTGCTCGTCGATCCAATCGCCCGGGTCGCGCGAGGTCACGATCTCCACCAGCCCGCGAGCGCGCCGCGCGCGCTCCTGCGCCGGCATGTCGAGCGCCGCGTGGATCGAGTCGGCCAGCTCCTGGATGTCGAACGGGTTGACCGACAGCGCGTACTCGCCCAGCTCCTCGTGCGCCCCGGTGTTCTCCGAGAGGATCGAGACGCCGGCGCGTTCGTTGACGATCGGGCCCTCCTTGGCCACGAGGTTCATCCCGTCGAACATCGCGTTCACGAGCAGCACGTCGTAGTGCTTGTAGGCCGCCATCGCCTCCTCGAGATCATCGCGCAGCTTCAGCTGGATCGGCATCCAGTCGGGCGTGCCGTGACGGTGGTTGACGACCGCCACCAGCGCCTCGATCCGTTCCAGGTACTCCGCGTACTCGGGCACGTCCGTGCGCGAGGGCATCAGCTGCGCCACGAATGTAACCCGCTCGCGAAACTCGGGATGCTGGTCGAGGAACAGGTCGAACGCGGAGAAGCCACGCAGCACGTTCTTGGACAAGTCGGCCCGGTCCACGCGCAAGATCAGAAAGTCGCGGCGGCGGCGCAGCAGCTCACGCTCGAACTCCTCGACCCGCTCGCTGCGCGCCACCTGCAGCGCCGCGCGATGATCGATCGGCAGTGGATAGGCCCTGACCCACACCTCGCGGCCCTGCCAGCGCACCAGCCCCAGCTCGAAGTCCACGTCGAGATCCATCAGGTCGCGGCAGCACTGCAGGAAGTTGCGTCTGTACGAGCGAGTGTGAAAGCCGATGATGTCGTTCGCCAGCAGCCCGGCAAAGATCTCCTGCCTGATTCGCGAGGGCAGCACGCGCCACGAGTCCGACTGGGTCCAGGGAATGTGCACGAAGTGGTGCAAGAACACGTCGGGCCGGGCCCTGCGCACGAGCTCCGGCAGCGTGTACAGGTGGTAGTCGTGCACCATCACGACCGGCTCGCGCTCGTCCTCGATCTCCTCCACCACCGCCCGCGCAAGATCCTCGTTGACCGCGTTGTAGCCGAACTCGAACGCCTCGATCTCCTCGCGCCGAATGTCCGGTGCGTTGGACAGGTCCCACAGGTAGTGCTGGATGAACCACAGCATCGGGTTGGCGAACACGTTGTAGAAGCGGTCGTAAGCCTCCGGGCTGCTGACCACCAGGCGCACCTGGTATTCGCCCGCCGGCCGGGACTCTTCACCGGGAACGGACGCGCGCCGTGCTCGTGCGAGACCTGCGCGTCGTGCTCGTTCATCGCCGAGGCGATCCACACCGCGTCGCGGTGCGAGGCCAGCCCCGACAGCGCCGTCACCAGCCCGCCTGTGCCGCGCTGCACTTCCCCGCCCGGGCCGAAGGTGACCGGCCCCCGGTTGCTCACCAGCACCAGCGGCGAGCGCTGTGCCGGCTCGCCTGTCATGACAGTCGCCGCCCCTGGGTACGAATGCCTCACGTCTCGCCCAGCTCCTTGAAGATGCGCAAGTAGTCGCGCAGGTAGCGCGGCGTGAGGAAGTGGCCGCGCACGTGCTCCTTGCCGCGTCGCCCCAGTGCCTTGCCGAGCGCCGGGTCGCCCAGCAGCTCAAGCGAGCGCTGCGCGCACTGCTCGACGGTCTCCACGAGAAAGCCCGGTCACCTCGTCCTCGACCTGCAGCGGTATGCCGCCGACGTTGCCGCCGATGAACGGTCGCGCCTTCCAGATCGCCTCGGACACCGTCAGCCCGAACCCCTCGCGAATCGACTTCTGCACGACCACGTCCGCGTGGGACTGGAACGCGTTGACCTCGATCGCCCCGACGTTGTTGAAGTTGTTGAGGATGTGCACGTCGGGATCGCCGTCGGCGTGGGCGATCGTGGCGTTGAAGAAGTCCCAGCCCTCAGGATCGTCGCTGGCCATCGAGCCGACGAGCGCCAGCTGCACGTTGGGCACCTGCTGCTTGACGAGCCGGTAGGCGTCGATCACGCCGAGCGGATCCTTCCAGGGATCGAAGCGCGAGACCTGGCAGATCAGCGGCCTGTCGACGTCGATCCCGAACTGCTCGCACACGTAGGACGCGTCCTCGGGCGACAGCGCCATGTTCTTCGGCATCAGCGGGTCGATCGCCGGCGGCACGATGTTCACGTTCCCGCCCATCCCCTGAGGGACGTAGCTCGGCCATGTGGAAGAGCGACTGCGGATATTCGGCGATGTAGGGCAACAGCCGCTCGATCGTCGCTGGATTGGGGGTCGACAGGTCGATGTGGCAGCGCCAAACCCAGCCCTTGGCCTTCTCGGGCACCAGCCGGTACAGGCCCGCCGGCTGCGGGTCGTGCACGAGGCACACGTCCCAGCCCTCTGAGAGCTCGCGCGCGTTCATCTCGTTGTACTGCTCCCAGGTGCCCCACTGCTCCTCGTCGAGATCCTGCGGATTGCCCTGCAAGGCGTTGTGCATCAGCTTGGTCGCGTTGAAGAACTCCTCGCGCCCGTAGATCACCTGCCACTCGCAGTCCAACCCCACGTCGCGCATCAGCGGCACGAGCGTGTACAGGATCTCCGAGACGCCGCCCGCCAAAGGCCGTGGCCGACACGTGCACCACGCGCTTGCCCTTCAGCGGCTCGGCCAGCTCGCGGATCTCCTCGATCAACTCGCGACCGCAAATGTGGGTGTAGTCGGCAAGCGACTTGTGTCCTGTGGCGACGGGCTGGAGCACGGCGGACCGCACGATACCTCGCGCGACGGCACGCCTGTGCCCCGAACGGGGTAGAAGGCCCGGCACGGGGTCTATGGTCTGGCCCGATGTTCGACGGCCGCATCTACCGCGCGGCATTCGTGCCGCTCCTGTTCGTGCTCGTGATCGCGGGCTTCTCGCTGTCCGGACAGGCATCTCCGCTCGGCTCCACGCTCGCGCCCGACGCGTTCAACGGCCCGCGTGCCTTCGCCGGGTTGCAAGCGCTCGCCAAGCGCTTTCCCGACCGCCGACCTGGCAGCGCGGGCGACAACGACTGGCCGCCTACATCGCCGCGCAACTGCGCGGATTGGGCAGTGCCTCCGGTACGACCGGGTCTGGCCCGAGCACGCCGGCCTCCAGCGAATCACCTCGGGTACGTCGCGGCCGGCGGCGGTTTCCAGGTCAGCACACGTCAGATCCAAGCGCGACGATCGAAGGTACGCGCACGCTCACGACTGTCATCGCCGAGCGCCCTGGCTCCACGGGCTTGAGCCCGATCGTGATCATCGCCCACCGCGACGCTCCCGCCTCGGGTTCGGCGGCGCAGCTCTCGGGCACCGCCGCCCTGCTCGAGCTCGCGCGTGTCTTCTCCGAGAGCGAGACCCGTCGCACGATCGTGCTCGTCTCCACCAGCGGCGGCAGCGGCGGCTACGCGGGCGCGGCCGACTTCGCCAAGCACGACAGCCAGTCGCCGGACGCCGCGATCGTGCTCGGCGATCTCGCCGGTAGCGTCGCGCACAAGCCGTTCGTGCTGCCATTCTCGAGCAAGTCGCAGATCGCGCCTGAAAGCCTGCAACGAACGCTCGACGGAGCGATCTCTCAAGAGGTCGGCACCGACTCCGGTGCGCCTGGCATCGCCAGCCAGCTGGCGCATCTCGCGCTGCCGCTCAGCACGGGCGAAGAGGCCCCGTTGAACTCCGCCGGAACTCCGGCCGTGCTCGTCCAGGTCAGCGGCGAACGCGGACCCTCCGCTGGAGAGAAGGTGAGTGCAAATCGCCTGCAGAACTTCGGCAAGGCCGTGCTCAGCTCGATCTACGCGCTCGACGAAGCCCCAAACATCGCTCCGAGCTTCGCCGCGCGCGTGTCGCTTGGGCACAAGCTGCTGCCAGGTTGGGCGGTCAGGCTGCTCGCGCTCGCGCTGCTACTGCCACCGCTATTGGTCGGCGTCAGACGCGCTGGCGCGTCTGCGCCGCCGGCGCGAGCCCGTGCGACGCTGGTTGGTATGGACGCTCAGCGGCGCACTCCCGTTCCTGGCGAGCGCATTGTTTGCGATCTTGCTCGGTGCGCTTGGCATCGTCGCGGCTCCCGCCAGCCAACTGTCTGCCGGCGCGCTATCCGCGGACGGGTCCACGTTCACGGCGACGCTCGCCACTGCTTTCGTGCTCGCGCTTGCGCTCTTGGCTTGGCCGGCACTCGCTACGACGCTTGGCGCTGCCTTTACGTCCCAGCGCGGACGGAGCGGCGCTCGCGGTGCTGCTCGTGCTGCTCGCCGTCGCCTTGCTCACGTGGATCTTCAACCCGTTTGCGTCTCTGTTGTTGATACCTGCGTTGCATTTGTGGCTGGTGGCAGTCGGCCCAGGACGCCGGCCGGAGCCACAAGCCAGGGCGCTGGCCTACAGTGCAATAGCGCTCGGTGCGCTGCCACTGCTGTTGCTGGCGATCGCATACGCGCGCGAGCTCGGTGTCGGTGTCGGCGGACTCGCCGAGAGCACCGTGCTGGCGTTTGCCGGCGGTCAGTTCGGGCCGCTCAGTGTGCTGTTGTGGAGCGCAGCACTTGGCTGTCTGTTCGCGGTCTTGCTGCTCGCCCCGGCTACCGAGACAATCGCGGCACCTGGCACAGGGGATTGGTCTGAGATCGCCACGCGCGGTCCGGCGTCCTACGCTGGCCCTGGATCGTTGGGCGGCACCGAGTCCGCTCTACGCCGCTGAAGACCATGACTCAACCGCCCGGCAAAAAGCCCACAGCAAGAGATTTGTCGCTGGCCCGGCCCGGCGAGCGCCGCAATGACGCAGTCTCGCTCGGCGCCGGCGCTGTCACGACGGGGCGCGTTGCCGACTTCCCCCGCTCACCGATATCCGCTCCACCCCACCGCCGTAGTCGACTGGCCACGGTGCTCGCATCCCTACTGATCGCACTTGGCCTGCTGGTGCTTGCCGACGCCGTCGTCACGCTCCTATGGCAGGAGCCAATCTCAGCGCTGCTCGCCCAGCTCAAACAGGAAAGCCTCGGCAGCGATCTTCACGCGCTCGACCGCGCCGCCCCGTCGCAGGCGGCCAAGCTCGAGCTGGCGCGCCTACACGAGCAGCGCCGGCGGATCGAGTACCTGGCCGGCGAGCTTCAACTGCACGCCAAGGACGGCTCGGCAGTCGGGCGCATCGACATCCCCACGATTGGCGCCAGCTTCGTCGTAGTCAAGGGCACCGGCACGTCCGAACTAGAGAGCGGCCCTGGCATCTACTCAGAAACCGCTTTCCCGGGAGTGCCGGGAACGACCGCAATCGCCGGTCACCGCACGACATGGCTGGCCCCCTTTCGCCACATCGACACGCTGCGCCCCGGGCAGCCGATCGTGCTGGAGATGCCATACGCTCGCTTCACCTATCGCGTAATCGGCTCGCGAGTAGTGCTGCCGACCGACGTCTCGGTGCTGGACCCGGTCGGCTACTCGCGGCTCGTGCTGTCGGCCTGCACCCCACTGTTCAGCGCTTCACACCGGCTGATCGTCTTTGCCCGGCTCAGCTCGACGCTGCCGCTTGGCGCGGCGCGTATTCCCTTCGACAGCGGGCGTGCCGGACGGGCGCTTGGCCCCGAACCGGTGCTACCAACGGTGCTCAAACCCCGTCAGCACTTGCTTGCGCCCCTCGTGTCGTAGCACCGCCCCGGGATAGCCCTCGCTGACGTGTCCGATCCACGTGAGCTTCGTCCCCGCGCGCTCGCACGCCGCGCTCACGCGGTCGGCGCGCTTGCGCGGTACGCACACGCACAGCTCATAGTCTTCCCCGGCAGTCGCCGCGGCTTGCCAGGCAGGTATGCCAAGCACCGCAGCGGTGCGCTCAGTCTGCTCGTCGATCGGCAACTTGTCGAGTTCGAGCTTCAGAACAACGCCGCTGGCCTGGGCAAGATGCTCGGCGTCGGTCGCCAGCCCGTCGGAGAGGTCGATCATCGCGTGCGCCCCAGCAGGCGCGATCGCCCGTCCCTCGCGCAGGCGCGGCATCGGCCGCTTGGCTCTGGTGCCGAGTGTGCCGGTGACGCCGACGAGGTCGCCGGGGCGTGCGCCGTCGCGGCCGATCAGCTTCTGGTCGCGCTCGGCCCAGCCGACGATCGTCACGCTGGCAAACAGGCAAGGTGCGCTGACCACGTCGCCGCCGGCGATCGTCGTGCCCGTCAGCTCGGCAAGCTCCTCGGCGCCGAGCATCAGCTCGAGCGCCTGCGCCTCGCTAACATGCGCGGGAATCCCCAGCGCAACGTAGGCCTCGCCGGTTTGGCCCCCCATCGCCGCGATGTCAGACAGGCCTCCGGCCAGCGCCTTCCAACCGATGTCCTGGAAGCTCAGATCAGTATCCTGCAGGCTGAAGTGCGTACCCTCGACGAGGGTATCCACGGTCGTCACGCACAGCTTGAGCGCTTTGACGACGGTCGCGTCGTCGCCGATGCCGCGCACGAGGCGTCCTCCGCGCGTCTTGACGGCGGCGGTAATCGATTCGATTAGAGAGAGCTCAGCGATGCCTGTGGACGATTCGCGGGCGGACTAGGCTGGAGAGGTCTGGGTGGACGCACTGGCGGATCTGGTTACTGGTCGGACTGGCGGGACGGATCGAGGATCGACGTGGGCGAGAATCAGCGGTGTCTGTAGACGATGCGGGCACGGTCGAGGTCATAGGGAGAGAGCTCGCAGCGGACGCGGTCTCCCGGCAGGATGCGGATGCGAAAGCGTCGCATCTTGCCTGCCACGTGCCCGAGCACTACATGATCGTTGTCGAGCTTGACGCGGAACATTGCGTTCGGCAGCGCCTCGATCACCTCGCCCTCGAATTCGACCTTGTCTTCCTTTGCCACGAGTCTGAGTCCTGTCCGGGTCCGTACAGCGTTCTATTCGCCGACCCTGTATTGAAGTTTGCACCGTCAAACTACCAGCGTCGGCGCGCCGGGGCTGCGCCAAAGCGGATATCAGTGCGTGGTGGGTTCGGCACCGCCGGTCCCACCGACAGGCGGCGCTGTCGCTTTGGGCGTCGGGGTGGGAGTCGGTTGCGTCGGTTCGCGCACCTGCGGAGTGGGCGCCGGTTGGGGGCTTTCGACGTGTTTGCTTTCGCCGTCGTTACCGGTGCCCGCCGGCGCTTCAGGCGTGGCTGTGTTGTGTTCGCTCGGCGTGCTTTTGCCGGTCTGGGTTTTGCTTTTGTGAGTGCTGCTTTTTTCCAGCGCGCCGCCTTCGGGAGATTCGCTGGTCGAGACGCGGCCGGTCGTCGCGAACTTGCCGAAGAAGGGCTCGTAGGAGATCGGTTCGGTGGGCGCCGGGAATTCCGTGCAGGGCTGGCCTTCGGTGACCGCGGCCATGTAGGTGTGCCAGATTTCCGCGGCCAGGTAGCCGCCTTGCTGGGCCTCGCCGTGGACGTCGGTCATCGGGATCGCTTTTTTTGGATAGCCCATCCAAACCGAGGTCGAGTAGTTGGGCATGTACCCGTCCAGCCAGGCGTCGGTGAATTCGCTCGTGGTGCCGGTCTTGGCGGCCGTGGGACAGTCGATCGCCGAACGCCCCGCCGTACCCTCGAGCACGTTCTCGTGCAGGATCGTCGTCTCCTCCGAGGTCACGCCATTCGAGAGCACCTTCACGCGGTGCGGCTTGCCCCAGCTGTCGTCGACGTGCCCGTCGGGAAACACGACCTTCGTGATCGCGATCGGCGTGTTGCGATAGCCGCCGTCGGCGAGCGTCGCGTACACGTTAGCCATTTCCAGGGGACTGACGCCGTACTTCAGCCCGCCAAGCGCCTCTGAGGGGATGCTTTCCAGGTGCTCTTTTACACCCATCTTGTAGGCCATCTGCGTGATCGTTTCCTCACCGAGATCGGCTGCCAGTTGGGCGTAGACCGTGTTGTCGGAGGTGATGGTCGCCTGCACCAAGTTGATCGACTTGTCAAGCGAAGTGTTCTCGAACGTTTTGACTTCGTATTCGGGATATCCGGTCAGCCACCCAGGCTCGAGCGTATGTGAGAGGTAGTAGGTCGTGTTGGGGTCCACGCCGCGCGAAAGCGCGTCGGCGAGGTCGATCGCCTTGAACGTCGAGCCGGCCTGGCGGCGACCCTGGGAGGCGAGGTTGTATTGCGACTGGTCGTAGCTCTCAGACTCGGCCATCGCCTCGATGTCGCCGTTGTGCGGATCGATCGTGACGATCGCCGATGCCGGGTCGCCTTCCTCGTCGAGTATCTGTTTGATCGCTTCGCGTGCCTCGCTCTGCATCCTCAGGTCGATCGTCGTGTACACCTTCAGGCCGCCCTGCTCGACGGTGTTCAGGCCGTAGTGTTTGATCAGCTGTTCGCGCACATATTCGAAGAAGAAGTCTTCCTGGCGACGTGAGTAGTAGTCGCCGTGCTTCACTTCAAGCCGCGCCGCTTGGGCCGCCGCCGCTTGGGCGTGGGTTATGTAGTGCAGTTCCGCCATCTTGCCCAGCACCTCGTTGCGCCGCTGCCGCGCTGCTTCTGGGTAGAGGAACGGGTTGTACTCCGAGGGCGCCTGCGGCAGGCCCGCCAGTAGCGCCTGTTGCTGCAGGTCGAGCTGGTAGGGACTCTTGTCGAAGAAGATCCTCGCTGCGGCCTCTACCCCTAGCGCTGTTCGTCCTTCGACCGTGCCGTAGGTGACGCTGTTGAGGTAGTCGGTCAGGATCGATTGCTTGCTGTGGTGTTTGTTGTATTCGATCGCGAGCTTGGCCTCGTCGACCTTCTGCTTGAAGGTATGGGTATCGCTACCGAGGTACAGGTTGCGCATCAGTTGCATCGTGATCGTGGAGGCCCCTTGCAGCGTTTCGCCGTGCAACACGTCCTTGACGGCTGAGCGGAAGATGCCAGTCACGTCGACCCCGTTGTTCTTGTAGAAGCGCTGGTCCTCGATCGCCACGGTCGCCTGGCGCAGCAGACGTGGCATCTGTGCGGTGGTGATCGGCGTGCGCAGCACGTCGGACTGGATCGCCCCGAGGCGCGTGCCGTTGGCGGCATACACCTGGGAGGTGGCCCCGGCGAGCACGGGTTTGAGCGAGTCGAGGCTGGGCGCCGACTGGGCCACCGAGAGGACATACCCGACCGCGGCAATCACAGCGATCACAATCGCGCTGGCCATGCCTGTGAGGCCGATGAACACGAAGCGCGACGGCCCGGAGCGGTTACGCCGTCTGCGGCGCTGTCTTGCTTGTCTTGACATCTCTGGTGCGGGGCTGGGTGGCCAGGGTGGGCGGGCCTTCATCTGACTGTACCGTCTCGCGGTGTGATCTCCTGCATGTAGCGTGGGCGATGACAGCCCTGACGCAACCCTTTAGATGAGCTTCGAGACCGCCGAGCCCGCCATCGCGGAGCACCCAAACGAGCACGCCTTTCAGGGCGGAGCTTCTGTGCGTCTGGATGTCGAGGAGGTCGCCGAGCAGGCGGGCGGGCCGGGTATGCAATGGGACGAAAAAGCGCGATGCCCCCCGCGCGCGCGGGGGGCATCGGCCTTTTCGAGGATCCCCACCCCCCTACGACGGGGCCGGCTGGCCACCGTGCGCGCACGCCTCGGCGCCGAGCGGACGGCCGCGCTGCGCGACGTCTGGCTTTCCGTCTGGAGCTCACGCCTGCTCGTTTGGATCGCCGGTTCTGGCGCGGTCGCTGTGCTCGGCTTCGGACCGGTGCGCCATGCCTTTGACCCGCCCGGCGTCACGCGCGGCTTTGGCTGGCTGGGCGACGTGCTCGCGGCGCCCGCGGCGCGCTGGGACGCGGCCTGGTATCTGGTGATCGCGCATTACGGCTATCGACCGGAATTCGGTGCGTTCACGGCACCGCGCGACGCTTTCTTCCCGCTCTACCCGCTCGGGCTGCGCGCTCTTTCGGATGTCGGTCTTGCGCCAGTAATCGCCGGTGTGGGCCTCTCAATCGGCGCTCTCATGGCCGCTCTCTACGGGCTGCACCGTCTCACGACGCTTGAAGTCGCCAGACTACGCCGTGCCCCGCTAGACAGCCGCGAGGTCGCCCGCCTTGCCGTGCTGCTGACTGCGTTCGCGCCGATGGCCTTTTACTTCTCGGCGGTCTACAGCGAGTCGCTGTACCTGGCGCTGTCGGTGGGCCTGTTCCTGTGCGCACGGCGCGGTCGTTGGCGCACCGCGGCGCTGCTCGGTGCGCTGGCCTCTGCTACTCGCAGCACCGGTGTGGTGCTGATCCTGCCTTTGCTTTTGCTTTACCTGTACGGCCCACGTGAGGACCGCGAGCCCGAACGGGCGAGGCGGACCGCGACTGCGCCCGCGCTACCGGCTGCGTCGTGACGCGCTTTGGCTCGCGCTGGTGCCGCTTGGACTGGTTCTGTATATGGGGCATCTGGCGCTTGCCGGAGGCGATCCGCTTGCTCCGTTTCACGCCGAGGCCGTTTGGAAACGGCACTTTGTCGGGCCCTACGGCGGCATCTGGGACGGGGCGAAGGCGGCCTTTGCCGGCTTGCGCCAGTTGCTGTCCTTCCAGCGTGGGCACAACTACTATCCGGTGGCGGGCGGCAATCCTTTGATAGACGCCGGCCACGACGTGCTGCTGTTTGCCTTCCTGCTTTTGGCGGTCCCGATGCTTGTAGGGGTCTTGCGTCTGCTGCCGCTCGCCTATGGGGGATATGTGCTCGCGGCGCTTGCGCTACCGCTGTCCTACCCCGTCGCACCGCAACCCTTGATGTCGTTGCCTCGCTTCTTGTTGGTGTTGTTCCCGCTGAATATGTGGCTAGCCGTGACGCTCCTCTCGCGCCCGCGTGTCCTCAGGCGCGCCGTCCTGGTCCTCTCTGGCCTGGCTATGGCGTTCTTCGTCGGCGAGTTCTCGACCTGGCATTGGGTGGCGTGACGGGTATGGATGAGGAGTTGTTCGACCCGTCTACAGAACGCGCGCGGTCGGGGCGTGGCCCCTTCTTGCCGGGACCAGGACCGGTGCCCGCCTCGCCTGCGGGAGAGCCCGACGGGCAGCAGCCGGCCGGCGCTGCGTCGCGTCTCGGTCCCGCGCCGAACGACTGGCCCGTTTGGAGCGGCTTCGTGGTGCTGCTCGCGGCGCTTGTGATCGCCGCGGTGGGTGGGTTGATCGTGGACATACCCGCGATTTTGCTTGGGGTGAAAATCTCCTCTGAACACACACCGCCTGGGATCGAGTTCGCCGATACCGTGGTGCAGGATGTCGCGTTCGTGTTGACCGCCGTGCTGTTCGCCCAGCTTGGCGGACGCAAGGTGCGCTCTTGGCAGTTCGGCTACCGCGCCACTCCAGTTCGGCGTGCCGCCCGGCTCACCGTGACCACGATCGTCGTCTTTCTGGTTTTCAGCGTCGTCTGGGAGGCAGCGCTGAACGTGACAGAAAAGGACACGAAGCTGCTGGAAGCGCTTGGCACCAACGAAACGACTTTGCTGCTGGTGCTGAGTGCTCTGCTCACCACAGTTATCGCGCCGATCTGCGAGGAGACCCTGTTTCGTGGATATATATTCGGCGCGCTCTCCAAATGGAGAGGCTGGCTGCCGGCTGCCGTTATGACCGGGATTCTCTTTGGTGGGGTGCACTTTGGCTCGGCGCCCGTGGAGGATCTTGTCCCGCTCGGCGTGCTCGGCTTTGCTCTGTGCCTGTTGTATCGCCGCACCGGCTCGTTGTATCCGTGCATCGCTCTGCATTCCCTGAACAACTCGTTTGCGTTTGGCGAGCTGGAGGGCTGGGGTTGGTGGGTCCCGTTGTTGATGGTGGGCGCGCTAGCGGCGATCTGGACTATTGCTCTTATATTTCGCCGGATCGGCGTGATCTCGGGCGATCCTCCCGAGGCTACCGTCGTGCCGGGCGCGTACGATCAGAGGTAATGAGGCTCCTTCGAATTCGGCCGATTGGCGCGCTTTGCATCGCCGCCGTGTGTACGGGCTGTCTGGCGTTGGGCGGCCCAGGCTTGGCCGAGGCGGCGGGCAAGCGGCACACGCCGCACGCCCGCCCACGGCTCGTGCCGCCCCCGCCCGCTCCACACACCCTGGCCTATCGCGTGATCCACATGCGCGGCAGCTTGGGTGTAGGTGCTCACGGGAGCGCCGTGCGGCTGCTCCAGGACCAGCTCGCCCGCCGGCGCTATGAGGTGCCGATCAACGGGGTCTTCGACGAAGCCACCGGCCGGGCGGTGCTGGCATTCCGCAAGATAGTCGGCCTGCAGCGCGTCGAAACCGCCAATGCCGGTGTCTTCCAGCTTTTGCGGGGCGGAGCCGGCTACTACAGCGTGCGCTATCCGCGTGACGGCAACCACGTCGAGGCCAACCTGACCAAGCAGGTGCTCGTCGAGGTGCAGCGCGGGCGTGTGCGGCGCATTTACACGATGAGCTCCGGCAAGCCCTCGACGCCCACCGTGCTCGGACGTTTCCAGGTGTATATGAAGACGCTTGGAATCAACTCCGAGGGAATGGTCGACTCCAACTACTTCATCCGCGGCTACGCGATCCATGGCTACGCTGAAGTGCCTGGTTACGCCGCCAGCCATGGTTGCCTGCGTATCCCGATTCCAAACGCCCCCGAAGTGTATGGGTGGGTGCAGGTCGGCTATTGGGTGGATGTGTATACCGAAGGCGGGGTCTTTTAGCGCTCGATCAGAGCCGTCCTGGCAGCAGGCGTGTCACGAAGCTGAGGGCGAAGCCGTAGACGAGCAGTACCAGCAGCGTGTCGACGATTTGGATTGTCCACTGGCTATGCCAGCCGGACGTTATGCCCGAGAAGGGGGAGGCGAGCGTCGAGAAGGCTTTGTCTAGCGCTTCGTGCAGGCCGCTCTTGTGTCCCGCTTTCGATTCGGTCGTTGATTGGCCACTGGAGCCTTCCGCTGCGTCCACCTCAGCCTGCTGGCGGTTGGACCCATTGCCGGCCTGTTCGACGGCGAACGTGACGAACGACGCGAGCGCGATCAGGCAGATGACGATCGAGATCAGCCTCAACAGTCTGGCGAGCAATGGCAGCAGCACAGGCGCAGGTTAGCCCCAGTGCTGGACGCGCTTTGCGCAGTGGACGGATGTTATGGCGCCAGACCGTCTAGATTTGCCGGCGGTGTCCAGTCTTCAACCACCCACGGGCGCGCTCGACAGCGCCCGAGCCGAGCTGATCTCCCAACTGCGCGCGCATGCGCTCGTGATCGGCGAGGTCACGCTCACGAGCGGTGCTGTTGCCTCCTACTACGTGGATGCCAAGCGCGCAATCCTGCGTCCCGAGGGTTTCCAAGCGCTTTCTATTTTGCTGGCCGCGCGCGCTGAGCAATGGCAGGCTACGGCCGTCGGGGGCATGACGATGGGCGCCGACGCGGTCGCTTGCGCGGCGCTTGCCGGCGGGGCGCAGGCCAAGGGCTTCTTCGTGCGTAAGGACGCTAAGGCCCACGGCCTGCAACGCCGTATCGAGGGCCCTCTGTTGACCCTTGAGGATCACTGCCTGGTGGTCGAGGACGTCGTGACTTCCGGCGGTTCCACGCTCGCCGCGATCGCCGTTTTGCAAGAGGCCGGGCACAAGATCTGTGGAGTGGTCTCTGTGCTCGACCGGCTCGCCGGGGGCGGCCCGGCGATCGAAGCGGCCGCGGATGCGCCATACCTCGCGCTTACAACGATCGACGACGTCTATCCAGAGCGCGAGGAGCGCTAAAGCCCGTCGCGCGGCATTCGAGCCGTGGTCATTTCCCGGTCGGCTCCGCGCCGGTAGCCTTGTCCACGAGCCCTCGTAGTCCAATGGATAAGACGACCGCCTCCTAAGCGGTAGATCCAGGTTCGACTCCTGGCGGGGGCACTATCGAGAATCGCCTTTGTTGGTGCGGGGTTCTGAAGGTGGGGCGCTTGGGGTGCGGGAGCGTCGTCGAGGCCTTGCGCCCGACTACCGCCTTTTCCCCGCCAAAACGTGACGTTTGAGCCACGGCTTGACCGTTGATGAGATGGCATGCGTGGGAGCCGACTATGTCAGGTCCGTTGGCGCTTCTGAACAGGCTCATCGAGGTCAGACGGCGCGGCTTTGTACGCGGCGCTCGCTGACTTTCATCGTCATGTAGGTGGTGTTTGGACTCCGGCGATAGTCGCCGAATGGCTCACACGGTGCAAATCCCTCGCTCGCGTAAAGCGAGCGAGCTGGCGCGAATGCTTCATGGAGTCCTGTCTCCAGGCTCACCTCTTCGAAGCCGCGCTCTCGGGCGACAGAGAGGAGATGGTCAAGCATCGCGCGGCCAATGCCCAGGCCACGGACATGTTCAGCCGTATGCATCGTCTTCAGCTCCGCGTGCTGATCGTCAAGCCGCTTGAGTGCGCCGATTGCGACCAGCTGCCCGCGGCGACGGATACTGAAGAGGGTGACCGCAGGGTCGAGCAGGCTATCGACCTCGAGCGCGTGCGCATCTTGTGGCGGGCTGTGCGAACGCCCGAACTTCAGATGATGCTCGACGAGCTGTCGTACGTCATCGAGCCTTGGATCAGCGATCGCGATGTCGAGCTCATCCATCGTCACGCGATACTAACGGCGAGATTTCCGCCGCTGTCAACGCGAGCACCTTGCACCCCGGGAGCGCCAGACTCGGGTCTATTTGGACTCGTCGCGCTCGACGAGCGCCCGTAGGCGCTGCTTGGCGGCGGGGTCTCGTCGCATGCCGTGACGGTAGATGCGCAGCGTGAAGGCAGCGTCGGCGTGTCCGAGCTGATCCATCACGCTCCCCGCATCGACGCCCAGCGCGACGAGGATCGAGGCAAAGGTGTGGCGGAGCTTGTGGGGCGTCAGGCCGTCGGGTAGCGGCGCTTCGTGGGCCTTGGCCAGAGCCTTGTCGGCGCCGGCGATCGCCTTGTCGAGCACGCGTCGACGGATGTTGCTCTCGGCCAGCTTCGTGCCGACGGCGCTCGGGAACACGTAGTCGCCGGGCGAGCTGTACAGGCTCATGCGGTGGTGCGAGGTCAGCTCGCCGCGAAGCACGGTCAGAATGTCCACTTCTCGTACGCCGGCGTCCGTCTTGGCTTCGCGCACAAGCAGCCTTTTGCCCCGAAGGTTAACGTCTCGCCAGCGCAGGTCGGTCAGCTCTCCGATGCGAAGCCCCGCGAAGAGGAACGTCGCAAGCAGCGCGCGACGGTACTCGAGCCCGCCCTTCTGGTCGCGCCCTCCTTTGAGCTTGGCTCGGGCGTCGAGCGCTCTTGACGCGTCCAACAACGCTTCGATCTGCTCCGCGCTGTCGAGCCAAACTGGAACGGGACGAGCTACCTTCAGGCGCCGTCGGCGGCCCTTCGCCGGGTTGCGGTCGATCAGCTCATACTCGACCGCCACCTCGAGAATCTGTGCGAGCCGCGTGATCGTCTTGTTGATCGAGCTTGGCGATATCTGGTCGCGGCGAACCTGAATCTGTCGGTAGCGGTCGACCTCTTGGATGGTGATCTGCGAAAGCCGGTGGGCGCGAAAGAACGGCAGCAGATGGCAAGAGAGCGCCGTTGATAATTAACTCTAAAACCCTGTTGTGCACAGGGTTTTAGAGTTATCGCAATGCACATGCACATCAAATAACGCCCGCCGCTTGCAGCTGCTCAAGTCGCTGGGCTGACACCTTGCCTTCGCGCACCAATCGGCGCTGCTTTGATCCCCACAAGCGCACCGCGCTGTGTCGATTCAACCCGCCCATCTCGGCTATGTCCTTGTAGCGCGCCAGCCGATCTTCGAAGCTCCTCTCGTGAGGAGCCCATGTCCAGCCAGGCAAGGACTCGAGTAGTTGGTCGAGCGCAGGGTTCTCGCCTCGATCCTTGCGGCGCCTGCTCACCCATCTGCCGAGCAAGAAGCCGTCAGTCGTCTTATGGCGATGCGGAGTCTGCGAAGTACCGTGCTGCTTGACGTAGTCCCACAGACGGGCGAGACCTTCCGCGTCAGTCGGTTGTAGAGCTTCACCGCCACTACGTCGGGTCGTCGAGAGGCCTCGGTTCTTGCCGCTGCCGGTTGCGCTGGTGTCGTCCGTCACTCCTGCCTATCGCGTCAAAGCGATGTTTCCCTCCCCCGACGCTTATGCAGGCGTCAAGTCTGTTTCTGACTTGCAGGAACGCTGGGTGCCCTCCTCTGCTGTCGGTAGGCCAGAATCGTTCAATAGGCCGGACGTAACAGGGCGCTTTTGAGTACGATCGGATGGGCCGATGACACCAGTGGGGAGGCGTTCCAGCCCGAAGGGCGATCTAACTCCGAGTATGGCGGTGCTCGGCTTGCTCTGCGATCGCCCCGACTCGGCCTCGCGTATAGCGATTCGCCTGGAAGAGAGATATCCCCACGGCCGTTGGGCGAGGACGACCAACTACGCGATCTTCTTAGAACTCGCCAAGCGTGGCGCGATTGAAAAGGTCCAGTCGGGCACGACGGCGCCCGATGACATCTACAAGACGACCGCGCTGGGTACAGCAGAGTTCGGGGAGTGGCTGCGCGAGGCCGTGAAGGCTCCTCCACGGATACGCGACCCGACGCAGGCGTGGGTGCAGCACTCCGATGAATCTGAACTGCCGGAGATCATCCAAGCGATTGAGCGGATGCAGAAGCGATGGCGTGCGGAGTACGAAAAAGCCCAGGAACGCCTAAAAACAGAGTTGAAGCTCGGCAGACTTGGTCCATCGGACGGCTCTGACTGGCGGGGCCGGGCGCAGTACGCGGTCTTGGAGGACACGGTGAGGATGTGCGGTCTGCAGGTGAAGCGATGCATGGCACTTCAGGCGCGGCTCGAAAACCGGGAGATGCACGCGGAGATTGACGATGGGTGAGGTCGTGTTGCGGTTGGATGGTGTTGGTCGTGGCTTTCGGCGTGGGCGCCGGCGCTGGCGGGTATTGGTGGACGTGTCGCTGTCGGTCTCGGCGGGCGAGGTCGTCGGGGTTGTAGGTGCTCGCGGTGAGGGCAAGACGACTCTGCTCGAAGTGGCAGCTGGGATCGAGTTGCCCGATGAAGGTCATGTGTGGTTCGACGGAGACGACCTGACGGGTCGCTCTGCCGAGCAGCGAGCCGAGTTGTTGGGCGGTCAGATCTCGTGGATGCACCGCGAGGGGATGGGCGGCTTCAGGGTGTTGGACTACGTTGGTATGCCGCTGGCGATGGGTCGTGGTTGACGCATGAGTGCCGCGGACGATCTGGCGTTGGAGGCGCTGCGTCGCTTTGGTGTCGAGGGCTGTGCACAACGCGACTGGGATGGGCTGTCTAACTGGGAGCGGCTGCTCGCCATGTTCGCTCGGGGGTTCGTGGGTCGTCCTCGATTGGCGGTGATCGACGATCTGCTGGACGGTCTCGGGCCTCGCAGGACGCGGGAGGCTAGCGAGATGCTGCTGTCAGTCGCTCAAGAGCTGGGATGTGGGGTGTTGGTCGGCGCTTCAGACTTCGAGGCGGTCCTCTTGGCCGATCGTGTCTTGTGCTTCGACGGATCTGGCGGACTCCAAGTCATGTCTGACCCGACCAACGTCATCAACCTGCCCCACGGTCGCCAGCAGGCCGCAGGCGGGCATAGTGCTTGAGCTTCGCAATCTCGTCAAGCACTACAAGGTCGGCGATGGTCCGGCGATCCGTGCCGTGGACGGTCTGTCGCTGACCGCGGCTGACGGGGAGTTCGTCGCGCTGTATGGGCCTAGCGGCTCGGGCAAGACGACGCTGCTGGAACTTGTCGCGGGAACCCAACGACCCGATGGGGGAACCGTAGTGCTCGATGGCCGAGACATCTGCAAGCTCTCTGAGGGAGAGCTCGATGAGTACAGGCTGACGCAGCTCGGGATCGTGGGACAGCCGCAGGAACTGATTCCCGGTGCGCTGGCGATCGAGAATGCCTCGTTGAGACTGCTCTTGAGCGATACACGCAAAGCAAACACAGCGATCGAACCGCTGATGATACGGCTCGGTCTCGGAGAGAGAATGGAGCATCGCACGGAGGAGCTGTCGATGGGCGAGCGGCAGCGTGTGATGATCGCCATGGCGCTCGCTACAAATCCAAGGCTGGTGCTCGCGGACGAGCCGACCGGGAATCTCGACACGCAACGGACCAGGGAAGTGCTTGGGCTTCTGCGCGAAATCAGTACTGAGCGTAGGGCGACCGTCCTTCTTGCAACACACGATCCACTGGCCGCCGGCTTTGCCGATCAGATCCACGAGCTTCGCGACGGGCATCTACATGAGTACCGGCCCGACGATACGCTGGCAACTAGAGAGCAACTTGGGCAGCGCGCATGAGGCTACGCACGCGACGGATGAGCGTCTCGGACCTGCTCTATCTGTATCGCGCGCGGCTGCGCGCTAAGAGCGTTGTCGTCCAGGACGTCTTTGCGATTCTGGGGATCGCTGTCGGGGTTGCTCTGCTGTTTGCATCCCAGGTGTCAAGCACGAGCCTCACGCATTCTGTCCAGAAGCTGAGCGGTCAGCTCGTTGGCGACGCGCAGTATCAGTTGGACGCCAGAGGCCCTGCGGGGGTGAGCGAACGATTGCTCGGCGAAACGAGGCGACTGCCGGGTGTAAAGGTGGCGTTGCCAATCCTCGAACAGCAAGCGAACCTGACCGGGGAAAATGGCCGCCAGCAGTCGGTTGACCTGATCGGAACCGATCCTCGCCTTGCTCATTTCGGCGGGTCGAAACTACGACGGTTTAGTCCCAGGCAGCTTGCGGCACAACAGGCGGTTGCGCTGCCCACCCCGATCGGGGATCGCCTCGATAGCCTGACTCTAGGCACTGTCCAGTTGCAGGTCGGCGCGCGGGTTACTCCAGTTCTGGTGGGGGCGACGCTGGGCGAAGCGGAAATCGGAAGTCTAGTCCGCAGCCCGGTGGTAATAGCACCTATTCAATACGCCCAATCCGTGACAGGTATGAGTGGGCGGATTACACGTATCTTCGTCCAGGCGCAGCAAGGCGGCGATCGTGAAGTACAGACAGGACTCCGCCGTTTGGCCAGCGCTACGCATGTGAACCTTCGAGCCGGCGAACTTTGACGCCACTCTATTTGCCGTTGCGGCGCTGCCGGAGAATCAGTCCGAGACCTTGTTCTCAGCGATCAGCGCGATTGTCGGGTTTATGCTTGCCCTCAACGCAATGCTGATCACGGTGCCGCGGCGCCGTCAGTTGCTCTCACACGTTCGTTTCCAGGGCGCCAATCGTACGATGGCATTGCAGATCCTCCTGTTTGATGCGTTGATTATCGGAGTTCTGTCTTGTGTCCTGGGTCTGATACTCGGCGATGGCTTGTCGATTTTTGTGTTCCATTCGACTCCCGGCTATCTGTCATTCGCTTTTCCTGTCGGGAACGCGCGCATCGTAACGTGGCAGTCGGTGCTGATCGCTGTTGTAGCTGGCATGGTGGCAGCGGGTGTGGGTGTGCTCTGGCCGTTGCGTGACACGTTCTCACGTCCCCGAGAACGTGGGACTGCAGCTCACCGCTCGTGGGGTGTGGGTCGTGCCTTGGGTGGCATTGTCGGCTTCGCTGTCACTACCGTCGTCTTGGTCTCCTACCCGCAGGACTCGAAGCTCGGCAATCTCACGCTTGTCGTCGCACTGTTGTGCGCTCTACCGTTCCTGTTCGACGGGGCTGTAGCGGTGTTCGCGCTGCTACAGCCGATGTTGAATCGGCCATCGCCGCGGATCGCACTGACGCACTTGCGGACTCCCACGACGCGCATCCGTACCTTGGCGATCGTTGCTACCAGCGCAGTCGCCGTGTTCGGTGTCGTCTCGATCCAGGGTGCGCAGCAAAACCTCCAGCGCGGCCTGGACGCCTCCGCACACGGCCTCGACTCGAGCACGGACGTGTGGGTGACCCCGCGGGGGGAATCCAATGCGTTTGCCACGACTCCCTTTACGTATGCAGGATCTGCGGGTCTCCGGCGCCTTCCAGGAGTCCAACGCATCAGTGTGTATCGTGGAAGCTTCCTCACATGGGGCGATCGCAAGCTCTGGATTCTGGCGCCCCCCGCTCACAGCTCCCAGCCAATCCCACCGAGCGAGCTGGTCGCGGGTGATCTCACTTCGGCAAACGCGAGGCTTCGCGAAAGCGGCTGGGCGGTCGTGTCAAAGGCGCTTGCAGCCGAAAGAGGCCTACAAGTAGGCGCGTCGTTCACGCTGCCCTCGCCTAAACCAGAGTCCTTTAGGGTGGCTGCGCTGAGTACAAACCTCGGGTGGCCCCCGGGGGCGATCATCCTCAATGCAACCGACTATGCCCGTGCCTGGGGCAATATCGAACCGAGCGGCCTTGAGATCCAGACGTCGCCCAACGCGTCGGCTACCGCTGTGCGAACGAGTGTGCAGGCCGTGTTGGGCACACATAGTGGTCTGGTCGCGGAAACCAATCTCGAACGGGAGCGGCGTCACTACGCGCTGGCAAGCCAGGGTTTGGTGCGACTCACTCAGATTCGAGAGCTGGTCCTGATCGCCGCGATGCTTGCGCTCATCGGCGCGCTTGGGTCGATGATCTGGGAGCGCCGCGGCTACGTGGCATTCCTACGTTGCCAGGGCTTCCGCAAGTCGGTTCTTTGGCGATGGCTGTTGTGGGAGAGCGCATTGCTTCTCAGCGTCGGCTGTCTGACCGGCGCCGTCTTCGGCATATGCGGACAGCTCTTGTTGAGCCACGCTCTGGCGAGCGTCACAGGTTTCCCGATCTCCTTCGGCGTCGAAGCCTTCGTAGCGCTCACCACATTCGCGCTCTTGAGCGCCGCCGCCGTGCTGGTCATCGCCATCCCGGGATATCTCCTGGTGCGTGTTCGGCCACGAGCGGCCCGTCCGGTCAGCTAACCCGAGCGCCCGGCGACCAACCCCGATACCGGCGGCGCTCTCGGCACGCCAACTACGCGTGCTCGGCGAAGCGGCCGGCCGAGAGCTGGGGTGGGTGCTGCCCGCCGTAGCCCGCGAGGTGCGTACTTGGCGTTCGCTGGCGACGGCAATCCCCGATAGACCAATCCGAGAGGACGCGCTGAGCTCGCTCGCCAACAAGCGAGGACACACCGATGGCGCCGCGCTCTTCTGCATTTTCACCCGCTCGCGCGAGCCTGCTCTGCTTCGCTTGCTCGTTGCCTACGAGATCATGTGGGACTTCCTCGACTCGGTCAACGAGCGAGGTGCCGCCCGCGGCCTAACCAACGGCAAACAGCTACACCTCGCGCTCGTCGACGGCCTAGACCCCGATCGGCCGGCCTCCGACTATTACCGCCACCACCCGTGGCACGACGACGGGGGCTACCTCAACACGCTCGTCCAAACCTGCAGGGAGACCTGCGCCCTGCTCCCGTCCTACGAGATCGCACGCCCTCTGCTGATTCAAGAGGCGTGGCGCGCCCAGGTGCTGGCCATCAACCACGAGCTCGATCCCCATCGCCGCGAAAAGGCATTGCGCGAATGGGTCCATCGCGAGTGGCCAAATGGACACCAGGCACGCTGGTACGAGCTCACGGGCGCCGCCAGCGCATCGCTCACGATCCACGCCCTACTCGCGCAAGCCGCGGAACCACAGGTGGACCCCTCGATGGTCACGAGTGTCTATCGAGCCTACGGTCCGTGGATCTCGGCTGCGACGACGATGCTCGACAGCCACGTTGACCAGCTCGAGGATGCCGTCAGCGGCGACCACAGTTACGTCGCGCACTACCCGACGGCGGACATCGCGACACAGCGGATAAGCACGCTCGTTAGCCGCTCTATGCAGGAAGCGAGCAGCCTCCCCGACAGTGAGCGGCACATCCTGATCGTCGCATGCATGACCGCGATGTACCTGTCAAAGAACAGCGCTTGGACAACGGTCTTGCGTTACCGCACACGCCAGATCCTCGCGAGTGCTGGCCCCCTAGTCAGCTTGCTGCTGCCGGTTCTGAGGCTGTGGCGAATCACCTATTTACAAGGCTCAACTTAACCATAAAGGAGACGCAGTGCAATTCCCCCATACAGCCCGACGGACGGCGCGTAACCGACCTGACCTTCCCCCAACTGCAGCCCTGCCGGCGGCGATCCAAACGGTCGCTTGCCGCGTGCGACCGCTGGAGTACCTCGAATGGTGTCGCAAGAGACTAGGCTCGCGCTTCACGGTGTATCCAGTCGATATGGTGCCATTGGTGTTCCTGACAGATCCTCAGGACATCCGAGCAGTGGTCACTGCCCCACCTGACGTTCTGCATGCCGGGGAGGGGGCCAACGTAACGGCCCCGCTCTTTGGCGAGGACTCATTCATCTTGCGCGACGAAGATGACTACCTGAGTGGACGCACCGCGATCACTCCAGCATTCCACCGTCGTGTGGTGGACGAGCACGCAGAGATGATCAAAGACCTAGCCGACAGCGAGGTGTCCTCGTGGCCACTCGATATCTCAGTACCGGTCCACCCACGTCTGCGCGTCCTGGCATTGACCGCCATGTTGAGGATGGTTTTCGATCAGGAGGACCCGACAGTCGATCTGCTCCGCGACGCACTCTTGGCGATGCTCTCCGTCACGGCGAGCCTTGTCTTGCAAGAGCCACGACTCAATCGGCTGCCGGGCTGGCGAGCTACATGGAAGCGGTTCATCCAGGACCGCGATGAAGTTGACCGGCTGATCGCAAGCCTCATCGCCCGACGTCGGGCGAGCACCGGAACGCGCCGCGACATGCTTGAAATGCTGCTCGCTGCACGCCGTCCCGACGGTTCATCGATGTCGGACAAAGAACTTCGCGACAATCTCGTCTCGGTCATAACCGCGGGACACGAGACGACGGCATCGTCTCTAGCGTGGGCATTCCAACTCATCGCGCACAACCCGACGCCTCAAGATCGACTGATCGAGGAGATCGCCCGAGGCGACAGCGACGAGTATCTGGCTGCCACAGTCAGCGAGGTGCTGCGTCATCGTCCCGTCTTCCTATTCACGGTGCCACGAGCAATCGCACAGCCGTTCGAGACCAACGGATGGACCTACCATCCACCGGCACACCTGCTCGGGTGCACCTATCTGATGCACCACGACCCCGCGCTGTTTGAGGACCCCCACGAGTTTCGTCCAGAGCGGTTCCTAGAGCCGCCTGCAGCAAAATGGACGTGGCTTCCTTGGGGGGGCGGACAGAAAACCTGTCCAGGCCGGCACTTGGCGGTACTAGAGATGCATACCGTACTCCGCGCGACGCTTTCCAAGCGGTGCATCCTGCCCGCAGGCAGAGCGATCGAGCGCGCTCAGTGGCGCAGCGTCATCGTCACGCCGCGCGCCGGGGCAAGAGTCGTGCTGCGCAGGCACCGCGTCGGCAACGGCCGTCCACGGCTCTGGCCACCGCACCCCCTTTTTTAGCGCGATTTATTTTGCGCAGAATGTTTCCCGTTTGCGCAGAACGGATTCCTTGGCTGTGCGCTATTCCATCTGCCAGGATCGCGTCGATGGTGGCCAGAAACCCTACCCAGGCGATTACATGGATCAAGGTGCAGGCATCGTGAGTCCGCGAGTCGAGGGCTACGAGGACCCCCAACCCGGAAGTGTTCTGGCCCTGAAGGAGCAGTCGCGTGTAACCGCGACTAGCGGCACCGGGTTCCGGGTGCCGACAGGCGGCCTGGATCGATCGACGAGTTGCGGCGGCGAGCACGAGGTCTGCTCGCTCCTGTCGGATGACGAGCTGTATGTCGCGGTCACCACGGCGTGGTACAGGATGTTCCTGTGCGCAGAGCGTCGCGAGCATCCGCTAGGACCCTACGTATTCGGTGACGGCTTCGCGAGGTCCGTCGCGGTGGCGCCCATCGAGGCGTTACGCGTCGTGGCTGTGTGTGCCCGGGTGGCCTGCCGTCGTGCGTGTGGCGATCGAGAGTCATGGCCGGCGGAGCTCTGGGCGCGGGAGGCACTCGATCCGGTGGCGGGATGGTGGTGCGCGATCGACGAGCCCGATGGGCTGGGTGTGCACCATATCGAGTTGGACGGCAGCACCCTCGAATTCCTGTCCGTGGCGTACTTGGATGATCGTCCAAATCTAGAGAGCTTCCAGTAGGAATTTCCGACGTGTGCTCAAGATCCCCGGATAACCCATCGAACGATAACGGGAGCATTCGGCGCTTGCAAGGGCTGCGCTGTTCCCTGTCGCCTGAGCGCGGTCTTGCCATCCTCGGCTGTTTTACATCTGAGCGACCCGTTCACGGGATCGCAGAAGTCGCTGACGAACTGGGTATGAGCCGTTCAACGACGCATCGCTACATGGTCAATTTGGTGGCTCTCGGCTATGTCGAGCGGTGCACCGACCGGAAGTATAGGCTCGGCTTGCAGATGAGCGATCTTGATAGGAAAAACCACAAAGCTGACTATAAGAGCAACGGCTGAAATATGTATCAGTCACACAGCAATTTGACCACTACAAAAGCAAGCTGACTGGAAGGAACTAAAAATGAGAATTCCGGCGCAGAGGCCCAAAGCTCTGGCAAAACATGGGTGGAACATCGCTTTATGCGCTGGATTGTGCCAGGTTCTTCTTGTGTTTGTGGTGTGTGTATGCGGCACGATATCGGCTAGCTCTGCGCTTGCGTCGCCTCCGACGACGGCGCTGCGCTACTTCTATGACGGCGAAGGCCATTTGAAAGCGCTTTATAATCCGGCGAGCGAAACAGCCTTGTATGGTTGGGATGAAGCGGGCAATCTGCTCACGGTCGGGAAGAAATCGTCGTCTGTCCTGTCGATCACTGAGTTGGCGCCGGCGGGAGCCCCGGTCGGAGAAACGGTCACAATCGACGGGACCGGGTTCTCAACGACGGCGAGCAATGACACTGTGAAGTTCAACGGAACGACGGCGACGGTTTCTGCCGCGACGGCGTGGTCTTTGACTGTCAAAGTTCCGACAGGAGCGACTACTGGCACGGTTACGGTCAAAACGACGACTGAAGGGCCGGTGACGAGTGCTCAGACGTTTACGGTGGGTAGTCCCGCTCCGCATGTCTCGTCGCTATCTACGACGATCGCTAACAGCGGTGGCACAGTGACGATCAACGGCACGAATTTCGCGACTCCCTATTATGAGGATGTCGTGACGGTCAACCAGACGCGCGCGACGGTGCTATCGGCTACGTCTACTGCTATTCAGGTCACGGTGCCCGGTGCGACGTTTGGCGGAAAAGTGTCGGTAACCACGCCGAGCGGTTCGACTACGGGACCTGATTTGTATATCCCGTCGGAAGAAATCGCAGCGAGCAAGGTGGGCTATACGGGGCGGTTCTCGCTGGGTAGCTCGATCACGCCGAATATCACCAAAGCCGAAAATGTTGGTCTTGCCATCTTTGAAGGTACAAGTGGGCAGAAGGCGTCGTTTGTGTTGTCGGGCTCTACGATCCATCGTGGATACGTGACGGTTTGGGGGCCGGAAGGTGTAAAGATTCCTAACACCGAAAAGGAATTTGAAAGCGGCGCGTATATTGACACGGTCACCTTGCCTAAAACCGGGACGTACACGGTCCTCATTAAGCCGGAAAGCACGTATACCGGCAGTGTGAAGGTGCAGGGTTATTCGGTGGTTAACGTGACGGGTTCGTTGACGCCGACGACGGGAGGGGCGTCGGTGTCGCCGTCGCTTACTACCCCTGGGCAGAATGCTGTCTACGCAATTCATGGGACACCTGGGGAATTAGTGACACTCGTTACTTCCAGCACTTCGTTTACAGGCGGGTATTGGGTGGAATGGATAAATGAAGCGGGTACGCGGTTGGCCTACGGCGGGGCGGAAGGCACCCAAAATACCTACATCGAACAGTTCACGCTGCCCAGCAGCGGTACGGACTCAGTCGTGGTGAATCCCCAGCAGGCGTCCACGGGCTCCACGACGGTGACTGCGTACCTTGCGAATAATGTGACGACTTCTATAACGCCATCGGAAGCTGGCGAAACAAAGACCATATCGATCGGTATTCCTGGTCAGAAGGCGGAAGTTTCATTCAGTGGCACCGAAGGCGAGCGAGTCTCGTTCGCGGTAAGCGAAATATCGCTCCCAGGCGGCGAAGCATCGCTTATCAATCCGGTTGGCGAAAAATTCGGCGGCGGACTATCGATATTTCCAGGACAAAAAAGCATTTACGAACCGATAACGCTTCCCAAAACCGGAACATACAAGTTCTTTATCAATCCAGAAAAGGTTACGACGGGAAGTCTAAAGCTGTCCGCGTACAAGGTGGTGAATGTTACTGGTTCGCTGACCCCCACCGCCGAAGGCGTGTCCGTGAAACCCACATTGTCAACGCCTGGGCAGAATGCGATTTATGCGATCCACGGCACGTCAGGGGAGCCAGTTACGCTTACTACCACCGAAGACACTCTCACGGAACGCTTTGGTGCCCTTGAATGGATTAACGAAGCGGGCGCGCAGTTGCTCTATTACGGTTTTGAAAATCCCGAAAAAGTGTATGTAGAAAAGTTTGCTTTGCCGAGCAGCGGCACCGACTCGGTTGTTGTGAACCCGCAGAACGCATCGACGGGTTCGATCGCTTTGACCGCGTATAACGCGTCTGATGTCACGGGGTCGATTACACCGACGACCGAAGGGGAATCGGAGACGGTATCGATACCAGCGCCGGGCCAGAAGGCGCGGATTACGTTCGCTGGAACGGTGGGCAAAACGGTGACGATCAAGACGAGCGAATCGTCGATCGCATCGGGCTCCGCGTGGATACTGAATCCCGAAGGCGAAAAGATCGGCAGCGAAGAACCTATCGGTTCCGGCCGCTTCGAAGTGACCCCCGCGGCGACCGGGACATATACGGTCTATTTGAGTCCGAGCGGCAAGGACACCGGGTCAGTGAAGGTCACTGCCTATCTTGGGTCCCATCCCGGCGCACTGATTCTGCGCAAGCCATCGGCATCAAGCCAGACAGAAGCCAGCGGCACACCTCTGAGTAACCTGCCCAACTCTGCGCCGGGCGTGGCGCTTGACGTGAACACCGTAGGCACTCCCGTCAAGCATGACGCGACCGACGCCGTCGATGTAGTGGACGGTAAGGTTGCGGGGCGCGGAGTGAGCGCACAGCAACCTCGCCATGCCGTAGGTGCGCTATCGCAGGACAAACCTTACAAACCTTATGTAACAGGGCCTGTTGGTGAGCGCACGATCAAGGTGCCGCCGTTTCATCTGGTCGATTCAGGGGTGTGGCAGCCGTTGGCGCGTGGTCATCACGCGAGGTGGGAAACGGGTTGGCCGTCGAGTCCGTGGACCCAAGAGCCGCCTCTATATGCAGCGGCGGAGACGACAGCACTGTCGGGACAGGCTCTACAGATCGACGGGATGCCGCTCGCGGGAGTCAGGCTATCGATCGAGGGCACAACAGCAAAGACCGAAACAGATGCCCAGGGCCGCTTCCTGCTCACAGGCGCTTCTGCTGGTCACCAAGTGTTGGTCATCGAAGGCGAACCGTCCCACCATTCCGGTGCGCGCTACGGAACCTATGAGATGGGCGTGACGGTCGTTGCAGGCAAGACGACGACGCTTGAAGAAACCGTCTGGTTGACGCCGCTTGATCCTGCCGGCGATCATAGTGTTGGCTCGCCCGTCAAGCACGAAGTACGACTCACGACGCCGCAGATCCCCGGCCTTGAAGTGCGTATTCCGGCAGGCACGGTGATCACCGATGCTGCCGGGAAGAAGGTCCACAATCTGAATCTGTCGGCGATCCCGGTTGACCGTCCGCCGTTCAGGCTGCCTGCGTTCGTTGAAGTACCGATCTATTTCACGGTGCAGCCGGGGCGTGCGTATCTGAGCAAGGCTGCACAGATCATCTATCCCAACTACGAGCATCTGCGGCCCGGTCAGCGTGTCCCGTTCTGGGACTATGACGCCGACTCTCAGGGTTGGTATGTCTATGGGTATGGCAGCGTCTCGTCCGATGGCAAGCAGATCGTTCCAGACCCGGGTGTAGGTGTTTGGGAGTTCACCGGAGCGATGATCTCCGGTACTCCAGTCCCGCCGTCGAGTCGCCCGACAGGCACCGCGGCGGGTGGCGATCCTGTGGATCTGTATTCAGGTCTCTTTGATTATCACACGACGGACCTAGTTCTCCCCGATACCATCCCGATCGTTATAGAAAGAAGCTACCGTCAAGCCGATTCCAATTCCTACAGTTTCGGCGTCGGTACCGCCAACCGTTACGATATACGGCTGTGGTCGGAAAAAAACTATCACGAAGCTGACTTGATCCTACCCAACGGTGGTCGAGTGCACTACGTGCGAACATCGCCTGGAGAAGGCTATATTGAAGCGGAATACCAGTTGACAAGCACTCCTGGCCCATTCTATGCCTCCACAATCAAGTGGGACGCAGCCGAGGACCGTTGGGACCTATCGCTCACCGATGGCTTGACCTACGAGTTTGGTGCCGACGCACCACTGCAAGCCATTCGCGATCGCGCCGGCGATGAACTTACGATCACCCGAGCTAGCCACGAACAGGGAAATATCACCCAGATCACCTCGCCACATGGAAGATGGGTGACCTTTAGTTACGACAGCTCTAACCGGATTACCGAAATGAAAGACGACGGAGGGCGGATATGGAAATACAGTTATACGATGGGGGGATTGCTCGAAAAGGTCGTTGATCCGATGGAACGAACAACGAAGTATGAATATGACGGGTCGGGCAACATGACGAGCATTACCGATCCTCGCGGCACGAAGTACATTGAAAACAAATACGACTCCCAATGATCGCGTCTCAAAGCAGACCGATGCGGACGGAGGTGTCTTCGAATTCAAATATGCGCTGAACGGCGAAGGGCAGGTTGAAAGCACGACCGTCACCGAACCGCGAGAAAACAAGCGTAAGGTCACGTTCAATAGCGAAGGACTCTCCACGAGCGAAATCCTCGGATTCGAAAGCGCGCTCGAACAGAAGACTGAAATCGAACGTCAGACGGGCACGAACCTCGTCCTTTCAACAACCGATGCCCGCAAACGCAAGACAGCCTACGAATATGATGCCTACGGCAACCCAACGTCGATTACGCGCCTCGCTGGCACGTCTTCCGCTCAAACGACCAAATTCACTTATGAACCACTGACCGACGAGTTGACGAAGGTCACCGACCCACTCGGTCACGCCACCAAATACGAATACGGGACGAAGGGCGAACTGCTCATCGTCACCGACCCACTTGGTCACAAAACCACCGCTGAATACAACAGCAGCGGCCAACCTACCGTGATAAAGAACGCGCTCGGCAAGAGCACCACATACGCCTACGAACTGGGCCTACTCACCGGCGTGACCGACGCCGCGAATAGGACCACAAAACAGTTCTTTGACAACATCGGGCGCGTAATGGCAACTGTACGCCCCGAAGGACAGCGCACAATCTACGGATATGACGCCGACAACGACCTGACGAGCATCACCGGAGCAGGCGGCGCGCAGACCGGCCTCGAATACGACGCCGACGGAGACCTCACGTCGATCACGGACCCACGACACAACAAAACGACCGCGACCTACGAATCGATGGATCGCCTAGAAAGCGAAACCGACCCACTGGGCCACAAAACAAGCTGGACCTACAACAAGGCCGGCTACCCCATAGAAGCCACCGACCGTCGCGGTTTCGTCACGAAGGCGACCTACGACACGCTAGGACGAATGTCGAAGATCAGCTTCGGCGTCTCAGGCGAAACAGCGCAAAGCTCGATCAAATACGAATACGACAACGGCAACCGTCCCACAAAGATCGAAGACAGCGCCGCCGGTGGCACCTACACGCCCACCTACGACGAACTAGACCAGCTCACAGCGCTCGCCGGACCTAATGGTACGGTCGAATACGCCTACGACGGTGCAGACCGGCGTAAGAAGCTGATCGTGCCAGGCCAGGAAGCGATCGAATACACCTACGACGAAGCGAACCGACTAACCGAACTCGCTCGCGGAACCGAAAAGATCAAATTGGGCTACGACAACGCCAACCGGCCGACCAGCATCAAACTCCTCGACGGGATCGAAGAGATCCTCGGCTACAACGAAGCCAACGACCCTACATCGATCATCGACAAGAAGGGCTCGGAAACCCTCGGCGAACTCGACTATGCCTACAACAAAGACGACCAGCTCGAAGCGACATGGGGCAGCTACGCCCGCACCGGCCTCCCAGAAGCGATCACCACACCACTCGTCTACAACGCCGATAACGAGCTGACCGAACGCGCAGGCAAAACACTCGCCTACGACAACGACGGGAACCTAACATTGGACGCAACAAACACCTACAAATGGGATGACCGCGGACAACTCGAAAGCATCAGCGGCGGAACAACAGCATCCTTCGGCTACGATCCATTCGGCCGCAGAAGCTCAAAGACACTCGCAGGCACCACCACAAAGCTCCTCTACGACGGGCCTAACGTCGTCCAAGAATCCGTCGGCGGGACAGCCACCGGCAACCTCATCACCGGGCTAGGCGCCGACCAGATCTTCTCCAGGAAGACAAGTACAGGCACCGACAGCTACCTCACCAACCCCCAGAAGAGCACGATCGCGCTTGCCAACAGCGAAGGCAAAGTCAAGACCACCTACACCTACGACCCCTTCGGTACCACCACCACAGAAGGCACCGCGAGCACCAACCCCTACCAGTACACCGGACGCGAAAACGACGGCGACGGCCTGCAATACAACCGCGCCCGCTACTACAACCCCACCAACGCACGATTCATCGGCCAAGACCCAACAGGATTCGAGGGCAGCGACGCCAACCTCTACCAATACACACTCGGCGACCCCCTCGACTACACAGACCCCACCGGACTATGCAGGTGGGATCTCTTGGAAGCCAAATTCTGGACAGAAGGAAACTGCGCCTCAGAAAACCCAGTAAAGGCCATACAGACAGCCGGCATCGGCACATGCATCATTGTTACGGCTGGTATATGCGCAGGCGTGACTGGGGCAGTAACTGTGTTCGGATTGGCAAGCGATGCGAATTGTCATGCGTCTCCAGGACAGTACGCGGGAACCGTAGGTTTCGGTCTATTGGGAGCCGGTCCCGGGCTCATCTTCACGGGACTAAAGGGAGCAGGAATGATCGGAGAGGATGTGCTGCCTGACACGATGGCCGGCAAGTGGGCACTCAACGGATATCTCACTGGCCCAGCTGCCGGAGCAGCAGTGGCCGAGGCGGCAGCAAGCAGCCCTGGCGGCCCAGGTGGCTCTCCTGGCGGCGCCCCGGGTGGCAGCTCCGGAGGCACTACACCAGGCGGCAGTCCAGGCGGCAGCGCAGCCACCTCATCTGGCGAAAGCGGAGCATGCGAATAAAATACAGAGATGATCGTGTCTATCGGAGTCGCTCCCAGTCACTCGGATTCGCATTGTGTACATTGGCAAATATCGTACTAATGAGCACCTTTCTCGTTAGGGCCAGCAAGCCTGCGGCGACTGACATAGCGGTGATCGCTATTGTGATCGGGACGTTGCTTGGAGCCCGAGCGACGTTGAGTGCGATCATCGCAACCCGCGAGGGAATAAGAGTCGTCAACTTGTTCAAAAATATCAAATTTACTTGGAATGAGATAGACTCGTTTGATATAGGACAATTCGGACTCCTTCCGCAGGTGTGCCGCATCCACACAAAGGACGGAAAAATATGGCGAGCGATTGGTATACAAGAGATGAATGTTTCCCTTTTGCAATCGCAAGATAAGCGACCCGCTAGAAAGATAGTGGAGCAGTTGAATCAGGAGCTGGCCGACCATACACAGCAGCGCAGTGCACAGCCTCAATAAATCCCGTAGCAGCCTCATCTACGGCTTGCCAAGGAAGTGATGACTGATCAGGCCGCATGGCCAACAGTGACGCGTAAGGAGGCGCTGACCGGTGCTGCGCTCATCGGAATCGGTGCTGGGCTCGACCGTGTGATAGGTGGAGTGTCAGGTCCGAGGGCTTCTGGTAGGCCCGTCTTGCCCGGCGGTATCGTTACCTTTCGGGACGCTCACCAGGCTGGTATAGCCACCCCTGCCCAAGACTATCTTCACTTCGCGGCGTTCGATGTAACCAGCGAAGCTGTAGAGGACCTGCGTTCGCTGTTGACGGCATGGACGGCCGCCGCAGATATGCTGACTCGCGGCGCACCCTATGGACCGAACAGCGAAGAGTCGAACCAGCCTCCCGCTGATACCGGCGAGGCGATCGGGCTCGATGCCTCCCAACTCACGATCACGTTCGGGTTCGGCCCAAGCCTATTCGCCGGCGGCGACCGCTTCGGCTTGGCTCAGGCAAGCCCGGCCGGATTGCGGCCGCTTCCAACCTTCAAGGGCGAGAGCATCGAACCGGCGATCTCGGGCGGTGATCTATGCGTTCAAGCGTGCGCCAACGATCCCCAGGTCGCCTTCCACGCCATCCACATACTCGCCCGCATCGCGAGCCCCGTGGCCGCCATGCGTTGGGACCAGTTCGGGTTCGGCAGAACCTCAAGCACGAGCCGCACCCAGCAGACTCCGCGAAACCTGATGGGCTTCAAGGACGGCACCGACAACATCCGCAGCGAGGACACCAGTGCGATGGACGAATACGTGTGGGTCCAGCCGGCAGACGGGTCGGACTGGATGGTTGGCGGGACCTACTTGATCGCGCGCCGCATCAAGATCCTCTTCGACGTATGGGACGCCACCACTCTCGAAGGCCAACAGCAAACTATCGGACGCGACAAGTTTACCGGCGCTCCCCTAGGCAGCACTCGCGAGTACGACCCAGTCGACCTCGCAGCAACCGTAGGCGGTGTTCCCGTGATCCCAGCTAACGCACACATTCGTCTTGCGAACCCCGAGAATAACGAAGGGCAGAGAATCCTGCGACGAGGTTATTCCTACTCAGAAGCGGTCGAACCGGGAACTGGTGATATCAACGCCGGTTTGTTCTTCATAGCGTTCCAACGAGACCCCAACCGTCAGTTCATCCCGCTACAACGACGCCTAGCCGCAAACGACGCGCTCAACAGCCACACCCTGCACACCTCCAGCTCAATCTTCGCCATCCCGCCAGGGGCAAACGGTGGTAAGTTTGTAGGCGAAGGGTTGTTTAGTTGACGTATCGCGTCTACTTGGCGGCGACAAGCGCGACCGAGACAACAATGACGACGAAGGCAAGCCCGACCATCACGACGAAGAGTTCGGCTGACATCTCTTCGATGAGGTCCATCAGTCGGTCGCCAAACTTCAGCCTCCGGCGCGGTATCGCGAGCCTACCCTTCATAACGCGGAATTCTATAGGACGGATGTCATCCAGTTAATCGAGATGAGGGCTGGGCCGTCAACTGTAGTTGGCTTAGTGCTTGGAGAATATGTTATCGACGCGCGGGCCGCAGGGGAACGAAAAGACGTGGGTTGCCAATGCGCGGCATGGCACGTCAGCGCTTACGAGCACGCTAGTCGGGTGTGTAGCTCAGCATCCCCCGCTGATCAGGCGTTGCATGCCGGGTCGCGGGGGGAGATGCCCACCATCGGCAAAGGCCTTTCCTGGTGGCGGTGTCGTTGGCTGCGTTCATCGGAGGCGTCCCCGCTCATGCTCGCTTCATGAACCTCAAATAGAACGCCGCGAACACCAGGATAATCCCGACGTTTACCATCAGGCGCTCCAAGAACCGATGCCTGAAGAACAAGACGTCCACGCCGACCACGACGCCTACCAGGGCGAGCACGTAAAGCACGAGGCTTGTGTGCTTTCCCATTGTTCCACCATACTGCTTGAGGATCGCATCGCGGCCCCGAATGAAACCGCCGGTCGGCGGCGGGCTGGGCGCTTCCCACACAACATCATCGGCGATAGCTCCCGACACCCAGCAAACAGTCACTCCTGAGAGCTTCATAAGCCGCGCATGCGACCGCTCCGTTCTCGGCTAACGCCACCGGCGCTGCATTGCGCACTTAATGAGCGTCCGAGCGACAGCCGAGCGGACGCGCAAAGGACGAGAAGCACTCAATGCGCGGACTCACAACACTTCCGCATCGCACTGCGTAAGAAGCCGTAGTCCGGCCCTAGACTTCGGCGGTCGAGATTCGTCGTGGGTGTCGCGCAAAGTCGTCTGCGGCGATGGTGATGCCCGCGGCGATGGCGGTGGACCCGGTAGGCATTGGGGTTTGTGTGCCGTGTGGAGTGTGCGTGCAGCCAAGATGCCGTTTCAGGCCGCTTGGGCGGCCAGGTGGTGCTTGTGGAGCTTGAGCAGGTTGTGAGTTGCGGTGATCAGACGCCATTCGGAGCGTGCGGCGGATCTGCCTCGCCGCTGGAACTGGTTGATGCGCCGGTTGTGCTTGGTTTGAGCGAACACGGGCTCGACCATCGCCTTGCGTTTTCGGTAGTGACGGGGTCCCTTTGAGGTGAGCCAGGTGGTGTGCGTGGTCGTGTTTCCCGTGATGGGATGGAAGGATGGACACGATCATGAAGCGACGCAGGCATACCCCGGAGCAGGCTGTTAGGAAGATCAGGGAGGGCGAGCGCCTTCTGAACGAGGGGCAGGATCTCGTCGAGGTGCTTCGCCATCTCGAAGTCTCGGAGGCGACGTTCAACAGGTGGCGGGCGGTCTATGGTGGGATGAAGGCTGATGAGGCCAAGCGCCTAAAGACGCTCGAGGCAGAGAACCAGCGGCTCAAGAAGCTGGTCGCCGAGCAGGCGTTGGATATCGACATGCTCAAGGAGTTGGCTGAGGGGAAATTCTGACCCCGGAGCGCCGTCGCAGGGCCGTCGCGGTTCTGCGGGAGCGTTTCGGGGTTTCAGAGCGCCGGGCGTGCCGTGTGGTCGGACAGAATCGCTCCACGCAACGCAAGCCGCGGCGGCCGCCAAGCACCGAGGAGCAGCGTCTCGCTGCTCGCCTGCGCGAGATCGCCGGGGAGCATCCCCGCTGGGGCTGGAAGACCGCGCATCAGATCCTGCTGAGGGAGGGTTGGACGATCAACCGCAAGCGTACTCGCCGTATTTGGCGCCAGGAGGGCCTGCGACGGCCCGTGAGGACACGCAAGCGCCGCAGGGTAGGTCCAGGCCAGAAGCAACGGTTGCACGCCACGCACTCCGGTCAGGTGTGGGCGATCGATTTCATGTTCGATGAGACCTCTGACCAGCGCAGGCTGAAGCTGTGCAACATCGTGGATGAGTACACCCGCGAGGCGCTGGCGATCAGGGTTGACCGGACCTGCACCGCCGAGGACCTCGTTGCCGTCATCGAGGACCTCATCCTCACCCGCGGCGCACCCGAATATCTCCGTGCCGACAACGGCCCCGAGATGATCGCGTGGACACTACGCGACTACTGTCGCCTCGCCGGCACCAAGACCGCCTACATCGAGCCCGGCAGCCCATGGGAGAATCCCTATGTCGAGTCGTTCAACGGCCGGTTGCGAGACGAGCTGCTGAACATCGAGGAGTTCGGCTCGATCACCGAGGCGAAGCTCATCATCGAGGACTGGCGAATCGAGTACAACACCTACCGGCCACACTCAGCACTAGACGGACTCACACCCACCGAATACGCAGACACCGTTACCGACAACAAACCACCAGACTACGCATAGACCCTGGACCACCTACCGGGACCCCGCCGGTAAAGCCCGCCGCCGTGGTCACCGGCGAGCACGGTGCGCATGAACGCGTAGCGGCCGCCATCCCAGCCACGGCGCGGTGTGTCGCGCTTGCCGGCATCGGGCGGGATCAGGACCTGGGTGCCCATGTTCACGACCTGGTCTATTTGCTTCTCATGCCAGTAGCCGCTGTCCGCGACCGCGACCCCGGGCGCCTCGCTCACACCGATCTGCTCCAGCTCGCGCCGGGTAGCCTTGATCATCGGCTTGAGCTGCCCGAAGTCTGGTGAGGTGAGCGTGACCTCGGCCGCCAAGACGATCTGATGCTCATTCACGGCGGCCTGCACGTTATAACCCTGGGTGTAGCTGCGCGGCGTCTTGACGTTGCGTGAATCGAGGTCGGTCACGTTGATCTTCCCCGGCGGCACCTCCGGTGCCACGTAGGGGTTCGGGCGTGCCCCGAACCGCCGGCCGTCCTTCGTCACGGCAGTCGCGCGATGATGCTCATAAGCGTCGTTCGCCTCGCGCTCGACCCGCAGATTCTCCTGAAGTCGCTGCTCTGCTTCCAGCAGCCGCTCGGGTCGCGAGCGTGGAATCGGCTGAGCCTGTAGCCGCCGGTGCTCATCGAGCTGGTGGCGCGCCTCGCGCACCCATCCCTCACGCCCCTGCATCCGAGCGACGATCACCTCGGGATCAAGCACGAGCTTCACACCCGGCGATTCCGCGTCAGCCGCCTGCACCTTCGCGTCTTCTCTGCCGGCACGCTCGCGCGCGAGCTTCTCCTTGGCTTCACGCAGCGCAGTACGTCGCCCCTCACGGGTCCGCAGATGCTCAGGCAGCTCATCGCCGCGCTCCTGCCCATAGAGCTCGTCCTCGGCAGCGTCGATCTCGCCCGCCTCCTTCAGGATCTCGCGGGCGAGCTGCTCGTAGTCCAGGTTTGAGTGATGCGACGCGTTCGCGTGCACCTTCGTCCCGTCGATCGCGATCAACCCCACCTTCACCAGCCCCGACTCCCGACAGAGCCCCAGCACCTCGCTGAACAAGCTCGGCCAGGGCCGCCTCGTGGCGCACACGAAACCGCGCGATCGTCGCGTGATCCGGCGTCTGCTGCGCCGCGATCACCCGGTAGGCGACATCCTCCACACACCGACGCTCGATCCCCCTGGAGGACCGCTCACCCCGCGCGTACGCATACAAAAGCAGCGCCACCATTATCGAAGGCTCGAACGCCGCGCGACCCCACCCATCCTGGCGGTAGGAGCCATAGAACGCGCTCAGATCCATCTCCTCCACCGACGCCAACACAAACCACGCCAAATGACCCTCCGGCAACCAATCCCGCGGGTCCGGCGGCATCAAAAACACCTGCTCACGATCACACTCAAGAAAATTCTGGGGCATCCCAGAATTGTCTTAACCCCCCGGACAGACCGGAGTTTACGCGACACCCACCGTCCTTTGCGAGAGCCCAAGCGGAGGTAGCTGACGCGGTCGTTTTGCCGTGAAAGGGTTGCGTGCTGATTGCTTAGGTTGTGATGTGCGTGTGTACCTACCCTCTGATTCGTCCTGCCTACGGCTCGAACGATCTCTGCAGCCAGCGTTCGTGCCGACTCATTGTCGGCGCTTGAGCGCCGCGTGGTCTCGTTGCCTGTAGGTGAGCTGGCGTGCGATGACCGATCCGAGCGTCCCGGTGCCGATGACTGCGGTCGTCATGATTCCTCGGCGGGCGTACTCGACACCACTGAGGCGAGGTCCAGTCCCCGTCTGGGTCGGTGGTTTGGCCCACCTCGATCAGATGACCGACGGGCCGCGAGTGGACCCAGTCAATCGGTCGCTCGGCCCAAGGGCGAGTCGCGGCTTGCCGTTTGTCGGGCTGAACCCGAATTGGTGGGAAGCTCTCGTGCCGGCGACAGCCGGAGCTGAAGCTACCGTAAGCGTGTGGAGGACGATTACGACGAGAACTTCCGGGAGGCGATGGAGGACGGCTTGGAGCGTGCTCTGGAGGGCCTGACATCGGAGCAGTTGACCAAGCTGGAGGATAACGTTGAGGACTTCGTCTCAACAGCCGTTTCGCAGGCGATAGAGGACTCGGCGAAGGGGCTGGTGGAGAGCCTCAAGCGGGACGCGCCGGGGATGCTAGAGCACCGCCGTGGCTGGCAGGCGGAGTTCGAGAAGCGGCTTGCTGAGCATTGGGGGCCTGCCTTTGATCTCGCGGAGATGGTGATGAAGGTCGCTTTTGAGGCCGGAGAGTTTTTCTACGAGAAGCATGTGCCACCGGATGGCGAGCACGACTTTGTGTTTGAGGCATTGTCGCGGCTGTTGGCTCGGGCCTGTCGGATAGCCGATGAGGTGCTTGTGTTGCTGAAGGCGGGCTATGGACAGGCGGGCCTTGCGCGCTGGCGAGCGCTTGACGAGGTCGCGATCGTTACGGACTTCATCGCGGAGAACGGCGATGACTGTGCTGAGCGCTATTTCGCTCACGAGGCGGTCGAGACCTGGCGGGCGATGCTGGAGTTCCAGCAGCACGCCGAGAGCTTGGGCGAGACGCCCTACTCGGAGGTGGAAGTCGAAGCTGCGAGGCGTCGTTTCGACTCACTGATCGAGCGCTACGGATCTAGGTTTGGTCGTTCCTACGGTTGGGCGCAGGCTGCCCTCGCGGCTAAGGACCCGGGCTACTCCAACAAGAACGCAACCTTGGCTGCAATCGAGATGAGCGTGGGGACACAACACATGCGCCCGTACTACCGAATGGCAAGCCACGGCATCCATGCGAATCCCAAGGGCATCATGTGGACCCCTGACTTGCTCCCAACTGATGGCCGTGGCTCACTCCTCACCGGCCCAAGTCCCGCAGGGCTTGCCGACCCCGGCCATTCCACACTCATCTCGCTCACGCGTGTAACGGCCACCACCCTTGCATCCAAGAAGGGCGAGGCGACCGGGCTTATCATCCTGGCGTTGCTTCAACTCACTGACGAAGCGGGTGAGGCTTACCTGCGGGCACACCACGACCTCCAAGCAAGGAGCCGGGAGCGCCCGGTGTCTGCGGCGTAGTGCGTGATTAGAGTGGCCGGGATCTCTAGATCACATCGTGTTTTCGAGTGGTTCCGAGAGATCAGCGACGAGATTCAGGCGGACTGGGAGCGCCTCCACAACAAGGCCAAGAAGGACCCCCAGCGAGCCGGCCATGGCGGCGAGGTGACATGGGCCGAATTGTTCAGGAACTGGCTCCCGCCGCACTATGAGGTGACGACCCGAAAGTACATCCTCTTCGAGGAGGTAGATGCACCCGAACCGCGCGAGACGGACCTGATCATCTACAACCCCGGATATCCCAAGGGGTTCCGCGGCCGTGAGGAGGTGTTGGCTGGTGGCGTAGCGGCAGCCTTCAACGTGCGGTTGACTCTGGATGCAGGCGGTGTCCGTGACGGCGTCGAACGCGCGGCGGAGATGCGGCGCTATTTGAAGCCACGCTACGAGACGATCCGTGGCGAGTTGCTGGGTGCCTTCCCAGTCGGATTGCTCGCCCATTCGCACAAGTGGACCGGCGACTCAGCGCGCGACACTGTGACGGAGGCACTGCGCAAGTGCGATGAGGAGTTCGCTCGCCACCCCCGGGAGTGCCTCGACTTCGCTTGCATTGCGAGTCTGGGCTCTTGGACAGCAACGTCCTCTCCGTATGTAGATCTGGGTGAGGGTCCAGCCGTGATGACATCGATGCAGGCGGCACATCCCGAGCTATCCCCAGCGCCGGTCGGAGCCTTCCTCACACATTTGCTGCGACGACTTGCGCTCACGGACCTTACGGTCCAGCCGATGGCCGACGGTTTGCAAGCTCTTGAAACGCTTGGCTTCGGTGGAGGCATCGGACGTAGTTGGAGGCTCGAGGACGTCTTTAGCGACGAACTACGCCAGCACCTACCTCGTCGTCTCGACAAGTCCGACCCGAACTGGCGTCCACTCTATATCTGAGCCGAGCCAACGTCCGGATGCGTACCTTCGGCGGAGCGTTTGCGGCTCGCAGTCCGTGGTGGCTGGGCCGCGCGAGGAGGTCGCGAAGCTGCGCCAATCGCCGTGGCATACGGTGGTCTAGCTACTTTCCTCAGCGGCGCATCGAGCCGAAGGAGACCACCGTGAGCCAAGCCACCGCAGAGACCATCACCGTCGGACAGCTCGGCGTCCGCTTCCTCGTAGAGGGGCCCGACTCCAACGGCAGCGTGAGCGTGTTTGAGTGCTACGTCCCGGCCAACGCCAGGATGCCAGCACCCCACAGCCACGATGCGTTCGAGGAGACCATCTACGGACTCCAGGGCACCACGTCCTGGACCGTTGACGGTGAGAGCATCGGAGTTGGGGCCGGCGAAGCGCTATGTGTGCCGCGCGGAGCGGTCCACGGGTTCCAAAACGGCGGCGACACCGAAGCGACGTTCCTCGCGATAGCCAGCCCAGGAGTCTTCGGACCCGCCTACTTTCGAGAGCTCGGCGAGGTGTTGGCCGCCTCCGCCGGCGGCCCGCCGGACGTCGCCGCGCTGGCCAAGGTGATGCGCCGCCACGGCCTCACGCCGGCCCAGCCGGCTACCACTTGACCGCCGCTCCAAAGCGACTGCTGCTCTCGCAGGACGAGCAAGTGTCCGAACAAGAGCTGCACTCACGCTCGCATCGGACGGTGGGTGTCGCGTAAAGGTGCGAGGGTGCCTGGGTGGCGGACATGATCGGGGCTCGCGTATGGCTCGCTGGCAGGATTGATCTTCCGTCTGGGCCTTTCAGCCCTCCGCGGCAGCTATTGGTGCTTGTGGAGCTTCATGAGGTTATGGGTGGCGGTGATCAGCCGCCATTCCGAGCGTGCGGCGGATCGTCCTCGTCGTTGGAGCGGTCGATGCGCCGGTTGTGCTTTGTTTGTGCGGAGACTGGCTCGACCATCGCCTTGCGTTTTCTGTATAGGCCCGCCGCCGTAGTCGCTCGGGAGCACGGTGCGCATGAATGTGTAGCGCCTGCCATCCCATCCGGGGCGAGGAGTGCCGCGCTTGCCGGCGTCGGGTGGGATCAGCACCTGCATGTCGTCACCCACGACGTTATCGATCTGCTCCTCGTTCCAATAGTCGCTGTCAGCGGCCGTCGACCCCGGGTGTCTCAGTAACACCCATCGCCTCCAGTTCCTTCTTGGTGGCTTCGACCATCGACTGTAGGTGGCCGAAGTCCGGTGAGCTGGCGCTCACCTCGGCGGCGAGCACGATCTGGATGCTCATTCACCGCGGCCTGCGTGTTAGAGCCCTGGGTGTAGCTGCGCGGGGTCTTCACGTGCGCGAATCGAGATCGGTCGTGTTGATCTTCCCCGGCTGGCGTCTCGGGTGGCTCGTATGGTTTCGATGGGCACCCCGAGCCCTCGGCCTTGCTGTCACGCCCATGCGCCGGTAGTGCTCATACGCCTCGTTCGCTTCGCGCTCGACCGCGAGGTCTTGCTGCAACCCTCGCTCTGACTCCAACAGCCGCTCCGGCACACAAGCGCGCGATCGGCGCTGCCCAGCGCCTGCGGGGCTCATCGAGCTGACGGCAAGCCACGAGTAACCATCCCTCGCGGCCCTGAGCGCGAGCGACGAACGCCTCCGCATCAAGTTCAATCTTCGCTGCGGAGCCTCGCCTCTCCAGCAATGCCTCGCTCTTCGGGCTCCCGTTCTCGAGCGGTCGCGCTCGAATCTTTGACTTGCCTCCGCCAGAGCAACACAGCGTCCCCTCGCTGGTCCGCAAGTGCTCGGGCAACTCATCGCCACGCGTATCCCCGTAGAGCTCGTCCTCCGCCGCGTCGAGTGCCGCGGCCTCCTTGAGGATCTCCCGGGCGAGCAGCTCGTAGTCGAGGTTGCAGTGATGGAATGCGCTCGCGTGCACCTTCGTTCCCTCGATCGCGATCACCCCGACCCTCACCAGCCCCACCTGCTTGCACAACCACAGCACACCGCTGAACAACCCAGCCAACGCGTCCTCGTACCGGGCACCGAACCCCGCGATCATCACGTTACCGGGCGTCTGCTGAGCCGCGATCACCCGGTAGGCGACATCCTCCACGCACTTGCGCTCAACCCCCCGCGAGGACCGCTCGCCCCGCGCGTAGAACAACAAAAGCGAGACCATCATCCACAGCTCAAACGCCGCCCGACCCCACCCGTCCCTGCGATATGAGCTATAGAACACCGAGAGATCCACCTGCTCGACCGCGTCCAACACAAACCAAGCAAGATGACCCTCCGGCAGCCAATCACGCACATCCGGACGGCATCAAAAACACCTACCCACGATCACACTCAAGAAAGCTCATAGGCATCCCCAGAAGTGTCTTAAACCGCGCCGGACAGACCGAGGTTTACGCGACACCCACGACGAAGCTCGGATGTCTCCTCGGCTGGCCGGCTGGCGCCTGCTTTCAGCGCGAAGCGGATCCGCTCTCTGGCCTTAGCTCTTTACCGATCAGCGAGCGGACCTGTTTAGGCGGTGGACCTCAAATCCCCGCCTAAACCCAGCCCAATCGCGCCACACCGCCGGGCATTCCCACGCCTGGACGACGGCCGAAACCGTTGCTGTGCCTAGCGATACGCCTAATCCGACGGCGCCGTCCTTCGTCCTCCTAAGCGGTAGATCCAGGTTCGACTCCTGGCGGGGGCATTTGGCACAATCTTCTGTGTTGGTGCGGGTTTCGTGGAGCTGGCTACTGAGAACAGTGCCGACGACTTGTGCTCGACTACCACGATACGCGTAAGCGGTGCGAGCCTGCCCTCCCAATATGGGCCTGCGGAGTTCAGATGGTTGCGACAGTCCGAGGATTGTGCCGATGGAACCTCCTCCGTAATGTGGCCGAGAGTGTTAGGCGCTCTCGGGGTCAGTCCGAATCTCGGCTTTGGGGTTGGCGCCCGACGAGCCAGGCAAACCATTGTGGGGCGCTGCGGTAAAGCTCGACGAGCGACAGGAAGATGGTCAATGCGATCGGCATCAGGATCGAAATCGGGTGAGGCGGATGCATAAAGGCGATAATCAAAGCGGTGATGATCCCTGCGACGACTACACCGCGAAGGATGAAGCTTGCGAGTACACCAACCGCGACAAGCCAACCAACAGGAGGGCGAGGACGAGATAGCACCAGCAGGCCCTCAGGTAACTGATCCACCGAGCCAACGCTTTACGCCGTCCACGAACCGGCGCGCCGCGTCGATTGGATCGTAGTCGTCGGGTTCGATATCGTCGAGCATCATGTAGTCAGCGATGCTGCGCAGCTCGAACAGCCTTCGCAACTCGGCGGCAAGCTTCGGGTCAAAGCCACCCTGCTTGACTACGAGTAGGCCAAAGGCTGATAGTACCCCGGAGTGCTTGGAGCGAGTCTCGCCAAGGCTCAAGAGCGCAGCCTCTGCCGCATAAAAGGCGGCATAGTAAGCGCGGGAGGTTGCCTGGGCCGAGAAGCCGGCCTCCTCGAGGTGACGCGCGGCGAGCAGCTCCGTGTCGCTGCGTACGATTAGTGCTGCGCCGCGATCCTTGCTCACGCTACAGAGACGCCCTCAGCACGTACTCGTTCGATCAGGGGGACGCGATGATCCTGGTACTCGCTCACTGAGATGGGGATCTCGGAGAGGACGACGTCGTTGGAGAGCGAGTGGCGCCATAGGACGTCGCTCATGCGTGCCAGCTCGCGGTGACGCGAGGGAACCTCGTCGAGGACGACCAGCAGATCGATGTCTGAGTCGGGCTGGGCGTCACCCCGAGCGGACGAGCCGTAGAGCACGACGTCTCTGAGGCGAGCCCCATAGATGTCGCGCAACTCCAGCGCGACCTCGTGCGCGATCCTCGGCCGGTCGATCAGGTCGGTATTCACAGATCCAATTCTACCTGGGTCTCTCGGCGTCTTAGATAGTACGCGGCCTGTCCATGTGCCTCGGCGGGTTTAGGCAGCAACCCCAAATCTCTGCCTAAACCAGCCGAATCCGCCCGTATCGCCAGGTATCGCGCGCGACCGAGAACGGTCGAAAAACGTTGCCACGCCTAGTGATTACGGGCGATTCGGCGATATTGCCGGTCGTCCTCCTAAGCGGTAGATCCAGGTTCGACTCCTGGCGGGGGCATTTGGCTCAATCTTCTGTGTTGGTGCGGTGTTTGGGGGGTTGGGCGTCTGGACTGCGTGAGCAGAGCCAAGGACTAGCCCCGCCTTTTCCTTGCCTAAACATGACGTTTGAACCACGGTTTTGCGATGCGGCCAGTAGGCCCAATGTTCTTAGCTCTCGGATGGGAATGCCAGCGAATACCAAGCACGACCTGTGCTGACTTGTCGTGGTTGCGCACAAAGTCTTCTACGCCCGTAACGGACATACGCCTAGTAGCCTATTTGAGCATGGGCACGATCCAGGAATTGGCTGCTGACCTTGGTGCTGAGGAGCGAACTTTGCGCCGCGCCGCCTCGCAAGGAACTTTGCGAGCTTCCCGACCCGGGTCACGGCGGCTGCGCTTGGCGCCGGGTGAGCGTGAGTACCTAGGCATCTATTGGCCGCTCCTCTCCGAGCTTCGCCGTACGCTGCGGACAGAGCACGGGGTTCGCTTGGCGGTGCTATACGGTTCGCTGGCGCGAGGTGACGAGGATGAGGACTCTGACTTGATCTCCTCGTCTCGTTTTCCGAGGACCACTTCTCGGCCGGACTAGAGCTCGCGCGTCGTCTTCAGCCCGTCAGTGGCCGTCGCGTCAACATAGCTCGGCTAGAGAGGGTAGAGGTTGGGGCGCCGCTACTTCTTGAGCGTGTCCTTGAGGAGGGCCGGGTTCTGATCGATCGTGATCGAATGTGGGAGGAGCTGAACAAACGCGCTCCTACGATCCGCGTGCGGGCTTTCCGTGCCCATCGCAACCAGATGGCGGATACGGCTCGCGTGATCAAGGAGCTGACCGGATGAGCGAATCTTTGCCGACGAAGATAGGACGGAAGGCTCTGGTCGCAGAGAAGGCTCGATTGGCTCGTTTTTTTCAGACCATCCACAAGCATCGCAAGGCGCTTGATCTTGCTATCGAGGAGAACTTCGGAGGAAGCCTTGATCCAGCCGAATGGAGGAACGCCTTCGACTCGGCCGAGCCTCGCGATGCCAATCGCACGATGGTCGTCACCGGCGATCATTCGCTGTGCTCAATGCATATGTCGAGATCCTCAAGGCCGCCGCCGGATCTCGTCTGATTGGCGGCTTAGGGGCGGATCCTCTATGTTGGTGCCGGGTTCTGAGGGCGGTTGGAGTGCGGGAGCCTCGTCGATGTCTTGCGCCCGACTACCGCCTTTCGCCGCAACGCGGCGTTGAGCTACGGTGTTGACCGCCTTGACCTGGCGCACGGTAGGAGCGCGCCGCGCGCTCGATTTTAAGGTGTGCGTAATCTCGGCCGCCGACAATTTCGGTGTGCCTACCGTCCTTGTCGTTGATGATGAGCCGATCGTGCGCGACGTGGTCGTGCGCTATCTCGAGCGTGACGGGCACAGGACGCTCGAGGCCGCTACGGGCGATGAGGCACAGGGACTTTTGGAACGAGAGTGGCCATCGCTGGTCGTTCTGGATGTGATGCTGCCGGGAGTGAGCGGGCTTGAGCTGTGTCGCTGGATCCGTTCGCGCTCAGAGGTGCCGATCGTGATGCTGACGGCGCTCGGCGACGAGGCCGATCGGATCGTCGGTCTGGAGCTCGGGGCTGACGACTACCTGACCAAGCCTTTCTCGCCTCGGGAGCTTGCGGTGCGAGTTCGCAAGCTGATGCGTCGCACAGCCCAGCCGGCCACTGGCAGAGCACAGGCGATCGTTTTTGGCGACGTCGTGATCGACCCGATGGCGCGTGAGGCCCACAAGGGCGGCGAGCTGCTCAAGTTGACGTTGAAGGAGCTGGACCTGCTCCTGTTCTTTGTGTCTAATCCTCGGCAGGTGTTCTCACGCGATCAGCTGATGGACCGTGTGTGGGGATACGCGAGCGCCCTCGACACGGGGACGGTGACGGTCCATGTTCGCCGCTTGCGCAAGAAGATCGAGGATGATGCTTCGCGTCCGCGTCACCTTGAGACAGTTTTCGGCGTCGGCTATAGGTTCACGCCGTGATCGCTTTCGCGCTCATCGTGTCCTTGAGTACGCTCGTCGCGGGGGTGGCGCTGGCGCTGGCATTGCGTCTGCTGCCGACGGTGCGCATGCAGCTCGTGGGACTTGCCCTGTTGGCGGTGGGCTTGCCGCTCGCGGCGGTGATCCTGGGCGGTCTTGTGATGTTTCACATGCACGACGACGTGAAGATCCTGGCCGTGGCAGCAGCCTCAGCCTCGACGGCGCTTGCCGCGGCGTTGCTGCTCGGAGGGCAGATCGCGCGGCGTATCCGTGGACTCGAGGTAGCGGCCGACGAGCTTTCTGGCGGGGAGCTGAAGGCTCGCGCGCCGACTGAGGGGCCGCGCGAGCTCGCGCACGTCGGCGAAGCTTTCAACGCGATGGCGGGAAACATCGAGGCGCTCTTCGATGCGCGTCGCCAACTCGTCGCCTGGGCCAGTCACGATCTGCGCACGCCGGTAGCCTCAATTCAAGCGATGCTCGAAGCGGTCGAGGATGGTCTCGCCCCGATCGACGAGTACCTGCCGGCTCTACACCAGCAAACGCAAACGCTCGCGAGCCTCATCGACGATCTGTTCGAGCTCGCGCGGATCGATGCGGGTGCGCTCACGCTCGAGCTTCGAGAGGCCCAGCTCCCGCAGCTCGTCTCTCGCTGCGTGAACGGCTTGGAGGCCGATGCGCGAGCGCGGCAGGTACGTCTCGAGAGCCAGCTCGATGACGCCTTGCCCGACGTTCGCTGCGCTCCGGAGCATGTGCAACGCGTGCTCCTGAACCTCGTGACCAATGCGCTGCGGCACACTCCTTCGGACGGCTCGGTGCTCGTCAGGGCGAGACGGCGCAATCGTGAGTTGGAGGTATCGGTTGAGGACACGGGTGTCGGGCTCAGCAAGGAAGCTCAGCAGCGCATGTTCGAGCGCTTCTGGCGCGATGATGCCTCACGTACTCGCACGAGTGGCGGCGCTGGTCTGGGGCTCGCGATAGCGCGAGGCTTCGTAGAGGCGCAGGGCGGTCGCATCTGGGCGGAGAACCGGCCCGAGGGAGGCGCGCGCTTCGCGTTTACGCTCCCAATCGCAGAGCCCTCCGCGATTGCCTGACCCACTCAGTCAGCGGCGCAAAACGATTCACTGAATGTTCATCTCCGTGCAAGAGGCACGTTAGGAGTCCTAGGCATCGTGCCCGTGGTCGGGGAATGATCCCCACAAGTCCAGGAGGTTCACTTATGAAGCTGCCTCATCTCGTTATCCCGCTCGCACTGGCCCTGGCCGGTGCCACGGCGACATCCGCCGCCGCCCACCAGGGGCGCGAATTTGGCCACAATGAATTCCCAGTCGTCGGCCACGCCTATATCAACGACAACACCGCGGTATCGAACACCGTGGCGGGCTTCGACCGGCACGCCGACGGGTCGCTCACGCCAATCCCCGGCTCTCCTTTTCCTGTCGGCGGCGCAGGGCTCGGCGCCGGCCTGCCCTCGCAGGGCGCGATTCAGCTCTCAAGCGACGGGCGCTACCTGCTCGCGGCAGACGCCGGTAGCAACCAGATATCGGTGCTGCGAGTTGGCTTTAACGGTGTACCCCAGCCGGTTGGCGCTCCCGTGTCCTCCGGTGGCGGCGAACCGCTTAGCATCGCGGTCTCCGGCAATCTCGTATACGTCGCCAACGCCGGTGCGAGCGCGCCGAACATCACCGGATTTACTCTTGCCCCGAACGGATCGCTGAACCCGCTGTCAGGCTCGACTGTTTCGCTGCCAGTGGGCTCGGGTCCGGATGACGTGCTGATCGATCCCAAGGGAAAGAGGCTCGTCGTTGACCTCGACAATACCTCGTCGATCGCAAGCTTTCACGTTCGTCACGATGGCTTGCTCGTCGCTGCTCCAGGCTCACCTATCGCTGCGCAGGGAGCAGGACCGTTCGGCGCGGAGTTCCGGCCGAGCAATCCCTCACAGCTGTTCGTCAGCAACGCACACGGTGGTACGGGCAATGGGACGGTCTCAGTCTTCTTGGCGAGCGGCAGCACGGGCCAGCTGGCCTCGATCGGCGCATCACCGTTCGCCGATCTTCAGACAGCTCCCTGTTGGGTTGAGATCAGCCACGACGGACAGTTTCTGTTCACGGTGAACACGGCGTCAGGCTCGATCTCGAGCTACTCGATCAACCCCGATGGCTCATTGGTCTTGCTCGGCAGCACACCATTCGGTTCGGCCGGAGCGGGCGCCGTCGATGCCCGTTTGTCTCCCGACGGCAGGACGCTGCTGGTAGATGGAAGCAAAGCCAACGTGATCGCGTCGTTCGCGGTAAACGGTGGAAGCCTCACTGAGCTGCCCAGCTCACCCACGCCGCTGCCCGTGGGTGCCTTCGCAGCAGGCCTCGTCGCTGACTGACGATTAGCGGCTCGCCGCCGGCTTGAGATATGTCTTACGAGCCGGCGGCGCGGCCACACTATGCATTCACGATGGCGCTCACCGTCCGTGCAGAACCGGGCGGTCTGATCGAGCTCTCTACACCTACGGGAATGCCCTAACCCTTTGTCGGGAGTCGAGCCGGTGGCGGTTGCGGTGTCGGGTGGTCAGCCAATGCTGTTTAGCTCGGCGCTGTCGAACCCCCCGACGCGGTGATTGACCACGTCGAGTGTTTCGAGGCCGAGGTGAATCAGGTTGTCGTGCACGGCCTGGCGCAACCGCTCAGGAGACCGCGCGTGCGGCCAGCCACCCTTTGCGTCACGATACGCCCCGACCTTGGTGACGATATGCAGCTCATCCGGATAGGGGTGCAGGGCCTCCTTAATGATCTGGTTCGTGACATGCGGGCCGTAGTAGTCGCATCATGGGCGCCGTCGGTGCGGACGTGTTCGGCCAGGGCGGATGGGTGGTAGGTTTCGCTTACGCCACCTGAATGGTGGCCGACAGTCTGTCGATCTCCGCGTGCGTCAGCTTTAGCCGGGCGGCGGGCAGGATCTGCTCGAGCTGCTTTGTCGTGCGCGCGCTGGCGATCGGGGCGACGACCTGCGGCTGGGCAAGCAACCAGGCGAGCCCGACGGCGGCGACCGCCGTCGCGTGAGTCGCCGCGATCTCGTCGAGCGCCTCCAGGACCGCCGCGCCCCCGTTGTCGAGGTAAGCACGGGCGGCCTCGGCGCGCTCGGACTCCACTGTCTTGCCGCCAGGCCGGTACTTGCCGGTCAGAAAGCCCTTGGCCAGTGCGAAGTAGGGCAACACGGCAAGATCCCAGGCCTCTGCAACGGGCAGCAATGTGCGCTCAAAGTCACGCTCGACCAGGTTGTAGTGCGGTTGCAGGACCGTGAACTCCGCAAGCCCATGCGTGCGCTGGAAATCGAGTGCCGCGGCGAGCCGCTGCGCCGTGTAGTTGGAGGCACCGAGGTAGCGGACCGTGCCCGCCTTGACGAGTGCGTCGAAGGCGCACAGTGACTCCTCCAGTGGCGTCTCCTCGTCGTCGAAGTGCGCGTAGTAGAGATCGATGTGGTCGGTTTGCAGGCGCTCAAGCGAGGCGTGCGCCTCGCGCTCGATCGTATCCGCCCGTAGGTTGCGAACCGCTCCGTGGCCGCCGCCGACCTTCGTGGCCAGGACGATCTGGTCACGGTTACCGCGAGCAGTGATCCAGCGCCCGATGATCGTCTCCGAACGGCCATGCTCGACCAGGTATGAGTTCGCGGTGTCGATGAAGTTGCCGCCCGCGCCGGTGTACGCGTCGAGGATGGCGTGGGACTGCGGCTCATCGGCGGTCCAGCCGAACACGTTGCCACCGAGGCAGATGCGGAACACGTCGAGGTCGGTGCGTCCTAGAGCGGTCATGTTCCCACGGTAGCCGTTGCCGCGATGCAGCGTAGGAGTCGTCAGGTCCGAGCCCAGCGAGACGATTGAAATGGACGAAGCTGCACGAGTGTCGGAGCGGTCGATTGACGCGCTCGCTTTTGCGCTAAGGCGCGGCGGCGGTGCTCTTTGGGTTGACCAGGATCTTCGCGTGGGTCTCGGGATCTCCGAGCGCCTCGAAGGCCTCGTTGACGCCGTCGAGTCCCACGGTGCCGGTGAGGAGAGGACCGGGGTTCACCTTTCCCTCGGCGAGCATGTGAAGCGTGTCGCGGAACTCGACGGGGGTGTAACCGAGGACGAAGCGCAGGTCGATTTCCTTGTTGATCGCCATTGCCGGCCTGATCTTGTCCGTACCCATACACACGCCGACGACGACCACGCGGGAGAACAGAGGCGCACTCGCGATCACCTGGTCGAGCACCCCAGGCACGCCCACGCATTCAAAGATCACGGGGCTCTTGGGCTTGGCCAGGCCGAGCGCTTCGGCCGCGCGCCAGGTGTGATGCCAGGGAATCGGTAGCCGCTGCATCTTGCCCATACCGTCAATTGCGAGGTCGAGGGCGGCGGGAACCGCGGTGAGGTGCCCGTGCTTCTCGGCTGAGGCGTGGGGCGATTCGTGTGCTGGGTCGACGACGACGTCAGCGCCGCATGCCCTCGCCAACGCGCGACGCCCCGCGGAGAAGTCGCTCGCGATGACGGTGCGCACACCGTGTGCCTTGAGCATGCAGATCACCGACAGGCCGATCGGCCCGCAGCCGATGACGACCGCGACGGTGCGCTTCTTGACCTCACCTCGGCGCACTGCGTGCCAGCCGACAGCCATCGGCTCGGTCAGCACGGCGACTCCGGGCGCGAGGCCATTGGGCACGGGAACGGTAAGAGACTCCTGCACGAGCATCTGCTCCGCATAGGCGCCGGGAGCCGCCACCGACAGACCGGTGGCGTGGACGTCCTTCCCGACACGCAGCAGAGGCAACGAGACCACCGTCGTCCCCGTCGGCACCGACCGCCGACAGGAGGGGCCGTGTTCGACGATCTCACCGCAGAACTCGTGCCCCATCACGACGTCCTGGTCGGAGCGCATGAAGTCCGCATAGCCGGTCTCCAGAGCCACGTCTGCCATCTCGTTGCAGTGATGGCGAGCATGAAGGTCTGATCCGCAGATGCCACAGCGAAGGACATCGATCAATACCTGCCCCCTTTCGGGAGTCGGCGTTGGCAGATCGATGACCGTCAACTGGCCTTCTTTACAGTTCACGGCCTTCATCGGGCACCCGCGACGGCTGATCCGGCGAGCATGCGCAAGAGCTCGACCCAGCCCCGACCGGGGAAGGTCGAGACTCAGCTCCCCCACCCGGTCATCGTGCGAACGCGTAGTCGTCGAGGTCGAAGCGGGCGCTGCGCCAGGCCGCCTCGAGCGAGAGGCTGGGCCGGAACGGCGCGTCGCCGTGTTTGTCGAAGTAGTAGCTGTTCGCGTTCGAGCAGGCGCCCCGGAAGAAGACCTGGTTGTGGCGGCGCCCGAGCATCGACTCGAAGTAGCGACGGTTGGCCTCGGGCGTGATCTCCACGCGCGTGGCGCCTTCGCTGCGTGCCCGCTTCAGGCAGCGCACGATGTGGCGCATCTGGGTCTCGATCAGACCGAAGTAGGACTGGCCGTTGAACCCGTAGGGACCGAGGATCGAGAACGAGTTCGGAAAGCCGGGGACGCTCACGCCCTCATAGGCCTGCAACCGGTTGGCATCCCACCACTCCTCGAGGTCAACACCACCCGCTCCCAGCATCTCGAATGCTGGCAAATTCCCGGAGTCGAACACCTTGAACCCGGTTGCAAGGACGAGCACGTCGAGAGGATGCTCGACCCCGTCGCTCATACGAACGCCCATCTCGGTGATCGCCTCAATGGAGGTGGTTTCGAGCAGCACGTTCTCCCGGTTGAAGACGGGTATGTACTCATTAGAGAAGCTCGGGCGCTTACACCCGAGGGAGTACTTGGGCGTGAGCTTCTCGCGCACGACGGGATCCTTGACCTCGCGGAGCATCTTGCGAGCGGTGGCTTCGCCGCGGGCGGTGAGGCTCGGGAACTGGCGGGCGAAGTGGGCGGCGAGCACGAAGGTGAGCTCCACGAAGGCCTGACTGGCCCAGCGTGTGGTGAGCTCGGCGCCGGGCACCGAGCGCAGTGCCCGGCGCACGCGCGGGCTCATCGGCGCGTCGAGCTTGGGTAGGCACCAAATGGGAGTGCGTTGGAAGACGGTGACCTGCTCGACTTCAGGGGCGATCGCGGGGATGAGCTGGATCGCCGAGGCACCCGTGCCGATCACCCCGACGCGCTTGCCGCGCAGGGCGACCGAGTGATCCCAGCGCGCCGTGTGCATGGTCGTGCCGGCGAAGGAGTCGAGGCCCTCGATCTCGGGCGGTTTGGGCTGGCTGAACACGCCTGTCGCGCCGACCACGTATCGCGCGGTGACCTGCTCGCCGTTCGCGGTCTGGATGTGCCACGCGTGGGCGTCCTCGTCGAACCTCGCCCCGACCACCTTGGTGTTCAGCTGGATGCGATCGCGCACCCCGTACTTGTCCACGCAGTGCTCCGCGTAGGCCTTGAGCTCCGTCCCCGGCGCGTACACACGCGACCAGTCGCTGCGCTTCTCGAAGGAGAACTGGTAGCTGAAGGACGGGATGTTGACCGCTATCCCCGGGTAGGTGTTCCAGTGCCAGGCGCCCCCGACACCGTCCCCGGCCTCGAGCACGACGAAGTTGCGGAAACCGGCCTGGTCGAGCTTGATCGCCGCCCCGATGCCCGAGAAGCCGGCACCGATCACGACGACCTCGTGGTCCATTGCGATATCCGAAGCATCCATATGCTCATCAAGGTATCGAAGCGGCATCCGCTTTCTGGCCTCGCTCTTGCCGATAACGCGCGGACCTGTTTAGGCGGTGGACCCCAAATCCCCGCCTAAACCCAGCTCAATTACCCCATATCGCCGGGTATCGGTCGCGATCAAGAACAGCCGAAGACCGTTGCCACGCCTAGTGATTAGAGCGATCTGGCCCCTTTTCCGGTCGTCCTCCTAAGCGGTAGATCCAGGTTCGACTCCTGGCGGGGGCATGGAGCGGTCGGATTAATGCGCAATCTGTACGGCGGGATGTCCAACTGACTCTTGATCGCCATGAAGCACGTCGGGATCGAGGTCGTAGCCGTTGGGCCATACGACGGTCCCCAGCTCGGTGTCCACACGTACTTGGCGGAAGTAGTCGGGGTCCTGGAGCGGTTCGGCCATCTGTCCCCATAGGTCGCTCGATAGATCGACCTCGCGGACGAGTCCGTCGGTGAAGACGAGTCGTAGCCGGAATCGCTCAAGCGGCTCGACGCTGGTGATGCGGGGAGTGCGTGGGCTGGGTTCATGGCAGTGGGTCAATGCTAGCGAGCGGGGCGCGAGCTTGGGCAAGCTCCCAGTCGGCTTGAAGCTCCGCTTCGTGCAGGCCGGCCCACTCGCGAATGAGGCGCAGGGCGCGGTTCGGCAGGTACCCGGCCAGGGGTTCGTCATGTGGCGAGCGATTTCGGCCCCTGCTATGTTCGCGCCATCTGTGATGCCGACCCTCCAAATCATCATCGCCAGCACCCGCCCGGGTCGCGTCGGGCTTCCGGTCGCTCGCTGGTTCGAGGGTCGGGCACGGGCACATGGTGGCTTCGACGTGGAGGTTGTCGATCTCGCCGAGATCGATCTGCCCTTCGTGGATGAGCCCAACCATCCGCGCTTGCGCCAGTACACCCAGCAGCACACCAGGGACTGGAGCGCGAAGGTTGAAGCGGCGGATGCCTTCGTGTTCGTGATGCCCGAGTACAACTACGGCTTCAACGCACCGCTGAAGAACGCGATCGACTACCTCCATCAGGAGTGGCTGTACAAGCCAGTCGGCATGGTCTCCTACGGTGGCGTCGCGGCCGGCACGCGCGCCGCCCAGATGATCAAGCAGGTTGTGACGACACTGAAGATGACGCCGCTGAGCGAGGCGGTGTCGATCCCGTTTGTCGCCAGATTCATCGACGACGACGGTCAGGTGCAGGCCAACGAGGCGATGGAGAACTCAGCCGATGCGATGCTCGCCGAGCTCGTGCGCGTGGAGGCAGCGCTGCGACCGCTGCGCTCGTCCTCCTCTTCTTCTTGAGGGTGGCTCCGACTCAGACTCTGCCAGCGAACGCCGTTCCTTTCGTTGGTGCTCCTGACTTCGCCGAAAACGGATTACGCTTCCCCCGCGCCCCCGACGGGGCCTTACACCGCAAGCGAAATCCGATCGCGCCCGGCGGTCTTGGCCGCGTACAGCGCCTGGTCCACGCGCGTCATCAGCTCCTCCGCTGACTCCCCGGGCTCCTGCACGACGATGCCGACCGAGCAAGTCTGCGCGTAGCGCACCCGTCTGCGCAGGCGATCGACGACCGTGAGCGCGTCGTCAGTGGCACAGTGCGGTAGCAACAGCGCGAACTCCTCGCCGCCGATGCGGGCCAGGAAGTCGCCGCTGCGCAGCTCCTCGCGCCAGGCCACCGCGGTCTCCTTGAGCAGGCGGTCGCCGGCCGGATGCCCGCGCGAGTCGTTGAAGTTCTTGAAGTGGTCGAGGTCGAACATCGCCAACACGAACTGCTCCCCCTCGAGCAGCGCGTGGTCTAGGTTGGTCTCCCAGGCTCGCCGGTTGGGCAGCCCTGTGAGCGAGTCGGTGCTGGCCATGTCGGTCAGCTGCGAGAGCAGGTCGGCGCGCTTGATCGCCGTCGCGACCTCGTGCGCGAGCAGCGTGATCAAAGTTGCACGCGTGCCGCCGGCTCGGATCTTCTGGGGCCAGCCGACAACCAGCACGCCAACCGGTTCCTTGCCGCTGAACACCGGCTCGAACAGCATTGAAGCGGGTTGGCCGAGGGTCTGCCACATGGAATGGTCGAAGCTGGCGGGCGCGCTGCCGTCGTTCCACAGGAATGAACGCCGCGAGACAAAGGCCTGGCCAGTCGCCGAGCCTTGCCTAGGGGCGATCTCTAGGGGTGGCAAGTCGATGCCGGCCATCGCGGTCGTGCGCAACGCACCTGACTTGCCAATGGGCTCGTACAGGAGCGCAAAGCTGGCCTTGCCGATCGAGCGTGCCGCTTGGCAGACCTCGGCTCGGGCATGAGGGCTGTTGGACATTCCGCGCATCACAGCTGCAACTTGCTCGAGTGCCTGCTCGCGGTGCTCGGCCTCGTTGGCTTGGTAGCGCACCTCGGCAACCAGCCACTGAGTGGTGAAGCCGATGATTGTGCCGACTGCCAGGAACAGCACCGCGGCCCGGTATTGAGTCGCTGGGTATGCCGTCCCGCCAATGAAGACGAGTGGCGCAAGGAAGAAGACGGCCATCGCCACCGTGACGACGCACAGTTGGGGGCGGTCGCCGTACAGGGCCGTCCAGAACACGGGAAGCAAGGCCACGACCGCGATCCCCGAGTTTGCCCCGCCGGCGGAGCTGCGTAGGCAGGCTACGGCCGCGAGGAAGATCAGCGACGGTGGAATCTCTCTCGCCTTGGCGAGCGCGCCTCGCATGGGTATCAGCCGTACCAAGCCGGCAAGCACGCCCAAAGCGATGGCGGCCAGGTACTGGACCCAATCGACCTTTGTCGCGATCGGGGCGACAATCGCCGCCAGCCCAGCCGCGGCGGCGAAGGGGGCGAGGTTCAGTCGGGTGCGATCCTTCGGCGCACTCTCGGCCAGCTCTGGTTGATCGCGCATATACGAGGTATTCGGCAAATCTTCTCTGCCGCTTGACGATGCCACCGATCTTGTCTTGCGCCTGCTGTGTTCTTGGAGCATGGAGATTCCAATTAGCGCTAAAACTGCCGCTAATCCGTGCCGATGAGGAGCTGCGCCGCATCGCCCGACGCCTGAGACGATGTCCTCTATTCCAACAAAAAGATCACGCCGTTCGTTTGCCGTCCTACTCATGCCGGCGCTTGTGACTGCGGCGGTCCTGGCACTCACGGCTCCTGCTCCGCCCGCGACGGCGATCATCGGCGGCACGACCGCTCAGGCCGGCACGTTTCCTTCGCTCGCCTACGTCGTCGACTTCCAAGGGCAACTCGCCTACCAGTGCACTGGCACGGTCATCGCTCCTAGCCTGGTCCTGACGGCGGGTCATTGCGCCGAGAACATGCAAACCGGCGTCCCCTTCAGCGCGTCTGGCTTTCGCGTGGTGACCGGCGCCGTAGCTCCGCTGCAGCCGGGCGACCTTGTCTCGACGGTACTCGGCGTGATCGTCTATCCCGGACTGGAACGCAAGGTCGACAACGGCGACATCGCACTGCTGGTGCTCTCCACGCCGACCAACGCCCCCCCGATCGCGTTGGCCAGTCCCAAGCAAGCCAAGCGACTCACCGCGGGCGCTGCGGCGACAATCGTAGGCTGGGGTAAGACGGCGTTTGAACAGACGACCTTGACCGAACAGCTGCAGTCAGCCTCGACTGTGGTGCAAGCACGCAAATGGTGCAGGCGAAACGCCCCACCATTCTTCGCACGCAGCGAGGTCTGCACGATCACCCCACCCAGCTATGCCACCGGCGTGTGCCAAGGAGACAGCGGCGGCCCGCTGCTTGCCTCCGGGCCAACTGGTGAACCGATCGAGGTCGGTGTCGCCGACCATGTATATGGGCGCTGCTCGACGCGTCACCCATCGGTGTTCGCAAGCGTCGGCTCGATCTACCCATGGGTGCAGACCTGGATCGCGGCCTACAAGCGCCCGACGGCTCCGCCGGCTCCGCCGACGACCTTGCCCACAGGGCCTTCGCCCCAGCCAGCGCCGTCCTGATTGTCAGACTGAGGGTGTGAGCCAAGCACCCACCCCTCCCTCCCAGACTCAAGAGTTGCCGCGCTCGCGCCGCAGGCTGGTGCTCGCGATCTGTTGCATGAGCCTCTTGATCGTGGGCTTGGACAACACGATCGTCAACGTTGCGCTGCCGTCAATCGGGCGCGAACTGCACGCGTCGATCTCGGAGCTGCAGTGGACCGTGGACGCCTATACGCTGGTGCTAGCCAGCCTGCTGATGCTGGGCGGCTCGATGGGCGATCGCCTGGGACGCCGCCGTGTGTTTCAAACAGGGTTGGCGCTGTTCACGCTCGGCTCGCTACTGTGTAGCGCCGCGCCAAGCCTTGGTTGGCTGATCGTCTTTCGCATGCTGCAGGCGGTTGGCGGCTCGATGCTTAACCCGGTCGCGATGTCGATCATCCGCAACGTCTTCACCGACGCTCGCGAGCGAGCACAGGCGATCGGCATGTGGGGCGCCACGATCGGCATCAGCCTCGCGCTGGGGCCAGTGCTGGGAGGCGCGCTTGTCGACGGTGTCGACTGGCGCGCGATCTTCTGGATCAACATTCCAGTTGGGCTGGTGGCGCTGGGCCTGACGATGCGCTTCGTCCCAGAGTCGCGCGCGCCGAAGCCGCGGCGCCTCGATCCCGTCGGCCAGCTGCTGGTGATCGTGCTGCTCGCCTCGCTCACGTATGGGATCATCGAGGCACCCTCGGCCGGCTGGTCCTCGGGTCAGACGATTGGATTGTTCGTGCTTGCCACCGCCACGCTGGCGGCGCTTGTGCCCTATGAGACTCGGCGCGGAGAACCGTTGATCGAGCCACGCTTCTTCCGCAGCGTCCCTTTTTCCGGCGCGAGCGCGATCGCTGTCCTTGCGTTTTCCGCGCTGGGGGCGTTCCTATTCATAAACACGCTGTATTTGCAAGAGGTCCGCGTCCCGCACCTCTCAGCCTTCACGGCCGGCCTGTGCACGCTGCCAATCGCGGCGATGACGCTCTTCTTCGCGCCGCTCTCCGGTCGGATCGTGGGTCGCCGTGGGCCGCGCTTGGCGCTGCTGGTGGGAGGGCTCGGCATCGGCCTGGGAGGTCTGTTGCTGACAGGGACCTCCGCAACAACCTCAATCGCCGCGCTGCTGCCCGCCTACTTCCTGTTCGGGGTCGGCTTCGGCATGGTCAACCCGCCGATCACGAACACCGCCGTGATGGGAATGCCAGAGGCGCAGGCTGGGGTGGCTGCCGCGGTGGCCTCGACCTCGCGCCAGGTCGGCCAGACGCTGGGCGTAGCCGTCGCCGGAGCGATCGCGGCAGCCGGCGCTGCCAGCGTCGGGCCCAACTTCGTCAGCCTCAGCCACGCGGTCTGGTGGCTGGTCGTCGGCTGTGGCACGGCGATCATGACGCTGGGCCTGCTCAGCACGACCAACCGCGCCAACGCCAGCGCGAGACGGGCGTTGGCCGGCCCGCGACCCGCCGAGGCCGGCGCCGGCTCGTAGGCAAGCCGCGCTTCTCAGTGGCCAGATCCAGTTCGGCCCACGTGCCCGAAGCCGGCTCTCTTGGGAGTCCGAGACGGCACTTTGTGAGCGACTCCCGCCTGGGGTCGCTCAGGCTGCGTCCTGCGGGGGCTGGCTCGGGCTTGTTGCGGCGGCGGAACCTGCTGCGCCGGCGATCTCGTCCAAGCGATCGAGTATTTCCTTCAAGCCCCCTTGCGTGTGTGTGTCGAGTCGGTCGAGGATCTCCTCGGCATCTTTGAAGGTGTTCGCCGAGCGCGCGTCCGCAGCGAGGCTCTGCACGTTCTGGCCGACCATGATCACCGACAGCAGGACGAGCTGCAGGAACGTCTGCGCGATCCAAGCGACGATGCCCTCCCCGCCCGGTTTGAGCGCCGGGCCGAGGCCGATCAGCGCGATCACGGCGAACAGGTAGGCACACCACATCGTGCCGACCAGCCTTGTTATGAGCACCGCGAACTTCGCGTTGAAGCCTTCGGCCTCGCCCATCGCCTCCTTGAGTACGCGCGGGCTGGGGTGCAGCGCCTTCGCGAGGTGATGCTCCGTCTTCACAGGTCTACGCTCTGTCATAGGTTCTCCCCGGTGGTTGGCTGGTCGGCGTCGGCGTCGGCGTCGGCGTCGGCGTCGGCGGGCTCGGGCTCGTCATCGGCGTTGGTCTCCGCATCGTCGTAAAGCGACTCGCAAGCAAGCTCCTGGCCTTTGCCGCCCCACAGCTTGATCTCTAGTAGGTCATAGAGATAGTCGTCAGGCGCGATTAGTGTGAAGCGCTGCTCGATCAGCTGGCATTGGTCGACGGTCGTGCGGCCGAGCTCGGCGGTCACAACCCGGCCGGCGCCCACCAAGGGACGCCCCCACACGAGTGTCATAGCGGCAAGCGCACCGTTCTGCCCGTGCCATGAGCCGATCACCTCGTCGCACACGTCCAACTTCCAGCTGGGGTTGCGCTCGGCCGTCTCCTCGGTGAAGTCGCCGCGCGCTGTCAGCTCCATTGGCTCCTCGTCGTCGAGCCCGCTGACGAAGCGCACATAGCCGAACAGCTCATACCCGTTAGTTGTGATCGAGGTGGCCGGCACATAGCGGCGTCCGTGCCAACCCCTGTCGGGGTACCAGGCGATCTCACCATGCTCGCCAAGCTCCTCGCCGTCCGTGTCGAGCGCCGCCCAACAGGCAAGCAACTCCTCTTCCAGCCGCTCGGCCCAGCGCCCATAGGGCAGGCCTTCCTGGGGCGGCTCGGCGACGAAGCTGGGGACGATGCGTTCGACGGGCGGCACGCAGGCAGCCTATCCGCGTCAGGCGTCCCGCAACACGCCGGCCGCATGCTCGGGCGCGACGATGTTCAGGTTCACCCCGGTCGAGAGCTCCAGGCCGGCGAGGTGAGTCAGGCGCGGCGCTACGTCGATGCGCCAGCAGAAGTGCTCAGCTCCGCGTGGAGCGGTGCGCACCCACATGTTCAGCGGCGGTGAGGAGCCGAAATGGCGCGCCAGCCGTGTGAGCCCATCGTGCAACAGCGCGGAGCCGAGCGCCCCATCGTCCTCGAAGCGCGCGCGCGGCACGCGCGGCGCCAACATCAACTGGAAGGGCAATCGCGAGCCGTAGGGCGCCATCAGCACGGCCTCATCGTCGATGGCAATGATCCGCTCGCCACGGCGCACCTCTTCGGCAACAAGGTCCTCAAGCAGCCCGCGGCCCATCGTGCGGTTGGCGTAAGCACCACAACGCTCACGCTCACGCGCCACTTCGGCCGGCACGAAATCGAGCGCGTACAGCTGCGAATGTGTGTGCTCAAGGGATGCCCCAGCCTCGCGGCGCTCGTTGACGATCAGCTGCACATAGGCGGCGTCCGCGTGCGCCAGCATGCGCAATCGCCACACCTCCATCGCGTCAGCCAGCCGCGAGGCGGGCAGCTCGGCCAGCGAGCGCACGGACTCGGGCGCGTTGATGATCACCTCGTGCGCACCGGAGGCGGGCGCGGCATAGAACAGGTCCGGCTGAGCATCGGCGGGCGGGGTGGGACTATCGGCATCAAGGGCCGGATACAAATTTGGGACCACCCTCACGCTCCACCCGGCGCTATCAGCAGTCGAGCCGCTGAGCCCATCCCCATCACCGCCACTGAAACTGTCGGCGGGGCGCAGCGAGTACAGCTCCGGGGGAGTGAGATCCTCGCGGCCGGCGGCGAAGGGGTCTTTCTCCACGTCGATCGGCGCGGGCGCCGGGCAGCGCGGCTCGCCGCCGGGTCGCTCCGAGCGCTCCCCGGCGATGATCACCTTGTGCCCGCTGAGCGGGTCCACCCGAATCTCAGGCATGCAGCGCGTGCCTTTGGCCCCTACCCATCCCCATCACCCGTCCAATGCATAGCGTTGTACGTCTCGCTTGAGCTTCGCCGCGCTCGGGTACTCGCCCTCGCGGATGTAGGGCGCGCCGTGGGCAGGTATGAAGACGGTCGCGGGCCTGAAGGTCGAATCGGTCAGCTGCAGGCCGAGCGAACCGCTCTTGTCGTAGTAGCTGGGATAGCTCACGGGAAAGGACTTTAGGAAGGCGAGGGCGTCTGCGCGGTGGGGATCTTCCGAGTCGATGCCGATGAAGGCCACGCGCACTCCGTATTCGGCGGATACGCGCTGGAAGGCGGCGGACTCTTCCTGGCAGGGTACGCACCAAGAGGCCCACTTGTTGATGACGACGGGGTAGCCCTTGAGCGCGCTAAGGCGCGCGTGCAATGCGGGCGAGCCGCCTTCGAGCAGCATGCCGGCCTGGGCGTGCAGCGCGGCGAGCGGCACCGGCGAGCCGGCGAGTAGGGCCCGGGTCTGGGCGGTTGTCAGGCGCGCGGCAGCCTTCCCGTCGGAGGAGGGGCTGCTCGGTAGTTGCGTCACGCCGATCGCAATCAGCACGATCAGGGCCAGGAGGGTAAGTCCCAGAAGTGTGCGGCGGGCAGTCATGCGAGCCAATTCACGCGCTCCGCGGGCGCAAGGATTGGGGAGTGCAATTGGGCGCGTCCGTCCATCTCGAATAAGACTGCCAGATGGGGGCGGGATTCAGGCTGGCCGGGCAGCGCCTTCAAATCCCCCGGGTTGTGCTGTATCCTGAGCGAAGCGGAGGGATGGGAGCCAGCGTGCGCCCACCCTTCTGTGAGCCTCACCGGCGCCAGCGCCGGTTTTTCGTGAGCGAAGTGGACGAGCGTCCGCGACCGCTCCATCTCGAAGTCCAGAGCCTCCATGGCCGAGTCCCCAGCAGTGGCCCAAGCGGCCGCGTCCATTCCCGGTTCCGCCGAAATCAAGCGAGCGGAGAAGCTCGTGCGCGAGCGCTTCCTGCACGAGGGCGAGGACGCGGCAGTGGCCTTGGCACCGGGTTCGCCCAGGCGGCGCGCGCTGGACATGGCGCTCGCTGAGCTAAAGGACGGCGCTAAGCATCCATCGACGGCATGGCGGCGTGAGTTCTCGCTGCTGCTCGGCCTGGAACGAGTCCTCTCCGAGGACGAGCCGAAACTGGTCGACGGCACCGTGCTCTCGGCCCACCAGGTCGATGCCCTCTCGGGCACGCTGACTGCGCTTTTGGCCGAGGCCCAACGCTCGGGCGCCAATGGCAACGGCCGCGCGGCCGCAGCGGCCTCGCCCGAGCTGCTGGCGACGGCGGCGATCCTTGGGCCAGACGACGCCAAGCAGGAGCAAGCGGAGGGCGGGCCGGGTGTCCGCGATGGGGATGGCTCCACCGCACGTGCCGAGGCCACGGACGACGCCGACGACGACGGCGACGAGGACCTGGACGACGAGGATGACGACGACGAGGACCTCGGACCGGTCGAGCGAGCCGCGCCGGAGGCGCCGGAGGAGGACGACGACTTCGACGACGAGCTGGACCTGGCCGAGCCTGAGCCCGAGCCCGAGGAGGACGTCGAGGAGGAGTCAGAGGAGGAGCCCCAAGACTGGGTAGACGAGGACGAGGAGGACGTCTCAGACCAGCCAGAGGACCCCAACGCGGCCAAGCGCTTCTGGTTCGAGCACGCCACCGGCGCCGGCAAGACGGTGGCCGCGCTCGGCTTCGTCGAGGCCTCGCAGACCGGCGGCGTCTTGATCCTCACGCACCGCCGCAACTTGGTCGACCAGTTCCACGGCGAGCTACGCGACCGCGGCTACCAAAAGCGCATCTCGCGCCCTCTGTATACGGGCGAGGACTCGCCCAAGGGCCCGGTAACAGTAGAGACCTACCAGTGGTTCGTACGCAACGCGGGCCGCATTTCGAGCGCCTACACGATCGTGATCTGCGACGAGGCGCACACGGCGTTGGGCGAGAAGACCAGCGGCGCGATCCGCGCGTGGACGGGCCCGATCTTCATCGGTATGACGGCCACGGGCGCCTTGATCGCGCGCCACGTGACCGACCTGTTCCCGACGCAGACCTCGCGCTTCGACCTCGCCCAAGCGGCAAGGCGAGGAGTGATCGCGCCGTTGCGCTGCGTGCGCATCTCCCCAGGCGTGGGCGTGCGCACGATCGCCAACGTGCCATTGCGCCGCGGCGAGGTGGACACCGAGTTCGACCAGGAGGAGCTGGCCGAGCTGCTCGACCAGCAGCCGTTCAACATGGCGGCAGCCAACCTCTACAAGACGCGCTTCAACGGCGTCCCGGGCGTCGTCTACGCGGCCGGCGTCAAACACGCCTACAACCTCGCCGAAGCGTTCCGCGCCGAAGACATCAAGGCGATGGGCGTCTCCGGCGAGACGCCAAAGCGCGAGCTAGCAGAGGTGCTGGCCCGCTACGAGCGCGGCGACATCGACGTGCTGATCAACGCGCAGCTGTTGGCCGAGGGCTGGAACAGTCCGCGCGCGACCGTGTGCGTGCACCTAGCCCCGACTGCCTCCAAGCGCATCTACCAGCAGCGGGTGGGACGAGTCACGCGTCGCCACCCAGGCAAGGAGGCCGGCCTCGTAGTCGATTTCGTGCACCCGGCGACCAAGAACGACGATCCGGTTGTGACGCTGCACTCGCTGCTGGACCGCGATGTCTATCGGGGGGGTGCAATCGTCGTCGGCCCCGTGCGCCGCGGCCGCGGCCGGCGCATGCGCGTCGAGCGCCGAGTGCTGCCGGTCTGCGCCGAGGAGGAGCGCCGCTTCGAGGTCTTCGAGCGCGAGCTGTGGCGTATAGCGGTAGAGCATTTGGACTACGGCGAGCAGCACGTGTGGGCGGCCCTAGCCGGCGCGCGCGTCACGCCAAATGGCTGGCGCCGTGCGCGGGCAATGCTGCACTTCGACCGTACAGGCGAGCTGAAGGCCCGCTTTTTGATCACAGCGGTGCAACGCAACAAGAGCCCGCAGCTGCGCCTCAAGGCGCTGTCGGAGATTGCCGCGCTGCGCGACCCTGACGCGTTCGACACAGCGATCGACATAGCTGGCAATTGGCCGCGCGAGGAGCGTCGCGAGGCGGCCAAGATCATGCTGCGCGCACTGGTGGAGCGGCGAATAGGTCGCCGCGACCAGGCCAACGCTTGGATCTGGCGTCTGGCCGAGTACACGCGCGACGTGCACGAGGAGTACGCGGTACAGCGTTGGCCAGAGACCAAGCGCCTGCTGGGCCTGCTGGTCAACTCGGCCGGAGGCGCCCACGCCCGCAACGCGCGCCGGCTGGTGCACGCCGCACGCAAGCAGGACCGCCGCTTGGCGGCAGCACTGCTGGCGGCTGCGCTAGCGCACACCCCGGAGGCCGAGGAGGTCTTGCGTGGCGCGCGCACACGCATGGCGCGTAAGCCGCCGGCGTTGGCACGCGAGCTGCTGCGCAACTTCCCAAAGCGCCGCGCCCGTGGCCAGCGCCGCCGCCGCAAGGGCCAGGGTCAACGAGCCAACGGGCCTGCTCAGGCACAGGTCGCGAAGACGACCCAAGAGGCTCAGTCCACACAGGCCGAGCAGACGATTCAAGACGGCCAGGCCGCGGCGCCAACTCAAGAGGGTCAGTCGGCTGTCTCGACTCCAGGCGTCCAGTCCGTCCAGTCAGCCCAACCAGAGAAGCCGGCCCGCACTCGCAAGCCGGCGAGATCGACGCGCTCGCGCGGTCGCTCCACGCGCAACTCCAATAACGGCAGGGCCCCCCGTGCCGGGACAGGCAAGGGAGAGGACGTGCCCTCGGACGCAGTGCTCGCGGAGGCGCTCTCCAATGAGAGAACGCCACAACAGGGCATGGACGGTGAGCTCAGCGCCGGCTCAGGCAAGAAGTTGCAGGAGAACGTCGAAGAAGCGCTGCAGCGCGCCGATCAGCCGACCGACTCCAAGTGAACCTCGCCGGCGCTGAGCGCCGTTGTCGTTCCGTCCTGGAGGCGTACCAGCAGCTGCCCTTTGTCATCGACCCCCTCCGCTCGCCCATGCTCGTCCAGCCTTTGCGGATCGTGCGCGTCGGGGCTTTGCTGGCTGGTGTCCCAGGCGATGTCGCGGCCGTATAGCGCGTCGAGAGTTCGCCACGATTCGAGCAGCGCACTCGTCGGCTCGGTCAGCCGCTGGGCAAGTGCGGCAAGCAGGTCTGCCAGCAGCGGCTCGATAGCGCTCCGAGCCCGTTGCAAGCTCGCCGCACCGGCGCGCACCTCAGTGGGCAGCTCCTCGATGCGCACGGCTACATTCACGCCGATTCCAAGCACGCTCCAGTTTTCCTGAGGGCGTCCCTCGACGAGGATGCCAGCGAGCTTGGCGAGGGTGGGGGGCGTCTTCTTGCCGACCCGACCCTGCGCAGGTGTCTGTCCCTCTGGGTAGGGCCGTTCGAGCACCACGTCGTTTGGCCACTTCACACGCGCATCGTCGCCGACGACGTCGCAGACGGCCACACCCGCGATTAGCGACAGCAGTGGTGGCGGATCCCGCAGGACGAGTGAGCAGAGCAACGCGCTCCCCGGCGGCGCCAGCCAGGAGCGTCCCTGCCGCCCGCGCCCGGCGCTCTGCTCCTCGGCGGTGACCGTCGTGCCGTGCGGTGCCCCGGCGATTGCGAGTCGGCGGGCACGCTCGTTGGTGGAGTCGGTGCGACGCAGGTAAACGCGTGGGTGGCCGAGAGTGTGGTGTGACAATTGGCTAGGGAAGCGCGAAGAAGGGCGGGGGTGCGAAGGCACGTGAAGGTATGGGGGTATACAACTTTTCTCTATTACCATAATAGATACGTCTAAGGATACTATGGTATTCAGAAAAAATATATAACTACATCGCCGTCTTTATGTTTCTCAAGCTTCTTGTCTTTCTCCCGTGGCGTCTTTCAGCAAGGCCTCGACGAGGCCGTTCGACGTCGTGGTGCTTGGCCTCCACGTGTGGCTCCAGGCCGTGCTCGCGCAACGTGGCGCTGGTCACGGGCCCGATCGACACGATGCGCGTCGTGGGCGACAGGTGCGCACGTACAAGATGCGCATGCTCGGGGGTCGATTCGTCGTCGTGGAGCTGGCCGTGGGTGTCCGAAAAAGCTCGATGCCCCCCGCGCGCGCGCGGGGCATCGAGGAAATAGCGGACACTGGAGGAGGAGGTGAAGGTGATGTAGTCGGCCTTCTGCGCCTGCTTCAGCGCCCGCTCGGACAGCGGCTCGGCGACGGTCTCGTACAACGCCAGCACATCGACCTGGGCCCCGCGCGCGCGCAGGGCGTCGGGCAACACCTCGCGTGCCCCGCTAGCGGTGGCCACAAGCGCGTGCCTCACCTCAAAATCGCTCAACGCCTCTACGAGTGACTCGGCGACGAAGCGCTCAGGCACCATGTCGGCCACGATCCCGTGCTCGGCGAGCGCGCGCGCCGTGCCCGGTCCGATCGCCGCGACGCGGGCGCGAGCGAGCGAGCGAGCGTCGCGGCCACCGGCGGCCAGGCGCTCGAACAGGCGCTCGACGCCGTTGGCACTCGTCAGGCAGATCAGGTCGTACGGCGTCGGGTCCAAGGGAGGCCCGTCGAGCGCGCGCGTACGGATCGTCGGCGCCTCGATCACGCTCGCGCCGAGCGCGGCCAGGCGTTGCGCCAGCTCGCTGGACTGCGCGCGCGCGCGGGTCACCGCCACCGTGCGACCGGCCAGCGGCCGCGGCGGCAGCCAGCCCAAATCCTCGGCAAGCTCGGCGACGGCGCCCACGATCGTGATCGCAGGCGCCTTTACTTGCTCGCGCTCGGCGACCTCGGCGATCGTGGCGAGCGTGCCGCTCACCGTGCGCTGGTCGGGCAGCGTCCCCCGTTCCACGAGCGCCACGGGCTGGGAGGGCGCCCGTCCGGCGGCGATCAGTCGCTCGGTGATATGCGGCAGTTGGCGCACGCCCATGTAGAAGACGAGCGTCCCGGGGAAGGCAGCCAGAGCCGCCCAGTTGAGTTCCTCCTCAGGCTTGTCGGGATCCTCATGACCGGTGACGAGCGCCACGCCTGTCGAAAGGCCGCGATGCGTCACCGGGATGCCTGCGTACGCTGCCGCGGCCACCCCTGCCGTTACGCCTGGCACAACACTGAACTCGATCCCCGCCTCACGCAGCGCAAGTGCCTCCTCGCCGCCACGCCCGAACACGAAGGGATCGCCGCCCTTCAGCCGCACCACCTCCCCTCCGGCGAGCGCCCGCTCGATCATCAGCGCCTGCGTTTGCTCTTGGGGTACCGACTCGCCACCACCTTCCTTACCGACGAATAGCAGCTCCGCGTCAGCGCGCGCCCCCTTCAGCGCCTGCGCCGGGATCAGGCGGTCGTAGAGGATCGTGTCGGCGCGCGCGATCAGCTCCAACGCACGCGCCGTCAGCAGGCCTGGGTCACCGGGCCCTGCTCCGACCAGATGCACACGTCCCCGGCTCTCAGCCGCGCTCAAACGGCCAGCTCCTCGGCACGGGCCAGCAGCTCGCGGGCGCCGACTGCCTCCAACCGTTCGGCCATGCGGGCGCCCAGCTCCTCGGGGTCATAGAAGCCGCCGAGTAGCTCGTCGGCGATCCACTCCGAGCCGTCGGGCAGTCCGATCCATGCGTGCATGTACAGGCAGCCGCAGCCTGCCGCCGCGGCGTGCGCGCCGAGCGGGGTGTTGCAGCTGGCGCTCAACATGCGGGCGAGTGCCCGCTCGGCCAGTAGGCAGGCGGAGGCGTCCTTGTCGAGGATTGGCGCTACAGCATCGCTAACAGCAGAGTCGCCGGCGCGCGCCTGCAACCCGAGCGCTCCCTGGCCTGGCGCCGGCACGAAGTGCGCAGCGTCGAGTGTGCAGCCGATGTCGCGCTCGCGGCCCAGCCTTAGCAGGCCGGCCTTCGCGAGCACGATCGCGTGCAGCGAGGAGTCGCTGCCTCCGCTGCCGTCGCCGCTCGCGGTGACCGCGCCGGCGAGCTTGCGCAGGCGCGTGTCGACGTTGCCGCGCAGGCTCACCACTTCCAGGTCCGCTCGGGCGGCGCGCAGCTGGGCGGCTCTGCGCACGCTACTCGTGCCTACACACGCCCCTTCGGGCAGCTGCTCGAGCGAACGAGCGCCGATCAGCGCGTCCTCAGCGTCGGCCCGATTCGGCGAGCCCAACAGCTCGAGGCCCTCGCGCAGCTCGACCGGTATGTCCTTGGCGGAATGCACCGCCAGATCGATCTCCTCTGCCAGCAGCGCCTGCTCGAGCTCGGCCACCCAACGCGACTTGTCGTCGCGAGGGGACCTTTCGCGCAGGGAACCCTTCTCCTGAGGTGCTTCCTGCTCACGGGGTGCCTGGGTGCCATGGTCGTTGCTTGCGCCTTTGCCACGTCCACCGTTGCTCGTGCCATTGGGCCAGCGAACGTCACGCGCGCCACTCGGCGGTTCGTGCATGATGTCGCCGCGCGTGCGCACCACGACGATCTCGGCTCCGCCCAGCCACTCTGCGACAAGCCGCGCCTGGGCGAGCGCGAGCGCGCTGCCGCGTGTTCCGATGCGCATCGGAGCGACCGCGCCTCCTAGGAGCCGCTCTTGCGGGCGCTTTGGATCGAGCGCACCTCGGCGAGAGTCTCGTCGGCCTGCTCGGCGTGGATCTCGGCCCGCTTGGCCTCGCGGGCGGGCGAGTCGCCTGTGCCCCCTTGTGGGGTATCGAGCCCGAACAGCTCGCGCACGAGCTGCAGGCTTGCGTGGCCACGCTCCTGGGAGAGGCTGCGCAGGCGGATCGTCGGCTCGTGCAAGAGGCGCCCGAGGACCGCGCGTGCGACCGCCTCCACGCGCATCAGGTCGCGCTCTGAGGCCGACTCCCAGCGGCCTTTGTTCTCGGAGAGGATCTGCTCGACGATGCGGTTGCCGTGCTCGCGCAGCGCGCTCACGGTCGGCAGTGTCTCGGCCTGCCCGAGCCAGCGGGCGAAGCGGTGGATCTCCTCCTCGACGATCTGCTCGGCTTGGGGAACGATCTCACGGCGCGCGCCGAGGTTGCGTTGCACGACCGCCTGTAGATCGTCGATGTCGTACAACGTGACCCCGTCGATGTCGCCGCAGCGCGAGTCGATGTCGCGCGGCACGGCGATGTCGATCAACAATAGAGGTACCCGCCCACCCCGTCCGCGACGCTGGGCCATCACCAGCGCCAGCTCCTCGCTGCCCACGATCGGGTGCGGCGAGGAGGTTGAGGAGACGACGATGTCTGCCTCCAGCAGCTGCTCTGGGAGTTTGTCGAGCCCGACGACCGAGCCGCCGAAGCGTTGCGCGAGGCTAAGCGCGCGATCGGCGTGGCGGTTGGCGACGAAGATCGTGCCGACGCCTTGGTGCGCGAGCGCTTGCGCGGTCAGCTCGCTCGTCTCGCCCGCGCCGAGCAGCATCACGCGCCGCTCGGCCAGGGCGCCGAGCACGTCCTGGGCTAGGTCCACGGCGACCGAGGGCACGGACACCCGTGAGGAGCCGATGCCGGTCTCCGAGCGCACGCGCTTGCCCGTCGTCAGCGCCGCAGCGAACAGCCGGTTGGACAGAGGGCCGGTCGTGCCGGCCTTCATCGCGGCCTCATAAGCGCGCTTGACCTGACCTTGGATCTCGGCCTCGCCGAGGATCATCGACTCCAGGCCTGCGGTCACGCGATAGAGCTGGCGGGCCGCCTCACAGTTGCGCGGCGAGTAGATCTCCTGCGCCAGCTCCGTAGGCCGTATCGAGGCGCGGCGCGCCAGCAGGCCGAGCACGTCGGTCTCGGCTTTTACAAGAGTCCCACCCGCCCCGCCGACGACAAGGTAGATCTCGGTGCGGTTGCAGGTCGAGATGACGACGACCTCGTGTACCTCGGCGCTCTCGGCGATCTGTTGGGCGAACTCGACGGCCTGCCCCTCCGTGAAGGCAAGGCGCTCGCGCAGCGCGACGGGCGCGGTCTTGTGGGAGATGCCGAGCGCCAGCAGCTCACTCATACCGTCTCACGCTCCTTCTCACGTTCTTGAGCGCTCAGGTCGCGCACCTTGCGCTCTACGCGGCCGAGGCGCACCGCCATGATCGCCACGTAGATCAAGACGATCGCGAAGAACACGATGTAGGCGGCTGCGACGTAGCCGTCGTTGGAGTGTTCGGGGAGGGTTGTGGCGAGTGTCAGGGTCATGAGCGTTTTGCGGGGGTCACGAGTGTTTGTGTCGTAGGGGGTTGTCCGGGTTATAACTTCTAGGTTGTAATGCGAACATGGGGTTGCGCGCGTGGGGTCACGACTGGTAGCCCAAGATGCGCGAGCGGGCTTTGAGCAGGATGCGGGTGCGCTTGGCGGCCAGCTCATAGGAGCACAGCGTCGCAAACAGCAATGCAATTGCCACGATCGAGACGAGGAACGTGAGTGCCATCGGCGCGGGCAGGTTGGAGGAGCTGCCGAGCACGCGCGGATGCAGATAGGAGGCCGAAAGACGCACGGCAAGGAAGTTCATCGGCACGAACGCGCCCGCGGTGATCGCGAACACCGAGGCATAGCGTGCTTGGCGCTCGGGATCCTCGATCGCGAAGCGCAGCGGCTGGTAGGTCGCGTACAGCAGCATGATGATCAAAAACGATACGAGCGTGGGCTCGCTCCAAACCCACCAGTGGCCCCAAGAGCCGCGCGCCCAGATCGAGCCGGTGATCAGCACCGCCACGCCGAAGATCAGACTCATGTGGATGACGACGTAGGAGCGCAAGTCCCAGCGCTGATCGCGAGTACGCAGATGTGCGATCGCGCACAGGCCGCCGATTACGAAACCGCACAGCGTCACGATCGCAAGCGGCACGTGCAGATAGAAGATCTTCTGCAGGAAGCCTTCTTCGGCTTCGATCGGTGCGTAGAAGAAGACCAAGCTGAGCGACACGCAAAACGCGGCGATCGTGGCGATGGAAAGGGCGCGAAGTGAAGGGCGGCGCATAGTGGGCGTGCTTAGTCCTCCAGGAGGAAGTCGAACACGGCGTAGGCGATGAGGCCGAACACAAGATCATAGAGCGCTAGCGTTCCAAGCCAGCGCAGTGGCGGATTTCCGGGTCGTATGGCATAGAACAGCGGTGCGCTCGCGCGCGCGCAGCCGATCACGATCGGCACGAGCAAGGGCAGCGCGAGCAGTGGTCCGAGCAGGTCGCGGGCACGGGTGCGCACTGCCAGTGCGGCTACGAGCGTGCCGATCGCGGCGACACCGATATCGCCGAGCGCGAGCGGCGCGAGCAGGCCGGGCAGCGCCTGGCCGAGCGGCGGACCGAGCAACAGCAGGGCAAAGGCTGGAACCGCGATCAGCTCGAGCACCAGCAGGTAGGCAAGCAGCGCGATCGCCTTGGCGATCAGCAGCGCGGTGCGGTCCACTGGCGCCAGCAGGAAACCGTCGAAGCCGCCCTGATCGGCGTCGGCGACGAACAGGCGATTGATGCCCAGCATCGCAGCGAACAGAAGTGTCACCCAGAGGATGCCGGCGGCCTCCTGGCCACTGACGGTGTTCTGGTTCAGCGCGAAGTGGAACACCACGAACGTCGTCACCGCAAACAGCGACATCCCGGGGATCGACTCCAGCGTGCGCAGCTCCACCAGGAACTCCTTGCGCAGGAGGGCGAAGAGCACATTTGCTGTTCGGGGGGGTGCATGCACCCCCCCGCCGTCCTCCGCATGCGGAGGACGGGACAGCGGCACATGTGCCGCTGTCTTTCCGACCGGTGCATGCACCGGTCGGCCGGGACGTGCATGCACGTCCCGGGACGACCGATCGGAGGTCGATGGGACCTCCGATCGTCCAGCATGCGGCTCCGTCATCCCCGAAATTGGTTCTTTGATCATCGATACAACCCGGCGATCTCGTTTGTGTCTACGCCCGTGGCGTCCGCCAGCAAAGCGACACGGCCTGCGCGCAGGCCCAGCACGAGGTCAGATTCGGCCAGTCCCCTGCCAGGATCGTGGCTACTGAGTACGCGCGTGCATCCACTCGACGGCCCGATCAGCGGCTCGACCAGCTCGATCGCCGCCGGGTCGAGGTTGGCGTAGGGCTCATCGAGCAAAAGCAGTTCGGGATCGTGCAGCGTCGCGCGCGCCACGGCCACTCGCTGCACCATCCCGCGCGAGAGGGTCCTGACAGGCTCCTCAGCTCTGCTTGTCATCGAGACCGCGGCCAGTTGCTGCTCGATGCGCTCGTCGTCGACGTTGTGCAAGCGGGCGTAGTAGCGCAAGTTCTCGCGTGCGGTCAGCTCGCGGTACAGGAGTGGATCGTGGCCGAGCAGGCCGATGCGTCCGCGTACCTGCCAGGCGTCGTCCGGAAACTGCGTGCCGAGCACCGTAACCTTGCCCGAGTGGGGTCGCAGCAGCGTCGCAAGCACGCGCAGCAGCGTCGTCTTGCCGGCTCCGTTGGGCCCGAACACGACAAGCGTCTGTCCCGCGTCGAGCGTAAGCGTCACGTCGTCGAGCGCCGCTCGTTCGCCGTAGTTGCGGGTCAGGCCGTCGAGCTCGACGGCCGCCCCAACGTCCTCGACGGTCCTCCCGCCTGCCGTCTGGACTTCGATGTCCCCCACGCGCAGGCTCAGACTGTGGATACCCCATGGCGGGGCATACCCGGAGGGCACGCGGCAAGTCGGCGCTGCTCGTGCTCGCTCTGGGCCCGCGCGATCAGCTCGCGCACGTCCTGTTCACGCCCCTCACGCAGCAGCTCCACTGGGTCGGGGTCACCGTTCACGATCCCCTCGAAGAACTGCTTGCGGTCCTGGTAGGTGGGCAGCGTGCCCTTGGCCCAGCCGCGCACCTCGTTGAGCAAGACCGCGAGCTGCGCATAGGGCTCGCCGAACTGCTCTGAGATTTCGCGCTTGATGCGCTTGGCCAGCGCCGGCGAGGCCCCCGCGGTGGAGATCGCGATCGCCAGTGGGCCTGTGCGCACGATCGCGGGCAGGATGAAGTTGCACAGCGGCGGCACGTCCACGACGTTGACGAGCATCGCGCGCCGCTCGGCGTCGTCGTACACGGCGATGTTCACGTCGGTGTCGTTGGTTGCGGCGATCGCCATGAACACGCCCTCCAGGTCGCTGGAGCCGGCATAGGCGCGGCGCTCCCAGCGGATCGAGCCCTCGGCCGCGTATTGGGCCAGCGCCGGCTCTGCCTCCGGGGCGATCAATGTGACTTCGCCGTCGCAGGCCAGTAGCCCCTCGACCTTCTCCAAGCCGATCTCGCCGCCGCCGACGACCAAGCTGCGGCGGCCCTTCAGCTTCAGGCAGGCGATGTAGAAGGGCGTGGAGAGCATGTCCGCGACGCAGCTCTGGTCGCAGATCCCCTTGCGTAGTTGGCAGACGCACTCCTTGCCTGCATAGGCCTGGGCTGGCATAGCTACAGGTTAGGTGGTTACGTCGGGAGCTTGCGGGAGATGACGTCACCTGGGGGGAGGGAGTGGTGTATATAAATTATGGAAACTACCAAAGTATCTACTTTTTGTAAATACAATAGTGAATTCAAAAAAGAGTAGGTAACCTACTCACCTGCGCGCGAGTGCCCGCAAACCAACGCGCGCCAAGGCCATGCCACCCTGGCGCCAGACCTCCTCGCGGTCGGACTCGCGTGTGGAGCGCAGCTTGGCGGCGGCTTGCGCGGCTTGCGCCGACAGCTCGTCATACGGGCCCCACCACAGGCCGCGCACGCCTGAAGGATCCCAGGTGATCAGCTTTTCCTGTGCACAAGCATGTAGCCCAGCCTCGCCGAGCGTGCGGCCCAGGCCGCTGCCTGCCGCCGCGCCCCAAGGCCCGCGCGAGACGGCCGGGCTCGGCAGGTGGTCGTTGAGCCACACCATGCCCGCGTCGAGCTCGCGTGCGATGCGCATGCCGCGGTAGCGATCGGCGGTCCAAACGGACGCGCCGAGGCCGTAGGGAGTGTCATTGGCCAGCGCGATCGCCTCGGAGACCGAGCCGACGGTCATCACGGCAAGCACTGGGCCGCCGACCGGCTCGCGCATCAGGCGCATCTCGTGCGTCACGCCGGTGAGCACTGCCGGTGCGTAGAAGGCGCGCCCGGTCTCCGAGCCGTGCCCCGCTCTGCGTGCGGGCTGGCTTCCCGGCGGCCCCGCGGGCGCGAGCCCTAAGAAGTCGTCCGGGTCGACCGGCCCGCCGCAATGCAAAGTCGCCCCCTGTGCAACCGCCTCCTCCACCAGCTCGCGCACATGTGCGAGGCGCCTCTCTGAGGCAAGCGGCCCGATCTGTACGCGCGGATCGCTTGGATCGCCGACAGTCATTGCCCGTGCCCCAGCGACGAGCCGAGCGACGAGTCGCTCGGTGACCTCGGGCGCTGCGTAGATGCGCTCGACCGCGCCGCGCGCCTGTCCCGCACCGGCGCATCCCGCCCACAGCGCCCCATCCGCCGCGCGCGCGACGTGGGCATCGGCGAGCACCAGCATCGCATCCTTGCCGCCCAGCTCGACTGTCACCTCTTTCTCCTGGGAGACGCACTCGCGCGCCACCGCGCGGCCCGTCGCCGGCGAACCGGTGAACAACAGCTTGTCCACGGGCGCACGCGCCAGCTCCAACCCGACATCGGCCCCGCCGTGGACGACGCGTACCAGGCCCTCTGGCAGGCCCGCGCGTGCGAGCACGCGGGCGATTCGCTCGGCCGCTATCGAGGCGCGCAGCGCTGGCTTGAAGACGACGCCGTTGCCGGCCAGCAGCGCCCCGGCGATCTGGCTTAGCGGCTGTGCGAATGGGGCGCTGCCCGCGCCGATCACGCCGACGACGCCGTAGGGCTCATAGGCGATGCGGGCGCGCTTGGTCAGCGACAGCGAGCGGTGCACGCCGACGCGGCGCCCCCCGAGCACACGTGCGCCGTCGTGTGCCACCCACTCCAGCGCGTCGATCGCGACGAGCAGCTCGAGCGTCGCCACCTCCGTGCGCGGGCGATGCTGCTCGCCTGCGATCGCCTCGCGCAACTCGTCCAGCTCATCCACAATCGCCTGTGCCATGCGACGCATATAGCGCGCCCGGTCCTGCAGGCGCAGGAGCGCCCACAGAGGCTGAACCTTGGCGACCTGAGCGACCACCTCGGAAACATCTAGTTCTGTGGCGTCCAGGCTCATTTGAATACTTCAAGTTTCACAAGAGGTTGCCGAGGAGGGTTGTCGAACCATGCACTTAGTGGCACACATTACGAGACTCGACGGTTCACGAGGAAGGGGCGCAGCATCATGACGGGGGGCCGGCACCGGATGAGGGGTCACAAGTACCCCATGAATGGCCACAAGTACCCCATAAAGGGGCACAAGCGGGCATACAGGTCTTTCCAAGCGTTGTTTGCGGTGCTGCTGGTGCTTGCCTTGGTGGTGGGCGTGAGCGCCTGTGGCAGCTCATCCACATCTTCGGGCAAAGGCCCGATCAGCGTGCTGATGGGCACCGCTCCCGACTCGCTTGACCCAGGTCTGGGCGCTACCACGCAGTCCTATGAGGCCACCTGGATCACCTACACCGGGCTGGTCACGTATGCGCACGCCTCAGGCGAAGCCGGCACCAAGCTGATCCCTGGCGTCGCGCAGAGCCTGCCGACCGTCACGGGCGGCGGCAAGACGTACACCTTCATGCTGCGAAAAGGGCTGGTCTATTCCAACGGCGCGCCCGTCAAGGCCTCGGACTTCGCCTACGCGATCGAGCGCGCGATCAAGCTCGGCTGGGGCAGCGACAGCTTCCTCACCGAAAACATCGCTGGCGCCGAAGAATTCCAGAAGGGCAAGGCCTCCTCGATCTCTGGCATCCAGACCGACGACGCTACCGGTCGGATCACGATCCAGCTGGTCGCTCCCTACGGCCCCTTCCTGAATGTGCTCGCCTTCCCTGCAGCCGGCCTGGTGCCGAGTGGCACGCCGATGAAAAACCTGAACAACGATCCGCCGCCCGGCGTCGGGCCGTATGAGATCGAGAACGTCGTGCCGAACAAGTCGTTTGCGATGGTGCTCAATCCCAACTGGTCCAAGGACGCAATCCCAGGCATTCCTGCCGGGCACGAGAACATCGACGTGAGCATCGTCTCCAACAACCAGAGTGAGGCAGAGCAAGTGCTCGACAACAGCGCGGACGTGTTCGACTACAACGACACGATTCCCCCCACGCTGATCTCCCAGATCGAAAGCCAGGCTTCCGATCGCTTCGCCAAGGAGCCGACCGTCTCAGGCGAGTACTTCTTCTTGAATACCAAAGAAGCACCGTTCAACAATGCGCTCGCGCGCCAGGCGGTCAACTACGCGCTCAACCGGCAGGCGCTGCAGCGGCTGGACAGCGGCATGCTCCAGCCCGCCTGCTTCTTCCTGCCGGTCGGCATGCCCGGCCACCCCACGAACGCCCCCTGCCCCTATGGCGAACCGAACGCGCAACCGAACCTGACGAAGGCCAAGGAACTGGTGCGCCAAGCGGGCCTGGCGGGTGCGCCGGTGACGGTGTGGGGCGGCTCGCGCGCGCCGCACAAGGAATTCGTTGACTACTACACGAGCATGCTCAACGAAATCGGCTTCAAAGCCACCGAGAAGATCGTCGCCGACGCGCAGTACTACGCGACCATCGGCAACCTCTCGAACAAGGCTCAGACGGGCTGGTTCTCCTACAGCCAGGACTTCCCCAACCCGCTCGACTTCTATCAGCTGCTCGACGCCAAATCGATTTCGCCCCAGGAAAACCACAACCAGAGCCAGGTCAACGATCCTCACATCCAAAGCGAAATTGCTTCGCTCGGGCCGATTCCGTCCTCGCAGCTGAGCACGGTTGTGCCGCGCTGGCAGGCGCTGGACGAGTACACCGCCAAGCAGGCCTATATGGCCGTGTTCGGCTACGACGAGGTGCCCAAGTTCTTCTCGAACCGGATCAACTTCGGCGCGGCGATCTTCCATCCGGTCTACGGGAACGACTGGAGCAGTCTGGAATTGAAGTAGCGGGCTCCCCGGGACTTGCGGTCGCGCGCGAGAGTGCGGCGGCTGTGGGGCGCTGACCGTGTAGAGATGATGCTGGCGGGGCTAAAGGTGCGTGCCTCGCAATGGCGATGAGTAGGTATGAGGACCCTCCTGCGCAATCGCGTGGCGCTTGCGTTCGGGGCGTTGTTCGTGGCGATCGTCGTGGCTTGCCTGCTTGCACCCGTGTACGCGAAAGACATCGCGCGCACCGGCCCTAACGACAATCACATCACCGAAACGGTCAACGTTGGCGGCAAGCAGGTAGATGTCGTCTCGCCTACAGGCGTGCCGATCGGCCCGACCTGGAATGGGCGCTTCTTCCTCGGCGCGGACTCCAACGGTCGCGATGTAGCCGTGCGGCTGCTCTACGGCGGTCGCAATTCGCTTGAGATTGCTGGGATCGCGACGCTGATCACGATGCTGCTTGCGATCGTGCTGGGCACGCTTGCCGGCTATATGCGCGGCATCTTCGACGGCATCCTCTCGCGTCTGTTCGACCTCGTCTGGGCCTACCCGGCCGTGCTGCTCGGCGTAGCGCTGGGCGTGGCGCTGGCCGTCGGCGGGATCGACCTTGGCCTGTTCACCTTGCACAGCGGCTCGCTGCTGCTGCCGGCGTTTGTGATCGGGATCGTCTTCTTTCCCTATGTGGCCAAGCCATTGCGCGCGCAGGCACTGTCGTTGCGCGAGCGCGAGTTCGTTGACGCCGCGCGCGTGCAAGGTGTCGGGCCGGTGCGCATCATGCTTGATGAGATCCTGCCCAACTTGACGTCGAGCATCGTCGTGTTCGTGCCGCTGATCATCGCCAACGCGATCCTGCTGGAGGCGGGTCTCTCTTATCTCGGCGCCGGCGTGCAGGACCCCAACCCCTCGTGGGGCACGATGCTCGCCGACGGCATCCGCCTGATCCCAGGGGCGATCCATTTGGTGCTGGTGCCGGGGATTATGCTGGTCTTGACGGTGCTCTCGGTGAACGTCTTCGCCGACGGCGTGCGCGACGCGCTCGACCCCAAGGCGACCGTGCGAGGACGGTTGTGATGGAGGCCTCCTCCGCGCCGATCTCCAGTCTGGGCAGTGGGCTCTCCACAGGGCCGGGCGGGTGGGATGGGCCCGCCATCCCCACTGGCGCCACGGGCTCATCGGGCCCGCGTGTCTCGGCTGCGGCGGCTCGACACGCTTGGCTGGCCCGCTTCATTGTGCGCCGCCTTGCCTCGCTCATCGCCGTGCTGTTCGCGATCACCGTCCTCACCTTCCTGATCTTCCAGGCGATCCCCGACGGCGATCCCGCGCTGCGCATGGCTGGGCGCCTCGCCAGCCCGCAGCAGGTGCAGGCCGTGCGCGTGCAGTGGGGCTTCGACAAGCCGATCTATGTGCAATACGTCAGGACGATGGAAAAGGTGCTTGACGGCAGCGTCATCTCCTACTCCCAGCAGATCAACGTCGAGCAGGAAATCGTTCGCGACCTGCCACCGACGATCTCGTTGGCGCTCGGCGCCGGCGTCATCTGGCTGGTCTTCGGCGTGCTGTTCGGCCTGCTCAGCGCGGTCTACGCCGGACGCTGGCTCGATCGCTTGCTCAGCGTTGTCGCCCTCACTGGCATCTCGATGCCAGTGTTCTTCCTCGGCGCGATCATGCTCTACTGGCTCGGCTACAAGTGGGGTCTATTGCCGCTCGGCGGCTACGTGCCGCTGACGGTCGATCCCTGGGGTTGGTTTACGCACATGCTGATGCCCTGGGTGGCATTGTCGGTCGTCTCGATCGGCGTCTACTCTCGCGTCTTGCGCGCGAACGTGCTCGACGTGATGCGCGAGGACTATGTGCGCACGGCGCGCGCCAAGGGCCTCTCAGAGCGACGTGTGCTGATCCGCCACGTGCTGCGCAACTCGCTGATGGGGATTGTCACGCTTTGGGGCCTTGACTTTGCCTGGGTGATCGGCGGCGGCGCGATCCTCGTCGAGTCGGTCTTCAACCTCGGCGGCGTCGGCCAGTATGCGGCGCAGTCGATCGGTCGTTTGGACGTGCCGCCGGTGATGGTGATCACGATGCTCGTGGCTTGTGCGGTGGTAGTGCTCAGCGCGATTGTGGACATCCTCTACGCGGTGCTCGACCCGCGGGTGAGATTGTGATGAGGATTTTTTGGCGTTCGGAGTCTGAGCCGCGAGCCCGTTTCGAACATCCCACGCGCCGTACTCAACCTTCGTGCGTGGCCGTCGTGAGCATCGCCCCCGCCACATTCGACGCAAGTGCGAGGCTGTCGTGACCATTAGCGGCGGCGACTTGGGGCGCCCGGAGGCGCATCGTCTCGTCCACGAGCCGGCGCGCGGAGGGGTCGCAGCGGGCCAAACGCAGTCAGCTGCGCATCCTGGCGAGCGGTCGTCGGGCGTGACGCTCGACGTACGCGACCTGAGCGTGTCCTTCGCCACGCGCGATGGCAACGTGCAGGCCGTTGACGGAGTGTCCTTCCAGCTGGGCAGCGGCGAAGTGCTGGCGATTGTCGGCGAGTCGGGCTCGGGCAAGTCTGTTTGCGCGATGAGCCTGATGGGGTTGACGCGCGGGCCGAACGCGACGATCTCCGGTAGCGCGATGTTCGAAGGGCGTGACCTGATTGGCGCCACCGAGGCCGAGCTGCGGCGCATCAGAGGCGTGCAGCTGGCGATGGTCTTCCAGGACCCGCAGTCTTCTTTGAACCCTGTTTACCGCGTCGGCGATCAGATCGTCGAGCAGATCAGGGCGCACGAACCGTTCGTCTCGCACGCTCAAGGCCTGGCTCGCGCCGTCGCACTGATGGAGCGGGTCGGCATTCCGCGGGCGGCCGAGCGTGTGCGCGCCTATCCCCACGAGCTGTCCGGCGGTATGCGCCAGCGCGTGATGATCGCGATGGGCCTGTCGCTGGGTGCGAAGGTGCTGCTCGCCGACGAGCCGACGACCGCGCTCGACGTGACCGTGCAAGCCCAGATCCTCGAGCAGCTCAAGCGGCTGCGCGAGCAGAAGGATTTGAGCATCGTGCTCGTCACGCACGACTTCGGCGTCGTGGCCGACATCGCCGATCGCATCGCGGTGATGCAGGCAGGCAAGATCGTCGAGCAGGGGACGGCCGCGGAGATCCTTTATGGGCCAAAGCACCCCTACACACAGGGGCTGCTGGAGGCGTTGCGACCTTCCCAAAAGGCCGATGCTCCCCGCGCGCGGGGGAGCTTCGCTTTTGGACAGTCAAACGATCCCACTGCCCCATGCAGACGGGGCACGGCATGTCGAGGGTGTCGAGGTCGGGTCTTCCGGAATGGCTGATGCCCCCCGCGCGCGCGGGGGGGCATCACTTTTGGAGATCGAGAACCTGCGCGTCAGCTACGCCGGGCGCAGCCGCCGCGACGCGACGATCGACGCGCTCGACGGGGTGTCGCTGACGCTCGCCGCCGGCGAGACGTTGGCGATCGTTGGTGAGTCTGGCTCTGGGAAGACGACGCTGCTGCGCTCGATCGCGTGCCTGATCGAGCCGACGGACGGCGCGATTCGCCTGCAGGGCCAGGATTTGGCGCGCGCGCCGCGGCGCAAGCTTGCCTCGCTGCGCAGGGAGCTTGGGGTGGTCTTCCAGGACCCGCAATCCTCGCTGAACCCACGCAGGCGTGTCGGCGCCACGCTTGAGCGGGCGCTGAGCGCGCGCGGGCCGGGCAAGGCCGAGGCTCACAGTGAGGTGGGGAGGCTGCTTCAGCGAGTCGGCTTGAAGGAGACCTACGCGACGCGCTACCCACACGAGCTCTCCGGCGGAGAGCGCCAGCGTGTCGGCATCGCGCGCGCGCTGACCGGCGAACCGCGGCTGGTACTGCTCGACGAGCCCGTGTCCTCGCTCGACGCCTCGATTCGCCGCGGCGTGATCGACTTGCTCGGCGAGCTGCAGCAACAGCTCGGCTGTGCCTACGTGCTCGTCTCGCACGACTTCACGACCGTCGAAGCTCTGGCCGACCGGGTCGCCGTAATGCACGTAGGCAAAATTGTCGAGTCCGGAGGAGCCAAGCAAATTCTTTTGGAACCAAAGCATCCGTATACGCAGGAGCTGATCGCTGCCTGTCCAAAGATCCCTAGCCCGGTCTCATCCTCTGCCCCCTGAGGGGGGCACACGTCCCGATGGGTCCGATGGGTCCGACGGGTCCGACAGGTCCCACGGGCCATCGGGACGACGGGCCATCGGGTCCGACGGGTCCGACGGGTCCGTTCTTCCCGATGGCCCTGCTTGCCCGGTGGCGTAGCATCGGGCGCGTGGACGACGCCACGCAGCTCCTTCAGAGCCTGATCCGCTTCGACACGGTCAACCCGCCCGGCAACGAGCGTGCGGCGGTCGAGCACCTCGAGCGGATCCTCACCGGGGCCGGCTTCCAGTGCGAGCTGCTTGGTGCCGTGGCCGAGCGCCCGAACCTCGTGGCGCGATTGAGTCCCACCCACCCGAGCGACGGTCCCACCCTCTGCTACCTGGGTCACGTTGACACGGTGCTTGCCAATGCCGGCGAGTGGGCACGCGATCCCTGGTCAGGCGAGATTGCTGAAGGCTGCCTGTGGGGGCGCGGCTCGCTCGACATGAAGTCGCAGGTGGCCGCTGAGGTGGCCGCTGTCGCCGGTCTGGCGCGCGAAGGCTGGCGGCCCGCACGCGGCGAGCTGCTGATCGTCGCTGTCGTGGACGAGGAGACCGGCGGCGAGCTGGGCGCCAAGTGGCTGTGCGAGACGCACCCAGAGAAGGTGCGCTGCGACATGCTGCTCAACGAGGGCGGCGGGCCCTATTTCGAGCTGGACGGCCAGCGCTACTACGGCGTGTGCTGCGCCGAGAAGGGCGTGTTTCGCTTCACGGTTACCACCAATGGGAGCGCTGGGCACGCTTCGATGCCGAAGCTCGGCGACAACGCGCTGCTGAAGCTGGGGCCGGTGCTCGAGCGCTTTGCGACCCGCCAGCCTGCGCTCGCGCCGACGGCCGAGCCGCTTGCCTTCCTGCGCGGCGTTGGCGAGGACGAGTCCGATCCCGCCGCCGCGCTTGCGCGTCTGGAGCAGATCGACGCTCGCCTGCTGCAGCTGTTGGAGCCGATGTTCGGCGTCAGCTTCGCGCCGACGAAGGTCTCGGCATCGGAGAAGATCAACGTGATCCCCTCCAAAGCCGAGCTGCGCGTGGACTGCCGCGTGCCGCCCGGCCTCGGGGAGGCGGAGACCAGGCAGGCGATCGAGCAGGTGCTCGGCAGGATCGAGGGCCTGGCGTTGGAGTTCGGTGATGCGAGCGGTGACGCGGCAGGCCAGACGGTGAGCGGTGGTGGCGGCCTGACGGCGAGTGGGCGGGCGGGCGATGCCCCGGCCGCGCGAGGTGCGCTACGCATCGACTTCACCGAGCGCGTCACCGGCAACCGCTCGCCGATCGTCTCGCCGTTGATGGACGCCCTCGATGGGTGGGTCTCGACGCACGACCCCGGCGCCAAGGCGGTGCCGACGATCATGCCCGGCTTCACCGACTCGCGCCATTTCCGCGCCGCCTTCCCCGAGTGCGTCGCCTACGGCTTCTTTCCCCAGCGCCACCAGTCGCTGCTGGAAACCCAGGCGCTGATGCACGCCCCCGACGAGCGTATCGATGTGCGCGACTTGGAGTGGGCTGCGGAGTTTTACCGGGACCTCGCGCTAGGACTGCTCGGCTAGATGCGTTGATTGAGCGATGGTGCTCGCAACCTCGCTCGTGACGGACATCCAAAACTGGTCCTACCAGTGGTCGAGCGTCGTGATGATTGTGTTCTTCATGGCGCTCATCTACCTGATGTGGCGCACCTTGAAAGTGATGCCGCGCGTCAAGCCGCAGCAGATCAAGCCAACCTCCAACCAGTCGGTCGCATGGAAGGACATCGCCGGCGCTGACGAGGCCAAGGCCGAGCTGCAGGAGATCGTCGAGTTTCTACGCGACCCTAAGCAGTTCGCAGCGCTTGGCGCGAAGGTACCCAAGGGCATCCTCTTGCACGGCCCGCCAGGGACCGGCAAGACATTGCTGGCCAAGGCGGTTGCGCACGAGTCCGGTGCGCAGTTCTTCGCCCAATCCGCTGCTGCGTTCGTGGAGATGTTCGCGGGCCTCGGCGCGGCCCGCATCAGGCGCCTGTTCGCGATCGCACGCAAGCAGGAGCCGGCGATCATCTTCATCGACGAGCTCGACGCCGTCGGCGGGCGCCGTGGCGCAGACTTCTCCGGCGAGAAGGACCAGACGCTCAACCAACTGCTCGTCGAGATGGACGGCTTTGCCACGAGCGGACGCCTCGTGGTGATCGCTGCCTCCAACTTGCTCGACAAGCTCGATCCGGCACTGTTGCGGCCTGGACGCTTCGACCGCCAGATCTTCGTCACACCTCCCGACGTGAAGGGGCGCAAGGGCGTGCTCGGGGTGCACACGCGCGACAAGCCGCTGGGGGACGTGGACCTTGGTCTGGTGGCGCAGCAGACGAGCGGGCTTACTGGTGCCGACCTGGCCAACATTTGCAATGAGGCGGCGATCTTCGCCGCACGGCGCGGCGGCAAGAGCATCACCGGCTCCGACTTCGACCAGGCCTTGGAGCGGGTGATCGCGGGGGTGCAGTCGCACCGCGTTCTCAATGCTCACGAGAAGCGCGTCGTCGCCTTTCACGAGGCTGGGCACGCGCTCTGCGGCGAGCTGCTGCCATCGGTTGATCGTGTGCACCGCGTCTCGATCGTGCCACGCGGGCGCGCGCTCGGCTACACGCTCAACCTGCCGGCCGAGGACCGCTACCTGAAGACGCGCGAGGAGCTGCTCGATTACATGACCGTCCTGCTTGGGGGTCGCGTGGCCGAGCGGGTCGTGTTCGGCTCGATCACTACCGGCGCTTCCGACGACTTGAAGCGCGTGGCGGACATCGCGCACTCGATGGTGCACGACTATGCGATGGGCAGCGCCGGCGTGGGACGCACACCGGACGGCGACGTGCGCCTATCGGAGACCACGCTGCGCCTGCGCGACGAGGAGCGCCGCGAGCTGGTCGACGAGGCGCGCCGTGCCGCGCGCAGGCTGATCGTCAGTCATCGTGCCCAGCTCGACGCGCTCGCGGCGGAGCTGCTGAGCAACGAGGTGCTCGACCGCGACGCGATCGACCGCGTGATGGTGGGCGTGCCGCGACTGGAACGCCGGCCGGGAGTGGGGTTGCGCGTCGCGGCTGCCGTGCCGGCGAATGTGCAGGCGCCGTCGCCCGCCGTCGTACCCGCCTCCACGCTCACGGCCACCCCGACTGTCGGGCCGGTGGATGTGCCGCGACAGGCGTCCGCTTCGACCCCTGCGCTTCACCCCGAGGACGTCTGACTGCCCTTTCGCGCGCCGGCGCAATTTTGTCTCGCCACCAAAGGCTAGACTGCGGGGCGTGTTCAACAGGATCGACCACATCGGCGTCGCCGTCGAGGACATCGAGGACTCGCTGACGCTTTATCGGGATGCCTTCGGAATGCAGGTGGCCCACCGCGAGATCGTCGAGGAGCAGGGCGTCGAGGCGGTTCTGCTCGATGTCGGCGAGAACCACGTGGAGCTGCTCGCGCCACTGGGCCCTGACACCCCGGTGGGCAAGTTCCTCGCTAAGCGCGGGCCGGGCCTGCACCATGTGGCCTACCAGGTGTCCGATATCGAGGCGACCCTCGCGGCGCTGCAAGATGCGGGTCAACCCCTGATCGACAAGGCCCCGCGTGTCGGCATCGGTGGTGCGCTGGTGGCGTTCCTCGAGCTAAAGGGCACCGCCAGAGTGCTCACCGAGCTAGTTCAACCCGTGGAGGATCACTGATGGCCCATCAGCACAGACGCGTGAGTGTCGGATTCCAAGGCGGCCAGGTGCTCTCGCTGCGTCTCACCGACGAGCAGCTCGAGTCGCTCTACAGGGCGCTTGGCGACGGCGGCTGGCACGAGTTCGGAACCGAGGAAGGGCCTGTGCGACTGTACCTCGGGCAGGTCGTCTACATTCGCGTTGAGGACAGCGACCAGCGCGTGGGTTTCGGGACCTAAAGCCCCGTGTGTTGTGTTATGCACTTTTTGAAAAATACTATCATGGCTACGTTTGTAGGTACGATAGTAGTTACCCGAAATTAGATGTCACATCTCCCGGTCCGCTTGGACGAGTCGCTGCTGCTGGTCGCGCGCACCTGGGGCCACACGCCTGCGGCTGAGCGCAAAGTGGCACGCTTTTCGTTGCTCGGTGAGCACGCGGGGGTTTGGCTCGCGTTGGGGGCGGCGGAGTCGCTGCGCTCGAGCGGTGCGCGACGCTCGCGTTGGCTGCGCGCGACCGGTGCCGTCGCCGGCACATACGCGGCCAACACGGCGCTGAAGCTGGTCGTGCGGCGGGTACGGCCCGAGCTGCCGGGCTTGCCGCCGCTGACGAGCACGCCGACACGTTTTAGCTTCCCCAGTGCCCACTCCTCGACCTCATTCGCCGGGGCGCTTGCCTACAGCCGCGCGGGCTTCCCGGCGACACCTCTGTACGCGCTTGCGGTAGGACTTGCGCTCTCGCGCTTGTATCTGGGAGTCCACTATCCCTCCGACGTGCTGGCTGGCGCGCTGCTCGGCCTGACGATTGCGGGAGTCGCAGCATGAGCACGCGCATCGGCATCGTCGGCCTGCCGAACGCGGGCAAGTCTTCGCTCTTCAACGCGCTGACGAAGGCCGGCGTCGAGGCCGCCAACTACCCGTTCACGACGATCGAGCCAAACGTGGCGGTTGTGCCCGTCCTCGACGAGCGACTTGTCGAGGTCTCACAGACCGTGCGTGCCTCAGACATCGTGTGGGACACGATCGACTTCCACGACATCGCAGGCTTGGTCGCCGGTGCGCACAAAGGCGAGGGGCTTGGCAACCGCTTTCTGGCGAACATTCGCGAGACCGACGCGATCGTGCATGTAGTGAGAGCGCACCGCGATGAGAACGTGATCCACCCGGAGGGGCGCGTGGACCCGGCGGCAGACATCGAGACGATCGAGACCGAGCTGGTGCTGGCCGACCTCGAGCAGGCCGAACGTCGTGTCGATCGTGTCGCTAAGCAGGCCAAGGGCGGGGACCGCGTTGCAATTGCCGAGGAGGCGTGGTTGCGCGAGGTGATCGGTGAGCTGCAAGCGGGCCGGCCGGCGCGCTCTGTGCCACCGCCCGAGGACGTCCCGCACGCGTTGCGTGACCTGGGCGCGCTCACCGCCAAGCCGGTGCTGTTCGTCGTCAACGTCGACGAGGGCTCAGAGGATGTGCCGGCGACGGTGGCCGAGCACGCCGCAGCGCAGGGGGCGGGCGTGGTGGCCGTCAGCTCGCGGATCGAGTCCGAGCTGGCGGAGCTTGAGGAGGAGGAAGCGGCCTTGATGCGAGCAGAAATATATTCCCACCCACCCGGCGAATCGAGCCTGCAGCGGATCGTGCGCGGCGCCTTCTCGTTGCTGCACCTGATCGCGTTCTTCACGGCGGGCGAGGCCAAGCCGGCTCAGTCATGGCACCTGCGCGACGGACTCACGGCGTGGCACGCCGCGGGGCAGATTCACACTGACATCCAGAAGGGCTTCGTCAGAGCTGAAGTGGTCGGCTGGCGCGAGCTGGTCGACGCCGGTGGTTATTCGGGCGCGCGCGATCGAGGCACCCTGCGTCTGGAGGGTCGCGACTACGCGATGCAGGATGGGGACGTGATCACGGTGAAGTTCACGCCCTAGGCGAGCGCGCGCAACGCTTGGCGCGTAAGCCGCTCGTCCCGCTTGGCTGTCGGCTTCGTCGGCTGGCCGCTACTTTGCGGCGACTGCCAGTTCGTCGAGCCGCGCCGCCAGGCGCTCCATGCCGATCTCACGCGCCTTCGCCGCGCCGCCGGCGAAGTCCGTCGGTATGTCCGACGGGCGCTCCACGTCCAACTCCACGAGCGTCGCCACGCGCTTGAACGTACGCAACAACTCCGCGTTCTTGTGCAGGCTTTGCGCGACGCGCGGACGCAACTCGATTACCCGCCCCCGGCTATGGGGGGTTCCCTCCGGGTTGTCGCTGCCATCGTCTTCGCATTGCCGCTTGGCCTGTTCCAGTAGGGCCTCCAGGTTGTCGTGTACGCGCAATAGCTCGGCCGCCGTCTTCGCCCCGATTCCGGGTGCTCCGGGCAGACCGTCGGAAGGGTCGCCGCGCAGGGCAATGAAATCGGGCACCTGTCCTGGTGCGATGCCATAGCGCTCGTGTACCTGGCTTGGTCCCAAGACAGAGCACGCCCCTCCCTTTCCCAAATCCAAAACAGCCACGTTGTCGTTGACGCACTGATAGAGGTCGCGGTCCGCGGTCAACAACAGAGCACGCCCTCCAGCCTGGGCCTCGACCCGCGCAAACGAGCCCATCGCGTCGTCGGCCTCCAGCTCGTCGGCGTCGGCGATCGTCCAGCCGAAGCTTGCCAACAGGTCGGGCGCGCGCCCCCACTGCTCGCGAAGCTCCGCAGGCATGGCGTCGCGGTGCGCGTGGTAAGGGGGATAGGCCTCGACGCGATAGCGAGCCTCCTCCGCGCCGAAGCAGGCGACCACAGCGCGCGGCGGTTGCGCTTCGCTGCCGGCCAGCAGCGCGTTGACCGTACCCAGCAGCGCATTCACCGGTTTGCCGTCGACGCCCTTGATCGATTTGGGCAGCGAGAAGAAAGCGCGATACAGCAGCCAGGGAACGTCGGCGATCAGGAGCGGCGCATCCATCGCGCCCGAGGCTACCCGGCCGGCACGCCGCCTTGTCCGTCCACCTCGGTCGGCTTGCCCGAAGGCGTGTCGGCTGTTGCAGCCGAGCCGCCTGTGCCGCCGACATTCGCCGGCTGGGCAGTCGGCTGCGGAGCGGGGCTCTGCGCGCTCGCGTCCGGCTCTGCGCGTGTCCCCTTCGGGCCCTTCACGCTGAAGTAAGCCCAAGTCGAATAGAGCCCGAGGCGCGCCTCCAGTTCTGGCCCGCTGACGAGCGTGCGCCCCTTCGAGCCGAGTACGTAGGCCGACACAATCCGTGGCGACACGCCGCGCTTGAGCACCTCGATGCCGGTGAACGCCCCCTTGAGGAGTCCGCTCAGGCGCGCGCCGGCCGAGGCGAAGCTCAACGTCTGCGTCCAGTGGCGCAGTGGCCCGGCTTCGTAGGGATCGGCCACGCTCACCAGCCAAGGCTCGGGTTCAGCCCCTGGAAAGGCGTTCTGCACGCTCTCGGTCTGCCCGCCAGAGCCGGCGAAGAAGTAGGTGACCGCCGGCTGCCCGGCATAGGTGACGATCTGACCGGCGGTGGCGGCGACGGCAGTATTGGTGCGCGAAGTTTCCGCGGCCTTGCCGAGATACACCTGCGAGCGGTCGTCGGAGTACACATCGAACTTCGAGCCGCCGGCATCCGAGGTGATCGCATAGGTGCGGCTGGCGATGGCCTGCGCCTCCAGCGCCGCCATCGGCCAACTGGCCGACATCTCCGCCGATACGACCCCGCGCACATAGGTTTCAAGCGGAAGGCTCTTGACCTTCGCGCCGACCAACACCTTGACGACGGTGTTCGCCGGCGCGGCTCCGAGCGCGGTCTGAGTGTAGTAGTGCGCCAAGATCGCCGATAGGTCCAACCGTGTTCGGCAAGACCGAGCGCCCCGTCCTGGCTCATGCCAACGCCATGACCGTCGCCCGCACCGTCGATCACCAAGCTGGCGGCGCTAGCGGATGAGGCGCACAACATGAGACACGCGAGCGCGATCAGGGTAAAGCGTCGAATGGCACACTGCACCTAGGTCGAATCGGACGGATCTTCATCGAGCATGAATCCCGCAAGCGAGAGGAACTCACATGATGGCCGAGCAGGCGGTACTTGACCGGGTCCGCAAGGATCTGTACATAGGCGGGCAATGGCGCAAGGCCAGCGGGGGGAAAACGCTCAGCGTGGAGGATCCGTCGACGGGTATGGCGCTAGCCGAGGTGGCCGACGCGACCCCTGAGGATGCGCTGGCAGCGCTGAGCGCGGCAGCCGATGCGCAGGCCGCGTGGGCCGCGAGCGCACCGCGCGATCGTGGTGAGATCCTGCGCCGCGCGTACGAGCTGCTGCTGTCCCGCGCGGACGACCTCGCATTGGTGATGACGCTGGAGATGGGCAAGGCGCTCGCCGAATCCAAGGCCGAGATCAACTACGCCGCGGATTTCCTGCGCTGGTTCTCCGAGGAGGCGGTGCGCATCCACGGTCGCTATATGACCAACACGACGGGCGCGGGACGCATCCTCACGATGCGCCAGCCGGTCGGCCCGTGCGTGTTCGTGACGCCCTGGAACTTCCCGACGGCGATGGGCACGCGCAAGATCGCCCCGGCGATCGCGGCGGGCTGCACGATGGTTGTCAAGCCGGCACAACAGACACCTTTGTCGATGCTCGCGTTGGCGGACGTACTGGCTGAGGCGGGCCTGCCCGATGGCGTGCTCAACGTGATCACGGCGCACCACTCTGGCGCCGTGATCGAACCGCTGTTGAAGGACCCACGCACGCGCAAGCTGTCCTTCACCGGCTCCACCGAGGTGGGCCGAAAGCTGATCGAGCAGTCGGCCGAACAGGTCCTGCGCGTCTCGATGGAGCTGGGCGGAAACGCCCCGTTCGTGGTGTTCGAGGACGCCGACCTAGACGCCGCGGTGGAGGGCGCCCTGATCGCGAAGCTGCGCAACGTGGGCGAGGCGTGCACGGCGGCCAACCGCTTCCATGTGCACGAGTCGCTCGCCGAAGAGTTCGCTAAGCGCATGGCCAAGCGCATGGCCAAGCTGAAGGTAGGGCGCGGCACCGAGCCGGACGTAGACGTCGGCCCGTTGATCGACGATCGCCAGCGCAAAATCGTCGAGGAGCTGGTGCAGGATGCCGTGCAAAAGGGCGCCAAGCTGCTTTGCGGCGGCGAGCCGCTGGATGCCCCCGGGCGCTCCGGCACGTTCTCCGCGCCGGGGGACTCCTCCCCCGAGTTGGGGGATTCGCCGTCGGTGATCGGGAGCTCCTCCCGCGCGCCGGGGGGCTACTTCTTTGCGCCGACCGTGCTTGATGAGGTGCCCTCTGACGCGCGCATCCTGCGTGAGGAGGTGTTCGGGCCCGTCGCTCCCGTGAGCACGTTCTCCACCGAGGAGCAGGCGATCGAGGCCGCCAATGCCACGGAGTACGGGCTGGTGGCCTATATCTACACGCGCGATCTGGCTCGCACCCTGCGCGTATCGGAGGCGATCGAAGCCGGCATGGTCGGTGTCAACCAAGGCATCGTCTCCAACCCAGCGGCTCCCTTCGGGGGCGTGAAGCAGTCGGGTTTCGGTCGCGAGGGCGGCTTCGAGGGCATCGGCGAGTACCTGGAGACGAAGTACGTCGCGCTCAACCTCTGAACATCAGTTTGACGAGACGCCCTCCTGAGGTTCGCAGTCGCCGGACGTTCGCAGTCGCGGAGCGGTGTCATCTTCGTCCGACTAGGCAAAATTACCGCCGAAAATTGTTGTGATTTGCGTAGCTCGTTTGCGGGTAGCTCAAGCGGGCTTGCTAAACAGCCGAATAGACGAACAGCGAAGAAACGGAGTGCTTTTCGTGCGTGGAGTCACAAAGGTTGGCTTGCAGCGATCCGTCCCACGCGGGGGCGCGCTAACGCACGGCCTCACAACCCCCCAGGATTCTCTGGCCTCCAGCGAGGTCGAGGCAGCATCCCAGTCGGACAGCCTGCGAGCGCTGCTCGACGGCTCCGCGGAGGAGCAGACGCGCCGTGAGGAGGGCGTCGCCCGTGCGACGAGCACCGAGGCTGTGCGCCGACGTCAGCGCCCGCCGCGCTACAGGGCGCCGCTGGTGCTGCTGTTGGCCGCTGGCGCGATCGTCGCGCTGATCGCAGGCAGCCGGGCGCTGAGCGTGATCGGCGCACTTGTGCTGGCGCTGCTTGCCGGTGTTTGCGGCTGGCTGCTGGGCGACGACCGCCGCAAAGCGCTGCGCATCGAGATTGACGAGCGGGGCGACGATCTGCGCCGCGCCCTCTCAGAGCTCGAGATCGCCCAAGCCGAGACTGTCCGGCGCCTGTCGATGGCTGTCGAGTTTCGCGACGAGGACACCGGTGCGCACATCGAGCGCATTGGGCGTTTCTCGACGCTGCTTGCCGAAGCGATCGGAATGAACCCCGACTTCTGCAGGCGGATCGGCTACGCAGCGCCGCTGCACGACGTCGGCAAGGTCGCGATCCCCGACGCGATCCTGCTCAAGCCGGGCGCGCTCACGTCCGAGGAGCGCGCGATCGTCGAGACGCACGCCGAGGAGGGCCACCGCCTGCTGCGCGGCTCCTCCTCCTCGATCCTCGATATGGGCGCGACGATCGCACTGTCCCACCACGAGCGCTGGGACGGGGGCGGCTACCCGCGTGGCGTCGCGGCCGAGAACATCCCGATCGAGGGCCGCATCGTCGCGATCGCCGACGTCTTCGACGCGCTCACATCCCATCGTGTCTACCGCAAGGCGTTCCCGGTCGAGAAGGCGGTCGAGATGATGCTCGAGCAGGCCGACCGTCACTTCGACCCGGTGCTGCTGCACAAGTTCATGGAGGTGCTCGACAGCTCCGGCGTCGACGCCCGCGCGCGCTCACGCTCCGATCCCAGCTCGCTGCTCGCGGCGGCGCTTGAGATCTACACCGACGCGATGCGCCTCGGCGACGCCGAGCTTGCCGAGGAGGCGATCGCGCAGGCGATCGAGGACGGTATTGACCCCGCCACGCTCAAGGACGAGGTGGTGGAGCCGGCGATGCGCCAGATCGAGCAGCTGCGCGAGGCGGGCGAGATCGATCTCAGCACCGAGCACCGCGCCGACGCGATCACTCGCCGCGTGATGGCGACGATGAATCGCTACATGCTGGCTCGCGGCTAAGACGGTCTCAAAGCCCGGAGCATCCTCCAAAGGGCAACCCAAACGGTTGCGCATGTCGGTTTCCTGTTTGGCGGGGCTTTCTGGCGCGGCACGAGGGGATGTTGTTCAAAGATACGAGGGATCCGATATATAACCTCTAGGTTGTACTCCCGAGATATACAACTTCTAGGTTGTAATCCGGCCTTTGATTCCCGGCATGCTCGTACCCCCGCGCGGCACCCCTTTTTAGGACCCTATAGCCACCTGCACCAATACCTCCGCATTCGCCGATAGGCTTCGGCCAAATGCCACAACACGTGATTGTCACCGGCGGCGCCGGCTTCATCGGCTCCCACCTCACCGACGCGCTGCTCGCCGCCGGCAACGAGGTGACCGTGGTCGACGACCTCTCCTCGGGCAGCGCTGAGAAGGTGCCCGCCGGCGCGACACTACGCGAGCTCGACATCGTCGATCGCGCCGCGCTTGAGAGCGTCTTCGAGGAGGTGCGCCCCAGCGCCGTCTACCACTTGGCCGCGCAGGCCTCCGTGACGGCGTCGGTCGCCGATCCTGGCGCGCGACTGCTCGGTCAACGTGCTCGGCACGCTCAACGTCGTTGACGCCGCCACCAAGCTGGGCGCGCCGCTGTCGTTCACTTCGACCGGTGGGGCGTTGTACGGCGATGACGCGCCGCTGCCCACGCCCGAGGGGCGCATCCCCGCGCCGCTTGGCTCCCTACGGCGCTTCCAAGTGGGCTGCCGAGGCATACGTCAACACCTGGTCTCTGTCCGCCGGCGTGCCGCACGCTGTTTGTCGCCTCGGCAACGTCTACGGCCCTCGCCAGAGCCCGCACGGGGAGGCCGGGGTGGTCGCGATCTTCTCTGAGCACCTGCATACAGGCAAGACGCCGAAGATGTTCGGCCACGGCACGCCGACGCGCGATTATGTGCACGTCGGTGATGTCGTCGGCGCGCTGATCGCCGCCAACGGCAACCGCGGCACATTCAACGTGGCTACTGGCGTGGAGACCGACGTGTTGACGCTGTGGAGAGTGCTCAAGGCCGCTGCCGGCTCGGACATCGAGCCAGAGCTTGCCGAGCTGCGCCCGGGCGAGCTGAAGCGCAGCTGTCTGGACACGAGCCACACAGTGAGCGCGCTGGGCTGGCGCGCGCAGGTGTCGATCGAGCAGGGTCTGCGCGAGACCTACGACGCGCTCGTGGAGGAATTCGAGCGCGGCACAGCCTGACGGGCCCCAGCCACGGCTTGAGGGGAGCCGTGGTATGGCTTGAGGGGAGCCGTGGTATGGCATGAGGGACTCGGCGGGAGCCACGCGTGAGCCGGTAGCATCGGATCTCGCGGCCAGATAGCTCAGTTGGTAGAGCACACGACTGAAAATCGTGGTGTCCCCGGTTCGAGTCCGGGTCTGGCCATCTCGAGGCTCGCGTGACGCATCGTCTCTCGACAGTCATTGACAAGACGAGCCACACGTGATAAGAATGGACATGTACTTTTGTCCTTTGCTCTGCGAGGGAGGAAACAGGCGGTAGAGCGTGGTGCTTGGGGCCGGCCCCAGCTGGCCCCTTGCGCCCGATCGGTTGACTTTGGCTGGGGGAGGCGGGGTTGTACGTGGTGAGAGAGTGAGCTGGTGCCTTGGCTACGCCCGGAAGCATGGTCTCGCAAGGGTCGCTTGCAGCGCGCTCGCCGTGCTCACGACGCGAGCGCTTGGAGCGTGAGCGTCTATTTGCGGCGACGATCGAGGAGACACGCGAACATGGATATGGACAGAGCAGCGTTGCGGAGGTGGCGGCTCGCGCCGGGCTCTCGCCCGCTTGCTTTGAGGAGCACTTCGCCGGCGTCGAGCAGTGCCTGTTGCAGGCGCTGCACTCGCTTGCCCTGCAGGCGCACGCGCACGTGCTGTGTGCCTACTATGCGCCGCACGAGGGGCCGTTCACGGAGGAACCTGCCCCGGCGGCGCAGCAGTTGCTCGAACGGGTGCTTGCCTGCCTGGCGCCGATCGCGGCGGCAACGGGGGGCTGGGGTGCCGCTTCCACGACCGGTGCGATCGCTGCCCCGCCGCCCCGCGGGCGTTTCCATCGCGACCCCCACGACGGTCTATAAGCCCGTGTTCTTACAGGTGGCAGCTTGGTATGCTCGCACGACTGAAATCAACCCCCTTCACGAGCGCAGGTTGGTCCCCGGCGGGCGGCGCGGGTCAGTCGCTTACGAGCGTGGGTCGGTGCCCAACGAGCGTGGGTCGGTGCCCCACGAACACAGGTCGGATGCGACGGGCTTAGACGATGCCAGCTAAGAAGCCAAACAGCGGCGGCGGGCGCCCAGCGATACCCGGCAAGCTTGCTCCGGGCATGCGCCTGCCGCGCGAGCTGGTCGCCGAGAGCCAGCGCGCGCGCCTTGGCATCGCGCTGGTCGAGCTGGTCGACGCGCAGGGGTTCGCGGGGACCAGCCTCGCCGACTTGACCGCGCGGGCGCACGTCGCTCGGGCTGCCTTCTACGAACACTTTGGCGGTATGGAAGGGTGCTTTCTCGCCGCCTACGACGAGCACCTGGCGCGCGCCGCCGGGCAGCTCGTCTCCGCCTACAACGCTCCAGGGATGGAGGACGGCGAGCGCGCGCACGCCGCGCTGAGCGCGCTCGCCGCTTTCGCCCAGGTCTGGCCGGCCGCCGCGCGCGTGTGCCTTGGCGACGTGCTGACGGTCGCGCAGGGGAAGGTTGAGGCTCGCGAGCAGCTGGCCGAAGGGGCGCGCGCGCTGCTGGACTCCGCGCTTGGGCCCGACGGCGCGCACGCCACGCGCGCGCCCCTGCTCGTCACGGCCACCGTCGGGGCGATCCGCCGCGCGCTGTACGTGCACTTGCGCGAGCGGCCCGCACGCGAGTTGCCCGCGCTGGTCGAGCAGCTGCTCGACTGGATGCTGGTGTACGCGCATGTGCCGCTGCCTGCGGGCGAAGGGGTGGTCTTGGGCGGTGATGTGAGGGGCGCGGACGCGGTGGCCACCGACGACGGCCCGAAGGAGCGGATATTGGCTGCCATGTTGAAGCTGGCCGCCGAGAAAGCGGGCGAGTCGATCAGCCTCGCCGACATCGCCGCGAGCGCCGGGGTTTCGTTCGGGACCTTCTACAAGCATTTCGAGACGAGCCACGACGCGCTGCTCGCCGCGTGCGAGGCGGTGCACGAGCGCCTGATCGAGCGCGCGCGCGAGGCGTACGCGGCCGCGCTGGGCGGAGCCTTCGAGACGGGCGCATCCTCCAGCGATCCCGTCGCGCTGGGCGGAGCGGTCGAGGCGGGCGGACCGGCGGCGGAGTCGCTTGATGCAGCGGCGCCGGACGACATGCCCGACGACGCACCCGCGTGGGTCACAGCCATCGGCGCTGCGCTCGGCGCCTACCTGGCGGCAGCGGCCGCCGACCCCGCGGCCACCCGCGTGATGGCGCTCGGCTCGCTCGGCCTGGGCCGACCGGGCCTTGCCTTCCTCGACCGCCGCGCGCAGGCGCTGAAGCAGCTGCTGGGGCCCGGGCTACGCGCCCACCCGGGCCTGCCGCCCGCGTGCGCCGACATGCTCGCCGGGGGGATCCTCGAGCTCGTCCACGAACACGCGCTGCGGGACAGCATCGAGCGCTTGCCCGAGCTGCACGAGCAACTGACCTACATCGTGCTGGTGCCACTGCTCGCGCTGCACGCCGCCGACGCGCACGCCGAGCACCTGCTCGAGCACCCGCACGCGAGCCCCACGCTCGCAGCCAAGCGCGCCCGCGCGCGGCGCTGACGCTCGCCGCCGCGCCGGTCTGTCAGAGCTCGGACGCTGCAGCTCGCGCCGGTAGGGGCGTATTCGGACACCGCCCGCCCGCGCAACCAAGGACAAGAGTATAAGAATCTGTTTTTATGTTACCCTGGTTGGCTGACAAGGTCCAAGCAGGAGGTGAGACGATGCTCCAGGCAGAGGATTCGCTCCCAGAGGGCGCGCCTGAGGGTGCGGGCGGCGCGGATGGCGCCGGCGGGGACATGCGTGTGGTCGCGTTCGACGCGGCGCTGGCGGAGGTCGCGGCGCGCGTGGGGCCGGCGTATCGAGAGGCAGATGGCTGGCTCGAGCGGACGCGTGCGGCGCTGATCGAGCTGCTGCGCTTCTGCGACGAGCGGCCCGAGACGGCGCGCGCGCTCGTGGTCGACTCGATCGCGTGGGGGCCGGCAGTGCTCGAGCGGCGCGGGCAGGCGCTCGACGCGCTGGCGCAGGCGCTCGCGCGCGCCCAGGGGGCCAGCGCCGACGCCGCCGCGCACAGTGTCAACATGGCGACTCGTGCGGACGCCACACCGTCCGAAAACCCAGCCGCCCTGCCCCCCGGCACCGCCGAGAACCTCGTGGGGGCGTGCGTTTCGCTTGTGCATACGCGCCTGCTGCGCGGGCCCGCGGGCCCGTTCGTCGCGCTGGCGCCGTCGCTGATGAGCACGATCGTGCACCCGTATCTGGGCCCTGAGGCGGCCAGGCGCGAGCTGGAGCGGCCGCGCACGCGGGCGCTCGGCGAGGCCGCGGCGCGGGGCTCGCAACGCCCTGCCGCGACCAGCTTCGAAAGAAGCTATTGACAAAAGCATAAGAATCTGTTCTTATACACCTTGAGTTTCAGCACCAAGGTCGATGGAGGGGAGCAGCAGGGGAATGAGCAGTCTGGTTGGCACACGTCGCGGTCACGCGGCCGGATTGGCCGCTAGCGGCAGGCCCAGCGGCCGGCCGCGCAGCACCGCGCGCCCAGCGCGCACGGTGCGTCGCGCGCCCAGCACCCCAGCGGCACCGGCGCACGCCCTGCCAACCGAGATCCAACGCAACCGCCTGCTCACAGCCGCGATCCGCTCCTTGGACGCGGTCGGCAGTGTCAATACCTCGGTAGCCCAAATCACGAGCCGCGCGCGCGTCTCTAGGCGCACTTTTTACGAGCTGTTCGCGACGCGCGAGGACTGTCTGCTGGCGGTCTTCGACGATGTCCTCGCGCTGATCGAACGCGAGCTCGCGGCCGCGGAGCTCGACGGTCTGCCGTGGCGCGAGCGGGTGCGCGGGGGCCTGTGGACGATCCTGTCTTTCTTTGAGCGCGAGCCGGCGATGGCGCGCGTGTGCGTGGTCCACTCGCTGCAGGGCGACGCCAGGCTGCAGGCCAGGCGCGGGCAGCTGCTGGCGCGCTTGGCCGCGGTTCTCGACGAGGGCCGCACGCTGAAGGGCGCACCCCATCACGGGGGGCAGGCAAGCGAGCAGCGTGCCAAGGGCGCGCAGGCGACGCCGCTGACAGCCGAGGGCCTTGTCGGCGCTGCCCTGACGATCGTGCACACGCGCCTGCAGCGCGCCGGCGATGTGCCGCTGACGCCGCTGCTCGGTGAGCTGATGGGCCTGATCGTGCTGCCCTACCTCGGCCCGGCCGCGGCCAGGCGCGAACGGACCCGCCCCGCGCCCGCGCAACCGACCGGCCGGCGCAAGCGGCGCGCGCAAGACGAGCGCTTCGCCGAGGACGTGCTTGCCGGCATCTCGATGCGGCTCACCTACCGCACGATGCGGGTCCTTGAATGCGTCGCCGCCGAGCCGGGCGCGAGCAACCGCCGCCTCAGCGAGCTCGCCGATGTGCCCGACCAGGGCCAGATGTCAAAGCTGCTCGCGCGCCTGGAGCGCCTCGGCTTGCTCGCAAACGCCCGCGAGGCCGACGCGAGGGGCGAGGCCAACGTCTGGCGCCTGACCGCGCGCGGCGTGCAAGTGACGCAGTCGATCGGCCTCGAGCTCGGGAGCCGGCAGTGAACTTCAAACGTAAGCAAGGAACAAGGGGAGGAGTCCAGCAAATGTTTTCACCTATCCGCAAGCGGCTGACCTATGCGAACGTCGTCGCGACGTTCGCGCTGGTATTCGCGATGTCAGGCGGCGCACTTGCCGCTAGTAAATTTTTGATCACCTCGAGCAAACAGATCAAGCCGAGCGTGCTTGCCTCGCTGAAAGGCAAGGCGGGGGCCAATGGCGCCCAGGGCGCCGCGGGGGCGCAGGGAACTCAAGGGCCTGCCGGCGCCGCTGGAGCCAAAGGCGAAAACGGCGCAGCCGGCGCGAACGGCACGAATGGCGAACCGGGCAAAGAAGGCGCTCCGGGCACGAACGGTAAAAACGGCAAGACCGTAGTGGTGGCAAAAGAAGAACCCGGGGCCAACTGCGTCGAAGGTGGCTCTAGTTTCGAAGTCGAAGGTTCGGGCGCCAAGCATTATGCCTGCAATGGGTCGCCCTGGACGCCGAACAACACTCTTCCCTCCGGTGCGACCGAGACCGGCAGTTGGGCTATTGGTGTTGAGCCCCCGGGGGTCGAATTTCCGGAGAAGCAGCTCATTGCGCTCTCCTTCCCGATCCAGCTGAAGGCATCTCTGGCAGCGGCTCACGTCCATTTCATCGAAGAAGAAGGGAATGAAGTTGGAACGGGTGTGCCGCCGACGGAATGCGGTACTCCTGCCGGTAGTGCCGCGGAACCAAAGGCCAGCCCCGGCGATCTGTGTGTATATACAACATACGACAAACACGTGGAATATGTCGGGATCAGCATGAGTGGCGAAGGGCTGGGGAGGCCAGGCGCATCCACAACCGGAGCTCTCCTGGAAATAAGACCTGAAAATGAAAAAGGAGGAGCGCTCCCAGAGGCCATTGGCACGTGGGCGCTGACCGAAAACTAAGGACGGTGTGATGCGTCCACCCGCGATGGATTCGCGATGCCCGGACGGGTTTCTGTGCCCGTCCGGGTCATCTCGCCAGGGTATGCGATACGCAACGCACACCGACTCCCATGTATTCCCATTTTGAAAGGTATCGGTATGTTTGATTCTGAGCGTCTATCGGGCGCATGGTGTACATGGGTTTTGGGCTGCGTGGTCGTGCTCGTCGCGTTGGTGTTGGGTTTTGCTTCGCCGGCGTTGGCGAAGAGGGTGTACATTTCGGGTGTCTCGTTCGGTAGCGAAGGTTCGGGGCCCGGCCAGTTCAAGGAACCTGTTGGGGTGGCCGTGGACGATTCGAGCGAACCGCTCGTGCAGCCTGCCGCCGGCGACGTGTATGTTGTCGATAAGGGCAATGATCGTGTGGAGCGGTTCAGTTCGACCGATGTGTATTTGGGCCAGTTCGACGGTAGCGGCACTTATGAAGTGGTCGAAGGCGGCGTCGCCAAAGTCGAACATGGCACGGCGGCGCCAACGGGCGCGTTCTCCTCGCCTGAAGAGGTCGCGGTGGACAATTCGAACAATCCGCTGGATCCTTCCGCGGGGGACGTTTACGTCCTCGACAACGTTAACGACGTGGTCGACAAGTTCAGTGCTACCGGCGCGTATTTGGGCCAGTTGACAGGGGGTTTCGCCGAGGTTACGGTGGATCCGTCTGGGAATGTGTGGACTTTGGACTCACAGGCGGATGTCGAGGAGTGCAACAGCACTGGTGTCTGCGAAAAGAAGTTCAAACCCAACATCGGTAGTGTGGGTCGTGGTTTCGCGGTCGACTCGCAGCAGAGCATTTACATCAACTCGGTGGCCAACATCTATAAGTTCAGGTCGCCAAGCCCAGTGGAAGTGGGAGAAGTGGGAGAATATCTTAATGGTGGGACGACGTTTGCGGTCAATCCCTCCACGAACAATATCGTTGTCGATAGGGGTAGTAGTATCGTGTTGTTTGGGCCTTTTGGTGAACCGTACGATACGCCGCCGCTTGAAACGCTTCCCACGGTAGGTCTCTCGGAATCGTATGGTGTGGGTGTGGGTGGCGATGGTACGGTGTACGCGAGCGAGCGTGGTGCGAACACGATCATGACGGTTGATGACGTGCCGTTGCCGACTGTGGTCACGGGAACACCGTCGAACGTGTCGGAAACGGCGATGACATTGAAGGGGACGGTCAACCCTGAAGGCGAAGCCGTCACCGAATGTTATTTCGAATACGGCACCGAACCCGACAAGTACACGAACAAGGTCGCGTGCGAACAGGAACCCAAAACACTGGTGGGGACCGCAGCGCTCCCTGTGAGCGCGACACTCACTGGTCTGCCGCCGTCGAGTGTGCGCAGTGTGCGACTGGTCGCCGCGAGCGCTAACGGTACCAATAGGGCGGTGGGTGTGACGATCAGCCCTCCGACGACGGCGGGCGAATCGTTCTCGAATGTGAGTGTGATCGCGGCGACGTTCAGCGCGACGATCGACCCGGATGGTCTCGCGACGAAATACCATGTCGAATACGGTACGAGTACGTCCTACGGTGCGAGCACGCCCGAAGAAAACATAGGTAGCGCCAACGAGGGTGTTGCTGTGCGTGTCGGATTTACGGGGTTGCAGCCTGGTACGCAGTATCACTTGCGGGTTGTCGCGACGAACACGTTGGGTACGACAGATGGTCCGGATGTTACGTTTGCGACGTACGAGTCGGTTGCTGGGTTGCCCGATGGCCGTGTTTATGAACCTGTCAGTCCGGTGGGGTCGTTTCAGGATGTGAACATTTACATTCCACACGCAAATAGTGTGTTGAGTGGTTTCAACGGACACGGTATCCCCGCGAATAGCGCTTTGCCGTTTCAGGCTGCGGCTGATGGTGAAGCGGTGGCGTATGTGGGTGATCCGCCGCTGAAGGGTGGCACGAGTTCGATTGGGACGAGTAAGGGTAATGAGTATCTTTCGACGCGTTCGCCGGGGGGTGGTTGGACGCAGGTGGCGCTTGAAACAGGCTCGCAGGATGAAGCGGATGGAACCGCGCCGGTGCACGCTGAATATCGTGAGTTCACAACCGATCTTTCGCTGGGTATCCTTGAAGGCCCCAGCGTTCCGGTGACGGGCGCCCCATTGGAATACTATGGTCTTTACGCGCATGCGATGGCGGGTGGCGTGGACGGCGGATACGAATCGTTGTTGACCACGGTCCCGGACCGCACCGCAGAAGAACTTAGGACTAATGTAGAGGGGGCGACAGCCGAGGCGGCGCCGTATGCTGGCGCGAATGCGGGTACAGCGACGGTTCGGCCGTACAGTCATCTGTTGTTCGAAAGCAATGCTGATTTGTTGGAAGGCGAAGGTCAGTTCGAACGGGAAGTCCGCGAAGACGTCAAGCAGGAAGTCGAAGCGGGCAAGGACAACGAATTTGCCCATTATTTGTATGATCATGTCGGCGGGAAGCTGTATCTCGTGGATGTGCTACCGAATGGCAGTGTTGCGCCGGGTGGTGCGTTCGGTTCGATCCAAGAAACCGTCGATAATAAAGGGTTTCCTGGTGGTGGTCCTGGTTTTGCGCATGTGATCTCTGCTGATGGGTCGCGTGTTTTCTGGACCTATGCTCCGGAAGCGTTCCTGAGCACCAAGGACCATACGACCGTCGAACATCGGTCGCGGGCGTTGTATGTGCGCGAGAACGATACGCGGCCGCAGAGTCCTGTCGGCCCCGAAGAAGAATGCTTGGTCGCGACGGATGCGTGCACGGTCCAGGTCAACGCGGCGGTTGGTGGTGGTGGCATCTTCCAGGGCGCGAGCACGGATGGGTCGAAGGTTTTCTTCACGAAGGGCGACCTGTACGAGTACGACCTGGAAACCGGGCAGACCACGGACCTGTCTCCCGGGGTGGAAGTTAAGGGTGTGGCCGGTATCAGCGAAAACGGCGAATACGTTTACTATGTCGATTCGAGTAACGACATCGTTCTGTGGCATGCTGGTGTCAGCACGCTGGTGGCGAGGGATGCTGCGAATTCCGACGATTATGTGGAGGAAGAACCCACCTCCGATTACGCTGGAGAAATCGGCTCGCGTACGGCTGAGGTCACCCCGGACGGTCACAGTCTCGTGTTCTTGTCGAATGCGAGCTTGACAGGCTATGACAATCGGGGCATAATGAAGGGAGGCACAGAAAAGGGTGTGAGTAAGGAAGTGGAGGAACCGGTCGATGAGGTGTTCCTCTATGAAGCGCTGTCGGGGAAGCTGACGTGCGTGTCGTGCGACCCGACCGGTGAAGCGCCCGTGACCACCAACGCAGCCACGGTGAAGGCTTCCCTTATCGAAGAAGGTTTGGCGACTGGGCTTGTGGGGGCGGCGCTTCCGGTCAGTCTGCAGCCGACGTATCAGCCGCGGTGGATCAGCGAAGACGGTAGTCGTGTGTTCTTCGAGAGCGCTCAACCGCTGGCTCCACAGGCCACAAATGGATGGTTGGATGTGTATGAGTGGGAGCGTAACGGTAGCGGTAGCTGCCAGCAGGCCCAGGGTTGTATCTTTCTGCTCTCCAGTGGGAGCGATCCGGAAAACTCGTATCTGTTGGACGCCTCGGCGAATGGTAACGATGTGTTCATCATCACACGTGCGCAGTTGGTGGCCGAAGATCGCAATGATCTCGATGATGTGTATGACGTGCGTGTGGACGGGGTGCGCCCCACGACGCCGGCTGAGTGTGCTGGGACTGGTTGTCAGGGTGTGCCACCGGCGTCGCCGGTCTTTGCGACACCGGCGAGCGTCACGTTTGAGGGGATCGGCAACTTCACAGCGGCAGCGCCGTCCGCGAAACATCCAGGGGGCGTCAAGGCGAAGTCGGCGAAGTGTAAGCAGGGCTTCGTAAAGAAGGACGGCAGGTGTGTGAAGAAGCGTAAGGCGAAGCGGGCGAGGAGAGCGGCGAGCAAGGCGGGTAGGTCTAGTGGACGCTCGAGGGGGAGGATCTAGCATGTTCAAGCGGTCTATCATTCCGGTTCTCGTTGTGTTCTGTGCGCTTGGTTGTTGCAGTGCTTCCGCTGAGGCTGTTAGCGAAGGCGCTGGTTGGCACGCGTTCTCTTTTGTCGAACCTACGACGCTTGCGCCGGGTGGTAAGGGCAGGATCAAAGTGGGGTTTGTCAATACGGGTGCGAAGCCGAGTCAGGGTCCTATCACGCTGACGGATACGCTGCCTGCGGGTGTGACCGCGACGAAGGCCGGCGGGGGAAGTCTGCAATCTTTCCCAGGGTGTGAAAAAATATTTGAACCGTTGAGTCCACAGGAGGAAGAATCGGGAAAGTGCGACCTTTATGGAGACGTCACTACTTATGGAGGTCCTGGGGAGGCGCGTTGGTTTTGCACGGGTAATGGGTCTGGTGAACGGGATGTTACTGGTGCGACCACGATTACGTGTACGAGTAACCCGGCGGCCCTGGAGCCGCTCCCGAGTGGTGCGGGTAACGGCGCGAGGGTGACTGAAGAAGTCGAGATTGCTGTGAACGTGGAAAATGGTGCGATCCCGGGCACGTACTCTAACGGTGTTGTGATGAGCGGTGGCGGTGCGCCCACTGCGAATACCGTGTCTGATCCTGTGAGTGTTGGTTTGGGGGTTCCGGGGTTTGGGGTCGCGGCTTGGGAAGTATGGTTCTCCAACGCGAATGGTACGACTGATACGCAGGCTGGTTCGCACCCGTACGACGCGACGATCGCGGTGAACTTCAACCAGGTGATCAGTCGCGAGAATCCGAGGGGCAAGCCGAAGGCGGGAACGCGGGTGGGTCTGCGAGGGACCTTGAAGCTGTTTTGCCGCCTGGTTTCTTTGGTGATCCCGGTGCGGTGCCGAGGTGCACGCGCGCGCAACTGGACGGGCAGCACTGTCCCGCGGCGTCGCAGATCGGCACGGATGAGCTCTATGAGGGCAGTCTTGGGGATAGGCAGGTGTGTTTAATATGGTGCCGCCGCCGGGTGTTCCGGATGAATTCGCGATCTCGCTCGGTGGTTTCAAAGCGTCCTTTGATGCGGGTGTGCGCAGCGGCAACGGGTACGGCATCGTCGAGCACGTCACCGTCCCGTACGTGGAAATTCTGGGGGGTATTCTCGGGAATATACTGACGTTGTGGGGTGTCCCCGCGGAAGCAAGCCACAATAATGAACGCAGGACCGAAAACCCCCCGGCCTGCTTGCAACAGGGTTGTCCGGGGGCGAACACCGCGACACCATTTTTGACGTTGCCGACATCGTGCGTGGGTCCGCAAGCGTTCTCGATCCGTGAGTTGAGCACATGGAACTACGGTGAAGAAGATCCGGACGCGCCGTTCACCGAAGCCGTCACGCACAACGACGCGGGCGAACCGACCGGGTTCACCGGTTGTGAACATTTGACGATCGAACCGTCGATCACCGCGATCCCAGAAACCGGGTTCGCCGACACCCCTGCGGGGTTGAACGTCGAAGTGAAGGTTCCCCAGGAAAACCTGTTGAACCCCGAAGGCGACGTCGCAGCAACGTTGAAGGACACGTCGGTGACGTTGCCCGAAGGGTTGGTGATCAACCCTGGTCAGGCCGCCGGCCTGCAGGCGTGTGGGGAAGCCGAAGCGAACATTCATGGCGAAGGCCCACAATCCTGTCCATCAGCGTCGAAGGTGGGAACAGTCAAAATACAGACGCCGTTGTTGGAAGGCGAGCTCGAAGGCGAACTGGAAGGCAACGTTTACGTCCTGCAGGCAAACCCGCCCGAACTGAAACTGTTGATCGCGGCCTCCGGCGACGGGATCTTTTTGAAGCTTCCCGCGACGGTGCATTTGAACGAAGCGACGGGACAGTTGACGACGACGGTCGATGAAACGCCTGCGTTGCCGTTCACGGACTTCAAGCTAACGTTCTCCGGTGGCGCACAGGCAGCACTGGCGACACCGGTCCAGTGCGGGACCTATACGACGAATGCCGATTTCACGCCGTGGACGAGCCCGTTCGGTGTGGATGTCCCGTTCTCGAACAGTTTCCCGATCAGCGCGGGCCCCGACGGGGCCGGCTGCGTCCCGACTCCGCTGCCGTTCAGCCCATCGCTGACCGCGGGTGCGACGACTGATCAGGCGGGTGGGTTTACGAGCTTCTCGTTGTTGTTGACGCGTGGTGATGGCCAGCAGCGCATCGAACGCCTCCAGTTCAAGGTCCCCCAAGGCCTCTCAGGGATGATCTCCTCGGTCGCACTGTGTCCCGAACCACAAGCATCCAAAGGCGAATGCTCTGAAGCATCGAAGATCGGCCACGCCGCCGTCGCCTCCGGTCCCGGCCCCTACCCACTCGTGATCCCACAACCAGGGAACCCGGAATCACAGATCTACATCACCGGACCATACGACGGCGCACCGTTTGGCTTGTCGATCGTGACGCATGTGATCGCGGGACCGTTCAACCTGGGGACGATCATCACCAGGGCAAAGATCGAAGTCGATCCAGAACACTGCGCAGATCACGGTCACGACCGACCCGTTCCCACAGATCGTGAAGGGAGTACCCACAGACCTGCGGCTGATCGACTCGGTGATCGACAGGCCTGGGTTCATGTTCAACCCCACCAATTGTAATCCGATGAGCTTCTCCGGCACCGCTTGGGGCACCCCGCCACCAGGCGCAGGCGGACCCGGCGCAAGCGCACCAATCTCAAGCCACTTCCAAGTCGGGTCGTGTCGCAGCCTCGAATTCAAACCCGGCTTCACCGTCTCTACATCCGGGAAAACATCGAGGACCAACGGTGCGAACTTGAGCGTGAAGCTTGCTTATCCCAAAGCGCCGCAGGGCACTCAGGCGAACATCGCGAAGGTCAAGGTCGACCTACCAAAACAACTACCCTCCCGGTTGACGACCTTGCAGAAGGCGTGCACCGAACAGGCCTTCGCCGCCAACCCAGCATCCTGTCCAGCGGCATCGATCGTAGGGCACGCAAGAGCGATCACACCACTCTTGCCCGTCCCGTTGGAAGGTCCAGCCTATTTCGTCTCGCACGGTGGTGCGAAGTTCCCCGAACTGATCATCGTCCTGCAGGGATATGGCGTCACGCTCGACCTGCACGGCGAAACCTACATCAACAAAGAAGGCATCACCAGCAGCACCTTCGCGACCGTACCCGACGCACCCGTCGGCAGCTTCGAACTCACCCTACCCAACGGCAAATACTCAGCCCTAGCCGCCAACGGCAACCTCTGCACAACCAAACTCGCGATGCCAACCGCCTTCACCGCCCAAAACGGCGCAGTCATACACGAGTCAACACCAATCGCCGTAACAGGCTGCCCCAAGCACAAGGCAAAGAAGACAAAGAAGGCAAAGCCCCACAAGAAGAGCAAGAGCAACCACAAAGCCAAGCACAAGTAGGCGCCCCTGCGCTAGGCGCTGCTCGAGCTCAGAGCTCGAGCAGGAAGCGCAGCGCGCGGGCGATCTGGAACATGGCCTGCTCGTCCACGGCTCCGAGCTTTGCGATCAGGCGTTGCTCGGAGATGGACTTGACGTCCTCGCACTTCGCGTAGCTCAGCTCGTCGAGCCCCGAGCGTGCCTCCTCGATCTCGATGTGCGACGGTAGCCCGCGATGCGTGGTCGTGAGCGGCACCACGATCGTCACGCCGGCGCGGCTGTCGTTCAGCGGGTCGGCCGAGACGACTACCGCGGGTCGTGTGCCCGACTGCTCACGACCGACCGGGTCGCCGAAGTCGACCAGCCACAGCTCGCCTCGGCGAGGGCTCACGACGAGCTGTCACGCAACGCCCCGCTCTCGACTGTGCGCTCGGCTTCGACCTCCAGCCATGCGCTCGGGTCGTCTCGCAGGGCGCTGTAGCCTGCGGAGAGCCGGTCAAAGAACACCCGTCGCTCCAGCGCCTCGGCAGCCTCGTCGACCAGCTGGCTCATGGGACGACCGGTCTCCAGCGCCAGCTTGGCGAAGCGGTCGCGGGTCGGCTCGCTGACTCGGATGGTGGTGGTGCTCATGCGAGGCAGTCTACCATTTAGGCGCTTGATTTGTCTACGTCCCCGCCACCGCCTTCGCCGCCGCCTCGGCCCCCGCAAACGGCGTGATCGCCAGGTACATCAAGTAGTCGGTCAGCTCCGGCAGCTGTTCGGTGCGCCCGACCAGGATGTACTCGTGCAGCAGCTCGAAGATCCCCCCGACCGAGGCTTCGCGCATGACCGGGGCCGGCATGTTGGGGTAGGTGTCCTCCGGGCCGATGTCGAGCAGCTCGATGTAGGAATAGTTGGCCTCGTTGACCCTGCCGGTCAGGTGCGGGTAGGCGATCAGGATGTCCACGCACGCCAAGCGCGCGATCGAGGGCTCGGACGCGAGGAACTCGACCAGCGCGGTTAGCCCGCGGCGCACGTTCGCGGCCCAGCTGAGGCGCAAATCGAGCGAGCTGTTGACGGCCGCCATCGCCTTGGCGTGGCCCATCTCGAACGTGGCCAGGAACGCCTCCTCCTTGTTTTCGAAGTGCTGGTAGAAGGTCTGCAGTGAGATCGCGGCTTCGGAGACGATCTCCTCGAGGCTGAGCGCGGCGTAGCCCTTGCTTGCCGTCAGGTTGGCAACGGCGTCGAAGATCCGTTCGCGCTGGTTGTGCGCGACGTAGCCCTTGGGCAGGCTGTGCTCGCCGCGCGGCAGCCCGCGCGGCGCCCAGCGCGGCGAGGGCGCCAGCGTGCCCGGCGCGCGGCCCCCCTGGATGTGCACGTCCCGCTGCGCTCGCGGCTGCTCGGGGATCTCCGGCGGCGTCGGATAGAAGCCGAGGATCCACGCCACGATGTCTGGCGTCAGCTTCTGCAGTTCGATCTTCAGCGAGCGGCTGGAGCGTGCGCGGCGCACGCGTGAGTACAGGATCGTGCGCAAGGCACCGACGATCGCCCGCGCCACCGGCTGGGGTACTGAACCCTCGCCCGGGGCCTGCTTGAAGACGGCGACGAAGAAGGCGGTCAGCATCTCCGCGTCGCGCGCCCAGCGCTGGATGCCTACCGGCCCGGCGGCGCCCATCTCCACCGATATCAGACGCGCCGCGTCGGGGCGGTCGCTGGAGGCTTCGAACAGCGCGCGCACGATCGCGTCGATCTGCAGCGTCCACTGCTCCTCGGGGTCATAGGCGGCGATGATCCGCGCCGTCAGCCGTCGTACCAGCTCGTCGTAGGTGGCCAGCAGGCACTCCTCCTTGTTCTCGAAGTGCTCGTAGAAGCTGCGCCGCGAGACGCCGGCGCCGGCGACCAGGTCGGAGATCGTGGTCGCGACGAAGCCGCGCTCGTTGACGGCCTTGATCGTGGCCTCGTACAGGCGCTCGCGCTGGTCGGCCGCGACCTGCTCCGGCGGCAGCGCCTGGGGGCCGCGCGGCAGACCCCGCTCGCGCGGCTCGCCCCCCCCTCCCCGTCCACGACCCCCGCGGGTCCCGCGCGGCTTGTCTTCCCCTCTCTCTCCACGAGCCCCGCGGGTCTCGCGGGTCTCGCGGGTCTCGCGGGTCTCGTTCTGCTTGTGAGGCTTGGGCGCCATCCCTATACCTTAGCTCTTGACAAGCTGAGTAAAGGATGATTTATTTGTTTTCACGCGAAGATGCCCCAATCCAATTTGCGGGGTCACTGACGGGGGCGACATCATGGGCCTGAATCCATTGCAAACAAAAGTTTCAGCATTGGGCAAGGCCAAATCTGCGATCCGGGGGATGGCATGAGGGAACGTTTTAGCGGGGACATCCATGGCGGTCTTTCTGTAGGTGCTGTACTATTTGTTATGCGTAACGGTAAACGGAGTGCGCGCGAGTTGGACAACTTGGCGAATGGCCGAGCCGACACGGAGGTTGGATCGATATGAGAGGACAAGCCTGCGAGCGCAAGCTGATGGTTCGCGCGCTGCATCCGCGTTGGCCATATCGGCGCTCGCACTGCCGCCACGACCTGCACTGGCTGGTGCGTGTACGTCCGCACCGGCTCCACTGCTCGCACGGACGCCGCCACTCGGTTGCCGGTTTCCCGCCGCGACGCGAGGCGCCCGTACGTCAGGTAGGCTCGCAATGTATGGCCCAAGCTCCTGAGCCCACGCTCCGCGACGACGAGGATCTGCGCAAGCTCTCGATCGACACGATCCGCGGGCTGGCGATGGACGCGGTGCAGAAGGCCGACGCCGGCCACCCCGGCACGGCGATGGCGCTGGCGCCGCTGGCCTACACGCTCTACCGCGCACGTGCTGCGCCTCAATCCCGCCGACACCGCCTGGCGCGACCGCGACCGCTTCGTGCTCTCGGCCGGGCACGCCTGCGTGTTGCAGTACTCGCTGACGCACCTGTGCGGCTTCGACCTGTCGCTCGAGGACCTGCAGAGCTTCCGCCAGTGGGGCTCGCGCACGCCGGGCCACCCCGAGCGCGGGCACGTGCCCGGCGTCGAGGTCACGACCGGGCCGCTCGGCCAAGGGGTGGCCAACGCGGTCGGCATGGCGATGGCCGAGCGCTTCCTCGCCGAGCACTTCAACCGGCCCGGCTACGAGCTCGTCGACCACCACACCTACGCGATCTGCTCCGACGGGGACATGATGGAGGGCGTCTCCCAGGAAGCGGCCTCGATCGCCGGGCCACTTCGGGCTGGGCAAGCTGATCGTCTGCTACGACGACAACCGCATCACGATCGACGGCACGACCTCGATCTCCTTCGACACCGAGAACCACATCGCGCGCATGCACGCCGACGGCTGGCACGTGCAGCGCGTCGCTGACTCCGAGGACGTCGATGCGCTGTACAGCGGCGCTTGCGATCGCGCGCGCGGAAACCGAGCGGCCGTCGTTCATCCAGGTGCGCTCGCACATCGCCTACCCGGCGCCCAACGCGGTCGACACCGCCAAAGCCCACGGCGCGCCGCTCGGCGAAGACGAGGTGCGCGCGACCAAGGAGGCGATGGGCTTCGACCCCGAGCTGAAGTTCCACGTGGACGAGCGCGTCTACGAGCACATGAGCCTGCGCGAGTCCGGGAGGGAGTTTCAGGAGGAATGGGAGGGGCGTGCCAGGGCCTGGTCCGAGCGCTACCCCCAACTCGTCGAGGAGTGGGAGCGGGCCTGGTCGGGCCGCCTGCGCGATGGTTGGCGGGAGGCCCTGCCGAGCTTCAAGGCAGGGGAAGCGATTGCTACGCGCTCGGCCGGGCAAAAGACGATGTCCACGATCAGCGCGTACGGGCCCACCATGGCTGGCGGCGCGGCTGACCTGGTCGAGTCGACCAAGACCACGTTCGAGGGCGCCGGCGAGTTCTCGCGTGTACACGTCGGGCGCAACATCCCCTTCGGCATCCGCGAGCACGCGATGGGCGCGATCGTCAACGGGCTGGCCGCGCACGGCGGCATGGTCAAGCCCTACGGCTCGACGTTCCTGGTCTTCTCCGACTACATGCGCGCGAGCGTGCGCTTGTCGGCGCTTGATGGAGCTGCCGGTGCTGTGGGTGTGGACGCACGACTCCGTCGGCCTGGGCGAGGACGGGCCCACGCACCAGCCGGTCGAGCACTACGCCGCCCTGCGCGCGATCCCGCACCTGTGGGTGATGCGTCCCGGCGACGCGAACGAGACCGCGCAGGCCTGGAAGCTGGCGCTCGAGCGCGAGGACGGGCCCGTCGCGCTGTTGCTCTCGCGCCAGAACCTGCCGGTGCTGGACCGCGAGGAGGTTGGCGCGGCCGAGGGCTTGGCGCAGGGCGGCGTATGTGCTGTGGGAGTCCGGCGCGGACTCCGCGGCGGACGGGCCGGTGCGCTGCCGGTAGCCGGCGGGTCGGCTGGCGCCGCTGGGCATCGGCGCCGGCGCAGTGCTGCGGACGTCGCGGGCGTTGCGCGGGGGACGATGTCGGCACGAGCGTCGGCCCTCCTCCAACTCGTCCTGATCGCGACCGGCTCGGAGGTCGCGCCGACGCTCGAGGCCGCGCGCGCGCTGGCGCAGGAGGGCACGCACGTGCGCGTCGTCTCGATGCCGTGCATGGAGCTGTTCGAAGCGCAGTCGGCCGAGTACCGCGACAGCGTGATCCCGCGCGCCGTCGCCGCGCATGGCCGTCGAGGCCGGCGTCAGCATGAGCTGGTGGAAGTGGGTCGGCGACGCGCGGCGAGGTGGTCGGGATCGACCGTTTCGGCGCCTCGGCGCCGGGTACGACGGTGCTCGAGAAGCTTGGCTTCACAGCCGATTCGATTGCCGAGCAGGGCTCGCGCACTGCTGGCGCGCTGAGACACGATTGCGGTTGCGGCCCTCTTTTTTAGTGCGGAACGAACAGCTATCCCAAATAAACTGAATTCGACACGCCTTTAGGAGGCCGAGATGCCCACTCCCTCACCACTGCAGAGCCTCTCCGCGCTTGGTCAGAGCGTGTGGATCGACTTTCTCAGCCGCGAGGCGATCCGCGGCGGGCACCTCCAGCAGCTGATCGACGAGGACGCCGTCGTCGGCGCCACCTCGAACCCGACGATCTTCCAGAAGGCGATGAGCGCGGGCAACGCCTATGACGAGCAGCTGCAAGAGCTCGGCACGAGCGACGTCGAGGCAGGCGTTCTGGGCGCTGGCCGAGCAGGACATCCGCGAGGCCTGCGACCTGTTTCGCCCGATCTGGGAGGAGGGCCTCGGCCGCGACGGCTACGTCTCGCTGGAGGTCGATCCGCGCTTGGCCTATGACTCGCTGGGCACGTTCAACGAGGCGATCCGCCTGCACAAGGAGGTTGACCGCCCCAACCTGCTCGTCAAGATCCCCGCCACCAAGCCGGGCTTGGCCGCGATCGAGGACGTGATCGCCAAGGGCCACTCGGTCAACATCACGCTGATCTTCTCGCTGAAGCGCTACGCCGAGGTGGCCGAGTCCTACATCCGCGGCCTGGAGCGGCTGGTCGCCGAGGGCGGCGATCCGAGCAAGGTGGCCTCGGTCGCGAGCTTCTTCGTCTCGCGCATCGACACCGAGGGCGACCGTCGCTGGACGAGCTGACCGACTCGGTCCGGCCAGCGACGACTAAGGGCACGCTCGCCGTCGCCAACGCCAAGCTCGCCTACCGCCACTACCAGCAGACCTTCCAAGGCCCGCGCTGGGAGTACCTCGCAGGCAAGGGCGCGACGCCGCAGCGGGTGCTGTGGGCCTCGACCTCGACCAAGAACCCGGCCTACCCGGACACGCTCTACATCGACGAGCTGATCGGCCCCGACACGGTCAACACGATGCCGGAGGAGACGATCCGTGGCCTTCCAGGACCACGGCACGCCGCGAGCGACGCTGGGCGAGGGCTTGGCCGAGGCGCAGACGCTGCTGGACGAGCTGGCCAAGCGCCGGCGTCGACTACGACGAGCTGACCGAGACGGTCGAGCGCGAGGGCGTGGAGAAGTTCGAAGCCTCGTTCACGGAGCTGCTCGACTCGCTCGCGCGAAGCTGGGCACGCTCGCGCCGGCCTGAGCGAGCCGCCCGGCGGTCAGGCGCTGTGCAGCTCGTGCGCAGGCGGTCACGCGCATCGGGCGTTCATGAGAACCTAGATGCATGGAAGCACCTACAGAACGTCCAGGCACGTATCCGATCGGGTTGGGCGGGCCGTGGAGATCACATGAACAGTGCAGCAGCGAAGGCAGCGTCCCGAGCCGGAGTCCGGAGCGGGCCAGGCAGATCGCATGGCGCCGTGCAGCGTCCTCAAGGCAACGTCCCCGAGCCAGAGTCCGAAGCGGGGCGGGCAGATCGCATGGCGCCGTGCAGCGTCCTCAAGGCAACGTCCCCGAGCCAGAGTCCGAAGCGGGGCGGGCAGATCGCATGGCGCCTATGCGGCAGCCAAGGCAACGTTCCCGAGCCTGGCTCTGAGCGCGGCGCATGGGCCGTCGCGCTTGCGCTTTGCCTGCTCGGCGTAACTGCGCTCGTGCTGGCGCTGAGCGGCGTCTTGGGTGGCGCCTCCTCTGGCGCCGCGCCGCCGCCGGTGGTCGCGGTCACGCCGACGCCTGTGCCAGGCGCCGCGAACGCTTCAGGCCTGCGTGGTGTGTCTTCCGAAACGTCCGATGCCCCGCGCGCGCACGCGGGGCATGGCGCTAACGCGATCGTCGGCGACCCCTCGCCGACACAGGCCCACCGCGACCTCGCGCTGTACGAAGACCAGACCAGCACCCACATCTCCGAGCGCTGGATGCAGGGCTTCTATCCGATCTACGCCGCTGCCCAGAAGACGTTCGGCGTCAACTGGCTGCTGCTCGCCTCGATCCACCGCCAGGAGTCTGCCTTCTCGACCGCGCCGGGCATATACAGCGGCCTCAACTTCGCCGGCTGCTGCGGCGGCCCGATGCAGTTCAACGTCACCAACGGGGGCCCGCCCGGGGATCCGATTCCACCTGGGCGCTGGTCAGCGACTCCTACCGCTACGGCGCCCGCCCGGCCTCCTACGACCACATGACCGCAAAGCACCCTTCGATCTACGACGACTTCGACGCGATCATGGCCGCCGCGCACCTGCTCTCGGCTGACGGCGCCGGTGAGGAATTGAACGGCGCGGCTTGGGACGCCGCCTACGACTACTACGGCCACGACCTCACGGGCGTCACCTACGCCGACCAGGTCCTCGCCCGCGCGATCGGCTGGTCACAGCACGGCTTCTGCATCAACTGCGGGCTGGAAACCGCGATGGTGCAGGCCGTAAACGCGGCCTACGGCGCGCCGGTGGCGGCGGCCCTCGAAGCCGAAACCGCCACCGTGGCGCGCGCCAAACCGCCCAAGCGCCACCACCGCAAACACTGAATCTCCCCCAATGGTCGGCGGCTGTGCGCCACTGAATCTCCCCCAATGGTCCCCAATGATCGGGTGAGCGGGTAGGGAGGTTGTATATATTTTTTGTTCTATTACCATAGTGACTACGATATGTAGCTACTATAGTAAATCACGTAAAAAGTATATTGCTACCCGCGCTCGCTACGGACTCGAACCCGCAATCCGTCAAGCCGCCTCGGCTTGTGCGATCAGCTCGCCCGCGACCCTGTCGGTAGCCGCGCCGGTGCCGCCGACCAGCCTCCGCGATAGCTGAGCCCGCCGGAAGTACAGCGGCGCGTCGTGCTCCCAGGTGGCGCCGATGCCGCCGTGCACGGAGATCATCGTGCGTGCCCCCTGGTCGAGCGCGCGACCGGCAACCGAGCGCGCCGCACTGGCTGCCAGCGGGAACTCCGCCGGCGCGCCCTGGCGCGCCCAGCCTGCGTAGTAGAGCAGCGAGCGCCCGTTCTCCAACTGGCGCAGCACCTCCGTCAGCGAGTGCTTGACCGCCTGGTAGGAGCCGATCGCGCGTCCAAACGTGTGACGCTCCTTGGCGTAGGCGACGGACATCTCAAGCGCCGTCTCGACGCTGCCGAGCGACTCGGCGGCGATCAATGCCTGCGTCAGATGCCAAGCGCCGGCAAGCGCCTCCTCCGGCGCGTCGAGCAGCGTTGCCTGCGCGCCTGAGAGCGTCACGTGACCCAGCGAGCGGGTCGCGTCATAGCGGTGCACCTCCTCGACGGACACGCCACTCGCCAAGCTCTCGATCGCGACGCCGACTGGTTTGCTTGCCTGCGCCCCGTCATGGGGTGTGCCCCCTTGTGGGGTGCCATCGAGTAGCGCCACGCCGACGAGCAGGTCGGCTCCTGGTGCGTCCGGCACGAAGGCGAGCGTCCCGCTCACGAGCACCCCGCCTTTGCCGTCGTCCTTTGCTTGTGGAGCCGCGGGGCGCGCGCTCCCGTGTACAGGATCGACACACCACTTGTCCACCAGGTCGTTGGGCGGCATCGCCGGCAGGTAGGCCGCGCGCCGCGCGCCGGTTGCCAAGGGCTCCAGCAGGCCTGTGGCCGCCGGAGAGGCGCTCAGGATCGCCGTGGCCGGCAGATGCCCGAGCAGCGCCACCGGCGCGAGCACGCGCCCGCACTCGCCGAGCACGAGCATCGCGTCGAACGCATCCAGGCCAGCACCGCCGTGTGCCTCGTCGACCAACAGGCCAGGCCAGCCGGCCTCACAGGCCGTAGGCCATAGGTCGGGCAGTGCGCTGTCCTCGCCATCGAGCGCCGCGCGCGCGGCCTCAAGCGTCTTGAAGCGCGAGAGCGCCCCGCGGGCCGCCTCGCGCAGGAACACCTGCTCGTCTGAGAGTGCGAGATTCATGCCACTGCCTCCGTGTGTGTACCCGAACGCCGCGGGCGTGTGGTGCGAGATGGATTGGATGCGATCATGCCGCCGCCTGCGTGTCCGTACCCAAATGCGGGCCGCGCCGGCCGGGATGGGCTCGATGCGATCATGCCGCCGCTCCTTCCTTGGAGCGCAGCTCCGAGAATGGGATTCCCTTGTCAAGACGTGGCTCCGGGGGCAGCCCGAGCACGCGCTCGCCGATCGTGTTGCGCAGGATCTCTTCGGTGCCGCCGGCCGACTTCAGCCCGGGCAAAAACGAGATCATGTAGGCCCACTCGCTGTCCTCGTCGAGCGCGTCCGGACCGAGCACGTCGGCGATCAGATCGCCGGCTTTGATCGCGCCGTTGACGATCGTTACCTTCGCGAGACCTGCCTCCGGCCCAGGGATCTGGCCTTTCTGCAATGCCGTCAAAGTGCGGTAACCGGTGAAGCGCACCGCTAGCAGTTCGCTGACGATCTCACCAAGCTCCTTGCGCACCTCCGGATCGCGCCGGCCGTGAACGTCTGAGGCGATCGCCTTGGTAAAGCGCAGCGAGTTGAAGCCGAGCCCCTCGCCGCCGAGGCCGATCGTGACGCGCTCGAACATCAGCGTCGTCAGCGCCGTGCCCCAACCGTTGCCGACGCCGCCGACGACCGCGTCCGCATCGAGTTGCACGTCGTCGAGGAACACCTCGTTGAACTCGGCCTCGCCGGAGATCTGGCGCAGGCCGCGCACCGTGACGCCGGGGGCGTCCATCGGCAGGATGAACATCGTCAGTCCCTTGTGCTTGTGCTGCTCGGGGTCGGTGCGCGCGAGCAGCAGTCCGTAGGAGGAGAACTGGGCGTTGGTCGTCCACACCTTCTGCCCGGTCAAGCGCCAGCTACCGTCCTCCTGCTGGCGCGCGCGCGTCTGCACGGCCGCCAGGTCGGAGCCGGCGGCCGGCTCTGAGAACAGCTGGCACCAGACCTCGTCGCCGTGCAGCATCGGGCCGAGGTAGCGTCCCTTCTGCTCCTCGGTGCCGTGCGCGATCAGTGTCGGGCCGAGCATGCCGACGCCGATCGCGTCGAGGATGCCAGGCACCCCGGCCTTGGCGATCTCCTGGTTGCAGATCACCTGCTCGATCGGGCCGAGCCCCTGGCCGCCGTACTCCTTGGGCCAAGTGACTCCGGCAAGCCCGGCCTCGGCCAGCTTGCCCTGCCAGGCGCGCCTGGCAGAGATGATCTCCGCCTCGTCGGTCAGCGCGTCGGGGTGGGTGGGGTTCCCAATCACCGGCGCCTCTCCCTTGTGCTCCTCGAGCCAGGCGCGAACCCTGGTGCGGTGCGCTACCTGCTCGGGCGTGTCGTCAAGATCCACGTTGCTCTCCCTTTGGCTGACTGGCCAGTCAATTTTAGGCTGCTAAGGGTACTCCTAAAGGGCTCGAGGGGTGAGCATCAGTGGGCTTTGGGGTGTTGGACGCTCTATGTCCCACGATCTCATTTATAACTTATAGGTTATAACCCGGTTTCGGGATTTGGGGTGTTGGATTCTTCATCCCACGATCTCGGGGGTGGAGAGCATGAGTTGGGCTTGGGGGTTGGATGCTCTATATCCACGATCCCACTAATAACTTGTAGGTTATAATCCGGTTTTCGTATTTCTGAAGCCGCAACCACTGCTCCGAAAAGTGCGCTACGCGGCGGGTCTCGGCCAAGCCGCGCTGGTTTATTGCCGGCGACCCGGCGACCCGGCGACCCGGCGACCCGGCGACCCGGCGACCCGGCGGCTCGGCGACCCGGCGGCTCGGCGACCCGGCGGCTCAGCGACCCGGCGGCACCATCGGCGATGCGATCAGGCGCTGGTGGTGGACGTCGGCGAAGCCCGCGTTGAGTAGGTACTCCGCCTGCTGGCCCATATCGGGCGAGTGCAACAGGACCACGCCAAGGCGCACACCGTCGCGCTCGGCGGTTGCCACCAGACAATCGCCGGCCAATTCGGTGTAGCCGGTCTTCATGCCCGTCGTGCCCGGATAGTCGTAGACGAGCAGCGGATTGTTGTTGTACAGGTACAGCTTGCCCCCCTTGATCGGAAACGGCAATACCGCTTCCGCCGTGCGCACGATGTGAGCGATGCGCGGCTGTTGCAGGTCCACGTAGGCAAGCTCCGCAAGGTCCGCGGCGCAGGTGTAGTTGCTCGCGTTGATGTAACCCGAGGGCGAGTTGTAGTGCGTGCAGCCCAAGCCGAGCCGTGCCGCTTCGACGTTCATGCTCGCCACGAACGCGCCGACGCTGCCCGACACATGCTGGGCGAGCGCAGTCGCGGCGTCGTTGCCTGAGGGTAGGAGCAGCCCGTAGAGCATCGTCTCGGTCGGTATGTGCTTGCCGAGCGGCAGCACGCCGACCTTCGAGCCGGCGGCGTCAACGGCCTCCTTGGTCACCAGTATCGGTGTGTCGGGAGTTGTGGAGTGGACCACGCGCAGCGCGGTCATCAGCTTCGTGAGGCTTGCCATATGCAGGCGCTGCAATGGATCGAGCTGCCACAGCACGCGACCGTTATTCAGGTCGAACAGCAGACCCGCGCGTGGCGAGTTGCGAAAGCTGGCCTGCACGGGGTCATTCGTGGCGCTGAGGTCGAGCGCCAGCGGGGCTTTGCCGAGCGGCAGTCCCACCGGGGAGTGTGTCGCGGTCGCGGTCGCCGACCTGTGCGAGTGTTCCTCCGAGTCGTTTGTGCCTGCGCGTCGGTCGTGCGACGCGGAGCTGTGCGCCGTGCCCGAGCGCGCGAGCCCCAGCGAGACGGCCACGACCCCGGCAGCGAGCACCAGCGCGCAAACCGCCAGCGCGCGCATGCGCCTGCGCCGACGCCTGTGTCTGGCAAGCGCCCGCGCCCGCCGCGAGTGCCCGCTCTGAGGCAGGAACGGCGAGCCGGTCATGCGCCTTCTCCCGCGGCGGAACCGGCGGGCCTGTCATAAGGGCTCTCTCATCTACGTGGAGGATTGCGCAAGGCCCCGACGATGCCAACCGTCAGGATCACGAGCACGATCACCGACAGCACGCCCTGGACGCTGAAGCCGAACTGCTCGATACCACCGATCGTGAGAAACGCGAAGCCGAGGATGAACGCAAGCGATATGGCGAGCACGGCGACGCGGGTCATGCGGCCTGCTCACGCGAGGCCTGCCACGTCGAAGCACACTTGCAGGACAAGCCACAGGCCAATCAGCAGTGCCGCGGGAACCTCGACGAGCGTCGTGTAGAACGGGATCGGGACCAGGCTGAGGACGCGCGCCCGTGGAAAGAGCAGGAGATAGCCGCCGACCACGGTCGCGGTTACGACCAAAGTCCCGAGCAGGACGGCTGAGGGTGATCCGACGCCGGCTAGAGACCGGACTGCCAGCGTGAACAGGCCAACCAAGAGGCACAAGCTACCGAAGCGCACGCGCCCGAGCGCACCCTCGACGCTTGGACTCAGCAGGCAGAGGAACAGAATGTCGGCCAGCAGCGGCAACAGTCCCTTGGGTCGTGAGAGCAGGTAGGCGATCACGACGACCACGACCGCCATCGACGTCACGAGCGGGAAGCGCTCGCGGGGGATGTTGTCCTTGACGGGGATCATGCGAGGAGCCAGTTCCCCCGTGCGCGCGGGGGGCGAGCATGTGCGCAGACTATCCGCCCGCCCCGGCGGCGCTCGCCGGCAGGATGCGACAACGCCAAAAAAGTGGGTGTCCCTTGTGGGCGGGGCGTTGGATGCTCTATATCCCACGATCCCACCTTATAACTTGTAGGTTATAACCCGGTTTCCGCGTTTGGGTCCTGCGCCCTGCGGTTCCCTGCGCGCCCTGCGGTCCTGCTCCCCGCGGTCCCTGCGCCCTGCGTTCCCTGTGCGCTATCCGCTCGCGGCGAGCGGCCCGATGCCCGGGCGCGGTTGGGGCACGTGTTTGTCGGCGTGGTAGGAGGAGCGCACCAAGGGGCCGGCGGCGACGTGGTCGAAGCCGAGCGCGTAGGCGGCCTCTTCGAGGGCCACGAACTCGTCAGGGTGCCAATAGCGCACGATCGGCAAGTGGCGCTCGGAGGGGCGCAGGTACTGCCCGACCGTCAACACCTGCACATCGTGCTCGCGCAAGCACCTCAAACGTCGCGACCATCTCCTCGTGGGTCTCGCCCAAGCCCACCATCAATCCGGACTTGGTGACGACCTCGCCTTCGCCCATTTCCGCAGCGCTGCGCAAGACGCGACAGGAGCGCAGGAATTCCGAGCCGCGGCGCGCGATCGGGTACAGGCGCGGGACGACCTCGACGTTGTGGTTGAACACGTCGGGCCGCTCGGCGATCACCTTCGCGAGTGGCATCTCCTGGCCTTGGAAGTCGGGTGTCAGCACCTCGATCTGGCAGTCAGGGGCCTGCTTGCGCACCTGGCGGATGACGCCCACGAAGGCCGAAGCACCCTTGTCGGGCAGGTCGTCGCGGTCGACGGAGGTGACGACGGCGTGGCGCAGGCCCATGCGCGCGATCGAGCGGGCGACGCGTGCCGGCTCCAGCGGATCGTTCCAAGTTGGCTTGCCGGTCTTGACATTGCAGAAGCCGCAGCGGCGCGTGCACGTGTCGCCGAGGATCATGAATGTCGCCGTGCCCCGCTCCCAGCACTCGCCGACGTTCGGGCAGGCGGCCTCCTGGCAGACGGTGTGCAGGTTCTCCTCTTTGATCAGGGCGGATAGCTCGCGGTAGCGTGTCCCGCCGGCGGCCGGCACTTTGAACCAGGGCGGCTTGCGCTCGCGCAGCGGGCGCACGTCCGAGCCGAGCACCCGCAGCACGTCCATGCCGCCGGGGTTGGCGCGGGAGCGGGTGGAGTGCTCGCGCTCGGCCTCGGCGCTTTGGGAGCTGCTTGGCGGGTTGCTCATGCGCTCACCAACGTAGGACCAGCGAAGCGAAGGCCGATGCTCTCAGGCGAGGCGGCAAGCAATGGGCAGCCATGTGCCGTGCAGAAGCGCTGCGCGACAAGCCCTGCGAAAGCGTCGAGCCCACCATCTGGCTCGTGGCCGAGCTCCTGCGTGACCGACGTCATCGTCACGTCCGGCAGGCCGCAGGGCACGATCCAGGTGAATGGGGCGAGGTCGTTGGTGACGTTCACGGCAAACCCGTGTGTGGACACGCCGCGCGAGACATGCACGCCGATCGAGGCGATCTTGCGGTCCGCGACCCACACGCCGGTGTAGTCGATGCCCTCATCGCAACGTGAGCGCGCCTCGATGCCGTACTCGACAAGCGCCGCCACGATCGCCGCCTCCATCTTGCGCAGGTGCGCGCCGATGTCGCTGACGCGCATGATCGGATAGCCGACTAGTTGGCCCGGGCCGTGGTAGGTGACCTTGCCGCCACGGTCGGTGGGCACGATCTCGATTCCGTGCGCGCGGTAGAAGTCCTCGCCGAGGGACAGCTCGTTGTCGGCGGCGCGGCGGCCGCGCGTGTAGACCGGCGGGTGCTCTAAGTAGGAGCAGGGTGTCGGGCTGCTCGTCGGCTTGGCGTTGAGCTTGTACTTCGGCCTGGATCGCTAGCGCGTCGCGGTAGGGGACCGTGCCCAGATGGCAGACGCGTATGTCGGCGGGTGGCTGACGACGTGGATTCATATATCGCCCTCGTGGTAGCATACTTTGCACGCCAGGATGAGCTCAGTTGCTTGAGTCGTCTGCATCACCTCCGGGGCCCGGTTTCGCCGGGCCCCGTTTATTTGTATAGGCACCCCGGTGAGCATCGAGGCCGACTCCCGCCGGGGCCTGGAGTGCGCTACGTCAGCCTGCGGATGACCGCAAACATGAGCGCAATCGCCAGAACGAACTCAATCCCTTGGCTCATCTGTGCCACCTCCTTTCCCGGGCCGTTCGGCCTCGGACCGGCATCATCGGGCGGGATGGCAGCTCCTGTATGCGAGCCTACTCACGACTCCGGTAGATGCTTTTTGCAGGTGCGCTGAAAACGCTACAAAGTGAGCGCGGCAGGCTCTTCCAACAGATCACGGATGCGCGCCAGGAACAGGGCAGCGTCGGCCCCATAAAGGATGCGGTGGTCGCACGCGAGCGTGACGCTCATCGTTTGTCGCGCGACGAGCTTCTTCTTGCGAACGATTGCGCGCGGTGAAACGGCGCCGACCGCGAGGATTGCCGCCTGCGGCGGGTTGATGATCGCCGTGAAGCTCGCGATGCCGTACATCCCCAGGTTCGACATGGTGAACGTGCCGCCGCTCAGCTCCGGCGGGGTTACCGATCCGTCACGTACCCGCTCGGCCAGCGCGCGCGTCTCCCGTGCGATCTCGCCGAGTGCCTTCGTGTCGGCGTCGAACACGGTGGGGACAACGAGCGCACCGCCCGTTGGGTCCCCCGCGCCGGCTGCCACCGCAACGCCGACATTGACACGCGCGTGCAGCTCGAAGCGCCCGTCGCGGTAGCTGCCGTTGGCGCGCGGGTGGTCGCGCAGCGCCAGCGCGCAGGCCTTGACGATCATGTCGTTGTAGGTGGGCGCCGACGCCTTCTCTTGCCCGTCCCCGGCACGAGACAACCGCTTCAGCTCGGCGCGCAAATCAACGCAGCGCTCCATGTCGATGTCGGCGCTGAGGGTGAAATCGGGGATCGTCGCCTTCGACTCGGCCATGCGCCTGGCGATCGTGCGCTGTGTGCGCGAGAGCTCGACGGTGGTCGTCTCGCCCTTGGCGCTGGCAACGTCTTCGACCGACGGACGCTTCGGGTCAGACGGAGATGAGGGGGGTTCGACCGACGGACGCTCCGGGTCAGACGGAGATAAAGGGGGCGAGACGGTAGAGGACGGTTCGACCGCCACCGAGGTCGCGGGAGCAATGGGGGTCGAACCGGGAACGACGGGAGTCGAACCCGCAACCTCCACGTCCGCCTTGACGATGCGCCCACCTGGTCCGCTGCCGGTGAGTCCGACGAGATCGACGCCAGTCTCGCGCGCAACTCGCCTGGCGAGCGGAGATGCCTTGACGCGCTCGCCGCTACGAGGAGGCGAGGACGACTCGGCTGCCACAGGCGGCTGGGCGCTCTCTGGAGCGGGCATGGCTTGTGCAATGGGTGTGTCCTGGATCGTGGACGTGCTCTCTATTGCGGCCGAGCCATTGTGCAGCGCACCTGCGTCACCATTCACCGGCGCACCTGCGTCGCCATTCACCGCGCCGACACGTGCGATCGGCGCGCCCACGGCCAGCGTGTCGCCCTCGCGCGCGACGGTTTGCAGCGTGCCCTCGCTGTCTGACTCATAGGTCATCGCGGCCTTGTCGGTCTCGATCTCGACGAGCTCCTCGCCACGCGCGACGTGCTCGCCGTCGTGCTTGAGCCAGCGCAAGATCGTGCCCTCCTCCATCGTGTCCGATAGGCGTGGCATCACAATCTCGCTCATCGCGATACCTGCCTGATCTCGTTCTCCAGGCCAGTCTCCTGCATTGCTTCTTGGACCGCCCCGGGTGCGTTTGCTTCTGCCTCTCGTTGTCCGTCGTCTTCCGCGGGTCGGTTCAGAAGCGCTTGGGTGTGGTCGTGCCCGAGAACGCTGAGCGCGGCGCGAACGATCTGCGGCTCGTGCGGGAACGCGCTCTCCTCCAGTGGCTTGGAGTAAGGCATCGGCACATCCGCCCCGCTGACGCGCATCACGGGTGCGTCGAGGTCGTCGAATGCCTGTTCTGAGATCAGTGCCGCGAGGTTGGCGCCGACGCCGCCGTGCGGCCAGCCCTCCTCGACGATGACGCAGCGGTTGGTCTTGGCCACCGACTCCAGGATCGTGTCGAGGTCGAGCGGGCGCAGCGTGCGCGGGTCGATCACTTCGGCCTCGATGCCGTGCTCGGCCGACAGTTGCTCGGCCGCTCGCTCGGCTGTAAGCGCCATGCGCGAGACGCCCACGATCGTGACGTCCCCGCCTGCGCGCACGATGCGCGCGCGCCCGAACATGAGCGGCTGCTCGTCCTCCTCATCCACCTCACCGCGCACGCCATACAGCGACTCGTGCTCGATGAAGATCACGGGGTTCTCGTCGCGGATCGCGGCCTTCAGCAGGCCGCGCGCGTCGGCGGCCGTCGAGGGGACGGCGACGAGCAGGCCCGGCACTTGCAGGAACATGGCCTCGAAGCTGTGCGAATGGGTCGGGCCGAGTTGGTGGCCGGCGCCCTGCGGCATCCGCACCACGAGCGGCACGCGCACCTGGCCGCCGAACATGTAGTGGATGTGGGCGGCGTGGTTGACGATCTGGTCGAAGGCGAGCAGGGCGAAGTTGACCGTCATCAGCTCGACGACGGGGCGCAGCCCGACCATCGCGGCCCCGACGCCCATTCCCACGATCGTGTTCTCGGAGATTGGGGTGTCGCGCACGCGCCGCTCGCCGAACTCCTCGAGCAGGCCGGATGTGACCTTGAAGGCGCCGCCGAAGACGCCGATGTCCTCGCCGAGCAGGATCGACGTTCTCGTCGCGCAGCATCTCCTCGCGCAGCGCCAGTTTCAAGGCGTCGCGATAGCGCATCTCGGTCATCGGCAACCCGGGGTACGCGGGCGCACGGTACGGCGCATGAGTCTTTAGCGTGGGTCCTTGACCCGTGCGGGGAGGCGTCTGGCTCGTGTGCGGGGTACGTGCTTCATAGGACCACCCGCGGCGACCAGTGATAGTGCCCATGGACCTGCTCGTCGAGCACGTATACGTCTTCGTAGAGCATGTCCGGGTCAGGGAATGGGGAGCGCTCGGCGAACTCCACCGCTGCGTCCACTTGCCGCATGGCGTCGCGCTCGATCTGCTCGCGCTGCTCTGTCGTGAGCGCTCCTTGGCGCTCCAGTAGATCGCTGAACGCTGGGATCGGGTCGCGCTCGCGCCACTGGGCGACCTCCTCCTTGGTGCGGTAGTCCTCAGGGTCTGCCATCGAGTGACCGCGGAAGCGGTAGGTGACGGCCTCGACGAGCAGTGGCCGGCGCTCCTCGCGCACACGCGCCAGCGCCTCGGAGAGGACACGATGGGTGTCGAGGATGTCCATGCCGTCGCAACGCAGGCCGGGCACGCCAAGTGACTCGCCCTTGCGTTGCAGGTCGGTGACGGCCGAGTGGCGGCTGAGCGACGTGCCCATGCCGAACTGGTTGTTGACGACCATGAACACGACCGGCAGACGCCACAGCGCGGCGAGGTTCAAGGTCTCGCCGAAGGTGCCCTGGTTTGAGGCACCGTCGCCGAAGGTACAAAGGGTTACCTCGTCGTTCGTGTCCCCATCGAGCGCACGCGCCCGGGCGCGCCGGCGTTCTGAGGGCCGCGTCGCTGATCGCAGGCCAGCGCGATTCCCGCGGCGATCGGCAAGTTGCCGCCGACGATCCCGTAGCCGCCCATGAAGCGCCGCTGCGCGTCGAACATGTGCATCGAGCCACCGTGTCCTTTACTGCAGCCGTCACGCTTGCCGAATAGCTCGGCCATCACCTTCTCCGGCGGCGTGCCACGCGCAAGCGCGTCTCCGTGGGAGCGGTAAGTCGAGACCAGGTAGTCGCTATCGTGCAGCGCTCGCTCGCTACCTACGATCGTGGCCTCCTCGCCGATCGACAGGTGCAGGAAGCCGCCGATCTTGGCGCGTGCGTACATCTCGCCTGCGCGCTCCTCGAAGCGCCGGATCAGCACCATCGCGGCCAGCCACTCGCGCGCCACCTCGGGCTTCGGTAGGTTGGCGCCGGGAGGGTCGGCACCCCATCCATTTGGGCGTCCTAGGGACATACCCTCATGCTCTTATCACGCTTCCACGGTACTCCAGCGCGCGAGGAAGTCCTCGCGATCCATGCGGCCCAGATCCTCGCGCACTTCACGTGCTCGGCGCGAGGCGGTGTGGGGCGGGCAGTCCCAGAAGAAGACGACCTCGCCGCCGTTGATCTCGACCACCTCGATATGGTCGACGCGGTCTGGGCTCGCCAGGAACGCCGGCGCGAGTCCGCCGCGGCGAACGATCAAGCGGAAGCAACGGTTGGCTCTCATCACGCCATCTCCGTAATGGCCTCTCGTGCGTAAGTGGCTGCCTCCTCGAGCGCGCGCTCGCCGTGGAAAACGCGGTCCCTAACGCGCACCGCCGGGACATCGCTGACGCCGAGCGCGGCGGCCGCGGCGGTGGTGGCCGAAAGCTGCTCGCCGACCGAACGCAGCTCGGCTCCCTTCAGCACGGCTGACGGATGCATCTCACAGGCCGCCGCTGCGATCAACACGGTGTCTGTGTTCTCGAGCGGGCACCCGCCCGCGTATGCCTGGCGGAAGGCGGCTTGGGCAAAGGCGACGATTCGACCGATCGACTTGGCGTAAGTGGCGACGCGCATCGCAAAGGTGCTGTCGAACGGGAACGGCTGGGGCCAGCGCAGCTCTTGCAGGCCAAGCTCGCTTGCGCGCCGCTCCACCTCCAAGCGGAAGATGTCCTGCTCGTCGCGACAGCGGAACGCCGCAAACGACTCTGCTCCTGACAGTTCACGCGCTAGCACCGGCTGCCACTCGGTCGCGACGGGCATCGTGTGCAGGACGCGCTCCGCGGTCAGGTAGGCAAGCGGCGAGGCGAGGTCGAAATAGAAGGCGGCGTCCGGTTCGGACATTAATTCGAGGCTAGAGGCTTGGTGTGGGTTTGACATCCATCGTGGAGGGAGGTCAAAAGGCGAAGATAAAGGAGGAGGGGGTTATATATCTTTTTTTGGAAAATACCATTATAGATACGTATAAATATACAATCGCAAAATTCCAAAAGGAACTATATCTCCCCTCCAGCGGCACCCTTATACCACGACCGCCGCTCCGGGGAACGACCGCCGCTCCGGGGAACGACCGCCGCTCCAGGGAACGACCGCCGCTCCAGGGAACGACCGCCGCTCCAGGGAACGCGATCCTCAGCCGTGGATGAGCCAGCCGTCGGCGGCTCGGCCCGCCTCCATGACAGCCTCTGAGAGCGTCGGGTGGCCGTGCACAATGCGGGCCACCTCGGCGAAGCCGCCCTCCAAGGCGCGCACGTTGACGAGCTCCTGGATCAGCTCGGTGGCGCGCGAGCCGACGATGTGCCCGCCCAGCAGCTCGCCGTACTTGGACTCGCCGACCAGCTTGACCAGGCCTGTGCGGTCGCCGTAGACCGTGCCGCCTCCCACCGCGCCGTAAGGGACCTTGCCGACGATCACGTCATAGCCCTGCTCGCGAGCCTGCTCCTCGGTCAGCCCGAACGAGCCGACGTTCGGCGTGCAGAACGTGGCGCGCGGGATATCGACGTAGGAGAGGGGATGGGTGGGCAGGCCGGCAGAATCCTCGGCGGCGATGATGCCCTCGTCCGATGCCTTGTGGGCGAGCGCCGGGCCGTGCACGAGATCGCCGATCGCATAGATGCCGGCGGCCGTGGTTCGCTGCGCGCCGTCGACGCGCACGAGGCCGTGCTCGTCTAGCTCGACGCCGGCGTCCTTCAAGCCGAGTGCGTCCACGTCTGGGCCACGGCCGGCGCAGATCACGAGGTAGTCGACCTCTGCGGACTCCGAGCCGTAGCTGAAGCTGACGCCACCCTCGCCGATGCTGACCCCCTCAACGGGAGTGCCCGTGTGGATCTCGATGCCTTGGCGCTTGAGGCCGCGCTCGACCAGGCGCGAGATGTCGGCGTCCTCGGTCGGGAGCAGGCGGTCCAGAACCTCGAATAGCTTCACTTCGCTACCCAGGCGCGCAAAGCCCGAGGCGATCTCGGCGCCTGAGGCGCCCGCTCCGACGACCGTTAGGCGCGCTGGCAGCTCTGGCAGCGCCCATGCCTCCTCGGTGCCGATCACGCCGCCGCCGAACTCGACGCCGGGTATCGAGCGCTTGACCGAGCCGCCGGCGAGGATCACCGTTGTGGCTGCCAATTCGCGGTCACCCACGCGCACGCGCGGGCCATCGCCTATTTGCGCATCCCCACCTGCTTGGCCCCCAACTCCGCTTCCCGGCCCGCGAGGCGTCGCGGTCTCCGGCAGAGGGCCGCACCAGCGATGCCTCGCCCTCGATCAGGTCGATGCCGTTCTTCTTGAACAGGCCGGCCACGCCGCCGGTGAGCGTGGAGACGACCTTCTCGCGACGACCTTGCACTGCCCCGTAGTCCACCTCGACGCCGCTGACGTTCAGACCGTAGTCGCCGGCCTCACGGATCTCCGAGAGCAGGTCGGCCGAGCGCAAGACCGCCTTGGCTGGGATGCAGGCGTAGTTGAGGCAGCGTCCACCGACCCTGTCCTTCTCTATGACGGCGGTCTTCTTGCCGAGCTGGGCGGCACGGATCGCGGCGACGTAGCCGCCGGGGCCGGAGCCGATCACGATCGTGTCGTAGGAGGTCTCAGCCATGCCGGCGCGAGCCTATCGCACGTCGGCCGGCAAACTCGGCGCTGTTGACATCGACTCGTCTGCGCCCCGCGAGTCGGCGGACGTTGCGCGGCACCGTGCGACTGTGGTGCGGCTCGGCTACCCAAGCGGCTCGTCTGCGCTGCGCTCACCTGCCTGTATCCGGCCCATAACGCGTACAAGCTTCCAGAACAGCCAGCCTGCAAGACAGATGCTGACCACACACAGTCCGGCTGCCAGCAGTGTCTCGGCCACGATCAAAGCCAGCGAGGTGACGATGATCTGGAAGGCGAGCAGCGCCTCGAAGCCGAGCACCGCCCAGTAGCGGCGCTGGTACATGCCCCAGGCGAGCAAGAACAGCGCGCCGGCGAGAAACAGGCCGCCCGGCAGCGAGCCGCCGTGGCGTGCTGAGGTCGTGGACGGTGGCGACGCTTACGCAGACACCGACGGCCATATGGCTGCCACCACTACAGCTACGAGCAGTGGCGTGGGCCGCTCGTGCTCGCCGAGCGGTTGCAGCGCGTTGGGTACGTCCAACTCTGCCGATATCCCCTGCGCGCGCAGGGGGCATCGTGCTTTTGCGAGTCTCCCCCCGCCCATGCTCGCTGCCGCTCGGCGCGGCTGTGCTGCCGCTTTTGGACTCGCATCCCTCGGACCTGCGCAGCGCGTCGGGTATTTCAATTCGGTCTGTCTCCTGCGCGCGCGGGGGGGCGGCGTTTTCTGAGGGCTCCACCCGCAGCCCCTCGCTAGCGTCGTCCATTGCCATTCAACAACGGTCGCAGCTCAAGGGCGCCGCGCAGCGTGAGTGCTGCCTGCTCTGGGTCGCGTGCGTCGCAGATTGCTCGCAGAACGCACACGCGGCCCGCGCCGGCGTCGAGCACGGACACGATGTTCTCGCTGTCGATCCCGCCGATCGCGAAGAACGGGACGTGGGCGTGGGCGGAGGCGTAGCTGACGAGCTCGGGGCCCACCGGCGGGCGGCCCAGCTTGGTTGGGGTCGCGTGCACCGGGCCGACGCCGATGTAGTCGACGTATGGCGTACCGTCGGGCGTCGAGGGCACGGCGGCGTCGATCTCGCTCGGGGCGTGCGTTGAGAGTCCGACGAGCATGTCAGGGCCGACGATCTTGCGGGCCTCGGCGACCGGCATGTCCTGCTGGCCGATGTGCACGCCGTCGGCTCGCACCATCGCGGCGATGTCTGGGCGGTCGTTGAGGATGAACAGGGCGCCGGCCGCGTCGCAGGCATCCGCGGCGACGCTTGCTGCTTCGGCGAGGAACTCGTCCTCCAGGTGCTTCTCGCGCAGTTGCACCACATCGACGCCGCCCGAGATCGCCTCGGCCAGGAATTCGCTCAGGTCGCGATCGCCAGGCATGCAGTCGCATACGAGGTACAGGCGTGCGGCGGCCAGGCGCGCTCGGCGCTGCTCGCCATCGGGGTCGGGCACGGGCCGCAGGTGGGCCATCGCACGCCAGTCTGACACCTATGGGCGCTCGTGCCGGTCAGATGCGCGCGCAGAATCCGGCTGGCCCGCTCAGCTGGCGTCGCTCGCGTCGACGGCGTGGCTGCACCCTGCCGCTGTCCGGCGTGCCTTGCCACTGCCCGTGGTACCGGCCGGGACGGCTGTGCTGGCAGACGCCCTCTAGCATCAACCTATGGGCGCGAGCAACGCTTCCACGCTCGATCTGGCGGTCCTCGGCGGCGGCATCGTGGGACTTTCGGTGGCCTGGCGCGCTCGCCTGCTCGGCATGTCGGTCCTGCTGTTGGAGCGCGATGAGCTTGGCGGCGGCGCGACGCATGTCGCGGCCGGGATGTTGGCACCGGTCGCCGAGGTTGAGTTCGGCGAGGCTGGGTCGGCGGGTGCTCGAGCTCGGCGTGCGTTCGGTCGGCATGTGGCCCGACTTCGCCGCGGAGCTCGAGCAAGCTTCAGGCATCGACGTTGGGCTGCGCCGCACGGGCACGCTGGTCGTGGCGCGCGACGAGGACGAGGCGCGCGAGCTGGAGCGCCAGCTTGCCTTCCGCGAGTCGCTGGGGCTGCACGCTCTGCGCCTGCGCGCAAGCGAGGCGCGCGAACGTGAGCCCGCGCTTGCGCCGACGGTGCGTCTGGCACTGGAAGCGCCCGATGACCACAGCGTCGACCCGCGTCGTGTCGTGGCCGCGCTGCGTCGTGCATGCGAGCTCGAGGGCGTGCTTGTTTGTGAGCACAGGCACGTCCACGGTCTGGAGCTGGATGCCGATGCCAAGCGTGTCGTTGGGGTACGGGTGTCGCGGCAGTGGGCGGGCGATGTGGAGGCGCTCGGCGGCGCGGGTGGGGATGTTTTGGAGGATGGGGCGTGCGAATCGATCTACGCGCGCGATGTGGTGGTGGCCATGGGCGCTTGGAGCGGCGGCTTGGCCGGTTTGCCCGACGGCGCTCGCGTGCCCGTACGCCCTGTCAAGGGGCAGATCATGCGCCTGCGCGATCCCGCTGGGCCCGGGTCTTTTGCAGCGGGTGGTGCGCTTTGAGGGCGGCTATCTCGTGCCGCGCGGCGACGGTCGCTACGTGCTGGGCGCGACGATGGAGGAGCGCGGGTTTGAGCCTCAGGCAACCGCGGGAGGGGTATATGAGCTGTTGCGCGACGGGCGCGAATTGGTGCCGGGTGTAAGCGAGCTGCGGATTGAGGAGCTGGGCGTTGGCTACCGTCCAGGCACGCCAGATAATGCCCCTGTGATCGGGCCTGGAGCACTGGAGGGGTTGACGTGGGCAACCGGCCACCACCGCAACGGCATCCTGCTCGCCCCCCTGACCGCGGAGCTTGTGATGCGGTCGTTGCAGGGTAGCGAAGGTCCAGGCACGAACCTATTTCCTCTTCATGATCTACCTCAACGGCAATCCGCACGATGACGGTGGCGAGCAGACCGTGGCAGGGCTGTTGCGGGTGCTCGACCTTGCGTCGGATGCGCGCGGTATCGCGGTGGCGGTCGATGGCGAGGTCGTGCCGCGGGCGGGCTGGAGTGACTTTGCGATTCCGGACGGGGCACGCGTCGAGGTGCTGACCGCGATGCAGGGAGGATGATCTGAGCATGGCCGATCCCACTGTGAGTCAATCCGCGGCGCCCGATAGTGGGCACGTCTCGGTCGCCTCTACCGATCCGCTTGCGGGCGACCCGACCACGACGGCTCCGCGCTCGACCGATCGGCAGGACGTCAATGACCCGCTCACGATCGCAGGGCGCACGCTGCACTCGCGGCTGCTGCTCGGCACGGGTGGCTTCCCTTCGCTGGAGCTGCTGGCAGAGTCGATCCGCGCGAGCGGCTCGGAACTGGTGACTGTGGCTCTGCGGCGGGTCGATCCGGCGGCCAAGGGCTCGCTGCTCGACGTGCTCGAGCAGGAGGGCGTCGAGCTGCTGCCGAACACCGCGGGCTGCTTCACAGCCCGCGACGCGGTGCTGACCGCCAAGCTGGCGCGCGAGGCGTTTGCTACCGACTGGATCAAGCTAGAGGTGATCGGCGATGAGGACACGCTGCTGCCCGACGCCCCCGAGCTGCTCAAGGCCGCGGAGCTGCTCGTGGACGACGGCTTCGTGGTGCTCCCCTACACGACCGACGACCCCGTGCTCGCACGGCGGTCTGGTGGACGTGGGCTGCGCCGCGGTGATGCCCCTGGGCGCCCCAATCGGCAGCGGCATGGGCATCCGCAATCCGTACAACATCAGCTTGATCCGCGAGGCGGTGCAAGTGCCGGTAGTGCTCGACGCCGGCGTTGGCACCGCCTCGGACGCGACGCTCGCGATGGAGCTTGGCTGCGACGCGGTGATGGTGGCAAGCGCCGTCTCGCGCGCGCAGGACCCGGTGGCGATGGCGGCTGCGATGCGCCACGCGGTGGACGCCGGGCGGCTGGCTCATGGGGCGGGACGGATCCCGCGGCGTACCTATGCGACGGCGTCGAGCCCGCAAGCGGGAGTCGCGGACTTCTCCTCGCCGGACTGAGCGGTCTCCGGCGGCGCCGCTGAAGTACGAGCCGAGTTGGGGCCGGCCTCTCCTCGGCAACGCCTTCGGGTATCGGCTCTCAAAATGTCGATGCCCCCTGCGCGCGCGGGGGGCATGGCGTTTTTCGCTTACTTTGGCCTCGACCTTCGGGCAAACGCGTTCGGGCTGTCGGCTCTCAAAAAATGTCGGTGCCACCCGCGCGTATGCGGGGCATCGTGCTTTTCGCTATTCCACGACTTCGATCGAGCCGTTCATCGTGGTCGGGTAGGACGTGCACTCGTAGTGGATCGTGCCGGGCTTGTCGAGCTTCAGTTCGAACGTTCCGCCTTCGGGGGCAAGGTCGCCGGAGTCGAACGTGTAAGGCCCGCCCTCGCTCTTGACGTTGCACTTTTCTGTGTTGTTGTTGATCCACTTGAGCGTGCTGCCGACCTTCGCCTTGAGCGTGTCGGGTTCGATCGCGAATTCGTGGTAGGTGATCTTGACGACGCCGCTCTGCACGGGTGCGTTCGACGGGGGGCTTGCGTAGTTGATCTTGCCGGGCACCGTCAGGCCCCCCTTCACGGTCGTGCTTTTGGAGGTCGTCGCTGTGGTTGTGGCGCTCGTGCCTTTCGATTCGCTGCCTCCGCAGCCGGCAACGAGCAGCGCCGCCGCGCAGACGATCGCGACCGGCCCCATAAACTGACGGACTGTGCCTCCCCACTTCCTCACAGGCGCCGAGCTTAGCGCGGCCGAGCTCGACGCGTTGCTGGACCGCGCGATCGAGCTGAAGGCGGCGCCGCTGTCCTCGCGCGCGCTGGCCGGTCGCGGCGTCGCCTTGATCTTCGAGAAGCCCTCGACGCGCACGCGAGTCTCTTTCGAGATGGGCGTGCACGAGCTGGGCGGCCACGCGGTCGTGCTGCGCTCCGGCGAGATGCAGCTCTCGCGTGGCGAGTCGCCCCGCGATACAGCATTGGTGCTCTCCCGCCAGGTGGCGGCGATCGCCATGCGCACAGGCCCCGACTCGTTGCTGGAAGAGCTTGCGCAATACGCCTCGGTTCCCGTGATCAACATGCTCACGGCTCTGCACCACCCGTGCCAGGCACTGGCCGACCTGATGACGATGCGCGAGTGCTTTGGCAGCCTCAGCGGACCTGCGCATCGCCTACGTCGGCGATGGCACCAACGTGGCCCGCTCGCTGGCGATCCTGGGCACGATCGCCGGCATGGACGTGGCGATCGCCTCGCCTGAGGGCTACGCGCTCGAGGACTCGCTGGCACTGCCTGCCGGGCGCCGAGGGCTCGCTGACCCTCTATCAGGACCCGTATGAGGCGGCGCGCGGCGCGCACGCGCTGTACACCGACGTTTGGGTGAGCATGGGCGACGAGGACACCGCCGATCATCGGCGCGCGGCGTTGGCGCCGTATCGGATCGACGACGCGCTGCTGGACGCGGCGGATCCGGCTGCGATCGCGCTGCACTGCCTGCCGGCGCACCCGGGCGAGGAGATCACCGCCGAGGTGCTCTATGGCTCGCGCCAGCGAATCTGGGATCAGGCCGAGAACCGCCGCCACGCGCAGAAGGCGCTGTTGGAGCTTTTGGTCGAGCCGCCGTCGCTATGAGCGCGACTCCCGAAGCAGGCGCCAAGCTCGCTGCCAACGGCCTCGACGCGCATCTGCCTGCCACGGGCGACTCGCAAGTGTCGTTCAAGCGCCCTGAGCGGGGCGAGGAGATCGAGCTTCAGATCGACTCGCTCGCTCACGGCGGCGAGGGCGTCGGGCGACTCACTCTTCCGGGTACCCCCCATGACGGGAAGCGGGCAAGCGGCGATGGCGGCTACGTCGTGTTCGTCTCCGGCGCCCTCCCCGGCGATCGCGTGCGCGCGGTCGTCGTCAAGCGCAAGCGCAGCTATGCCCACGCGCGCATGGTGGAGGTCTTGGAGGAGAGCCCCGAGCGCATCGCGCCAACGGCGAAGCATCCCGGTGTGGCCTGGCAGGTGCTGCCATATGAGCGCCAACTGCAGATCAAGCAGGAACAGGTGGAGGATGCCCTGCGGCGCATCGGCAAACTCGACGGGTTCGAGCTGGAGGAGATCGTGTGTGCGGTATCGCAATGGCGCTATCGCAATAAGCTTGAGTATTCCTGGGGTACCGGTCATTATTTCGGTACCAAAATATCTTCCCTCTCATCAGAAAATGCTGGGGAATCCGGGACAGAGGTTTTGGTGTGTGGTTTCCACGCCCCCGGCGGCTGGAAGCGAGTCGATCCGATCGAGGATTGCCTGCTTGCCTCCGAGCGCGGCAACAGGGCACGGGAGGTGGCGCTCGCTTGGGCACGCGCACAGGGTCTGCGCGCCTGGGATCGCCGCCGCGAGAGCATCGACTCGCCGGTACCGCTGCTGCGCAACCTCGTCGTGCGCGAAGGTCGCCGCAGCGGCAAGCTGCAGATCCGCTTGGTCAGCACCGACGGCGAGCTGGACGCCCCCTCGCTTGCCGCTGCGTTGGTGGCCGAGTTGGGCCCCGGCGCCGGGGATGGCCCTGATGCCGTGGCCGGGCAATGGCCCTGATGCTGCGAATGGGCCCGATGCCGGGGGTGGTCCTGATGCCGGGGGTGGTCCTGGCACTGGGAATGGCTCAGATACCGGTAGGGGCGAGGGGGCAATCAGCGGCGTGCTGTGGACGCGCTCCTCCTCGCTCGCGGAGACGACGATGGGCGGCGAGACCGAGCTCGTCTGGGGCGACGCCGAGCTGCCCGAGCGCCTGGGCGAGCTCGACCTGCGCATCTCCTCGGAAGCGTTCTTTCAGACCAACACCGAGATGGCCGAGGTGCTGTACGGGATCGTCGCCGAGTACGCGGCTCTCGAGGGCTGGGAGCGGGTGTATGACCTCTACTGCGGGATCGGCACGATCGCGCTCACGCTCGCCCCGCGCGCCGGCGAGCTGTGGGGGATCGAGATAATCGAGCAGGCGGTCGCCGACGCGATCGCCGCCGCCAAGCGCAACGAGGTAACCAACGCCCACTTCTTCGCCGGCGACGCGCGCCTGGCGCTGCCGGAGCTGATCGAGCGCGCCGGTAAGCCCGATGTCGTGGTCGTCGACCCGCCGCGCGCCGGCCTCTCGCAGAAGGTGGTGCGCCGCATAATCGAAGCTTCGCCCAAGCGCATCGTCTACGTCTCCTGCAACCCGACGACGCTGGCCCCCAACGCCGCCCAGCTTGTAGAGGCGGGCTGGCGCTTGGTGAAGGTGCGCCCGGTGGACATGTTCCCGCAGACCCCGCACATCGAGTGCGTGGCGTTGCGTGCCGAGCGCGTGGGATAGTGCCTTCACGCGCGCCCATGCGTGCAGCGACTATTCGCGATGGAGAGATCCTCGTCGAGGAGCACCCCGACCCGGAGCCAGGTGCCGGCGAGGTGCTCGTGCGCGTTCGCGCGGCCGGGCTGAACGGAGCCGACATGATGCAGCGGCGCGGTCTATATCCGGCGCCCCCGGTTCACCGCAGGACATTCCCGGCATGGAGCTAGCCGGCGAGGTGCAGGCGCTCGGCCCGAGCGCGGCTCCGCGCTTTGAGGTTGGGGATCGTGTGATGGCGATCGTCGGGGGCGGCGGGCAAGCCGAGCTGGCAGTCGTGCACGAGCGCCAGCTGATGCCGGTGCCGGCGCGCGCTCGACTGGCCCGCGGCGGGTGGCCTGCCAGAGACGTTCACGACCGCCCACGACGCCCTCTTCACCCAGGCAGAGTTGCGCCCCGGTGAGCGCCTGCTCGTGCACGGCGGCGCGGGTGGCGTCGGCACGGCCGCGATCCAGCTCGCCAAAGCCACGGGCGCACGCGTCACGGCGACCGTGCGCCGCGCCGAGTCGCGCGAGCAGGTGGCGGCGCTGGGCGCCGAGGTCGATCGCGCCCGAGGGCTTTGCCGAGCACGGCCCGTTCGATGTGATCCTCGAGCTTGTAGGAGCACCGAACCTGGCCGAGAACATGAAGGCGCTTGCCACCGGCGGGCGCATCTGCGTGATCGGCGTCTCGGCCGGAGCCAAGGCCGAGCTGAACCTTCTCGCGCTGATGGGCAAGCGCGCCCGGATCCACGGCTCCACTTTGCGCGCTCGCTCGCTGGAGGAGAAGGCCCTGGCCGCCAGGCGTCTGGAGCGGGAAGTGCTGCCCCTGTTTGAAGTGAACGACGCGGCCGGACTTTCGAAGTCGACGGTCGGCGGCGGCTGCCCGAAACCGGCGCTGTTCGTCCCCATTGCCGAGACCTTCCCGCTGAGGACGTATCGGCCGCCTACGATCATTTCGCCGCTGGGGGCAAGCTCGGCAAGATCGTGCTCATCATTTGATAAATCCGGCCCGGTGTCGGGCGGTGTCGGGCGGTGTCGGGCGGTGTCGGGCGGTGTCGGGCGGTGTCGGGCGGTGTCGGGCGGTGTCGCGGGCGGTGGGCGACGGGCGTGGTCGCCAGCGGGATGTGGCGGTCAGGGAGTGACAGGGAATAGGGAGTGATATGTATTTTTTACGCAATTCACCATAGTGACTACATATCGTAGTCACGATAGCAATCGAGCAAAATTTGTATATGTGCCCGGCCCCTCAGTAAGGCGGCTGGGCCGCGTGCCACTCGCCCAGCGCGCGGAACGCCGCCCAGAACGCGCGCTTGGAGTCCTGCTCGTCGAGCGACTCGTCGATGTTTGGCACGTACAGGCATCGGTCGTCGGCGTGAGCTGCTGGATCTCGCCCAAGCTGCGGCTCGAGCGGTCGCGCGAGCGGGATGTCCAGTTCGTTCAGCGTCGCCAATGCCTCGGGACCCATGACCACGACGATCCGCGGTTGCACGATCGCGATCTCCTGCACGACGCGCGCAATACAGGCACTCCGCGATCGGCCATCGATGCGTCGGCGAGCGGGCACTTCACGCACAACGTCCCGTAAACGGCCAACGGATCGATCGACAGCCGCTTGAAGGACTTCATCAGCGCGCCGCCCGAGCGTCCGTAGAAGGCGACGCCCTCCTCGATCTCGGAGGGCAGCGGTGCGTGCTTGAGCAGCATGATGTCCGCCTGTGGGTGGCCCAGAGCCGAGCACCGGCATCAGCTGGCCACGCGGGCAGTGCGGGCAGCTCTGCAGCTCACGCGTCAGCGCGTTGAGCTCCCTGATCGCCCGCTCGAGGTACTTCTCGCGGATCTCGTCATCTGTAGCGGGCATCGACGCGGAAGGATTAGACGGCGGCTGCGGTTGTCCTTGCGCGTGCATCGCTACTTGCGCCGCGCTGGTTGACTGGATTCCTGCTTTGAGGGTCTTTCAAAATGACCTGCAAATCCGACACCCCCTTTGTGTCGAGCTGGGGGATTCATTTTGGTACCGAATCTCTTATATAGAGCTTCAAGAAAGGGGGCGTGTTAGCGAGACCATTCAAAAGATGAGCGATACACCCTCGCGCCGAGCGGCCGGATGCTGCCCTGAAACGGTCACGCCGTGCCTCCGCTGCCCCGCGTGACCCGTCGCACGCGCCGGTCGCGGCTGGCTCGCCTGGCCGATGCGGGGGTTGCCTTCGTCTGCAGGAACTTCAGCGCCTGCACATAGATGAGGCTTGAAGGCTTGGTTGTTATCTCGGCGTCCCGCAACGATTGCAAGAACTCCTGCGGGCCATCGAAGTCGCGCATTCTTATGCGCACCGAGCCAAGACCTTGAGCCACGTGCGAGTCCGAGCCGGCCCCGGCGACGATCCGGTACTTGGCGGCGAAGCGGACTGCCTCCTCGTTGAACGCACCGATTGCCACGCGCGGGTTGAAGACCTCGATTGCGTCGATGTCGTCGAGGATCTCGGGTAGGTGCTCGTAGTCTGGTACCGCGTGCATGCGGTCGAAGGGATGCGGCACGTACACCAGCCCACCTTGGCGCTTAATCTCGGCGACGGTCTCGGCCATGCTCAACCCGCGCGGGATCTTCTCCTCGATGAACAGGCCGATCACCTCGCCCTTGCTCGGCGGTCTTGACCTCCTCGCCGACGATCACCTTCAGGGGTGGGTGGGCATCGGATTCGCTGGCCTTCTCGCGGGCCTCCAAGGCGCCGGAGATCTCGTTGTGGTCGGTGACCGCGATGGCCCCTAGACCCACTTCTTTGGCTGTCGCGAGCAACACCTCGACCGGCGTTTCACAGTCGCCGGAATGGTCGGTGTGCATGTGCAAATCCACATCGATAAGCCGGCGCCGCGCCAGGCGACGGCGCAGGACCGGATCTGGCTCGCTCTTCATGACGACGGGCGGCCAGCTCGCGATAGATCGACTCCACGTCAGTGACGAGACCAGCCAAGTCATCGTGCGGGAACGCCCCTCCATCCCCATTATCCCCAGCCTCAATCGAGCCGTCGGCAATGATTCGATAGTCGGCCGGGAAATAACGTGCCATCAAGTCGGCGGTGTCCTTGCGACTGGCGATGCGAGCATCCAGGCGCCCGAAGAAGCTCTCCACGAAGCGGCGCGCAACCGTCGTCGACAGAAGCCGCTCGGTGGGTGCGTGAAACGAGCCGACGTTGAGCGCCCGCGAGTAGCGCAGTGCCGTGCTCGACGCGCTAGGAGCAAACGGCTCGTGCACGTGTACGAAGTCCAGTGGCATCCTGCTCAGCAGCTCCTCTAGCGTGCGCGCCAAGTCCACCGGCAGCGCGCGCGTCCGCCGCCCGGAGCCGGGCACGTCCAGCACCTCGCCAATGGCGAGCACGCGCGGTGCCCCTTTGTTCGTCTCTGCCAACAGGCTCTCTGGCCTTGACTTCGCGGCGCGCAGTTCGCGGCGCGACTCGCGCACCCGCTCAGGCGAGCGCGAGGGCGCGAGGATCAACACGCTGTGACCGTGCTCGGACAGCTCGCCGGCAAGGCGCAGAATGTGGGCATTGACCTCGTTCTCCTGTGCCTCCCAGGGATAGGGGGAGACATGAGCTATCGAGAACGTGGGAGTGGCGCTCACCCCCACATTATGCTCGCCTTCCTGGCCTTCCATGCCCGTCCGCTGCGGAACGGGCATGGTGCCGACGTCAAGGCTTGGCGGCGGCCTTGCGCGGAGTGGAGGCCTTGCGTGTCGCGACAGCGGTACGCGGAGCGCCAGCTGTGCGCGGCGTGGCGGCCTTGGGAGGCGCAGTGCGCCCCTTCGGCCTTGTCGCTGCCCGACGCGTGTGCTTGGCGATGAACTTCTCGGTCTCCTCGCGCGCCAGGTTGTCCGGCCGCTGGTTGTGCGGGCTCTTCATCAGATAGCTAGAGGGACCATCGAGCTGGCCACCGACGCCGTTGTTCAGCGCAAGCTTGCAGCAGCGCACCGCGTCGATCACGATGCCTGCGGAGTTGGGCGAGTCCCACACCTCGAGCTTCATCTCGACGTTCAGGGGCACGTCGCCAAAGGCCTGTCCCTCGACGCGGATGTGCGCCCACTTGCGGTCGGTCAGCCACGGCACGTAGTCGCTCGGGCCGATGTATACGTCCTCGGCAGGCAGCTGCTCGTCCATGATCGAGGTGACCGCGTTGGTCTTGGAGATCTTCTTAGACTCCAGCCGCTCACGCTCGAGCATGTTGTAGAAGTCCATGTTGCCGCCGACGTTCAGCTGAGAGGTGCGCAGCATCTTCACGCCGCGGTCGGCAAACAGGCGGGCAAGCGCGCGGTGCACGATTGTCGCTCCCACCTGCGACTTGATGTCATCGCCGACGATCGGCAGTTTCGCCTTCTTGAAGCGCTTATCCCAGTAATCCTCGCGAGCAATGAAAACGGGGATGCAGTTCACGAAGCCACAGCCGGCCTCAAGGACTTGCTCGACGTACCACTTGGTCGCGTCCTCGCTGCCGACGGGCAGGTAGGACACGACCACGTCGGTGTGCGTCTCTCTGAGGATGCTAACGATGTCAGCAGTCTCGCCGGGAGCCTTTTTGATCTTCTGCTTGAGGTACTTGCCGAGGCCGTCGTGGGTCATGCCGCGGTACACGTTCACGCCGAGCTTCTTAGGCACCTTGGCGAATTTCATCGTGTTGTTCTGCCCGGCCCAGATGGCTTGCCCGAGATCCTTGCCGACCTTGGTGGCGTCGATGTCGAAGGCGGCCGTAAATTCGATGTCACTGATGTGGTAGCCGCCCAGATCCACATGCATCAGCCCGGGCACGAGCTGGTTCGGGTCGGCGCTTTTGTAGTAGTGCACGCCCTGTACGAACGCCGAGGCGCAGTTGCCGACGCCGATGATCGCCACACGCACTTTGTCCTGCTGGTAGCGCGCCTTGCCGTTTGTGGAGGCAGCACCGTTGCTCGTTTGAATGCTCATCTAGTTACTCAGTCCTTTGTGGAGGTCGGGGGAGACTACCCCGGTAGGAGTTTTAGGTGACAGACAACGCGCGCTTGACATGCCACACGCGCTGGGCGACCGTGATCACGCTCAGTGCCGCCAATACGTAGACCGCTGGGCCCAGCAGGCTGAAGTGCCCGAGCGAGGCGCCCTTGGCGAAGATCAGCCCGATCGAGAGGATCACGACTCGCACGGGCCGTGTGGCGATCCCGACCTTGCACTCGACTCCAAGCGCCTCCGCACGCGCCCGCGTGTAGGAAACCATCAGCGAGGCCAGCACCGCCACGACCACCGCGGCGGCGGCTCCGGAGCGTCCTTCGCGTGCGAAGTCCGCTGCCACGGCCGTCAGCACGATCCCCTCCTCGATGCGGTCGAGCGTGGAGTCCAGGAACGCTCCAAAGGGCGTGCCCTTGCCCGACATGCGCGAGTAGCGCCCGTCGAGCGTGTCCATCACCGAGCCCACGATGAACGCGATCCCGCCGAGGAAGTACAGCCGCTCCCAAACGAGCACGGCCGCCACTAGGTTCAGCGCGAGCCCGGTCAGCGAGATCGCGTTGGGTGTCAGCCGCGACTCGATCAGCCGCTCGCGCACCATGTCCCGCCGCTGGGGCCCGGTCAGCGGCGCGCGTCCGCTGCGACGCGTGCGATCGCTGCCGCCGGCGCGTCCACGCCGGCGTAGCGTTGGTTGCCTATGCGAGGGGGGGGATGGCGACATCTAGGAAGGTGAAGGACCTATGCGAAGGGGATGGCGACATCTAGGAAAAAGTGAGGGCCCAGACGGAGATGACATGCAACTAAATGGTTGCATGTCATGAACGACTTGGACATGGACTATGGCGTTGCACCCTACCCGGCTCCCGCCGGCTCCGGGCCAAAGCGCCACGCCGTCGGCCTCATCCGTGCCAGGCGTCGCGCCCCAAGTGCCGATACGCCCGCCGTCAATGCCCCGAGTAGCGCGTCGATGATGAAGTGGTTGGCGGTGGCGATGATCACAAAGGCGATCAGCAGCGGATAAAGTCGCCACAGCACGGAGGCAACGCGGGTACGCGACAGCGAGGCCAGGGGCCAACCGATCATCAGCGCAAACGCGACATGCATCGATGGCACCGCTGCATAGGGGTTGAACAGCGTATTCATTGAGGCACTGGCGTGCGAGACGTGCACGCCGGTTAGATCCGACACCGAGTCGATGAAGCCCCACTCGGGCAAGAAGCGCGGCGGCGCGGTCGGGAAGATTGCATACCCCACCAAAGCGATCAGCATGGCGATCGCGAACATGTTGCGCACGAAGTAGAACGAGCGGTTGTGGCGCACATACAGGTAGATCAGTGCCGCAAGCGTGATCGAGGTCTGCGCGTTCACGTACAGCCAGCTCGAGAAGTCCATCAGCAGGTGGCTGCTGGACGCCCAAGCTTGGATGCTCGGCTCGACGAACACATGCAGCGAGCGCTCCACTCCGATCAGGTCGCGTGCGTGCTGGAAAGCGGTGGTGGTATCTCCGGAGACGAGCCCACGCACGAGGCTGTACGCGCCATAAGCCAAGCCGACCAGCAGGATCTGACGCAGCAGGTCGAGCCAGCCGTTCGGCATCACCCGTGCCTGCAGGCTCCGCCAGGAAATGCGCGAGGGCATCGGAGAAGCCTAACCCATCACCCGGTAGAGACGCCAGTGCTCAGAGTGCCACAGCTCGCGCAAATACGGCAATCCGTGGACGACCAGCTGACCCTCCAAGCTGCCCGCTTTGTCAAGTGGCGCGTCTGGCAGCGCCACATAGGCCACCCGATTTTCCGCAAGCCACGCACGATAGGTCGCGGGACTGAGCGTCTTGCGGTAGAAGATCGCCGCATAGCGAGTGTCGAGCTGTCGCTCCCACCCGCGCGCGAGCTCGACGCCGTCGTGGCCGGCCAGATACGCGGATTCCCAGTGTGCCGCCGTCATCGGCACCTCTACGATGGTTGGTCTCCCATGCCCCAGCCTTTGCAGCTCTGAGAGCACGGGGGCGTAGTAGGAGGCATGCACCGACGGGTCGCCGGCGATCGAGCTGTAGTCGCGGATCGGCGTCGCCAGCTGCCAGTAGAGCAGCAGCGGCGTGAGCGCAAGCAGCAGCGCACGCTGTTTCTCCCAAAGCACCCCAGCGAGCAGCGGCGCGGCGAGCAGCGGTCCGAGTCGGGCGGCGTTGCCGCCCACGGGCGTATGGATCGCATAAGCGCCGATCAGCGCGAGCGCGTACAGGGCGGCCGCGACTCGCAGCAGGCGCCGGCCCCGCGGGGTCAGCGGTCCTTGTGGCAACTGCAGCGCGATCAGCAGCACGCCGGCGAGCGCCGGCCAGAAGGCGGAGGCGGCAAACGGCTCGTAGCCGCCGTCGGGGTAGGCGATGCCGAGTGCCAGGACCGGGATCAGGGCAGCGGCGCATAGGGCCAAGCCACGACGTGAGTCTGCTTGCACCTTGATCTCCCCGCGCCCATCCCGTATGGGCTCATTCTGGCTGGGCTGATCCTGTCGCTTCTTGCTGTCCGCGGTGTGTCTGCGAAATGGGGTGCCCCCTGCGCGCGCGGGGGGCATGGCGTTTTCCCACACACGCACGCCGCGGAGATCGCTCAGCGTCAGTGCCAACCCCACGAGACCCAGGAATGCTCCGGCCACCGGGCTGGCAATGCTTGTGAGCACCGCCAGCCCCAAAGCCGCCGGGAGTGCGCCGCGCATCAGTGCGAGCACCGAGGCGAGCCCGATTGCGAAGCCGAGGTCATACGGCACGCGCCCGGAGAGCATTCCCACACAGAAGCCAAGTGCGAACCACGCGGCGGCAAGGCGCGCTGCCGCCATGCCGAATATGCGCTGTGCGATCAGCGCGAACAGGGCGCAGGCGGCGATCGCCGATAGCGCGAGCAGCAGACGTACTCCCAACAGCACTCCAAGTGCTGGCGAGAGCAACGAATAGCCTGGTAGCCAGTAGCCGTGTGCCGCATACCAGCCGGTGTCCCAGGTGGTGAGCCCCACGCGCGCAAATAGGTCGCTGCGGTACGTAGCCGCGGCCAAGTCACCCGCGGGCGGAGCCAGGATCGAGTAGGCCAGCGCGAGCGGGACAGCCACCGCCAAGGCAAGCGTCAAGGGGGAAGCCGACAGGCGCGTCGTCTGCCTACGGCGTCCTCGAAGTTCTTGTTGAATGGTCGCTGCGTTGGGTGTCGTCATCGCTTTGGCTGTTCTCGGCTCGGGCTGTTGTCGGCTCGGGCTGTTGTCGGCTCGGGCTGTTCCCGCTCGGCCGGCTCTGGCCGCTCTCAGGCGGCGTTCATGAACTCGACGACCCGCTCGATCGCGTCGGGGCGATCCAGCCACCACCAGTGCCCGGCGTCCGCCAGCTCGACCAGCCGGCTCTCGGGCAGAGCTTGCGCGTAAGCATTGGCGAAGTGCCGGGGTATGTAGGGATCTTGCATGCCCCACAGCACGAGCGAGGGCATCCGCAGCGATTCGAGACCCTCGCCGGCCCTCGCGAGCGCCTCGCTCGGAGAGCTGCGATACAGCCGCAGGATCGCGCGTTGCGTGCCCTGGTCGAAGTGCTCCATCACCGAGTCGATCCATGCGCCGGGCAGGGGGCCGGGCGTTACGTTCGCCTCACGCGTCGAGCGCTCGAGCACACGCTTTATGGTCGCGCCCATCGCGATCTCCCCAAGCAGCGGTGTGCGCCACATACGCGCGGTGCGGTGCCACTCATATCCGGGTAGCAACGGCACCGCGTTGCACACGACTAGCCGCTCGACGCGCTCGGGATGAGCCTGGGCGAACGCGAGTCCGACCGCGCCCCAGTCGTGCACGAGCATGCGCACACGCTCGATGCCAAGCATGTCAAGGAAGCGCTCGATGAAGCCTGCGTACTCCTCGATCGTGTACTGCAGGTAGCCTGGCTTGCCAGAACGCCCAAAGCCGGGCAGATCGGGAGCCAGCCCACCTGTGCGTTCGAGAAATCCCTCCTCGTACAGCGGCGGCTGAACCCAATCGTCTCCACTGCGCTTGTGTCTCCACCAGCGCTTCCAGCGCGGTCGGCTCACGTGGTGCTCGCGAGGCGCAATCCAGTCCTCGGAGCTGCTCGGCACCCCATGCAGGTAGAGCGCCGGCGCGATGGCAGGGTTCGTCGACGGTGCGCTGCGCCAGAACACGGGCAGCTCGCCGATTTCGCCACTGTTCTCCTGGACCGCGGGCACCTCGCGAGGATATAGCGACCCCGTGCTCGGCTGGCGTGGTATGGCCTGAGTGGTGCGGCAACAGAGCCTGGAAGACAAGCGACCTTTATGAACAAAGACTTGACAATCTGCCAGTTGTGGTTTAGATTGACGCGCGTCTTCAACGTGTTCGCACGCGAGCCGATGCGGGTCCCCGCGCGCGGGCAGAACGGCGCCATCTGAGTGGCGCCATCTACGCCGTAGCAACCGATCGACGTTATCGGCTGCCCCACACCCAAAGCCAAGGCCAACGCAAAGAAGAGGATGAGATGGCCGGCAGACGACGGACGCCGTCGCGCACCTCCACACCGGCGCGCGACGCGATAGTCCACTCGGTCGGAGATGGCGCGGTACGCGAGCTTGGACGCGAGCGCGTAACCGAGATCCAGCGGGCGCGCTTGCTCGCCGCGATGATCGATGTCTGCGCCGAGCACGGTGTAGCCGATGTCACCGTCGCACACGTGGTCGAGCGCGCGGGCGTGTCGCGTCGCACGTTCTACGAGATCTATTCAGACCGCGAAGAGTGCTTCCTCGAGGCTCTCGACGAGGGTATCGCCCGTGCTTCCCGTTACACGCTCGACGGCTACGACGAGACGGGGAGATGGATAGATCGCATGCGCGGCGCCCTCACCGCGCTGCTTGCGTTTCTGGATGCCGAGCGCGCCACCGGCCGGCTGCTGATCGTGGAGTCGCTTGCGGCAGGAGACAGCGCGCTGTCGCGCCGTCGAGCGGCGGTCGAGCGGATGATCGCGTTCGTGGACGAGGCAAATGCGGAGCTCAAGGCCGACAAGCAGACTCCCTCACTGACCGCGGAGGGCGTTGTCGGCGGAGTGCTCTCGATCTTGCACTCGCGCCTGCTGGGAGATGCACATGGCTCCTTCCTTGAGCTCACTGGCCCGCTGGCGAGCATGATCGTGCTCCCCTACCTGGGATCGGCAGCCGCCCGTAAGGAGCTCTCCCGGCCCGTCCCCAAGATCCCGGCAAAGGCCCATCGCGGCGAGCGCGATCCCCTCAGTCAGCTGGACATGCGGCTCACTTACCGCACAGTGCGCGTGCTTTTGGCTGTTGCTGGGAAGCCGGGCGATTCCAACCGCGGCATCGCGGCGCGCGCCGGGATAGGCGACCAGGGACAGATCTCCAAGCTGCTGGCACGTCTGGAGAAGCTCGGGCTCGTGCTCAACAAGAGCACGGCACCAGGCACCGGTGCACCGAACGCATGGGTGCTCACCAAGCAGGGCAAAGAAGTGGACGTAGCGCTCGCGGCCAGACCCTGAAGGGGCTGCTTGCGGCTACCGTAGCCCGGTGTCAAAGAACGGCTGGAAGCGCCCTCCGGCGGCTCGCGTGGCGCGCATTCGCGATCGGCTGCGCGAGCTGTACGGCATCCCGCGCATGGCGCCTCACGGGCGCCCGCTCGACGAGCTGATCCTGACGGTGCTCTCGCAGAGCACCAACGACCGCAACCGCGATGTCGCCTTCTTGCGCTTGCGCAAGCGCTTTGCGGATTCGGACTTGCCCGCCCAGCCGATTGATTACGCGGCTGTGCTCGCCGCGCCTGTTGCCGAGGTGGAGGAAGCGATCCGCCCGGGCGGCATCTCCAAGGTCAAGTCGGCGCGCATCCAAGCGATACTTGCCGCCGTCGCCGGCTCCGCTGAGGATTCTTTGCGTCAGATCGACCAGGCCGATGGGGCGGGCTCGGGACGTGAGGCAGACGCTACGTCGGGTTCTGGGGATCCCTTGTCTCTGGAGTGGATGCGCAACGCTCCGGTTGAGACGAGCCGGGCCTATCTGTGCTCGCTTCCCGGTGTCGGGCGCAAGACCGCCGCGTGCGTGTTGCTGTTCTCCTATGGGTTGCCAGACATTCCGGTCGACACGCATGTCTCGCGTGTCGGCACACGACTTGCGCTGTTCAGGCATGGCGCTCCCTTCGAGGAGCTGCACGACCAGATGCTCGCGCTCACGCCTGCGGGACAGGAGCTTGAGTTCCACGTCAACTTGCTGCGCCACGGACGGCGCACGTGTCACGCGCGCAACCCTGCCTGCCGCGAATGCGCGCTGGCGAGGATGTGTCCCAGTCGTCAACCGTGAGGTAGCACCGCAAAAGCGATCACGGCGTATTGCAGTGCTGCCGCGGCGATCACGAGCGCGTGGAAGATCTCGTGGTAACCGAACACCTTCGGCCATGGGTTGGGGCGGCCGCTGGCGTACACGATTGCGCCGAGCACATACAGCAGACCGCCTGTCGCCAAGCCTGCTACGCCCAGCCAGCCGATGGCCGCCGGCAGCTCGCCGAAGACGGCCGCACACACCAGGCCCAATGCCACGTACACGCCGGCGAACAACCACTTCGGCGCGTCGATCCACAACAGCTTGAACACCGCCCCGCCGAGCGCTCCGGCCCACAGCACGATCAAGATCGTGCTTGCCAGCGACCCTTTCAGGGCAAGTAGAGCAACGGGCGTGTAGGTCCCCGCTATCAGTACAAAGATCATCGAATGATCCAAGCGTCGCATCCAGCGTCGAGCGTTTGGCCGCCAAGTGACCCGGTGGTAGAGCGCGCTTGTGCCAAGCAGCGCCGATACCGCTACCGCGTAGACGCTAGCCGCAAGGCGCGCCTTGCCGTCCGAAGCACCAAGGATCAGTGCGACCCCGCAGCCCAGCGATATGAAGAAGGCGTACTGATGTGAGACACCACGCAGCTTCGGCTTCACCTACCAAACGGTAGCGGCCCACAACCACTTGTGGGCGAATAGATAATCTGATACTCTGCCACTTAGATTTAGAACCACGCTAACGCAAGGAGCACCAACCCCATGGCCAAGACCATAGGCATAGACCTCGGCACCACGAACTCGTGCATGGCCGTGCTCGAGGGGGGCGAGCCCACCGTCATCGAGAACGCCGAGGGCGGCCGCACCACACCCTCTGTCGTCGCCTTCACCGCCTCCGGTGAGCGACTCGTCGGCACTGTCGCCAAGCGCCAGGCCGTCACCAACCCCCAGAACACAGTCTTTTCGATCAAGCGCTTCATGGGCCGCAAGGAGGGCGAGGTCCGCGAGGAGGAGTCGATCGTCCCCTACAAGGTCGTCTCCGGCCCTAACGGCGACGCACGCGTCGAAGCCGCCGGCGAGCAGTACTCGCCGCCTGAGATCAGCGCCATGATTCTGCAAAAGCTCAAGACCGACGCCGAAGCCTATCTCGGCGAAACGGTCGATTCGGCGGTCATCACGGTGCCCGCGTACTTCAACGACGATCAGCGTCAGGCGACCAAGGATGCCGGCAAGATCGCCAATCTCGAGGTCAAGCGCATCATCAACGAGCCGACAGCGGCATCGCTTGCCTACGGCCTCGACAAGGAGTCAGACCAGACGATTCTCGTGTTCGACCTCGGCGGCGGTACCTTCGACGTGTCCGTTCTGGAGATCGGCGACGGCGTGTTCGAGGTCAAGTCCACCGCCGGCGACAACCACCTCGGCGGCGACAACTTTGACAAGGCGATCGTTGACTGGCTCGTGGCCGACTTCAAGCGCGACCAGGGCATCGACCTGAGCGTCGACCCGATGGCTTTGCAGCGTCTCTACGAGGCGGCCGAGAAGGCCAAGATCGAGCTGTCCACCACCCAGGAGACGCAGATCAACCTGCCGTTCATCACAGCCGATGCGAGTGGCCCCAAGCACCTCGACACCCGCCTTACGCGGGCAAAGCTGGCCGAGCTGACATCGGCGCTGCTCGACCGCGTCGTGGCGCCGGTGCGCCAGGCGATCGACGACGCCAAGGAGAAGGGCGTCAAGGAGATCGACCACATCGTGCTGGTCGGCGGTATGACGCGTATGCCCGCCGTGCAGGAGAAGGTCAAGGAGCTGACCGGCAAGGATCCTCACCGTGGGGTGAACCCGGATGAGGTAGTCGCCGTTGGCGCCGCGATCCAGGCCGGTGTGCTCGCCGGCGATGTCAAGGACGTGCTGTTGCTCGACGTGACACCCCTGACTCTCGGGATCGAGACCAAGGGTGGCGTCATGACCAAGCTGATCGAGCGCAACACGACGATCCCGACGCGCAAGGGCGAGGTGTTCTCCACCGCTGAGGACAACCAGCCTTCCGTCGAGATCCACGTGCTGCAGGGCGAGCGCGAGATGGCCCAGTACAACAAGTCGCTCGGCAAGTTCCAGCTCACCGGCATCCCGCCGGCGCCGCGCGGCATCCCACAGATCGAAGTCGCCTTCGACATCGACGCCAACGGCATCCTCAACGTGTCCGCCAAGGACCTCGGCACCCAGAAGGAGCAGAAGATCGAGATCAAGGCCGGCTCCGGGCTCTCCGAGGAGGAGATCAAGCGGATGGTCACCGACGCCGAGTCCCACGCCGAGGACGACCGCAAGGCGCGTGAGCTCGCCGAGGCTCGCAACAACGGCGAGAACGCTGCCTATCAGGCCGAGCGCCAGCTGGTCGACCTGGGCGACCAGGTCGATGCCGACTCCAAGGGTCGTATCGAAGAGGCGATCAAGGAGGTGCGCGAAACGCTTGAGGCGGAGGACCCGGCGGCGATCAACGCTCGCACCGAGGCCCTGCAGACGGCGTTCCATGCGGTCTCCGAGGCGATGTACCAGAAGGCTCAGGCCGACGCGGCCGCTTCAGCCGACGGCGCCGCTAGCGGTGAGGCTGAGGACAACGGTGCCGCCGCCGAGGAGGATGTCGTCGACGCCGAGGTAGTCGACGAGGGCAAGAGCTGATGGAGGAGGTAGAGCAGGAGATCGAGGAGGTCGCCTCTGCCCGCGAGGGCGAGGTGCTCGCTGAGGCAGGTTCCCCCCGCGCGCACGGGGGGGCTGCCGGCGGGGTCTCCCAGGGCGGCACCGTACCCGCGGCCGCTGGTGAGAGTAGTCCCACGCCAGCGGTCGCTGACGGCGAGGCGGCGGACGCGGAGGCGATCGAGGGTGAGCTCGATGAGCTCGTTCAGACCGCCCAGCAGCGCGATCAGTATCTGGCGCTCGCGCAGCGTACGCAGGCCGACTTCGAGAACTACCGCAAGCGCGTGGCACGCGATGCGGCCGCCGCGCAGGAGCGCGGGGTGGCCAAGCTCGCCAAGGAGCTGCTGCCGGCCCTTGACAACCTCGACCGCGCTATAGAGGCCGCCACCCTGAAGGGCGCTCCCCATCACGGGGGACACCCTGAAGGGTGCAAGCAGGCCGCCGAGGACGAAGATCCCTTGCTCGCCGGTGTGCGGCTCGTGCGCTCGGAGCTCAGCGCGGCGCTTGCACGCCTTGGCGTCGAGGCGTTTGCGCCACTTGGCGAGGCATTCGATCCGAATCTCCACGAGGCAGTAGCCCAGCAGCCGGTGGAGGGCGCTGCCAGCGGGGATATCGCTGAGGTTTTCCAGAACGGTTATCGCATGGGCGAGACGATCATCCGACCGGCGCGCGTGCTCGTGGCCGCGTAGAGGTACCGGCCACATGGCAACCCGTCCCGACCACTACAAGACGCTCGGAGTAGACAAGAAGGCGAGCGCCGATGACATTAAGAAGGCTTACCGCAAGCTCGCGCGTAAGTATCACCCCGACCGCAACCCCGACGACAAGCAGGCCGAGGAGCGCTTCAAGGAGATATCCCAGGCCCACGACGTGCTTGGCGATCCGGAGAAGCGCAAGCAATACGACAATGGCACCGGTCCGTTCGCCGGCGGCGCGTCCGGCGGGCCCGGCTTCGGTGGATTTGGCAACTTCGACTTCGATGCCTCCTCGATGGGCGACATCCTCTCCAATCTGTTCAGTGGGGGGTCTGGTAGTGGGTCGGCGCCTGGCGGAGCCGGCGCTGGTGGCCGGCGCGCGCGCAATCGTCCGCAGCGGGGGCGCGACCTGGAGACCGAGGTGCGCATCTCCTTCGACCAGTCGATCTCCGGTGCGCAGGTTCCACTTTCGGTGCCTACCAGCAGCATCTGCGGCACCTGCCACGGCACCGGCGCCAAGCCTGGGACCACCCCTAAGGTCTGTCCTCGCTGTGAAGGGCGCGGGATCGAGAACCAGGGCCAGGGGATGTTCTCCATCACCCAGCCCTGCTCGCTCTGCGGCGGCTCTGGCACTGTGATCGAGGATCCCTGTCCCACCTGTCACGGCTCTGGAGCCGTGCGGACAGTCAAGAAATTCCGCGTGAACATTCCCGCCGGCGTGAAGGAGGGCTCGCGCATCCGCGTGGCCGGCAAGGGCGAGGACGGCCCCCGCGGTGGGCCGGCCGGCGATCTCTATGTCGTTACACACGTCGATCCCTCGTCGGCCTTCAAGCGCAAGGGGGACAATCTGGAGGTCGAGGTTCCGCTTACGATCCCCGAGGCGCTGCTCGGAGCTGAGGTGCGCGTGCCGACGCTTGACGGATCCAAGACGCTGCGTGTGAAGCCTGGCACCCAGCACGGTGCTGTGCAGCGGCTGCGCGGCGAGGGGCCCCCCAAGCTTGGTAGCAAGAACCGCGGTGACATTCACTACCGCTTCACGCTTGACGTACCCGAGCAGCTGAGCGACGAGCAGCGTGCGGTCGTCGGCGAGCTGTCGAAGGTCATGAACGGCAATCCGCGCGCCAAGCTGTTCACGGAGGCCTCCTCGTGACCGGCAAGCGTGTCACGCGTGTCGAGGTCGAGACCGATCGTGGCGTGTTCATGATCTCGGTAGCCGCCGAGCTGGCCAGCATGCATCCCCAGACTTTGCGCATGTACGAGTCGCGCGGGCTGGTCGAGCCCAAGCGCTCTCCCAAGGGGACTCGCCTGTACTCCCAGGAGGATGTCGAGAAGCTGCGCCGCATCCACGAGATGACCGTCGATCTTGGGCTTAACCTTGCCGGCGTGCAGCGTGTTTTGGATTTGGAGTCCGAGGTGCAAGGGATGCACGAGCGCATCGAAGAGCTTGAAGTGAAGGCCTTGCATGCTCAGGTCGAACTGGCCGAGGAGCTCGAGCGCGTGCGCCGCTCCTTCCGCGCCGAGCTTGTGCCTTTTCGAGAGTCCCGTACAGACCTCGTGCGCGCGGCGGATGTTCGCTCTCCATTTCGGGTACCCGGGCAGGGGACGGGAGGAAGATAAAGGAGCTGTGGTTGTGTTGAATTTTTTGAGATTTACAATGATGGCTACGTTCGCATATGCAATGGTAATTTCTCAAAAAGAGAACAAGACATCCCCCCTTCCTCGACCCGGGGGACTCGATGAATGCCTGACGGTCAAGTCCCAGGCGCGCCGGCGGCGGCACAGGCCCAGCCCGAGGACGAGCAAAAGCCGCTCGAGCGCTTCGGGCGCGACCTGACCGAGCTCGCCGAGCAGGGCAAGCTCGATCCGGTGATCGGGCGCGACGAGGAGATTCGGCGTGTCATCCAAGTGCTCTCGCGGCGCACGAAGAACAATCCCGTCCTGATCGGCGAGCCCGGCGTGGGCAAGACCGCGATCGTTGAGGGGCTGGCCCAGCGTGTGGTCTCAGGGGACGTACCTGAGTCCCTGCGCGAGCGACGTGTGATCGCACTGGACATGGGGGCTCTGATCGCCGGGGCTGTTTATCGCGGCGAGTTTGAGGAGCGGCTCAAGGGCGTGCTGAAGGAAGTCTCAGACGCTCAAGGCACGATCATTTTGTTCCTAGACGAGTTGCACACGATCGTCGGTGCGGGCGCGGCTCAAGGGGCGGTTGATGCTGCCAACCTGCTCAAGCCGATGCTTGCTCGCGGCGAGCTGCGCTGTGTTGGCGCCACGACGCTTGACGAGTACCGCAAGTACATCGAGAAGGATGCTGCCCTGGAGCGGCGTTTTCAGCCGGTGATGGTTGGCGAGCCGAGCGTGCAGGACGCGATCGCGATTCTGCGCGGGCTCAAGGAGCGTTATGAGGTTCACCACAGAGTGACGATCCAGGACAGCGCGCTGATCGCGGCGGCGACGATGTCGGATCGCTACATCGCCGATCGCTTCCTGCCGGACAAGGCAATCGACCTTGTGGACGAGGCGGCGTCGCGCCTGCGTATCGAGATCGACTCCGTGCCGACCCAGATCGACGAGGTGGACAGGCGTGTGATGCAGCTGGAGATCGAGCTCGCGTCGCTGGATAAGGAGAAGGACGAGGCATCCAAGGAGCGGCGCGCGGCGATCGAAGCGGAGCTCGGCGAGCTGAAGCAGCGCTCGGCCGAGATGCGCGCTCAGTGGGAGCGCGAGAAGCAGGCGCTGCAGGGTGTCAGCGACATCAAGGAGCGTCTGGAGCAGTTGCGTATGGAGGCCGACCGTGCGCGCCGCGACGGCGACCTTGGCCGCGCGAGCGAGCTGCTGTATGGAGAGATACCCAAGCTGGAAGGCGACTTGGCCGAGCACGAAAAGGCTGAGCACGAACATGGGATAAAAGACGATGGGCTCGGCGGCGATGGTGAGTCCGCAAGCGAGGGTGGAGCGGATTCCGGTGAGTCTGGGGAAGGTGGGCCGATTTTCCTCAAGGATGAGGTGGACGCCGAGGACGTTGCCGAGGTCGTGGCGCGCTGGACCGGCATTCCCGTCTCGCGTCTGCTCGAGGGTGAAGTGGAGAAGCTGATCCACATGGAGGAGCGGTTGCACGAACGCGTCGTCGGCCAGGACGAGGCGGTCGAGGCTGTCGCGACCGCTTTGCGCCGCTCGCGGGCTGGGCTGCAGGATCCAAACCGCCCGATTGGCACTTTTCTGTTCCTGGGCCCGACCGGCGTCGGCAAGACCGAGCTCGCCCGTGCCCTTGCCGAGTTCATGTTCGACTCACAGGACGCCATGATTCGGATGGACATGAGCGAGTACATGGAGAAGCATTCCGTGTCTCGCCTTGTTGGGGCGCCTCCCGGATATGTCGGCTACGAAGAGGGCGGCCAGCTGACCGAGGCCGTGCGTCGCCGTCCCTACAGCGTGGTGCTGCTCGACGAGATAGAGAAGGCCCATCCCGACGTGTTCAACACGCTGCTGCAGGTGATGGACGACGGCCGTCTCACCGACGGCCAAGGGCGCACCGTGGACTTCAAGAACACTGTGCTCATCATGACATCCAACATTCCGGTGTCCGCCACCGGTGACGACATGCGCTCGGAGCTGACCCAATACTTCAAGCCCGAGTTCATCAACCGTCTCGACGATATCGTGCGCTTCGACTCACTCTCGCGTGAGCAGATCGGAGAGATAGTCGATCTACAATTGCAACATGTGATCGAGCGCGTCGCCGAGCGCGGCGTGCAGCTGGAGATCACTCCAGCCGCGCGTGAGCTGCTTGGCAACATGGGCTACGACCCGGTCTACGGGGCGCGGCCTCTACGCCGCGTTATTCAGAAGCAGTTGGTGGACAAGCTCGCGCTTGCGCTGCTTGAGGGGCGCTTTCACACCGGGGAGAGCGTCCTTGCCGACGCGCACGAGGGCGGGGTGGCGCTGGAGCTGGCGGGCGCCACCGCTTGATCGACCCGCACCCAAGTCCTGCTGCGCAACAGCCAAGAAATGTGGGGCGACCATCTGGCCGCCCCACAAGACAAACGGGCTAGACCTCCTCCGCCAGGAACCAGCAGCCACGCGGGTGCGTGACGGTTAGGCCGCTGGACGACGAGCTTTCTTCTTCGGTGTCTGCCCCATATGTGATCCACAGCCAGTAAGGCACGCCGTTTGCGCCGGCGACGATGAAGGAGCCGGAGGCGGTCATCCCTTCTTTGGCGGGCACTGGCTGTTCGCTGCCGATGCCTGCGATCGATCCCGTGATCAGCTCATACGCCGACGATTTCGACGATTCTTTCGGGACTTCCGAGAGCAGTGTCTGCGGGCCGGGGATGGTGAGGAACGTGCCCATCTTGATTTCTTCCGTGCCGGTCGCGGCGCCTTTGCAGTTGATCCCGAACTGGAGCGGACCGACGCTCAATACGGAGTGGATACCGTCGCCGGGGCTCGGGGCCTCGAAGAAGTTCACTTTGGTCGCTCCAGGCCCTGCCGCCCCCGTCGCTCCGGTGGCGCCAGCCGCGCCCGCCTGACCAGCCGCGCCCGCCTGACCAGCCGCGCCCGCCTGACCAGCCGCGCCCGCTGGACCCGCCGGACCAGCCGGACCAGCCGCGCCTGCCGGACCCGCCGGACCGCGTGGACCGACATTGGACGGTTTTTTCTTCGCTTTCGCTTTCGACTTGGACGTGTGGCCTTGATGGGTTCTTACGATCGTTACCGGAAGGCGGAAATCCCGCGCCGATATCGCATAGGCACTGCCGGTGCCGGCCACGAGCAGCAGCACGGCAGCTGTCACCAACCCGAGCACCGCGCGACGACACTTAGTCAAAGTCTGCATTGGGTCTCCCTGAGCGTCGATGTCAACGACACCGCGCGGCATCATCGCCCGGCCGGGCGGCCGGCGACTGTACCCTACTGGTCGTCGTCAAGGCATGTCTACATGGCATCGGCCAATACTCCTCAGGGCAGGGCAACTCCAAGCACCACCGCTATCTCCTACTACGGCGACTACCGAGATGAGGTCGATGCCGAGATAGCTCTCAACGAGGCCGAGTGGGAGCGCGGGTACGCCGCCTGGGAGGCGGGCAAGCAGGCGCTCGCCTCGTGAAGGCGTTGCTCGACGAGCAGCTATCCCCTCTGATTGCGCAACTGCTGCGGGAGCGAGGCCTGGATGTCGTGGCCGCGGCTGAGCGTTCTGAGCTGATCGGGGGTCCGATCGCGAGATCGTGGCGGCGGCGGCACGCGCGCAGGGCGTGGTCGTCGCCGACGCAGCCGATGGCCAGGTGGGCGCGTGAGCGGGCGGAAGTTCCCGCATCCTGAACAGCCCGTGGGCCGACGAGGTAGGATGCTGGCGCACCCTACCTCAGGAGACGAGACCCGATGCGGCATATAGGCAGGCGCGGCATTTCAACGCGCAAGGGCGTACGTGGAGCGATGCTGGTCACGATCGCACTTTTCGGCTTGATGCTGGTGCCGGCGCTGGCATTGGGCATCTCGGAGGGCGGACCGATCATCCCGCCGAAAGCGCAAGCGCCTGTCAACACCGCGGCGCCCACGCTCACCGGCACGCCTGCGCTTGGTCAGACGCTCACCTGCTCGACCGGCACCTGGGCCAACAACCCGACGAGCTTCTCCTATACGTGGCTGCGTAGCGGTGTGCCGATTGCCGGGCAGACTGCCAGCAAATATGTCGTCCAGGCCGCCGACCAGGGTCACACGATCTCCTGTCAGGTAACCGCCGGCAACGGCGGCGGCAGCTACACGATCACGGGTCTGGCGACCGGCTCGTACAAGGTCGCCTTCTATTCAGAGCAAGAAGGCGGCACCAACTACCTCGACCAGTTCTACAACGGCAAGGGCACCGAAGCCGAAGCGACTCCAGTGGCCGTGACGGTGCCGGCCGCGACCGAGGGAGTCAACGCCGAACTGCACGCGGGGGGCGCGATCAGCGGTCGGGTGACCTCCGCGGTCACTCACGCACCGCTTGGGGACACCGAGACGTGCGCCTATGAAGGTGAAAAATATGAGGGATGCGCGGAAACCAACTCCAACGGCGAATACACGATCACCGGCCTGGCGACCGGCTCCTACATCGTTCAATTCTATTCTTATGACTTTGAAACCAATTATCTGAGCCAGTACTACAGCGGGAAGTCTTCGGCCGCCGAAGCCCAGCCCGTTGGTGTGACGGCCGGGACCACGGTCGCCGGCATCAACGCCGAACTTCAGTCCGCCAACCAGAACGGGGAGATAACTGGAGTCGTAACGACCAAGGTCGGCAAAACGCCGTTGACGCGGATTCACGTTTGCGCCGAGGGCGAATACACGTATTTCGGCAACTGCGCTTACACGAACTCCAATGGCGAATACACGATCTCGGGTCTGCACGAAGGGCCTGTCGTGGTTTCGTTCTATGCCGAAGATTGTGAATCCACGCCGTGCACGTCGCAAAACTACATATCCCAGTATTACGACGGTAAGCCCGTGTACACAGAAGCCACAGCGGTGCTCGTGCTCGCGAACACCACCACGCCCGCGATAGATGCCGAAATGGAAGAAGGCGGGCGGCTGGAAGGGAGCGTGGTCGGCGAAGGCTCCGGCGAACCGCCGCTTACGGATGTCGAGGTATGCGTCTTTGACGGCTCGACCTACGAGGCCTGTGGGGAGACGGAAGCCGGCGGCCACTACAAGGTCGAAGGTCTGCCCACCGGAACTTCCTACACGGTCGAGGCAAACACATACGAGGGCGACTATCTGGGCCAGACGGTTGAAAAAGTGGCGGTTAAAGCTACCTGAAACGACCCACCAGGGCGACATAAAGCTGCCTGTCGGCGGACAGGTCACGGGAAGGGTCACAGGCGCTCCGGGGCATGCGGCTGTGGCGGAAGCTGAGGTGTGCGCCGAGGTCGGTGAATCCATTGAGGGTCGCTGCGGGTTCAGCAACGCCAATGGCGAATACACGATTTCGGCACTGCCGAGTAACACTTACAGTGTCGATTTCTTCCCCGCGGGCGAAACTGTTTATCTATCGAAGGCGAATCCGGGCGTATCCGTGGCTGTGGGTAGCACGACTCCCAACGTCAATGCGGAACTGGAAGTTGGCGGTCAGATCAGCGGGGTCGTTACGGACGCCACGCCCTCACATGCCGGCATCGCAAAGATCGATGTGTGTGCCGTGTCCCGCCAGTTATGAGAAATGCGCCTACACGAGCACCGGTGCGGCTTCAGCCAGCGCCGCCAGCAACGCCCTTACGATTCCCGGCGGCGGCTTCACCCTAAAGAAGGTGAGCTTCGACTCGAAATCAAACGATCTCGACTTCTTCTTCACCTTCCCGACCGCCGGCAAGCTGACATGGGGTCTGTTCTTCAAGAACGCCGACGTCGGTTTCGCCGACTCGCTCGGGCTGTCGCTGCAGGCAAACGGTGTCGCGGCTAACACTGCCTCAACGCAGGCGCTAGCCGAAGCGGCCAAGAAACACAAGAGCAAGGGTTGCAAGAAAGGCACGATCAAGCACCACGGCAAGTGCGCGCACATCCTGGTGTCGTTTGGCGCGGGCTCGCAGAGCGTCGCCGCCGGCAGTGTCGAGGTCAAGGTCCATGCCAGCTCGAAGGCGATCAAAGCGCTGAAAGCCGGCCACACGCTGCACGTCAGCGGGACGTTCATCTTCCAGTCGGTGTTCGGCGGCCCGGCGGTCGCCAAACAGGAGTCAGCGACCGTGCACCTGAGCAAGAAAGCCGCCAAAGGCAAAGGGCACGGCAAAAAAAGGCGTTAGCAGTGCGGTTCCCGCCGGACGCGTCATGCGTTCGGCGGGAAGCGAGGACGCCGACTAATCGGACGGCGTCGTGGGCCGGTAGTCGAGAGCGTTGTGCCACTCCGTGACACGCGATGGTACACTCCCTGAAATGAGCGACCATTTTACGCTACGGCTTCGCCCTGGTGTCAGCGAGCGACTTGCGGAGCAAGCCCAGCGAGCAGGACTTGCTCCGCGGACCCTCGCCCAGCGCTACGTCGACGAGAGCCTGCGCCACGAGGATCACCCGTTGATCCGCTTCGCCGACGGTCCGAGTGGCCGAAGGGCGGCGCTGGCCGGTCGTGGACTCGATGTCTGGCAGGTGATACAGGTCGTTCGCGACAACGACAACGATCCAGAGGGCGGGGCCGCCTATCTGGAAATTCCTGTCGGTCTCGTTCACGCGGCGATTGCCTACTACGGCGACTATCGCGACGAGATCGACGCGGAGATCGCACTCAACCAGGCCGAATGGGAGCGCGGCTATGCCGCCTGGGAGGCCGGCAAGCAAGCGCTTGCCTCGTGAAGGCGCTGCTCGATGAGCAGTTATCTCAGGAGATCGCGCGCGTCTTGCGTAAGCGTGGACTCGATGTCGAAGCGGTGTGCGAGCGGTCGGACCTGGTTGAGGCTTCCGATGGCGATGTGCTCGACGCAGCGACACGCGAGCAACGAGCGGTCGTGACGAACGACATCAAGGATTTCCGCCCAATAGCCGCAGAGCGCCTCGTCAACGGTCGGGGCCATGCGGGGCTCATTTTCCTCTCGGCCCGTAGCCGCCGCGATCGAGATGCGACGGGTGCGTTGGCTGACGCCGTCGAGAGTTTGATGCGCGCTTATCCAGATGGGATCGCGAGCGCGGAGCACTGGCTTTCGTTGCTGAGGTAATCGTCGGATCTACGCCGCGATGATCTGTGCGGCCAGGATCGCCGCGTTGCGTGCGTTGTCCAAGCCCACGCATGCCACCGGCACACCCGGCGGCATCTGCACGATCGATAGGATCGCGTCCAGGCCGCCTGCCGCCGTCAGACGTCCTGACAGCGGCACGCCGATCACCGGCAGGTCGGTGTGCGCGGCGACCGCCCCGGGCAGCGCCGCCGAGATTCCGGCGCCAGCGATGACCACGCGCAGGCCGCGCGACTTGGCGCCCTTGGCATACTCGGCGACGGCGTCCGCTTCGCGATGCGCCGACATCACCTGTATCTCGTGTGGGATGCCGCGTGCGTGCAGCTCCTTGGCGGCCTTCGCCATCGCCTCCATGTCGCTCTCAGAGCCCATCACGATGCCGATCAACGGTCCCTCGACGTCGAACTCCTCCAGCTGCGCTTGCACCTCGGCTTGGGCGAGGTCGGTTCGTATCGGAGTGGGGGCTGAGTCGCTCATGTGATCGTCGTGGCCTCGCGTTCGGCGTTGGCGGCGATGTCACGCCGCAGTTGCATTCCCTCGAAGGAGATCTTTTGAACGGCAGCATACGCCGCCGTTCGGGCCGATTGAGCGCTCGGCCCGAGCGCGGTGATGTTCAGCACGCGACCGCCGGCGGTGACGACAGCGCCAGCTTGGGAGGCCGTACCAGCATGCGTGATCTCGATGCCCGCCGGCACCTGCTCCAGGCCGTGGATCACATCGCCGCTGGAGGACGAAGCCGGATAACCGGCGCTTGCTAGCACCAGCGTGACCGCCCATTCATCTGTCCACCGCAAAGGGACGCCCTCCAGCCCGCCGGCCCGCGTAGCAGCCAGCAGTAGCTCCAGCAGGTCTGAGCGCAGGCGCGGCAGCACCGCTTGGGTCTCTGGATCGCCGAAGCGCACATTGAACTCGAGCACGCGCGGGCCGTCAGCGGTGAGCATCAAGCCCGCATAGAGCACGCCATGGAAGGGCGTGCCGCGCTGCGCATGAGGTCCACAACCGGCTGATGCACGACGACGGCAAGTTCGGCTGCCTTTCGAGCGTCGATCCCTGCCACCGGCGAGAAGGAGCCCATCCCGCCAGTGTTCGGTCCGGCATCGTCGTCAAAAATGCGCTTGAAGTCACGCGCCGGCGCCATGGGCACTGCATGCACGCCGTCGCATAGTGCGAGCAACGACAGCTCCTCTCCCACCAGGAACTCTTCCACGACAACCATACGGGTATCGAAGCGGTGGCCAACAAGGAACTCTTCCAATGTTTCGCGGGCAGTTTGCTCATCTTGGGCGATGACGACGCCCTTCCCCGCCGCCAGACCGTCTGCCTTGAGTACAACCGGGTAGCGATCGATAGCGGCCATTCCGTCCTCGACGTTGTCCACAAGTTCGAAGCCGGCAGTCGGAATATTCGCTGCGAGCATGACCTCCTTGGCATAGGCCTTGGAGCCCTCTAGCTTGGCTGCGGCGGCCGTGGGACCAAATGCGGCGACATTTACTGTGGCGAGACCGTCTATCAGTCCCCCAACAAGCGGCACCTCCGGGCCGACGACGACGAGATCGACTTGCTCTGCTTCCACTGCGTGGATCAGCCCGCGCATGTCCTCAGCAGCGACGTCCAATAGACGCGCGTCCTGCGCGATCCCGGTGTTCCCCGGTGCGCACAGCAAATCCGGTTTCTGCGGTGAACGGGCGAGCGCCCGCACCAGCGCGTGCTCGCGACCACCGCTTCCCACGACAAGAACCTTCACGGAGTCGGCCTCTTACCCAGCCTGCATCGTCAAGCGCCTACAGGGACGCTATGAACTCGTCCACCGGTATCGCTGCCAGCGTCTCGTAGCGACCCGTCCCGCGTGAGCCCAGCTCCAGAGATACGCGCGCCATCGTCTTCTCGTCTGGTGCCTCCACGACCGAGATGAAGTCCACTGCGCCGAGCGTCGCCCACTGCGCCTTGACGGTGGCGCCAAGCTGCTCGACCTCCTTGTTGACCTCGCGGATGCGCTCCGGATTGTTCTTGACGGTCTGCACACCCTCAGGGGTCAAGGTCGAGAGCATGATGTACGTGGGCATGGCTCCTCTTCTCCTCGCGGCTCTCGCGCCGAGCGGCGCGCTCACTCTCGTTGTACAGGATCGACGGGCGGCGGGTCTGCTTGCTTGGTTGTGTTGTTCGTTTTGGCATGTCCCGCGCGCGCACGCGCGGACCTACTAATAGTGCTTAGCCTGGTGCCACGCCGCCCGCGCGCGCAGGGGGCATCCTCTTTTTGAACAAGTACCGTCCCAGCAGACCGCGATAATCCCCTACATGATCCCCCGCTACACCCGCCCCGAGCTGGGCGCCCTCTGGACCGACGAGGCCCGCATGGAGACATGGCGGCGCGTCGAGGTGGCCGCTTGCGAGGAGCTTCCAGGCCTGCTTGGCGACGGCGAGGGTCCGACGCCGGCCGAGCTGGAGGCGATCCGCTCTGCCACGTTCAGCGTCGAGGCGGTGAACGAGCGCGAGCGCACCACCGACCACGACGTGGCCGCGTTCGTGGACGTGTTGTCTGCTTCGGCCGGCGAAGCGGGACGTTGGATCCATTTCGGCTTGACCTCCTCGGATGTGCTCGACACGGCGCTCGCGCTGCAGCTATGCGCAGCCGGCGAAATGATCGTGCCGGGAGCGCAGGCGCTGGTGCAGGCGCTTGCCAACCGTGCGCGCGAGCACGTGGATACCCTTTGCGTTGGGCGTACCCATGGGGTGCACGCCGAGCCGACGACGTTCGGGATCAAGCTTGCCGGCTTCGCCTTCGAGGCGCACCGCAATGCCTTGCGCCTGAAGCGGGCTTTCGAGCAGGTCGCCGTAGGCGCGATCTCGGGCGCTGTCGGCACGTATGCCGCGACCAGCCCCGAGTTCGAGCGACGCGTGCTGGAGCGGCTCGGGCTGAGACGCGAGGACGTCTCCACACAAGTCGTCGCGCGCGACCGCCACGCCGAGCTGCTGCAGGCGATCGCGCTTGCCGGTGCCGGTTTGGAGCGTCTGGCGACCGAGATCCGTCACCTGCAGCGCACGGAGGTGCGCGAGGCCCAGGAGCCATTCCGCGCCGGCCAGAAGGGCAGTTCGGCGATGCCGCACAAGCGCAACCCGATCAAGAGTGAGCAGATCTCCGGGCTTGCGCGGGTGCTACGCGGCAACGCACAGACGGCAACAGAGAACGTCGCCCTGTGGCACGAGCGCGACATCTCGCACTCCTCGGTCGAGCGCGTGATTTTGCCGGACTCGACGATCCTGATCGACCATCTGCAGCACAGTGCCGCCAAGCTAGTGAATGGGCTTGTGGTCAATGAGCAGCGGATGCTCGCCAACCTCGAGCTGACGCACGGCGCGCTGTTCTCTCAGCGTGTGCTGCTGGCGCTCGTGGAGGGTGACGCGGCGGGTGGGCGTGCGCCGATGGTGCGCGACGACGCCTACCGCATTGCCCAGGAGCTGGCCCAGCGTGCGTGGGACGACGGCACGCCCTTGCGCGAGCTGCTCGTGGGCGACGAGCGCGCTGCCGGCCTCGACCTCGACGCGATCTTCGACTATGGCCACTACACACGCTACGCGCACGAGATCGTCGCGCGTCTAGACGAGATCGCCTGAGCCGTTGGTAGCATCGCGAAAAGTGACCGCGCTAGCCGACCTGCCCCTCCTCGCTAGCGGCAAGGTCCGCGAGCTGTATGACTTGGGTCCCGCCTACCCCGACCGCCTGCTGATGGTCGCGAGCGACCGCATCTCCACCTACGACGCGGTTCATCCCACGCCGATCCCAGACAAGGGCAAGGTGCTGACCGGCCTGTCGGATTTCTGGTTCGAGCAGACGAAGGGGATCGTCGCCAACCACCTGATCTCGGCCACAGAGGGTGTGCCGCAAGAGGCGCGTGGGCGGGCGCTGGTCGTGCGCAAGCTGAAGATGCTGCCCGTGGAGTGCGTCGTAAGGGGGTACATCACCGGTTCGGGCTGGAAGGACTACCAGGCAACGGGGACCGTCTCGGGCATCGAGTTGCCGAAAGGCCTGCGCGAGTCCGAGCAGCTGCCCGAGCCGATCTTTACTCCCAGCACCAAGGCCGAGGTCGGTCACGACGAGGCGATCGACTTCGAGCGGGCCGCCGAGCTGGTGGGCGACAGAGGGCTGATGGAACGAGTCAGGGACATATCGATCGATCTGTACTCGTTTGCGGCCTCCCACGCTCGCGAGCGAGGGGTGATCTTGGCCGACACCAAGTTCGAGTTGGGCCTGGATGAGGACGGCGAGCTGGTCGTGGGCGACGAGGTGCTGACGCCCGACTCCTCGCGCTACTGGCCGGTCGAGGGCTATGAAGTTGGCAAGGGGCAGCCGAGCTTTGACAAGCAGTACGTGCGCGACTGGGCGGCCGGCAGTGGCTGGGACAAGAAGCCGCCGGCGCCTGAGATCCCCGAGGACGTCGTCGCGGGGACCCGCGCGCGCTATGTCGAGGCGTACGAGCTGATCACCGGCGAGTCATTCTCGACATGGCTCGAGCGGGCCGCGTGAAAGCACGCGTCCTAATCCGCCCGAAGGCGGGCATTCTCGATCCGCAGGGCGAGGCCGTGCAGCGCGCGCTTCCCGCGCTCGGCTTCTCGGGTGTTGCCAACGTGCATGTCGGCCGTCTGGTGGAGCTTGACGTGGATGACCCGGACCAGCTCAAGCCGATGTGCGAGAAGCTGCTGGCCAACCCGCTCGTGGAGGATTACGAGGTTATCCTCGAATGAGTGCTGCACATACACATGTGCATGTTCATGTTATTATGGGCATATGCCCTCGCTGACACGCCGCACCCAACTGCTGCTTGACGACGACCTGCATCGTCGCCTGCGTGAGATCGCGACCCAGCGCGGCATCTCGATCGGAGCTTTGATTCGTGAGGCGATCGACGAGAAGCTGACGAACATGCATGATTCTCGCTCGAGGGCGTTTGCGAAACTGCTCGAAGCGGAGCCTATGCCGGTCGATGACTGGCCGGTGATGAAGCAGGAGATCGTAGAGGGCAGGTATGGCAAGCTGATGAAGCGCCACGACGAGGACGAGTAGCGCCTCTGTGCGTCGTTTCCTTTTCGATACGAGCGTGTTCCTCTATGCGCTCGGCGGTGAGCACCGCTACCGCGAGCCCTGCCGAGCTGTCATGGACGACGGTGCGCAGGGCCTGCTCTCCCCCGAGGCAAGTGTGGAGCTGATTCACGAGTTCGCGTACGTGCGATGCAGGCGCGGCATCTCACGCACCGTGGCCTGCAAAGACGCGCTGGAGATTGCGGGTACCTCCCGCTTGCACACGGTCACGCCGGGCGACATCGAACGTGCACTGGAGCTTTGGCTCGAGTACGAGCGCTTGGACATGCGCGACGCGATCTTCGCCGCCCAGGCGCTCAACCGCGGTATCGACGCGATTCTTAGTCCCGATCGCGGCTTTGACGGTATTTCTGGCTTGGAGCGGATCGATCCGGCGGACGCCGAAGCCGTGGCGACCTTGAAGTGAAGTTCGGCGTCCTTCAGTTCCCCGGCTCCTGCGACGAGGTTGACGCGCTGCATGCCGCCCGCCGCGTCGGCGACGCAGAGCTGCTTTGGCACGGCGAGCGCGATCTGAAAGGTGTGGATGCGATCGTCGTGCCTGGCGGTTTCTCCTATGGCGACTACCTGAGGGCCGGCGCGATCGCGCGCTTCTCGCCGGTGATGGAATCTGTGATCGCGTTCGCCAACGACGGGGGCTTGGTGTTGGGGATCTGCAACGGCTTCCAGGTCCTGTGCGAGGCGCGCCTGCTGCCGGGGGCGCTGCTGCCAAACGCCAACCTGCGCTTCACCTTCCGCCAGGTCGATCTCGAAGTGATCGAGCTGGACACCGCGTTCACGTGCGCATGTGGACGAGAGCGGGGCTGGGCGCGCCTCTGAGCATCCCTGCCAAGCACTCGTGGGGCCGCTACTACGCTGATGAGTCAACGCTAGCTTCGATGCAAGAGCACGGTCAGGTCGTGTTGCGCTATGGGCCGGGGCACAACTTCAACGGCTCGCTCGAGGACATCGCGGGCGTGCGCAACGAGTGCGGCAACGTGTTCGGCCTGATGCCCCACCCCGAGCACGCCGTAGACGAGCTGACGGGCTCAACCGACGGCCTGTGCATCTTTGCCTCGATGCGGACGGCGGTGGAAGGCTCACGTGTCTGAAGCCGCGACGCTGCCTGGCTTGGAGGACGCGCTTGCGCTTGGGTTGACGGAGGCCGAGTACGAGCTGATCTGCGAGAAGCAAGGCGGGCCGCCAAATCAGGTGGAGCTGGCGATGTACTCCTTGCTTTGGAGCGAGCACTGCGCTTACAAGCACTCCAAGAAGCTGCTGCGCACTTTGCCGACGGAAGGGCCGAGCGTGGTCATGGGACCAGGCGAGAACGCGGGCGCCGTCGACGTTGGCGATGGGCTGGTGTGCGCGTTCAAGGTCGAGTCGCACAACCACCCGAGCGCGGTCGAGCCTTTCCAGGGCGCAGCCACGGGCGTAGGGGGCATTTTGCGCGACATCTTCGCGATTGGCGCGCGCCCAATCGCGGTCCTCGACTCGCTGCGTTTTGGAGAGCCTCATCTCAAATCACACCATTTCCCTCATGGGGAGAGTGAACAAGGGGCTGGGGCGCGCTCCCGCTACCTACTCGACCGCGCCGTCGCCGGCATCGGCCACTACGGCAACTCGATCGGCGTGCCGACGATCGGCGGCGAGGTTTACTTCGAGGCCCCCTACGAGCAGAACTGCCTTGTCAATGCGATGGCGCTTGGCCTGGCTCGCCGTGAGCAGTTGGTGACCAGCGCCGCCGTCGGGGTTGGCAACGTCGTCGTCCTGTTCGGCGCCTCGACCGGCCGCGATGGGATCGGCGGCGCCTCGGTGCTGGCCTCAGCTGAGCTCGGTGAGGACGACGACAAGCGTCCCACAGTCCAAGTTGGCGATCCGTTCGAGGAGAAGAAGCTGATGGAGTGCTCGCTTGAGCTGCTGCAGCGCGGGCTGCTCGTCTCACTGCAGGACCTGGGGGCCGCTGGTTTGACCTCCTCGGCCTCGGAGATGGCCTCCAAGGGCGAGGTCGGAATCGACATCGACGTGGCCAATGTTCCCCTGCGTGAGGCCGACATGGAGCCGTTCGAGATCGTGGTGAGCGAGTCCCAGGAGCGCATGCTCTGCGTGGTGGAGCCCCAAAACGTGGGAGCGGTGCTCGATCTATGCGAGAAGTGGGAGGTCGGCGGTGCTCCGATCGGCACGGTCACGGACACGGGTCAGATGCGCGTGTTCAAGGCGGGCGAGCTTGTCGGGGCAATGCCGGTGCGGGCACTCGTGGACGACTGTCCGCTCTATGACCTGGAGCCGGTCAAGCCCGAGGGAGCGACATATCCGGCGCCGGAGGCGCTCCTCTCCAAGGGAGCCACCCCGGCGGAGATGTTGCTCGCCCTGCTCTCCTCGGCCAACATCGCCTCGCGTAGGCCGCTGTTCGAGCAGTACGACGCAGTGGTGCAATCGCGCACGGTACGCCGGCCCGAGCAGACTGACGCGGCGGTGCTGCGGCTTCCCAGCGGGAGCGCGCTCGGGGTGTCGATCGACTGCAATGGCCGGCGTGTCGCGGCCGACCCCTACACCGGCACGATCGCGGCGGTGCTCGAGTGCGCGTCGAACCTTGCGTGCGTTGGGGCAAAGCCGCTCGGGACGACCAACAACCTTAACTTCGGTAATCCCGAGAAGGGCCACATCGCCTGGCAGCTGACCGAGGCAGTGCGCGGCCTCGGTGACGCCTGCCGGGCGCTGGAGGCCCCGATCGTGGGCGGCAACGTGTCGCTTTATAATGAGAGCCCGCCACCAGCGCCTCCGCCGGCCCGATCTACCCGACGCCTGTGATCGGAATGGTCGGCGCCTTGCCCGACGCGCGCCGTGCGGGCCGGCTCGGATTTGTGCGTGCAGGTGATGCGATCGCGCTCGTCGGGCCGTTTGTGCCGTCCGTAGACGCGAGCGAGCTAGCCAAGCTATGGGGACGGGAACTACCCGACGGCTTGCCCCCCATCGACATCGCGGCTGTGGCAGCGGCCCAGGCGGCCGTTCGCGGCGCGGTGCGCGACGGCACGGTCTCCAGTGCCCACGACATCGCCGAGGGCGGCCTGGCGGTCGCGCTGGCGGAGTGCTGCCTGGGAGGCGGCTTCGGGGCGCGCGTCTCGCTTGGGGAGGAGTTTTTTGGGGCTGAGCGAGCCGACGCGACGGGACGCGAGGCTGGAGGGAGCGGCATTTCGCTCGACTCCGCGGCGACGCTGTTTGGCGAGGGCTCGGGCGGTTTCGTAGTGAGCGGCGGCGAGGACGCGTTGCGAGCGCTTGGCGCCTTGACGCCGGTGCGGATCGTCGGCAGCGTGGGGGGCGATGTGCTGAAAATCGAATGTTCCGCGCGTGCGGGGGAGGCATCGCCGATTTCGTTGACGCTCGCAGAGCTGGCCGACGCCCATGGCGCGCTTGGGGAGCTGTTCGCGTGAGGGTGTGTGGTGTATATAAATTTTGAAATTTTGCGATGGTGACTACATCCGTGTATACCATGGTAAAATCGCAAAAAATAGATATACCCCCTCCCCGGCACTTGCTAGCGTGAGTGAAGCAATGCCTTTTGGAAGGGCGGCTAGCCCTTGTCCCGAGGACCGCGACGGACCGCGCGACGAGTGCGGTGTGTTTGGCATATACGCGCCCGGGCATGAGGTCTCGCGTTTGTCGTACTTCGCGCTGTACGCGCTGCAGCACCGAGGCCAAGAGTCGGCCGGCATCGCGGCGGCAGATCGTGGCGGCAACATCATGACCCGCCGCGAGCTCGGCCTCGTCTCGCAGGTGTTCTCCGAGAACGACCTGCGCACGCTGCGCGGCGAGCTCGCGATCGGGCACGTGCGCTACTCGACGACCGGCTCCAACGCCTGGGAGAACTCGCAGCCGGTGCAGCGCTCGGAGGGCACCAACGGCTCGCGCCGCGAGCTGGCGCTGGCGCACAACGGCAACCTGATCAACGCTTTGGAGTTGCACGAGGAGCTCTCAGCGCGCGGCGTCACTTTCAGCTCGACATCGGACTCGGAGATCGTCGCGGCCCTACTGGCCACGCATCCGGCAGAGCAGATCGAGGACGCGATCGCCGACGTGCTGCCACGCTTGAACGGCGCCTTCTCGATCGTCGTGATGACTAAGGATCGCGTCGTCGCTTTTCGTGACCCACATGGCCTGCGCCCGCTCGCGTTGGGGGTGCTCCCGGCTGCCGTTGGTGGCCAGGACGGCGGTCTGGCCAGTGCAGGCGTTGGGGAGCAAGGGGACGGCGGCGAGGCGACAGACGCCGAGCTCCCGCGCTATTGCGTCGCCAGCGAGTCGTGCGCATTCGACATCATCGGCGCGAAGCTCTTGCGCGACGTCGAGCCTGGCGAGATCGTCACGCTCGGCGAGCATGGCCTTGAGAGCCGCCGCGTGATGCCCGACGCGCGCAAGGCCTTTTGCGTGTTCGAGTACATCTATTTCGCGCGTCCGGACTCGCGCATGAACGGCCAAGTCCTACAGGTCGCACGTGGGCGTATGGGCGAGATCCTCGCGCGAGAGTCGCCGGTCGAGGCCGACCTCGTGATCCCGGTACCCGACTCAGGCAACGCCGCCGCCCGCGGCTTCGCGCGCGCCAGTGGCCTGCCCCAGGACGACGGCTTCGTCAAGAACCGCTATGTAGCCCGCACGTTCATCCAGCCGGGACAGGAGCTACGCAAGCACGGCCTGCGCCTCAAGTTCAACCCGCTCCCGGAGATCGTCGGCGGCAAGCGCCTGGTCGTCGTCGACGACTCGATCGTGCGCGGCAACACGACGCGCCAGATCGTGCAGATGCTGCGCGACGCCGGCGCCACCGAGGTGCACATGCGCATTTCCGCCCCGCCGATCAAGCACCCGTGTCACTACGGCATCGACATGTCAACGCGCGAGGAGATGATCGCGCACGAGCGCTCGGTGCAGGAGATTGCGGACGAGCTGGGCTGCGACTCGCTTGCCTACCTGTCGCTCGACGGTGTATACGAGGCGGTCGGCGCCACGCGCGCCACGCACTGCGACGCCTGCTTTACAGGTGAGTACCCGGTCAAGGGCTCAGACGGAGCCCAGGGCAAGTTCGCGCTGGAGACTGTCTAGCTCAGCAGCGAGCGCTCGTCGCGCGCCGCGCTGGCATCGCTGTACTGGTTGTTGTAGGGGCGCCGGGTGATCAGGTCATGGCGGCCGCGCCTCACGGCGCTCACCCAACCTACGCCTAGCGCGCCTATCACGATGATTGGAAAAGTCATACTCACATTGAAGGAGCGACATTTGGCTGTCACTGTGAGGTCGGTCACTCCCGGTAAGGTGGCGCGGCGATGACAAGCGCGCATACGCCCATGCCGATCGCGGTACTCGTGTCCGGCGCCGGTACCAACCTGCAGGCGCTGCTGGACACCGTGCATGGCAACGAGGCGCAGGTGGTCGCGGTCGCCTCCGGAGCGCCGGGCGCGCTGGCCCTGGAGCGCGCGGCCGCGCACGGCGTGCCGATCGCGGTGTTCGAGCGCTCGGCCTATGCCGACCGCGAGACGCGCGATGGCGCGATGGCGGACTGGCTCATCGAGCGCGGCGCACGGCTGGTCGTGCTCGCCGGCTACATGGAACTGCTGACCTTCGTCTTCCTCGAGCGCTTCCCGAGCGCCGTCATCAACGTGCACCCGTCGCTGCTGCCGGCCTTCCCAGGCTTGCACGCGATCGAGCAGGCACTCGCCTACGGCGTGAAGGTGTTCGGCGTGACCGTCCACTTCGTCGACGCGGGCGTGGACAGCGGCGCCGTGATCTCCCAGCGGGCGCTAGAGTTGCCGGACGCGCACGACCCTGAGGAGGTGCTGGCGGCGCTTCGCCCGCTCGAGCATTCGCTCTTGCCCAAGGCGGTGCGCCTGTTTGCCGTCGGCGCGTTGGGCCTCGACCCGGAGAACCCGCGCCGCGTGACGATCGTCCCAGCGCCGACACAGTCCCAGCCGGAGGCGCCCTGACGTGTGCAAGCGAGCTTCGCTCCACCCGGATAATCTGCGAGCGGATGAGCGCTGAGCCCACCCAGACCGGCATCGCGCGCGCCGAGCCCGGCGCGGTGCGAGTGCGCAGAGCGCTGTTGTCGGTCTCAGATAAGACCGGCATCGTCGAGTTTGCTCGCGGGCTGGTGGCGCTGGGCGTGGAGATCGTCTCGACGGGTGGGACCGCACGCGCTTTGGCAGATGCCGGCGTCCCGGTCCGCGCGATCGAGGACTTCACCGGTTTCCCGGAGATGATGGACGGGCGCGTCAAGACGCTGCACCCGCGTCTATATGCGGGCTTGCTGGCGGTGCGCGACAACGACGAGCACCTGCAGGCGGCGGCCGAGCACTCGATCGAGCCAATGGACCTAGTGTGCGTGAACCTGTATCCCTTCGAGCAGACGCTTGCCCGCGGCGACGCGACGCCTGAGGAGATAGTCGAGAACATCGACATCGGCGGCCCGACGATGATCCGCGCCGCGGCCAAGAACAGTGCGTTCGCGGCGGTGGTGGTGGAGCCTTCCGATTACGAGGGCCTAGTAAACGAGCTAATGCAACCTGACGGTTGCATATCACTGTCTACTAGGCAGCGTCTGGCGGCGGTTGCCTTCGCCACAACGGCGCGCTACGACGCCGCGATCTCCTCCTGGTTTGCTCAACGCGAAGACGAGGACTTTCCGCCGCAGCGCACGCTCGCCTACGAGAGGGCCGCCGAGCTGCGCTATGGCGAGAACCCGCACCAGCGCGCCGCCTACTACGCACAGGTCGGCGCGCCGACGCACCTGCTCGCCGGCGTAAGGCAGCTGCATGGCAAGGAGCTGTCGTTCAACAACCTGCTCGATCTGAGTGCCGCACGCGAGCTGGTCGAGGACTTCGAGGAGCCGGCGTGCGCGATCGTCAAGCACAACAACCCCTGTGGTTGCGCCTTGGGCAGAACAGCCCAAGATGCTTACGAGCGCGCTTTCGCCAGCGACCAGGTCAGCGCTTACGGGGGCGTGATCGCGCTCAACCGTGCGGTTGACGCGGCTTGTGCGCAGGCCCTGTCGAAACAGTTCATCGAGGTCCTGCTCGCCCCCGCGTTCGCGCCCGAGGCGCTTGAGGTCCTGACGCAGAAGAAGAACGTGCGCCTCTTGGAGCTGCGTGACTGGCCAGAGCCCGCTGGCGGCCTGGAGTCAAAGCCGGTGATAGGGGGCCTGCTCGTGCAGGACCGCGATGAGGTCGCAGAGACCGCGGAGCAGATGAGCGTGATGAGCGCAAAGCAGCCCACCGAGGCCGAGTGGGAGGACATGCGCTTCGCCTGGCAGGTCTGCCGCCACGTGCGCTCGAACGCGATCGTGATCGCGCGCGACGGGGCAACGATCGGGATCGGCGCGGGACAGATGAGCCGCGTCGACGCGGTGCGCATCGCGATCGAGAAGGCCCAGGCGGGTGGAGCCGAGGTGGGTGGAGCCCAAGCGGGTGGAGCCCAGGCAGGTCAGGCGGGTGCGGATGAGGCGGCGGCGGATGGCGGCGGCGCGGGCCGACTGGCCGGCGCATCGCTGGCCTCCGACGCCTTCTTCCCGTTCGCCGACGGCCCTCAGCTCGCGATCGACGCCGGCGTCACCGCGATCATCCAGCCCGGCGGCTCGGTGCGCGACGAGGAGGTTGTCGCGGCCGCGGACGCGGCGAACGTCGCAATGGTCGCGACCGGCATCCGTCACTTCCGCCACTGAAGTTCAGGTTGACAGGTAAGGACGTAACCTTTCAAAGGTCGTCGAGCTTTGAAAGGTTACGCGCCAAACTTACAAGACGGTACTTCACCAGATGGTCTGTACGAGTCCGCTGTCGCGGATCGGACCGTCCCTTGTGACCAGTGCGACATCCAATGCTCGGGCGGTTGCAACGATGAAGCGATCCCAAGGGTCGCCTAGCAGGTCACGCGGAATCGAGGTCGTGGCATCGATCACATCGAGGTCTATCGGTTGCAGGCTCCACCCGGATGACGACGCGATCTTGTTACGCAACTCCATTAGATCGGCGTCGGTCACTTTCGCGGTGGTCTGCGTGACGTACCAAAGGTCGATCAGGCTGGCGACGGACACAACGACACCGTCGGTGTTTTCAGCCTCTGTCAGTGCGGTCGCGGCGAGCGTTGAAAGGCGCTTAGAGCGCTGCGAATGCCAGACGACGGCATGGGAGTCGGCGACTACTCTCACCCGTGCAAGGCGTCGCGCCGGGCGAGTTCGCTGCCGTGCTCAAAATCCTCCCAGCTCAAGTCCGGGAAGTGGCTCAGCGACCCAGCGAAGCTGCCGCTCGGTCCTGTGGAGCCAGACTGCACGACACGCAGATGGGAGCCTGGCATTACCCCAAGACGCGCGAGTTGATCGGCGGGAATGCTCCCGTCGGCGGCCACGACCAGCTCGTGGTCTGTGTGCTCGTTCGCTGCCATACGCCGATTCTACCGTGGCGTGGCTGGGCGCTATTCTCGCTCAGCGGGCGAACGCTCGTCTTCAGCGGCGCCTGCGCGCCGGACAGGGAATTGAAGTGCTCGCCTTCGCTTCGCTTCCGTCGAGAAAGCTGAACGTCGCCGCGAACGGAAACCCGCCGCGCGGGCAGCTGGGTGGTAGCAGGATGCCCTTGGGGGTGTAGGCGAGCGTCAGCCCGCCGATGTGTTCGTAGTAGGTGACGCCGATCGGCCCGAGTGTGGCGCGCAGGTGGATCACGGAGATGTAGGGCGCGCCGGGGAGCGTTGGCACGAGCGGGATGCCGATCGAGACGACGCCGCCGAAGGGCGCGTTGGCTGGCAGCAGGATGCCGGGGAACTCGATGTGCGTGTCGACGGGCGTCGAGCCTTCGGAGTAGAACAACACCGAAAGGTGCCCTTCCTGGTCGGGTGCGCGCACGATCCAGATCGGCGCGTTCTCACGGATCGGAGTGATCCCGAGCACGATCCCTGTGTACGCTTCGCCGCGCCCCATGATCGAGTCCGACGGGCAACCGTTCGGCCCCAGTTCCTCCAGCGTGGTGGCGGCGCAGGTCGCCAGTCCAAGCCCGCTGAGCGCGATGCCGAGGTTGTTGGGATAGCGCAGCTCGATCTGCGTCAGCGGCGGCGGCACCTGGCCGGGCGCGGCGGAGAAGGAGAAGCCGATGTGCAGGGTGGTGCGCTTGGCGAGCCGCTCGGGGGTGAAGGCGGCGCTGAGCGTGGCGATCGTGCTTGCTTGCGCCCCCACGGGAAGACCCAGGCTGAGTGCGACAAGGAGGAGGGCGACGCTCGACTTCATTGGCCGGTCTCAGTACAGCAGCGTGCCGCTCGTCTGCACGACGAAGGCGTAGTTATCGCGGTCGAATGTGCCATACAGCCCGGCGCTGCCGTGCGCGTGTGCGTAGCGGCCGCTGCCGCCGGTCACGACGAGTGTGCCGGCGAAGCTTTCGTATGTGCCCGAGCCGTGGGGTGTGGCGCTGCCGTGCCCGACGATCGTGCCGTAGCGGGTGTACGTGACGAAGCTGCCCGTGAACGTCGAGCCGACGTCGACGTGCGCGCGCATCTTGCCCGGCAGCGTGCCGCTGGCCTGCCCTTCCTCGAGCAGCAGCGAGCCCGAGGCCGACAGGTAACGCAGGTGCGCGGTGTCGCTGGCTTTCAGCGCGTGCGCCGTATGCGCAAACGCCACCAACGTGAGAACGATCGCGCCGACCCTACTCATTGAGCGCGAGGGTCGGGGACACGCGCGAGGCGAGCCAGGCGGGTAGGGCCACGATCGCGAGCACGGCGCAGGCGACGAGCGCCACGATCTCGATCGGGCGCGGGCTGGCGGCGAGCGTTGCGACGGGGAAGCCGGTGACGTGGCGCAGGTAGCCGTCGATCGCGAGCTGCCCGTAGAGTCCGGCGAGCGCGCCGGTGAGGCAGCCGGCGCCGAGCATCAGCGCCGACTCGAGCGCGAGGATCGTGCGGATGCGCGCGGGCCTGACGCCGGCGAGGCGCAGCGTCGCCAGCGACACGCGCCGCTGCCAGATCGCGGAGCTGAGCGCGGCCGCCATCGCGATCGTCGCGGCGAGCAGCAGCAGCGTCGCTATCTCGCCGAGGCGGCTGAGCCCTTCGCCGACGAGCGCGTCGATGCTCGCTTCGCGCGCGCGTGCGCTGGTGGCCGTCAGCCCGCTCGCCGGCCCGAGCGCGCCGCGCACCTGAGCGAGCACGCGCGCGGGGCTCGGCCCCGGCGCGAGCCGCACGTCGAGCGCGGTAGGAGCGCTCGTGCGCCACAGGCGCGCGTAGTCGGCCGCGTCCATCAGGATCGCGCCGGGGCTCCAGGCGAGGTTGGTCGTCGTCGCCGCGACCCGCAGCCCCACGTCGCCGCTCGGTGTCGGCAAAGCCAGCGTGCCGCCGACGCGCACGTGCGCCGCCTGCGCGAGCTGCGCGGACACGGCGATCCAGCCGCCTTCGCCGAGCCGCTGTGCCGCGTTCGCCGCGCTGCCGGCGACGACCTGGCCGGCGAGCAGTTCCCGCTCGGCGGCGGCGGGTCGCGCGAGCAACCACGCGCGGCGGCCGTCGAGCTGCACGAAGCCGCCCTGGAAGGGCTGTACGACAGCGACCCCGGGGACGTGCGCGATCCGCTGCGCCAGGCCGCCGGCGCGGAAGTCGACGGTCGCCTGGTTGTCGCCCGGCGCCCCGACCCAGATGTCGGCCTCGGCGGCGTAAGTATGCGCGAAGCGCTGCACGCCGCGCAGCAGGTCCGCGCGCGCCCCGCCGAGCGCGATCGCGCCGAACAGCGCCAGCGCGCCGGTGCCGGCGAGCGCGAGCGAGCGCAGCCGCGTGCCGCGCAGCGAGGCGAGCGCGACCGGCAGCGCGGTCAGGCGCTGGTAGCGCTCGGCCAGCGCGCCGCCGCCGCGCAGCACCGCCGCGAACGCGAGCGGCACGGCGAGCACGGTCGCGAGCGCCAGCAGCTCGCAGGCGGCAAGCGCGCTCGCGGGTTCAGTAGCGAACAGGTAGCTGGCCACGGCAAGCGGCAGCGCGGCTGCGAGCGTCAGCCAGCGCCACGCTGGGCGCGACAGCGCCGCGCCCGCGCCGCGCTCGGCGCGGTACACGGCGTCGAGCGAAGCGCTGCGGCGCAGGTCGAGCAGCGGCACAGCCGAGGCCACGCACGTCGCCAGCACCCCGGCGAGCGCCGCCTCCAGTGCCGGTCCCGCGGTCACGAGCGTGCGCGAGCCGAGCGTGAACGCCTCGTCAAGGTAGCCGCTCGACTCGTGCAGCACGGAGCGCGCGAGCACCCAGCCGCAGAACAGTCCGACGAGCGAGGCGGCGACGCCGAGGCACAGCGCCTGGAACAGCAGCATCTGCACGATCGCGCTGCGCCGCGTGCCGAGCAGGCGCAGGTCGGCGATCGCGCGGCGGCGCTCGGGCACGGTCAACAGCAGCGCGGCGAAAGCGAACAGCACGCCGAGCAGCACGCTGATCGTCGCGAACAGCGTGCTCGCCTGATCGGAGGGCCGCAGCGCCTGGCGCAGCAGCCCGACGTCCTGGTCGGCCGCGGCGACTTCGAGGCGACCGCCGGCGAGCGTCTCCAAGCTCGCGCCGCACGAGCGCTTGCGCCCCGGGCTTGGCGAGCACGAGCACGTTCGTGACGCGCCCCGGCAGCCCGGCCAGCCGTTGCAGTTCGGCGAGCGGCATGACTGCTACGTCGGCCGCGGCGAGCGGCCCGATCGTGGCGGCGCCGAGCACGTCGGAGACGCGCAGGCGCCGCGCCTGCCCGCGCAGCAGCAGCGTGACGAGCCGCGACCCGGCTGCCTGGGGCTTTCGCGTCGGCGGTGGCAGTAGAGGCGGTCGGTCGGCGCCCGAGCCGCTGCGCGCCTGCGCTGCTGGCTGAGCCCGACGGCGCCCGCGGCGAGCGTTTCCCGCGGCAGCGTGTGCGCGAGCCCGTCGAGCACCGTCAGCGCGGTGTCGGCGCCGGCGAGTCGACACGGTCAGCCGCCGTCCGCCCGCTGCTTCGAGCGTGGCCGTCTGCTCCAAGAGCGGCGCGGCCTGCGCGACGCCAGGCAGGCGTTCGACGCGCGCCAGCAGTCGCTTCGCCGAAGCCGTCCGCGCCGCGCGCGCGCAGCTGCAATGTGGCCGGCCCGACCACCTCGTGCACGAGCTGCGAGGAGGAGCCGGCGACGCTGGCGCTCGCCACGAGCGTCGCGAACACGAGCGCGACGCTGCTGGCGATGCCCAGCCCGGCGAGCAGCTCCTGCACGCCGTGCACGCGCAGGCGGCGGCGGTACAGGTAGACGAGCGCGCCAAGGCGCATCAGCGCGCGCGCGCGGTCGGCTCAGCGGCCGCTCCGCCGAATGCCGCGCCCAGGCTCTGTGGCTCAGCCGGCGGCAACGCCCGTCTTCCTCGACTCATCCGGCGCTGCTCCGGACGCGCTGCTCGGGTGCGGCCGTCTGCGCGAGGCGCCCGTCGCGCAACGTCACATGACGGTCGGCGAGGCTCGCCGCCTCGAGGTCGTGCGTGACGAGCAGCACGCCGGCGCCGCGCTCGCGCGCGACCGCGCGCAGCAGCTCGACGATCTCGCGGCTGCGCGCGCTGTCGAGGTTGCCGGTCGGCTCGTCGGCGAGGATCAGACGCGGCTCGCCGACGAGCGCGCGCGCGATCGCGACGCGCTGCAGCTCGCCGCCGGAGAGGTGTCTCCGGGGTCTGCTCGGCCTGCGCGGTGATGCCGACGCGCTCCAGCCACGGCTGCGCCTGGACGCGGGCCTCGCGCGCGGGGACGCCGGCGAGCACGAGCTTCAGGGCGACGTTCTCAAGCGCCGATACGCGCCCCATCAGCTGCGGCGACTGGTAGACGAAGCCGACGTCGCGCTGCAGGTAGTCGCACGCTGCGCGCTCTGAGAGCGCGGAGATCGGCTGCCCGTCGAAGCGGATCTCGCCCTCGTCGGGGCCGAGCAGCGCGGCGACGAGCAGCAGCAGCGTCGTCTTGCCCGAGCCGCTGGGGCCGTGCAGCGCCAGCATCTCGCCCGCTTCGAGCGCCAGGCTCGCGCCCGCGACGGCGCTGACCTGCTCGCTGCCGCGACGGTAGCGCTTGACCACGCCCTCCAACTCGAGCAGGGACATCGCGCTAGCGGAGGCCGAGTGTGGGCGCCGGCCGGTGCTTGTGGCGGCGGCGATGGGGCGCGACGGATGGAGTCGATGAGCTCATGCGCTTGCTCGCTTGCGCCCTTCGGGGTCTCGGCGCAAAGGCAAGACCTCGGCCAGCTCCGGTGCGCTGGCGCCGCGCAGGACGCCGTCGGACAGCGCCAGCGCGCGGTCGGCGCCGGCCAGCGCGGTCGCCTCGTCGGTCCCGATCAGAACGGCGATGCCCTCGTCGGCGAGCGAGCGCAGCAGCGCGAGGATCGCCGCGCGCGCCAGCAGGTCGACGCCGCGCACCGGGTCGTCGACCACGAGCAGCGACGGGTCGAGCGCGAGCGCGCGCGCGAGCGCGACGCGCAACTGCTCGGCGCCGTCGAGCTCGTGCGGGCCGCGCGCGGCGCAGTCGGCGGCGCCGACGCGCGCCAGGGCGCTGTAGGCGCGGGCGCGCGCGAGCTGGCCGCGCACGCCGCGCGCGAGCTGGCCCAGCAGCAGCTCGTCGAGCACGCTGGGCGCGTCGAGCGAGGCGCGTGCGCAGTAGCCGATGCCGCCGCCCAGGGCGAGGCGGGCACCGGCCAGCGGGCGCCCGGCGAACAGCACCTGACCGCAGTCGGCCGGCTCGATCCCGGCGGCGACGCGCAGCAGCGTCGAGCGCCCGCAGCGGCGCAAGCCCCAGACTGCCACCAGTTCGCCTGTGTCCAGCTCCAGGCAGACGTCGCGCAGGACCGCGCGCTCGCGCGCTCCGTCATGGCGGCCGCGCGCGACATGATCGAGCACGAGCAGGCTCACCGGGCGCCCCGTCCCGCTGCCAGCGCACCCAGCTCGCGGCGCGCGTAGCCGATCCAGGCCAGGTGCGCCTGCACTGACAGGTGCTGCTCCTCGCGCGAGAGGCGGGCCGCCAGCTCGCCGACTTGTCCGCCCTCTGCGTTGCCGGGGGTAACGGGCGCAGGCGCTCCAATCGCGCCCTCGCCCAGCTTGTCGGATTGCCGCGCGGCGACGCTTGCGTCTCTCAGGCAGGCCTGCTCGTAGCGATCGAGGATCGCAAGCGCCCCGCGCGGCCCGAGCACCGCGAGCTGCAGTGCGAACAGGTGTGAGCGGCGGCGCTCGTCCTGGGCCTGCTCGATCAGCCACTCGGCGTGGCTCTCGACGCCGAGCGGGGTGGGCCGGTAGTGCGGCTTGGGCTGGCGCGAGGGCTCCGGCGCCTCGCCGGGCGGCAGCTTCTCGATCAGCTCGCGCCGCTCGAGCGCGTCGAGCGCCGTGTAAATCTGCGAGGGGCTTGACAGTTCGAGAACATGCCCGTACGTACGTTCAAAGCGTTGGACAAGCTCGTACCCATAGCTCGGGCGCTGGATCACAAGGCCCAGCAAGGCCCAGCTCACAGGTGAGCGTAGAGCCGTCCCACCTCTCTCATTGGCAACCCCTACTCCAGCCATAGCCAGAGACTAGCGCAAACAGGAACGGCTGTGTTAGCTATTCACAACCTAGAAGCTTCTAGGTACTGGCTTGTCTTGCCGGTGTGGTACGTGCATGATCTGCCTCGCACAGATGTCGTGAGGGTCCCATACCTTCCGCTACTGTCAAGTAGATTGGCCCAGGGAGCCGTCTACGTGGTTTCCACTGAACTTAGGAGGGGATGGAGAGATGTACTCAAGGATCCGCACGCGTCTCACTTACGCGAACATCGTCGCGACCTTCGCGCTGGTATTCGCGATGAGCGGCGGCGCTTATGCCGCCAGTAAATTCTTGATCACCTCGAGCAAACAGATCAAGCCCAGTGTGCTTCGCCTCGCTCAAGGGCAAGGCGGGAGCCAACGGTGCTCAGGGTGTTGCTGGTCCGCAGGGTCCGGCCGGCGCCACGGGCGCGGCGGGTGCCACGGGTCCAGGTGGCTGACCAGGGTCCCGCGGGCGGTAATGGCAAAAAGGGCGGAAAAAGGGCCGAAAACGGTAAGAACGGTTCGAGCATCGCAAGCACCGAATTCACAGGGGAAAAGGGCTCCTGTTAAAGAAGGTGGCAGCGAACAGAAGTAGTGGGCTGAGCGTCAGCAGCTATGTGTGCAACGGCAAAGAAGGCTCCCCCTGGACTGATGGCGGGACACTCCCGAAAGGCAAGACCGAGACCGGCGCGTGGAGCATTAATCAAGTCGCGATAGGTGAAAAGCCAGCGTGGGTGCCGATATCCTTCCAATACCTTTGAAGGTGGCGCTTGGAGAACACCCAGGTTCACTACTTCGGTGAAGGAGAAACTGGCCCGGCCGGATCCGGGTGCGCTGGTGGCACCTCGGCAAAGCCGACGGCCGAACAGGGGAATCTCTGCGTCTATGGCGCCAAAGTGGTTCCCGAAAAAGGAAATACGGGCCTCCAGGAAATAGCGAATCCTGATAGTTACGAATTTGAAGCGGGCGCGGGACCGACCGGCGCGTTCCTGCGTTTCGCAAAAATTGCCTCTGGTTACGGGACCTGGGCGGTAACCGAAAGCGAAAAATAGTCGGAGCCTGTTTTCGCAGCTCTGACGGTTACAACCCTGACGGCGTCCCGGCCGCCCGGGTGTAGCGAGGTAATTCCACCCCTTATACGGGCTGGAACATGCATTATTCCATGAGAAAGGCACGGCCAATGAGCAAGTCATGCGGCACCCGTAGGTTCATAGCTCACCGTATCGGTGTCGCCGGGTTGCCGCTCGCGCGGGCGCGCTTCGAGTGGCCGGTGCGCGCTTGCGTCCGTCGCGTGCCTTCGTGTTCTTGATCGTCGTGGCGGCTATGATGGCCGTTTCGAGCACGTCGGCGATTGCGATGAAGGTGTATGTGCCGCGTGTCCCTTTCGGTAGCGAAGGTTCGGGGCCGGGTCAGTTCAAGGAACCGATGGGTGTGGCTGTGGACGAATCGACTAGTTCGCTCACCGATCCGGCAGCGGGCGACGTGTATGTGGTGACAAGGGTAACGATCGTGTCGAGCGGTTCAGCGCTACGGGGGAATATAAGGGGCAGTTTGACGGTAGCGGCGAATACAGAAGTGGAAGGGAAAAAGGAAACGGGGGCGGCCGCGCCGACGGGGAAATTTTCCGCGCCGGAACAGGTCGCTGTCAACAATGATGAAAGCAGCCCCGCTTTTGGCGATGTGTATGTCCTTGACACTGGCCATGAGGTAATAGATGAGTTCAGCTCGACCGGCGAATACAAGGGCCAGATCACTGTGGCTGAGACGTGCAACCCGACTGAATGCGCGTTTGAAAAACCACACGGGGGAGCGCGCACGGAAAAGCTGACCAGTGTGGCAGTCGATCCTGCGGGCAACATCTGGATCGCTGACGCGGTCCGCGAAGAATTTGGAACGAGTTCTCAAGAAATCCCCTTTGTCAGCGAGTGCAGCGATACCGGTAGCTGCACAATAAAGTTCCCATTTTACCTTGGCTCGGTCGGAGGGATAGCGGTCAACTCCAGCGGAAACGTTTACGTGCTATCAGAACACACGACTGTACATAAGCTTGAATCGTCAGGTAAAACAAAGGGAAGGATTGAAACGGGATCTGCGTTGGCGTTTGCATTCGACCCTTTGACGAAGGATCCGTTCCTCGACGAGGGTGACGGCATCGCGTCGTTTGGACCAATAGAAGGAAGAGACAGCAGGACATGAACAGAGCCCGATCGAAACGTTCGCGACCGAAGGTCTCTTGGAATCGCATGGTATAGCGGTCAATGCTGCGAGCGCGGATGAGACAGTTTATGCGAGCGAGCGCGCGGCGGGCAGGGTCAGACCTATGATTATCTCCCCCCGTTGCCGAGTGTGGTCACGCAACCGGCCTCGGGTGTGAGCGAAACGGGCCTGACATTGCATGGGAGCGTGGACCCCGAAGGCGAAGAGGTTGAAGAATGTTATTTTGAATACGGTGTCGAAGCGGGCGTTTACACGAACAGGGTGCCGTGTTCTCCGCCGGCTCCGCTGACGGGCTCCTCCTCGCTGTCGGTGAGCGCGCAGCTCTCCGGTCTTTCGCCGTCGCGGGTCCGCAGCTTCCGTCTGGTCGCGGTGAACGCCAACGGTACCGCGCGCGGCAACGGCATAACGATCAGCGCTGCATCGCTGACGGGCGATGCTGTCGTTGAAGTCGGTGCGATCGACGCGACAGCGACCGCGCAGATCAATCCGGGCGGACTGTCCACGTGCTACCACGTCGAATACGGTCAGACCGCAGCCTATGGTACGAGCACGCCAGAAACGTGCACCGGTGCTTCCGGCGAACAGACCGAAATCCGGGTCGAACTGGATGGTCTGCAGGCCGACACGTCCTACCGTTTCCGGATCGTCGCGGCCAACGCGCTCGGCACGACCGATGGCGTCAACGTTGCCTTCGCGACCTTCCCCGTGCCGATCGCGGGACTCCCCGACGGACGCGCCTATGAACCCGTCAGCCCCGCCGGAACCACCCAGGACGCAAACATCTACATCCCATACTCGTATGATGAGTTCAGCCCATACTACGAACGGGGCATCGTGGCCAACCCCAGCGACCAGTTTCAGGTTGCGGCCGATGGTGAAGCCGTCGTCTACTCGGGTGACCCCCCGCCGAACGGGGGGACCGGCTGCTCCGGTAACTGTGGTGGCAACCAGTACATGACTACGCACTCAGCACAGGGTGGCTGGACGCAGACAGTCCTTGAATCTATAGAAATAAGGCAGGAGATAAAAAATGGAGGGATATATACGGCTTTTAGTAGTAACCTTTCCCTCGGGATCGTAGATAACGAAGGATACATACCAGGAACGGATGCGCCTGCAGATTATCCAAATTATTATATACATTCAACCACCGGTGGGGTCAGCGGGGAATACCGACCGTTGTCCAGCGTGATTCCGGACCGCGCCGTGGGAGAACTCAAGTCCATAGTTGGGGGCAAACAAATTCGGGAAGTCACGTATGCGGGCGCGAACGCCGGTACGAGTACTGTTCCCGAGTTCAGTCATGTGTTGTTTGAGAGCGATGCGGGGATGCTCGAAGGCGAAGGCAAGCTCGAAACGGGAAGTCGGCGAAGACGTCAAACAGGAAATGGAGGAGGGAAAGGACAGCGAACTGGTCGCATTATTTGTATGATTATGTTGGTGGGGGGCGTATCTTGTGGATGTGTTGCCGGATGGCGACGTTGCGCCGGGAGGCGCGTTCGGCTCCAGCAGAAACCGTAAGCAATGGTTACGGTGGTGGTCCTGGTTTTACCCATGTGATCTCGGCGGATGGTTCGCGTGTTTTCTGGACGTATGCTCCGGACGCCTCACTGGAAGGGCGAACCAGTCCATGCAATCCGGTCGAGCATCGGTCGCGGGCGTTGTATGTGCGGGAGAACGATACGCGGCCGCAGAGTCCTGTTGGCCCCGAAGAAGAATGCCTGGTCGCGGCGGACGCGTGCACGGTGCAGGTCAACGCGGCGGTTGGTGGTGGTGGCATCTTCCAGGGCGCGAGCGCGGACGGCTCGAAGGTCTTCTTCACGAAGGGCGACCTGTACGAGTACGACCTGGAAACCGGCCAGACGACGGACCTGTCTCCCGGGGTGGAAGTAAAGGGTGTGGCGGGTATCAGCGAAAACGGCGAATATGTTTACTACGTCGACTCAAATAACGATATCGTTCTGTGGCATGCTGGTGTCACGACGCTGGTGGCGAAGGATGCCGCGAATTCCAGCGATTATGTGCAGGATGGCGCCCTACCGATTACGCTGGAGAAGTCGGTTCCCGCACGGCGGAGGTCACCCTGGATGGTCATAGTCTGGTGTTCATGTCGGACACGGGTGTGGAAGAGGTGTTCCTCTATGAAGCTCTGTCGGGGAAGCTGACGTGTGTGTCGTGCGATCCGACGGGTGAAGCGCCCGTGAACACGAACGCATCCACGGAAGGCACGAATTCTGTGGGGGCGGTGCTGCCTGTCAGTCTTCAGTTGACTATCAGCCGCGGTGGATCAGCGAAGACGGGAGTCGTGTGTTCTTCGAGAGCGCTCAACCGTTGGCTCCGCAGGCCACGAATGGGTGGTTGGATGTGTATGAGTGGGAGCGCGATGGTACCGGTAGCTGTCCGCAGACCCAGGGTTGTATCTTCCTGCTCTCCAGTGGCAGCGACCCCGAAAACTCGTATCTGCTGGACGCCTCGGCGAACGGTGACGATGTGTTCATCATCACGCGTGCGCAGTTGGTCGCGCAGGATCGCAACGACCTGGATGATGTGTATGACGTGCGTGTTGAGGGGTGCGTCCTGTCGTGCCGCCTGAGTGTGCTGGCACTGGTTGTCAGGGTGTGCCGCCGGCGCCGCCGATCTTTGCGACGCCCGCGAGCGTCACGTTCGAAGGCATCGGAAACTTCCCTCCGCCGCCTCCGCGACCAGCCAGGGAGCGTAAGAAGAAGTCGGCGAAGTGTAAGAAGGGCTTCGTGAAGAAGGGCGGCGGGTGCGGAAGAAGCGTAGAGCGTAGCGGGCTAGGAGAGCGGCGAGGAAGGCGGGTACGGTCCAGCGGCGTCGAGGGGGAGGATTTAGTATGTTCAGGCGGTCTATCGTTCCGGTGCTTGTCGCGATCTGTGTGTTTGGTTGTTGTAGTGCTCCCGCGCCGGCTGTTACTGCGGGCACGGGCTGGCAGGCGTTCTCGTTTGTCGAACCGACGAATTGGCGCCGGGGGGTAAAGGCAGGATCAAATTGGGGTTTGTCAACACGGGTGCGAAGCCGAGTCAGGGTCCGATCACGGTGACGGACACGCTACCGGCGGGTGTGACCGCGACAAAGGCAGGCGGCAAGACGTTTCAGGAAAATTTTGAACCGTTCAGCCCGCAGGAAGAAGAACAAGGAAGTTCAGTCTCAATGGAGAGCATCCTGAATTCATGGTGCGCGTTGGGTTTGTACGGGTAATGGGTCTGGTGAACGCGATATCGATGGTGCGACCACGGTTACGTGTACGAGCAACCCGAAGTTCCTGGCGCCGCTCCCTAGGGCGCGGGTAATAACTACGAGTGACTGAAGAAGTCGGGATCGCTGTGGACGTGGAAAATGGTGTGGTGCCCGGCACGTATTCAACGGTATGGTGATGAGCGGTGGTGGGGCGACGCGCGAACAGCGTGTCCGACCCGGTGAGCTTCGGGTCGGGGATCCCGGGGTTTGGGGTCGCGGCTTGGGAAGTGTGGTTTGCTAATGCTGATGGTACGACCGATACACAGGCCGGGTCGCACCCCTATACCGCGACGTTCGCTGTGAACTTCAACCAGCTGGAAGCTCTCGAACCGCGAAGTTCCCGGGGGAAGGCGGCGGGATTGCGGGTGGGGTCGCGCGGAACATGGAAGCGGTGTTGCCGCCTGGTTTCTTTGGCGATCCGAGCGCCGTGCCGAAGTGCACGCACGCGCAGCTGGACGGCCAGCATTGTCCCGCCGCCTCGCAGATCGGCGACAGATACGAATCTACAACGGCGGTCTCTGGTACAGGCAGCCGGTGTATTAATATGGTGCCGCCGCCTGGTGTTCCGGATGAGTTTGCGATCTCGATCGGGGGTTTCCACGGCGATCTTCGACGCGGGTGTGCGCAGCGGCAATGGTTATGGGATCGTCGAGCACGTCATCATCCCTTACGTGGAAATTGTGGGTATCCTGGGGAATATCCTGACGTTGTGGGGTGTTCCCGCGGAAACAAGCCACGACCCATGAACACAGGACCGAAAACCCGCCGGAATGCGAGACCAAAGCGTTGTCCCGGAGCGAACATCCATACCCCGTTCTTGACGTTGCCGACATCGTGTGCGGGTCCGCAAGCGTTCTCGGCCCGCGAGTTGAGCACATGGAACAACGAAGAAGATCCGGATGCGCCGCTCACCGAAGCCGTCACGCACGATGATCTGGGCGAACCGGTCGGGTTTTACTGGTTGTGAACATTTGACGATCGAACCATCGATCACGGCGATCCCTGAAACGGGTTTCGCCGATACCCCGGCGGGGTTGGGCGTCGAAGTGAAGGTCCCCCAGGAAAACCTGTTGGACCCCGAAGGCGACGTCGCGGCAACATTGAAGAACACGTCGGTCACGTTGCCCGAAGGCTTGGTGATCAACCCCGGTCAGGCCGCCGGCCTGCAAGCGTGTGGGGAAACAGAAGCGAACATTCACGGCGAAGGCCCACAAACCTGTCCATCAGCGTCGAAGGTGGGGACGGTCAAAATACAGACGCCGCTCTTGGAAGGCGAGCTGGAAGGCGAACTCGAAGGCAACGTTTATGTCCTGCAGGCCAACCCACCCGAACTGAAATTGTTGATCGCAGCCTCAGGCGACGGGATCTTTTTGAAGCTCCCCGCGACGGTGCATTTGAACGAAGCGACGGGACAGTTGACGACTACGGTCGATGAAACGCCAGCGTTGCCGTTCACGGACTTCAAACTGGTGTTCTCCGGTGGCGCGCAGGCAGCGTTGGCGACACCCGTCCAGTGCGGCACGTACACCACCAACGCCGACTTCACGCCATGGACCAGCCCGTTCGGGGTGGATGTCCCGTTCACGAACAGCTTCCCAATCAGCGCTGGCCCCAACGGGTCTGGTTGTGTACCCACGCCGCTACCGTTCCAGCCATCACTGACCGCGGGTGCGACGACCGACCAGGCGGGTGGGTTCACGAGCTTCTCGTTGTTGTTGACGCGTGGAGATGGTCAGCAGCGCATCGAACGCCTGCAGTTCAAGGTGCCGCAGGGCCTCTCAGGGATGCTCTCCTCGGTCGCGTTGTGCCCCGAACCACAGGCATCCAAAGGCGAATGCTCTGAAGCATCCAAGATCGGACACGCGGCTGTGGCATCCGGTCCCGGCCCCTACCCACTCGTGATCCCGCAACCGGGGAACCCCGAATCCCAGATCTACATCACCGGACCGTATAAGGGTGCTCCGTTTGGTCTGTCGATCGTGACGCATGTGATCGCAGGCCCGTTCAACCTCGGCACGATCGTCACCAGGGCGAAGATCGAAGTCGACCCGAATACCGCGCAGATCACGGTCACGACCGACCCGTTCCCCCAGATCGTCAAGGGCGTCCCCACAGATCTACGCTTGATCGACTCCGTCATCGACCGGCCAGGGTTTATGTTCAACCCAACCAACTGTGATCCGATGAGCTTCTCAGGGACCGCCTGGGGCACCCCACCACCAGGAGCCGGTGGACCAGGAGCAAGCGCACCGATCTCAAGCCACTTCCAGGTCGGGTCCTGTCGCAGCCTCCAATTCAAACCATCCTTTACGGTCTCGACTTCAGGCAAGGCGTCGAGGGCGGACGGTACGAGCCTGAGCGTTAAGCTGGCCTACCCCAAAGCCCGGGTCGCAGCGAACATCGCAAGTCAAGTCACCTCCCAAGACAGCTGCCCTCCCGATTGACGACACTGCAACAGGCATGCACCGAACAGGTCTTTGCCGCGAACCCGGCATCCTGCCCCCGCGTCCATGTCGACACCCAAGAGGGGTCTGAGGCCAACATCGCCAAGGTCAAGGTTGACCTACCCAAGCAGTTGCCCTCGCGCCTGTTAACCTTGCAGAAGGCCTGCACCGAACAGGCATTCGCGGCGAACCCCGCGTCGTGTCCGCCCGAATCGATTGTGGGACACGCCAGAGCGCTCACGCCGTTGTTGCCCGTCCCGTTGGAAGGCCCCGCCTACTTCGTCAGCCACGGTGGTGCGAAGTTCCCCGAACTGATCATCGTCCTGCAGGGCTACGGCGTGACATTGGACCTACACGGCGAAACCTACATCAACAAAGAAGGGATCACGAGCAGCACGTTCGCGACCGTCCCCGACGCACCCGTCGGCACCTTCGAACTCACGCTGCCCCAAGGCAAGTACTCCGCGCTGGCGGCGAACGGCGACCTCTGCACGAGCAAACTAGTGATGCCGACTGCCTTCGTCGGCCAAAACGGCGCCGAAATCCACCAAAACACGCCGATCGCCGTGAGCGGCTGCAAGCCCGCCGTGAGCGTCGTGCGCCACAGCGTCAAGGGCGCGACCGTCACGATCGCCGCGAGCGTGCCGGCGGCCGGCAAGCTCGTCGTTAGCGGCCCCGGGCTCTCGCGCGTGGTCGAGCACGCCGGCAAGGCCGGTACGCTGAGCTGCTCGCTGACGCTGTCCGCGCGCAAGCGGACGCTGTTGCGCAGCCGTCCCGGGCGCAAGCTCGCGGTCGCCGTCAAGCTCGTGTTCACGCCCGTGCACGGCCAGCAGCTCACGGCCGGCGTGAGCGTGAACGTGGGTTGAGCGCGGGCGCGCCGGGAGCGATGAGAGTGGCGTGGCGGGCGAGATGGCGAGCGTCGCAGAAGATGGCCTGAAGCGCAGCCAGGTGGCGGGCGTGCAGCGCTCGCGAATCGTCGCCGCGACGTTTGGCGCGTGCGCCGAGAGCGGCGCCGCTGGGCTGTCCGTCGCAGATATCGTGGCGCGCGCGGGCATCTCCAGACGCACTTTCTACGAGCTGTTTGACAGTTGCGAGGATTGCCTGCTGGCCGCGCTCGACCAGGCGATCGGCCTCGCGAGCGAGCGGGCGCTCGCCGCGTATGACGAGCGCTCGCCGTGGCGGATACGGATGCGCGCGGCGTTGAGCGCGATCCTGCGGCTGCTCGACGAGCAGCCGCAGATGGCGAGGCTGCTGATCGTCGAGTCGCTCGCCGCCGGGCCGCGCGCGTTCGAACGCCGTAGCCGCGCGCTCGCGCCGGTCGTCGCCGCGATCGACGAGGGCAGCGAGGCCGCCAGGAAGGGCGCCGAGCCGCCGCCGCTAACGGCCGAGGGGATCGTCGGCGGCGTGCTCGCCGTGCTGCATCGTCGCATCCTCGAAGACGGGCCGCGAAGCACACGCTCGGGCGCAGCCGCCGCGAGCGGGCTGCGCGTGAGCCCGCTGCTGAACGAGCTGATGGGCATGGTCGTGCTGCCCTACCTCGGCGCCGCCGCCGCGCACGCCGAGCTCGAGCAGCCGCTGCCCAAGCCGCCGCCCAAGCCCCCGCCCGGCCCCGACGCGCTCGCGCGCCTGGACATGCGCCTCACCTATCGCACGATGCGCGTGCTGCAGACGATCGCCGAGCATCCGGGCACCTCCAACCGCCAGGTCGGACGCGACGCCGGCATCGAGGATCCCGGACAGATCTCAAAGCTGCTGGGCCGCCTGCACAAGCTCGCCCTGATCGAGAACCGCGCCGAGCCGACCCCCAAGGGCGCCGCCAACGCATGGACGCTCACCGCCAAGGGGGCAGAGGTCCAGCGCGCGATCGCGGCGCAGGCCTGAGGACTTACCGGCGTTCGTGCACCGCTTCGAGCGTGGCGCGCACGTCCTCGTCGGAGATCGGCGAGCTCTCTACGTTCGCGAGCAGCGCGGCTATGTCGAGGTCGTCCACCCCGTCCAGCGGCGCGGGCACGACGCTGCCCTCGTGGTAGATCGTGCAGCGTTCGTAGCCGTGCGCGCCGGGTTGCGTGCGCACCTCGACGGCGCGGCCGGGCACGTCCACAAGCCAGTAGGTGGGGATGCTGGCCTGCGCGTAGCGCTCGGCCTTCCTGCCCCGATCAATGCAGTGTGAGTTGACGGCGACCTCCACCACGAGTAGCGCGGTGGTCGGGTGGGCTCCGGCGGGCGGCCGCTCGGCGAGCAGCACGATATCCGGCTCGGGCTCGCAGTCCGGCGGGATGCACAGCGGCAACTGGACGCGCATGCACAGGCCGCGGCCGGCGAAGTGTTCCGTCAGCGCTTCGACCACCGCCGCGTGCGACGGCGACTGCGGGCTCACGCCGACCAGCAACCCGTCGAGCAGCTCGAGGTGCGCGCCCTCCAGCGCTCCTGAGGCGACCATGCGGTCGTAGCTCTCCACGTCGAGCCGGTGGAGTGAGGAGTCTGTGCTGGCAACCGTAGCCATGGACACATGCTAGCGGCGTTGTGGCGATAACGCAAAGGGGGGCCATGCACACTCATCCGACGGTCGGGCACGGGCGTGACACGTTCTCTAAGGTGGGTACCGGTGTCCGCTACCTCTGCCACTGAGTCCAACGGTCGGCCGTCGGAATTGCGCCCGATGGACGCCCCGGCCATCTCCGTCGCCGGCCTGACCAAGACCTACGGCGAGATCGAGGCGGTGCGCGGGATCGACTTCGAGGTCGCGCGCGGGGAGACGTTTGGCTTCCTCGGGCCCAACGGGGCGGGCAAGTCGACCACGATCTCGATGCTGTGCACGCTCGCGCGGCCGACGGGCGGCGCGGCGCGCGTGGCCGGCATGGACGTCGTCTCAGAACGCGACAGTGTGCGGCGCAGCATCGGGCTTGTCTTCCAGGACACGACGCTCGACAACTACCTGTCGGCCGAGCAGAACCTGAGCCTGCACGCCGAGCTGTACGGGATGCCGCGCGAGGCGATCGGCGCGCGCATGCGCACGGTGCTGGAGATGCTGCAGCTGTGGGAGCGGCGCGAGAGCCTCGTCGGCACCTTCTCGGGCGGGATGAAGCGGCGCCTGGAGATCGCGCGCGGGCTGCTGCACTCGCCGCGCGTGCTGTTCCTCGACGAGCCGACGATCGGCCTCGACCCGCAGACGCGCAGCTCGATCTGGTCTTACATCAACGAAACTCGAAGACGAGCAGGACGTCACGATCTTCCTGACGACGCACTACATGGACGAGGCCGAGTACTGCGACCGCATCGCGATCATCGACCAGGGCAAGATCGTCGCGCTCGACACGCCCGCGGCGCTGAAGGCGAGCGTCGGCAGGGACCGCGTGCAGATCACGACCGACGACGACGCGGCGACGATCTCCGCATTGGGCGAGCGTTTCGGCATCGAGGCGCAGATGGCGGAAGGCGAGGTCACGTTTGGGGTTGAGTCGGGAGAGAAGTTCGTTCCTCGACTGTTCAGCGAGCTGGGCCTGCCCATCCGTTCGGTCAGCGTCGCGCGCCCCTCGCTCGACGATGTCTTCATGTCCTACACCGGCTCGACGATTCGCGACGCCGAGGCCGGCTCCAACGACATGATGCGCAACATGGCAAAGATGATGAGCCGCTGATGCCCACCCGTGGCCCCTCACACGGCGGGGATGGCGAGCCGCCGATGCTCGTTCGCCGCCCCGCGACCTGCGCCGATGCTGATCCCCGCCGTCTGGGGGCGTGCTGAATGGCAATCGAGACCCGTACCACCTCCCCCGCGCAGCAGGGCACCGCGCCTGAACTGGCGCGCCCGCACGTGCCAGCGCGCAGCGTCCGCTCAGAGTTGCGCGCGATCAGGGCGGTGTGGCGGCGCGAGCTGATCCGCTTCTCGCGCGATCGCCTGCGCATCCTCACGTCTTTGGTGCAGCCGTTCCTGTTCCTGTTCGTGCTCGGCACCGGCCTCTCGACGCTCGTCTCGGCGAGCACGCATGGCGTCAACTTCCGCACCTTCATCTACCCCGGCATCCTCTGCATGGCGGTCATGTTCACGGCGATGTTCAGCGCCGCCTCGATCGTCTGGGACCGCGAGTTCGGCTTCCTGCGCGAGATGATGGTCGCGCCCGTGCGGCGCAGCTCGATCGTGCTCGGCAAGTGCGCCGGCGGCGCGACCGTCGCCGCCTTCCAGGGCGTGATCGTGATGGCGATTGGCCCGCTCGTGGGCGTCCACTACACGCTCGGCCTGGCGCTTGAGATCTTCGCGCTGCAGCTGCTCTTGGCCTTCTCGATCACGGCGTTTGGCATGATGGCGGCCGCGCGCGTCACGCAGATGCAGTCGTTCATGGCGCTGATGCAGATGGCGATGATGCCGATGTTCTTCCTCTCCGGCGCGCTCTTCCCGGTCAACAAACTGCCAGGTTGGCTGGCGGTGCTCAACCGGCTGGACCCGCTGACCTACGCGGTCGACCCGATGCGCCGCGCGGTCTTCGCGCACCTACCGATCAACCCGCTCGTGCGCCAAGCGTTGGCGCCGGGCGTCACATGGTGGGGCTGGCACGTGCCGGGCCTCTTGGAGGCGGCGATGGTGGGGATCATCGGCCTGGTGATGCTGGCGATCGCGATCGCGGAGTTCTCCGCGGTGGAGTAGGCCGGTGTCCGGCCGATGGTGCGCGTGATGCGCTAGACTTGCATCATGCGCACCACGGTTGCGGTGGACGATAATTTGCTGATCGCGGCCCGCCGTCGCGCGCGCGATCGGGGGCAGACGCTCGGGCAGGTGATGGAGGACGCTCTGCGCCGCGAGCTGGCGACTCCCGTCGAGCCCGAGCCGGTGGGTGTGCCGGTGTTTGCCGGGGGCGGCGGACCGCTCCCAGGGATCGACTTGACGTCCAACCGCGCCGTGCGAGAAGCCCTGGACGAGGGGGCCGAGCTCGACACCTTCAGGTGATCCTGCTCGACGTCAACGTCGTATTGGGCGCGCACCGTGAGGACCATCCCCACTTTGAAGTAGCGCGGGCATGGTTGGACCGCACGCTCGCGGCCCGCGTTCCCTTCAGTGTGACCGACCTTGTCGCGGGCTCATTCCTGCGCATAGCAACCAATCCGCGCATCTTCTCCCTGCCAACGCCGTTGCCTGACGCGTTCTCTTACCTGCGGGCGCTGCGCAGCCAGCCCAACCATGTGCTCCTGGGTCCTGGACCCCTGCATCTTCAGCTGCTGGAGCGTCTATGCGCCGAGGCGGATGCCAGGGGCGACCTGGTTCCTGACGCGCAGCTGGCGGCGGTGGCGATCGAGCACGCGTGTGAGCTGGTGTCGTTCGATCGCGACTTCGCGCGCTTCGCTGAGCTGCGCTGTACGTTGCCCGCGTAGCCTCAGCCACGTCGAACTATGGCGCGGCGCACCAAGGGCTTCTCTGTGGACGCCGCCGAGATTCAGCTCCTACGGGTCAGCGTCTCGTAGTAGGCCCGCCCAGCCCAAAACGGGAGACACTTGACATCCCTGAGTTACCGATATATCGTAAGCTTACGTAATACATCACGATAGGAGATAGATATGTTCGCTCATGCGATCTATGCAACTGCGGAGGGGGGCTGTGCACACGAGGATCCCCACTGTCTACATGGCGTCTCTCGCCACGACTTGAAGCACTACCTGCGCGCGATGGCGGGCCGCGCAGGCGACCCGGAGGGCGGTGGACATCGCCACGGGCACGATCGCGGACCGCGCGACTTCGGTGGGCGCGGCGGCTTCGAGGGCTTTTCCTTTGGCGGGTTCGGCGGCCCCGGTGGCGGTCGCTTCGGTCGCGGGCGCAAGGCGCGGCGCGGCGACATCCGCACCGCCGCCCTGCTGTTGCTGGCCGAGGAGCCTCGCAACGGCTACCAGATCATGCAGGAGGTGGAGGAGCGCAGCGAGGGCGTCTGGCGTCCCAGCCCGGGCTCGGTCTACCCGGCGCTGCAGCAGCTCGAGGACGAGGGCCTGATCCGCTCGAACGTTGGCGGCGGCGGCACCGGCAAGGTGTTCGAGCTGACAGACGCCGGTCGCGCCCACGTGCAGGAGCGCGACGCCGATGCCCCGACCCCGTGGGAGCAGATGAGCGGCAACGTCTCAGACCAGGCGCACGAGCTGGCGGGCGCGATGCGCGAGTTCGCCGCGGCCTTCACGCAGGTGATCCGCAGCGGCAGCGAGACCCAGATCGGCGAGGCCCGCAAGGTGCTCGCGACAGCCAAGCGCGACCTCTACCGCATCCTCGCCGACTGAGGGCCGGGAGGCAAGCCTGGCAAGGACGTACCCCATTCGGGGCATACCCATTCTGGGCACAGGCAGGCAATTCGCGCAGTGTGCTCTGCACATAAGCGACTGAGGACGCCGCCAGGCGCCGCCTCCAGACCTCAGCGCTTGACGGCCTGCATCGTCGCGACGTGCCGAGGCTACGGCCGGTCGGACACGGCCTGCATCGCCACGCCGAGGAGGGGGTCTTGCTTGCTTGCCTCCTGCGATGCCTCGGCGGCGCGCATGCTCTCGCGCAGGCTGTCCTGGTCTCTGAGCATGCGCCGTTCGCTCAGCGGCTGGATCAGCCCGCGCAGCGCGAGCATCGCGCCGATCCAGCGCGGCGACCACACGCGCGCGGCGCGCCGCTCGATGCCGCGCTCGATCGCGTCGACGGCCTTCGAGACTGGGGCCGGCTTGATCAGGAAGGAGGGCGAGTTGCCGCGCACCCGCTCGGTCGAGGGCTGTGCGAGGCTGGCGCGTACGAGATCGGTATCGATGAAACCGAAGTAGGCGCAGCCGACCTTCGCTCCGCTCGGCGCGGTCTCCATACGAAGCGCGTCGCTCAAAGCCTCAACCCCAGCCTTGGCGGTGGTGTAGGGACCCATCATCGGCATGTGCGCGACGGCCGACAGCGAGGAGATGTTCAGCAGGTAGCCGCGGCGCTCTGTGATCTGCCCGATCAGCGCGCGGTCGGTGCGCCACACGCCGAGCAGGTTGACCGCGAGCGTGCGCTCGACCTGCTCGATCGGCGCGCTCGCGAGCGCCCCTGTGTAGGAGATGCCGGCGTTGGCGATACCTACGTCGATGCCGCCGAAGCGCTCCACGGTCGCGGCGACGGCGCGCTGCAGGGCGTCGAAGTCGCTGACGTCCGCCTCCAACGCGATCGCGCGCTCGCCGAGCTCGGCGGCCAGCTGCTGCAGGCGCTCGGGCTCCAGCCCGACGAGCGCGAGGTTGGCGCCCTTGCGGTGCAGGCGCCGTGCAGTCTCGGCGCCGATGCCGCGCGCCGCACCGGTGATGAACACGGTGCGCCCGGCTACGTCGTAGGGCGTGTGATTGCGGGCCATCGATCGCTAACTCTACGTATTCCGGCGCGATGAGGAGGGCTCACCCCCAGGGACCCCAGGGACCGCGCCGGCGCACATATCGCTGCGGCGCGCCGGCGCCTCGGTTGCTCAGGCGGTACCCAGCGCGTTCGCCTTGAGGCGCTCGAACTCGGCCTGCGTGATCGAGCCGCTGTCGAGCAGGCTCTTGGCCTTGTGGATCTGCTCCGTGGGGTCGGTCTTGACGGCGACCGACTGTACGTAGTCGTCAAACTGCGATTGCGCTGCCTTCTGCGAGGCGATCGAACGCTCGGTCATGCCCTTGTGCTCGACGATCAGGTAGACGAACACGCCGAAATAGGGCAGCACGATGATGAAGATGATCCACAGCACCTTCATGAAGCCGGAGGTGTCGTGGCGGCGGAAGAGATCGGCGATCACCGTGAACAGAATCCACAGCCAAACCACGAAGGCAAAGAAGATCAACATCGTCCAGAAAACTTCCAGGAACGGGTAACTGGCTGCAAGAACCATGGGGACTGTCCTTATCGGTCGGGGGCAAGTATCGGTCGGGGGCAAGTTGCCCTCTCCCCGTCGGATGAGAGGGAGGAGGCATGGCCCGTTGTCAGCTAACGAGCTTGACCGCGGTGCAGCGCCCTGTCATCGCGACTGGACCGCATTTCGCCTCAGTAGTTTTTACGCGGGGCTTTAGCGCCACAATCAGAGCCCGGTGGCGTCGAGCGCGAGAGTCAAAGCCACAGAGCGTTGAGCGGAACAGCCCAGACACCTCGGGCGAGGCCCGCGCCAGTGGCGCAGTCTGGGTGCGGTGGCGGACGTACATCGAGACACGACACCTATTGCCATTGACAATAAGAGCCTTCTATGCTAAGAATTAGTTCTTATGCAGAGTCCGGTCCTCAGGGACTCGCCGGGCTCGTTGAGCGGGCTGCTCGAGCGCGAGCGGCTGTTCGCGGCGATCCTCGCCGAGGCCCGCGCACACGGCTATCTTGAGCTGAGTGTCGAGGCCGTCGCGGCGCGCGCCGGCCTGTCGGAAGCTTGCTTTCACGAACACTTCGCCACGGCCGAGGAGTGTCTGCTGGCGGCGCTACACTCGCTGGCGATACGCGCGCACGCGCAGGTGTTCTCCTGCGCAAGCGGGCCGGTGCACCCAGATCCGCTCGCCGAGCGCCGTGCCTGGCACGAACCCCAGGCCGAGCGCCGTGCCGAGCACGCGCACGATCCTGAAGACGAGCGGCTGGACTGCGCGCTTGCCTGCTTGGCGCCGATCCTTGCGGCCACGCTGTCGGTGGGTGAGTTATGAGCCCTCTTGAGCCATGCGCTCTCTTGTATGGGCTCCGTCTCTGCGATCCGGCGCCGTCTCTGCGATCCCTTCCTTGGCAACGACGCCGAAGGACGCGTAGAATGGTAGTAAGTACGAATCCTTACCAGTATCAATGGTATTCTCAAATGGAATTGGAGAGCTGATGCCATCCCGCAAGCCCACCCGCGACGCAGGCGGCGCGCCCTCCGGCAAGCTCGCCCCGGGTATGCGCCTCTCGCGCGAGTTGGTCGCCGAGAGCCAGCGCGAGCGGCTGACCGGCGCGATGCTCGCGCTGGTCGATGCCCAAGGGTTTGCCGGCACGAGCCTCGCCGATCTGATCGCCCAGGCGCACGTGCCGCGCGACGCTTTCTACCGGCACTACGGCAGCATGGAGGTCTGCTTCCAGAGCGCCTACAACAGCCATTTTGCCTGGGGCGCGGGGCAGGTCGTCGCCGCGTTCAACGCGCCTGAGCTGGAACGGGACGAGCACGCCCGGGCCGCTCTCTTCGCGCTTTTTGAGTTTGCGAGGGAGTGGCCCGCCGGCGCGCGCGTGTGCGCGGTCGACGTGCTGACGGTTGCCCACGGCGCGCTTGAGGGGCGCGCGCAGGAGCTGGCGGGAGTGCGTGCGCTGCTTGACGCGGCGCTGGGCTCGGACGGCCCGCACGCCGAGCGAGCTCCCCTGTTGGCGAGCGCCGTGCTCGGGGGCGTGCGCTGGGCGGCGTACGTGCATTTGCGCAAGCGCCCGCGACGCGAGCTGCCACGGCTCGGCGAGGAGCTGTACGGCTGGATACGGGCGTATGGCGACGTCCCCTTTGCGGGTGAGAACAGCAGCCCGGGCGCGGTGCCTCTGCCGGACGCGATCGGCGTCGATGACGGGCCCAAGGCGGTCGGCGCAGGCGGCAAGCGGTCGGTCGCGGAGGGTGCTGGCGTGCCGGTCGGCGACACGCCCGAGGCATTGGCCGCCGAACCACACGAGCGCGGGGCGCCAGGCGATGCTCCCGGCGCGCTCGACTTCCCCGGCGAGGAGCCGCGTGAGCGCATCCTGCGCGCGGTCGTCGCACTGGCCGCCGCCAGCGACGGTGAGGACTGCACGTACCCGAAGATCGCCGCCGCCGCCGGTGTCTCGCACGACACCTTCTACAAGCACTTCTCCAGCCGCCAGGAGGCGCAGCTGGCGGCCTGCGAGGTCGTGCACGAGCGCCTGATCGGCGCGGCGCGCAGGGCAGCGGCCGCTGCCACCGACTGGGACGCGGGCGTGCGCGATGGGCTGGGGGCCTACCTGGTCGAGGCGGCTCGCGACCCGCAGGCCACGCGCGTGATGGTGCTCGACTCGCTCAGCCTAGGTGAGCCGGGGCGCCGTTTCCTGGAGCGGCGCGCGCGGGCGCTCAAGCAGCTGCTGCGCCCCGCCCTGGCCGCCGCCCCGGGCCTGCCCGAGGCGGGCGCCGAGATGCTCGTCGGCGCGATCCTCGAGGTCCTGCACGAAGGCGCGCTGCAGCGGCATGTCGAGCGGCTGCCCGCGCTGCACGCCCAGCTCGTCGAGATCGTGCTCGCGCCGCTGCACGCCGCGCGCCACGCGCCGGCGCCCGTGGGGGCGGCGGCCGGCCTGCGCGCGCGTCGCCACGTGCCCAATCGGGTGTAGTCCGAAGCCGGCGGCGCCCAACTATGGCCCGCGCTCGCGGGTCCGGAGCCCGTCGGTGCGCCGGGCCGACAGCCTAGCGCCGGCGGGTGCGGGCCCTTCCGGGCGGTGTCCATTTCCACAAGTCAGTAGGCAACACTAGACATCGGCATAAAAATCTGTTTTTATGTAGTGATGCCAACGGACGAGCACTTGGCCGCGTTTGACGCGGGCGTCGCGGAGATCGCGGCGCGCGTGCTGCCCGCCTACCGCTCCGCCGACGGTTGGCTGGAGCGCACGCGCGCCGGGCTGCTCGCGCTGCTGCGCGCGCTCGACGAACGGCCGCAGCTCGCTCACGCGCTCGTGATCGAGTCGATCGCGTGGGGGCCGGCCGTGCTCGAGCGCAGGGGCGACGTGCTCGAAGCGCTTGCCGGCGCGCTGGACGAGGGGCGCGGCGTGTCCGGGCCGGCGCCGAAGACCGCGGGCGAGAACGCCGTCGGTGCCTCGCTGTCGTGGGTCCACAGGCGCCTGCAGGACGAAGCTGGCCCGCTCGTGGAGTTGGCGCCGTCGCTGATGAGTGTGATCGTGCATCCGTATCTGGGTGCCGAGGCCGCACAACGCGAGCTGGAGAGGCCCGTCGCAGGGCCCTACCTCGCGACTACGGGTAATCCGCTCTTGACACGCACGTAAAAATCTGTTTTTATTGGGGCAGGACATTTGTGTCCGGCCCAGGGGCAGGCGGTCAGGGCGATCGCCTTGGGTATGAGATTCGAACTGGAGGGGAGCAGCAGCGGAGATGGGACCTGTCGTGAACACCGGTCTGAAGGCCGGCAAGGCTCGTTCGTCCGTGCGTTCGCGGTCGAACGCACGCCCTCAGCTCGAGGCCGTCAGGGATCGCCGCGGCGAGCACGTCGCGGTCGTCCAGCGCGCGCGGCTGCTGGCCGGCGCGGTGCGCGCGGTCGACAAGTACGGCTACGCGCACTCGACCGTCAGCGAGATAACGGCGCTCGCGCACGTCTCGCGGCGCACCTTCTACGAGCTGTTCGACGGCAGCGAAGAATGCCTGCTGGCGATGTTCGAGGAGGTCCTTGGGCGGGCGCGCGTGCAGGTCGACAGCGCCGAGCTCGACGGGCTGCCCTGGCGCGAGCAGGTGCGCGGCGGACTATGGGCGATCCTCTGCTTCCTCGACGCCGAGCCGGTGCTGGCGCGCGTCGGCGTGGTCCAGTCCGCCAGGGGCGGGCCGCGGATCGTCGAGCTGCGCGAGCGGCTGTTCGCCGAGCTCGCCGCTGTAATCGACGAGGGGCGCGCCGCCGCCGCGCGGGCCGCCGACTGCCCGCAGCTGACGGCCGAGGGGCTGGTCGGGGCCGTCGCCTCGATCCTGCACACGCGGCTGGTACGCGGCGAGCAGGCGCCGCTGAAGGATTTGCAGGGCGAGCTGATGGCGATGATCGTGGCGCCCTATCTCGGTGCGGCAGCCGCGCGCGCCGAGCGCAGGCGGACCGCGCCCGCGCCGCTGGCGTTGTCCGCGCCGAGCGCGAGCGCCAACGGCAGCGTCGCGAGCGGCTCCGTCGTGAGCGCCGAGCGCGACCCGTTGCACGGGCTCTCGATGCGCTTCACCTACCGCACCGCGTGCGTGCTCGAAGCGGTTTCCGCCGAGCCCGGAATGTCGAACAGAGGGGTCGGCAACGCCGCCGGGATCCCCGACCAGGGCCAGCTCTCCAAGCTGCTCTCGCGGCTGCAGGGCCTCGGCCTGGTCGAGAACACCGCCCCGAAGCGCAAGGGCGCGGCAAACGCGTGGCGGCTGACGGACAACGGCGAGCAGATGGCGCGCGTCGTGGGAATGGGCGCCGCGGTCGGTGCCTCGCAGTGAACTTCAAACGTAAGCAAGGAACAAGGGGAGGAGCCCAGCAAATGTTTTCACCTATCCGTAAGCGGCTTACCTATGCGAACGTCGTCGCGACGTTGGCGCTGGTATTCGCGATGTCAGGCGGCGCGTTGGCCGCCAGTAAATACTTGATTACCTCGAGTAAACAGATCAAGCCGAGCGTGCTTGCTTCGTTGAAGGGGAAGGCGGGGGCCAATGGTGCTCAGGGGGCCGCGGGGGCGCAGGGGGCTCAAGGTCCGGCTGGTCCCGCTGGGGCCAAAGGCGAAAACGGCGCCGCTGGCGCGAACGGCACCGTCGGGACCAACGGCGCGAGCGTGACGAGCACTCCGCTGGGTGTCGGCAACGAACACTGCAAAGAAGGCGGCAACGAATTCGTCTCGGGCAGTGGTCCCAGCTATGCCTGTAACGGGAAGCCTGGCAAAGAAGGCAAAGAAGGCTCGCCGTGGACTGCTGGCGGGACCTTGCCTTCAGGAAAGACCGAGACGGGCAGTTGGTCGATTGGCAACCTGGGAGCCAGCCCGGGCACCGTCGGCAGGCCAGAGTTCATCGCGCTCTCTTTTCCGATCCAGTTGAAAGAAAGCCTGGGGGCAGCCGACGTCCACTATCGTAAGCTTAACCCGACGGTGAAAACTTGCGGGGAACTGGTAGGAATGCCGCTGGAAGAATGCCAAAAAGGAGTCGAAGGAAGAAGAAGCGAAGCAGAAAGCAATCGAAGCAGTGTGCTCCGGCAGCGTCGCGGAACCGAGGCCAGTCCCGGCAATCTGTGTGTATATGAAGCAGTAGGAGAAACATTCATACCATGCTCTTTGAAAAGATCGTGCATCTGGATTCGGAAGAAGCAGGCGCATCCGACTGTCGGGGCGATCCTGAAGATGGTGCCTGAGGAAGAAGAAGGACTGCCTATGGTGCCTGGGCGGTGACAGAAAAATAAGGTCGTGCGGTGAGTGCGCCCACGGTGAATGGCGATATCCGGACGGGCTGTGTGTTCGTCCGGGTGGTTATGTCGCCAGGGTATGCGATACGCAACGCGCAGCAACTCCCATGTGTTCCCATTTTGAAAGGTATCGGTAATGTTTGATTCTGGGCGTCTATCGGGCGTATGGTGTACGTGGGTTTTGGGCTGCGTGGTCGTGCTCGTCGCGCTGGTGTTGGGTTTTGCTTCGCCGGCGTTGGCGAAGAAGGTGTACATTCCGGGTGTCTCGTTCGGTGGCGAAGGCTCGGGGCCCGGCCAGTTCAAGGAACCTGTTGGGGTGGCCGTGGACGATTCGAGCGAACCGCTCGTGCAGCCCGGGGCGGGCGATGTGTATGTCGCGGACAAGGGCAATGATCGCGTGGAGCGGTTCAGCTCGACCGGCGTGTATCTCGGCCAGTTTGATGGTAGCGGCGCGTTCGAAGTTCGAAGGGAAAGTGGAACCTGGCCCGGCGGCGCCGACTGGCGCGTTCTCCGCGCCGGAAGAGGTCGCGGTCGACGATTCGGGCAAGCCGGTGGACCCTTCCGCCGGGGATGTGTACGTCTTTGACAAGGTCACGATGTGGTCGACAAGTTCAGCGCTACCGGCGAATACTTGGGTCAGTTGACCGGGGGTAGGTGTGCGGCCGCCCGAGTTCGTTGATGTTACGGTCGATCCGTCCGGGAATGTCTGGACTTTGGACACGGGAAAGAATAGTGCGAGGAGTGCGCCTCAGCACCGGTGTCTGCGAAAAGAAGTTTGGAGCCGACTTGGCTCTTGGCCCGTCGGGGCTTGGCGGTCGACTCGAACGAGAACATTTACATCAACTGGGGCGAAATAAACGGAGGAATAAACCATTTCGGCTGGTATGTAAAGTTCAGCTCGGCGACCGGAAAAGAAGTGGGGCGCGTGGATGTGTACCCAAATGGCTGCGACGCGTTTGCGGTCGATCCGTCTACGAACAATATCGTCGTCGACAGGGGCAACAGTATCGTGGTGTTTGGGCCTTTCGGTGAACCGTACGAAACGCCGCCGCTGGAAACGTTTCCCACTGAAGGTTTCTCGGAATCGTATGGTCTCGGGGTGAATGGCGCGGGCACGGTTTACGCGAGCGAGCGTGGCGCGGACAAGATCAAAACGTTCGATTACCTGCCGGAGCCGACTCGTGGTCACGGAAACACCGACGAACGTGTCGGAAACAGCGATGACGTTGCAGGGGACGGTCAACCCTGAAGGCGAACCTGTCAGCGAATGCTATTTCGAATACGGCACCGAACCTGGCAAGTATACGAATAAGGTGGCGTGCGAACAGGAACCCAAAACGCTGGTGGGGACGGCAGCGCTGCCGGTCAGCGCGGCGCTCACCGGGCTACCGCCGTCGAGTGTGCGCAGCGTACGGCTGGTCGCCGCGAACGCCAACGGCACCAACCTGCGGCGGGCGTGACGATCAGCCATCCGACGACGGCGGGTGAATCGTTCTCGAATGTGAGTGTGATCGCGGCGACGTTCAGCGCGACGATCGACCCGGGTGGCCTGGCGACGAAATACCGTGTCGAATACGGTACGAGCACGTCCTATGGTGCGAGCACGCCCGAAGAAGACATCGGTAGCGCAAACGAGGGTGTTGGTGTGCGTGTGGATTTGACGGGGTTGCAGCCTGGTACGCAGTATCACTTGCGGGTTGTCGCGACGAACGCGCTTGGAACGATAGATGGTCCGGATGTCACGTTTGCGACGTACGTGTCGGTGGCTGGGTTGCCTGATGGTCGTGTTTATGAACCGGTCAGTCCGGTGGGGTCCGATCAGGACGTGAACATTTACATCCCGCAGCAGAATTATCTGTTGAGTGGTTTCAACGAACACGGCATCCCCGCGAACAGGTTTGCCGTTTCAGGCTGCGGCTGATGGTGAAGCGGTGGTGTATGCGGGCGATCCGCCGCTGACGGGTGGTACGAGCTCGCAGGGGACGGGTGGTGGTAACGAGTATCTCTCGACGCGTTCGCCGGGTGGTGGTTGGACGCAGGTGGCGCTTGAAACCAGTGCACGCCACACTGCATGGGAGCGGTCAGCACGCTGAATATCGTGCGTTCACGAGCGATCTTTCGGTGGGTATTCTCGAAGGCGTCCGCGTTCCGGTGACGGGCGCTCGCCTGGGATACGATGGTCTTTACGCGCATGCGATGGCGGGTGGTGTGGACGGCGAATACGAATCGTTGCTGACCACGGTCCCGGACCGCACCAACGGAACTAGACTATGGGTAGGGGCGGCGACAGAGCAGAGGCGCCGTATGCCGGCGCGAATGCTGGTACGGGTGCGGTTCGGGCGTACAGTCATCTGTTGTTCGAAAGCAATGCCGATTTGCTGGAAGGCGAAGGCCAGCTTGAACAGGAAGTCCGTGAAGACGTCAGAGCAGGAAGTCGAAGCGGGCAAGGCACAGCGAATTTGCGCATTATCTGTATGATAATGTCGGCGGGAAGCTGTATCTCGTGGATGTGCTGCCTAATGGCGGTGTTGCGCCGGGCGGTGCGTTCGGCTCGATCGAAGAATCCGTTGAGAATAAAGGGTTCCCTGGTGGTGGTCCTGGTTTCACGCATGTGATCTCGGCTGATGGGTCGCGTGTTTTCTGGACTTTTGCTCCGGAAGCGTCAGTGAGCGGCCAAGGACCATGCGTCCGGTCGTTCATCGGTCGCGGGCGTTGTATGTGCGGGAGAACGATACGCGGCCGCAGAGTCCTGTTGGCCCCGAAGAAGAATGCCTGGTCGCGGCTGACGCGTGTACGGTGCAGGTCGACGCGGCAGTTGGTGGCGGTGGCATCTTCCAGGGCGCGAGCACGGACGGGTCGAAGGTCTTCTTCACGAAGGGCGACCTCTACGAGTACGACCTGGAAACCGGCCAGACGACGGACCTGTCTCCCGGGGTGGAAGTGAAGGGTGTGGCGGGTATCAGCGACAACGGCGAATATGTTTACTACGTCGATGCTAATAACGACATCGTTCTGTGGCATGCTGGTGTCACGACGCTGGTGGCGAAGGATGCCGCGAATTCCAGCGATTATGTGCAGGATGGGGTCCCTACCGATTACGCTGGAGAAGTTGGTTCTCGCACGGCGGAGGTCACCCCGGATGGTCATAGTCTCGTGTTCATGTCGGACACGGGTGTGGAAGAGGTGTTCCTCTATGAAGCTCTGTCGGGGAAGCTGTCGTGTGTGTCGTGCGATCCGACGGGTGAAGCGCCTGTGAACACGAACGCATCCACGGAAGGCACGAATTCTGTGGGGGCTGTGCTTCCCGCCAGTCTTCAGTCGACGTATCAGCCGCGGTGGATCAGCGAAGACGGGAGTCGTGTGTTCTTCGAGAGTGCTCAACCGTTGGCTCCGCAGGCCACGAATGGGTGGTTGGATGTGTATGAGTGGGAGCGTGATGGTACCGGTAGCTGCCAGCAGACCCAGGGTTGCATCTTTCTGCTCTCAAGCGGCAGCGACCCGGAAAACTCGTATCTGTTGGATGCCTCGGCGAACGGTGACGATGTGTTCATTATCACGCGTGCGCAATTGGTTGCGCAGGACCGCAACGATCTGGACGATGTGTATGACGTGCGTGTTGATGGGGTGCGTCCTGTTGTGCCGGCTGAGTGTGCTGGCACTGGTTGTCAGGGTGTGCCGCCGGCGCCGCCGGTGTTCGCGACGCCCGCGAGCGTCACGTTCGAAGGGATCGGAAACTTCGCTGCACCGTCGTCCGCGACCCGGTCAGGGAGCGTCAAGACGAAGTCGGCGAAGTGCAAGAAGGGCTTCGTGAAGAAGGGCGGCGGGTGCGTGAAGAAGCGTAGAGCGAAGCGGGCTAGGAGAGCGGCGAGGAAGGCGGGACGGTCCAGTGGGCGCTCGAGGGGGAGGATTTAGTATGTTCAAGCGGTCTATCGTTCCGGTCCTTGTCGCATTTGTGTGCTTGGTTGTTGTAGTGCTCCCGCGCAGGCTGTCACTGAAGGCACTGGTTGGCATGCGTTCTCTTTTGTCGAACCTACGACATTGGCGCCGGGGAGTAAGGGCAGGATCAAAGTGGGGTTTGTCAACACGGGTGCGAAGCCGAGTCAGGGTCCTATCACTGTGACGGACACGCTACCGGCGGGTGTGACTGCTACAAAGGCTGGCGGCTGAATGCCTTTCAGGGAACCTTTGAACCGTTGAGCCCGCAGGAAGAAGAATCAGGGAAATTCAGTAATGGAGGGCATCCGGAAATGGTTTCTTGGTGCGCGTTGGGTGTGTACGGGTAATGGGTCTGGTGAACGCGGTGTCAGTGGTGCGACCACGATTACGTGTACGAGTAATCCGGTGTTCCTGGAACCGCTCCCGAGTGGTGCGGGTATTGGCGCGAGAGTGGCTGAAGAAGTCGAGATCGCTGTGAATGTGGAAAATGGTGTGATGCCGGGCACGTATTCTAACGATATTATGATGAGTGGTGGTGGTGCGTCTGCTAATACCGTGTCCGATCCGGTGGCTGTTGCGCCGGGGATTCCGGGGTTTGGGGTCGCGGCTTGGGAAGGGTGGTTCTCTAATGCGGATGGTACGACCGATACGCAGGCGGGTTCGCACCCGTACACTGCGACGTTCGCGGTAAACTTCAACCAGGTGGCTTCAATGGCGAGACCCGGGGCGAAGCCGAGGGCGGGTCTGCGGGTGGGGCTGCAAGGAACATTGAAGTTGTTTTGCCGCCTGGTTTCTTTGGTGATCCCAGTGCGGTGCCGAAGTGTACGCGGGCGCAACTGGACGCCCAGCACTGTCCCGCAGCATCACAGATCGGCACGAACGAGATCTATGGTGGCAATCTTGGGTACAGGCAAGGTGTGTAATATGGTGCCGCCGCCGGGTGTCCCGGATGAATTCGCGATCTCGATCGGTGGTTTCAAAGGTCCTTCGACGCGGGTGTGCGCAGCGGCAACGGTTACGGGATCGTCGAGCACATCACTATCCCGTACATAGTATCGCGAATATTCTGGGGGACATCTTGACGTTGTGGGGTGTTCCCGCGGAAGCAAGCCACGATAATGAACGCAGGACCGAAAACCCTCCACTATGCGAAGAAGACAACGGTTGTCCGGGGGCGAACATCCGCGACACCGTTTCTGACGTTGCCGACATCGTGTGTGGGTCCGCAAGCGTTCGCGATCCGCGAGTTGAGCACATGGAACAATGAAGAAGACCCGGACGCACCGTTCACCGAAGCAGTCACGCACAACGACACGGGCGAACCCGTCGGTTTCACCGGTTGTGAACATTTGACGATCGAACCGTCGATCACAGCGATCCCCGAAACCGGTTTCGCCGACACCCCTGCGGGGTTGGACGTCGAAGTGAAGGTCCCCCAGGAAAACCTGTTGGACCCCGAAGGCGACGTCGCGGCAACATTGAAGAACACGTCGGTCACGTTGCCCGAAGGTCTGGTGATCAACCCCGGTCAGGCCGCCGGCCTGCAAGCATGTGGGGAAGCCGAAGCGAACATTCACGGCGAAGGCCCACAAACCTGCCCATCGGCGTCGAAGGTCGGGACAGTCAAAATACAGACGCCGTTGTTGGAAGGCGAGCTGGAAGGCGAACTGGAAGGCAACGTTTACGTGCTGCAAGCAAACCCACCCGAACTAAAACTGTTGATCGCGGCCTCAGGCGACGGCATCTTTTTGAAGCTTCCCGCGACCGTGCATTTGAACGAAGCGACAGGACAGTTGACGACAACGGTCGATGAAACGCCCGCGTTGCCGTTCACGGACTTCAAACTGGTGTTCTCCGGTGGCGCACAGGCAGCCCTGGCCACACCCGTCCAGTGCGGCACGTACACCACGAACGCCGACTTCACGCCATGGACAACACCGTTTGGGGTGGACGTCCCGTTCACGAACAGCTTCCCAATCAGCGCAGGCCCCGACGGGTCTGGTTGTGTGCCCACGCCGCTACCGTTCCAGCCATCGCTGACCGCGGGTGCGACGACCGACCAAGCGGGTGGGTTTACGAGCTTCTCGTTGTTGTTGACGCGTGGTGATGGCCAGCAGCGCATCGAACGCCTGCAGTTCAAGGTTCCCCAAGGCCTCTCCGGGATGATCTCCTCGGTCGTACTGTGTCCCGAACCACAAGCATCCAAAGGCGAATGTTCTGAAGCATCAAAGATCGGCCACGCCGCCGTCGCCTCAGGTCCCGGCCCATATCCACTTGTGATCCCCCAACCCGGGAACCCCGAATCCCAGATCTATATCACCGGCCCGTATGACGGCGCACCGTTTGGCTTGTCGATCGTGACGCATGTGATCGCGGGACCGTTCAACCTGGGGACGATCATCACCAGGGCAAAGATCGAAGTCGATCAGAATACCGCACAGATCACGGTCACGACCGACCCGTTCCCCCAGATCGTGAAGGGCGTCCCCACAGACCTACGCCTCATCGACTCCGTCATCGACAGGCCAGGGTTCATGTTCAACCCCACGAACTGTGATCCGATGAGCTTCTCCGGGACCGCGTGGGGCACACCACCACCAGGAGCAGGCGGCCCCGGTGCAAGCGCACCAATCTCCAGCCATTTCCAGGTCGGGTCGTGTCGCAGCCTCGAATTCAAACCCGGCTTCACCGTCTCCACATCAGGGAAAACATCCAGGGCGAATGGTGCGAGCCTGCACGTCAAACTGACCTACCCCAAAGCCTCCCAGGGCACCCAATCAAACATCGCGAAGGTCAAGGTCAACCTGCCCAAACAACTACCCTCCCGCCTGACGACCTTGCAGAAGGCGTGCACCGAACAAGCATTCGCCGCGAACCCGGCATCCTGCCCACCAGCATCGATCGTCGGACACGCAAAGGCAATCACACCCCTACTACCCGTCCCCTTGGAAGGCCCCGCCTACTTCGTATCACACGGTGGCGCGAAGTTCCCCGAACTGATCATCGTCCTACAAGGCTACGGCGTGACACTCGACCTGCACGGCGAAACCTACATCAACAAAGAAGGCATCACCAGCAGCACCTTCGCGACCGTACCCGACGCACCCGTCGGCAGCTTCGAACTCACCCTACCCAACGGCAAATACTCAGCCCTCGCCGCCAACGGCAACCTCTGCACCACCAAACTCGCGATGCCAACCGCCTTCACCGCCCAAAACGGCGCAGTCATACACGAGTCCACACCAATCGGCGTCACAGGCTGCCCCAAGCACAAGACAAAGAAAGCAAAAACCACAAAGCGTCACAAGAGCAAGGGCAGCCACAAAGGCAAGCACAAGTAGGCGCCAGGGGTCTGTGGGCGCCGGCGCCGGTCCTCATCCGGCGGCCGCGTCTTCCCAGAAGGCGATCGTCTCGCGCTCGTGTCTGATGCCGAGATCAAGTGCCTGCCATGGCCCGCGCGGGCCGGTGCCGGGGTCGAGCGCGGCGTAGGCTTCGTACTCGGCGAGCTTCTGGCGGTGGGTGGCGAGCTGCCCTGCGGCGAGGTTGTGGGCGTCGGCGCCAAAGAACAGCTTGAGCAGCGCGGGGTCACGCAGTACGTAGGGCTCAGGGGTGTACATGTGCAGCCAGCCGTTGAGCGCCTCGCGGCCGCTGTCGGTGAGGCTGTCAAAGCGCTGCCGATCCCGGGGTTCCCGGGGACAGGCAACATTCTCGGCGCCGGCGCGATGCGGTGGGAATGTGGTGCTACCATGGCGGAATGTCTGCTCAGAAGCTCTCGGTCGCCCTGGAAGAGCCGGTCGCCGCTGCCGCAAAGCTCGCGGCTCAGCGTCGTGGCATCAGCCTGTCGGCCTGGCTGAATGAGGCGTCTCGCAGTGCTTTGACGGTCGAGGACGGCTTGATCGCGGTGGCCGAATGGGAAGCCGAGCACGGTGCGCTCTCGGCTGAGGCGCTTGCCGCCGCCGATGCGATGCTGGACTCCCCGCACCCCGTCCGCGCCGCGTGAGCGGCGTCACCTACGACTGCGGCGCTCTGATCGCGGTTGAACGCGACTCTGTATCGGTCTGGGCATTGCACCGCCGACTGCTGGAGCGCGGCGTTTGCCCCACAGTCTCAACGCCCGTGCTCGGCCAGGCGTGGCGTGGAGGTCCCCAAGCCCAACTCTCGCGCCTCTTGCGGGGATGTCGCGTTGAGCCGCTGAGCGAGCCCCAAGCCCGCGCCGCCGGAGCTGCATTGGCAACTAGCAACGACAAGGACATCGTCGACGCCGTCGTTGTGGTGACGGCGCTCGCACGCGGAGATCTGGTTGTCACAAGCGACCCCGAGGACTTGCGGCGTATCGCCTCGGCGATCGGTGGAGACTTGGCTTTGCATGTAGTTTGACGTTGGCGCCCGGTGTCAGGCGGCCTAGCTCTTTATCGGCAAGATCTTCGAGCGCGGGCACGCGTTTGAACTCGCCGGCGTTGGCGGTCGCAAGCGTGAGGCCGTGCGCAAGTGCTGTGGCGGCTATCCACAGGTCGTGTGCGCCGATGATTTCCCCCTTTGCCTGCAGCTCGGCCCAGATTTGCGCGTGCAAGCGCGCGATACGCGACGTGATCGGCAGTTGCTCGATCGCCCCTAGCAAAGCTTCGACTACGACCTGGCGACGGATCCTCACGTGATCGGGGGCTGCGCGATGAACTCCGTGCAGCAGCTCACTAACAGTGATCACGCTGATCGCTTGCCGGGCGTCCTCTGGCAACTGCTCGAGAACCCGGCTGTTGCGCTCGGCGTTGACCAGGACCGATGTATCGATCAGGACTCCGGCCACTCGCCAGTCTCAGCACCCAAGAGCTTGCGTTCGCGCTCGACCTCGCGCGCGAAGTCCGCGTCGAGCGGCGGAAGGCCATCTATGAGCGCCCTGAGCGCCGCACCGGAGGTACCAACGGGTTGGGATGGGCGCCGCAGCTCGGCGATTGCTCTGCCGTTGCGGACGATCTCGATCTCCTCACCCGAATCGACGCGGTTGATTACATTGGAGAAGTGGCGAGATACCTCCGTGGCGGTCATCCGCACCATGCCCACCATCATATCAGATAAATCTGATTATCCCTCCGATCTGGCGATGGGACCATGCGCCGTGCGGGACTCGAACCCGCCCCGCCGGATTAAAAGTGGCTCCCTGAGGCGTTATCTGAGGTCTGTGAGCCTTAGATACGGGGTTTAGGTGTGCTCAGGTGAGGTCAGAAATGCTCGTTTCGCGACCAATTTCGCGACCAAGTTTGGGTGTCTCGGGTCGGACGGAACTCAGGCTTTGCTTGGCTGGTCGGGCTCGTGCTCGGGTATCTCGGGCGTCCGTTGCTCCAACTCGTGCACTCCAATCACGATGCCCAGTTGCTTGGTCCCTCGGCGTAGACGAGCATCGATCGTTACTAGGCGGCAGCCGAGGATCTGGGCGAGCGCGACGTATTCGGCGTCGTAGGTGCGTCCCCAACCGAAGCGCTCTGCCAGCTCCCACGCTCTGAGACCAAGCTCGGGCGGATCTTCTCGTTTGACCGGGCACGCCTCCAAGCGCTCATGCATGATCGCCGCGTCCTCGGCGGTGATCGCTTGCTTGAACAGCTCGAGGTGAAGGTTCGCGCGTGCCTCCGACCACATCAGTGGTGGCGCCGCCAGCTCATCGCCAAGCTCGGCGAACCCTTCCTCCCTGGCGCACGCAGCCACGGCGACGTTCGCGTCGATGACGAGCATCAGTGTGTGTGGCGCACGTCATCAAGCCCTGCCACCCAGTTTGGTGCCTGCCGCCCGGATGGCAGCACCTGCCAGGCCGGCGGTAGCGGCAGCATCTCGGGCTCTCCCTCAAGCTCGCCGTGCCCGCCGCGTGAGGCGACGAACTCAAGCGTCGCGTCAACCTCTGTCTCTGAGAGCTCCTCCACGAGCTTGTGCAGATATTCCTTGGTGGTCATGGCCATAATTCTACCGGTGTCGCTCGGTCGCACCTTGGGCGCGCCCGAGTCGCAGCTCCCTTGGGGTTGCCTCCTCGGTAAACGCCTCGGAGAGTCGTCGGGCGGCGTCGGCCTTGGACTTGTAGTGCAGGTAGCGCATCGTGGCCAAGAACCGTCAAGGTTCGCGCAATAGCGCGGATCAGACGGTGACATTTGGTGGAGCGACATGAGCATCGGTTTTATTGGCTACGCTCAAGAAGCACAACTTCGGCGCGAACGGCTGGTTCAAAGAGCATGAGGCGATTCGGACTTCCCATAGCAATGCTGTTGAGCTTGATCATCGCTGGCTCTGCCTATGCAGCTGGTGCGCCTAGGCCGCTTTCGAGGTGTAGGCTTCCGTCGGACGCGCGGATCGTGGCGGTCAACGCCGGAGCAGTGTTGTATGTGAGGCCGGAACGCTCTGGACCACACGGTGCGTTGTTCTGGCCGGAAGCTTTTGGATGTGCCTTTGGACGTATGCATACGTATTCGCTGGGCGAATTGGCTCCGTATGGTCCACAAGGTGTGAGCTTGGAGAAGCTTGGTGGTTCTGTCGTCGCGTACGCGTATGGGGGGTCCACTGTTATTGTGCGCAGCCTTCTCACTGGCCACATATTGCATCGGGTCTCCTCCGTGCCATACATGTCTACCGGGGTTGGAGCGAGACCCCTAATTACGTTGGTCGTCAAGGGCGACGGTTCGGTGGGGTGGCATAGTTGAAACTGGTGTTGAAGAACCTTCTTTTACTAACCATTTTGTTAGACACAAAGAATACGCCGTTTTTGCACTCGATAAGACGGGAACTCATCAACTTGCGAAGGGCAAGAACATTGATCCGCGGTCATTCCGTCTTGTGGGTAGCGCTCTGCACTGGACGCAGGGCGGCGAACGAGCTTCTGCGGTATTGAATTGAGTGAGTTGAGCCTGTCGTCTCTGCGTGTGACGCGAGCACAGGTCGCGATTGTCGCCTCACTCCTATCCTTCGGAGTGTGTGGCTGTGGCGCGGGAAGGGCCACAGCCCCTAAGGTCGGAGATCAGGCCGGTGATGCGCGGGCGCTTCCCGCATACCGAGCGGGCCAATACTGCCGCCCGGCAAACGCCGCGAAGTACCGAGTCCTAGGATTCTCTGCGAGCATCATCATCTGACACGACGTTAAGAACAGGGCCGGCGAGTGCGTTGAACTCGCGTCGTTGTCGCTTTCTGTTACAACTATGTAGCGATGTGTTCAATGCTCGATCGCTTCGATCGCTGCGTCGTCTACTGGGATGTATGCCTGCGCGCCGTCTCCTTGCAGGAGATCCTGCAATTCGGTGTAGGTGGTCATACAGACATCGTCGTCGTGCGTGCATGACTGGCATCGCGTCGTTCGCGTGTTCGACTGTCGTTGCTTCGTGTCGGCTGGGGCAAGGATCAGTTGGGTGGCTTGGGTTTTGACGTTGGCGTGGCCGGTGTAGATGGAGTGCAGCTCGATGGCTTGGTCGGGTAGGATTGTCTCGATGGCGAGGATGTAGGCGCCGACGCTGGTCGCGAGGGTCTGGAGCGGACGGGCTGGCCGTCGAGCGTGATCTTTATGGGGATTTGTGAGCGGTGCTCCATCGCTTGGCACGCTAGCGCTCGGCGCGGTGGGTCGCCTGCAGCGGCAGCAGGGGCGGCACGCGTTCGTGCGTGCCGCCCGGTTCTGCCTGGTGTTGCCTACCCGCGTCCGGGTGTGTCTGCGATCTCTGGTGTGTAGGCGGCGATGAACTCGTACTCGCCGTTTATTAGTGGGACCTCGTGGCGTGCCTTGATGGCCCACTCGCATAGTTGGCCCCAGGTCAGCTCGCCGCGACGCATCGCGGCGACGCGCTCGTCTGCGCTCATTCTCCAGAGGGCTTGGGAGCGCTCTTGCTTGGTTGCGCGTTGCTTGGCGAGGCTTTGCAGCATGTCTTCTCTCATGTCGCTCATGGTTTGCTCCTTTGCGAGGGTTTGGGGGGTGTGCATGCCGCAGCCCAGCCGCGCTCGCGCGGCATAATTGGCAAGGCGTGCGCGCCCCCCAAACCCGTAGTGAGCCCATGCGCACGCACGACGGGGATGTCAGGAGACCGGGGGAGGATTGACCCGCAGGTCAGACCGGCTCCAACGTCCCGCCGCTGCGCCGCATGAGCCTTCTGCGCCTACTGCGCAGCCTGTGTGAGGTGTGCCGGCGTCTACCGTCGTGCTCGGCTACAGCTCGAGGTCGTCCATTCGCTGGGCGGCTCTGGTGGCCGCGACGAAGTCGGGGCCTAGCTTGTGGATCAGCCCTGATGCCACGAGCCCTGCGAGCGCGTCTGTTGCCTCAAGGCGCGATGCGCTCAGTTCGCGTATCAGCTCCTCGCGCGACCACAGCCCGTGATGGTCGGTGCTCAACAGCAAAGCGATAATCGCGGCTTCTGTGCGGCCCTGATCGTGATCGTCGCTCGGCTCGTCTCTGCACGGGCACCGGCTTGAATCGATATTTTGGGTTTGCATGGGAAGGCGTAACTCCTTTCCAGGCCACGGCCCCGGCGTTGACGCGCGCGGGGCCAATAGCGTTTTTGATGGTTGTCCTGAAGTTATCGGCTGATGGATAGGCGGATCAAGGATTGGACCTCGGATCTGGCTTGTTTGCGTGAAAGTTGGCCGGGAAACGCTCTTTTGTCATCGTGATGAGCGCTGATGCGATGTAGACGGTCGCTGCTCCCGGCTCGGCTTGACCGCAGGGTTTGTGTTGCGGTAGCTCTGGGAGCAGTTGCGGACGGGGGTCTCGGATCGCCTGCTACACGCTTTCATCCCGATCTCGCGACCAATTGGCGACCAATTTGGCTGGCGGGGTTTACGTACCAAGCTCAAATGGCTTGGTTGTGCGGGATTGAACATGCGCCGTGCGGGACTCGAACCCGCCCCGCCGGATTAAAGTCCGGAGCTCTACCCGATGAGCTAACGGCGCGCGAGCTAGTCAGTGTGCCAGATGGGTGGGCGCTGTGTCAGCGCAGGCCGAGCGTGTCCAGCGGCTCGGCCTCAGGGCTCTCGCCGGCAGCGACGCGCAGCAGCTCGTCGATTCGCGTCAGCTTCACGCGCGGGCGGCCGTGCGGCTCGCCCAGGGCCTGCTCGTGGCGGTCAATCTCCGACCAGCCTTCGTATGTGACCAGCGCCGGCACGCGCTCGGCCAGCAGCGACTCGATCGCCTCGGGGTCGGGCTCTGAGGGCTGCAGGTGCTTGTCGGCGGCGAGATCCTCCAGCAGCGCGTCCACCGTCTCCTGGGCGTCCTTCTTGTTCGTGCCGATCACGCCGGAGGGCCCGCGCTTGATCCAGCCGACGGCGTACTCGCCGGGTTTCACCCTTGCGGTCACACCCTCCTGGGCGCCGGCAAGCGCTCCTTCGGGGGACACAACACGGCCCCTCTCGTTGGGGATTGTTGCGCTGCGATCATCGAAAGGCACGCCAGGCAGCGCGATGCCACGGTAGCCGATCGCTCGCATCACAAGGCCAGCGTCGAGTTCCTCGGTCTCACCAGTGGGCTCGGCTCGCAGGCGGCCGTCCTTGCCGGCCTGAAGTGCGTTGCGCGCCATTACGACTGTAAGCACGCCATTTCCATCCCCAATAAATTCCGTCGGGGAAAGCAGAAAGCGCAGGATGATGCGCTTGCTCTTTCCCGTTGGGGTACGCCCAGCGTAGTCGCGCAAGACCGAGACGTTGCGTTCGGAAGTCGGGTTCATGTTGGGATCCTCGACTGCCAGCGCCCGCTCCAGCTCCTCGGCGTCGAGGATCACGTCGGCGTCGGCGAGCTCGCCCAGCTCCAAAAGCTCAGGGTTGGTGAAGGCGGCCTGGGCGGGACCGCGGCGGCCGACGACGACGATCTCGCGCACGTTACTGGCGTCGAGCACTTCCAGTGCGTGGTCGGCGATGTCGGTCACGGCCAGCTCGTCGTGCGTCAGCGTCAGCATGCGCGCTACGTCAAGCGCGACGTTGCCGTTGCCGACCACGACAGCGCGCGAGGCCGACAGGTCGAAGTCGTGCTCGCTGTAGTCGGGATGGCCGTTGTACCAGCCAACGAAGTCGGTGGCGGGATGGCTGCCCGCTAGCTCCTCGCCGGGGATGCCAAGCGGACGGTCGGCCGGCGAGCCGGTCGCATAGACGACGCAATGGTAGTGCTCGATCAGCTCCGTGCGCGAGACGTCGCGGCCCAGCTCGACGTTGCCAAAGAAGCGAAAGCGAGGATGGGCGGCGGTCTTCTCGTAGATGCGCGTGACCGACTTGATCTTCGGATGGTCGGGAGCAACGCCAGAGCGCACCAGCCCCCACGGCGTAGGCAGCCGCTCGATCATGTCGACCTCAAGCGTCTCGGGACCATCCTTGAGCAGGTGCCCAGCGGTGTAAAAGCCCGCGGGCCCAGAGCCGATGACTGCTATGCGGATAGGGGTCATGGAGATGTTCTAGCGGCTGTGGCGCGCTCACCCAATCATTTCATCGGCTGGGTCGTGGGCCAGCGCCAGCCGGCTCACGACTCGCTCCGCGGATTATGGCTCCGCGGTTATGGGCACGGCCCGACTCGAACGGGCGACCCCCTCGGTGTAAACGAGGTGCTCTAGCCAACTGAGCTACGCGCCCCCGTGATCCTCGGATGAGGCCTTCAGGGTAGGCTTAACATTAGGGATTTGTTGCGTGCAAAGCTGTAGAGATGGGGGTTGGGGTGCAACGACGTCGAGTGGTGTACCTCGGGGCGTGCGTCGTGGCGCTCCCGTTGCTGCTTGTCGTGCTGGCGCAAGTCTTCCTACCGACGCTGGCCGCCAGACGTGTGCGCGACCGTGTGGCTCGCTACGGGACGGTGCGCAGCGTCAGCGTCAGCGCCTTCCCGGCCGTCAAGCTGCTGTGGGGCAAAGCGGACACGGTCAACGTCAGCGCCGGCTCCTTGTCGGTGCAGTTCTCGCAAATCGCCGCGCTCTTGTGGGAAGCGCGTGAGGCAAGCTCGATGACCGTCACCGCCGAGGCGGCAACGCTGAAGGCAGTGCCTGACGTGCCCGATGGCTTGACGGTCAACGACCTGCGCATGGAAAAGCACGGCTCGGCGATCAGCGCAAGCGCGACCTTGACCCAGCAGCAGCTGGACGAAGCTTTGCCAAGTGGCTTTCACGTCGAACCCACGGCTAGCGGCGGCGGCCAGGTCGAGGCTCGCGCGTCCGGCGGCCTGTTCGGCGTACAGGCCTCGATAACGGCGCTCGTCAAGCCCGTGGAAGGGCGCTTGGTGGCCGAACCGCAAGGGTTTCCACTGGCAAGCCTTGGGACCGTGACGCTCTTCAGCGACAGCCGTTTGAAGGTGGACTCAATTGGCGTGCGAGTGCTGCGAACCAAGCCGCTAACTTACGACCTGTCCTTGGCCGGCACGCTAGTTTGAGTGCACGGTCATCGGCATGCCCTCACGCGGGCTAATCGTCGGCATCTGACGGTAGGACAATCTGAAGTCGCTGGGCAGCTCGAGCGTGAAGTCGCGCGCGATCAGAGTGGCGATCGTGCGCACCTCCAGCTGGCCGAAGCGCATCCCGATGCAGGTGCGTGAGCCGCCGCCGAAGGGGATGTAGGCGCCCTTGGGGATCTGTGTCTTGGCCTCGGGCGCAAAGCGCTCGGGCCGGAATGCCTCGGGCTCAGCCCACACGTCGGGCAGGTGGTGCGAGGCCCAGGAGCTGTAGTTGACATACGCGTTAGCCGGTACGCTATGCCCTTCGAACTCGAAGGGCTCGACCGACTTGCGCGGGCCGATCCAAGCGGGTGGGTACTTGCGCAGGGTCTCCTCCAAGATCATCTCCAGCTCGGCCAGCTCGCCGCTCATGAGCTGTGTTGCGTTGGGCGTGCCGTCGCTGAGCATGCCGGCCTGCTCGGTCCTGAGCTGCTCGGCCAAGTGCGGCGCCTTGGCCAGCTCGTAGAACATAAAGGCGACGGTCGAGGTGGTCGTGTCGTGGCCAGCGAACAGCAGGGTCATCATCTCATCACGGATCTGGGAGTCGGTGAGCTGCTCACCGTCCTCGCTGTGGGCGTCGAGCAGCAGGCTGAGCACGTCCTCGCCGCGCTCCCCGCTCGCGCGCCTCGCTTTGATCTCGGCGTAGAGCATTTTGTTGAGCTTGCGTGTGGCGTCCTGCAGCCGCGCCCAAGGCGTGCCGGGTGTGCGAATGAAGCGGAACTCGTAGCTGGATGAGAAGAAGCTGAGCGCCTGCTCGAACATTGCCGCGGCGTCGATCTCGCGCGCCGCGGGACCGTCTGGCTCGATCCCGAACAAGGCACGCATCGCGACGCGCGTCGCCAGTTTTCGTGCCCAGACATACAGGTCGATCTGTGCGCCGTCGTGCCACTGCTTGAGCGCCCGTTCGGTCTCCGTGGTCATGATCTTCGAGCGAGGCCGCGATCCGCTCGCGGTGAAACGCCGGCAGCATGATCTGGCGCGAACGCTTGTGGTAGGGGTCATCGGTCGTCAGCAGCCCATCGCCAAGCACGCTGATCAAGTCGCGAAAGTGCGATTCGCGCCAGAGAAAATTGTTGGCGTGAGAGACGGTTATGTAGTGGTTGGCCGCCGGCCCGAGCATGAACACGACGTTGCTGTGCAGCACGCGCATCGTAAAGATCGGCCCGTAGCGCTCGTAGCATTCCAGCAGCAGGGGCAGCGGCTCCTCGATGAAGCGCTTCGTTCTCGCCAGCGAGAAGCCGGTCTCGCCGGGTGGGTAGGGGACAGTTCTGGCGCGCTCGTCGGCGATGTCCTGCGTCAGGATCCGGAAAGGGTTTTCGTGGCGTAGCCGTGGCGGCTCTAGGATTGGCATGGCGTAAGCGTAGAGGACCGGGGAGCGGTTTGGCTGGCCGGCCAGTTTTTTGTCTTGAGCAGGTGCGGGTGTGTTCGTCGGATTGCGGCGCTGCGCTGCGCGATATGGGTTGCGAGGGTGGGCATGTGCTCTTCGAAATTTGGCATGCCCCGCGCGTGCGCGCGTGCGCGTGTCTTCTCTAATAACTCCTTGCTTGTTAAGAGGGCCGCGCGTGCGTGCGCGGCCCTCTAACTACGGCTAGCTTGTTCTTAGGCCACGCGCGCACGCACGCGGCACGGCGTTTTCGCAAGACGCAGCCGCTGTGGCGTGCCGTGGGGCGGACCGGGCCGGCACGGGGTGCTAGGCACGCTCGCTGCGATACTCTGCGCTACGCACGTAGCGGTATCCCGTGCAAGCAAGCACGGGGGCGTAGCTCAGCTGGTTAGAGCGCTGCCCTGTCACGGCAGAGGTCGCGGGTTCGAGTCCCGTCGCTCCCGTAGTCGCCTCATTTTGCTTGTGCTTTTGCCCTGCAAAATCGTGGTTTTTGGGCCAAGCGGCTCTAGCTGCCGGTGCGATCTCGTGGAATGCGCTCAAACGAGTGCATCAGATTTTCCCAGCAAATACGAGGTTTTGTGAGGTCGCGGGTTTGAGGGGTCGAACCCGCGACCTCACGCCTTGAGGAACTGCTACGCGTCGTTATCAGGGCTCGTTGCGATCTTTGGCTATGAGATCGCGCCCGCGGCGTAGCCACCAGTCGGCAAACCAGTTCACGAAGGCGTTGACGTCGGATCGGGGTCTCCCACAGCGCGTTGAGCGGCCTGCTGGCGGCGGCTTTCTCTGCCCAGTACGAGGCGGGCGTTGGCAGCGTACGACGGCGCTAAGGCCGCCAGCTGACTTATCGTGCCCTCACCGTCCGGCAGATCTCCGGAACGTTCGATTCATCGGTGAACACGGGCGCCATCACGCTGCCCGGGACCGACGAGTGGGGATGGCCGAGCAGGTGACCCATCTCGTGGATGACCGTTAGGCAGAACATGTTCCAGTCATCGTTGATGGCCGCCAACGTCGGCCAACGCCAGTGGGCAAGTGAAATCGTGCACTGCGTGTAGGTGCTCGCCGGTGCTTGCAGGTCGTTCGGCCCGAGCGACGAGTTGAACGTAGCCCAACCATCGGTCGAGGAGTCGAGGCCGGGGAAGAGCGGCCTGTCGGCGAGGACCGTGACCTGGCCGCCGCAGGGCACCGCGCGCCAGAAGCGCTCCGCGATCGCCGTGGCAAGCGTAACCGGGTCGCGGCTGCCTGACTTGCCAAGCGCTACCCGTCGGGCTGAGGCCCGCTGGTGCGCCATGCTCGAGGCGTGAGGATGGAAGGGACGGCGGGCGTGAGCGCCGGCTGATGCGGCGAGCAGAAGCGCTGTTGCAAGCACGCCGGCAGCAAGGACACGAGCCATGCCACATACGCTGAGGCCAGAAGGCTCCTGGCTCATCCCCTCCCCGGGGGGATCTTGGGGGGACCAACAGGGGGAAGTAGGGGTGAGAGGAGGCTCACCCCTACGCTCCTTCCTGCCGATGAGAGCGTAGGCGCTCGCGGGCGCCTTACCGCCGATGCCGCCACAGGCCCCCTTCACTATCGTCCTTGCCCAGTTCGACGATCTCCTCGCCAGAGGGTTGCGAGAGCTGATCGAGAGCGATACGAGCCTTGCGATTGTGGCCGCCGGCGTGGAGCACAGCCGAATCTCGGTCGTCCTTCGTGCCCATCAGCCGCGTGTGGCGATCCTCGACGCCGGCGCCCTGGCCAAGCTGGCCGACGTCCGGGAGCTCAGTCGCCGCCATCCGTCCACCCGACTGGTTCTGCTCGCGGACGGCCCTTCGATGGTGGAATGCGCCCAGATGCTCGCGTTCGGAGCAAGCGCCGTTCTCGGCCGGGACACCCAGTCGCGCGACGTGCTTAACGCGATCCACCTCGCCTCACGGGGGCTTCAGGTGATTCCGCGGGCCGCGCCCAACCCGGGCGGCGGCCAAGTCACGGCTGGGCAGTTGCTTACCCAGCGCGAGGCCGAAGTGCTTCCCTTGCTTCAACTGGGCCGCTCAAACGCTCAAATAGCTGTCACCTTGCAGGTCGGCACCGAGACGGTTCGTACCCATGCGCGCAACATCTACCGCAAGCTCGGAGTCTCTTCCCGGCGCGAGCTCGCCGCGCCGCCCGCGCCTGACCCAAAGCAGCCGCCTGGCCCAGCTACGAGCTCCTCATGGCACAGGGTCACACCGCGCCTGGCGCGCCCACGGCGCGGGGGCGGCTCGCAGCACAATTGACCGGCGCCCGGTTCGTACTCCTGCCTCGGCGGTCAACAATTGCCTATTCGTCCAGCCGAGAGCATGAAGAGCCGGGAATCTAGCCTTTCGTTCGTATCAGCTTATGCGCGGCATGCGACGGGCAGGAACGCTTCGGGATGACCTCCAAAGAGGTCATCGATGTGCTTTAGGAGAAGGCGGATTCTTCATGCGGTCACAGCTGACAACACTCCTCACGGTTGGATTTCTCAGCGTCGGCACTGGCGGCGCGCTGGCGCTGAGTGGCGCTGGCTTTGGCCTGAGCGGCCATCGTCAGAGCGCCAGCTTCGCCCAGTACCGGCCAGAAACGCCACCCGTATCGATTCCCCCGGTGTCAGGGCCACCGGCGAGCACTCCCACGGTGCCAACTCCCCTGGTGCCGCTTCCCCCAGCTTCACAATTCCGTCCTACGCGGGCGACGGCGGCGCTCTCAACGCACGGCGCCGCCACAATAAGCTGCGCCGCGGCTTGCCATATCGTGCTGCGCGCCCGGCGCGGGTCTCATCGTGTACACGCAACGTTCAAGCTCGCCTCCAAAGGCACCACAACAGTTCACCTGTCCAAGCGCGCGCTGCGCCAGCTCGGCCGTGGGCAGGTGGTGTTGAGCATCGAAGTTGATGGCAAAGTGGTTGCGACACGCACGGTGAAGTTGGCTTAGCGGCCTCCCGCCAGCTGTTGTAGCGGTGGCCGTGCTGTCGGATCGTCAGGATATAGTCGCTGCGAGAATGCAAAGAGACCAAATCACGCGGCGCATCGGACTCGTAGTTTTGGTGCTGACGGCTCTGCTGGCGCTGACCAGCATGGCCGGCTCGGCCAGCGCAGCCACGTCCTGTTCTGAGATACCGACCGTTTACGGGATTCCCCCGTGGGGCTTTCACACGGGCTCATACACGGGGGCGAGTAGCTTCGCCAAGGGCCACGGAAACATCAACCTCGAAGCCAACACAGTCTCGGGAGTCATCTGCCAGCAGGATCGAGCTGGTGTGATCATCATGTCGGTGGAGCACCACCTCGTGTATCACTCGCACTACGCGACGATGTGGGGCTACCCCGGAAACGTCATGAAGATCGTCGTCCGCGTGCGTACGAGCGACGATCCGCGATGCGAAGTCGGAACCGTCGGGCACGCGACTCTGTTTGCGAGCTACAACGGCGTCCGCAGCGACAGCGTCCAGTTCTTCTTCCCCGCTGCCTGCAAGGACCAGGACCACCTCTACCACGGGACCCAGGTCAACAACCAGGTCCCGCCGCTGTAGCCCAAGCGTTCCGTGGCCGCAAAGGCATTGCAGCGGTCCTCCGGGGCGGTCGGCAATTGTCTCGTTCGCCTTGCTCACGCCAAGCGGGTGGCGGAGGGCGTGGTGGGATGGTCGCGGGTAGGTGTTTCAATCCCGCCCCCGCTATGGGCTTATCGGTAACCGCGTGGTTGCCGTTTGGAGCGAATCGCTCCTAGGGTGCTCGAATTCCGTTTACTCCGCCACAAGCCCAAGCATTCCGTCGATTTGTCGCCCTCGGCGTTCGGCGAACGTGTGCTGCTTACCCGGCGACGCGCGATCGCAGGACCACCCGCGCGCCGCGCCCCGGGATCATGGTGACGTTGCGATGGTGCGCGTGCTCGGGCTCGGGTCGGTCGGGCTCCAGGTCCAGGCGGCGGACCATGGCCTCGAGCACCACGCGCTGCTCGGCCATCGCCAGCACCGCACCGAGGCAGCGACGGGTCCCGCCGCCGAAAGGCAGCCACTCATATGTTTGGGATGCCCGCCCACCCGCCCGCCCACCCTCGTGCTCCAGCCAGCGCTCGGGGCGATAGGCGAATGGGTCGGGGTAGAGGTCCTCGCGATGGTGAACGAGCAGGATGCTGATGCTGACACCCTGTCCCGCCGGTACCACGTACTCGCCGAGTCGCCAAGGCACCGCAACCCGGCGTCCGATGATCGGGATCACGGGACGTGAGCGCATCCCCTCGGTGATGGCCGCCTCGACATGCTCCGCGGCTTGCGTGTCTGAGCGCACCGCGTCGCGCAAGCGCTCATACGCTGCCGGGGTGCGGACCAGACGCTCCCAAGTCCAGGCCAGCGAGTTGGCGGTCGTCTCAAAGCCGGCGAGTACGAGCGTGAGCAGCTCATCGCGCAGCTCGTGATCGGTCATCCGCTCGCCGTCCTCGCTCGTGGCGCGCAACAGCAGCGAGAGGATGTCTCCCCGCTCATCCAGGTCGGCCGCGCGACGACGCTCTTCGATCACGGGGTAGGTCGCGCGATCCAACAGGGCCACCGCGCCGCGCGTGAGACCGACGGGCTTCTCGCGTCCCAGGTTCGAGAGTTCGCCAAGCAGTGCCAGCGGAGAGGTCGAGGCCGCCGCCAGCTGCTTGATCGTGACCCTCAGTCGATGCTCGGTGGTCCCCCGTGCGGGAGCACCCTCGATGCCGAAGATGCCTGACATGATCACGTCAAGGGTGATGGCCTGCATCCTTGGGGCAAGAGCGAACGGGCGGCCAACGGGCCAGCGGTCCAGTTCTCGTTCGGTGACGTCGCGAATCATTTGCGCGTAACCCTCGATCGCCTCGCCGTGGAATGCAGGCAGCAGCAGCTTGCGTTGGCGCAGATGAGCTGGTCCGTTCGCGGTCAACACTGAGTTTGGCCCCACGATCGGGCGCAGCGGCGACTCGGCGGTCAGCGATGGCACCAGCTCGGGTTTTGCGGTGAACAGGGAGCGAACATGGTCGGGGTGACTGGTCACGACGACCCCGCCCGGAATCACCACGAAGCGAACCTCGAACACCTCACCGAGTTCACGTCGCGCAGCGAATACGAACTGGATCTGTCGCTGGGTGAAGCGCAGAGTCTGCAGGGCCCGAGGTAGCCGCACGCCCGGCGGTGCGTGCAGCGGCTCCGTGTCCTCTACGGGGCCGGCCGGCGAGGCTGATGCCTGCCCCGTGTAGGGGGAGCGGTCGAGCGGCTTCTCGACCGAACGATCTATGACCGAGGAGGCCTCCATTACGGAATACGCTACTGGAACTCCGGGGCGCTCCAGCCGGGCATGATGTCAGGCAGCTCATCGCTGACGCGGTCGGGGAAGCTCGCGGGGCGCTTCTCCAGGAACGCGGTGATGCCCTCGACAGCGTCTGCGGACTGGCCTCGCGCGACCATCCCGCGCGAGTCGGCGCGGTGGGCGATCATGGGGTGCTCGGCGCCGAGCATCCTCCACATGAGCTGGCGGGCGAGCGCGACGGAGACCGGCGCGGTGTTCTCGGCGATCTCGCGCGCGAGCGCACGGGCGGCGTCGAGCAATTCATCTTTGGGGTGCAGGCTGCGCACGAGCCCGCCGTCGAGCGCCTCCTGGGCGGAGAACACACGACCGGTTGCGACCCATTCCATCGCGCGGCTGATGCCGACGACACGCGGCAAAAACCAGCTCGAACATGCCTCGGGAATGATGCCGCGCCGCGCGAACACGAAGCCGATGCGGGCGTCCTGCGCGGCGAGGCGCACGTCCATCGGCAGCGTCATCGTCGCGCCGACGCCGACGGCGGGCCCGTTGATTGCCGCGATCGTCGGTTGGTCGATTCGAAGACCCGCAGCGTGAACTCGCCGCCGTTGTCGCGCGCCGGGCCGGCGCTCTTGTGCTTGCGGTAATCGAAGGTGTCACCTCCGCTCGCGAGGTCTGCCCCTGCGCAGAAGCCGCGGCCTGCGCCGGTGACGATGATCGCGCGCACCTCATCATCGGCATCGGCGTAGTCGAAGGCCGCCCGCAGCTCCCAGCCCATCTGCGCCGTCCACGCGTTCAGCCGCTCGGGACGGTTGAGCGTGATCGTAAGCACGCCATCGCTCGTCTCGGTCATGATTTGCTCGTAGTCCATAGCCATAGGCGACTATTCTAGGTCTCACGGCCGCCCATCGAGCAGGTGGCGCGCGAGGAACTCGACATGGTCCTCGGCCACCCGCTCGAAATCGTCACCCAGGAAACCACCGAAGTGGTCGATGGGATATGCGCGCCGCTCGCCACGCGGCGCACGCTGGACGGTCTGCTCGGCAGCCCCGCGCGGCGCCATGTGGTCACGTTCACCAATGCATACCAACAGCGGGCAGCGCACGCGTTGGGCCGCCCGGACCGGTCGGTAGGTGGGCTTCGCGAACGAAAGCGTCAAGAACTCGTTGCGCCAGAGGGAGCGATCGCCACAGATCGCTTCGAAACCGGGCAGCGCCTCGGGCTGTGTGAAGAAGGCGTAGGAGCCCGGCCGCCCCACAACCGGGATGTGCACCCGCTGGCGACCCACGATGTTGCGCAACGTATCGAGATTGGCTCGGAGCAAGTTACGCGCCGGCGTTCCCCGCACGAACGCGATTACGTCCGTCATCGGACACAGCGCGATAGCAGCAGCGATCTTCTCATCGGCGGCCGCGGTGTAGATGGCGTGGCCGCCGGCCACCGAGAAACCCCACACGGCCACAGCATCACGGTCAACACCCTCCAGACCTCGGGCGAAGGACACGGCCGCCCGGAAGTCGGCGCGCTGGCGGTCCACGTTGAGGAGTAGGCGCGGCTCGCCGCCACTGGCACCGAAATGGCGGAAGTCGAACGTCAGCGCCGTCACCCCGATCTCCGCGAATCGCTCGGCGAATGCGGGCAGACCGTCCTCGCGCGTGAGACTGAAGCCATTAGCCATCACAACGCACGGCGTGGTTTCCCCGGGCGGGACGTCCGGCCGGTAGACACGGGCGGCACAGTTGACGCCATCTGAGCGGAACGTCGTCTCCTCGACCCTCACCGCCGCGATCATAGTAGTAGCCACCGCTGCTAGCACCGTGGAGGCCCCTGGCGCCCGCGGGGAGAAATCGATGGCCGTTGCCACCGACGCTTCGCCACAGCGCTTACTTCTGCTGACCGACCCAGGAAAGGATGCGGCTACCAGCCTCCGGACTCCGTGCTCGCCTTCCTGGACGGCCTGGGTAACTATGCCGACGTCTCTACCGCTCCCAAGTCCGAGAAGTCCGTCCGCTACAGGCTGACTACGACCAGCCTCAAGGCCGTGTTGGCATAGTCCAGGGGTCGGCCTAATTGTCCTAGACGATAGTGACGACGGTAGTCCGGGACGCCTCCTTCGCCGGGGAAGCAACGGTTGCAGCTAATTCGGGGTGCGCGCGTACTGTGTGACGTTCTCAAAGTGTGGTGCCCACGGCTGCGCCGAGCGTGTCCAGATCTCGGCCGTCGGTTCGAACCAAGACGTATCGTCGATCGTCCCCGCCTTCAGGAAGGCAACTTCCGGCATCGACTCGATCGTGCTGAATATCGGGGACCCGCAGGCCGAGCAGAATCGCCGCTCCGTGGTGCTTTGGTAGTCCTCGCTGGCGGTCTTGAACGAGGCGAGTGTGTCGCCCTCGACCGTGAGTGCCTTGCTCGGCACGCCGACGATGACCGAGAATGCCGTAGCGGTCTGGCGCTGACAGTTCGAGCAGTAGCAAACCCCTTGCCAGACTGGCTCAGCGTTGACGCTGTAGGTCACGCCACCGCACAGGCAGCGGCCTGTAATGGGTCTGGGTATATCGGCCACGCACCCGAGACCCTACTAACCCTCAGCTGTCGAGCGGTGCGCCGCCGAACCCCAGCTCGTTGCCGTCGGGGTCGCGGTAGATCACCTTGCGTACGCCATTGGAGTACGTCTCGCGCTCGTCGGGCTTCGAGCCCGCGGGCAGCGATCGCGGCTACGCGGGCATCGAGGTCGTCAAGGAAGATCGTCGCCACGGAGTTGCCCGCGCCATCGGCGTGCTCGACGATGTAGACCGACCGGTCCTCGGCAAGTGTCCACACGGCCTCAGTGGCGTGGGGGAAGAACGTCGGCTCGCCCAGCAACCGCTCGTACCACGGTCGAACCGCTTGGAAGTCCCGTACGCGTAGACCCGCGAAGAGGTGCAACGACATCGCCGCGAGTCTAGGGCACGCCCCCCCCAGCCGACTGGATGCGGCGAGCCGACCATTTGAGGGCGAGGGCGAGGGCGAGGGCGAGGGCGAGGGCGAGGGTGAGCACCTGCACCTCGCAGACGAACTTCGACTACTCCTGGTTTTGGCAATCGCTGTCGGAGCCAGCGGACTTACCGACGCTCAGCGATCGAACTCCAACACCGAGCGAATCCCGTCCTGGCGCTCCATCAACTCAAACGCACGGTTGACCTCGTCAAGACTCATGCGATGGGAGATGAAGGGGTTGACGTCGATGTTGCCCTGCAGGTAGCGATCGACCAGTTGAGGTACCTGGTCGCGGCCCTTTACCCCACCGAAGGAGGAGCCGCACACCCGTCTTCCAGTGATCAGCATCCGAGGCACGATGTCGAGCGTCTCACCCTTTCCTGCAACACCAGCCACCGTGCACAAGCCCCAGCCCATTCGCGCCGCTTCCACGGCTTGGCGCATCACCGAGACCAGCCCGGTCGCCTCGAAGGTGTAGTCGGCGCCAAAGCCTCTCGTCATCTCCAAGACCCGTTCCACCGTGTGCTCGTCGGCCTGCCAGCAATCGGTCGCCCCTTGCCCTTGCGCCAAGTCCAGGCGTTCTGGCGAGAGGTCAACGCACACGATCCGCTCAGCGCCCTGGAGCCTGCATCCGGCCACCGCCCCAAGGCCGACCATGCCGGCACCGAAGACGACACATGTCGAACCTGGCTCCACGCCCGCCGTATACATTGCCGCGCCAAGGCCTGTCGTCAAACCGCATGCGAACAGGCACGCTCGATCGAGCGGTGCCTCTGGATTGACGCGCGCGAGCGCTATCTCCGGTAGGACCGCGTATTCGGCAAAGGTTGAGGTACCCATGAAATGGCGGATCGGCTCGCCCGCACGCGAGAGACGCACCGTGCCGTCGGGCAGGTAGCCCTTGTTCTGTTGCTCGCGGAGGGCGAGGCAGAGATTGGTCTTGGGACTGAGGCAATGCTCGCACTCTCCACATTGCGGGGAGAAGAGGGTGACCACGTGGTCACCGGGCTTCACCGAGCTCACACCGTCGCCGACCGCTTCGACGACGCCGGCTCCCTCATGTCCGAGCACCGTCGGCGCATACCCGGACGGATCGACCCCGGAGGCGGTGTACATGTCGGTATGACAAACGCCGCAGGCCACCAGGCGCACAAGGACCTCTCCGCGACGGGGATCGGCAAGATCGACCTCCTGAACTACCAGGGGCCGGCCAAATTGCTCGAGCACAGCGGCACGCATCTTCACGAGGCTCTCCTTTCGGCGCTTGACGGAGCGGCTCCAGTGAAGCCGAATGGACCCGACCTTAGACTAGGCCGCGTGTCTGGACGGCCAAAAGGGGATGACGGGGTGGGCGGGTCCGATTCAACGGTCACGGCGAGCGCACAGCTACCCGAGCTCGACGAACGTGCGCTTGCCGCGCTGAGCGAGGTGGGACGCGATTGGACGGGGTGCATGCCGCCCCGGCAGGTCTGGGAGCGTGCGCTGCCTGTCGATCGCCATCTTGATTTCGCCGATCCACAGCAATCGCGCAGCGGACGTTTCGTGCATATCCGCAGCGCGCCACGCGAGGCGGACGACGACGAGCTCGAAGCGACGGCGGAGGCGGGGGAAGGTGACTCGCGGTCGGGTCGCGTCGCCTACGTAGTGCGGCGGGTGCTGATCGGTCCGGCGCTGCGCAGCACGGCGATCGCGGAGGAGCGCATGGGGCGCCTGCTCGCCCTCGCGGTGCTCTCCCCCGACGCGCTCTCCTCGGTTGCCTATGGACCGGAAGCGATGATGGCGATCCTCGTGCTCGCCGGCTCGGCCGAGCTGAAGCTTTCGCTGCCGATCGGAGCCGCCCTCGCGATACTGATGCTGTCAGTCGGGCTCGGCTACCGCCAGGTGATCCGTGCTTATCCGCACGGTGGAGGCTCCTACATCGTCGCGAGCGACAGCCTCGGCCGCCAGTGGGGATTGCTCGCGGGCGCCGGGCTGATCGTCGACTACATCCTCACGGTTGCCGTGTCGGTCGCCTCCGGGGTGGAAGCCGTCACCTCGGCGATACCCTCGCTCGATTCGGCGCGGGTCGAGATCGGTCTGGTGGTGATCGTGCTGCTGGTGGCCGGCAACCTGCGCGGCGTGCGCGACGCCGGCGCCGCCTTCGCCGCCCCCACCTACCTGTTCGTGGCCGCAATCGCACTGGTGGTCATCGCCGGTCTTCTCAAGGCTGGCTCCCACGACTTTCACCCCACCGCCGCGGCACCGCACCGGGCCACCGAGGCGCTCGGCGTGCTGCTTGTGCTGCGCGCGTTCGCCTCCGGGGCGACGGCGATGACCGGGATCGAGGTGATCTCAAACGCGGTACCGGTCTTCCGCCCTCCGCAAGCCAAGCACGCCCGCCAGACGCTCACGGTGATGATGGGGCTTCTGATCTCGATGTTCGTCGGCGTCGTGCTCGTCGCTCACTTCGACGGCGCTTCTCCCGGTGGGAGCCAGACGGTGCTCTCCCAGATCGCCCACGACAGCGTCGGCGGCGGCATCCCCTACGGCTTCGTGCAGGTGGCCACGACGCTCGTGCTGCTGGTTGCCGCCAACTCGGCGTTCAACGGCTTTCCACGGCTTTTGTACTTCATGGCCCGTGACGGCTACGTCCCGCGGCTGTTCCTGCGTATGGGCGATCGCCTCGCGTTCAGCAACGGCATCCTCGTGCTCGCCGTTCCCGCGGCTGTGATCTACGCGGCCTTCGGCGGTCGGACCGCCCCGTTGATCCCGCTGTTCGCGATCGGTGTGTTCCTCGCTTTCACGCTCGCCCAGAGCGGGATGGTCGCGTACTGGTTGCGCCACCGCGGGCCGAGTTGGCGCTCGGCGCTGGCCACCAATCTGCTCGGCGCAGTCCTCTCCGCGCTAGTCGTGCTGATCGCCACAGTCACCAAGCTCACCGAGGGCGCCTGGGTCGTGGTGGTACTGGTTCCGCTAATCGTGTTGGCGTGCGGGCGCGTGCACGCGCACTACGTGAGCGCACGCGAGGCGCTCACGCCACGACCGGACGCGCCACGACCCGAGCTGGACGGCCACAGGCGGACGACACGCGTGACGCCGCCGCGGCTGCGCCCGGAGGTCTCCGAGCACTTGGCCGAGACGCAGGACGATCCATCCGAGGTGCACAGCTTCGCGGTTGTCCCCGTCGCGGTACTCGACCTCGCGGCGCTGCACGCGCTCGCCTACGCTGTCTCGCTCGCCCAGCCGGTGCTCGCGCTGCACCTCAGCCCCACCGAGGAGGAGGCCGAGCGCTTCCACCGTGAGTGGCACGCGTGGGGCGATCATTTGCCGCTGGAGGTCGTCGTCTCTCCATACCGCTCCACCGTCGCGCCCCTGGCTAACTACATCGCCGCGCTGCACCGCCAACGCCCCGATGTGATCCTCACGCTCGTCGTGCCCGAGATCGTCGTTGCCAAGCGCTGGCAGCGGATTCTCCACAACCGCACCGCCGCACGCCTGCGCGCCTCGCTCATCGCCTACGAGGGCATCGTCATCACGACTGTTCCATTCCACCTGCCCCGGTAAGTCGTGGACGCTACGCACGTGTCCGACACGACCGTCTCGGAGGCGCGGGTGCGCTTTGTTTTGTGTGAGCGCCGCTGCTAGCGCTCGCGTGGGTCGGTGCTTTCGAGCGGCCAGTGGCGGACGACGCCGGGGCGCCAGTGGTCGTTCTCCTCGCGCGTCAGGATGAAGCGGCTGATCGTTTGCTGGCCACCCTCGTGGTCCCCGTAGAGCAGATCGACGGTCAACGTTTCGCCTGTGAGGAACGCCTCGCTCAGACCCTCACGAAATGGGTCGTCGAGCTCGCGTATCGCCCCCTGCCAAAAACCAACATCGCCGGCGGGCACGTACAGGTCGCGTGACTGTCGGCGGTGCTCCGCCGGCTCGGCGTGCCCGGCGTCCAACTCAGGACGCCCCGCCTTCAAGCGCCAGGCTTGCAGGACTGCGAGACCGTTACCGACATTCCGAAGCGGGATCACAAAGTAGTAGCTCTCGCCCTCGTGCTCGACCGCGGCCATACCGCTATTGACGGTCACCATCCGTCCCTCGCCGAAGCGGACGGTCTCGGGCGGGTCGTTCACGCGCGAAGGAGCGAGAACCGGCCGCAGCCCGAGCAACAGCGCTCGCTCGGCGATCGCTGTCGAGCGCTCCGCGATACGTGTCGAGCGTTGCCCGAAGCGCACCGAGGAGAATGTTGCGAGGGCGAGCACGAGCGTGCCGCCCGCGGTTGCCAACGAGGCGATCGTCGGCCAATCGACGGCGAAGGGCAGCGTCATCCACTGGATGTTCTCGCCGGGAGCGGACGGTGGAGGCGACGCGGGCGTTGGAGGAGATCGACCTCGCCGCCTACGATCGCCGCTGCGATGCTGCGCGCGGCGCTGTACTTCGCGCTGCGCCCTGGCGACGAGGAGGCGCTCGTTAGTCGTTAGCCTCGGCCATGCGATGGACGTGCTCGAAGTCATCTGGCATGGCCTTCGGGACTCGTTCCTGATGGCGTGGGAGGTGTGGTGGGCGCTGGTGTTCGGCTTTGCGATCTCCGGCGTCGTACAGGCATGGGTGCCACGCGAGCGGATCGAGTCTGCGCTGTCAGGGTCGGGGCCGCGACCCGTCGCGCTGGCCACCGGCCTTGGCGCGGCGTCGAGCTCGTGCTCCTACGCGGCAATAGCGATTGCCAAGAGCCTGTTTCAGAAGGGCGCCTCGACGACCACTGCGCTGGCCTTTCAGTTCGCCTCCACGAATCTCGTGTGGGAGCTCGGGCTGGTGCTGTGGGTGCTGATCGGCTGGCAGTTCACGCTCGCGGAGTACGTCGGAGGGCTCGTGATGATTGCCTTGATGGCGGTGCTGCTGAGAGCATTCGTCTCGCCCCGGTTGGAGGCACAGGCGCGTGAGCATGCGCAGCAGGCCGACATGGGTCATCAGCACCACATGGCCGGCGAGCGGATGAGCTGGCGCGAGCGGCTGACCTCGACCTCGGCCTGGTCGGATGTTGCTCATAATTTCCGTGGGGACTGGCAGATGCTCTACAAGGAGATCGCCGCTGGCTTCCTGCTCGCCGGGTTCATCGCGCAACTCGGCAACGGCTTCTTCAACGATCTTTTCCTCAAGGGTTCTCCGGCGCTTGTGCAAGCTGTGTGGGGCGCGGTCATTGGGCCAGTGATCGCTGTGCTGAGCTTCGTCTGCTCGGTCGGCAACGTGCCGCTCGCGGCGGTGCTGTGGTCGGGCGGCATCTCCTTCGCGGGAGTGATGGCGTTTATCTTTGCCGACCTGATCGTGCTGCCGATTATCGCTATCTACCGCAAGTATTACGGCAGGAGCTACACACTACGGATCGTTGCGCTGATGTTCGTCACGATGGTCGCCGCCGCGCTGATAGTCGATGGATTGTTCAGCGCCGGTGGGCTGATCCCAACCGGGCCGCGGCCTTCGCGCGGTGACATCTTCGGCACGATCGCGGTGAACTACAAGCTCCTGCTCAATGTGCTCGGGCTCGTGGTCTTTGGTGCGTTCTTCTGGCTGACCGCCAGGCGCGGTGTCACCGACCCGGTATGTGGCATGAAGGTCGATAAGGCTAAGGCGATCCGTAAGGAATTCGGCACCGAGAGCTTTTACTTCTGCTCCGAACATTGCCTACATGTTTTTGAGGTGGGTTCTGCCGAGCAGTTGGTAGGAATCGTCCACCGAGGATCCGTTTGACGTTGGAGCGTCGGAGCGCAACCATAGACGTAACCCATTCCGAGAGGAGATGCACATGTCCCGCAAGATGGCTGACTGCCGTCGCTTCCCAAGCGACTCCAACTGCTCCCTGGTGATCATCGGCGAGGAGGGCGAGGTCATACGCGCGGCCTCTGAGCACGCCGCCTCGGTGCACGGGCATGCCGACACGCCCGAGATGCGCGAGCAGATCGTGCAGATACTCGAGCCGGCTGAGGCCTATGTGCCCGGTCCGCGCGCCCAGGAGCCGCTTCCGGGCTAGCGCGCGACTGTCAATCACCGATTCGCGCGACCCAAGCCCGTTCGATCTCCCGCATCAGCGCCGGGTAGACGATGCGATGCCGAAACGGTGCGATCGCTGCCATGTACGCCGTGCCCAGTTTCCCGCGAGGCTTGACGTATACGCCCATCTGCCCTTGATAATGGCTCGCGCCCTTTTCGACCCAGGCCAGGTGCATGACTGCGTGAACGGTCTTGTTGGAGATCTCGGCCGCCCACTCCACGTCCGTGCAGTACAGAGGTATGAAGTCCTTCGTGCTGAGCTCGACGCCCGTCGCGGTGTTGCGCAGGTCCTCCGGAAGACGCGCGCTTAGCGTCGTCTCGCGGCTCTCGGGTATGGATAGGGCGTGTTGCTGGTCATCCCACCCGAGCCATTCGCCGAGGCGGTAGCGGATGCTGAACAGGGTGCGGGTCGCGCGGGAGCGGGACTTCCCGGGGTCGAGCGACCCGACCACCTCGAGCAACTTGGCGAAGTCCTCGAGGCGGCCTTGTGCCGGTAGTGCCCAGACATCCTTGAGCCGGAAGTCGGGCGCGACTTCTGTGATCCGCCAGGCATGTGATTCGTGCTCGCTATTTGAAAGTCTCATGTCCGCATACGCCAGCTTTCCGTGTTGTCAGTCAGCCCCAGTTTGGGATCCGTTGGCGATGCAGCACAACTGCGCGGATCCGCTTGCGAGCAGCCGGCCGGCCTCATCCCACACCCTGCCGCCAACCCCCATGAGGCCGCCGTCCGCGACAGCGCATTCACTGTCGATCAATAGCCATTCGCAGGCAGGGCTGAAATGGTGAAACCATGCGCCCGTATCGAGATTCGGCGCTAGGTATTCCCAGCTTCGATAGTGGCGGTACGCGGCAGGGAAGCCATAAGTGTCCAGCAGGATCAGGGCGCGTGCGGCATCGAGAAAGGGGTCCTCGAAGCAAGCTGTCGGCCGAAAGCGCGCCCACTCACGGATGAGCGGTGCCTGTGGCTCCTCGCTTGTGCTCTGGTTGACCGGCCGTCGTTCGACGTTCTCCCAGAAGCTGAAGGGAGGACGTTGCCTTGCGGGGAACAGCTCCTCATAGGTCTTCAGGGTTCCCGGAAGGGGGACTGCGGGAGCGCTCGGATACTGGTGGTTGTAGCCGGGCGCCTCGGCGGCGGTCTTCACCATAGCCTGCAGGACTGGCTTGCCCTGCTGGGTCATCTCCACGGCGAGTGACTCGGTGCGGTGCCCTCCTCTGAGGAGGCTCACTTTCAACTCGACGGTATCGAAGGCTGGGGAGCTGAGGAAGTGACAGTAAAAGCTCGCCGGCCGCTTGATCTGAGCGACCATGCCAGCGGCCCGCAGCGCGATCGTTGCAAGGTAGCCACCGTTGGGACCCCAAATCTCCCAGTCCTTGGAAAGACATGCGGAATAATCGGTGTCGTCGGGTGCGACACGCGTCGCATGCTCGAGGTCGGAGGTGCTCGGCATCATCGTGCGTGGCCGATAGTACGCTAACGTAGAGAGATGCTCACGCAGGCAGATCGCGCGGCTGAGCGTCGCCGCGAGAAGCTGGAGGAGATCCGCTCGCAGGTCAAAGACGGGTCGTTGACGATTCGCAAGATGACGCCGGCCGAGCGCGAGCGCTATCCGCAGCAGCCGCAACGACCGTCACGCGGTCGCGGCAAATGACCGCTTTCTTCGTCGCCGGCATCGAGGGCAAGGGCAAGCAGGCAGAGGACGCCTACAGCGAGCTGCGCGAGCGCTCGCTGGCGGTCGTCGGCTGCCCGGCAAGGTCGCGCAGGATCTTCAAGCTCAGCTGTCGCTTCGACGGCAGCGATACCGAGATCGAGGTCGGCAGGCGGCTTGCGAGCGGGAGCGACGTGGTGGCGGCGATCCTCGACCATGGCCGCGAAGAGGCGTTTGTCGTGCATACCGACGGCATCGACGACAGCATCGACGACGGCAGCGAGGCCGTCGGTCGTGCGGTGCGGGTCGGTCGTCCCGTGTACTCGGTGACGGAGTTCTCATAGACGCCGAGGGCACGCAGACCGAGGGCCGCGAGGACGATGCGATCCGCGCTTTGGTGATCCGGCTCAGTCGTCCTCATCGCTCTGGAGGAGAGGTGATTGAGCGTGCCGCGATCATGGCCGCGGGCGCCGACTCGGCGGCAGTGATCGCCTGGATTACCGACCACGCCGGCATTCCAGAGGCCGCAGTAGCAAAGGCGCCGAGGCGCGGACTGCACGGCTCGCGTTTGAGTGACGGCAGCGAGGCGCAGTCCAAAGCCCCGCTGCGCTTCGTCTTGCCGGCCGGCGCACTGGTCTGAGCTTTTCTCGAGCCGGCTACTCGGCTGCGCGAGATCCGCTCCTGAGGGTGGCCGTCACGGTGAGTGAGCGGAGCCCAAACATCGACCCCTCGCATCGCTACGCGCTTATGGTCAGCCCCAGACCCCCGGCTCGTAAGACGTTTACTATCGGGTAGGTATGGGCGAGAACGGAACACCGTCGAGGTCGGGACCGAGAGGAGCCGCTCGGTCCGTTGCGGTGCGTCGGGTCCCGCGTCGCTCTGCCCTTGCGGTTGCCCTCTCCGTGAGCACGGCAGTGTGTCTGGCGGCATGCTCTCTCGTCACGGGGCAAGGGGTGGTCGCCTCAGGCACGCACCTATCGAGCCGCTGCGCGACGTTCCGCGCCAAAGGAGTCGAGTACGGCATCTACATAGGCATGGGGCATGTCAAGTGCAGCGTCGCCAGGGAGGTTCTAAAGGCGATTGCCGACGGCAAGGGTAAGTATGTGAACAATGGCTTTTCAGCTAATTCCTACACGCTCTACGGCGGCTGGCTATGCCCGTCGGGCAACATGGGCGAGCAGACTTGTGAGCATTCCACCCGTCCTGTGCACAACCCTAGTCAGGAAATCGTGAGTCTTTCGTGCACCTTTGCTGGTGCCGGCTGCCCGAAGCAGAGGGCCGTCGCCAACGAGTAGTGGCGCGCGCCGTGTGACAAGTTGGAGTGGCTACCGCGGCCCCACACGCGCGAGAGCTATGGTGGAGCTGAAGCTCGCGAACCCATCCGACCAAGGAGAACAAAATGTCCCGTTACGCCACCGTGAACCTGTTGGAGATCGAGGACTCTGTCGGCGAGCGGGCTCCAGGCATCGAGGGCCGCTTCGGGCGCAAACACCTCGACTCGCGCGATCTCGGCGTGAGCCTCTTTCGCTATGCGGCGAACCTGCGCAGCCCGATGGCCCACAGCCATCGCGAGCAGGAGGAGGCCTATGTCGTCGTGGCGGGCTCCGGACGCGCGCTGCTCGACGACGAGCTTCTCGAGCTGAGTCAGTGGGACGTGGTGCGAGTGGCGCCAGAGGTCGTGCGCGCGTTCGAGGCCGGCCCGGAGGGGTTGGACATCGTCGCGATTGGCGGTCCCAAGCCTGAGGACGGCGACGGCGTGATGGGCAGCGCGAACTGGCCTGACGCCGAGTAGCGCTGCGCGCGGGAGTGGCCGCCGCATTTGCCTTCGGGTGCCACGATTGCGACTGCCGCGTCCTGCCGCTCGCACCTGGCAGTCGAGCGTTTTAGCCGGTGGCGCCCTCTGCCGCGGGGACGCCGGCGGCCGCCTCTTCGTGGGTGAAGTCCGCTCCCGTCCGTGCGCCCAGTTGCTTGGGGACAAGAAAGCCCGCCAACAGGCAGACGAGCAGGAAACCGGTTGCCATCAGAAAGGTGTCGGTGAAGCCGGTAACAGTCGGCAGCCCGTTGGCCGTGTTGGCGGCGATGAAGGTCGCCGACAGCTGCCCGCCGAGCGCGCCGCCAAGTGTGCGCATGACGGTGTTCATGCCGCTCGCCACACCGGTCTGCTCCGGCGAGACCGCCTGCACGATCAGGTTGCCGAGTGCCGCGAAGGCAAGGCCCACGCCTACGCCGAGCAGTCCCGCAGCGATGAGTAGGTCATAAGGATGACTATGCGCGAGCGCGAGCAATGCGAAGGACGCGGTGGTGAAGGCAGTTCCCACCAGAAGCGCGCTGCGCGAGCCATAGCGACCCGAGATCCGTCCGGCCGACAGGCCCAGGATCGTCATCCCGATCGTCAGCGGCAGCAGGTAGAGCCCTGAGACAACGACAGAGGCGCCAAAGCCAAAGCCAGTGCTCTTCGGCAGCTGTGCGATCTGGGGAATCACGATGAACGACGCGTACATGCCGGCCCCGAGCAGGAACGCGGACGTGTTGGTCGTCCACACGCCCCTGATTCGCATCATCGTCATGTCGATCAAGGGGTTCTTGCTGCGCACCTCCACGGCGATCCAGGCGACTGAGACGGCGATGCCGACTGACAGCAGGCCAAGCGTCTTGGGGGACCCCCAGCCCCAGGTGGTGGTCTGGCTGATCGAGATCAGCACGATCGACATGCCGATCGTCATCAAGCTTGCGGCAAGCCAGTTGATGCGTCCGGGAACCCGCACCGGGGACTCCGGAATGAAGCGCCAGGTCGCGATCGCGGCGAGGACGGTAGGGATCAAGGGAAGCCAGAACAGCCAGTGGTAGTCGAGGTGCTCGATGATCACCCCTGCCAGCACGATCCCTGCACCACCGCCGACGCCAAGGATCGCCGACAGCAGGCCAATGCTCCCGGCCACCTTCTCGCGCGGGAACTCGTCGCGCACGATCCCGAAAGCAAGCGGGAAGATGCCCCCGGCAGCCCCTTGGATGAAGCGTCCGACGACGACCACGGCCAGCGAGCTCGACACGGCGGACAAGAGCGTCCCGGCGGCGAGGATCACAAGCGTCCACAGAAGCATCTTCTCCTTGCCGTACATGTCGCCAAGCCGACCAAGGATCGCGGTGCCGACCGAGGCGGCGAGCAGGTAGGCGGTCAACAACCAAGTGACGCCAGTCTCGCTCGTATGCAGCGCGTGCTGGAAGGTCGGCAGCGCGGGAAGCACGGCCGAGCTGAGCATCGCGTAGGCAAGCCCGCCAAGCGCGAGCACGGCGAGGATCAAGTTGGGGTGCGTGCGCTCCCTGGTGGTCTCATCCCAACCGGCGGCCATCCGCCTCACCTTAGCTTCGTCTGGCCGTTGGCTCGGAGAACGATGCGCCTAGGCCGGCGAGGGGGAGGCGCCGGTTTCGCGAGGCCAGATCTGGCTAGGCGCGAGGCGGTCCTGCGCCCGAGCTCGTCCCGGGCGTAGGCAGCGCCTGCGGCAGCTCCTTGACGAAACCCTTGCTGAGCACGCTAAGGATCAACAGCGATCCGAACAGGGCCACGGCGTCGATGCTCTCGCGGCCCTGCTTTGCCCAGTAGAGGTCTTCGAGGTTGAGCCACAGGGCGAACTCGTCGAGCGTGAGCGCCGCGCCGGTGCCGTACGCGGCCGCGGTGATGCGCGAGGAGCGGCGTTCTTCGGAGATCCCGATCTCCAGCATCCACAGGTAGCCGACCGTCAGCAGCCCCGCGATCCCGAAGGTCATGTGGTGGATGTGGCGTCCTCCGGGAGTGATGTTCTTGAACGGGCCTCGTTCGGCGCGGATCGCGTGTGTGATCCCTCGAACGCTTGCGAACGTCAGGAAGAAGGAGCCGGTCGCGAACAGTTGGCGCTCCTTGCGGCGGTCTCCGAAATGCTTGTAGTAGAGCGCGCGAACGTCGCGCGCTGGAGCCAGCAATGAGCGCGATCGTGAGCGCTGGCTCTGTGCGGATGGCGCGTCCTGCTCGATCATGGCTGCTCCCACCCTAACGTGGTCGTCACCTGTACGCCATGATTGCGCGATGCCCGCGCCTGTCGAGCTAGAGGTCAGCGCTCCGTTTGCCGGTGTGGTTGTGGCGATCGAGCACGCCCCCGGAGCGTCGGTGCGTGCCGGGGCGGTGCTTGTCGTGCTGGAGGCGATGAAGATGGAGCACGAGGTCCTCGCCGAGAGCGATGGGGTCGTGCAGCGGGTCGAGGTTGCTTCGGGAGACACGATCGAGGCGGGTGAGCTGCTTGTCGTGCTGACGGTCGATGATCGCGCCACCAACGAGACGACCGAAGGGGGGTCACGCGTGGATCCTGAGTTTGGCGGTGCACGCGAAGGGGGGGCTTGCCCGGATCCTGAGTTTGCGGGTGCACGCGAAGGGCGGGCTAGCTCGGATCCTGAGTTTGCGGGTGCACGTAAAAGGGGGGCTAGCTCGGATTCTGAATTTGGGGGTGCACGTAAAGGGGGGGCTTACGTGAACGCCGAGTTTGAGACTGCACACAACAGGGGGCCTCGCGCGGATGTCGAGAGCGATGCGGTACGGGCCGACCTGGCGGCGGTACGCGCACGGCACGAGCTTGGCTTGGATGCGGCCCGGCCCGAGGCCGTGGAGCGTCGTCGCAAGCGCGGGCGGCGCACGGCGCGCGAGAACCTGGCCGAGCTTGTCGACGAGGGCAGCTATGTCGAGTACGGGCCCTTGCTGTTCGCCGCACAGGAGCGGCGGCGTCCGAAGCATGAGCTGATCGAGAATACGCCCGCGGACGGGTTGATCGCCGGCGTCTGCGCGATCGACGGCAACCCCTGCGTGGCCATGTCCTACGACTACACCGTGCTTGCCGGCACCCAGGGCATGCGCGGGCACCTCAAGAAGGACCGCCTGTTCGAGCTAGCCGAGCGCCGGCGCCTGCCGGTCGTGTTGTTCGCCGAGGGCGGCGGCGGGCGCCCTGGCGACGTTGACTTCCCGATCGTCGCCGGCCTGGACTGCCGAGCTTTTCACCTGTTTGGCCGCCTCAGCGGGCTAGTGCCGCTCGTGGGGATCGCCTCGGGCTACTGTTTCGCCGGAAACGCGGCGCTGCTCGGTTGCTGTGACGTGGTGATCGCCACCGAGGACTCGAGCATCGGCATGGGTGGCCCCGCGATGATCGAGGGCGGTGGCCTTGGCGTATACAAGCCATGCGAAGTCGGCCCGATCGACGTGCAGCATGCAAACGGCGTCGTCGACCTGCGCGTCGCCGATGACCAAGCCGCGGTGGCCGCCGCCAAGCGCTACCTCTCCTATTTCCACGGGCCTGTCGCTGACTTCACCGCACCCGATCAGCGCAAGCTTTGCGAGATCGTGCCCGAGCAGCGCAAGCGCGCCTACGTTGTGCGCCGAGTTCTGAATGGCTTGTGCGACGAGGGGTCGGTGCTCGAGCTGCGCGATGGCTTCGGCGCGGGCATGGTCACCGCGCTTGCGCTGCGTGGATGGTAATCCGCTCGGGATCGTGGCAAACGATCCCTCGCATCTTGGCGGCGCGATCGACGCCGACGCGGCCGACAAGGCGGCGCGCTTCCTGCAGCTGTGCGACACTTTTGGGCTGCCTGTCCTGTTCCTGTGCGACACGCCAGGCTTCATGGTCGGCCCCGACGCCGAGCGTACGGCGACCGTGCGTCATTTCTCGCGCCTGTTCGTGATCGGCGCCAACCTGGAGATCCCGTTCGGCACGATCGTGCTGCGCAAGGGCTATGGGCTCGGCGCGCAGGCGATGGCGGGCGGATCGTTCAAGGCGCCGCTGTTCTGCGTCGGCTGGCCGACGTCGGAGTTCGGGGGCATGGGCCTGGAGGGAGCCGTGCGCCTCGGCATGCGTCGCGAGCTCGACGCGATCGAGGACCCCGAGGAGCGCGAGCGCGTCTTCCAGGCCACGGTCGCCGCTGCCTACGAGCACGGCGAGGGGCTCAACATGGCCGCCTACGGCGAGATCGACGACGTGATCGACCCGGCCGACTCGCGGCGCTGGATTGCGACGCTGTTCGATCCCACCCCCGGCGGCTGGCGCCGGCGCGCGGGCAAGCGGCGCCCCAACGTCGACGCCTGGTAGCCGCCCGGCCTGTGGCGCCCCAACGTCGGCGCCTGGTAAGGCGTCGCTGGTTTGGAGACGCCGCGGCGCCCGTTGCAGACGCGAGTGCGGTGGGCGACGGCGCATTCTGCCGCTCGACGGCGAGTCGCCGCTTCGGCGTCTCTCTGCGCTGCTTGGCCGTTGGCCTCACTAATCCTCCAGCTCGATCACGAGTGGGATGCCAGTGTCGAACCAGCTGCGATGCAGCTCCTCGATCTTCGAGCGGGTTGGGCGCCACCCGCGATGGAAGGCGCACTCGGCATAGTCGAAGGGATTGACCACCCCGCAGTACAGCTCCCTGGCTTGCTGCAACTCCCTGTTGTCAAGCTCCCGCGCGAGACCCGCGAACGTCCCGCCCCGCATGCGCAGGGACACGTTCGGGTCAGCTCGGATGTTCAACACCCAGGCTGAGGTCTTGAGCGTGATGTGAGGCCTGATCATGACCATGTAGGCGCTGTCAGCACTACGGATCACACGGACGCATTTGCGCCGCTTCTTGGCGGTTCTGCGACCAGTCGTGGTGAGCACTCCAAAGCCCAAGGGCGGCCGGAGGGTGAAGTGCGGGAGCATCATCGCGCTCAGCACTCGACCGCCGGTCGGGGAGCGCAAGAAGGGGTTGCTCCTCCGCTCGACCGTGAGCATGCCGTCGGTGTCGTAATGGCTGACGAGGTCGTCCTGCTCGCCCTCCACTGGCTCGAGAGCGTGCCTAGGTGTGAGGCGTAGTGCTGACATCGCGGGAAGCATAGCATTTGTGTGGTACGGTCCAACTTGTGTCGTCCATAATGGATCATCCTTGCTGTATCTTACAGGAGGTATCGTGATGCTCCGGCCCCGCCATCCGTTCGTCGCGCCTCACCGTGCCCGTGGGTCCCGCCGGGTCTGCACGGGCCTCGGCGCCTTGGTCCTCGGCGTCACCGCGAGCGTCGGGTGTTGCGTGGCGCTGACACCGGCAACGGCTGGGGCGGCGGGTTCGTGCCCCAACGAACAGGTGCGCATCGAGGAGCCCTACGCCCCGGCGCTGCCCGACTGTCGCGCCTACGAGCAGGTCTCGCCGGTCGAAAAGAACTACGCGGACGCACTCGGAGCCGTCACGAGCGTGCGCGTCGCGCCCTCCGGCGAAGCGGTCACGTTCAACTCGCTCGGGCCGTTCCCGCTAGATGGCGGGACGAGCGAAGGTTCACCCGAACTGTTCAGCGCCTACCTGAGCACGCGCTCGGCGGAATCGTGGCCGACACGGAACCTCGAGCCCGCCATTGACTCCGGCGGCCTCGGCGCGGTGCTGGGCGTGAGCGAAGACCTCGCCTACAGCTTCGTGCTGTCAAATAACGAGCCGCCGCTCGTCAGCGAAGCCGATACGGGCGCAATCGAAGGCAGGCAGGCCGTCTACATGCGCGCGAATCGCACGGGCGCCTACCGCCTGCTGTTCCAGGCACAGGCCGCTGAAAAGATCAGCTTCTTCCTCGTGGCGGCGGCCGACAGCGACACGCGCGTGTTCTTCGAATCGGCCAACCCCCTGATTCCCGGGGCGGCGGCCGGGGTGCGCAACCTGTACGAATGGCACGAAGGCCAGATCAGCCTGGTTGACCTGTTGCCCGGAGGTGTCCCCTCCGATGGTGGGGCAGCGGGCTGGCGTGGCCCGGGCGCCGCCGAAGAAGTCGTCGAACTGCCCGACCATTCCTCCGGGATGGTCTCCTACTTCGCGCAGGGTGCCGTATCCGAAGACGGCTCGCGAGTGTTCTTCACCGACCTCGCCACCGGACGCCTGTACGTGCGCGAGCAAGAGCCCGGCGGGGAAGGCGAAACGGTGGAAGTCTCCCATGGACCGGCGGGGTGGCTGGCCGGCACCCCCGATGGCGCATACGCCTTCTACAGCGAAGGCGGCGTGCTCTACGGCTTCGACGTCGAACGCGCCCAGGCGGTCGCGCTGACGCCCGCCGGAGCCGAAGTCCAGGGCGTGCTCGGCGTGGCCGACGACGGTTCCTACCTCTACTTTGCCGCGAAGGGCGTGCTCGCGAACGGTGGGATCTCCGGCGCGGGCAACATCTATGCGTGGCACGAAGGTGCGATCGCGCTGGTTAGCAGCGGAGGGGAAGAAGACGATTGGACCGCCCACACGCTGCTCTATCAGGGTGTGGTGCGAGGCGGTCCCGCCGAAGGGGTGAGAACAGCGCGCGTCAGCGCCGACGGGCACACGCTCCTGTTCAGCTCCAGGATGGAGATCACCGGCTATGACAATCACGGTGCGGGAGGGAACTGCACCGAACACGAAGAACCCGCGTCGTGCGACGAGCTGTACGTCTATGACGCCGTTGGCGAACATGTGACGTGCGTGTCTTGCAATCCGCAGGGGACTGCCGCCACACACGACGCGCTGCTCTACCACCTCGAGAGCGACGGCTCGATTCCGCCGCCGACGCTCTACCCATGGGATCTTCCCCGCAACCTCTCTTCCGACGGCAGCAGGGTGTTCTTCGAGACCGAAGAAGCGCTGCTGGAAGGCGACTCCAACAGTCAGATGGACGTATATGAGTGGGAGGACAAAGGCTCGGGCACCTGTCCGGCCGGGGCGAGCGGCGGCTGTATTTACCTGATCTCCTCGGGTGTCAGCGACGAAGCGTCCTACTTCGTCGAAGCGAGCGCCAACGCGAGCGACGTCTTCTTCTTCACGCGCCAATCGCTGGTGGGCCAGGACGAAGACGAACTGGTCGATCTCTACGACGCGCGCGAAGCGGGCGGCATCGCCGCGCAGAACCCGCCGCCAGCGCCGCTGCCGTGCCTCGGCGAAGCTTGCCACCCGGCGCAGGCGCCCGCGCCCGCCGCGGGCCTCACGGCCAGCCAGCTGTTCTCGGGTCCAGGCGACAGCGCACCGCCGATGGAAGCGAAGGTGGTCGCGAAACCGAAACCGAAGCCAAAGCCGTGCCGGAAGGGCTACGTGAAGAAGAACAGCAGGTGCGTCAAGCGGGTGCGCCACGAGCGCAAAGGCAAGCAAGCCGGCAGCGAGCGGAGGCCAAAACGATGAGCGTCAAACGGGTTCTCTGTGCCGGAGGTCGAGTGCTGCAACTCCTGGTCGCATTGGTGGCCGTCGCGCTGCTCGCGCTTCCCGTCGCGGCGCGCGCGAGCGGGAAGTTCGGTATCGAACGCATCGAACAGCAGGCCGAAGAACAGGGCGGAGCGCTGGCTACGCAGGCGGGGTCACATCCCTACGCGCTCACCACGACAATGCTGCTCGACCGCCACGCGCTCAGCTCCCAGCAGCTCGCAGAAGGCCTCGGGGATGCTGGTCCGCTCGGCCACGAAATCGCCTACGGCGATCCCAAGGACGTCGAAGTGACGCTGCCGGCTGGGGTCGCCGTGAACCTGCTCGCGGTGCAGCGCTGCTCCGAACAGCAGCTTGCCAAGCAGGAATGCCCGGCCTCCAGCCAGGTGGGCGACATCGCGATCGAATCGCCGCTGCCTGCGGTGTACGAAGCGCACGAGAGCCCCGTCTTCAACATCGCGCCGTCCTCGCCGAAAGTGGCCGGCGCGCTCGGCTTCACCGTCGCCAATGTGGGTTTCATCGCGCACCTGGTTGGCAGCGCCCACGCCGGCGGCGACTACGGCATCTCCGCAATGGTGTCCGGCATACCCCAATTCGCAAGCGCCGACGGCATCATGCTGACGCTGTGGGGGGACCCCTCGGCGCCGAGCCATTGCCATCAGCAGCTCACGGGCGGACCATGCGTCGCGGTGGCGCGCGGCAGCCAGCCGTTCCTGACGCTGCCGACGTCGTGCGGCAGCGAACCCGACGAAGAAGCCGTCCGGCGACGCTCGAGCGCGGTGAGCGCCGACTCGTGGCAGGAACCGGGGGTGTGGACACCGACCCTGTTCTCGGCGCCGCTTGCGGCGATGGCCGGTTGCGAGAAGCTCAGCTTCACGCCATCGATCGAAGTCAGCCCCGAAACCACGGTCGCGAATACGCCGACCGGGGTGAGCATCGCGCTGAAGATCCCGCAGGTCGAGGCGCTGGGCTCGCTCGCGGAGGCGAACCTGCGCGAAGCCGTGGTGACGCTGCCGCCGGACCTCGTGGTCTCGCCCTCGGCCGTCAGCGGCCTGGGAGCGTGCAGCGAAGCGCAGATCGGCCTGTCGAGCCCTGCCCCGACCGCTTGCCCGGAATCCTCGAAGATCGGCACTGTGCAAGCGCGCACGCCGTTGCTCGACCATTCCGTGGGCGGGTCCGTGTACCTGGCGCAGCAGGGCAACGCGGGGCCGACTCAGGGCTCCAACCCGTTCGGCTCGCTGATCGCCTTTTATGTCGTGGTGGAAGGCAGCGGCGTGCAGATCAAGGCGGCCGGCGAAGTGAGCCTGAACCAGCTCACTGGACAGCTCACCACCCGCTTTCAGAACCTGCCCGAGCTCCCGTACAGCGAAATGACGATCAACCTCTTCGGCGGTCCGCGCGCCCCGCTCGTGCCCGACGCGTGCGGTATCTACACAACGAGCGCGCTGCTAAGCCCCTGGTCGGCGCCCGAATCAGACCCGGCCGCAGCGCAGAGCAGCTTCACGGTCAACTCGGGTTGTCCCAACGGCGCGTTTGCTCCTGCATTCACGGCGGGCACGACGAGCAACCAGGCGGGCGGCTACAGCCCGTTCGTCACGACGTTCACCCGCCAGGACTCAGAACAAGGGCTTGCCGCGGTCCAGGTGCATATCCCGACGGGCCTGCTTGGCTCAGTCGCGCACGTGCCCCTGTGCGGCGAACCACAGGCCCAGGAAGGCAAGTGTGGCCCAGAAAGCCAGATCGGGACGATCTCCGTCACGGTGGGACAGGGTCCCTACCCGTTCGAGGTCCCGCCCGGGCGCGTCTACCTGACCGGGCCGTATGACGGTGCGCCCTTCGGCCTGTCGGTCGTCGTGCCCGCGCGCGGCGGCCAGTTCGACCTCGGCAACGTGATCGTCAGAGCGGCGCTGCAGATCAACCCCCAAACATCGGCGGTGACGGTCGTTACCGGCCCGCTCCCGGAGATGCTGCAGGGTGTGCCTGCGCTCGCCCGCAGTGTCACTGTCGAAATCAACCGCCCCGAATTCATCTTCAACCCGACCAACTGCAACCCCGAGACGATCTCGACCACGATGGACGGCTCCGCTGGCTCTCTCAGCACCGCCTCGGTGCACTTCCAGGTCACGGACTGCGAGGCGCTGCAGTTCAAGCCGCATTTCTCGGTCTCGACCTCCGCGCACAGCTCCAGAGCTGATGGGGTGAGCCTCGACGCCAAGCTCCTCTACCCGCCGGCCACGCCCGACCGATCGGAGATCGGCCAGCAAGCCAACATCGCCAAGGTCAAGGTCGAACTGCCCAAGCAGCTCCCCGCACGCCTCACGACGTTGCAGAAGGCGTGTCTGGCGAGGACGTTCGAAGCGAACCCCGCGAACTGCCCGCCGGCGTCGGTCGTCGCCACGGCCAGCGCCACCACGCCGCTTTTGTCGGTGGGTCTGAGCGGCCCGGCCTACTTCGTCTCCTACGGCGGGGCTAAGTTCCCCGAACTGATCGTCGTGCTTCAAGGTGACGGCGTCACCGTGTATCTGCACGGCGAAACATTCATCTCCAAAAAGGGGATAACAAGCTCGACGTTCCCAGCGGTCCCCGACGTCCCCGTCGGCAGCTTCGATTTGCGCTTCCCTCAAGGCCCAGACTCGGCGCTCGCGGCGAACGGAGACCTGTGCACCTCCAAACTCACGATGCCAACCGAATTCCTCGCCCAAAACGGCGTGCGGCTAAAGCAAAACACGAAGATCGCGGTTACCGGATGTCCACCCACCCACCCCAAGGCCGCCGGCCACGCGCGCAAGCAGAAGGCCACGCACCGCAAGCGTTCCGCTGAGAGTCACACCAAGCGTGCCATCGAGACCAATCGCAACAAGCACAAGAGGAGCTGACGATGCGCCGAGCGACGATATACAGAGCACCGAGGCGCCAAGCACCGAAGCGCAGAGCACCGATACTCACAACCGCGCTCGTCCTTGGCCTCATAGGGTCGGCGGCGTGGACGGCGGCGCTTGCCGCGGCGAGGCCCGTGGTCACGCTCAAAGCAAAGGCCGTGCCGATCCCTGTCAACCTGAGCAACCCCCACAGCGCGACCTATCCCGGGACCGGCGCGATCCTCGGCGCCCCGGTCGCCCTGGAAGCGGAGTTCACGATCAGCGGCAGCGAATACGGAGGCTCTCCCTCGCCGCTCACAGGCGTCAAGTTCTACGTTCCCGCCGGCGCCAAGATGCACACACAAGGGTTCGCCACCTGCTCGGAAACCACGCTCAAGGAACAGGGCGCCGGTGGCTGCCCAAAGCAGTCGCTCGCTGGCGCCCTGGGCGAAGCCAACGGTGTCGTCAGCTTCGGCGAATCGCGCGTGCACGAGAAAGTCACGGTACAGGCGCTGTTCGCCGCGGGTGGGGGCCTGTTCTTCTATGTGGTCGGCGAAACGCCAGCCTCGTTCGAACTGATCTCCAAGGGGACGCTCATCGGCAAAGCCAGTCCTCCGTTCGGCATGGTGTTCGCGGGCGAAGTGCCGTTGGTCGAATCGGTGCCCGGGGCACTCGACGCGTCGGTCGAATACATCAAGGTCAAGGTCGGCGCCGCGTTCAAGCAGGGCAAAAAGCTCATCTCCTACGCGACAGCCCCCAGCACGTGTCCCAAGAGCCGCTTCTTCCCGGTCAAGGTGGAACTGACGTTTCTCAGCGGAGAAACGGTTCCAGCGGAATCCCGGATCCCTTGCCCCAAGCAGGCACACTAGGCGGTGGGAGTCATTGGGCGGTGGGAGCCTTTTCTCTCTGCACAGTATCCGCCAGACGATCTGGCTGGAAGCATGTGGCGTGGACCGTCTGGTGATATATGCTGCTCGCGGTGTCTGAGCCGCGTCTGAGCGAGGCCTCCTACCTGGTGCTCGGCATGCTCGAGCGCGCGCAGCCGGCGACCCCGTATGACCTCAAGCAGTTTGCGGAGCTCAGCTCGAAGTACTTCTGGAGCATTCCCCACAGCCTGCTCTACTCCGAGTGCGAGCGCTTGGCCAAGGAGGGCCTGCTGATCGAAGAGCGTGAACCGGCGGGGCGTCGGCGGCGCATCTACAGAGTCACGAAGGCCGGGATGGACGCGCTGGAAGCGTGGCGGGCCGAGCCAGGAAGCGCGATCAGCGAGCTGCGCGACCTCGGCTACCTGAAGCTGTTCCTCGGAGCCGACCCGGCGATGCTCGCGCGGGCCTACCTGCCCGAACACGAAGCCACGCTGCAACGCTTTGAAGATCTGCGCAAGGTCAGCGGGGGGATCCAGGTTCCCCGCGGGCCGTGGCTAGCGTTCGACGCCGGAATCGGGCACATGCGCGAGAGCGTGCGCTTCTGGAAGAAGCTGCTCGATGAGGACGCGATTGGCGAGTGAGCGGAACGCCGGCATCGAGCGAGTAGACACGGCCGGCTCTAACCCCCCGATTGCGGGCGCACATTGACGGCGCCTGGCTCCGGCGGTGCCTTCACGCGCGCGCGGAACACGTGAAACGACCAGCCTTGGTAGAGCAGCACCATCGGGAAGAAGATCACCGCGACCACTGTCATCACGACAAGCGCGTAGTGACCAGAGGCCGAATTGTTGACGGTCAGGTTGTAGGCGGCGTTGGTGCTCGAGATCATCACGTTGGGATACAGGTCGATAAAGATCGAGCCGATGGTTGCCGCGATTGCAACTGCTGAGGAGGCAAACGAGAGGCCGTCGTGGTCGGTCATAGCCAGCCGTGCGGCGAAGGCCACCGCGATCACCGCAAGGATCTCCACGGGCTGGGGCACGTCGGGGCCGCCCGCGACACTGCGCGTCCAGATCACCCAGCCGATCACCAGAGCGATCGCTGCCCAACCGAGCGGCCGAGCGAGCGCGCGGGCGCGCTCGCGCACCTCACCCGTGGTCCTGAGCTTGAGAAACGTGGCTCCGTGCAAGAGGCACAGCGCAACCAACGTCACGCCGGTCCACAGGCCATAGGGCGTGAGCAGGTCGAGGAAGTTGCCCGTGTAGTTGTGGCTGGAGTCAATCGGCAAGCCATTCAGCAAGTCGCCGAGCCCCACGCCGAGCAGCAGGGGGATCAACAGGCAGCCGATCGTCATTGCCCAGCGCCATGTCGTCCGCCAGCGGGGGCTCTCGCTCTTGTCCTTGAACTCGAACGACACGCCCCGTGCCATCAGCGCGATCAGCACGAGCAGCAGAGCCAGATAGAGCGCCGAGAACATTGTCGCGTACCAGCCGGGGAATGCCGCGAACATGCCGGCGCCTGCGACGATCAGCCACACCTCGTTGCCGTCCCACCAGGGGCCGATCGTGCTCAGTGCGCGGCTGCGCTGCCCGTCGCTGCGCCCGACAATCGTGTGCAGCATGCCGACACCGAAGTCAAAGCCCTCGAGCACGAAAAAACCGACCCAGAAGATCGCGAGGATGACGAACCAGATGGTGTGAAGTTGCACTCTGGCTCCTAGTAGCTCATGGCTGGGGTCGGGGTTTGCGCATCCGAGCCTGTCCCACCGGGGCCATCCTCTGGATCTAGGCCCTTGCGCGAATAGCGCAGCATCAGCAGCAGGTCGGCCGCGCCGAGTGCGATGTAGATCGCCACGAACGCGATCAAGCTGATCCAGATGTCGAGCGAGCTGACCGAGGGAGAGTTGGCGTTCACGGTCTTCATCAACCCTTGCACGATCCATGGTTGGCGGCCGCTCTCGGTCAACAGCCAGCCGGCGGTGTTCATCACGAACGGGCTTACCACGGCTACCAGGCCCGCGCGCAAAAACCACTTGGAGCGATCGAGTGAGCCCTTGTGGATCAGCCAAGTCCCCCATAGCGCCAGCAGCGCGATCAACGAGCCAAGGTAGGCCATCACGCGCATCGACCAGTACTGGATGAACACGTCGGGGATGTAGTTGCCTGGGCCGTACCTGGCGACATCTTCCTTCTGAATCTGGTTCAAGCCCTCGACCGCGCCGCCCCATGTCCCGGTCGCGAGGATCGAGAGCAGGTGCGGGATCGCGATCACCTGGGTCGGGGTCTGGTCGTTGTTGCCGCCGCCGATCTGAAAGGCCGAGAACGAGCACGGCTGACAGTTGCTCCACTGTGCCTCGGCGGCGGCGATCTTGGCCGGTTGGTAGGTGGCCTCGATCTCGCCGAGCTTGTTGCCCACGAACATCTGCAAGAGGATCGCCGGCAGTAGCACGAGTACCGACAGCCGTGCGGTGTGATGGAAGGCCTCGACTTCGCGCCCCTTGCGCAGATACCAGGCTGAGATGGCGAGCATCACCAGCGATCCCGTCACCAGCGAGGCCAGGATCACGTGTACGTATCCCCATAGGAATGTCGGATTGGTGAACAGCGCCCACACGTTGTTTAGCACCGGTTGGCCGTGACTGTTCAGTGCGTAGCCGACGGGATGCTGCATCCATGAGTTGGCGACCAATATGAACATCGCCGAGAGCATCGAGCCCGCAACCACAAGCCAGATGCACGCGAGGTGAACGCGCTTAGGCAGCCGATCCCAGCCGAAGATCCACAGACCCAGGAAAGTGGACTCCAAGAAGAACGCCGCCAGGCCCTCCATCGCCAGCGGACCACCGAACACGTCGCCCACGAAGCGGGAGTAGGTGGACCAGTTCATCCCGAACTCGAACTCCTGCACCAGGCCGGTGACCACGCCCACGGCGACGTTGATCAAGAGCAGGGTGCCGAAGAAACGCGTTATGCGCTTGTACTCTGGTCGCTGGTTGCGGTGCCACGCCGTTTGCAGAAGCGCCACCAGAAACGCTAGGCCGATCGTGACCGGCACGAACAGAAAGTGGTAGATGCTCGTCGTGGCGAACTGCCAGCGCGCCAGGTCGTTGGTCATCCTCCATCACCATTACCCATGGTCGCGGCGGAACCATGCTTGAGGGCAGCCGCGCGCAACTCAGCTGCGCGTGCGTGCCGCGTTCGACGATTCTGCCCTGCTCGATCACGAGTATCTCGTCAACCTGCTCAAGGCCGACCAGCCGATGTGTGATCAGCAGTGTCGTTCGTGCGCCTGTCACATCGAGCAGGTCGGCTACCAGTGCGTCGGCTGTCGCCGTGTCGAGGTGCTCGCCCGGCTCGTCGAGGATCAGGATCGGGAAGTCGGCGAGCAGGGCGCGAGCCAGCGCGAGGCGTTGGCGCTGGCCGCCGGACATGCGCGCACCACGCTCGCCGACCTCGGTTGCCAGTCCGAGGGGCAGCGAGTCCACCCAGTCGAGCAGCCGCGCCTGCGGCCAGCGCGTCGCGCAACTCGTCCTCGCTCGCGTCGCGCTTGGCCAGGCGCAGGTTCTCTTCCAGCGTGCTGTCGAATACGTGCACGTCCTGGCTGACCAGCCCCACCACGCGCCGGACCTCGTCGCCGTCGAGCGCGTCGATCTCCACGCCGTCCAGCGCCACCGAGCCCTCATACGGGAGGAAGCGCAACAGCACGGCAGCGAGCGTCGACTTGCCCGCGCCGCTGGGGCCGACGAGCGCTACGCGTCTGCCAGGGCTCAGGTCGAGGTCGATCTCCTCAAGCGCCGGGCGGCTTGCCCCCGGATATGAGCAGCTGAGGTTACGTGCCGTGAGTGTGTGGGATAGCTGTTCGTGCGTATCGACGATAGGTGGCGGGTTGGTGTAGCCGCGCTTGTCGTCTGACTGGCCGTTTAGGGGTTGCCTGTCCGCTGTTGCTGGCGTCGGCCGACGTACCGGCTCCTTCGTGGGTGACCGCGCTGGGAGTGCCTGTGGATGTTCTGGCTCCAGCACTGGCGGCGGCGTTTCGCGCACCTCCTGCACGCGGGCCGCGGCCCGGCGCACGCGCTGCAGCGTCTGCGTCGCCGCCGGAAGGCCGCTCACCAGCTCGAATGCCACGAGCGGGATCAGGGCGATGCCGGCCAGCAGTACGCCGTCCATGCCGCCCGGCGCGTACGGCATCGACGCCGACGAGCAGCGCGCCCCACATCGCCAGGCCCGAGCAGAGCGTGGTCAGGCCCTGGCCGATGCCCGCGGTGCGTGCGCCGGCCGGGCGATGCGGGTCAGCTCGGCGTCGGCCGCCAGGGTGCGTCGCAGTTGCTCGGGTGCGGCGCCATAAGCCACCAGCTCTGGTGCGCCCTCGATCAGGTCGACGACCGACGCGCTCAGCTCGCCGCGCGCCTGGGCCTGCAGTGCCTCGCTGCGGGCGGCGAGCGTGCCGGTGAACCACGGCACGAGCACCCCGGCGAGCAGCAGCGCGACCAGCAGGATCAGGCGCGGCGGCGGGCAGCATCCACCACACGAGCGCCACCGTGCCCGCGCCGACGAGCAGCGCGATCGCAAACGGGGGCACCACGCGCAACAGCAGGTCCTGCAGCGAGTCGACGTCCTGCACGAGACGCGACAGCAGCTCGCCGGAGCGAAAGGCGGGCAGGCCGAGCGGTGCCAGTCGCTCCAGGCGTTCGTAGACGCTGACCCTCAGGCTCGACAGCACGCGGAAGGCCGCGTCGTGGCCGACGAGACGCTCGAAGTAGCGGCACAGCCCTCTGGACAGCGCAAAGAACTGCACCCCGACGATCGCCACCGCGACGGCCGACTCCGGTGGGCGCTGCGAGGAGCGTGAGATCAGCCACGCCGAGGTGGCGATCAGCCCGATCGCGGCGGCCACCGAGCCCGCGCCGAGCAGCGTCGCGAGCGCCAAGTCGCCCGGCGGCGGGACGCGCGATCGCAAATGTCTGGCGCAGCGGGGCCTCGGGTGGGCGCTTGGCGGCGGACGGCGCGGGAGTGCTCGAAGGCGAGACGAGCGGGGCTGCCTGGGTGTTCATGCGGGCGCCTCTGCCGTGTCGAGTGCGCCGGCTCGATCGGCCACGGCCATGCCCGCCGGCGCCCGCGCCGAGGTCGACCACGCGGTCGGCCATAGCCAGCAGCGCCGGCCGGTGCGCGACGAGGATCACGGTGCGCCCCGTTGAGAGGCGCCGCACCGCTTCGAGCACCTGCTGCTCGGTCTGCCCGTCGAGGTTGGCGGTCGGCTCGTCGAGCAGCAGCAACGGCGAGTCGCGCAGGAACGCGCGGGCCAGAGCGACCCGTTGGCGCTCGCCGGCCGACAGTCCGGCGCCGCGCTCGCCGAGGACGGTGTCCAGGCCTTCAGGCAGGCCGGCCACGACGTCGCTCAGCCCGGCGGCGGCACGGCGCTGCCAGCTCTTCCTCGGAGGCATCGCGACGCCCGAGCCGCATGTTCTCGGCGATCGAGCTCGCGAACAAGTGGGGTCGTTGCGGCACCCAGGCAAGCTGCGCGCGCCACGCGTCGGCGTCGAGCTCGGCGAGGTCGATGCCGCCGACGCGCACGCCCCCACGTCTCGGCGCGACGAAGCCGAGCAGCACGCCCAGCAGCGTCGACTTGCCACAGCCGCTGGGGCCGGCCAGCGCCACGACCTCGCCTGCCTCGACGCGCAGCGACACGTCGTCGAGGGCCGGCTCAGAGCGCCCGGGGTAGGAGACGGTCAGCCTTCTACTTCGATGTCAGCGGTAGCCATCTCCGGCCGTGTCCGGATGGGCACCTCGCGAGTAGGCGGCGGCTGCATCCGTCGCCGGCGTGATCGTCAGTGCCGCTGCTTCAAAACGCTTGTTCCCGAATCTGCCAGTGTTTTCGTGTCAGCCCGTTTTTCCAAGTACCGCGAATACCTGCTCGGCGGCGGCCATCCCTCGGCGCTTGCGTGGTAGTTGGCGCCCAGCTGGCGCAGAGGTAGGTATGCCTCGGGCGCCAGCACCAGCGCGAACAGACCGGCGCGCAGGGACATGCTCCCCGCCCATCAGGCGCAGCCCGATCGCCACGGCGACCAGCGCCACGGAGATCGTTGCTACCAGCTCGAGGATCAGCGAGGACAGAAACGTCACACGCAGGTTCGAGAGCGCGGTCTCGCGGTAGCGCTCGGAGATCTGAGCGAATGCTTGCGGCCTGTGCCTTGGCGCGGCCGAACACCTTCAGGGTCGGCAGGCCGGCGACCACGTCGAGGAAGTGCCCGGCAAGCCGCTGCAGGGTGCGCACCTGGCGATCCATCTTCTCGCGTGTCGCTGCACCGACGAGCGCCATGAACAATGGGATCAGGGGAATAGTGAAGGCGATGATCGCGGCCGAGATCCAGTCCTGCGAGACGACGGCGACCAGCACGACCAGCGGCACGATCGCGGCCAGCAAAAGCTGGGGCAGGTACAGAGAGAAGTAGCCGTCGAGCGCGTCCAGGCCGCGTGTGGCGAGCACCGTCAGCTCGCCGGTGCTCTGCGTGCGCGAGCTGTCCAGGCCGAGCTGGAGACCCGCTCCAGCAGCGCGCGCGCGCAGCTGCGACTTGGCTTGCGCCGAGCAGCGACCGGCCGCCAGCTCCGCCGCCCATGCGACCAGCGCACGGGCCATGACACTACGAACAGCAGAGCGATCAGCGGTCCTTGCAGTTGCGAGAGATCCTTCCCGTGCGAGAAGGCGCCCGACGACGACGTCCACAAGCAGCCAAGCCTGCCCAGACGATCAGCAGCGCGCGCAGGCTCCCCAATGCGACAGACAGAAAAAGGAATGTGCGTGTAGCGCGCGCGTACCGCAGCAGTCTCGGATCGAGCGCTCTCACCGCTCGATCATGGCCGACTGCCCGGCCGCTCCGCGAGCGTTCCGGTCGCACTCACCGCTTGCTCTCCGTGCTCGGCGCCGGAGTGCCGACTGCTTCGGCCGAACTTCGAGCCGGCCCGCCGTCATCCGCTCCACCGTGAACTCGCTCGAGGGCTGGCCAGCGAGCCCTCCATCACCTGGTTCTGGGGATTGCCGAGGCGTGCGCTGATCCAGTCGATCAACACCTTCAGGCGGCCGCCGCGAACGCCGCCGAGGTAATACATGTGCACGGTCAGGTAGGTGAAGAACGCCAGCCGTCCAGAGATTTCGTGGCCGCGGATTTCGCACACAGCCTTGCCGCGGCCGACGACCGCCAGCGCGCCCTTGTCCAGGTAGTGAAACGGCGTCGAGGCGCCCGGCGCTCCCTTGTGGATCGCCTTCGCCGCGTGGCGCGCCTGCTGGATCGCCACTGTCGCCAGTCCCGGGAACGGCTTGCCGCCGGGGCCGGCGAGCAGCGACGTGTCGCCGATCGCCGAGATCTCGGGATGGCCGGGGACCGTCAGGTCGGGTTCGATCTGCACGCGCCCGGCCCGGTCGGTAGAGGCGCCGGTCGCCTCGGCGAGCACGCGCGGAGAAGCCGACGGCCTGCACGCCGGCGGCCCAGATCACGGTCCTCGCGGCGATCCGCTCGTCAGCGCCGGCGATCGAGGCCGTCACGCCCTGCGCGTCGATTGCTGTGACGCGGGCGCCCTCGCGCACCGTCACCCCAAGTGAGGTGAGCTCCTTGGCCACCTTGCCCGAGAGCCGCTCGCTGAAGGCGGCGGTCACGCGTTCGCCGGCATCGAGCAGGATCACCTGCGCGTTGCGGGGATCGATTTTCCTAAAGCCGCGCTTCATCCCGTGCTGGGCGATGATCCGCAGCTCGCCGGCCAGCTCCACGCCGGTCGGGCCGCCGCCGATCACCACGAACGTCATCCACTGCGCTGCTCGATCTGGATCGCTCGCGCGCTCGGCCTCCTCGAATGCGCCGTAGATCCGATTGCGCAAGTCGAGCGCGTCCGCGAGCGTCTTCAGCCCGCAGGACACCTCGCGCCACTCGTCTTTGCCGAAGTAGGAGGTCTCGGCTCCGCAGGCGACGATCAGGCTGTCGTAGTCCAGCCGCTCGCCGCGGTCGAGGACAAGCTGGCGGTGCTCGACGTCGAGGCCGGTCGCCTCGCCCATCAGGACGGTGATGTTCGAGTTGCGCCTGAGCGCGGTCCGGATCGGAGAGGCGCACTCGCCGGCGGCCAGCCCGCCGCCGGCCACCTGGTAGAGCAGCGGCTGGAACAGATGGTGGTGGGTGCGGTCCACGAGCGTCACGTCCACGTCTGCGTGCCTCAGCTCGTGCGCGGCCGCCAGCCCGCCGAAGCCGCCGCCGACGATTACGACGCGGCGGCGGTGCTTGCCTGCAGGGCGATGCCCCGCGCGCGTGTGCGGGGCATCGTCGTTTTGGAATGCGTGTGCGCCCGTCTCGATGTTCGCGCCGCCATCCCCCCCGCGCGCGCGGGGGGGATCGTCGTTTTGGGGTTGCTCAGCGGCCATTGGCGCCGAGGCGCTGAGTAGGTGGTCGCCGACGCGCAGCGCGTTGGCCATCGCCGTGAGCGCGGGATTCACGGCGGAGATGCTGGGAAAGAAGCTGGTGTCGACGACGTACAGGTTGTCCAGTTCGTGCGCCTTGCAGTTGATGTCCAGCGCCGAGGATGCGGGATCGGCGCCGAAGCGGCAGGTGCCGGCCTGGTGGGCGACGCCGGCGACGGGAATCTTGTTCTCCAGGTAGGCCCAACGCGGGAATCAGGTGGTGCTCGTGCATGCCAAGGTGGCCAAGCAGCGAGCGCAGCTGCTCGAACAGCCGGTCGCGAGCGATGTCGTTACTGGCGCGGTAGGCAAGCGTCAGGTTGCCGTCGCGGTCAACCGTCACCCGGTTCTCGGCTTGTGGGATGTCCTCGGTCGACAGCCAGAAGTCAACGGCGTGCTCCGCCACGTCCGCCAGCGAGAAGCTGGGCGCGAGCTTAGTCATCAGCGGCTTCTCTCCGCGGTACATGTCCGCCACGGACTTGCCCACCATCTGGATGTTGCCCATCGGGTACTCCCAGGCGTCACTGGCGAAGTAGTAGTCGTTGACGCCAAGCGTCTTCTGGAAGACGGTCGGGTTGGGCTCCTTGGAGATCGCGAGCACCGCTTGGCTGTTGTGGAACATGTAGTTGCGCCCCACCTGATCGGAGCCGTTGGCGAGGCCACCGGGTGCTTGTCGGTAGCCGAGCTGAGCAGCAGCTTGGCGGTGTTGGCCGCGCCGCAAGACACCACCACGATGTCGGCCGTATAGGTCTCGCGCCTGCCTTTGCCATCGTCTCCGCCCGTGCCCGCGCCAACGCTCCCGCCTGTCTCCGCGCCAACGCTCCCGCCTGTGCCACTGTCCTCGCTGGCACGCTCCACCACGACTTCGGTGACGGCGGTGCCGGCGGGGTTGGTCTTCAGCGCCACCACCTCGGCCCCCGTCAGCAGCGTGACGTTGTCGTGCTCGAGCGCCGGTCGCACCCCAAGCACCTCGGCGTCGGACTTGGCGTGCACCAGGCAGGGGAAGCCGTCGCAGGTGGAGCAGCGCACGCAGTTGCTGTAGGGCATGTTGCCCTCGTTGAGCATCACTCCGCAGGGCGCGTGGAAGGGGTGCAGCCCAGCCGCGGCGAACGCCTCTGAGAGCTGGGCGATGCGCGGCTCGTGAGAGACCGCCGGATGGTCATAGGGGGCGGAGGCGAACGGTTCCGTGGGATCCTCGCCGCGCGCGCCGTGCACTTGGTAGAGCTGCTCGGCCTTCGTGTAGTAGGGCTCCATCGCCTCGTAGGAGATCGGCCAGGCGGGAGAGATGCCGCCGTGGTGCTTCAGCTCGCCGAAGTCCTCAGCGCGCATGCGATAGAGCGCGGCGCCATACATCTTGGTGGCGCCGCCCACGCAGTAGTGCACCTGCGGCTGGAAGGCCTTGCCCTCGGCGTCGTACCAAGTGTCCGGGGAGACGTAGCGATTGTCCACGAACACGTCCGCGGCGGACCAGTTCTGCGGCTCGCGCGGCAGCCAGTCGCCGCGCTCGAGCAGCAATATGCGCTTGCCCGAGGGCGCCAGATGGCGGGCAAGCGTGCCCCCGCCCGCGCCGCTGCCGATGATGATCACGTCGTAGTGGTCGCTCATGAGATCTCCGCCAGGCGCTCGACCAGAATGATGCGCGCCGCGGCCTCGATCAGCGCGAGGTGCGAGAAGGCCTGGGGGAAGTTCCCGAGGTGGCGACCGGTGGAAGTGTCGAACTCCTCGGCGTACAGCCCGAGCGGCGAGGCGACGCTAACAGCTTTTCCATCAGGTCGCGGGCACGCTGCTGCTCGCCGACGATCGCAAGCCCGGACACCAGCCAGAAGGAGCAGATCAGGAAGCTCCCCTCCTTGCCCGACAGGCCGTCGTCGGTCTCATCGGTGCGGTAGCGCAGCACGAAGCCGTTCTCGGTCAACTCTTCGGCGATCGCCAGCACGCTTGCGCGCAGGCGCTCGTCGTCGCCGGGCAGGAAGCCGAAGATCGCGGCCAGCAGGTTGGAGGCATCCAGTGCGTCGGTCTCGTAGTGCTGGCGCAGCACCCCGTCCTTGGTGAGCCCGTTGGCGAGGATGTCCGCTCTGATCTCCTCGGCGGTAGCGTGCCAGGTGGCCTGCCGCTTGCCGTCGCCGCTCATCGCAGCGAGCTTGGCCGCGCGGTCCATCGCCACCCAGCACATTAGCTTGGAGGACACATAGTGCTGGGGCTTGCCACGCGCCTCCCAGATGCCCTGGTCGGGCTGGCGCCAGACCTTGGTCGCGCATTCGGCCTGCGCCTGCACGATCGGCCACAGCCTGCGCGGCAGCCGTTCGCGAGCGGCGGGTATGCAGCAGGATCGAGTCGAGCGCCGCGCCGAACACGTCGTTCTGGCGCTGGTCGAACGCGCCGTTGCCGATCCGCACGGGACTCGCGCCCGCGTAGCCGGAGAGATCGTCGCGCGTGGTCTCGGTCAGGTCGCGCCGCCCGTCGATCCCGTACATGATCTGCAGCGCCCCGTCGCCGTTGGGCTCGAGGTCGGCGATGAACTGCATGAACTCCTCTGCCTCCCAGTCGAGGTTGAGGTAGTGCAAGGCCTGCAGAGTGAAGGTCGAGTCGCGCAGCCAGGTGTAGCGGTAGTCCCAGTTGCGCTCGCCCCCGGGCGTCTCGGGCAGCGAGGTCGTCAGCGCCGCGACCGTCGCGCCGGTCGGCATGTAGGTAAGGCCCTTGATCGTGAGCGCAGAGCGCTGGATCGGGTCGCGCCAGCGGTGATCCGGCATGCGCGCACGGCCCAGCCAGCCGCGCCAGAAGCTGGCGGTGCAGGCCAGCCGTGCATTGGCGTCGTCGATGTCTTCGGGCGCCGCGAGCTCCTCGGCCCAAGAGAGCGAGCAGTAGATCTGCTGTCCTTGCCTGAGCACGTGACGGGCTCTTACCCAGTCGCCCTCCACGCCGACTGCCATGTCCGTCTGCAGCCTGATCGTCTGCCTTGTGTCGCCTGCCTGGCCCTCTTTTCGGGTGGCGCCCTCGGGGCTCGCGTCGGCCCTGTGACCGCCGTCGGTAACCACCCAGTGGGCGGGTACCCGCCCGTAATCGAAGACCGGTTCGCACGTCAGCTCCATCTCGACCTCCCCCTCCAGGCACATCGCGAGGCGCACGAGCAGGTGGTCGGCGTCCTGGTCAGCGGGGGGACGGGTGTGCGGCGTGATGAGATCCTCGCCGCGACGCGGCCCCAGGATCAACGCCTCGCGCACGATCGCCCAGCCGGTCGTGGTCTTCCAGGTCGTGAGCAGGATGTTGGTTCCGGGCTCATAGCTGCGAGCCGTCGGCACGTTGATCCCGAACGGGCCGAAGCGAAAGCCGCCGGCCTGGCGGTCGAGCAGCGAGCCGAACACGCTGGGGCGTCGAAGCGCGGCACGCACAGCCAGTCGATCGTCCCGTCGGGCGCGACCAGCGCGCCGGTATGGCAGTCCGACAGGAAGGCGTAGTCGGCGATCGGCGGAAAGGGCGAGGGCATCGCCGCGCTCTGGGGCAGCGCTGGGGGCTGCTTTGGCGCGCGCGTTTGGAGGTGTCGCTTGGGCTCGCCGGCGGGCGCCGTCGGGCTTGCTGTTGGGTGCCTTCGAAACGGCATCCCTCGCCGCGCGCGCGGGGGGCATCGCCCTTTTTGTTGGTCCCGGTCCGACGATTGTGCGAGCCTTGGCCGGGCGCGCGCGGGGCAGCCGTTTTCGCTTTACCCTTGGCCGGGCTCACGATGCCACCCACGGGCCGTGCCAGCCGCCGTAGTGGGCCACCAGCTTGTCCGCCTCCGGCGGCCCCCAGGTTCCCTGTGCGTAGGGATGCACGGGCGGGGGCTCTTTGAGCAGCGGTTCGAAGATCCTCCAGGTCTGCTCGACGCTGTCCTGGCGGGTGAAGCGCACGCTGTCGCCACGCATCGCATCCAGCAGCAGCACCTCGTACGGGGTCGGCGCCTCGCCGCCCTCCTGCGCGAACTCCATATCGAGCGTGATCGCCTGCGGGCCGCCTTCGTCGGCGCGATGGGCGTCGAGGATCATCTGTACGCCGGTCGTGGGGTCGAGCTTGACCACGAGCTGGTTGGGCTCGGGCCGTCGGCGCCCGTGCTCCATGAAGCCAAGGCGCGGCGGGTTGCGGAAGACGATCCGCAGCTCGGTCTGGGTGATCGGCAGATCCTTGCCGGTGCGGATGAACCACGGTACGCCCGACCAGCGCCAGTTGTCGATGTCCAGGCGCAGCGCAGCATAGGTCTCGGTGGTCGATTCTTTGGCGACGCCGTCGATGCTCAGGTAGCCGTCGTATTGGCCGCGCACATAGTGCTTGGGGTCGGCCGCAGCGATGGAGCGGAACACCGCGAACTTGGCGTCCTTAAGCGTTTCGGCGTCGTCACCGGCGGGCGCCTCCATCGCGGCCACCGCCACCAGCTGCATCAGGTGGTTGACGACCACGTCGCGCACCGCGCCGACGGGATCGTAGAAGTGCCCACGGTCCTCGACGCCAAAGCTCTCGGCCATCGTTATCTGCACGCAGGCGATGTGATTGCGGTTCCACACCGGCTCGAGCATCGTGTTGGCAAAGCGCAGGTAGAGGAACTCGTCGATCCCCATCTTGCCGAGGAAGTGGTCGATCCGGTAGAGCTGGGGCTCCTCGATGTACTGGTGCACTTCGGCGGCGAGCGCCTGCGCGGATTGGAGATCGTGGCCAAAGGGCTTCTCGACCACGACACGCGCGTTCTTGGTTACGCCGCTGATGGCGAGGCCTTTGATCACGGTCCCGAACAGGAACGGCGGGATCTCCAGATAGAAGACCGGCGCCTGGGCGTCGCCGAGCGCATCGGCAACGCGCGCATAGGTGCCTTCGTCGGCGAAGTCGCCGGACACATAGCTCAGTCTCTCGGCAAAGCGCTTGAACACGCGCTCATCGATCTGTCTCCCCGCACTCTTCGATCGAGGTATGCGCCCGCTTGCGCAGATCCTCGATGGTCCAGTCGTCAGCGGCGACGCCAAGGATCGGGCAGTCGAGCAGCCCGCGCAGCTCGAGCCGGTAGAGCGAGTGGAAAGTCATCACCTTGGCGAGATCGCCGCTGATGCCGAACACGACGAGGGCATCGGCCGCCTGGGTGTAGTCGTTCGTGGCCGGTGTGCTCGCAGGCCGGGGCTGTGCAGCTGTGCTCATGGGCGCCTTTCGTCTGGTGGGATACCGCTCGACTCACGATCTTCCTCGACATGCTCGCAATACACTCGCCGACATTGTGAAGCTGTGGATACCCGATCGGACCGATTGCAACGCAGTCGGCGAGTTGCCCGCGGGTGTCGAGCTGCACCTGATCCCCAAGGAGGGCTTCTCAGAGGCGCTGCTGGAAGCTGAATTCCTGGTGCCCGGGTCTGACGAACCTTTCGTGATCGAGGCGCTCGCACGCATGCCAAAACTGCGCGTGATCCAGACGCTCTCGGCGGGAGTCGACTGGCTGCTGCCGTCTGTGCCACCCGGCGTGACGTTGTGCGACGCGCGCGGAACTCGCGATAGGCCGGTGGCCGAATGGGTGCTCGGCGCGATCCTGGCATCGCTGAAGCACCTCAGCGAGGCGCGCGATTCACAGCGAGCGCATGACTGGCAGTGGCGCGAGCCAGATGAACTGGCAGGCAAGACGGTGATGATTTTGGGTTATGGCTCGATCGGGCTGACGGTCGAGCGGCTGCTGGTGGCATCTGAGGCCGAGGTGATCCGCGTTGCGCGCCGTGCCCGCCCAGGCGTGCACGCGGTCGATGAGTTGGCATCGCTGCTCGGCTTGGCCGACATCGTGGTCGTGTTGCTGCCACTGACGCCGGCGACAGAGGGACTGCTCGACCGGGAGATGCTTGGGTGCATGCGCGAGGGTGCATTGCTGGTCAACGCGGCACGCGGGCCGATCGTCGACACCGAGGCACTGCTTGAGCTGCTGCAGAGCGGGCGGATCCGCGCGGCGCTCGATGTGACAGAGCCTGAGCCGTTGCCGGCCGACCACCCATTGTGGGACGCGCCGGGGCTGTTGATCACGCCACACTTCGCCGGCGACACGCAGGGCGCGGAACGGCGCGCGTTCGCGCTTGTCGGCGAGCAGGTACGCCGCTACGTGCGCGGCGAGCCGCTTGTGAATGTGGTGGAAGGCGACTACTGATCCAGATCGGCGCGCGGTCAGCTGGCGCTCGTAGGGGCCGCGGCCGGTGAGGCAAACAGCACCGCAGCGGGCCGCCAGCGCGAGCGCGTCGGGTACCGCGAGACCTGTGCCGAGACCGTAGGTGAGCCCGGCGGCGAACGAGTCCCCGCAGCCGTAGGAGTCACGCGGCTCGCCCGGAAGCGCAGCTGCCGGCCACGTACCGGACTCGCCGTCGCGCCCGCGGTAGGAGCCGCCGTGACCGCCATCGGTGAAGACGACGAGCTTGGCATCCTGCTCAGCGCGGGTTGCCTCTTGGCGCTCCTCCGCGTCCTCAGCGCTCAGCACGAGCGCATCCAACGCGATGCCGTGGCCGAGCGCGTGCAAAGCGCGCGGGCTGCTCACGAGCACACCGGCGCTCCGCGCGGCTTGCATCGCCGCGGCATCCCCGGCGGTGAAGTACACGGCGTCCATCTGTGCCAGCTCGCCCCAGGGAATGTCGGCGTCGTCGAGCACCGGCTCCAGCCGCTCTCCGAACGTGGTGATCGTGCGCTCGCGGGCATGGTCGACGAGGGTCATCGCGGTACGCGTTGGCTCCTTGCGCGGTGCAGCCCACACCTCGACGCCCAACTCACCCAAGCGCTCCACCGAGCGGCGCCCGTGCTCGTCTTCGCCAAGCGCCGTGACGAGCACGGCCTTGCCGGCCAAGCGGGCAAGCTGTACCGCCGCTACGCCGCCGCCGCCGGCCGGCTCCTCGAAGGGTCCTCCGCGTGCACGATCTCACCGGCCGTGGGGATGTGGTCCACGCGCGCAAACGTGACCCACTCGACGTGGCCTACGACGGCGACTTTGGGCTGGATCGGCTGCACGGCGGCAGTGTCACATACCTGGGATACACGTGCGTGCCGATGGGTGTAGTAGGCTCCGGCGTGTGGAGCGATCAGCGCAGCGATTGAATGTGACCCTTGACTCCGAACATGCCGTTCGTCTAGCGCGGCTTGCGGAGCGCATGCATGTGCAGGAGGGAACGCTTGCGCGTTCGTTGCTATCCACGGCGATCGAAGAAGCCGATCCCGACGCGCGCAACATCACAGCCATCCTCGATGGAATTCCGGGGGCATATGAGCGCGCAATGCAAAGGCTGGAGAGCGCTCGCCAAGGCAACACGATCCCGCTTGACGAGCTGTGAGACCGATCAGTGTCCCAAGTCAGACTGGAGCCCGAGGCAGTCGAGGATCTCGATCGATTGATCCTCACTCACAGCCTGCCGGCTGATACGAGGTCTCGCGTCCGGCGCTCTTTGGGAGCGCTCGAACGTTTTCCCCTACTGGGCCGTGCGTTGGAAGGGCCGTGGGCTCCGCTGCGATGGACGCTCGGTCCCTGGCGCTGGTTGGTGATTCTCTACGCTTACGACGAGCAGGAAGACTGCGTCTCCGTGCTCAACTTCGAGGATGCGCGATCCTCACATGCGGTCACATCGCTGACCTCGCCATGAGAGCCCAAGTCGCCCTCCTTCGCGGCATCAACGTCGGCGCGCATAACCGTATCCCGATGGCGGATCTGCGTGCGTTGCTCGCCGATATCGGCTATCCAGACGCGCGCACGCTTGTGCAGAGCGGCAACATCGTGCTCAGTGCCGAGCTGGCGCCGGAGGAGCTCGCGGCTGAGCTCGAACGAGCGATCGCCGGCAAGTTTGGGGTACAGACGCCGGTCGTGGTGCGTACACGCGATGAGCTGGCCGCGGTGGTGGCACTCGATCCGCTCGGCGACGTTGCCGAGGAGCACAAGCTCTACCAGGTGAGCTTCCTCTCGGCCGAGCCCGATCCGCGAGGCGGTGGCGAAGATCGCGCAGGACGATTTCGCACCGGAGCGCTTCGTGCATGTGGGGCACGAGATCTACGCATGGCATCCGGACGGCATCCACAACTCGCGGCTCGCGCGGATGCTGTCCGACAAGCGTTTGGGCGTCGTCGCGACGGCGAGGAACTGGAAGACGACAACGAAGCTGCTGGAGATGGCTGACGAGCTTGAGGGGTGAGAGCTCAGTCGCCGCGACCGCGTGCGCGGCGAATCTCGGTCAGCCGCCTCGCCAGCTCTGCCTCGGCGTCGTCGGGCGCATAGAAGCGCACACCCACCACCTGATCGGGCGCAAGCTCTTGTCGAGCTACGTGCCCTGGATTTGAGTGCGGATAGTCATAGCCCTGCCCGCGCCCGCCCGAGCGCAGCTGGACTGGCGGTGGGGCGGCGCCGTGCTCGCGTACGAAGTCGCGCGCGGCGCCGATCGCTCGCTTGGCCGCGTCGGACTTGGGCGCGAGCGACAGGTAGATCGCGGCTTGGGCGAGCGCGAACTGGCACTCGGGCAGGCCCGCGTGCTCGACGGCCGCCGCTGCGCCAGTGGCCACGGTGAGGGCATTTGGATCGGCATTGCCGATGTCCTCGCTGGCAAGGATCACCATGCGGCGCGCGATGAAGCGGGGATCCTCGCCGCCCTCGAGCATCACCGCCAGGTAGTAGAGCGATGCGTCGGGATCCGAGCCGCGCGTCGCCTTGATCCAGGCGGAGATCGTGTCGTAGTGGCTGTCGGCGGCCTTGTCGTAGTGCACGATCCGCCGCTGCAGCGCATCTTCGGCGTGCTCGACGGTCACGCTGTCGATCGCTGTCTCGCATGCGAGCTCGAGCGCGCTCAGCGCCGTACGAGCGTCGCCGCCAGCGCGTGCCGCCAGCATCTCGATCGCCTGCTCGTCGACCTGTACCTCGCCGCACTCGCCGCGCTCCAGTGCGCGACGCAGCAGCGTGAGTACGTTCTCCTCCGTGAGCTCTGCCAACTCGTAAAGGCGCGTGCGCGAGAGCAGCGCGCGGTTGACCTCGAACGACGGGTTCTCGGTTGTCGCCCCGATCAACGTTACGAGCCCTTCCTCGACGGCAGGCAAGAGCGCGTCCTGTTGGCCCTTGTTGAAACGGTGGATCTCGTCGAGGAAGAAGATCGTCTCGCGTTCACCGAGCTTGCGTTCGCGCGCCCTTGCCAGCACCGCTCGCACCTCGGCGCGACCGGCCTCGACAGCGCTCAGCTCCTCGAAGGCGGCACTGGCGCTGGCGGCGATGATGCGTGCGAGCGTGGTCTTGCCGCTGCCGGGCGGCCCGTGCAGGATCATCGAGTGGGGCCTGCCCTGCTCGATTGCGGTGCGCAAAGATGACCGGCCCCCACCCACCCTTAGCAGGTGCTCCTGGCCGACGAACTCGTCGAGCGTGGTCGGACGCATGCGCGCGGCGAGCGGCGCCGTATCGAAGGCCGAGGGCGTGCCGGCCTCTGCGTCGGCGGGGTCAAAGAGCGAGTCCATCGCTCACAGTGTGCCCTGCCCGTCGGTTGGGGCCGGGACGTGCCGTATCTATAGCTGCTCGTAGCTCGTGATGCCAGGGTCCGCGACGCTATGGTCAGGGATGCCAGGGTCCGCGGTGCCAGGGTCAGCGATGCCAGGGCCGTGATTGCCAGGGGTCCGCGATGCCAGGTCCGCGATGCCAAGGTCCGCGGTGCCAGGGTCCGCGATGCCAGGTCCGCGACGCCAGGGGTCACGAAGACATAGTCCAAAACGCAGTGCACACAAAGGGGGTGTGTTTCTGAACATACGTATCGTTGAGTCCGATGAGCACTACCCCGCGCGATCCCGAGGAGGTCACCGCCGCCGGCGCGCCGGCGCACGCCGAGATCCCTGGGGCAACCAGGATGGGCGCGGTGCATCTCGCCGTCTCCGACCTTGAGCGCTCGCTTGCCTATTACGAGAGCGCTCTCGGCCTGAGCATCCACGAACATGGCGACGAGCGTGTGTCGCTCGGCGCCGGCGGCGAGGACCTGCTGGTCTTGATCGAGCAACCCGGCGCCCGTCCGTCACGTGGTTATTGCGGTCTGTACCACTTCGCGCTATTGCTGCCCGAGCGGGCAGACCTGGCGCGTTGGCTTGCCCATGCCGCCCGCGACCGCGTTGCGCTGGGCGGTCTAGCCGACCATTTCGTCAGCGAGGCGATCTACCTCAGCGACCCCGACGGGCACGGCATCGAGATCTACTGGGACCGCCCGCGCGAGGTCTGGGAGGGAAGGGTCGCCGAGCGCATGACCACGCTGCCGCTCGACACGTCGAGCTTGTTCGCTGAGCTGGCTGGTCCGGCAAGTGGGTCGCTTGATCCGGCGGGGGGCGAACCGGTCGATCCGCTGGAGGCGTCGTTCGACGGACTGCCCGCAGGGACCGTGATGGGCCATGTCCATCTGTGCGTAGCCGACATTCCGCGGACGATTGCTTTCTACCGTGACGTGCTGGGCTTCGCGCTGATGGCCTCGCTTGGAGGGCAAGCGGCCTTCCTCAGCGCCGGTGGCTATCACCATCATCTCGGCGCCAATACGTGGGAGAGCGCTGGTGCCGGTCAGCCGCCTGGGGGATCAGCAGCGCTGAAGCAGGCGACGATCGTGCTGCCGAGTGTGGTCGAGCGCGACTCGGTCGTGGCCCGGGTGGCGGCTGTCGGGTACGAGCTGCGCTATCTCGAGGATGGTGTGCTCGTCCACGATCCTTCGGGGAATCCAATCCTTGTGGTTGGGCGCTAAATCCCCGGTGCCCCGCTCTCGGACGGTGGCGGATCTCCACCGTGCGGGTGCTCCCACAACGTCCGTCTGAGGCGTCCTCCGATGGCGCTGAGCAACATCCCGGCGATCGCGTCGATCACTATGAGCAGTGGTGGAAAGCTCCCCAGCGAGACCTTGGCATCCGTTCCGGCGATTGCGTGGGCGATCAATATGCCAGCGCCGAAGATAGCGCCGCCGACCAGTCCGCGATCGGCGCCGCCCCACCCGTCCTGATGCTCGAAGCCGGCCACGATCGCGCCAAGCCCGGCGAGCACTGACAGTCCCCAGTAAGCGCCGGCGGAGATGCCAAGGACGACCCCAACGATCGCCCCAAACGCGAACGGCAAAAAGCCGCCGAGGACTATTTGGATTGGCCTGGGCCGATCTCGAAACAGCGGTGGTGCGTGCATCAGATCCTCTTCCCTCGTGCTTGTGACTTCCCCACCTAAAGACGGTAGTGGGTTATGAGCGACGCGGAAAACGAGCTATCAGTTGACTTCGTTCTCTTGTTGCTCTGTCTCAGTGAGTGCTGCGATGTCAGCAAGATCGATAGGTCGTCCCGCCTCCCGCTTCATCTTGATGAGGTCGTCGCGTGAGACGACAGCTATCGGGTGGTCGCCGAGAGTAATCAGGAGCGCTCGCTCGCGAAGTTGGGCAAAAGGTGATGCGCCTGGGGCGTCGTGCAGAACATCGATGTCGCCGTGACGTGTGGTGAGCTGCCAGAGTGTCGCGCGTGGAAGCAACTGTGCGTCGATCGCTAGGTGCTCGCTGCCAGGGTTCAGGACGTGTGCTTCCAACTCCTTCAGTGCAGCCGCAAGACGCTCCAGGTTCTGCGGCGTTGGCGATGGGATCAGGTCTATGTCGTTGGTCATTCGCACATGGCCGTAAACCTGTACAGCAATCCCGCCTATGACGACATACTCAACCTTGTGCGAATCGAGCACGGCAAAGATACGCTCCGCGTCGAGTGGTCGTGGGTCAGCCATCTTTACGAGCTTGACGTCCAGCCTCGGCAAGACGCCCTGCCATCTTGTTCCAGGAGAGGGCGAGCTTGAGGCGTTCCTCCGGAGTGCGAGCGAGCGTACTAGCCATATGAACTGGATCCCAGTCGGTCGGCAGACGGCGTGTGCTGAGCACGGGTTCCTCGCCCATTGCCACCATCAGCTCACGCAGGGTTGTGAACGTCGGTGAGACAAGGCCACGCTCGATGCGACTAATTGCGGCCTGCGTGGTGCCGGCACGCAGCGCGAGTCGTCGCTGGCTCAATCCGAGTCTCTCGCGGGTGGAACGGACTAGTTCTGCCGGATTGTTGATGTCATAAATGATATCAGACGGTGTTCGCGCCAGGTTATGCATAGGCGCTGGCGGCGCGCTACGCTCGGCCGGTGCGCCCCATCCCCACAGCCCCGGTCGCCGCGGCCTCTTTGATCGCTGGCTTTGCGGTCGCGGTGAGCACAGGCTCGCGGCCGCTTGGCGGGGTCGTTCTCGCGATTGGCGGCCTATGGTGCATCCAGGCATGGGCGCGTCGTCATGGCAGGCGCACGGCGGTGATCCTCGGGTGGGTGGGCTTCGGTGCCTTTGTGATCTCGCACCTGCTTGGGCTCGTTATTGGTGCATGGCCATCAGTGCTGTTCGTCTCAGCCGTGGTGGCCGTGATCGTGTGGATTCAGGCCGATGCGTTGGACCGAGACGCGTCGATTGATGACGTTGACTCGGATCCACTCCTCAGTGCGTAGGTCCCGGGGATTTAGGGCTCTCGCGAAGGAGGGCTTCAGGGCATTGAGCCCTCCTCGGCAAGCGCTCGTCTAAGTGCCTCGTCAAACCGCGCGGGCGTGATCCCAAACGGCTCGGCGCGGCTTGCATCCGTGACGACCGTGGCTGTCTTCAAGCCCTCGACGAGAGGCCGAGCGACGTTTGCGTCGACCGGCGTCACGAGCCCGATCCACAGCGAAGACAGCCAGGGAGTGATCAGTGGCACGGGAACCATCGGCCGCGGACGCCGTCCCATCGCGTGGGCCATCCGCTCGAGCATCTCGCCGTAGGAGAGCACATCAGGTCCGCCGATCTGCACTTCGCGCCCGATCGAATTAGGAACCTCGGGAGCGCGGCTGAGGTACTCGATCACGTCGTCGATACCGATCGGTTGCGTCTTCGTGCGCAGCCAGGCGGGCGCGATCATCACGGGTAGCCTTTGCACGAGGTAGCGCAGCGTGCGGTAGGACTCGCTGTCGGCGCCGACCACCATCGCGGCCCGGAAGTAGGTCAGCGCCGGCCCGTGGCGCGCCAGCGTGAGTGCCGTCTCATGGCGGCTGAGCAGGTGCTTTGAGACGCTCTGATCGCCCAGCCCGCCGAGATAGACAACGCGCTTGATCCCTTCGCGCGCGGCCATCTGCGCGAAATTGCGAGCGCCTTCCTGCTCGCGCTCTTGGAAGCCCTCGCCGCCGGCCATCGCATGGATCAGGTAGTAGGCGACCTCGATCTCGCGGCCGACCCCATTCAAGCTGGAATTTTGTCCAACGTCGCCCTCGACCACCTCGCAGCCGACGGTCCGCAGGTTCTCGGCGCGAGTTGCGTTTCGCACCAGGCAGCGAACCTCGGCACCCGAGTTGACCAGTGCGCGCGCCAAACGCCCACCGACGAAGCCGGTGGCTCCCGTGACCAGCACGTGTCGGTTGATTGCAACATCCGAGATGCTTTCTGCTTACCCCGGCAGTGGCTTGCTCAGCCATGGCCGAGGTTCAGACTTTGGCAGCGGCACCCTCGCGCCCCGTCTTCTTAGCGCAGATGCGCGCCTGACCAGATCACGGCCTGGCCGTTTGGCAGTACGAGCTTGCCCGAGGTCAAAGTAGAGAGGATCGAGCCTGAAACGTTGGGTGCCATCGAGAATGGCGTGCACCAAAACGCCCACATGGCGGAGCGCGAAGGCCTGATCGCTCGCGTCAATCGAGACTTCGGCCCGGGGCCAAACAGGTTGTGGGCGACCACACTGAAGCGGTAGCTGACCCCGTTCTTCAGCCCACCGATCGCGGCACTCGTGCCCGAGACAGTCGTGGGCGCCAGCCTATGTCGTCCCTGGTATGGCGTGACCGTGTAGGTGGTGATCGGGCTGCCACCGTTGCGCGGCGCGGTCCAAGTTACGATCGCACCGCCGTTGGCGGGCGTCGCGATCAGGCGTGCCGGTGCGGCGAGTGGCGCCGCCTGCGGTTCGCTGACAGCCGCGGACTTGAAGACGATCGCGCCCATCAGCCAGATGGTGGAGGCGCCGGTCTGCACGCTTGCGCTCGGCGTAGCCCCGGTCGCCCCGGTCAGAGCGTCCGCGGCGACGAACTCCATTTCTTCATCCGGCGAGACGTTCACGCGACCGTTGAAGCCCATGCGCGCCATTAGGTTGTCGTCGAATCCGGAATCGGCGTAGAAGCCGACGACAAGCTCATTGGGCGCCGTCGTCGCAGCGGTGGCCGGCGTGGATACGACGGCAGCAGTTTTGGTCGTGCCGGTCGCGTCGGCGCTCTGGTCGATGACGGCAGTCCCTGCAGCGGTGGAGAGCCCCGCGTATTCGAGCACGGCCACGCCAACGTCCGCCTTGGCGGTGGGTGTGGCGGTGATCGTCGGAATCGTTCCGCCGCCGGCCGTCACAGGCGCGCTCCAGATGCTCATTTCGGTGTTGTCAGATGCCTTGAAATGCAGCAGCTCGGTGAAAGTATCGCCAGCCGAATCCTTGACGCTCGAAGCCGTCGCCTTGGCGCTGCTCCAGACGCCGACCTCGACGATCAGGCGATTGCCGGAGACGAGGCTAGCGCCTGGAGTCACAGCCAAGCTCGTGACGTTGTGAGCGTGCCCGGAGGCCTGCTGCACGAATTGCGGAGAGGCCGTGCCAGAGGGCGTAACAGCGTTCGACGCGACCGAGGGGGCGCCGCTGCCGATGGCGTTGGTAGCGGACACGGTGAACGTATAGGTGTCGCCGTTAGTGAGTCCGGTGATCGTGGCGCTGGTTGCTGGCGGCGAGCCGCTGATAGTGGTCACGGGCTCAGCTGTGGTCCCAAGGTAGGGCGTGACGGTATAGCTGGTGATCGGGCTGCCGTTGTTCGCGGGTGCACTCCAGGTAACGGTCGCGGTCGCGTTGCCAGGGGCGGCAGCTGGGGCCGCTGGCGCGGCCGGCGCGGTGGGAGCCGAGGGCGTCACGGCGTTCGATTTTTCCGAGGCGAGCCCATTGCCGACGGCATTTGTCGCCGTCACGGTGAATGTGTAGGTGGTGCCGTTTTTCAGTCCGGTGATCGTGGCGCTGGTTGCTGGCGGCGAGCCGCTGATCGTGGTGGCGGTCTGGGCGGTGCTGCCTATGTAGGGCGTGACGGTATAGCTAGTGATCGGGCTTGTCCCAGGCGAGGGTGCAGTCCAAGTCACGGTGGCGCTGCCTTCACCGCCGGTTGCACTTACGCCGGTGGGAGCTGCCGGTGCCGTAGGCGTGGGACTTAGGTTGAGCGGGGTGGAAATAGATGGCACGCCATTTTTATCCACAATAAAAAGCATGTAGTTACCGTAAGGCGCAAGTGCCGAGTTGGCCGGCGTCTGTACCGTCAACGACCCAGAGTTAGCGGTGAACGACAATGGCACGAAGTGTTGGGCCATGTCGCTCTGATGCGTGTCGGTGCCGAGTGAGACAAGGTTAACCGAGCCGATCGAAGCGGCGTTGGGTGTCGCGATGGTGATGTTTGTGTTGTAAGTGGCCGCGGCAGGCGCCGAGGTGATCGTCGGCTGCGGACCGTCGAACAGGTAGGGCGGCGAATAGGTCTGCGCGGAGAACTCGCCAGGGTCGCCGAGCCCATTGGGATGTCCGCCGCCGGCGATCAGGACCTTGCCATTTGCCATCAGCATGGCCGTGGAATGGTAGTTGCGCGCGGCGGCGATCGGCGCCGCGGCAGACCACTTTTCGGTCGCGGGATTCCAGATTTCTGTCGGCAGCACGCCGCTGGTGACGATTTCCTGATCGCTGGTGGCCTCGCCGCCGACGGCCAGCACTTCACCGTTGGCGAGCATCGTCAGCGTGTGATAAATGCGGGCATTGTGCATCGGCGCGATCTGTTGCCATTTGGGTGTCGCGGCCGTCAGGTCGATGACCGCTGTATTGGCGACGGAGTTGGTCGTGCTGGTGACGCTGGGCGCGCCGCCGCTGTAGAGGATCTTGCCCGGGCGGTACATGACCGATGAGCCGTTGGTGATGCCGCTGGCTCCGCCCACCTGCGTCCAGGTCTGGTTAGCAACGTTGAGCTCGAAGGACAGATCCTCGGAGGGTCCGATCGTGAAGACTTCTCCGCTCGGCAGCAGATAGGAGAATGGATACTCCTCCTCGTGGATCTGCGAAGTGGAGACTTTGGTCAATTCGGTCCAAGTGTTGGTGGTGGGGTCGTAGACTTCCGGTGTGTTGGCCCAAGTATTGGCGTTGGTCGAGTTGCCGCTGATCGCAACATAGTCCCCGTCGGCGAGCTCGGTGACATCGGGATACCAGCGCGGCGTATGCATGTTGGCCACGCGCGACCAGGTGCCGGTAGCGGGATTGAAGACAGCGGTATCGACGATGCCGATGTTGCCGGTGGTGAGTCCGCCGTAGCCGCCGACAGTCATCACCTCCCCGTTTGGAAGCTGAGCCATGCCTGAGCAGAAGATGCTGTCCGGGGCGTTTGTCGAGGTGAATGCCTGCGTCGTCGGATTCCAGACGTAGGTGGGCTCGGGCTGCTGCCAGCCGTCGAAGGCGAGCACGTTGCCGTTGGCGAGTTGGATCAGGTGGATCGCCACGAACGGCCAACTGGCGAGTGGGGTGAATTCGCCTTCGGGCTTGGTGTCGGGCGTCACGGGGTTGGATTCGCTGGAGGCGGGCCCGTTGCCGACGGTGTTGGTCGCCCTTACGGTAAACGTGTAAGTGGTGCCGTTGGTGAGCCCAGTGACCGTCGCTCCCACCGCCGGCGGCGAGCCGTTCACCGTCGTCGGTGTCTGCGCGGCCGAGCCGACGTAGGGTGTGATCGTGTAGGAGGTGATCGTGCTGTTGCCGCTGGAGGGAGCCTTCCAGCTGACGCTAGCGCTCCCGTTGCCGGCGGTGGCGTCGACTTCGCTCGGCGCCCCAGGCGCCGTGACCGGGCCGGTTTCGCCGCCTTGCAAGGCAATAGTTGAGGCGAGCCAGATCGTGGAGGCTCCGGTGCTGAACGTCGGGTTGGGTGTCGAGCCCGCGCCGACGATGGCATCTTGCGCGAGCAGCTCGACGTTTTCCGCGGGCGAGACGTTGGCCCGTGTGGTGTAGCCGGAGCCACCGGCGAGTTTGTCGCCAAAGCCCGAGTCCAGGTAGAAGCCGATTGCCAAGTCATCAGCACCTGTCGTCGGCTGGGTGGCGCCCGAGGAGACCGTCCCGGCCGTCTTGGTCGTGCCGGTGTTGAAGGCGGAGCGGTCGAGCACAGTCGCCCCTTGTGCGGTCGCCACACCCGAGTATTCGAGCGCAACGACGCCGGTGTCGGCCTTGCTCGAGGGCTTCACCGTGATCGTCGGCCGGGTTCCGCCGCCAGCGCTGATCGGCGCTGCCCAGATGCTCATCTCGGTTTTGTCCGAGGCGGTGAAGTGCAGCAGCTCGACATAGCTGTTGCCGGCTGAGTCGGTGACGCTGGCCGTGGTGGCCGATTTTTCGCTCCACACGCCGACCTCGACGACCATCGTGTTGCCGGCGGTCACGTTCGAGGTGGGCGTGACCGCAAGACTCGTCACCGAGCTCGAGTGTCCACTCGTGGCTTGCACGAATGCCGGGACGATGGTCCCGGCCCGAGCGATCCCGAGCGAGTCTCGCCCGACCCACAGCACGGCGATCAGGCACAGCGCCAGCAGCGCCATCAACCATGCGCCGCGGGCGCCGCGTAGGTGGTGGTGCGGCGAGGAGTTTGGACGATCGCTTGTGCGTGTTCGACGACCGCCACCCAGAGTTGGGCGATCGCTCCCGTCGGGAGATTCCCGTGGGCACATGGCCATCTCAAAGAAACGTTTGGGGGATACAAAACTTCTAGGCGATCGCGTCTATGCGATCTCGGCAGATGGCGCTAGATTTCCTATGCCCCTGAGGGCGCCGCTTGCATGCCCGCGGGTCCCTCTGCGCCGGCTGATGTGGTGTCGAACGTGTGGTACTCGGTAAGCAGCTCCTCCTCGCGCTGCTTGTGCGGGAACATGAAGAACACAAGCACAGCGCCAAGGGCGATCGCAACGATGCCGGCCGTGTAGGCCCATTGGTCGCCTTTTACAAATGATTCCCTGGCTCCAGCGGCGATCGCTTTGGCGTACTGCGGGTAACGCGAGGCGGTGTCGGCGGCGCTGGAGAATGACTTCTCCAGTTCGCCTTCCACGCTGGTCGTCACACGCGCACTGTCGGGCGAGCTCGCGATTGCGGTAGCGACAGCGGCGGCGTAGCCTGCTGTGAGCAGGGCTCCGAAGATCGACTGCATGATCGCCCCGCCGAGATCGCGCTGCAGGTCGGCAGTGCCCGAGGCCATGCCCGCGCGCGCGACGGGCACCGAGCCGGTGAGCGAGTGCGAGGCGGGGGTGCCGGCAAAGCCGATTCCGGCGCCGATGAACGCGTAGCCGAGCCCTACCTTCCAGTAGGAGATGCCTTGCTTCCACAACAGCAGCATCGTGAGGAAGCCAAGCATGCAACACGCATAACCGACCAGCAAAGTGAAGCGTGCGCCCTTCGTGTCCACCAGCTTGGCCGAGCGTGGCGCGATCAGGACCATGAACACCGCCGCCGGCAGGATCGCGAGGCCGGAGTCCAAGGTGGAGTAGCCGAGCACGTTTTGCAGGAACTGCTGGCCGACGAACATCGCCCCCATGAGCGAGCCGAACACGATTATCCCCGCAAGAGCCGCCACCCAGAAGACGCGGCGGCTCGCGACTTTCAGGTCGTACAAAGGTGCAGGCGCACGACGCTGGCGCAACACGAAGGCCACGCCCGTAACCACCGTCACGATCACCGTGATGATCACGATCGTGTCCTCTTTCGGGACCGGCGCGAAGTTGATCGCGAGGATCAATGACGCCACAGCGATCACCGAGAGGACGCCGCCGAAGTTGTCCACAAGGCCACTCGTCTCATTGATGTGTGCAGGTACATAGCGCCACGCCATGTACAGCGCTACAAGCGCGAGCGGGAGCGTGATGAAGAACACCGAACCCCAGTGGAACTGCGTGAGCAAGGCTCCCGCGAGCAGCGGCCCCAAGGCCGAGATCGCTCCGCCGAGGCCGGACCACAGGGCGATCGAGCGCGTGCGCGCAGGGCCCGACCACAGCGCCGTGATCAGAGCGAGCGTGGTGGGGAACGCCATGCCCGCGGCCAGCCCACCCAACAGCCGCGCGAAAAACAGGACCGTGATCGAGGGCGCCAAAGCCGCCAGCAGCGCGGCAGGGATCGCAAGCGTGGTGCCGATCATGAGCATCAGCTTGCGCCCGTAGCGATCGCCGAGCGCGCCGAGGTAGAGCACCGAGGCGGCCAGCCCGAGCGAGAAGCCCACGGCGATCAGGTCGAGCCCGGTCTGCGACGCGTCGAACGCCTTGCCTATATCGGGCAGGGCGACGTTGGCCACTGACAGGTTGAGGTTGGCAACGGCTGCCACGGCGATCAGCGCCGCGAGTACCGCGCCTGAGTGTTCTGGGCTGGAGGAGGGTTCGGCCTCGGTCGCATTCGCCTGTGCCGCACCGCTCGCGATGGCGGCAACCGGTGGGTCCTGGTTTCCCCCTGCCATCGTCAACGTCCTGCCTGCTGTGGCGCTGTCAGCCGTCCGCTGCCAGCGGCCTCGCCCCCTGGATCGCGACCACCCGGCCCGCGCAATATATACGCGATGCCGACTGCCACAAGCGCACCGGCGAGCGGGCCGACAATGTAGACCCAGTAGTTGGAGAAGTCGCCGCGCACCAGGTCAGGCCCGAACGAGCGTGCTGGGTTCATCGACGCGCCGCTAATCGGACTCGACCATAGGCCGGCCAGCACGATGTAGCCGCCGACGCCGAGCGCCGAGAGCGCCCCAACGTTCTGTGCGCTGGAGGCGGTGCCAAGGATCGTGCTCACCAGCCCAGCAGTGAGCACGAGCTCGACGAGCATCGCCTGCCAGTTTTTGATGCCGGCCCCGGGTACGGTGGCGCCGAGCTGACCGACGTTGCCGAACACCGCCCACAGGAACAGACAAGCAAGCGTCGCGCCGATTAGCTGCACGACGATGTAGCCAAATGCGCGCCGCCACGGGAAGTCTCGGCGCAGCCCAAAGGCGATCGTCACGACCGGGTTCAGGTGAGCGCCGGAGATCGCGCCCATGAACAGGATCACGGCCATCACGGTCAGTCCGGGGGCAGTGACCGCCGCCGTGCGGCTGATCTGCCCGTGGCTGACGGCGGTAACCACGCCTGCGCCCGCGCCCGCCATGACGAGCAGGAATGTGCCAAGCAGCTCGGAGAACAGTCGCCGCCACTCCAAGCTCGGATCGTCCATGTCGGCGCGTTCGGGGCTCTCCAGCGTCAGCAGCGCGTCGCGCAGACGGGCAATCTCGGCGTGCCTGAGCCGCTCCTCGGAGACCGGTGGGCGGACGGTCTCCGCGTCCACCTCATGCGCCCCTGCCCGAGCCGCCCGTGGGGGCGTCGGCGAGCCTGAAGCGAAGCTGTCCTGCTCGTCCATCGCTCACCGAGCCTAGCGGCGCTACCAGCGGTATGGCATCACATGGTCCGGGTGATGGTCCCGCGGGCTACTCCGACCACTTCCCCTTGCCGTAGTGAGCCAGCTCCAGGCGCGCGACCACGCCGCGATGAACCTCGTCGGGCCCGTCGGCCAGACGCAATGCGCGCGCGGCGGTCCAAGCACCGGCGAGCGGGAAGTCGTTGGAGAGACCGCCGCCGCCGTGCAATTGCATCGCCATGTCCACGACGTCTTGTGCCATGTTCGGAGTCGCGACCTTGATCTGTGAGACGGCGCCGATCGCCTCGGGCGCTTTTTGATCTACCAGCCAGGCGGCGTGCAGCACGTGCAAGCGCGCCTGGTCGATCGCGATGCGAGCGTCTGCGATGCGCTCGCGGTTGCCGCCGAGGTTGGCCAGCGGCTTGCCGAAGGCTGTGCGCTCGCTCGCGCGCGTGCAGGCCAACTCAAGCGCCAGCTCCGCCAACCCGATCAGGCGCATGCAGTGGTGGATGCGTCCTGGGCCGAGCCGAGCCTGGGCGATCGCAAACGCTTGACCGGCGCCGCCGATGATCGCGCTTGCCGGTAGGCGCACGTCGCTGAAGGAGACTTCGCCGTGGCCACCGGGCGCGTCGAGGAAGCCCATCGCCTCGAGCATCCGCTCCACTTTCACGCCGGGTGTCTCCATCGGCACGAGCACCATCGAGTGTTGGTGGTAGCGGTCGGCCGCGGGGTCGGTCAGCCCCATGAAGATCAGCGCCTGGCAGTTGGGATGGCCCACGCCCGTGCTCCACCACTTGGTGCCGTTGACAACGACCTCATCGCCGTCGAGCACGGCTGTTGCCTGCATGTTGGTCGCATCCGAGGAGGCCACCTCGGGCTCGGTCATGCAGAAGGCCGAGCGGATGCGGCCGTCGAGCAGTGGCTCCAGCCAGCGTTGCTTCTGCTCGTCGGAGCCGAAGTGCCAAAGCACCTCCATGTTGCCCGTGTCCGGCGCGTTTGAGTTGCACACCTCGGCGGTTATCAGCGAGCGCCCCATGCGCTCGGCAAGCGGCGCGTACTCGACGTTCGAGAGGCCGGCCCCGAGCGTCTCGTCGGGCAGGAACAGGTTCCAAAGACCTTCGCGCTTGGCGATCTCCTTGAGTTCCTCGATCGCCGGCAGCACGACCCACGGATCCTCGCGCGAGAGCAGCTCGCGCATGTATGGCTCCTCGCGCGACGATACCTCGCGCTCGCCGAAGGCGATCAGGCGCTCCAACAGCTCCTGCGTACGGGGGGAGTGAGCGAAGTCCATCGGCGCGAGCGTACAGTAACCAGCGAGTTCCAATCGAGGCCCCAAACCCGAGGACCAGGCAAAGGCCCTCCAAACCCGAGGACCAGGCAAGGTCCCCAACCGAGGAGATGCAATGGACGCCGTCAACCATCAGTTTCGCCTAGCCGCGCGCCCGGACGGGATGGTCGGGCCCGAGCACTTCGACTACGTCGAGGAGCCGCTCCCCGAGCTGACCGATGGGCAGGTGCTGATCAAGACGGCCTATATCTCGCTCGACCCCGCGATGCGCGGCTGGATGTCCGAGGGGCGCTCCTACATCCCGCCGGTGCAGATCGGCGAAGTCATGCGTGCCGGGACGGTTGGCGAGGTCGTGGAGTCCAAGGGCCAGAAGTTCGCTGTCGGCGACCACGTCACTGGCTGGCTCGGCGTGCAGGAGTACGCGGTGTGCGACGAGAACGCGGTCTTCAAGGTCGATGCTGGCGAGATCCCGCTGACCACGTACCTGGGGGCGCTCGGCATGCCGGGCGTGACCGCCTACTTCGGTCTGCTCGACGTGGGCGCGCCCAAAGAGGGCGAGACGGTTGTCGTCTCCGGCGCCGCCGGCGCCGTGGGCAGCGTGGTCGGGCAGATCGCCAAAATCAAGGGCTGTCGCGTCGTCGGCATCGCCGGTGGGCCCGACAAGTGCGCTTGGATCGTCGATGAGCTCGGCTTCGACGCGGCGATCGACTACAAGGGCGAGGACGTCGGCGAGGCGCTGCGCAAGCACTGCCCAGAGGGCGTCGATGTGTACTTCGACAACGTCGGCGGAGAGATACTCGACGCGGCGCTGGCGCGCTTGGCGCGCGGCGCGCGCGTGGTGATCTGCGGGGCGATATCCCAGTACAACAACATGACCTCGATGCGCGGCCCGTCCAACTACATGTCGCTGCTGGTCAACCGCGCACGGATGGAGGGCTTTGTGGTGATCGACTACATGGGCCGTGCCCCCGAGGCGACACGCGAGATGGCCGGCTGGATCACCGAGGGCAAGCTCGTCGCGCGCGAGGACGTGGTCGAGGGCTTCGAGAGCTTCCCTCACGCTCTGCAAAAGCTTTTCCGGGGGGAGAACGTGGGGAAGCTGGTGTTGAAGGTCTAGTAAGACAGGCGGTCGAGCGACAGATGGCCGCTGGGCGACCTTTTTTTGTGACATATATGGATTGGCGTGCCTTCTCTTTACAGATATGCTAATCTTGTAAACCCGATATCCTGTGATGTTCCGACTCGATGGAGGTACGGCAAGATGAGCTCCGTAGAAGCAGCGACAGCGCAGGCTCATGCGCCAGGGCAGGGCGTGCAGGCTGGTACACGCTGGCGCGACCGCAAGCGCTACGCCTGGCTGCTCGGCCTGATCGTGCCGCTATTGCCGTTCATCTCCTGGGGTCTGGTCGAAGCGACGGGCCTCGGCGTCTTCTGGTTCTACGGCCCCATGCTGATCTTCGGCGTGTTCCCGCTGCTCGACCTGCTTGTCGGGCTGGACGCCTCCAACCCGCCCGACAGCGTGATCAAGTGGCTGGAGCAGGATCGCTACTACCGCTGGTGCACCTACCTGTTCCTGCCGCTGCAGTACGCGGGCCTCCTTTTCGCCTGCTGGATGTGGTCGCGCGGTGGCCTCTCGATACTTGAATCGGTTGGCCTGGCACTGACGGTGGCGATGGTCGCCGGCGTGGCGATCAACACCGCACACGAGCTCGGCCACAAGCGCGCCAGCTCCGAGCGCTGGCTTTCCAAGGTGGCGCTTGCCCAGACCGGCTACGGACACTTTTTTGTCGAGCACAACCGCGGCCACCATGTGCGTGTCGCCACACCCGAGGATCCAGCCAGCTCGCGCATGGGCGAGAGCTTCTATGAGTTCTTGCCGCGAACCGTGGTCGGTAGCCTGCGCTCGGCGCTTGAGATCGAACGCGAGCACCTGCAGCGTGACGGCCATCGCTTTTGGAGCATTCGTAACGACATCTTCAACGCTTGGCTGATGTCGATTGGACTATTTGGCGGGCTGGCGATCGTCTTCGGGCCGGTCGTGCTGCCCTACCTGCTGATCCAGGCGGTGATCGGCTTCTCGCTGCTTGAGGTTGTCAACTACCTGGAGCACTACGGCCTGTTGCGCCAGACGCGCGAGGACGGACGCTACGAGCGCACGCAGCCTGAGCACAGCTGGAACAGCAACAACGTTGCCTCCAATGTATTGCTCTACCACCTGCAGCGCCACTCCGATCATCACGCCAATCCGCTGCGCCGCTACCAGTCGCTGCGCCACTTCGACGAGGCACCACAGCTGCCGACTGGCTATGCGGGAATGATCGTGGCCGCCGCGATCCCGCCGCTGTGGCGGCGGATCATGGACAGGCGCCTGATCGAGCACTACGAAGGCGACTTCTCGCAGATGAACATTCATCCGCGCACACGTCGGCGTGTGCTGGCGCGCTACGGAGCGCCAGCGGCGAGTTCGTGAAGCCGGCGGCGGCGGAGGCGCCGCGCCTCCGCGCTGAGGCACCGGGCGGCACAATGGTGGCTGTATCGCCCGCAGAGCAGGCTCCAGCCAAGCCGTACCGCGTCGCCGCGCGTGAGCTGCTGCGCGACACGTTGCTCGACGCCGTACGGGAATTGTTGGGAGACAGGCCGTGGGCGCAGATCTCGATGGCCGAGGTGGCACGCGCGGCTGGAGTCAGTCGCCAGACGCTCTACAAGGAGTTCGGCTCGCGCGACGAGTTTGCGCAAGCGTTTGTGATTCGCGAGGGCGGGCGCTTCCTCGATGCGGTCGAGCGGGCGATCGAGCTGCACCTGGACGACCCGCGTGCCGCCGTCGCTGCTGGTCTCGAGGTCTTCCTGAGCGCCGCCGCTGAGGACCCGTTGGTGGCGCTGCTGCTCGCAGACGACGGCACCGGCGGCATGCTGCCGCTGATCACCACGCAGAGCCGCCCGGTGCTCGTGTGGGCCTCGGCGCGTCTGGGCGAGGCTATGCGGGCCGGATGGCCGCATGCGAGCGACGAGGACATTGAGCTGCTTGCCGACTCGTTCGTGCGGCTCGCAATCAGCTATGTGACGATGCCGCGTGACTCCCCCGCCGCGACTGCCGCCGCGGCCGCCGCGCTGCTTGCTCCGTACCTGGAGCGGGCTATGGTGTCGAGAGTGTAGTACTCCTTTTTTGCGTGATTCACCTTAGTGGCTACAAATAGTAGTCACCATAGTAATTTGCAGAAAAAGTAATAGCACCCGCACCCGCGCTCTCGGCTGCGCTCGCGTCCTCGGCCGACGTCGTGTTTCCTCCGTCACGGAAGCCGTGGATGGGCGTGTTTCCACTACCCCTTGATCGTGCGCGAGGTTCCGAGCAGGGTGCCTTCGGCGCTTAGCGCCTGCACCGCTACGTAAGCGGGCTGGCCGGGGGTGGAGATCGATGTCTCAAAGCCACTCCTAGGCGCGTTGGCGGCGACCGTCAGTTTGCTTGGACTACTGCCGGCCAATACTTGCCAGCTGGCGATCTGGGTCGCGCCGTTCCAGCTGGCGTAGACGGTTGTCGTGCCACCGCTCCCGGCCGCCGCCGCGATCGACGGTGCACCTGTCGGGTAGCCGGTCCATTGGAAGCGGTAGCCGCGATAGGACTCGGCGCCTTTGGGCATGTGTGCATCGAACACGAGCGTCCCGTTAGCGGTGTATTCCGAGAAGTACGGTTCTGCCCCCCAGCCGAGGAACATGTTGCCCCCTTCAAGCGCCTGCACGCTGCCCTGGCTGCTTGCCGCGAGTGGCGTGGGGTGCTCGAACTCGCCGACGAGCGTGTCGGTCTTGGCGGTCGGGTTGAGCGCCAGGATCACGCCGCGCGACTGAGGATGGACCTTCGGCACGCCGCCGTTGTCGAACACGGTGACCTCGCCGTTTGGTAGTTCCTGGGCGTCGTGCTGATAGGCGGTGGCGGCGCCTGTGCCGAGCGTCAAGCTTGGGTGCTTGCCGCCTATCTGCGCGCTGACCTCCCCGGTGCTCGTGTTCAGCTCGTACAGCGCCGAGGTGTTGCGCGAGGAGATCAACGTGGAACCGTCGGGGTTGGGGTCGATCGAGTTGAGGTGGAAGTAGTCGAACGGCCATTCCGTGGTGGACCCGGTCGGGCTCGCATAGGACTGTGAGAGGGCGACGTGGTCCAGCGGATGCCACTCGCGCCTGACGAGGTGCGTCCTCAGGTCGATTTCCTGGAAGAGGCTGTCGGTCACGGCGGCGTTGCTTGGGCCGCCCACGCTCGAGAGGTTGCAGCGGATCGGGTCGAAGGAGGTCAACAGCGCCGTGTCCTGTGCGGTGATGCGGAATTCGTGCAGGTCGGCAGGTAGCCCGTTGCCCGCGGGGAATTTCCTGATCACTTGGTAATTGGTGTTGGCGATCACCTCTTCGCCTTGGCCGAAGCCCTGCGGCGGGATGTAGCCTTGCCACCAGGTGAGCACCGGTTTGCCTTCGTAGGTTTGCACCTGCAGGTTGGTCGAACTCGGTGCCCGACGGGAGCGGGTCGAACCACACGAGGTTGCCGGCACCGTCGTAAATCGCCGGTCCATCCTGACCGGCGCCGGAGTACGGGGCGGTGAAGATGTCGCCGGGTTGCTGCCCTGCCGCGGAGGAGGTGACGGTCATCACCGGGGCCTCCAGTTCGGGGCGCGAATGGAACACGTTCAGTTCGCCGGCTTTAGCGACGGGGTTAGGGCTCGACGCCGGGTGTCCGAGCGGGTCGGGCACGGAGGTGGTGAAGTGGAACTGGAAGGGATAGCGCTTGCCGGCGCTTGCGAGCTTGCCACGCACGGTCACGAGCTCGCCGGCGTCGAACCCTTTGGAGGGCACGAAGCTGGCGCCGTCGCCCTGCGAGTAGGCCTCGAGCCTTCCAGAGTGGCTGCCGCTGCGCGAGCCGTTGACCGAGACCGCCGAGAGGGCGCTCGGCGGGTATCCGAGCAGGCTGATCTGGGTGTCGTCGGAGGCGTCGTAGGAGTCCGGCAGCGGCGAGACGGCCAGCTGTGTGCCCGGCAGTAGGTCTGAGCGGTTCAGTTGCAAGGGCACGCACTGGGGCGCTGACGGGCCTTTATAGGCCGCGTTCTCGGCGGCGATTCGCTTCGCCCCGAAGGCCAGAGCCGCAACCGAGCCGGTGGCAATCGCGACTCCGAGCAGCACGAGCGCCCTGCCCAGCAGGTGCGTTTTGATCGTCTTTTGTGCGAATGGGCGGCGCGGCATGCGATTGCGGGCGTCTCCTGCGGGCGCGGTTTGTCTCTCCCCTGGACTTGTACGACCCTACCGCGGCAAACCCTGGTCGAACCTAAGAAGTTGCGAGGAAAGAGCGTAAGAACTTATGAAATCGAGCGGTCGGAACGGGGGCTGGGGAACGGGGCTCTGCGGGACGGTCTGCGAGCGAGTGTCGGCGCAGTGGGTTTGCGAAAAGGGGGTGTTGGCGAAGGGGGTGGGTTTTTGGGGAGGCGTTGTGGAGCAAAACTCAGAAGACCGGCGACTCGGTGTAGCGGCCGAAGACCTGCTGCAGCGACTCGACGATCTCGCCCTCGCTGGCGCCGGCGCGGGCGCACTCGATTAGCGGGTCCATCAAGTTGGCCTCGCCGCCGGCTGCCACGCGCAGCTCGGCGAGCGTGCGCTCCACCTCGGCGCCGCTGCGGCGCGCACGCGCGGACTGCAGGCGGTCGATCTGCTTGCGTTCCAGCGCCGGGTCGATGCGCAGGATCTCCGGCTCGCCCTCGTCGCCCTCGGTAAAGCTGTTGACGCCGACCACGATCCGCTCGCGGGCGTCGATGTCCTGCTGCAGCGTGAACGCGGCGTCGGCGATCTCTCGCTGGGGATAGTTGCGCTTGACCGCCTCCACCATCCCGCCGAGCTCGTCGATCTTGGTGAAGTACTCATAGCTTCGCGCTTCCATCTCGTCGGTGAGCGCCTCGACGAAGTAGGAGCCGCCGAGCGGATCGGCGGTGTTGGCGACCCCGCTCTCGTGTGCGATCACCTGCTGGGTGCGCAAGGCGATACGCACGGCCTCCTCGGTCGGTAGCGCGAGCGCCTCGTCGTAGGAGTTGGTGTGCAGCGACTGGGTGCCTCCGAGCACGCCTGCTAGCGCCTCGATGGTGGTGCGCACGATGTTGTTGAGCGGCTGCTGGGCGGTGAGGGAGACGCCTGCGGTCTGGGTGTGGAAGCGCATCAGCCACGAGCGCTCGTTCTTGGCGCCGAACGTATCGCGCAGCTCGCGCGCCCAGATACGCCGCGCCGCGCGGTACTTGGCGATCTCCTCGAAGAAGTCGATCTGCGCGTTGAAGAAGAACGACAGGCGCGGGGCGAAGTCGTCGACGTCGAGACCTCGCGCCAGCGCCTGCTCGACGTAGGTGAGCCCGTCCTTGAGCGTGAACGCGAGCTCCTGCTGGGCGGTGGAACCGGCCTCGCGGATGTGGTAGCCGGAGATCGAGATCGGGTGCCAGCGTGGCATGTGGTGGGTGCACCACTCGATCATGTCCCCACACAGGCGCATCGCCGGGTCGATCGGAAAGCACCACTCCTTCTGGGCGATGTACTCCTTGAGGATGTCCGCCTGGATCGTGCCCGACAACAGGTCGGGCACGATCGCGCCCCCCGCGCCATCGCCGTCCTGCTCGGCGGCGACGACGAAGTAGGCGAGCATGATCGCGGCGGGCGCGTTGATCGTCATCGACACCGACACCTCGTTCAGGTCGATGCCGGCGAACAGCGTGCGCATGTCCTCGGTGGTATCGATCGCCACGCCCTCGCGGCCGACCTCGCCCAGCGAGCGCACGTTGTCGGAGTCGTGGCCCATCAGGCTCGGCATGTCAAACGCGGTCGACAGGCCCGTCTGGCCGTGGGCGAGTAGGTAGTGGAAGCGCTCGTTGGTCTCCTCGCTGGTGCCGAAGCCGGCGAACTGGCGCATCGTCCACAAGCGTCCCCGGTACATCGACTCGTAGATGCCGCGCGTGAACGGGTAGGAGCCGGGGCGGCCGATCGGGTCGCGCTCGGGATCGCCGATCCCCGCGGGGAGGTCCTCGGTCGTGTAGAGCTCCCTAATCGGCTCGCCCGATAGCGTGCGGGCCTCGTGGCCCGCCGCGTGCTGTCCCGCAACCTGTGCTGAGGAGGATCCCTTCAAGTGATTGGACGATACCGCCTACCCATCCGGGGTTTCGGCTCCTTGCCTTTGCGGGCATGGAGAGTTATCAGCATCTGGGGGTTGGCCTGCGCGCTGTCGATTGGCCTTTGCGCGTGCGGTTCTTCGAGCGCGAGCAGCACCGCGAGCCGCTCCGTTCATGTCGTGCCGGCGCCGCTTGCGCACCCGATGCAGGTGACGCTGATCCTCGACTTTACGCCCAATGCAGTCCATGCCGGCATCTACCGGGCGCTGACCGCCGGCTATTACAAGCGCGAGGGGATCGATCTGCGCGTGGTCGAACCGACCTCCACGCAGGAAACGCTGAAGCTGATCGACGCCGGCAAGGCGCAGTTCGGGCTCGCCGACGGCAGCGACGTGGCCTCGCTGATCGCGGGTGGCGGCGATGCGCAGGCGGTGATGGCGCTTGTGCAGCGGCCGCTCGGCGGACTGATCGCGCTGGCTTCCGAGCACCTGCACTCGCCCGCTGGGCTCGCTGGCAGGACAGTGGGCATTACCGGCGTGCCCTCGGATCTGGCGGTGCTCGACACCGAGCTGCGCTCCTCCGGCGTAAGCCCCAGTCGCGTGCATGTCGTCACGGTCGGCTTCAACGGGCCGCAGGCTTTGCTGGCGGGTCGGATCGCTGCCTTCACTGGCTTCATCCCCGACGAAGGCGTGACGCTGGGTGCGAGCGGGCATCCGGTGACGGCGTTCGGCTTGTCCCAGTACGGCGGGCCTGCCTACCCGGGTCTGGTCGCGTTCACGACGCGCCATCTGATCGCATCAGATCCACAGCTCGTGCGTGACTTCGTGGCGGCGACTGTGCACGGCTACGAAGACACGCTTATCGATCCTTCGCGCAGCCTGGCGGAGCTGGAGGCGGCCAACCCGACGTTGCCGCATGCGCTGACCGCGGCGTCGCTGAAGGTCTATCTATCGCTGTTCGCGGCGGGGCACACCGTTGCTTTCGGGACTTTGCAGTCGGCCAACGTGGCGGCGATGTCGAGGTGGATGCTGGGCGCCGGCCTGATCCACACGTCGATCGCCCCGGCGCGCTACGGCACGAACGCTTTCCTGCCGTAAACGGAAGGGCGGCGTCGGAGTACCGAAAAACCGGGTGCCCCCCGCGTGCGGGAGCGCGTGCGGGCGCGCATAATGCGCGCGCCGCCGTACGCGCCCGCGTCGTCGCGCACGCGCGTCGCGCGAGGCATGCCTCTTGCGAGCAACCCACCCCGGGCTGCTACCGTTATTTGACAGCTAAGAGACGGTGTGTACCAGATGCGGGTGTTGGTGACAGGCGTCGGTGGCCTGATCGGATCGAATATGGCCGCCGCGGCGGCTCAGCAGAGTTGGGAGGCGATCGGCTGCTATCGCGCGCAGGCTGCCCAGCTGGACGGGGTGCAGGCGATTGCCGTCGACGTCGCGGAGCGCAACCAGTGCGTTGCCGGGGCGATGGAGTTCGATCCCGACGTGATCGTGCACGCTGCCGGCGGGGTCGCGCTCAGTCGCTTCGAGCGCGAGCCGCGGCTTGCCGAGCTCGACTATCTCGCCACCGAGCACACGATCGCCGCGGCGCGGGCCGTGCGGGCGCGCTACGTGCTCGTGTCCTGTGACTGGGTCTACAGCGGCTATCGACCCGCGGGCTCGCGCTTTGCCGAGAGCGATGCTCCCGCTCCCGTCAACGCCTACGGACGCTCCAAGCTTGCCTGCGAGCAGGCGACGATGCGCGCGAACCTTCCCTGGTTGATCTTGCGACCCGCGGACGTGTACGGCGTGAACCTGTCGCGGCCGCTGCACCTCGGCTCCCAGGCGCCTGGCCCGTGGGAGCGCTCGGGGCTGGCGCTGCGCCTCGTCAAGCGACTGCGCGAACATACCGAGCTGTCGGCGCCGCACGGGCTTTGGCGCTCGCCCACATATGCTTGGGACTTTGCGCAGCGCACCTGCGAGCTGATTGCGCAGGGGTGTGAAGGCGTTTACAACATGGGTGGAGGTGTGCCGTTGGGACGCTACGAGTGGCTGGAGTTGCTCGCGGGCGCGTTTGACTGCGAGCCTGGGTTGGTGCAAGGGGGCACGGTTGAGGCCTTTCTGCAGGCCTGCGGTGAGGATCCAGAGCTTGAGCTGCCGTCGAACACGGCCCTCTCCGAGGAGAAGGCGAGCGCCGCGATCGGCTCGCTTGCGGTGGCTCCCGAGCGCGGCTTGCAGCTGATGCGCGAGCAGCTGCGCCGCATGCTCAAGCCAGTTCGTGGGCTGGCGCGCTAGTCTGCGCCACTGCCAGTCACACAATCGAAAGGGAGCACTCCATGAACAAGAGCCAGCTTGTCGAGGCGATCGCCGGCGACAGCGGTCTCTCCAAGGCGGATGCTGGGCGCGCGGTCGAGTCGTTCTTGACCACAGTCGGCAAGACGCTGAAGAAAGGCGACGAGGTCGTTATCACGGGCTTCGGCAAGTTCTCCGTGGTCAAACGCGCAGCCCGTCAAGGGGTCAACCCGCGCACGGGCGAGAAGGTAAAGATCAAGGCGTCCAAGGCCCCGAAGTTCACCCCCGGAGCAAGCCTCAAGCAGACGGTGCACCCGAAGAAGTAGGTTCCACCACCCACCCCCAACCACCCGATCCAGACATGGCGCTCGTCGGAGAGCTGGAGCTTTCGAGCTTCGATTACACCGACCCCGAGCTGAAGGGGGAGCGCTTTCACACGGCCATGAACGAGCTGGCAGCCGAGGGGTGGCTGGCGGCTGGGCCGTACGGGTACGTGGTGCTCGACCGCGAGGCGGGCGAGTTCTTCCTGCGGACACGCTCGGCGATCTTCCCGGGTATGAAGATCGCCGAGCTGTTCGACGTCAGCAGCGGGCCGCTTTGGGAGGAGATGCAGCGCAACATCCTGCACGTCAACGGGTCCGATCACACGCGTTTGCGCAGCCTTGTGAACCCGGCGTTGACGGCGCGTGCCGTGGAGCGCTGGCGTCCCGCGATGCGGGGGTTTTTGGATGAGTTGTTCGTTCCCGTAGTTGACGCCGGCATGTGTGAGTTCGTTGGGGCGTTTGCCAAGCCCTATCCCTCGCGGATGATCGCGACCGTGATGGGGGCGCCGATCTCAGATGCTCCCCGTCTGCACCACTGGTCCAACTGGATCCAACGCCAGTTCGACGCGGCCTCGATGATGAACGAGCGGGCTGGGATCGAGCAGGCGGTGGAGGAGTTCTACGAGTACGCGCGCGCTCTGTTGGCTGCGCGGCGTGAGGACCCAGGCGACGATTTGATCTCGACGCTGCTGGCGGCCACCTACCGCCCTTCGGCCGACGACGCGCCCGAAGACGTCGGCGGTCGCTCAGCCGCCCCTCATGGTGGCGGTCGGTTCGCCGAAAAGCTCAGCGAGGAGGAGTGCGTCAACCTCGTGCTGAACGTGCTGATCGGCGGCGTCGACACGACCCAGAGCCAGCTTGCCCACGCTGTTCGCCTGTTGGCTGAACATCCCGAGCAGTGGGCGGCGCTTGTCGCCGATCCCTCGCTTGCCGAGCGTGCTGTCGAGGAGGCTTTGCGCTACGAGCCGATCACGCCCTTCACGGCACGGATCACCGTCGAGGAGCTGACCTACCGCGACGTGACGTTTCCGCCGGACACGATCGTGATGGTCTGTGCGTTTACCGGCAACCGCGATGGCGTGGGCGCTGAGCCGGATCGCTTCGACATCACCGCAGAGCGGCCCAAAGCCCGGGCGCTTACATTCGGGGCCGGCGTGCACTACTGCCTCGGCGCCAACCTTGCGCGGTTGGAGCTGGAAGAGGGTTTGAGCTTCCTCGCACGCAAGATGCCGCGCCTGGAGCTCGACGGCGAGCCTGTGTTCGAGAGCATCCTCGGCATCTACGGCCTGGCCGAGCTGCCGATCCGCTTCAGCTGAATCGACCCGAACATTCGTCGATTTGGATGGGCCGAAACCTACGGCTCACTCGCATGCTGGTCCGATAAAGACGTGTCGGCAGTCAATTGACAGGGGGGTGAGGAGCCGCCGCCCGGCGACATGCAGCTAATGCGGCTGCATGACCGGCCGCTTTTTCGACCTAGATGGAAAGGAATCTGAGGATGCTTTGGATGAGGAGCAGTAGTGCGGGGCCGGTGCTTTCGGTGATCGCGGTCGCGGGGGTGGCGAAGGCCACGAAGGTGGCGAGTCTAGTGGGGGCAGCTGTGAAGGCGGTCGGGGTGGCGATGCTGGCTGGGATTTGCGTGCTTGCGCTTGTGGCTAGCGCTCGGGCTGGAGACTTTCACGTGTACAGCTGCCGGATGCCAAATGGAGAAGTGGCGCCTACGGATGGGTGGAGCGGGAGCGCGACTGGTGCCTTTGTCTACGCCGAAGACAAGTGCGCGAAAGGCGGCGCTTTGACTGCCGCGCTAGGGGATGGGGTTGAACATGCCAGCAATACGGACGTTGCGACGTGGGCATTCAGTCCTCCCGCAAGCGAGACCTTGGCTGGAGCCACCCTTTGGCGGGCCGGTGACGCCGACGGTGGCACGTCAGCGAACGCGACTTATGAGTTCTGGCTGTCTGGTCCGGAAGAGACGAGCAGCTTCGAAGAATGTGTCTATTTGTCGTGTAAAGGCGGCGAGGGAGAACCCGAAGAACCATTTGCCGCCACGAACCGGATTGAAGTGCCGAAGAACAATCTTGGCTCCGATCTCTATGTCAATGCAGCTTGTTACGGGACGCTCAGTAGGCCATGCAAAAAGGGCGAACACGATCCCAACGGCTACGCCGCCGTCGTCTACCTCTATGCCGCCGATCTCGTCCTAGAACAGACAAGCCAGCCAAGGGTCAGCGAAGTCGAAGGCGAACTGGCGACGGCCACGACGCTGTCAGGCACCGAGGACCTTTCTTTCCATGCCGAAGACGAAGGCTCAGGCGTGTACAGGGCGGTCTTCACGGTCGATGGCACAGAAGTGGGCAGTACGGTGCTGGCAAGCAATGGCGGCCACTGCCAGAACGTAGCTCAGACGACTGACGGCCTGCCAGCTTTCCTGTATTTGCGCCCGTGCCCAGGGGCCCTGCGCGCCGACGTCCCTTTCGACACGACGACTCTCACTGACGGCAGCCATCATTTGGTCGTCTCGGTGACCAACGCGGCGGGCAACTCGACGGTCGCCTTGGATCGCAACGTCACCGTCCAAAACCACACTAAGGCCGTGGACCCACCAACCCAGCCCTCGCCCGAAGGCCAACAGCCGCAGAACACCGAACAGCACGCCCAACCCATCCAAATAACCCCCGCAGTGACAAACAACGCCCCGGTCCCGACGGTACAGCTGCAGAACAACGGCACGAACGCCACGGAGCAGGCAGCGCTGCAGGTGCGCTGGAGCGCCACAGCGAAGGCAGCTTTGGCGGGAAGTTACGGTCGCGCGCAGAGAGTCTCGGGACGGTTGACGACGCCGGCGGGCGCGCCGATCGGGGGAGCCGTCGTCGAGGTGTTCGACACGCCGTCTTACGAGCGGGCCCCGACGCAAGCATTGGGCACAGCGAGAACGGCGACGAACGGCAGCTTCAGCTTCCGCGTGCCTGCGAGCACCCAGTCCGCAAGGCTGACGTTCGCCTACAGCGCCCAGCTGGGCGCGCCGACGCCAGCTGTCACCGGCTCGCTGCAGCTCACGATTCCGGCCAGCCTCAGCTTGCAAATAACCCCGCGCACGACCCAGGAGGGCGGCAGGATCGTCTTCAGCGGCACGCTGCGAGGCGCCCCATTGCCGCCGGGCGGCAAGCAGCTAGTGCTCGAGGCGCGCACGCTGTCGGGTCCGTGGCGCCAATTTCAGGTGCTGACGACTGCCAAGAGGGGCGGTTACCGCGCGAAGTATCGCTTCCGCCTGGCGGGCCCGATCGACTACGAGTTCCGCGTGGTCAGCCAGCAGGAGGCCGATTTCCCATATGCGGCAGGGGCGTCAAATGTGGTGCTGGTGCACGAGTCCTGAGCAGTCGCCTCAGGCTGGAGTTTACCGAGCCGTGGCGCGTCACGCTCGATACGGGTGAGAGCACAATGACCGGCTGGCGCCTCAAGCGTGCGCTCCCTTATCTCGGCGAGGAAGATTTCTGCTTCACCTACGGCGACGGCCTGGCTGACATCGACACTCCGCGATCGTCGAGTTTCACCGCGGAAGGAAAACGCTGGCAACCGTCACGGCGGGAGCAACTTTCGTCAGCGCCGTTTGGGAGCCGCCGCCCAGGCGTACGCCCAAGAGGCGCCCGCGCAGACCCGTTGACTATAGTTTGAGCGCGTGAAGGCAGTGATCTTGGCCGGTGGCTTCGGCTCGCGACTCAGCGAGGAGACGGCGGTGCGCCCCAAGCCGATGGTCGAGATCGGGGCCAAGCCGATGCTGTGGCACATCATGAAGATCTACGCCGCCCACGGCATCGAGGAGTTCGTAATCTGTCTCGGCTACAAGGGCTACCTCATCAAGGAGTACTTCGCCAACTACTACTTGCACACGTGCGACGTCTCCTTCGATTTGGCGGGCGGCACGATGGAGGTGCATCGCTCGGCCACCGAGCCGTGGCGCGTCACGCTCGTCGACACCGGCGAAAGCACGATGACCGGGGGACGTCTCAAGCGCGTACTTCCCTACGTGGGCGACGAGGACTTCTGCTTCACCTATGGCGACGGCCTGGCGGACATCGACATCTCAGCGTTGATCGCATTCCACCGCGACCAGGGCACGCTCGCGACCGTCACCGCGGTGCAGCCGCCCGGCCGCTTCGGCGCGCTCGACCTCGACGGCGATCGCGTGCGCGAATTCGAGGAGAAGCCGCGCGGCGACGGCGCGTGGACGAACGGCGGCTTCTTCGTGCTCTCCCCACAGGTCGGGCGCTACATTGATGGCGACCACACGCTCTGGGAGCAGGAGCCGATGCGCTCGCTCGCGCTCGACAACCAGCTCTCCTCGTTCCGTCACGAAGGCTTCTGGCAGGCGATGGACACGCTGCGCGAGCGCAACCAGCTCGAGGAGCTGTGGGGGACCTCAGCGCCCTGGCGCATTTGGGAGTAGCCAGTTGTGCGCAATCGAGGGGTCGGAACATAAGCGGGAGTAGCCGACTCTCAACGAACGGGCGTTTATCCTGGAATCCCCGACGGGGCTATAGTCTCGATGCGTGAAGCCTACGATCCTGGCTGGCTCCCCGATTCTCGGTCTGCGATGAGGCTCTGCTCGTGATTTCTCAGAGCTCTGTCTGCCCGATGTGCGGCAACGCTGCCAAGCCGGCGTTCGTGGCGCATGATCGTAACCGGCAAGTTACGCGGGAGCGCTTTACCTATCACCGGTGCATGTTGTGTAAGACTGTCTTCTTGCCTGACATCCCAAGTGATCTCGGACAATATTATCGCGTTGGTTACGAGCCCTTCGACGATGACGGAGAGCCTCAATGGAAGAGCAATCCATCACGTCAGCTTGCGGATCTCTTCCGCGTTCAGATGCTGAGAACGCATGTGAAGGGCGGTGCGCTGATCGACATCGGAGCTGGAAGTGGGGGCTTTGTCGCGGCCGCTCAGAGTGGCGGCTTCGATGTCACAGCAGTGGAGATGGACGCTCGGTGCTGTGCATACATTGAGGAGCGGCTGGGGGCCTCGGCTGTTTGCAGCGACAATCCGCTCGAGGCGCTCTCCGCGCTGGCCCCCTCCAACGCTATTGTCCTATGGCACGCGTTTGAGCACCTCCTAAATCCTGTCGCGACGCTTGAGGGCGCAATCGAGAAGCTCGAGCCCGGCGGCGTCCTTGCGATCGCCGTCCCAAATCCACGCTCGCTGCAGTTTCGGTGGATGCGAACGAGGTGGGCGCATCTCGACGCCCCCCGTCATCTGGTGCTCGCGCCGCCCGAGGTTCTCATGGAGAAGGCGCGCAGCTATGGCATGACTTGTGTCGAGGCGACGACGACTGATCCGAATGGCGTGGAATGCGACCTGCTTGGCTGGATAAACGCGATAAGACCTAATCCGGCAAGGGGCCCGTCTTCCAGATTCATGCAGCTCTCGGCATTTGCGCTCTGTCATCTCGCCGCCCCAATTGAACGAAGAGGCTTGAACGGGTCTGCTGTCACGCTCGTGTTCCGCAAGGGTATGACCGCATGAGATAGAGCGATGACCAGGGCGCTGCTCGGTGGCGAGAAGACCGGCCTGAATCTCACTGACCGGGCCAAGGGGGGCGAAGCGCTCGGTTATCACCCGAGACCGCGGGTGTCCAGGCGTTTTGAGTGAAGTTCTGGAGAGTGTATCCTGGCACTGAATGACAGGACAATTCAAAAAGATAGTACAACCAGTGATACATTCGCCTCTCGGCCGCAGAGCATACGGCGGCTTCGCGGCGGCTCTCGATCATGTCCGTACTATTGAGTCTTTCGATCGCCCGGGATGGCTATACCGATCTCGCGGCGCGCTTCCCTCGACACGCGTCCATTTCCGTGCTCCACGGCCCGTCGCAGACGCAGACGTGGATCTCTGCCAACGTCTTATCGATGCCTACGCTACGGCACTGCTCGACGCACCGCCGACCTCGGGAATATGGTCTCACGAGACCTTCAAGTATCCCCAACAGGGGCTGGCCTCGGCACTCGGTCGAGGAGATTCCGAGAGCTTGGCTGAGTTGCTCGCCTCGATGTTCCGCTCCGACTTCGTCTTCGGCATGGACCTCGGTAACCGTGGCGCCTCTTCACGGTCTCGGTTTAACACGAGGGTTATGCGTCTTGAGATACTGAATCAGCTCGTAGCGCTCGCCGAGTCGCTGGGCGCCGTCCGGGTCGAAAACCCCGAGCAGGGTGCCGTAGGGATCGCGTTCGCGGACGGCATTGAGGCTCTTGTGGGGAATACCGAGGCAGCGCTGAACACGTCGCTTGATTTCCCCGATATCGGCGCTGCCTACGGGATCGTAATCGCAGGACGCCTGATCAGCCGCAGCGCGCCCGATCAGATTTACGCGGCAGCTCGCCTGCGTGAGTCGATACGGATGCATCTAGCTGATCGCGACCAACCGCTTCGCGTCGTCGAGATCGGTGGCGGCTACGGTGCGATGGCATGTTGGCTTCTGCGAATGACAAATGTGCAGTATCGCATCGTGGACCTGCCTTTGATCAATGTGCTGCAGGGCTATTTCCTCTCTCAGGCTCTTGGCTCCTCGGAGGTATCGTTCTATGGCGAGGATCCACGGCGTGTCGCGATCATCCCGACGCATGCTCTGTCGAGTATCGACCTGCCATTCGACGTGCTGGTCAACAAGGACAGCATGCCGGAGATCCCGGAGCCTGCACTGCTTGACTATCTGTTATGGGCGCGACAGGGGTGCGATGGCATCTTCTATAGCTACAACCATGAGTCCGCCAGGTGGTTCGCGGGTGATCCCCAGAACGTCGTCTCCCATGCGCTCGCACGAGTGGGTGGCTTCGCTCGTATCAGCCGCGAGGCGTCCTGGCTACGCCGGGGCTACGTAGAGGAGATATATAGGCCGCAGAGGCCGTAGCCTCAGCGAGACTTGCCCCCGCGTCAATGGGCTCGCTAGGGTAGGCCGACGAAGGCTATGAGCGCATATCGAGATCCGAGCAACCCTATCGGCGCCACTCCACAGGCGTCCGGCCACGTCGAGCCTGCTTTCTGGGAGGGCCGCCGCGTGCTGCTCACCGGTCACACCGGCTTCAAGGGCGCTTGGTTGGCCCTATGGCTACAGTCGCTTGGCGCTCGTGTCACGGGCTTCTCCGATTGCGTGCCGACCGAGCCATCGCTATACGAGTATGGGCGAGTAGGAGATGGCATCGCAAGCGTCACAGGCGATGTGCGCGATCAGGATGCGGTCGAGGAGGCCGTACGCGCTGGTGAGCCGGAGGTCGTGATCCATATGGCGGCTCAATCGCTCGTGCGACGCTCCTTCAGTGAGCCGCGCGAGACCTACGAGACGAACGTGATGGGCACCGTAAATCTACTGGATGCCGTGCGTCGCCACGAAGGAGTGCGGGTGGTCGTCAACGTCACTTCCGACAAGTGCTACGAGAACCGTGAGTGGGAGTGGGGCTACCGTGAGCACGAGCCAATGGGAGGCCATGATCCCTACTCCAATTCCAAGGGTTGCGCTGAGCTTGTCACAGCCGCGTTCCGGAGCTCGTTCTTCTCAGATCCAGATGGCGCTCGCCTGGCCACGGCGCGCGCCGGAAACGTGATCGGCGGCGGCGACTGGGCGCTCGACCGGCTCGTGCCCGACATCATGCGCGCCGCCCTGGCGGGCGAGACGCTGCACGTGCGCAACCCCGAGGCCGTGCGTCCGTGGCAGCACGTACTCAACCCACTCAGCGGCTATCTCGTGCTCGCCCAGGGATTGTGGCGCTCGCCCGAGCACGCATGCGGCTGGAACTTCGGCCCAGCCGACGAGGATGCGCGGCCAGTCGGCTGGATTGTGCGGCGCATGTCCGAGCTATGGCCCGAGGAGCTGCGCGTCATCCACGACAAGGAATCCCATCCCCACGAGGCGCGCTATCTCAAGCTCGACTCCTCGAGAGCCAGGGCGCACCTCGGTTGGCGGCCAATGTGGGGGCTAGGGGAAGGTCTGGACGCCGTCGTAGATTGGTACCGGCGCCTGCGTGACGGAGAGGACATGCGCGCGGTGACGCTGGAACAGATCGAGGCTTTCCAATACGCTCTGGCTTGACCATGAGTAAGACCACCTGTCGATTCTGTGGCGCCGCGGTCGAGGCTGTATTCGCAGACCTCGGCATGTCGCCGCTGGCCAACTCCTATCTAGCGCCTGAGCGCTCCAACGCCATGGAGCCGTTCTACCCTTTGCGTGCCCTAGTCTGTGGAGAGTGCTTCCTCGTGCAGCTAGAGCAGTTCGAGTCGCCGCAGCACATCTTCTCCGACTACGCTTACTTCTCTTCATACTCCTCGAGCTGGCTCGAGCACTCGCGCCGCTACGCCGAGCTGATGATCGAGCGCTTCGGCCTGGATGGCTCGAGCCACGTGGTGGAGCTCGCCTCCAACGATGGCTACCTTCTACAGTATTTCCACGAACGCCACATCTCGGTGCTCGGGATCGAGCCGGCGGCCAACGTCGCCAAGGTTGCTCTGCAGAAGGGCATCCCGACACTCGTAGAGTTCTTTGGGCGGGAGACTGCGACTTCGCTCGCCGGCGACTCGGCCGCCGATTTGCTGCTCGGCAACAACGTGCTTGCGCATGTCCCCGACCTCAACGACTTCGTGGCGGGAATGAAGGTCCTGCTCAAGCTGGGTGGAGTCATCACGATGGAGTTTCCCCATTTGATGAGCCTTATGCAGGACAACCAGTGGGACACCATCTATCACGAGCATTTCTCTTACTTCTCGTTCCTCACCGTCAGTCGTGTGTTTGAGGCCCATGGCCTACGCCTGTTCGATGTCGATGAGCTACCAACTCACGGCGGCTCGCTGCGCATCTACGGCTGCCACGCTGAGGACGCCGAGAAGCCGCAGACTGCCGCTGCCGCCGAGTTGTGCGAGCGTGAGCGCGGTGCAGGCTACGAGCAGATCGATACCTACCTCGAGTACAACCAGCGCGTCGAGCAGGACAAGCGCCAGATCATGAGCTTCCTGATCGACCTCAAGCAGCAGGGGTTACGCATCGCGGGCTATGGCGCTCCCGCAAAGGGCAACACCCTGCTCAACTACTGTGGCGTCAAGCGTGATTTCGTTGACTACACATGCGACCTGAACCCTCACAAGCAGGGCCACTTCCTGCCCGGCAGCCACATTCCGATATGTTCGCCCGATGTCCTGCGCGAGGACAAGCCCGACATAGTCTTGATCCTGCCATGGAACCTCAAGGACGAGATCATCGAGCAACTGAGCTTCATCCGCGAGTGGGGCGGGCGCTTCGCCGCGCGTACGCCGGAGCTGACACTACTCTCGTGAAGTTCACCGCTACACCGCTCCCGGGAGCTTGGGTCGTCGAACCGGAACAGCTCAGTGACGAGCGCGGCTGGTTCGCGCGCACATTCGACGCTGAGGAGTTCCGTGCGCATGGAATCAACCCGCAGGTTGTGCAGTGCAACGCATCCTTCAACGCGCGCCGCAACACGCTGCGCGGTATGCACTACCAGGCCGAGCCGCATGGCGAGTCAAAGCTCGTGCGCTGTGTGCGCGGCGCTATTTTCGATGTGGCGGTTGACCTGCGCGATGACTCGCCCACCTACCGCGGTTGGTATGGCGTCGAGCTGAGCGTCGATAATGGCCTAGCCTTCTATATCCCAGCTGGCATGGCCCACGGCTTTCAGACGCTTACAGATGACTGCGAAGTGCTCTACCAGATGGGGTACCCGTACGTGCCTGAGGCGGCTACTGGGGTGCGCTTCGACGACCCGGCGTTTGCGATCGAGTGGCCGCCGGCAGACGGCGAGCGGACGATTTCCGAGAGGGATCTTGCCTATCCAGATTTTCAAGTCCAGATAGGTTGAGCGCAATCGAGCTGTCCGGTACAAGCCGAGCGGATGCTCACGCCGAGGTGTGGCCTACACCTTCGGAGGATCCGGCGCCGTCCGACATAGACCTTCTCTCGACGTCCGCGGCCGGTCCCGCCGCAGTGCGCGGGGGAGCGATGCGAGTCAGCGCCTTCTTCGTCGGCTCGCTGTTCAGCGTCGGTGCGGCCGCGCTGCTGCTGCGTCACCTTGGCGTCGTGGAAGTTGGCCGCTACACGACCGCGATGTCGCTGAGCGCGGTCGTCGCCGGCCTCACAGACCTCGGCCTGACCGCGATCGGGATTCGCGAACTCGCTGTGCTGCACGGCGACCGTCGCGCCCGCCTGGCTACCAATCTGCTCGGCATCCGACTGGTGCTTACGACCGCGGGCGTGGCAGTGATGGCGGCTTTTGCCTTCCTTGTCTACGGGAGCTTGCTGGGTGTCGGCGTGCTGATCGCCGGTGCCGGTGTGCTTTTGCTAAACATCCAGGCTACGCTTGCGGTGCCCTTGATGGCTCGTCTGCGACTCGGCTGGGTCTCCGCGCTCGATCTGACCCGTCAGCTTGTCGTTGCCGCGATGATCGTGTTGCTTGTGCTCGCCGACGCACACTTGCTCGCCTTCCTGGCTATTGGCGCGGTCGCAGCGCTCGCCATCCTGGTCCCCACAGTCGCACTCGTGCGGGGCGACATCCCGATCAGACCCTCGTTCGGTATGCACGAGTGGCGGGCGCTGGTCGGTCCGGTGCTCACATACTCGATCGCCGTCGCCGCGGCAGCCCTTTACTTCCGTGTGGCAATCGTGCTGGTGTCGCTGATCGCGGGGGGACAGGAGCTCGGCTACTTCAGCGCTTCTTACAGAGTCGTTGAATTTCTGCTGATCCTTCCCGGGTTGCTCGTCGGGGCGGCCTTCCCAATCTTCGCCCGAGCAGCGCGAGACGATCCAGATCGCCTCGCCTATGCGCTCTCACGCGTGTTCGATGCGGCGCTGATCGTCGGGGTCTGGGTCTCCCTCTCGATCGCCATCGGAGCGCGGCTGGCCATCGAAGTGATCGGTGGCCACGAATTCCTTCCAGCTGTCCCGATCCTCACCGTCCAGGGTCTGGCGGTTGGCGCTACGTTCGTCGGCTCGGTATGGGGCTACGGGCTGTTGAGCTTGCACCTTCACCGCGCGATCCTGATCTTCAATCTGTCGTTGCTTCTCGCTATTGCGGTGGTCGTCGGCGTGTTGACAGCCCTTGACGGGGCGCAAGGGGCCGCGATCGGAACCGCCTCGATCGAGATCGCAGCGGCGGTCTTCGGTGCCGTGGTCCTAATGCACGGGCGCTCCCACCTGAGGCCCAGCCTACGAATCGTGCCCAAGGTCGCGCTTGCCGCGCTGATCGGCGCCGGACCTGTGCTGCTGGCTGGGAGCCTTCCGGTCATTGGCCGGGTGGTGCTCTCCACAGTGCTTTACGGGGTGGCGCTGCTTGCCCTCAAAGCCATCCCGAGCGATGTGCTTGAGATGGTCATTCGACGACACAGCGCCTGATCTGCTTCGACAGACGACGGTCGGGGGCAGTCAGAAAAACCAGGTCCGCTTATCTGCTCACAGCCTCTTCGCTAATGAGACCCTCGCGTCGAGCGGCCCACTGTGCGAACTCGCCGATCGAACCATGCTCGGGCGCAGGAACCATGTCCGTCCATACCGACGCAATCGCGTTCGAGCCATCCACCTTGGCGTGGCGGCGCACCATGTCAAGGTTGAACCGCCTTGCCATCTCACCGGCGAAGCCTGCCCAGTCTTTGATTGACAGCATGCGCAGACGATGGATCATCTCCGTACGGTCGATCTTCCCGAGTCGCCCGAAGAGATACCAGGAATAGAGCTGGCGGTAGACGTAGTCGCTGCGACTGATCTCCACATTTTTGAGCTCGCGGGGAAAATCGCGCTTAAGCTGTTGGAGAGTGAGATGGCAGCCATTGACCATATCCGTCCCAGGTAGGTATCCATCAAATTGTGTATCGATGCCAAGATAGGCACGACCGGCGTCCGTGCCCCCGCCCAGTAGCGTGCGGCCAAAAGACTTGGGCGATATCCCCACCACGACTCGCTTGCGGCGAAGATGGACCCACCTCTGGGCGGTTAGCATCAAGGCTATCGTCGCATAGAAATCTGGGTAGGGTTCACCGAATGGGCCATGTGGAAGCCGCGCCAATGCCGCACGTGAGAACAGCGTGGACTGAAGGTTCGGGCAGAATGGAGGCTGGAAGCGGAACGCTTCTTTTGCACACCACAACAGACATTCCCGCGGAAGCTTGCCATCGCGCGGCATCCGCTCGTCGTAGCGAAAGAGAGGGTCGGAAACATATGCCGATGAATCGGGCCCCAATGCGCCCGGGAAGGCGAAACCGTATGCGTCGAAGCTCAGAACCTCCGGCCCTCCGAGCTCGGCTTGCGTTTCCATCAGGCTATCCAGAGCGCCGGGCAATATGCAGTCGTCGTCTCCGATTTGCAGCACGTACTCACCCTGGGAGGCATTCAGCGCGGCATTCCAGTTGTCATTCACCGGGATTGGCTCGGGCTGATGGAGAACGCGTAGCCTGGAATCTTCGCGAAAAGCGGCCAAGACATCGCGCGTCTCATCCTCGCTCGCGTTATTGGATACGACAAGCTCCATCCCGTCCAGTTTGGATGACAGCACTGAAGCCACGCAATCGTGCAGGTAACTGGCGCCGTTTCGAGTGGGTAGTAGGACAGAGAGCTGCATGGTTCAGTGATGGTACCTTGTTTTCAGGTGCGCTTGGTCGGTCGATCTCGCGTGCTCGTGGGCTAAAATCCCCAATGTTCAGAATATTCGTATGGGTCGTATAGTCTCGTCTAAGCAATCCTCGCAGCCCCATCCCAGCATCGTGGGGGCTGCTTCCCACGTCGGCTGGACGGGGCGCTGGCTTCGCAGGCGGATCGTGTTGCCGGAGGTCTCCGATACGTCCCAGTCGGCTGGGCGCCTGTGTGTTGTGCACCTGGTTCGTGCGGCCAACGGAGGCGGTCCGCTGCGCGCCTTTGCCGACGCGCTACGTCGTCACGATGCGGGCGTCGATCATGAGCTAGTGCTAGCCATGAAGGGTTTTGAGTCGCTCAGTGAGGCTGAGCCATACCTTGAGGAGCTTGCCGACCTGCATCCGAGGACGCTGTTCTTCCCCGACGCGGGCCTAGACATCGGCGTATATCTTGCCGCCGCAACGTGCCTACAGGGTGCTCGTTATTGTTTCCTGAACTCCTACAGCCTGCCGCTCGTCGATGATTGGTTGGCAAAGCTCTCCGCTGCTCTGGACGATCCCGGGGTGGGCCTTGTGGGTGCCACCGGCTCATGGGCCAGCACCCGTTCGTGGGTGGCATACTCGTTGGGACTACCGAGCGCATACCGTGGTGTTCTGGCCTCACCAAAGAGCGTACGAGAGCAGTTGCGAGCGATGGAGGGCGGTGAGAGGAGTGCAGTGAGGGTAGAGTCCCACTCGGTAAGGGCAGGGCTTCACTCAGCGAGGGCGTCGGTACCCGCCCGCGCGCGCGCGCTGCGCCAGATCCCAGGGCTCGAGTGTTTCCCGGCCTACCACCTTCGCACCAATGCCTTCGTGGTCTCCCACGCCACCCTCCGGCGACTGCGGCTCAGCACGATTCGTGGCAAGGTGGACGCTTATGCTCTGGAGAACGGCCGCCAGAGCATCACTCGCCAGGTGCAGCGCATGGGCTTGCGCACGATTGTCGTCGATCGCATGGGCACCCTCTACGATCACGAGCGGTGGCACCTCAGCCGTACGTTCTGGCAGGGCGACCAAGAGGGTCTGCTCGTCGCGGACAACCGCACGTTCGCATACCAGCGCGGAGATCCCGAACTCCGACGCTCACTATCGGGCCTGGCCTGGGGTTGACAGGCCGAACCGGTCCTATCGCGGGAGCAGGTATCGCAGGATCTGCCGGCGTAGCCACGGGCCTCTCTGGGCTTCCCAGCGCGTCAGGTGCTCTTCGCAGCTGAGCAACTCGGCGATCTCGACGATGTTTCTGTAGCGGTGGGTGTCGTGCATCGGGTCCCATCCCGGGAACTGGCGCGTGTAGGCGCCTACCGTTCCTCTGACGTAAGGCTCTGCCCAGGACGGGGCGACGCTGGCGGCCTTGGCCAGGAAGGCGAAGAGAGAGTCGTACAAGCGTCGCCGGAATGGCTTCAGATGCTCTCTGAACTTGTCGATATCAGGAGCGCTGATAGTCCCACGCAGGTAATGGCCCTCGTAGACCTGCAGCGTTTGCAGCATCTGGTAGCGCCGGTAGTTGGGTTTAGGATCGGCTGGTGAGCCAAGCTGTCGATGAAGCTCCTCCATCGAGTGCAGCCATCCTTCGTTGAGATTTGTGCCCGGAAGGAGGCTTGACATACTGGCCTCGGGCACCTCGGAAGGCTGCCTGCCTGCCAGGAATGATCTGCCCTCGGTCTCGCGGCGGTTGTTGTAGAAGTATCCGAAGGAGCGAGACGATACGCCGATCACGACCAGCGGCTGTGGCTCTACCACTATCGAGCGCGCGCGTGCGAATAGATGATTCATCGCATAGTAGTCCGGGAATGGTGAGCGGAAGAAATCCCCCCCGTCCGCGAGTTCGTCGATGGTGTCGCGGCTGATGGTGACGAACTGTATGTTCAATCCGTACCTGAGTCGGAAGTCCATTGCCCCGCGTACGAGCAGGCGCGCCTGCTCGTTTGGCAGGACAGCGGGATGCTTGGCTCCTCGCAGGAAACGTGCGTATCCCTCCGAGCGCAAGAAGCCGTCGGGCTCGTCCGGGACGACTCCCGGATGTGCATAACACAGCGCATTGTGATAAATGACTTGGGGATGATCAAAATCTGCGATCAATTTCCTTGTTCGGGCAAAGTAGGCGCTGAGCAGCGCGTCGTCGTCGCCCAGCATGATCACGTAGTCGCCGCTGCTGTGGGCCAGGGCGTTGTTCCAATTCTCCGTGACGGAGACCGGGCCGTCGGTTCTCGCATAGATGATGCGATCGTCCTGCAGCGAGGCGACGTGGCCCTCAACGTCCTCGGAGGAGTCGTTGTCGGAGACTACCGCCTCCCACTCGGAGTCCTCCAGGCGTCTAATGCTTATAAGGGCTTCTCGCAGCAGCGACAGCCGGTCCCGGGTTGGAAGCAGCACGGAGATCTTCATTGCGCGTGGGTTCCTCGAGGTTGGTTCGACTAGAAGGACGAGGCGTCGATCTTGCACGCCGGCCATGCTAGCCGTGTTTGCAGATCGACGAACTTGCCCGAAAGGGTTGCTGAGTGTACACACGCCCGGCCCGCAACAGGCTGGCGGCGGCCGGTGAGTCGTGTCTTGGTTACGGGTGGGGCCGGTTTCATCGGTGTTCCACTCGTGAGTGAGCTGGTGCGGCGTGGCGCCGAGGTGCACGCGCTGACCACGCGCGCGGTCCCTCCGGACATTGGAGAGGTTCACTGGCACAGGGCGGACCTGGCGCATGACGCCACCGTTGATGAACTGATGGCAAAGCTGGCCCCTGAAAGCCTGGTGCATCTGGCTTGGTACCTCGAGCATGGGCACTTTTGGCACGCGCCGGAGAACGTGATCTGGGTCGAGCGCAGCCTACGTCTTGCGCGCGCCTTCGTGGACCAGGGTGGGAAACGTCTGGTGATGCTCGGCACCTGCGCGGAGTACGACTGGTCGGCAGCCGATACGCCTCTACACGAGGTCCGCTCGCGACTGGACCCGGCCACCCTTTATGGGGTGGCTAAGGACGGTCTGCGCCGAATCGTGCAGGCCTATGCCGAGCGGGAGCAGGTCGAGTTTGCATGGGGTAGGCCGTTCTTTATTTACGGCCCAGGTGAGGCGCCTGAGCGCCTCGCGCCCGCAGTGATCCGTTCGCTACTCGCGGATGAGCCCGTGGATACCACACGCGGCGAGCAGGTACGTGACTTCATGTACGTCGAGGACGTTGCCGGAGCCGTGGTCGCGCTGCTCGAGAGCGAAGTGCTCGGCGAGGTCAATATCGCCTCGGGGGTCGGGGTGACGGTCGCCGAGGTCGTTGCCGAGATCGCTCGGCTGGTTGGACGTCCCGAGCTGATTCGCCTCGGCGCGTTACCCGATCGCGCTGAGGATCCGCCATTGCTGTTGGCCGACGTCACGCGGTTGCGAGAGGAGGTCGGATTTCGGCCCCGCTTTACACTTGCCGACGGGCTCGCGGCTACCGTGCAGTGGTGGCGCGAGCAGCCGGCGACCGCTGCTGCCAGCTGACCGCGGCGGTGATCAGCGAGCGCGTCGTCCGTACACCCCACGCCGCAGCGCGAGCGAGTCGCGAAAACCGATCGTGTGATCGACCGCCTGCGTCGGTGGCCGCGCGAGCCGTGGGTTGCCGCGGCCCGCGCGCCAGCCCGACAGGCGCCCCTGCAGGGCGGCGAAGTCGCGCGAGATAACTATGTCTCCAAGCACGACGGCGATCTCGGTCGCGAATGTGCGCGGTGCCGTTCTCCCGCGCAGCAGGCCGTAACGGCGCAGCAGATAGCCGCGTCCAAAGCCGGCATGGCGTCGCTGCCAGGCCGAGCGGTGCCCGTGCGTGGCCGAGCCGAGGTGCACCCCGACGGCGTCGTCTGCCACAGTCGCCTTCCAACCCGCGCTGCGTAGCCGCAGGGCGAGGTCGAAATCCTCCATGTAGGCGAAGATTGTCTCGTCCAACCCGCCGACCTGCTCCCACGCTGAGCGGCGGTAGGCGGCGGCCGTCCCAGCTGGGCCGGCGAGGATCGGCCGTCGCGAATTCGCCTCTTGCACGCTCAGCCCCTGTAGCCGCGGGAACCCCCCCAACGTCACGTCCGCGGCGAGACCGGCGCTGTCGATCAAGTGCTCCCCCGGCTGCAGCATCAGCGCCGCGACCGCTCCCATGCGCGGATCCTGTTCGAGCGGGGCTACAAGCGCGCTCCAGGAAGTCCACACGACAGTCGACGTCGTTGTTGAGCAGCACTACGAACTCGCCTTGACCGGCCGAGACTCCACGATTGCATGCCTCTGCGAAACCGCGGTTGTCTGGAAAAGACTCCAGGTGCGCCGCCGGCCACTCGGCTTGCAGACGCGCACGCGTGTCGTCGGTGGAACCGTTGTCCACCAAGATGACGCGATGGTTCACGGTCTGCTCAGCCAGGTGACGCAGACAGCTGTCGGTCAGCTCGTACCTGTTGTAGGCGACTATCACCACATCGATCGAGGCGGACATTGTCGCTCATCGTATTGGGCGCGGCACGATGGCTCGCGTAAGGGCGCTAGCCTCCGCGGCCTTGAACGAGCGCCCGCCGCACATCGGCCTGAACCTGATCTTCCTCGTGCCCGGCGAGACCGGTGGCATGGAGGTTGCGGCGCGCGAGTTGATCCCGGCGCTGGTCAAGGCCGCGCCTGAGCTGCGCTTCACGGCGTTCGTCAACCGCGAGGCCGCCGCGGCCAAAGACGGCCCTTGGGGCGAGCTGCTGCCAGCGGTGACGGTGCCCGTGAACGCGCGCAACCGGGTGCAGTGGGTGCGCGGCGAGCAGCAGCTGTTGCCGCGCTTGGCCGCCCGCGCCGGCGTCGATCTCGTGCACAGCCTCGCGAGCACCGCGCCCTGCGCGCGGCCGCTTTCGCCGCGTGGTCACCGTCCACGACCTGATCTACGCGCGCTTCCCCGAGGCGCACGCCGGTATCCGCGACCTGGGGATGCGCGTGCTCGTGCCGCTGGCGGTGCGCCGCTCCGATCGCGTGATCGTCGATCTCGCACAGCACACAGCGCGATCTGGTCGAGCTGCTGGGCACGGACGCCGAGCGCATCGACGTGGTCCCTTTGGGGATCGGCACGGTCGCGCCGCGAGCAGCCGCTGCCCGAGCACGAGCTGCGCGAGCGCCTGCGCCTGGGCGAGCGCCCGTCGCTTTGAGCCTGTCGGCCAAGCGTCCGCACAAGAACCTGCTCGCGCTGATCGGCGCGCTTGCACTGATCCCGGCCGAGCGCCGGCCGTTGCTGGTGCTGCCGGGCTACCCGACCGAGCACGAGGTCGCGTTGCGCGAGCGTGCGCGCACGGCCGGGGTGGAGGGCGACGTGCGCTTCTTGGACTGGCTCGGCGGCGAGGAGTTCGAGGGGCTTTGGCAGGTGGCGCAGGCGTTCGTGTACCCGTCGCTGTACGAGGGCTTCGGCTTGCCGGTGCTGGAGGCGATGGCGCGCGGCGTGCCGGTCGCCTGCTCGAACGCATCCTCGCTACCGGAGGTCGCAGGCGAGGCGGCGTTGCTGTTCGACCCGCACGACGAGCGCGCGATCGCCGTTGCGCTCGAGCGCTTGCTCTCAAAGAGCGATCAGGACCGCGCGGAGGTCGAGCGCCTGCGTGCACGCGGGTTGGAGCGAGCACGCGAGTTCACCTGGGAGCGCACTGCGCGGCTGACGCTTGAGAGCTATGGGCGGACACTGGCTCGCTGAAGCACTCGCAGACTGTGTGCCCCGCGCACAGGGGGTATCGTGTGTTTGGCGATGTGTTATGTCCTCCCGCTGCGTGATGTCCTCACGCCGGCGTGGCATAGCTGTCGAGCACGACGCGCAACGAGCCTTCCAGCGACAGCAGCTCGGCGTTCTGCGCAAACCAGCTTGCGGTGCTCTCGCGCATCGCCATTCCCGCCTCGTGCACGCGCACGATCGCCTCAGCAATCGCCTCGGGGTCGGCGCTCGAGGCGATCACGCCGTTGACCCCTCCTCGACCAGCTCGACGGCCGCATTGTCGGGTGCGGCGACCACCACCGCCGGGGTTGCGTGCGCCGAGGCCTCGACTACGACCATGCCGTAGCCCTCTCGCTCGGAGGGCAGCAGCACACACATGGCGCGGCCCATGTCGGCGTCGACCTGCTCGCTCTCGCCGAAGCCGCGCGCCGAGATGAAGGCGCCGGCGTGGTGCTCGGCGATGGTGGCATCGAGCGCCTCACGCTCGGGGCCGTCGCCGTAGAAGACGCCGCGCAGGCCCTCGATCCGTTGCGCGGCCCGTGCCACGGCCGCCACGCCGACGGTGACCCGCTTCTCGGGGATTAGTCGTCCGGCGAACAGCACAAACGGGGCCTCCCCCTGCGCCCTCCCGTGCGGAGGCAGGTGCTCGGGGGCGGTGGTTTCGGTGTGGCCCGTGTGGCCTGTGGAGTCGGTGAGGTCGAGCACAGACGGCTCTGACCCCCATGCTGAGGGCGCGAGGGGGGGTGTTGGGTGGTGCGCAAACGGCGATGCCCCGCGCGCGCTGGGCGGCCATCGCGCTTTTTGGCTAACTGCATACAGACCCCGCAGCACCGTGACCTGACCGCACAAGCCCAGCTCGCGCAAGCGCTCCGCATGCAGTAGTGAGAAACAGAAAGCGCGCTGTGGGACCCGCGCGCATAGCCATTGCACTAACTCGCCGATGCGCCCGCCGACACAGCCTAGGTAGCCTCGCCAGTACTGGCGAGACCACACCTCAAACCAGTCGACGACGAGGCCGTAGCGCCCGAGTGGGCGCGCCAGCGCGGCGGCCAGCAGCGAGAAATAGGGGAAGGCGCAGGTGTGCACGACGTCGTAGGAGCGACCGTGGCGCAGCAGGTGCCAGAGCACGCCGGCGCCGAACACCAGCGGTGGCAGGATGCGCCGGCGCGGACCGGTGTACAGCGCCATGCGCGGTCCCGCGATGACGACACGGATGCGCGGGTCGATGTCCAAGCGCTCGCCGCGCGGCCACTGGCGCAGTGTGAGATACGTCACCTCGTGCCCCTCTGCGACCAGGCGTTCGGCCAGGTTGCGATACCAGCGCTCGGCTCCGCCCACCGTGTAAGGGAACAGGCAGTCGTAGATCAGGCAGATGCGCATTGGGCCGCCGCCAGAATAACCGCCGACCGTCGTCCGGGAGCGCGGCGGTTATGGGGCCTCCGCAGTGTCCGGTAGGATCTGGGAGCGAAAAGCGTGCCGTTTTGAGAGCTCGGTGCGCTGCTTTTCGGGCCGCCGAGGGTTATCTCCGCGACAGCCGAACCTGCAAAGAGTGGGCGCTGACGAACTAGACCATGAGCACCGCACAGAAGAGCAGGGCTTCACTTGTCGAGGCCACCGAGGAGAGCAGATCGACGCTCGTGTCGGTTGTGATCCCCTGCCTGAACGAGGCGGAGAACATCGAGGAGTGCGTGGGCACAGCGCTCGCGGTGCTCCAGGAGAAGAAAATCGACGGCGAAGTGCTGGTCGTCGACAACGCCTCTGAAGACGACTCGGCCGCGCTTGCCGCCGCCGCTGGGGCGCGCGTGGTCTCAGAACCCCGCCGTGGCTATGGCAGCGCCTACCTGGCCGGCTTTGCCGCCGCACGCGGGCGCTACATCGTGATGGCCGACGCGGACCTGACCTACGACTTCAACGAGATCCCGCGCTTCGTGGCCGAGCTCGACGGTGGCGCGGAGCTCGTGATGGGCGACCGCATGGACAACATCCAGCCTGGAGCGATGCCGTGGCTGCACCGCTACATCGGCAATCCGATTCTCACGGGACTGCTCAACCTGTTCTTCCGCACTGGCGTCAAGGATGCCCACTGCGGCATGCGGGCGCTGCGCACCGACGTGCTGCCGAGGCTCGACCTGCGCACGACCGGCATGGAGTTCGCCTCGGAGATGGTGATCAGGGCCTCCAAGGAGAAACTGAAGATCGCCGAGTTTCCGATCGAATACCACCCGCGCGGCGGCGAGTCGAAGCTGTCGAGCTTCAGCGATGGCTGGCGTCATTTGCGCTTTTTGCTCGTACATTCGCCCACGTACCTGTTCATCGTGCCGGGCACCGCGCTGGCCGGCATCGGCACGCTGATCGTGGCGCTCGTAGGGGGTGGGCTCGACTTCTTCGGGCGCTCGTGGGGCATCCATGCGCTGATCGGCGGTGCGCTGCTTATGGTTGTGGGCACGCAAGTGCTGGCGCTTGGGCTTTGCGCGCATGCGTACGGGACTTATTACATGGGCGAGCGAGACCCTTGGTTTGACAAGATGCGTGCGCGCTTTCGACTCGAGCACGGCCTGGCGCTTGGCGGTCTGGTTGTGCTCTTGGGGCTGATCCTCGGCGGGATCATCGTGGGCACGTGGATCTCGCACGGGCTCGGCACGCTTGCCGACGAACACATGGCGGTCGTGGCGGCAACGCTGATCATCGTCGGCATTCAGATCTTCTTTTCCTCGTTCTTGCTGTCGATTCTCGGCTTGCGTAGACGCTGACGGTGGGCGATCGTAGGGTCTGGAAGGCGGCGGCCGTCGTGGCCTCCCCCCTGCTGGTCCTGCTGCTCTTCTGGGGATTGCAACCCCGCTCGTATTTCACGGGCACAGACAGTGTCGAAGCGCTGACATACGTCGCCCCAGCGCCGGCCGGCGTGCCGGTTTGCGTATCCGACTTGAGTCTGCCGGCCGAGACGGCCGAGGTGCGCCTGAATGTCGTCTCGGCGACAAGGCTGCGTCCGACCCTGCGCATGACGCTCCACGTCGGTGCCAGGACCATATCCTCCAAGCTCGCGCCGATCGTGGCGGGGGTGGGGGTACCCACCAACGCTGATTTCCCGATCGCCCGGCCGCCCGGCCGCCCGGCCGCAAGCACGGCGTCGCTGTGTCTGACGGCAAGCGGGATGGTCAACTGGGGCGGGACGCCGCTGCCGGTTGTGGGCGTCAACCCGCCGACCACGGGCGGCAGGGCGATGCCGGCGCGCATCGCGATCTGGTACCTGCCTCGCCCAGGGGCCAAGCGCAGCTACCTCGCGCAGGCGGGAGCGATCTTCCGCCGCGCCGCCCTGTTTCGCCCGGGTGTCGTGGGCGCCTGGACCTACGCCTTGCTGCTGTTCGTAGTGCTCCCCGCGATCGGATTGCTGGGCGTGCTCGCGTTGGCGCGCTCGGTGTCAGGTCGCACGCGCCGCTTGGCGCTGTGCCTGTTCGTCATCGCCGCTGTGAACGGTTGCTGCTGGGCGTTGATCACCCCAGCCTTCCAGGCGCCGGACGAGGTCGATCACTTTGCCTACACGCAGTCGCTGGTCGAACGCGGTCAGACGCCCAGTAACAATCCGGGCTCGCCGCGAGCGCGCTGGGCGAGCGCCGAGACCTTGGCGCTGGAAGGCGTGGACTTTGTGACCGACCACCAGACCGACGGCAGCCGCATGCCGTGGCTTGCCTCAGAAGAGCACGCATACCAAGCGCGCCGTGCATCGCTTCATCTGCCCGCCGACAACGGTGGCGGATATACGACCTCGGCGGTGCATGGCCCGCTCTATTACCTGGCGCTCGCGCCCGCCTATCTGGCGACGCGGCACTCCTCGGTGTTCTCCCAGCTGACGCTGATGCGCATTACCTCGGCGCTGATCGGCGCGCTCGTCGCGCTGTTCGCCTACCTGCTCGCGCGCGAGCTGGCACCGGGTCGAGCGTGGCTGTGGGTGTTGGCGGCGCTATTGGTCACCTACGAGCCGATGTACGGGTTCGTCAGCGGAATCGTCAACAACGACGTTGGGGTGAATGCCGGCGCGGCCGCGCTTGAGTTGTTGCTGATACGCCTACTCAGACGCGGCATCACGATTCCCTGGGGGGCGCTCACGGGTGTTGTGCTCGTGGCGCTGCCGAACATCAAGGGGACCGGGCTCTCGCTGTATCCGGTCGCGGCGCTCGTGTTCGCCGGGGCCTTGTGGCGCTATCACAGCCGCCGTGATCTGTACGATTGGGGGGCGCTCGCGCTCACCGCGATCGTGGTGGACGAGCTGGCCGTACACCTGCTCGGGGGATTGCGCCCGTCCGAAGGCGGCACGGGGGCGGCCTCAGTGATCGGCTCGAATGCAAGTGCCGCCAGCGAAGCGCTACACAACATCCCCGGCTATCTCTCCTACCTGTGGCAGGCGGTGTTGCCAAGGTTGCCGTTCATGACGCCGCATTTCCCGGCGGGGGTGCAGCCGGGCTTCGTCATCTTCATCGAACGGGGATGGGCCGCGTTCGGCTGGTATGACGTGCTCTTCCCTCACTGGGTCTACCTAGTGATCCTGGCAGCGGTGCTCGCCGTCGTCCCGCTCTCGGCTTGGGCGCTGCGACGCGAGTGGAAGTGGGTGCGAGCGCACTGGATGGAAACGCTCGCCGTGCTGATCATGCCGGCGGCGGTGATCGCAGGCTTCGAGGCCGCCTACTACACACCGGGCGTACGCCCGCAGATCGCCGAATTCGGTCGCTATGCGTTTCCCGCGATCGCGCCGCTGGCGCTGATCGCGGTCGGGGCGCTGCACGCTTTTGGGCGGCGCAGGATGCTGTGGGTGGGGGTCGGGGTGCTGATCGCGCTGATGTTCCTCAGCTATGCCTCGCAGCTGCTGACCCTGACTGCCTTCTATGCCTGATAGAAGCGTGACGATATGGCTACTCGGGCGGGGCATGAGGCGATGAGCGCTGGCGTCACCGTGGCGATCCCGGTGCGCGACGGCGGGGCGCTGCTTGCTGGGACTCTGCGAGCGCTCACTCGCCAGAGCGTCAAGCACGAGCTGCTGATATGCGACTCGGGCTCGCGCGACGGGTCCATCGAGACTGCTCGGGCGTACGGAGCGCGCGTGCTGGAGATCCCCCCCGGCCAGTTCAACCACGGGGCGACGCGCAACCTGCTCGTACGCGAAGCGCGTGGCGCGCATGTCGCGCTGCTCACCCAGGACGCCGAGCCGGCCGACGAGCGCTGGCTCGAGCAGTTGCTCGGCGGCTTTGAGATGGCAGGCAAGGTAGGTCTCGTCTACGGCCCCTACCGCCCCCGCCAAGACGCCTCCGCGGCCGTACAGATCGAACTGGAGCGTTGGTTTCGCTCGCTCTCCCCAGACGGCATGCCTCGACTGGAGTGCTTGGAAGCCGGCGAGGGCGGATTGCCACCCGCCGGCTTCCTCGGCAGGCGAGGGTTCTTTACTGACGCAAATGCCTGTCTTGAGCGCACCGCGTGGGAGCGCGTGCCCTTCCGGGAGGTTGCCTATGCCGAGGATCGGGTGCTCGCGATCGACATGCTGCGCGCTGGCTACGCCAAGGCCTTTGTGCCACAGGCCGCGGTGCTCCACTCTCACGACTACTCTGCCGCGGAGCAACTGCGCCGCTCTTTCGACGAGTGGCGCGGGCTGCGCGAGGTCTACGGTTGGCGCGAGCCGGCCTCGCCGGTGCGTCTGGCGCGCGGGTTGCGCGGCGAGCTGGGCGCCACTCGACGCGAGCTGCTCACAGCGGGTGTCGCGCCGGCGCGACGGCGAGCGACGCTCGCGGCCGTGACGGCCCACCATCTGCCGCGCATGGCGGGTGCACTGCTGGGCTCGCGCGCAGATGCGCTCCCGCCGTTGGCGCGACGCCGGCTCTCGCTCGAGCGGCGCGCGAGCTTTTCGCCAGTGGACTTCGGTTCAGCGCCGATCGACGGCTAGGAACAACACAGCTAGACCTCTAACGTTCGCCGCCGAACGGGCGCCGCGGGCGCCCTGAGCTGGGCTGTGAACATCTAGCCAGGGCGGCGCAAAGCTTCGCTTAGATGCAGGCCCGGTGGCGGTGGCGCGTTGGCGTCGTAGCCATAGATTTCGGGCTTATGGCCGGGACAGATCAGCGTGTACTGAGGGAAAGGCTTGCCGATCGGGTCGCCAAGCACCGGGTAGATGCCGACGCCGTCGCTCAGCGTCTGGCAGGGCTGCGGAATGTCAGGTTCAGGCCCGTGTACCGCCAGGAACACGTCCTGTGGACGCAGCGCTGCCGGGTTGACCGGGTTTGTCAGGCCGGCTTCCCTGGTCATCACAGACAGCCCGATGACGTTGAAATCGATCGGGTTGGCACAGCAGAACGTGACCGCCGTGACGCCGTCGCGGCGCAGTCCGCTCAGCAGGGCGGGCACGTTGCCGTCGTTGTTTTCCGGCCTGCCGCGCAGCCAGCCGTTGGTCGAATACAGCGTGACGAAGCGCTCGCCGAGGGGGTTGTTCTGCGCGTCGGCACCCGGCAGCGCGATGCGCAACTGGTAGCCGCTGCCGCCCAAGCCGACCGCGACGCCGACAACGCTTCCCGCGACGGCGATTAGCAGCGCGGCGAGCAGCCAGCGCCGCAGCCGCACGCGCACGCTTGCGATCCACGCGGTGCCCAGCACCGCCAGATACACGAGCGCCGGCAGGCTGTAGCGGGGGTCCTTGTGCGTGAGCCATGTCATCCCGGCCCATGCCACCAGCACGCCGCCGAGCAGCTCGGGGTAGATATTCTCAGCGGCCCAGGGACGTTTGGCGCAGCGGCGCACCGCCGCGACCACCCCGGCGAGGAACATCAGCAACAGCACGCCAAACAGCTGGATGTTGGCGGCGTCCCAGAAGTACCAGCTGAGGTTCTTCAGCGAGAGGAGCGTCGGGTAGGTCCCGCCGAGTGGGTTCGGCTCGGCTTCGTTTGCAGCTGAAGTGTGCGCGATCACGAGCTGGCTGAGCTGCGCGTGGTGATAGACATACCATGGCGCCCCGATCGCGCCCAGCATCAGCGCGTAGGCGATCAGCCCGCGCCAGTTGCGCCAGCCGCCGCGTGCGACGACGACGATCAGCAGTCCGGCGAGAAAGATCGGGGTGGTCTCCTTGGTCAGCATCGCAAGGCCGCTGGCGATCCCGGCGAGCGCCGCCACACCCCAGCGCTCGAAGCGTCGCGAAGCGAGGATCGCCCACACGCTGAGCGCCACCATCGCCGCCTGCAAGGGGTCGACGTAGGCCTCGTGGGACTCGGCCACGATCATCGGCGTGCCCAGCGCGAACACCACCGCCAATAGGCCGGCGCGCGTGCCCGACACGAGCTTGCCGACGCCGTAGCACGAGACCGCAAGCACGGGCACGAACACCAGGTTCAGAGCGAAGATCACGGCCGCACGCCGGTAGCCGTGCGACGAACACGCCGAGCGCACCGACGATATGCGCGAGCGGCGGGTAGGTGTTGAATTCGGTGAAGGGGGTCGTCCAGGAGCCGCTTGAGATCGAGTCGTGCACGATGAACGAGTCGAGCATGTGCTGGGCGCTGTCCCAATCGGGCACGCGTGTGTCCTGGGTCAGCCACCAGATCGTGACGCCCAGGAAGGCGAGCACGGCGAGCGCCGCCAAGCGCGCGTCGAGGGAGGTGCGGGCCAGGTACGCGCGCAGCTTCGCGGCGGGGGCGTTAGCGTTACCGGCCGGGTGCGCTTGGCCTGAGGAGAGCGTTTCGGTCGCCATAGATTCAGGTGGTGCGGACCCTACCAGCCACTCGCGACGCGAGGTACCGGCTTGGCCGGTCGATCTACTAGGCTGCGATGCATGCCCAAAGGCCCGCTGGCGGGCCTTCGCCGGCGTATCTACCTGACTTATCGCTATCTCGGTTGGCGCACGCTGCTGTTCCGCGTGCTCACGTTGCCGCTGCGCTTCACGCCGCTGCGTCACCGGCTCAACCTGCGCTCGCGCACCGGCGAGGACAGCTACCGGCGCGCACTGGCCTGGTATCGCGAGCACGGGCGCCCCGTTTGCATCGTGATCCCTAGCTACCGCGACGCCGAGCACGTGGCGAGGCTGGTGGCGAGCATCCACAAGACGGTGCCCGCCGGCTTGGCGCGCGTGATCGTCGCCGACGACGCGAGCGGGGCCGAGCACGTGGCGGCGCTGCGCGCGATCGAGGGTGTCGAGGTCGTCGCAGGGGAGGCCAACGAGGGCTTTGCGGCGAACGTCAACCGCGGTCTGCGGGCGGCCGATCAAGCGCTGGACGTGGTAGTGCTCAACTCCGACATGGAGGCACGACCCGGGTGGCTTGCCTGCCTGCAGTTCGCCGCCTCCCAAGAGGACGATGTAGGGATCGTCGGGGCACGCCTGCTCTACCCTGACGATCGCATCCAGTTCGCCGGCACCGCTCGCAACCTTGGCGCGCCCGAGTGGTTCGACCACCGCTACCGCTTCAAGCCGGCCGACTGGGGCCCGGCGGCGATCGGCGGGGCCGTACTGGCTGTGACCGGCGCCTGCATGTACGTACGGCGCGCGGCGATCGAGCGCATCGGGCTGCTGGACGAGCGCTACCCGATGGCCTACGAGGACGTTGACTGGTGTCTGCGCGCTTGGCAGGCAGGCATGCGCGTCATGTACTTTCCCGGAGCTTCTCTCTACCACTACGAGTCCCAGACGCGCGGCACCGACGTGGGCGAGCGCGAGCGCGAGTCACAGCGCGTCTTCTGGGAGCGCTGGGGCGAGTTCTTCGACGCGCGCGACGTGCGCGCGCCCGACGGCAAGCTACGTGTCGTGTACGTGACCGAGGGCACCGGCGTGGGCGGTGGGCACCGCGACATCTTCGAGCACCTCAACCGCCTGGCCGAGCGCGGGCACGAGGTGGCGCTGTACACGCTGGGAGAGCAACCTGACTGGTTCGAGCTGCGCGTGCCAGTGCACAGCTTTGAGTTCTACGACGAACTTGTCGAGGATCTGGCGCAGGTGGACGCGATCAAGGTCGCCACCTGGTGGAACACGGCGATGCCGGTTTGGTATTCGAGCGTTCTGCGCGGCATTCCCGTGTACTTCGTACAGGACATCGAGACCAGCTACTACCCCGACGACGAGCCGGTGCGCCATGCGGTGCTCGACTCCTATCGGCCCGAGTTTCGCTACATGACGATCTCTGGCTGGAATCGCGAGCGACTGCAGGAGCTGGGGCTAGACGCCGAGCTGATCCCGCCGGGGATCGACCTCGACACCTTCCGTCCGCGCCCGGAGGTGGAGCGTCGCAAGGACATGGTGCTGGCGCTTGGGCGCACCAACCCCTTGAAGAACCTGCCGCTGACGGTCGACGCTTGGCGAGCGCTGCCCGAGCCGCGTCCCGAGTTGTGCATGTTTGGGATCGAGCCGGAGCTGGCCACCGACGAGGGCATGCGCTACATCCAGTCGCCCAGCGATGAGGAGGTCGGCGAGCTGTTCAGCCGGGCGACCGTCTTCATCCAGACCTCCACGCACGAGGGCTTCTGCCTGCCGGCGCTGGAGTCGATGGCCACAGGTGGCGCGGTTGTTTGCACCGATGCGCACGGCAACCGCGACTTCTGCGCGGACGGTGAGAACTGTTTGATGCCGGAGGCCAGTCGCGAGGCGGTCAGCGCGGCGCTGGCGCGGCTGCTGGGTGACGGCGAGTTGCGCGCGCGTATGGGGGAGTCGGGGATCGAGACGGCCGCGGAGTACGCGTGGGAGCGGCGTATCGATGCGCTCGAAGCCTTCCTGGAAGAGGTCGCACGGCCGCGCAAGACAGTGGTCTCGACCGAGGTCGTGCCGGGGCAATCCTAAGCTTCTGCTGAGAAGCTTTATATATCGCCTGCTGTTAGCTCAATATGTGCCCCGCTGAGAGCTTTATATTTGGCCCTCTGTTAGCTCAATATATCCCCCGCTGAGAACTTTATATTTTACCCGCTGAGAAGTATATAATTTCCCCTCTGTAAATTAGATAGCCCATTGAGATGTCCGCTACATACCAACCCAGGATCGTTGACCAGGAGCTGCAGGGCAGGTTGACAGCTACCGGCGCGGTGGCGATTGAGGGTCCAAAGGCTTGTGGGAAGACCGCCACCGCAAGGCAGATCGCGGCGAGTGAAGTCCTGCTGGACACCGATGTCAACGCTCGCGAAACGGCTGCGCTGGATCCAGCGCTCGTACTCGACGGCGCCACGCCGCGCCTGATCGACGAGTGGCAGCTGGAGCCCGCGATTTGGAACCATGTCCGCCGCGCCGTCGATGACCGTCAGAAGGCCGGTCAGTTCATCTTGGCCGGCTCGGCCGTGCCGGCCGACGACATAACACGGCACACTGGGGCGGGTCGAATCACCCGTCTGCGGATGCGGCCGATGACCTCGTTCGAGATGAGCACGAGCAGCGGTGAGATATCACTTGCTCGTCTACTGGTGGGCGAGCCCGCGCGCAGCTCCGATTCTGGCTTGGCGGTCACAGATCTAGCGCGTGAGATAGCGGTCGGCGGCTGGCCCGGCTTTCGCGGTCTCAGCGTTGCCCAGGCACTGCACGCTGTGCGGGACTATCTCGAGGAGATCCGACGTGTCGATGTGAGTCGTGTCGAGGACAGACGCCGCGACCCCGCAAAGGTGGGTCAGCTGCTGCGCAGTCTCGCGCGTAACGTCAGTACCTATGCGGCAACTACAACCCTTGCGCTCGACAGCGGAGGTGCCGAGGGACCCCTGAAGGACGACACGGTACGTGTGTACCTCGATGCGCTCGAGCGGTTGATGATCGTGGAGGACCAGCCGGCCTGGGCGCCGCATCTGAGATCCAGCTACGCCCTGCGCAGTGCAGCCAAGCGGCACTTCGTCGATCCCTCCTTGGCAGTGGCCGCGTTGCGCGCGACGCCCGAGCGGATACTCGACGATATAAAGCTGTTCGGGTTTCTCTTCGAGTCGCTTGTCATACGCGATCTGCGCGTCTACGCCCAGGCGGCAGACGCGCGCGTGCTCCAGTACCGCGACAGTCACGGCTTGGAGGTGGACGCGATCGTTGAGGCCGCGGACGGGCGCTGGGCGGCATTTGAGATCAAGCTTGGAGCGGGACGGATCGATACGGCTGTGGCCAATCTGAAAAGGTTCTCCAGACAAATCGATACGCAAAGCTGCGGCAGTCCTGCTGCGCTTGGTGTGATCGTCGGGACGGGTTACGGCTACCTTCGCGAGGACGGGATCATGGTCATCCCAATTGGAGCGCTAGGACCATGATCATCGTGAGAATAAGGAGCCTGAACATCGTGAGAATGAGGAGCCTGAACGTCCCGATTGGACCCATGTCGGATCTTGTCGTCGAACCATCTCAGCGCCCGTTGCAAAGGTCGACTGGGACTCAGCCCGACCGAAAGGCGTGTCCGTGAAGCTTGAGTTTGCCCACGAGCTGCGCTGCCCTGCATGCCTGCGCGACCATGCGCTCGAGCTGCGGGCGCAAGAGAGCGGTGCCCAAGAGGTGCGCGAGGGGACGCTGCACTGCAAGGCATGCGGGGCGGAGTTCGTCGTACACAGGGGTGTGGGCGAGCTGCTGCACGAACCGGCCGACCACATCGTCGCCGAGGCCGCCGGCCTGGGGCGCTTTGCCGAGCAGATGCGTGCCGAGGGCTGGGATCGGGAGATGGTGCGCAAGCTGCCCGAGGTGGAGCACGGCTACTGGTATGTGCAGGCGCGCTCGATACATCAGCTGCTGACGACGATCCCCTTCAAGCCGGGCCAGAGCATCCTCGACGTCGGCTCGAATACTTGCTGGGCTGCAAACCGCTTCGCCGAGCGCGGACTACAAGCGATCGCTTTGGACATCGCCACCGTCGAGCTGCAGGGGCTGCACACCGCTGAGTACTTCATCGAGGACGGCCACGTCTTCTTCGAGCGACTGCTCGGCTCGATGGACGCGATCCCGCTCTCCTCGAGCAGCGTCGACTATGTGTACTGCTGCGAGGTGCTGCACCACAACGACCTGCAGAGCCTGCGCCGCACCTTCCAGGAGGCCTTCCGTGTGCTGCGCCCCGGGGGCAGGCTGTTGATGATCAACGAGACGCTCAAGACGCTGAGCGATCCCGACGGCGTGCACGTCGAGGGGGTCGAGCAATACGACGGCTACGAGCACGCGCACTGGGCCTGGCGCTACCGCTGGGAGGCGATCCGCGCCGGCTTCATGACAGAGGTCGCAGAGCCTCACTACCGCCCGTTCTTCGGCGACGTGGGCACGGACGTGAGCGTCAATGTCAGCGGTCCGCTGCTTGGCCCGCTGGCGCGTAGGGCCGTGCGCAAGGGGCGCAAAGTCAGGCTGGCGCGCAGGGCTTACTTGGCGTGGCTGAACCACGTTCAAGGGAAAGTTCAGATGAACATGATCGCCACCAAGCCTGTGCGCTACGTCGGCACGCACGAGCCGATCGGGCCGTTGCGACGGCTGCCGCGAACCCTGGGTGCCGCTACTCGCCTACGCGGCGATCGGCGCGAGGGGCGTGCCGCGGGCAAAGTGCCGCGCACGCCTGAGCAGGCCGCCGAGGCGCTGCGCCGGGCTACCGCAAGCGACGATTATGCGCCTGAAGTGGCGGGATCCACCGAACCGCCCGCGCCTGTTGCCTTGCCCTAAAGGTTCTCGGCGACGAACGGGGCCGAGCGGTTGAACACCCAGAAGCCGAGCGCGAAGGTTGCGGCGGCGACCCCTATCGGCTCTAGCAATCCCGCCCAGCTGCCGAGCGCTTCGCCGGCGCTGATCGTGGCGTGCGTGACCATCGCGTGGCGGAACTGCTGGAAGACCGTGACGAGCGGGTTGAGCATGTAGATGTGGTAGAGCAGATGGCCGTGTTCGTGCAGGAAGCGGTCGAAGGTCGTCGAGTGCTTGGGCGGTTTTGGGTAGAGCAGAGCTTCGCGCACCTTCGTCAGCGGGATGATCACCGGCGAGCCGTAGAAGACGATCTGGCTGACGACTTCCCAGATCGGCGAGATGTCGCGGAAGCGCACGAACAGTGCCGAGAGGAGCATCGCGAGGCCCGTGGAGAAGATGACCAGAAGCGTGAGGATTAGCGGCAGCTCCAGCCAGCTGAGCATCGGTTGCACGCCGGAGATCAGAGCGAAGACGAATACGACGATCAGGTTGAGCAGCAGGTTGAAGAACGACAGCAGCACGATCGCGAGCGGTATGACCATGCGCGGGAACTGGATCTTGCGCACGAGGTTCTCGCGGTCGAAGACACTGCGCACCGCGCCGCTTGTCGCTTCGCCGAAGAACGTGAAGAGGATGATCGAGCCGAGCAGCTGCACACCGTAGAACTGTTCGCTTGGCTTTCCGCCACCTCCCACTTTGGCGATCAGCACGAAGAACACGTAGAGGACCCCGAACAGCAGGAGCGGGCGCATCACCTGCCACACGTAGCCCAGGACCGAGCCAAAGAACTTCAGCTTGAATTCGTTGCGGGCGATGTTGTACGTCAGGTGCCAGAAGCGCCGCGGGTCGTCGTTGAGCGCGCGCGGACCCTTGATCGGGCGCCCTAGGCCCTCGTAGGGAGGCGGCTCGGCGGTCGTTGCGTCCGGTGGGATGAGCGTCTCGGTGCTCATCGCGCCAGCTCCTTTGTGGAGGCTGCCCCGACGCGGCTCATCGCCACCTGTATCGGCAGATCGACGGCGCCGCCCATCGCTTCAGGGCCCGTGACGACGAACGAGAAGGCACCCTCGTAGCGATCGATCAGGTCCATACCCGTGCCACGGTGGGCGAGCGTGAACAGGGGGTTGTAGCGGCCTGGCGCGAGTACATTTTCGAAGGTAAACGAGCAAAGCACCTCTTCGCCCGCACGGAAGTTCCCGCTGCGCTCGCCGGCCTTTGAGCTGGTGGCCACCACGATTGCCAGGTGGTCTTCGTTGAGCACGTACAGGCTTGCGACGGGGTCCTCGACCTCGACCTCGAAGCGCACGAGCGCCTTCAGCACGATCCGCTGGCCCTGAGGTAGCGAGGCGGGGCGCTGGCCGTGCTCGTCCTCGATCCATGCTTCAAGCACACGCGCGTCGCCGTCACCGCCACGAGCGTCGCTCTCCCCCTCGCCGCTCGGGGCTGCTTCGCGGCCGAAGTTGATCTCCAGATAGCGGTCGGCAACCTCGTGCGGCTCGCCGAGATGCACCGTCTCGCCGCGCTCGAGCAGCAGTGCGCGGTGGCAGAAGCGGTTGAGCGAGCCCATGTCGTGGGTTACGAACACGATCGTTCGGTTCTCGTCGCGCATGCGATAGAAGACGTCGAAGCACTTCTGCTGGAAGGCGGCATCGCCGACGGCGAGCACCTCGTCGACGAGCAGGATGTCGGCGTCTACCTGGATCGCGACGGAGAAGGCGAGCCTGACGTGCATGCCCGAGGAGTAGTTCTTGAGCTTCAGCTCCTCAAACTCGCGTAGTTCGGCGAAGTCGATCACCTCGTCCACACGCCGGCGTGCCTCGCGTGGGGTGAGGCCCATCATGATGCCGTTGAGGATCACGTTGTCGCGCGCGGCCAGGTCCTGGTTGAAGCCGACGCCGAGCTCGATGAAGGTCGAAAGGCGGCCGTCCATCCAGATCTGGCCCTTATCGACGCCGTAAATACCGGCGAGGCACTTCAGGAGTGTGCTCTTGCCGCTGCCGTTGCGTCCGGCAATCCCGAAGAATTCGCCGCGGTTGACCTCGAAGGAGATGTCACTCAACGCTGAGAACGACTGATGGCTGGAGCGGCGCAGCGGGTGCAGCGCTGTCTCCTTGAGCGTGTGCGTGCGCTCCTCGGGCACGCGAAAGGTCTTGCTGACCGAGCGAGCGACGATCGGCGGCGTGCTGTGGCTGGCCAGTTGTGGCATGGGTGGAAGGGTATCCGCTGGCCCCGGCGGCCTGGGTCTATGGAGTAGCTCAAGGACCGCCGAGCGTCTATCGCTTGCACCGTAGCCGTCGGCGTGTAGCGAATTTTCTGTTGTCCAAGACCCTAGGTTGACAGTGTCGATGCTGCCCGCTTGAGTTCGCCGCGCTCGATCACACGCTCCACAAGAAAGCCGGCTTGCTCAGATGCGCCTAGGGCTCTTAGATCGCTGTTCGTGAGAGGCCGATAGAGGACGCGGTACTCGCCGCGACGGAGGCGCAGCCAAGGTGCGCGGCCGGTCAGTGGCTTGATGTCGAGGTTCGCCGGTTGTGGTTCGGCGGCGAGGTCGTTTTCGAGTAGGTCGAGGAGTCGTTTACGGCTCTTGTGGTGGATGCGCCGCAGATCACGCAGGGCACGCTTGGACAGCTCGACGCGATACATCCAGATCGAGCCGGCCTCTACTCCCGATCGCTTGGGGGTTCGTCTGTTTCGAGGTTCGCGCGTGCCTTTGCGAGCGACACGGTTTCGGCGTGGGCTAGCTCGACATCGGCCGCGGCGATGCCGGCAACGAACTGGGGGGCGTGGGCAAGCACGAAATCCTCGAACTCCTCGGAATCAACAGGAAGCATGTATACGACTGGGCGCCCGCGTCGGGTGATCAAGGTCGGCTCCTTGGTCTGCTCGATGTCGTTAATGATTGAGCTCGCGTGTCTGGCAAGCTCACGGACGCCGATTGTGCTCATCATCGGGCTCCTAGCATTGTGCATATCAATGTACGTATAAGCATAGCACCGTCGTTGGTCAAGGGTGAGCGAGAGGTTGCCGATTTCCTCGACCCGAAACAAGCGCTCGGCTTGCTCCGTGCAGCGTGAATAAGACCGGTCGGACGTTTCACGCCGCCTGTAGCGGGTCTTTCCAGCGTAGGCCTGCGAAGCGGGCGAAGTCTGGGTCGCTGGAGCACAGTTCGGCGCCGTGCTCGATGGCTAGCGCGGCCAAATGAGCGTCGGTTGTGAGATTGCCTGCCGTGCCGAGCGGGTCAAGCAGCTCGCGTAGGACCGCTGTGTGGCGCTCGGTTGGGTGCACGACGGTGGCGCGTGGCTGGTCGAGCCAGCTTTGGACGAGCTCGATCGCCTCGTTTGCTTCTAGTGGCTGCTCGACTACGGCTGGGCGTGTGCTGAGGCGGATGAAGGAGAGCAGCACGGTCCAGGAGAGGGCGACGGTCTCCGTGCCGGAAAGCGTCTGCTCCAGCCATTCTCGGCCCACTTCGTGGCGCGGGGAACGCGAGTCGTAGGCGTAGAGGAAGAGGTTGACGTCAGGTAGCTTCACTTGCGCAGTTCGAGCTTGCGCAGGATCTCAGTGTCTTCGATCTCGCTGGCGAGGCTGAGGGTTCTGTCTATATCCACGCCGGGGCGGATGTTTTGGGCTCGGGCGGCGGAACCCGCGCGTGCGCCGGGTGGAGCGAAGTCCGGCTTGTCTGCCGTAAGGGGACGCCGGCGGGAGTTCTTAGCGACGTGCGATATCGTCCCAATCCGCGGCCGGATTCAGACGTCCGTCGCTGCGTCCCAAGCGATGATCGAGCAAGCCTGCCACCGCAACCTTGACCGGCGACCAAGCCGCAAGGGGAAGGCATGAGCTTAAGACGCCGCGCCGGCGCTCCGCGCCTGATCGAGTGGACCGGCGAGCGGTGCGTTCCCTGGGCGCCGGATGTGCAGGTCGTATACGAGCACTTCCACCGCTACATGTGGGCGGCGCGGGTCATCGAGGGGCGCAGGGTCCTGGACCTCGGCAGCGGCGAGGGTTTTGGCGCGGCGATACTCGCTGGATCGGCCAGCCACGTCGTCGGCGTTGACGTTGACGAGCGGACAGTCGAGCACAGCAAGCTCAACTACGGTGGCGCCAACCTCGAGTTTCAGGTAGGCACCGCGCTAGACCTTTCGGTCTTCGAGGACGGGTCATTCGGCGCTGTGGTCGCGTTTGAGATCATCGAGCACGTCCAGGACCAGGAGCGGGTGCTCGACGAAGTGGCCAGGCTCCTCGGAGACGATGGCCTCCTCGTCGTCTCCACCCCAGATCGCCGGCTCTACAGCGAGGCGACCGGTCAGCACAACCCCTTCCACGAGCGCGAGCTGGCGCTCGAGGAGTTCCAAGAGCTGCTGGCCGTGCACTTCCCGCATGTCGCAGGGTGGGGCCAGCGAACGATCACCGGCTCGCATCTACACGCTCTCGACGGTCCCCAGCGGGACGCAGGCACGACCGATCAGCCGGACTTCTACATCGAACGCGCAGGGGAGGAATGGCGGGAGGCCGGCGATCCCGCTGCGCTCTACATCGTCGCCCTCGCGTCGAAGGCGCCGTTGCCTGAGATGGCGGACACCTCGACGCTCGCCGACTGCGGCATCGAGTTGGTGCGGGCCAAGGAACTGGACACGGCGCACGTGGTTGGCGAACGTGATGAAGCGGTTCGCTTAAGGGACGATTGGGAGACCGTGGTCGGGCGTGAGCGGGCGGCGCACGCTAACGAGCTGGTGGCGCACGCCCGTGAGTTGCGAGACCGCGAGGCGCAGCACAACGAGGATCTCAAACAGCGCGATCAGGACATCGTGGTCGGGCGCGAGCGCAACGTGCAATTGCGCGCGGAGCTGACCGCGCGCGAGAGCGATCTTGCCTCGCGCGACGCCGAGCTTGCCGCCGCCAGGAGCCTCAACCGCCGCACCGAGGAGTCGGTGACCTGGCAGGCCTTCCAGCGCGCCAGAGGCCGTCTCTACGGCGCGATCGGCGATGAGTCGCTCTTGGCACGCACGCTGCGTCTCTCGCTGCGGCTCGCGGGCAGGCTGCTGATCAAACGCTCCAAGCCGCAAACGTCACCTGCTCCCGATGGCCCTGGTACGGGTCAGGGCTCGGTGTCCGATCTGGACGTGATCTCGCTGCCCGAGTACGAGAGCCCGAAGGTGTCTTTGATCATTCCGCTGTACGCGCGCGCGGACTTGACGCGTGCGTGCTTGGAATCGATTCGCGACAACACGACGCTTGTGAGTTACGAGGTGATCCTCGTCGAGGACGACGCCGACGAGGCGACGAAGCTACTGCTCGAGCAGGTGCGTGGCGCGCGGATCGTCCGCAACGAACAGAACCTCGGATATATCCGCAGCGTGAAGCGCGGCGCTGGCTTCGCGCGCGGGCGTTGGCTCGTGCTGTGCAACAACGACATCGAGGTGCGGAGCGGTTGGCTCACGGCGATGCTCGCTTGCGCCGAGTCCGCCGAGGACGTGGGCGTGGTCACGCCGAAGTATCTGTATCCCGACGGGAGCCTCAACGAGGCGGGCGGGATCATCTGGCGCGACGGCACGGGCGTCAACTACGGCCGTGCCGATCGGCCCGAGCACTTCCAGTACGATTACCGGCGCGAGACCGACTACGGCTCGGCGGCGGCTCTGATGGTGCGGGCCGACCTGTGGAAGGACATGGGTGGCTACGACGAGCGCTACCTGCCGATGTACTACGAGGACACCGACCTCTGCTTCGAGGCGCGCGAGCGGGGATTGCGGGTGCTTTACGAACCGGAGGCTGTGGTGGTGCACGTCGAGGGCGCGACCGCGGGCACCGACGTCGAGTCCGGCTACAAGCGCTATCAGGAGCAGAACCGCTCGAAGTTCGTCGCCAAGTGGCGTCATCGACTCGAGTCCGAGCAGCTGCGCCCTGCCCCAACGAATTTGCGGACGGCGGCAAATCGGCATCGCGGACCGCACGTTCTCGTAATCGATTTTCGTGTGCCCACCTGGAATCACGACTCCGGTTCGTTGAGGATGTTGAGCATTGTGCAGGCGCTAATAGCACTAGGTGCACGTGTAACCCTCATACCAGACAATTTCGCCCCTTTGCAGCCATATACTCGGGCGCTTCAGCGGATGGGGGTCGAGGTGTTTTACGGCGAGCTCGACATTAACGCAGAGCTGGCCACAATCGGCCCTAGGTTGACCGGGGCGATCTTGTCTCGGCCTCATGTCGCGGCTCGCTGGCTTGACACAATAAGGGAGTTTGCCCCGTCGGCCACTGTCGCTTACGATACGGTCGATCTGCACTGGCTACGTGAGACTAGGCGCAACGGGTTCGAGAATCCGCACAAGGGGATTGCAGCCCCAAATGGAAGCTTTGACTCAATAGGGCCAAAGGCCGAGGCGTTGCGTCAGATTGAGCTGGCAATGATCCGTGCCACCGATGCCACGCTCGTAGTGACTGCCTCGGAGCAGGACCAGGTTGAACGGGACGTGCCAGGTGCGAATGTACTCATAGTGCCCAACGTGCACGCTATTGAGCCGTTCGTGCCTCCTCCAGACGAGCGCTCGGGGATACTCTTCGTAGGTGGTTTCGAGCACCCGCCAAACACTGGCGCTGCGCTTCGCCTAGTCAATGAGGTGATGCCGGCTGTGTGGCGCGAGCTTGGCGATATGCACGTCAGTATCGTCGGACCCAATCCTCCCCCCGAGGTTCAGGCGCTGGCATCTCCACTTGTCGAGGTTACGGGATGGATTGAGGACCTGAAGCCGTTGCTCGACAGTGCAAGGCTGATGGTCGCCCCCCTTTGCTATGGCGCAGGCCTGAAGGGCAAGGTCACGCAGGCTCTCGCGGTGGGCTTGCCGGTGGTCACGACTCCGATTGGTGCGGAGGGTGTCGAGGGTCCAGACGAGTGCATCCTGATCGGTGACGATTCGCAGACGCTCGCAGAGCAGGTCATACGGGCCTACCGCGACGACGCGCTTTGGCGGAGCCTATCTAGTGCCGGTCAGGCTTTTATCGCCGAGCACTGCTCCTCTGCGGTAGTTATCGAGCGACTCGGTTCGCTGCTAGGCAATGCTTCTGCCTCGGTAGCCGAGACGACACTCTCCACCAGCTGACGCTGCCGCGCAGGATAGGCTCCCGCTATGGATCGCGCTGTCATCGTCGGTAACTGCCAGGCCAAGGCTCTGGAGATGATGCTAAACACGAATGAGGAGTTTACGAAGCGTTTTGAATTCGTCAGCTTCCCCGCGGTGCATGAACTGCCAGAGGATGTGGTGCCGGAACTTCACGAGGCAGTCAGAAACGCCGCGGTGGTCATTCTTCAGCGAATAGATGACAACTACCGGGATGGTTTGGGTGTCGGCACCGAGACGCTGGCACGAATCGCCGGGAGGGCCACTGTGGTTCGCTGGCCTAGCGTGTTTTGGGCAGGCTACTTCCCCGATCTCTTCTACCTTCGGGACCAGGATGGGCAAGTGGTCGTTGACGGTCCGTTCGATTACCATGACCGGACAATCCTGGAAGCCTACAACGAGGACATCGACGTGGAGGGGACCTGTCGATTGTTGGAGGACTTGGAGCGTCCGTCGAACGCCCAGGCGTGGGCAGCTCATGCGACAGCCGAGTTGGATGATCGCGGGCGGGACTGCGACGTACAGGTAACTACGTTCATCGATTCCACGTTCCGGGAGGAATTGCTGTTTTTCACGATGAATCACCCGACAAATCGAATACTTGGATTCATTGCAAAAAAAATCACCGATCTCATCGGCGTACCCGGCGATGTAGATCATCTACGCGTTCCAGATGAAATTCTCGGGCAGACGTTCTATCCGCTCCATCCCAATCACGTGCGCGCTTTGGAGCTCCGGTTCGGGACCAAGCTCATGTCTGGAGGTAGTCCGTTCAAGATCCGTGGGGTGACGTACGGGGCGGCGCAGGCCGTACAAGCATTTTTTGACTACTACGCTGCGCACCCAGAGCTGAGTTAAGCTCAACATCGAAGATACAGTTTGTGAGACTGTCCAGCCGTCGTCCGATGACAGGCCACAGCAGCATACCCCGGACTGGACCATCCAGATGCGTGTGATGGGTCGTCGATTGCGGCGTCGTGGTTGGCTAAGGCTGCCCGAGGACCGAGCCATCGACCATGTGGTCAAGCCTGTGGCGTACCTTGCTACTTATGAACAACTTCTCACACCCCTGCGAAGGCGAGCGTTTACTTTGCTTGAGCTTGGTGTCTATGGTGGGCATTCACTCGAAATGTGGCGAGATGCCTTCCCAAGGGCGACGATCGTAGGCGTCGATCTGGTGCCGCCCGATTTGGATCTTGGTCATAGGGTTCACATCATCCGAGGAGATCAGACCGACGCGATGCTTATGAAGCAAATACGTGAGAAGTATGCGCCTAGGGGCTTCGACGTAATCATCGACGATGCTTCTCACATAGGCATCACCACTGCGCGCTCATTTCAGGCTCTATACGTGGCACACCTCTGCTCTGGAGGTTTGTATTGCATAGAGGATTGGGGCACCGGCTATATGCCTGATTGGCACGACGGTGGACCACTGGCTACGCCGCTCGACATCGAAAATCTCGATAGTACGACGACTCCGATGGTCGCTGGAGTTGTCACTCCAATCCCGATGCTAAGCCATGATTTCGGAGTCGTCGGGTTGGTTAAGCGTCTCATTGACCACACCGCAGTCGGCACTGTGCAGCTCGTTCAGAAAGATGCGGTTGGTGATGCAGTCGCAATCGAGTCAATGACTGTCTGGAATGGCATTGTCGTTCTACGCAAGCCTGCGTCCTGACAAATAAAGACCGACCGACAGAGGCACACATGACGAGGTCAGAGACGATACGTGCGCATCGCAACGCATGGGTTGGCCTACTTCTCGCGCTGCCATGCGCTGTTATTGCGTTGAGCTTCATGGTGTGGGTCACAGCTGTGTCGCGCAGCGGCTTCTGGGCTGATGATTTTCTCTGGGTCACCCACTTCTCTCGATCCTTGGGTGACCTATCCGATGACCACTTCAATGTCGGTAAGTACATGATTAATGTCTTTTGGGCCCTCGGGACAGAAGCGTTTGGCAACGGTTCCGTCGTGCCATTTCTGGTGTTGAATTCTCTCGTGTTCACCGCAGGGGTGATCATATGGTTGTGGGTGGGAACCAAAGGGCGCTGGAGTTATGTCGAGGCGTGGTGGATCGGCGGGCTGTTCATAGCGACAGCAGCGTGGTTGCCAACGACTCTCTGGTCATCTAACGTCACACACTCGGGAGGCTTTCTGGCGCTCGGGGCGGGCATATTTGCACACGAGCACGTTATGAGCGCGAGAAATGTGCGTGACGGCAGACGCTGGTCCGTGCTCAGTGGAGCGGCATGGACATTTGCGATCGCCAGCAACCTCCTATATATCGGCCTGATGGTCATTGCGGTCTATTGTGCGTGGAATCAGATCTGGAGGCTCGGGCGTCTCGGGATGAAAAAGCCGATCGCGGGCGTCTTCGTCGGATTCTGGAATTTGCTGCTGCCGATCGTCTACTTCGTAGCCGTGGGCTACCCCGGAACGACATCTAGCAGCCCGTATGCGATGACTGGCTTGCGATATGTGCGTAAGGATCTCCGTTTTTATAAGCTGATGTTGGCGCCGACAGATGTACTCACAGGGCTATATGCAGCATTGCTGCTGGGAGCGGCGGTGGGGGCATTCGCTGCCGCGCGCCGTAGAGATCTCTTCCCGATTGCGATATTGGGAGCTGCCGGCGCGACGGCGTTGCCCGCGCTTGTCCAGAGTCAGCAACGATACGTCAACTATCTGGCGATGCCGCTGCTCCTTCTCTTCAGCGCTCTCGTGGCCGGAGCGCATACGAGACTCCGCAGAGAGTCCAAACGAGTAAAGGATGGGTTGCTCCTCATCGTGGCTGTGGCGCTCCTTCTCTTGTTTCACCAGGGCGGTGAACTCCGTGCATACTTCACACGTTCCCCATATGGGAGCAGTCTCGCGACGTTCCGCTCGGAAGTGGCATCACTGACACCCGAAGGAGCGATTATCTGTGCGACGTTGGATCTCAATGCCTCGCAAGAAACACTATTTATAGCTGAGATATCTGGCGAAAATGGATTTCGCGTACCACCTATCAGTGCGGCTCACGCCTATCTGGTATCGAGTACTACGCCCTGCCCAGATAGCGGTCCGGTGTCACATGTCACGTCAGCCTCAACCCGCGTAGTGATTTCGTGGCGACAAGTAGGTAGTGGATCGTTTGCGATGCCTACTCTAACGTCATCAAGCCATTCTCCAGTGGATCCCAGGCTTGCTGATGGGTCGGGCTCTCCTTGCTGTTTCATGCACATCCCTAAGAGCGCTGGAATGAGCTTTCATGCAGCGCTTGAAGTGGCGCTAGCGCCGGGCTCGTTGTGTCCGCGGCGAATGGACTCCTCTACCTTCTGTGACTTCCATGACTTCGATCTCCTTCAGCCCTCGACGCGTGCACTCGTTGCCGTTAACAATGACGAGATCGAATCGATGCGCAGGTTCCCGGCCGTGAGTGGTCACTTCTCGCTGACCTCTTTGCTTCAGATCGCGCAAGCATCCGCGATTGGCACGATCTTGCGAGAGCCTCGTGCTCGCGTGTTGTCGTTGTACACGTACTGGCGCATTCCTAAAATCTTCGACCACGTGCTGCCGTATAGCGTGGAGAAGTATGCACTTAGGCCACTTGTGGCTTTCCTTTCTGAGCCTCTTCTGTCGCCGGCTATCGATAATCAAGTTTGTCGAATGCTCCTTCACGGTGACCCGCGGATACCCTGTGATTCCTTTATCGCTGAGACCGACATTGACGCACTGGCGGCTGATGCGATTGAGCAACTTGACACGCTAGGTTTTGTGGGCGTGCTAGAGCTCGGAAGTAGTGCATGGCAGGGACTCGCCCGCCTCTTCGGCGTGGAGCTAGAGTCAAGGAAGGTAAATGTCACATCTGCGCTTGCGTGTCGGGACGGAGCGGTGCCAAAAGAGAATCTTCTCCTCGAAGAGGCCCAGGGCCTCGTTGAGCGGCGTAACGCAGCCGATCGGATCGTGTACGACTACGCGCTAAAGGCCGCTGGTGTTGTTTGTGGTGAGAGACCGCGACTTGCGGACGCGGCTTTCCAAGCCCAAGTCTCAAGGACGCAAGATAGGTTTGCCGGTGCTAATCCGAAGAGCGGTTCGCCGATTGTGGGATGATTGATTGTCGCCAATAGACCGCTATCATTCTCCCGTGACCAATGCAGCCGGGCCAAATCGACGATCTGAGCTTGAGCGGATGTCGAGCCTATCGGGTGAATCGATCGAGAAGCGCCTTGAGGACTCGCTACGTAGCTACTGGCTTGATAGGGTGGCGCAGCACACGCAGGACAGTTACGCAGGCGTCCCCTTCTCGAAGTTTCCCGAGGATCTGCGTGTCTACGAGCACTTGCTTTGGGTAGATAGACCCAATGTTGTGATTGAGATAGGGACGCACTTCGGGGCGAGCGCCCTCTGGTTTCGTGATCGGCTGCGAACGCTAGCCGACTACGGTCTGATCGTCGACCCCCGAGTTGTGACGATCGATATCCAGGCGGAGCACGCGCGTCCGTACCTTGATCGGGCCGACCCGAACTGGGAAGAAACCATTACGCTCGTGTCGGCCGACATCTGCGAGGAAGGTCTTTCCGACCGTGTCTCTGCGCTTATACCCAGTGGGGCGCGCTGCTTTGTCGTGGAGGACTCTGCTCACGTCTACGCAACGACCATGGCGGCGCTCGTCGGTTTCGCGCCGTTCGTCTCGTCTGGAGGTTTCGTAGTAGTAGAGGACGGTTGTGTCGATATAGAATCGATGCGATTGAGCGAGGATTGGCCTAGGGGTGTCCTGCCGGCCGTGTCCGATTGGCTTGCCAGCGCGTCTGGAGCAGCGTTCGTCGCTCGACGCGATCTAGAGCTCTACGGCATGACTTGTCATCCGGGCGGCCTACTACAGCGTCGGGTTTCGGACTGACCCCAAAGCAAGCCTCAGTCGCAGCGATTTAGGTTCCCTTATATGCCAGTCGGGGGGTAGGTCAGTTCTTTGTGGTGAGCCGAGATAAACCGGCATGAGGAAGGGTGACGGGGTCCCCGTGAGGCGTAGCCGGCGGCTTGTTGGGGTACCGGAGATCTGGCCCTGGACCACCTACCGGGACCCCGCCACCGGTTCATTGGCTCGGTTTGTGAGAGGGTGGGCAGCATCAACACGAGTCGGGCGACAAGCGCTGGCTTGCGCAAACCGGCCGCATCGATAGCGTGGGTCACCGTCGCGTGCTGCTCAGCCGATCGGCTCGCCCATACCAGAATCGCCAAGGTCACGTCTCGACGCGCGAGACCGTTGCAACCCGGCCGATTAGCTCGACAGCGTTGAGGCCGCGCGCTCGAGCTCGCCCCGCTCGATAACCCGCTCCACGAGGAAGCCGGCCTGCTCTGACGCCGTCAGGGCAAGTAGCTCCCTGTCCGTTAGGGGCCGGTAGAGGATCCGGTACTCGCCTCGCCGGAGCCGTAGCCATGGTGCGCGGCCGGTAAGCGGCTTGATGTCGAGATTCGCGGGCTGAGGTTCGGTGGCGAGGTCACGTTCGAGCAGATCAAGCAGTCGCTTGCGGCTCTTATGGTCGATGTGCCGCAAGTCGCGCAGCGCTCGCTTGGACAGCTCAATGCGGTACATCCAGCTGTGAGCCAAGCGGCTACCGATGACCGCTTCGGGATTCGTCTGTTTCGAAGTCCGCGCGCACCTCGGCAAGGGACACTGTTTCACCGGCTGCCAGTTCGTCGTCAGCGGCGGTCATGCCGTCAACAAATTGGGCAGCGTTGGCGAACAAAAAGTCCTCGAACTGCTCGGAGTCAACAGGCAGCATGTAAACGACTGGTCGCCCGCGTCGGGTCACCAGTGTTGGCTCCTTGCTCTGCTCGATGTCGTTGATGATTGAGCTTGCGTGCCTCGCAAGCTCGCGAACGCCGACAGTGCTCATGGTCGTGCTCCCAGCGATGTGCATATCAATGTACGTATGAGGGTAGCAGTCGTAACCAGGTTGGTCGCACTCCGTCGCCTCCAGCGGTTGTGCACCACTCCGATGGGCGCAACCGTGGCCAACTACCATCCCGTCACGGTTGACGTTCACCGATGTCGCGCGGCCTATTTGCAGTGTTGGCGGCCGAGCGCGGGCTCAAGGTCGAGTGTCGGCTGGACTCGTGGGGACCTGTTGGATGCTATGACCTCAGCGGCTATGCGGATGCCATCACTGTATGCAAACGTTGAACGTTGCCGGGCCGATGTATCGATCGCGGCTCGTCCCGCACGGCTGAGTCCGTCCAGGAGAACCACCACGACTTCGAGGCGCTACGCGATCTCATCGCAAAGCTCTACCCCGACAGCTCGCCGCTCCCCTGAGGTCGCTTTGGCGCCGATGGGGTTCCCTCGATGGCCTCAGTCGATTCTCGCTCGGCACACTCAATGACAGCGAGTTGCTCGTCGAGGCTGGGGATATCCTCTGTTGCGGTAACCCAGAGACTGTCAAGGTCCAGGCGGTGATACTCGTGCACAACGACGTTGCGTTGGGAGATCACCTCACGCCACGGCACCCTTGGATGTCGCTCGCGCAGCTCTGGGGACAGTGCTCTGGCCGCCTCGCCGAGCACGGCGAGGTTGTAAGCGATGGCCTGCTGTGCGATGCGGTCGCCCTCAAAGGCCTGCTTGCCATGGGCGGCCAGCGTCTTGATGTCGGTGAGCGCATCGCGCATATCCGCGAGTCGGTCCAAATCTCGCCGCTCGCTCAAAGTGGCGTCGCCTCCTGTTCTATCCGCTGGCGAGTGTGCTCGCGTGCGTAGCGCAATCCACCTTTCGTCGCGAGATGCACCGGGCAGTGCAGCAGTTCTTCCAGGTCGCCCCGAAGGCCGGCCTGCTCGAAGAGCCCTCGTCGCTGCTCCATGTTGACGAGCAGGTCGAGATCGCTTTCCTCTCCGGCCTCTCCTCTGGCAACCGATCCGAACACTCGCACCCCACGAGCGCCGTGAAGGGAGGCCACCCGCTCGATTTCGTGGCGTAGCTCGCGTAGCTCTTGCACGGTTGGCGCCGGACCCGACGCGCGCGGGTATGGATCCGGCTCGCGGCAGCGATCGATAGCGAGCCCAAGCTCGCCAAGCCGCCGTAGCGTCGCATACTCGTTCTCGGTCTTTTTTTTGTTCACCTCTCCAGAGTAATGCCTGTCGTGGATGTTGTCTGGTCGCACTCGCCCTTGCCGATCCCGGGGTGACAGTTGTGGAGCTTGCGCGTGAGATAGCGGTGGTGGTTGGCCGGGTTGAGCGGCCGCGGCCTCCGCGCTACGGTGCGACGCTGAAGCGAAGCGTGACTGACCTCGAGCGCCCGTCGGCGTTGTGCGCAGTGACCGTGGCATCGTAGGAGCCGGCCACGAGCTCGCGGTGTCCGATGACGCCGTTGAATGGGACTGCATCGCCTCCGGCCGTCAGTTGGCGGACGATCGAGCCAGCCGCGACGCTGCGGTCGCATCGTCGGGCGTGAGTCCTTATCGCTGCGGTTCGTGGTGGTTCGCAGATACGCCCGCCCGGCAGCAACCGAGTGATTCCGATCGTGACAGTCGCGGTCTCGGACAGGTCGAAGCGGAACGTCGTTCCCACCGCCGCACCTCTGGTGGCGCGTGGCCTGCCCCGCGCCACGTGGAAGTGGCTGTTGCTCAGGCTCACCCTGCTGAGGCTGGGGGCCGGCTGTACTTCGGGCACCAGCGGAGTGACCTGTTGGGCAGAGGCCGGCGCCACCGGTGTTTCCTGGACCGAGAAGTCCGCACTGCCAACCTCATACGGTCGCTCGAAGTACATCTTTTCGGTGGGCGCCGCCGTGAGGTAGGCACACACCTCGTAAGGGCCAGGCTTTTCCGCGGCGAATGCGTAGGAAGCAGTGAAGGGCCCTGGCCCCACTGTGTCTGAACCGGACCCAGCGTTCGCGCTGCCCGGAAGTTCGGGAAGCAGCTGGCCGGCAAGCCTGCCGTCGGGAAGCGTGCACGACAGCCCTTGTTCCTGAACGCTTGCCGTCACCTCGCTGGGCACGACCGCTTCGCCTTCCGCCTTAACGGTCATACGCTCTGGGTAACCGACTTCTGAGGTGACGGCAAGCGAGAGCCTCCCGGGCGCTGGGTCAGCGGTCAGTTGCACGAAGTTGATCTCTGTCGGTTGGTCGGTCGCCGCAGAGTCCAGGTAAGCGCAGAGTGTGTATTCGCCGGGTTCTGTGGGTGTCCACACGAGGGTCTTCGAATATGCGGGGCCAGGAATTGTCGCGTCGCCTGCGGCTGTCGTCAAATCGACGGAGATATCTTCCAGCTGGGCCGGCGTTTCCGCGCAATAAGGTCCGCCAGGGAGCCGGTGTTGGATGAAGGCAAACAAGCGATGTTCGCCATTGTCCTCAAGCTGCATTAGGAACGGCATCGGAGCACCGACGATGCCTACGCTGTCCTCTGCCTGGGATCCTATCTGTTCATACAACCCCCAGTAGATCCCGACCGAGAGGTTCTCGGTACCGCCCCCACCGACCGAAGGAAGCTGCGGTTCTGCGGCGCCGGCAGCAACCGGCGCAGCGCAGGCCAGCGCGCCAGCGACAATCCCTATGCACAGGAGCTGCGTGCACAGACATCGTCTCGACGGTTGTTTGCCAGGCCTCTGCACTTTCGTACTCATTGCCGCCCCCTGATTGTAGTCCGCATGGATGATCATTCGGTTTCGCGCGTTCGATCCCATGGTCAGGTGAGGGCGTGTCACACCAGCCATCACGCGTCTTCAACCGAGCTAAGCATCCAAAGTTGTGGATACGCGGCAAATTCCGATTTTCATCGCTACAAACACTATCGCGCGGCCGTCGTGCATTCTCAGTGAGCGCACCGAACATCCACAGGCACGCCACCACCGTCGGTGCGCCTACGCCGCTGGATCGTGGTCAGGGCCTGGCCTCCAGCCTTGGGGGAATCACAAAGCACCTCACGCCGATTCCCCACGGCAGTGCACCGGCTCACAGAGGGGCACGCCCAACCCCAAACCAATCGCCACCTGCGACCATCGCTCTGGTTGCGTCCCTAGCGCCGTTGGATCAGAGGTCACGTGCTGGGCTTTGTCCCGCCTGGCCTCGACGATACTTCTGGTCGACGTGCTGAACCTGGGAAGTGCTAGACTTCTCGCATGATGTGGCGTAAGAAACACAGCGAGCCGGAGATCCGAGAAATCATGGTCCGGGTAGGCGAGTAGGAGATCGGCATCCCCTACCGGCCTGGTCAGTCAGCGACGGTACCAAGCGGAATATCGGTTTTCCCGAGGTGGTTCCTGAAGCTGCTGCATCTCGCGTAAGACTATCTGCCCTAAGTCTTGCCGCCTGCTGGCGAGTGTGCTCGCGTGCGTAGCGCAACCCACCTTTCGTCGCGAGATGCACCGGACAGTGCAGCAGCTCTTCCAGGTCGCTCCGAAGGCCGGCCTGCTCGAAGAGCCCGCCTCGCCGCTCCATGTCGACGAGCAGATCGAGATCGCTCTCCAGTCCGTCCTCTCCTCTGGCAACCGATCCGAACACTTGCACCCCTCGGGTGCTATGAAGAGAGGCCACTCGCTCGATTTCGTGGCGCCGCTCACGCAGCTCTTGCATAGCCCGTGGTACCACCATCCGGTACTCACACCCGGCGGCATGCAGGACGTAGTCGTCGCAGGGACGAGAGTCGCGTAGAGAATAAAAGGGCAAGCTACGTCCCAACTGATGCACCAGTTCGCAACTATCGCCGTAAATGCTTGTTGATGCGCATGCCATGACCACAAAACGGGGGATATTGGTGTGCGAAAGGCTTATCTGAGAGTCCGGGGACGGTTGGGGGGCGTCGCTGTAGCGGCGATTTGCGCGGCGGCGTTGCTTTTGGGTTTTGTCGCAACCGCATATGCGATCCAGTGGGAAGCGAATGGGCCCGAACCTTCCGCGGGCGAACAGCTTGGCCTGAAGCGGGTCAGTCAGGCGGGAGGATCCTCTCCCCTCGTCCAGACTGTGACCACGTCGCCAAGCGGCGACGAGCTCTTTGGGTTCAACGACGATGAGAGACTGTTTGATGGTGGATGCCAGTCCTCGGCCGGTCGCGGCTATCTCGGTTTTCGTCGCTCGAACGGCTCGCTGCACCTACTTGACCGACTGCCTGCGCTCACAACGCCCCCTGTTATCGGAGGCGGTCGCGAGGCGGTCGTCGTCTTCACGCTCAACTGCAAACAACACAGCATTCTGCCCTTCAGCGGAGCGCTCGAGCGACTGCAACTGCTCACGGGCGCTCTCGGTCGACGGCCGGCCACGGCCACCGTGCTGAGCTCGACCGCGGAGGAGCAGTTAACCACGATTGCGGCGAGTCCCGGCGGGGACCTCGCGGTTGCCTGGCTTGCCCCTCACGGACGCCTAGGGATTGGCATTCCAGAACCGACAGACCTGCTGCACCTCTCGATCGGTCGCACCTCCGGATCTATGAGCCGTCCAGTGGTGTTTGGTGTGGATGGCGTCGGGCCACGACTGAGCTATCCCTTTTTCACCAACGTGAGGCTCGCATGGACGGGGCGCCACGAACTGCTTGTGGCCTATGTCGTAAACCGGCTGGTCATGGTACAAGTGTGGCGTCCAGGCCGCGGGCTCTCGCGCCCGCAAACGCTCGGTGCGGTCAATCCGAGAGGGAACATCGACCTGACTGTCGCAACCGGGCCAAATGGCCGGGCTGTCGTCGCCTGGGGCACTCAGCGGAACACCATCGAACCGGAATCGCCGTGGAAAGTGTTTGCGTCCGTCAGGACGGGTGCGGGCACTCATTTTAGCGTCGCTCATCTGCTCGATCCGGGGACCCCGGAGGTGCCCGGCCTTTACTTGGGCGGCAAGGCTGACGTAACTGTCTGTATCGATGCCGACGGGTTCACAATGGTCGCGTGGTCTTCGGAAAAGCGCGGCAGCGCTCCGGTGCGTGTCGCTGTTGTCGATCCGAGCGGGCACTTTCAGCCTGTTCAAGAACTGGCCCCGGAAAGCAGCAACCTCACGTTGACCGATGCGCTCGGCGGCGGGACCGTGCTGCAGTGGCAAGTGTCAGAAGGGGAGGGGCGGTTCAGCCTAGCCCAGGCGATGCGCCCGGCTGGCAACGATACCTTCGGGCAAGCGCAGCGGAGCAGGTCAAGGCTTGGCGTCATAGACGGCGCCGAACTGGTCGACTCGGCCACGGGCGGGTAGGAAAGCTGGCCGGAAACACCGATCCTGTCCTGGACGGGATAGATCCTCGGTCCTCCCATCAGGGTCCAAACATGCAGCTGAATCGTGACTGGTGGAGGCGCAACCCCGTGGCTGCACTGGTGGTGCTTCAAGGGATCGCGATCTTCGTGTTGGGTGCTATCACGGTCGTGCGCTTTCACATCTTCGCCGAAATAGACGAGCGCGCCCATCTTGCCTACGTCCAAGAAATCGCCGAACACGGCCGCATCCCCTGGGTGGGGCGCGACTACGTCTCGTGGCAGGAGCTGGCGATCGAACAGCACACCTATCCCAGGCCGAGTGGTCTTGACCCGCGTCTGCTCGGTCTGCGCGGCAGCAGCTATGAGGGATGGCAGCCCCCGTTGTACTACGTATTGGCGGCACCCGCCTACCTCATACCTAGTAACTACCGTGACAAGATCCTGGCGGTACGCGCATTCGACCTGCTGATGCTGCTGGCGGCTGTGGGCCTGCTGATGCTGCTGGCGCGGTCAGTGTTCAAGGAGCATTGGCAAATCCCGTCTTGCCTAGCGCTCTCCACGCTGCTGTGGCCCGGTGTCATCGTTCGAGCGATCACGGTCTCAAACGCCGCGCTCGAGCTCCCTCTTGTGCTGCTGTATGTGCTCGTCTTGTGGAGCGCGACGGCAAGACCACGCGCAGCCTCCCTGGTGGCTGCCAGCGGACTGCTGGCTCTGTGCATGCTGACCCAGATCACCCTCGCCTGCCTGGCGATCCTGCTGCTCGTCCCGGTCCTCGCGCTGTTGCGCGAGCGCGCAGACCGGACAGCGTTTGGTGTGACAGCGCTCGCGCTTGCCCTGCCAATCGTTCTGCTCGTCCCGTGGCTGGCGATGAACGAGCGTCGCTACGGAGCGCTGACCGCGAGCTCGCTGGTAGAGCGCCTCACGGCCGCCTACTCGCCCAAGGGCTCCGGTCTCGGCGCTCTGCTCTCTGGGTTGGTCCGCTTCGCGCACGCGGCTCTGCCGCAAGAGTGGTGGGCTGAGTATCACAGAGCGCCGGGCGCAATCGCGATCGCCCTGCCGGCCGTGCTCATGCTGAGCGCTGCGCTGCCCACGATGCGGCGTCCGCTGCTATTGCGCTCGCCCCTGGCGGTGCTGCTGGCCGCTCCACTGGCGCTCGGCCTGATCACACTTGCGGCGATCACCCTGCTCGCGGCTTGGCCCGCCTCGATGTTCCCACGATATGTCAACCCAATGCTGCCACTCTTCGCCCTGTTCGCCGCCTGGGCATGGACAAGGGCCGGCATGGGCCAAAGAGCGCTGCTGCGGATCGCGGCATTGTCCAGCGTGGCGGTCTGCCTGATCTGGTTCTACGTGGGGTCCGCGTACTACTTCACCAACGTCGGCGCCAAGCTCGGAATCCACGCGGCAGGTACCTCCTAATCGAACTCCGCCTGTCGGTGGCACGTCTTCTTGGACCCCTGCGCCGAATACCGTCCCAAGCGCGGCCTACCTTGTTCGGTTATGTCGATTCACGTGCCATACGAGGTGGTCTGGCATCCGGACGCCGGTGTCGAGTGTGCGGCGGTACGCGATCTGAGTGAACGCGTAGCGATCCAACATGCGCGCGAGAAGCTTGAAATACTCGGCCCGAAGTTGGCTGCACCGCACTGCAGTGCCGTCAAGGGTGAAGAGGGCACAGGTCTACGCGAGCTTCGTCCGCGAGCCGGACGCAGTCGCTGGCGCCCAATCTACCGGCGTGTTGACCTAAGGATCTTTGTGATCCTCGCGATTGCGCCCGAGACACAAGTTGACAAGCGTGGCTTTGAGAGGGCGATTCGTGCCGCGAAACAGCGCCTTGAGGGACTCCAGTAATGACGAACGCCCGATTCGATAACAACCTTGCTATGATGAGTCGAAATCGGAAGGGAACGCCGTTGAAGCTCAGTGACATGAAGACGAGCGAGCAAGTCCTCGCCGAGGAGATGGGCGATCCAGCTTTCAGCGCTGAGTGGGAGAGAACGGCGATGGCGCGCGCCCTTGCCCTGAAGGTGCTGGCCCACCGAACCGAACAGCATCTCTCCCAGCGGGCGCTGGCGGCGAAGCTGGATATGACTCAACCGCAGGTCGCGCGCATCGAGGCTGGGGAGCACAACCCAACGATCGACACTCTCGCGCGAATCGCGCAGACGCTTGATATCGAGTTCGCGATCGACGTTCGTCCTTGCGAGCAAGAGTCGAAGTTCATAAACAAGCGCGCCCAAGGGCGCGACGCTGTCGCGTCCTATGTCAGTGGTCGTGCGACAGTGCTGTTCGCGGCCGGTTGAACGAGCGCTGTCGCGCGGCCATCGCGCCCTATCGGTTGAGGTGCACCGTACGTTCAACCGTAAACCCAAGCCGCGCGACTAGTGCGGGCTTGCATCGGCGCCTCCAAAATCAACTACCTGACTTTCCTCTATTCATCGCCCCCGCTAAAGAGCACCATAATCAACGTCACGAGCCGATGCCCATTCGGTCCCGTGCCCCCAAGGGGGGCTGGCCGGCCCGCCCACAGGCGCTGAGCGCGCGCGCATGTGGGCGGGCCTGTCGTTCATCTGGGATCATGCCCCCAAATGGAGATACTCCCAGCCCGCATTCCGGGCCCCGCTCTGATCGCGCCCTCTGTCTTTGGCGACGAGCGCGGCTTCTTCGTCGAGACCTACCGGCAGCAGTGGCACGCTGCAGCCGGCATCCCCGAGGATGAGCAGTTCATTCAGGACAACCATTCCCGCTCCAGCAGAGGGGTGGTGCGCGGCATGCATTTCCACGTCGATAGCGGTGTGGCCAAGCTTGTGCGTTGTGCGCGCGGCAAGATCCTCGACGTGATCGTCGACCTGCGCCGCGGCTCACCCAGCTACGGCGAGTGGGAGGGCTTCGAGCTCGACGAGGAGGCCATGCGCGTCCTTTATGTGCCTGTCGGCTTCGCCCACGGCTTCTGTGTGCTCAGCGACGTGGCCGACGTCATCTACAAGCAGAGCGCCTACTTCGATCCCGCGATCGAGCGAGGCATCGCTTGGAACGACCCCGATGTCGCGATCGACTGGCCGCTGCCAGCAAGCGAGTTGATCGTCTCCGCGCGCGACAGCGCAGCTCCCCTCTTGCGCGAACTCGCGCCTCAGCTGCCGTTCGAGTACTCGGCCTGATTGCGCGCATATATGGTTCCCAAATTGCTGGTCCCCATATATAACCTAGAGGTTATATGTCTGGATCCTTTCTTCTGCGTGGTTCACGCCATCGGTAAGCAGAGTTGACGGCGTCAAATGTGCTGGCAAAATGGCGGCGTCAACGCGCCCACCATGCCGCCTGTTCGTGCCCTTACAGCTCGGTCACGAGCAGGCGATAGCCGAGGTCCAGCTGCTCGAGCGACAAAAGCTCGCGATTGCGCTGCCGCCAGCGTCCCGTCTGAAGATCCTTGGCGAGCTTCTCGAGACCGTCCAGTAGCCGCGCGGCCCCCGGCAGCTGAAACGTCGGTATGCCCGCACGCATCTGCTCGTCCAGGTATGCCCGCGGGCGCCGCCAATGCGCCGCCAGCAAGCCGTTCTCGCAATCGGGGGGGATAGCAACCGTCTCGACATGCACATCGTCGCCAGTGGCCACGCGCTGTTGCTCGATCGGCGGGAAGCGACGGCTGTGTAGATGTCCGAACTCGGGCAGGTAGTCGCGCAGCAGCCAAAAACGATCGGCATGGGCTGGGTCGTAAGTGAAGATCACCACGCGCTTGCGTGCGACCCTGCGCAGCTCTTGTACCCCGACGCGCCAGTCGGCCCACTGGTGAAGCGTCAGGCAGGCCATCGCGGCGTCCACGCTCTTGGAGGGGATCGGTAGACCCTCGGCGTAGCCTCTGATCGGGGTCGTCAGCCCTCGAGTGCCCGAGGTGATCCTGTGCTCGGACGGCTCGATCGCCAGGACCCAGCGGTCAACCGGCTCGTACTCCGCAGCGCCGGCGCCGACATTCGCGACCGACCGAGCGTCGCCGAGCGCTTCGTGGATCTGTTTGGCGATCCTGGGATCGACCGGCCGCAGCGCTGGATGCTCGTGCGCAGCTTGCTCGTGGGTGTCCCCGTTTTGCTGGTGAGTATGGCTCATAAGAAGTAAGCGAACGTTTCCGCACCGGAATCGAATCTCCTGCACCCTCCACTATTTGGAAACGTTTGATTCGGCGTGATGGGAAACGTGTGGATGGGTGCGCGTGTGATGGCCACGGATGCAATGCTTATGCCCGATGTCCGGTCGTATCAGTCTCCTGCGCCGTCGTGTCGGCGAGTTCACGCTCACGCCCGAGCAATATGCGCTCGCAGCATATGTCGCGCTCGCGGCGCTGACCGTGATCGTGATGACAGGAGCTGCCGTGCGACTCACAGGCTCTGGGCTCGGTTGCCCGACGTGGCCGCGCTGCTACGGCAAGATCTATCCGCCGCTTGAAACCCACGCGGTGATCGAGTTCTCAAACCGGATGATCACCGTCCCGGTCTCGATTGCGGCGATCGCTGCCTTTGTGTTGGCCTTCCGCCGTCGACCCTACCGACGCGATCTAATGCGTCTAAGCTTGCTCCTGCCGCTCGGAGTGGTTGCCCAGGCCGTGCTTGGTGGCTTGACGGTGCGCGGAGCGCTCGACTACGGCTGGGTCATGGCCCACTTCGCCCTCTCGATGCTCGTGCTTGTCGCGGCCGTTGCGCTCGCCTGGCGCGCCACCTATGAGCCTGGCGTGCGTCCGCTCAGCACCGACAGAACGCTCACGCTGTGGGCGCGTGCTGCCGTGGCGCTGGGCGCCTTGACGATCTTCGCCGGCACCGCCGCTACGGCCGCCGGGCCGCACGCCGGGGGCTCCCCGGGCCAAAAGATCAATCGCCTGGACTTTGACGGCAGGGGCACGATGGACTTCGTGATCCACCGCCACGGTGAGATCGCGTTCGTGTTCGGGCTCGTGGCGCTGCTCGTCTGGTGGCTGGCGCGCCGGCCCGGTCCCGCCGGCCCCGCCGACGAGCTCGTGCGTCGCTCCTCAACCGTCACATGCGTGCTGATCGCCTTGCAAGGAGGCGTCGGCCTCTACCAGTACGAGACACACTTGCCGACCGAGTTCGTATGGGTGCACGTCAGCCTCGCTTCGCTTACTTGGCTTTCCGTCCTGTGGACAGCCTGCGCCGCCGGTCGCCTGCAGCCGCGTACCGTGGACGTGAGCGAGCCGCGCGCGGCCTCCCGCGCTCGTGTGTCTGCGTAGCGTCGCAAGTGTCGAGTGGTGTGCCCGCGGGGCGCCAAGCGGCCCCGCTCTCGGCATATTCCCCGGAAATTAGGGCCTGAAATGGGCTCGCCGACGGCGTCTGGGCGTGCGGACGTCCTTGCCACCCGTTAGCCTGGGCCGCAGTAACGAAACTCGAGAAGGGACTGCCATGACGAAGAACGAGCTGGCTGATGGGGTCGCGCAGCGGACGGGCTTGGCGGGAACGCAGGCACGGGAGGCGCTGGAGGCGGCGATCGACCTGATCTCCGCCGAGCTGGCTGGCGGCGGCGAGGTTGCTCTCGCCGGTTTCGGCAAGTTCAGCGTCAGCAACCGCGCGGCCCGACAGGGACGCAATCCCTCGACGGGGGAGACGATCAACATCGCGGCAAGCAAGGCCGCGAAATTCTCCGCGGCGAGCGCGCTGAAGAAGCGTTTGAATTAGTACCCACCAGCCCGACCTACGGAGCAGATGGACGTCGAGCAGCGGCGAGCCCGTCGTGAGGCACGTCGGCGCGAACTTGCGCGCAGACGTACGCGGGGGCTCGCCGCCGCAGCGCTGATCGCCGTCCTTGCGGCTCGTGGTCGTCGTCACGCTCGGCTCGGGCGGCGGCTCCTCCAAAGGCGGCTCGCACGGCGCGGCTGCGGCGATGCGCTCGGCGGCACGAATGGCTCCTGCACTGCTGCCGGCGGGCGCCATCTGGGACGGCAGCTCGGGTCCGCGACACAATGGCTGGCACCGCCGGCACCGCGACCGGCCCGCCCGGCCACGAGTCCGTGCCGATCTTGATGTACCACGTCATAAACCCGCCGCCCGCGGGCGCGAAATTCCCTGGGTTGTACGTGTCCCCGGAAGAATTCGCCGCTCAGATGCATGCGCTCGCGACGCGCCGGCTTTCATGCGGTGACGATGGACCAGATGCGCGCCAACTGGACGCGTGGCACGCCCCTGCCGGCTGGCAAGCCGATCGTACTGAGCTTCGACAACGGCTACCAGTCGCAGTACACCCAGGCGCTGCCGGTGCTGCGCAAGCTCGGCTGGGTGGGCGTCGAGAACATGCAGCTCACTGGGCCTGCCCCCCTCGCAGGGCGGCTTGAGCGACGCGCAGATCCAGGCCTGGTGGCCGCCGGCTGGGAGCTCGACACGCAAGGGCATCAGCCACGCCGATCTGATCACGCTCGGCCCGACTGCGCTCCACGAACAGGTCGCTGTTGCGCGCACGCAGGTGCAGCGTCGCTACCACGTGCCGGTCAACTGGTTTTGCTACCCCTCCGGGCATTACAACGCTAACGGTTATAGCCGCGGTCAAGGCCGCGGGATATGTCGGCTCCACCACTGTCGTGCCCGGCTGGGCCTCGCCCAGCGAGGACCCATATCGCCTGCCGCGCCTGCGCGTGCTTGGCGGCACGAGCCCCGAATCGCTTGCTCGCGCGAGCTGGCCGCGATCCGCTCGAACCCGGCCCCGCCCGCCTCCTATGGGGGCGGCGAATGACTTGCGCACGATCTATCGATCCGGTTCGGGCAAGCCTCCCATCGAGGTCTCGGGCCAGCTGGATGAGCCTCGGGGCGGCTCGGGACACATTCGAGCGGAGTAGATCGATAGGATGCCGCCGATGACTACCGTGCCCGGCTGGGGCTCCTGGAGCCTTGACCCCGTCGCGATCCTTGCGCTGCTCGCCGCGCGTTCGCTCTATGCGCGCATGTACCGGCGCGCCGCCTCGCGCTCGAAGGCGGTCGGCGCCGGCCACTGGATTCCCTACGCCGGCGGTCTGATCGCGCTCGCGATCGCTCTGCTCTCGCCGTTGGACGCGATCGGCGATCGCTGGCTGCTCTCCGCGCACATGGCCCAGCACGTGCTGCTCTCGGACATCGCTCCGGCGCTACTGGTGCTCGGCCTGCGCTCGCCGGTGCTGTCGCTCGGCCTTGCCCGGCCCGCTCTGCGCGCTGTCGCTCCCGGTGGGCGCTGGGGTCACACGCTCGCGGTCGCGACCTCGCCGTGGGTGGCGATCCCGCTGTGGGCGCTGGCCACCTGGGTCTGGGCGATTCCCGCCGGTCTTCGACTTCGCCGCCCAGCACACCGTCGTGCACGCCTTCGAGCACGCCACCCTCTTCTACACCGGGCTGGCGCTTTGGTGGCTGATCATCGATCCACTGCCGCGCGTGCGCCCGCGTCCCGACGGCCAGCGCCTGGCGCTGCTCGGCTTCTCGCGCATCGCCTCGGCCGCGGTCTGCCTGCCGCTCGACGTGGATCACCACCACGCAGTACCCGCTCTACGCATACGCCCCGCGCGCCTTCGGCATCTCCGCGATCGCCGATCAGCAGCTCGCCGGCGCCGGCATGTGCTTCGTCGAGTTCCTCGTCTTCGGCATCGCCTTCGCCGCGGTCTTCATCAGCATGCTCAGCCGCGACGAGTCGCGTGTAGCTCTAGCTGAGCACGCTGCGGGCAACTAGCCCAATCTCAACCACATCCTGTGTTGTTGCCGCAGGATGAGCACGTGTAGCAAGAGCCCGTGCGCTGCATCATGCCTCCGCACTGGCTGCAGGCCGGGCCCAGGTCCAGGCCCTGCAGGCGGGCCGGGACGACTGGCGGGGAGTCGGTCAGTGCCGCTCGCCGCCGGGACGCTGGCTCGGCGCCGCCCGCTGCTTGCCTCTGGGCCGGCCGTGTCGGAGGAGACCACCGACTGGGCGGCCTCCTCGGCCATCTTGCGGGCTCGTACCGCTGGCGTGAGGATGCCCAGTTCCTCCTGGGCGTCGGTGTCCAGGAAGCGGATGGCCACCCAGCGCAGGATGTAGTCGGGCATCGACTTGGCAAACGGGATCTCCGGGTTGCCGGTGATTCCCTCCGGCTCGAAGCGCATGTAGCTGAACTTCTCCACGAGCGTCTCGAGCGGCACCCCGTACTGGAGCGCGATCGAGATTGCCGTGGCGAACGAGTTCATCATGCCTTTGATCGTCGAGCCCTCCTTGCCGATGTCGGTCAGGAAGATCTCGCCCACGGTGCCGTCCTCGTACATGCCGGCTGTGATGTAGCCCTCGTGGCCGCCGATCGAGAACTTGTGCGTGATCGACTGGCGCTCGCGCGGCATGCGCTTGCGCCGCGGGCCGGCCTCGGCCAGCGCCTTGGCGACCGCCGGCTCGACGATCGCGTCGACGTCGGCCGGCGCCGCTTCGTCCTTCTGCGCGTCGGTGCGCAACGCTTGCGCGGTCTTCGAGCCGTCGCGGTAGATCGCCAGCGCCTTGATGCCGAGGTGCCAGGCCTGGGTGTAGGCGTCGGCGATGTCCTCCACCGTCGCGTCTGCGGCAGGTTGACGGTCTTTGAGATCGCGCCCGAGATGAACGGCTGCACGGCGCCCATCATCTTCAGGTGGCCCATGTGCGAGATCGCGCGCTCGCCGACGGCCACGTCGAACACCGGCAGGTGCTCCGCGGCCAGGCCAGGCGCGCCGATGATCGTGCCGTGCTCGGCCAGGTGCGCCTCGATCTGCTCGACCTGCTGCTCTGAGTAGCCGAGCGTCTGCAGGGCCAGCGGCACGGTGCGGTTGACGATCGTCATCTGCCCGCCGCCGACCAGCTCCTTGAACTTGACCAGCGAGAAGTCGGGCTCCACGCCGGTCGTGTCGCAGTCCATCAGGAAGGAGATCGTGCCGGTCGGAGCGAGCACCGTCGCCTGGGCGTTGCGGTAGCCGAAGCGCTCGCCCAGCTCCACCGCCTCATCCCACGAGCGCCGCGCGGCCTCCAGCAGCTCCGTGTCCTGGCAGGTCGTGTCGGGGATCGCGTAGGAGGCGTCGCGGTGCATGCGCATCACGTTGTTGTGCTCCTCGCGGTTCTCCTCGTAGTGCTCGTACGGGCCCAGTGCCGCCGCCACCTCGCGCGGACTCGCGGTAGGCGCGGCCGGTCATCAGCGCGGTGATCGCCGCCGCCGTGCCCCGGCCCGCGTCGGAGTCATAGGGCATGCCGTTGCTCATCAGGTAGGCGCCGAGGTTGGCGTAGCCGAGGCCGAGCTGGCGGAAGGCGCGCGCGTTGACGCCGATCTCCTCGGTGGGGTAGCTGGAGGGGCCGACGACGATCTCCTGGGCCAGCAGCATGATGTCGACCGTGTGCTCGAAGGACGCACGTCCAGCGTGCCGTCGGGACGGCGGAACTTCATCAGGTTCAGCGAGGCCAGGTTGCAGGCCGAGTCGTCGACGTGCATGTACTCGCGAGCACGGGTTCGACGCGTTGATGCGCCCGCTTTTCGGCGAGGTGTGCCACTGGTTGATGGTCGTGTCGTACTGCACGCCCGGGTCGGCGCAGCGCCAGGCCGCCTCGGCGATCTCGCGCATCAGCTCGCGCGCGCGGATCGGCTCGCCGACCGGCTTGCCGGTGGCGCGAGCGGTCAGGTGCCACTCGCCGTCCGCCTCGACCGCGCGCATGAACTCGTCGGTGACGCGCACCGAGTTGTTGGCGTTCTGGTACTGGATCGACTTGAACCCGTCGCCGTCGATCGACATGTCGAAGCCGGCGTCGCGCAGCGCCTCGGCCTTGTCCTCCTCCTTGGCCTTGCACCAGATGAACTCGCGGATGTCGGGATGATCGACGTCGAGCACCACCATCTTCGCCGCGCGCCGCGTCTTGCCGCCGGACTTGATCGTGCCCGCCCAGGAGTCGGCGCCGCGCATGAACGAGACCGGGCCCGAGGCGGTGCCGCCCTTGGCCAGCGGCTCCATCGAGCCGCGGATGTTCGACAGGTTGATGCCCGAGCCCGAGCCGCCGCGGAAGATGTTGCCCTCCTTGGTGTTCCAGTCGAGGATCGACTCCATCGTGTCCTCGACGGAGAGGATGAAGCAGGCGCTGCACTGCGGGCTCTCCTCGAAGCCGACGTTGAACCACACGGGCGAGTTGAACGCCGCCAGCTGGTGCAGCAGGATGTGGGTCAGCTCGGCCTCGAAGGCCTCGGCGTCCTCGCTCGGTGGCGAAGTAGCCGCGCTCGCGACCCCAGCCGGCGATCGTGCCGGCGACGCGGCCGATCATCTGCTTGACGGAGCGCTCGCGCTCGGGGTGGCCGATCTGCCCGCGGAAGTACTTCTGGGCGACGATGTTCGTCGCGTTCTGGCGACCAGCTCTTGGGAAACTCGACGTTCTCCTGCTCGAAGGCGACGCGGTCGCCGTGGCCGATGCGCGCGTCGCGCAGCTCCCACTCGACCGTCTCGAACGGGTGCGTCTCCGGGGAGGTGAACAGGCGCTTGACCGAAAGCGCCTCGCCGGCGCTCGTGTCCTCTGCGATCGTGGGGTGCGGGGTGAAATCCATCGGCCTTACCTCCTCTGCGCCGGCACTCGCGGACGCCCACTCGATCTGTTCACTTGGGCTCGAGAATCCTCTCGCGCGCGCCGGACAGAACCGAGAACTCTTCAATTTTAGAGGACCTTTTCGGCGTTTTCCGGGGTGCCCCGAGGGGTCTGATGGCCCGCTCAGTGACCGAGCCGTGCCCAGTCGCTGAACTCCGCCCAGGTCTCCGAGGCGCGGTATGCCGCCTCGCGCAGCGAGTGCGTCAGCGAGATCGTCCAGCGCGGTTCGAGCGCGAGCCAGCGCCCCAGCGCCCACACGATGCAGCCGAGCACTAGCAGCGCGCCGAGGATCGCCAGCGCCAGCGCGCCGGTGGACAGTCCTTTGGCGCTTGGTTTCTGCTTGTGCGCCACGATCACGGTCGTGAGCCGGTCGCGGGGGTCGCGGTAGTTGGCAGCCGGCGTCGCGGTGCCGGCCGTCTGCGTCGCGGCGCTCGCGGGCGTGGTTGTGGGGGGCGCCACGGTGCCAGGTTGGGCCGCGCCCGTAGGAGCGGAGGCTCGTCGTCGCTGAGGCCGGCGTCGTGCTCGTCGGGAGCGTCGTGGCCGGGGTCGGAGTCGTCGTGGCGATATGACTTTGTCCGACGCCGGGATCTTGATGCCCAGAGCCTTGCGGTCGTGGCCCAGCCGCTTGGCGCCGGCGGGGAGCGCGGCGAGCGCGCACACTGCCGCAAGCGGTGCGGCGCCAACTGCGGCTCGGTTTGGCGATCGTCCTCGCATGCTAACGGCAGTCCCTTGCTCGGGGTAGGGCGGCTTGTGCGGGACGAACGCCGGCGCGCGTAAGCGCGCCTCTCCCATCTCGACAAGGCCCTGAGCAGGTCCGCGCGTCATGCGCGCGCTGGAGCAGGTCATCTATCTCCGAGAGCGCCTGCTCGAGCACGGGCCGTGGGTTGCTCGCCGTCGATCGGACGGATGCGCTGTGGTTCGGTCCGCGCGAGCTGCTCGTAGGCGGCGGCGATCGCCTGGAAGAAGGATTCGTCCTCGCGCTCCAGCCGGTCGGGCTCGGCGCCGCGCGTCTGTTGCCGGGCGCGCCCGGTGGCGGGCTGATCCGCAACAGCAGCGTGCGGTCGGGCGCAGCCCGCCGGTGGCGAACAGGTTGATGGCGCGCACCTGCTCGACCCCGAGTCCGCGCCCGGCGCCCTGATAGGCGAGCGAGGAGTCGACGAAGCGGTCGAGCAGCACCCAGCGCCGCTGCTCGAGCAGCGGCCGACCCGCTCGTGCACCAGCTCGGCGCGGGCGGCCGCATACAGCAGCGCCTCGGCTCGCGCTCCGATCTTCAGCGCCGGGTCCTTGACCAGCTCCCTGATCCGCTCCGACAGAACGCCACCCCGCCGGGCTCGCGCAGCAGCTCGACCTGTACGCCCCGCTCTGCGATCGCCTGAGCCAGCGCCGTCGCGCGAGCGTCGACTTGCCCGCGCCGTCCAGGCCCTCGATCGTGATCAGCCTGCCCTTGCTCACGTGTGCAAGGTACATGCGTTTGCGGCATGCCCCCTGCGGCGGGCATCGCCTCTACGAGGAAAGCGACGCCGGAATGGATACCTCCGCGGAGGTGCCTCTACGGACCGACGGCATATGTTCCAAAACGGGCCTCCCCCCGCGCGCGCGGGGGCATCGCGCTTTTGAATGTGTCACAGCCCGCCCATCGTGGCTTTCGTGTCGGGCCGCCTCTAGGATGGGCCTCAGTGCCGCCAATGTCCGCCGAGCCGGTTGCCGTCGAGGGGATGCTCGCCGGGATCGAGCCTCATCCGCACGCACGCGCCGTGCTGCTGCCGGCGCTGCCCCCGACCGGCGCCCCTTCGCACGCCTACCTCTTCCACGGCCCGTCGGGCACCGGCAAGCGCACGGTTGCGCGCGCGTTCGCGGCGGCCTTGCTTGCCGACGGCGCCCAGCAGCCGCAGACGGTCCTCGCGCGCGTCCAGCGCGGCGCCCACCCCGACCTCACCTGGGTGACTCCCAGCGGGGCAAGTGAAGTGCTCGTCAGCGACATCGACGAGCCGGTGGTGGCGGCCGCGGCACACACGCCGTTTGAGTCCAGCCGTCGCGTGTTCGTGATCGAGGCGGCCGGCAGCATGAACGACCAGGCCGCCAACCGCTTGCTCAAGACGCTCGAGGAGCCACCTCCGTTTGCCCACCTGATCCTGCTCGCCGAGCACCGCGAGGATGTGCTGCCCACGATCGCCTCGCGCTGCCAGCAGGTGCGCTTCGACCCGCTCTCTGACGAGCTGCTCGCCGAGCGCCTGAGAGAGGGCGAGGGTGCGAGCATCGAGCCTGAGCGCGCCGCCGCCTGCGCGCGCCTGGCCGCGGGCGACGGTCAGCTCGCCGAGCTGTTGGCCAGCGAGCGCGGCATCGCGCTGCGCGAGTGCGCCGAGCAGTTCGTGCGCTCGGCGCTGCAGGACAACGTGGAGCAGCGACGCTGGATGGGCCTGCTCGAGGCCGCCAAGGCGGCCGGTGCCGTGGCCGGGGCGGCGGTCAGCGAGCGCCTGCACGAGCAGGCCGGGTTCCTGCCCAGCAAGGAGCAACGCAAGTACGAGCGCGAAGGCGCCGACGTCGTGCGCCGCGCCGAGCGGCGCGAGCGCACCGCCACGCTCGAGCTGGGCTTGCGCCTGGCCGAGCTGTGGCTGCGCGACATCTGGTGTCTGCTGTCGGCGCCCCAGAGCTTGCTTATGCCTGCGACCGCTCGGCCGAGCTGGCGGCCGACGCCGCCGGTCGCGACGCGGCATCGCTACAGCGGGCCGTCGAGCTGGTGCGCGACACGCGCCTGCGTCTGGATCTGAACGTCTCCGAGGAGCTGGCCCTGGAAGCGCTCGCCTACCGTCTCGCGAGTTGCTTGCTCCGCTGGTGCCTGTCCAGGGCAGTCCTTCATGTTGGCTGTTGTCGCGCCCGTTCGCGGGCGGTCGTCAGGCCGCTTGCTCGTGCGCCTATCGGCCCGAGGTTGGGCGTCATGCCGTAAGTCTCAAACGCCATGAAGCGCGAGAACAGGCGGTTCTCGGGGCCGTGGAAGTCGGCCGAGCCGGTGCTCAGCAAGCCGAGCTCTGCGCAGCGCCTGGCCAGCAGTTCGGTCTGCTCTTGCGTATGCGTCACGTAGAAGGCCTCGATCCCGTCGATGCCGAGCCCGCGGAAGCGCTCGACCATCGCCAGCGCTTCGTCTGAGTCCTCGACGTCCCAGAATGGGTGCGCCCAGATCGCCACTCCGCCGGCCGCGTGGATCGCGTCTATCGCCTCTTGCACGGTAGGCGTGGCGCGCAAAGCGAAGGCCGGGCGACCCTCGATCAAATAGCCTTTGATGAACGAGCCGATGTCGTCGATCTGCTCCTCGCGCAGGCGCTCGGCATTGGCTGGATGGCCCAGCGCCGCTTCGGCAAGGTGGGGTCGCCCGATCGGCTCGCCGGCCTTCACGCGCGCGTCGATCGCCTGCTGATCGAGCTCGATGCCCAGGCCGCGCAGGTTGTCGGCCATGCGCAGCGTGCGCTGCTCGCGGTCGGCGAGAAAGCCCGCAAGCGTTGTTGTGAGCTGGGGATCGCTGTGGTCGATCAGGTAGCCGAGGATGTGCAGTTCGCGTGCCACGCCGCTCTTGTCGCCGTCGTCGATCGCGGAGATCTCGATCGCCGGCACGACGGCGATGCCGTGCTCGCCGCCGGCGGCAAGAGCCTCGTCCACACCCGCAACCGTGTCGTGGTCGCTCAGCGCCAGCAGCTGTACTCCAGCCTGCGCGGCCCTTGCCACCACCTCGGCCGGCTCAAGCACGCCGTCGGAGCGGGTGGAATGCGACTGTAGGTCGAAGCGGGGTGTCTGTTCGTTGGCCGGGTCGAGCACGGGCGCAGACTATGCGATTGCCGCGCGTAGCGTTCTCGCTGAGCGGCGATTGGTCATGCGATTGCCGCGCGCAGTGTCCTCGCCGAGCGGCGACTGGTGTGTTTGTGCGAAGCAGCTGGCAATAAACCAGCGCCGCTTGGCTGAGGCGTGCCGCGTCGCGCGCGCCTTTCGGAGCAGGGTTGCGGCTTCAGAAATGCGAAAACCCGATTATAACCTGTAAGTTATAAGTGCGTTTGAACACGTTCTAAGCCGCGCGCGGGCAGCCACCGGGCCGTGCGTCGGTCACGCGCATGTCGCAGCCGGGCGTATCGGCTCGGTGCAGGCCCTCGTCGAGGCGCTCGTTCCCTGGCTTTCTCACAGCAAGCGCCCCGTCCACGAACGGCCTGACCCGCTCGGCAACGATCCGTCGCAGAGCGCGCACCGCGGCGTGGTAGCGCCCAGCTGGGCCCGCCAGCGTTGCGCCCTGCTCTGAGCGCGCACACAGGCAGCCGTGTACGGCATCGGTCTCCAGAGCGCGGGCCATCGCCTCGTCCCACATCGCCTCCAGGTATGCCAGCGCCGCCCCGACTTCCTCCTCAGGGAGCTGCTCAGGTGCCTCCAGATGGCGCAGTACGGGGATCACCTCACGGTGTAGCCAGTGCTGCTCGGCGTCCGCGCGCAGCAGCAAGCGAATATCTGATGGTAGGAAAGAATCGGATGATCTGGACATAAGTGTACGGGCCGTATCGGGGATCTGGCCTATCCATGCCTTCGACTCGGGTCAGGTTCGGCTTTAGGAGGATGACCGCACATTCCACGTTTTTCTCCGTGGCATGCCCTTTGGCGGGGCCAATGCTCAAACACTCGGCCAACTCTTGCCGATCGCGTAACCTCGCGAGCAACGCCTTCAGCGACGCTGGGCCGTGCGCGCCTAACTCGGCAAAGCGGGCCGGCACCTCGCAGGCGGCGCGCCAAGCGGTCCGCTCCTAAAGATGCCCCCGCTGTGGGCCGATGCTTGAGGTAGATGCCGACCGTTCATGGCCACACCCTGCGCCTACCCAAACGTCCCGATCCCGCGGCTCGCCTACCCGGCCAACACGCGCGCGCGACGTTCCTGCGGCTGCGCTTGCGCACGCTTGTGACGCTCGGCGTGCTGGCTGTTCTCACGACCGTCTTCGGGAAGTCCTTTGGCTTGCACAGCCCTTTGTTCATCGGCTCCGAGCTGGCCTTGTTGATCACGATGTTTGTCGTCTCGCGCTATGTGCTGCCGCTTGTCGAGCGCCATGACCGCGGCGCCGCCGGCGAGGAGCACGTCGGCGGCCTGCTCGACGAGCTCTCAGAGGACGGCTGGCGTGTCATTCACGACGCCAGCTTCGACTACGGCAACGTCGATCACATCGTGCTCGGAGCTCAGGGTGTGTTCACGGTCGAGACCAAGAGCCGCCAAGGGGATGTCCGCGTGCGCACCATCCACGGTGGGATTCTGCGCCAGGCCCAGGAGCAGCGCGAAACGCTCGAGCGCGTAACCGGCGAGCAGGTTGAGCCGCTGGTCGTCTTCAGCCGTGCCTGGATAGACAAACCGTTGGCCCGTCGTCGCGGTGTGCGCATCATCCCGGCGCGCATGCTGCTCGCCTATCTCAAGCGCCACACAGAGACGCTCACGCTCGAGCAGGTCGAGCAGGCTCACGCTCGCATTGTGGCTGCTCTTGCGGAGAGCGAGTCTCAGCCCGATAGGCTTCTCGGGTGGCCACCGCCGTCGCGCAGCCGCTCGTAGAGCCTGCGAGAGCCCCTCGCCGAACCCCCCGCCGAGGCGCTTCCGCGCGGGCCGCGCCTGTCCCCGTTCGTGCTGACGGTGATCTGGTCGCTCGCGCCCGGCTGGGTAATGGACCAGTGCGTGCGTCGTCTCGGCGACAGCTTCACGCTCACGTTTTTCCCGAGCGGGCGCAAACTGGTGATGGTCAGCGACCCCGAGGCGGTCAAGGCCGTCTTCACGGCACCGCCTGAGGTGGCCCCCTCGGCAGCGGGGGCTTCGCCGATCGCCTCCATTATGGGGCCGAGCTCGGTGATCACGCTTATCGGTCGCGAGCACATGCGCCAGCGCAAGCTGCTGCTACCGCCTTTCCACGGCGAGCGCATGCGCGAGTACGCCGATGTGATCGTGCAGGCCACTCGGCGTTCGATGGCCGAATGGCCGCTCGACGAGCCGATGAAGCTGAGCGAGCGCACGCGCTCGATCACGCTCGAGGTGATTCTGCGCGCCGTCTTTGGTGTGGAGGCCTCCCGCATGGACGCGCTGCGCAACGCGATCGGGGGGCTGATCACGCCGACGCAGTTCCCGGCGCTGTTGCTGTTCGCGCTACGCGGTCCGAGCCTCGATCGGCCCGGCGGCTCGATCGGTCGTGCGCTCGACCATCTCGACGAGGTCATCTACGCCGAGATCTCAAGGCGCCGTGCCCAGGAGGACCTAGGGGAGCGCGCCGACATCCTTTCGTTGCTGTTGCTCGCGCGCGACGAGGACGGTCAGGCGATGACCGACCAGGAGCTGCGTGACGAGCTCGTCACGCTTTTGCTCGCTGGCCACGAGACCACAGCCACCTCTGTTGCCTGGGCGATAGAGCGGCTTGTGCGCCACCCTGACAAGCTCGCTCGTCTTGTCGCAGAGATCGACGCACCCTCGCGGGTACAAGCGGGCGAACCCTCATCGCGGGGGGCAGGTGGCGACGAGTACATGCAGGCTGTGATCTCAGAGACGCTGCGCGTGCGGCCCGTCGTGCCGCTGGTGGTACGCGTGCTACAGACACCGCTGCGCGTCGGCGCTCGCGAGCTGCCCGCCGGCACTCGCGTGGTGCCCTCGATCTACCTCACCAACCGCAATCCGAGCGTCTATGACTCGCCTGAGGAGTTTCGCCCTGAGCGCTTTTTGGAGCGTCCCCCGGAGACGTTCTCTTGGATCCCGTTCGGCGGTGGCATCCGTCGCTGCATCGGCGCCTCGTTTGCGACTTTGGAGATGAAGCTGATGCTTCAGACGATGCTGAGCGAGCTGGCTCCGAGCCTCCCCGCGCGCGGCGGCAGGCTGTGGCGTCGCGGCGAGTGGAGCCAGCGGCGGGCGATCACGCTCGTGCCCGCCGGCGGCGCGCGCGTGGTCTGGCGTCAGCGCTAACTCTTTTTTGCGCGATGCCCCCGCGCGCGGGGGGCATCGCGAATTTCGGAGGTCATCCAGTGCAGCGCAACCGGGGCCTCGCCGCGCACGGGGTCCCTGCGCCGAGTACCGCCCGCAGCGAGAGGTAGCTTTGTGGGATGCCTCAATCGAGCGTCATAGACGCCTCCCCTTCCGCCGGGCGGCTGGTCACTCCTGAGCAACTGCTCGAGCGCTTTGGCCTTGAGTCCTTCAGGCCCGGCCAGCGGGAGGCGGTACAGGCGGCGCTCGAGGGGCGCGACAGCCTTGTCGTGATGCCGACCGGTGGGGGTAAGTCGCTCTGTTACCAGCTGCCCGCGCTCGCCGGCGAGGCGCTCGTGGTGGTCGTGAGCCCGCTGATCGCGCTGATGGCAGATCAGCTTGGACGTCTGCAGCAAGCCGGTGTGAGCGCGGCGATGTTGGCCTCGGGGATGGCTGAGGGTCACAACGCTCAGGCGCTGCGCTCGATCTCCTCGGGCGAGGCGCAGCTCGTGCTGGCGGCACCCGAGCGTTTTGCCTCACGCGCTTTTCGCGAGACACTCGCCACGCGCGAGGTGGGGCTGTTCGTCGTCGACGAGGCTCACTGCGTGGCCGAGTGGGGCCACGATTTCCGCCCTGACTACCTGCGCCTGCACGACGCCATCGCGGCACTCGGTCGACCCGCGGTGATGGCGACGACCGCAACCGCCACCCCACGCGTTGCGGAGGAGATCGCCGCTCGCCTCGGCTTGCGCGACTGGCTGGCGGTGCGCTCCGGCTTTGACCGTCCCAACCTGACATTCGACGTTGTGGCGTTGGAGGGAAAGGGGGCCGTGGCGCGCAAGCGAGCCACGCTGCTGTACGCGCTCGAGCGCGACGATGCGCGACCGGCGATCGTGTACTGCGGCACACGCAAGCACACCGACGAGGTCACAGCGCTGTTGCGGGAGCACGGGCTCGACGCCGTTTGCTACCACGCCGGCATGTCCCCTGACGCGCGCCGCTCAAGCCAGGAGGCGTTTATGGGCGGAGGCGCGGAGGTGGTGGTGGCCACTAACGCGTTTGGTATGGGCGTCGACAAGGCTGACGTGCGCACGGTCGTGCACTGGGCGGTGCCCACGAGCCTTGAGGCCTATTACCAGGAGGCGGGCCGCGGCGGGCGCGACGGCCGGCCGGGACGGGCGTTGCTGCTGGCGTCGCGCATGGATCTTGGCCGTCTGATCCGGTTCATCAACGAGCGCGAGACCACAGTGGAAGACGTCAAGCGCTACGTCGGCAGTCTGCGCATGCGCGCCGTGGACGGGATCGCCGCGATCGGTCACGGTGAGCTTGGGGGAGCGGGAGAGCGTGAACGCGTGCTGCTGTCGATCGCCGAGCGCGCCGGTGCCGTCGAGCTGCAGCCCGGCGGCCCCGAAGGGCTGCTGGTGCGGCTCACCGGCGAAGGCTCGCCGCGCAAGGCGTATGCGGCGATTAAGGCGGCCAAAGACCGCGGCTGGGAGGCTTACCGCTCGATCGAGCGCTTCATCTCAAGCGCCGAGACCTGCCGCCGCCGTCAAATCCTCGACCATTTCGGCGACGACGAGCCCTGCGCAGCCGAGGTGCGCTGCTGCGACGTTTGCGAGCCCGACGCTGCGCTGGTGGAGGCCTCGCGTCAAAAGGCCTCGGTGGCTCGCAAAGCTCCTCGCGCGCATGCGGGAGGGGCTGTTCCCGAGACCAGCGCGAGTGAGCCCCGCGCGGACATCGCCCTAGACCCTGTGCAGGAGAGCCAGTTCGAGAAGCTTAAGGCTTGGCGGCTGGGCCGCAGCGAAGGCAAGCCCGCCTTCACCGTCGCCGCTAACGCTGCACTGGAAGGGGCGCTGCTAGCCAAGCCTACGACCCTCGAGGAGCTGATCGAGGTCAAGGGGATTGGGCCTGCGTTCTGCGAGCGTCACGGCGAGTCCCTGCTGCAGGTGCTCACGGAGCTATGAGCAAGGTTCACGGCTACCTGCCGTCGCACGCGCCGCAGAGAACCGATACCTGCCGTGACGAGAGGGGTGCTGCAGCAGAGCCGACGGTGAGATTCGGGGCAACCTTCGGCGGTAGCGCCGGCTGGCGCCCTCAACGCCGGAACGACGGCCTCAGGGCTCGCGGAGGTCAACATTGTCAGCGATGATCTGAAAATCCTTGATGTTGTAGGTCATCAACGGCACGCCGTGGACGTTGGCGGTGGCCGCGATCGCCAGGTCCATCGCCCGACGTCGTGGCGCTCCTCCGCGTTGGGCGACAAGCGCGTGCAGCCGCCCGCACTCGCGCGCCACGGAAGCGTCGAACGGCAGCGCGTCGAAGTGCTCCTCGATGGCTCCGAGCCTGCGGACTCGCAGCGCACGAGTCTCATCGTCGCGTGCAACAAGTACGCCGAAGTGCAGCTCGGTCAGCGAGATGACACTGATCGCCGTGTCCTCCTCAGGCCCCCTCTCGGCCGCGATCAAGACCGAGGTATCGAGCAGGACCGCCACCGTCAGCCGCTGGCCCAGGGGTCTGCGAGCTGCCCGCCCAAAGCTTCCAGATCGTGCTCGAGCGTGGGATCCGGCGGCGTCGCCCATAGGTCGGCCAGCTGGATGCTGGACACCCACTGACGTGCGCGCACGGGGCCGAGCTCGGCGACGGGGCGCCCGGAGACGGTGATCGTGAACCGTTCGCCGGCCTCTGCGCGGCGCAGTACCTCGCCGACATGGTTGCGCAGCTCCTTTTGCGGGATCGTCGCCATCGCCATATGGTAGCAGTAGTGCTACCGACTGGATAACGGGCGGAGAAGTTCTCAGGAGTACCCTGGCAAGGAGTGTGCGAGTTGTGGCGTATGCAGTCGATTTTCGGCTCTACATGGTCAAAAAGCTAACGGTCTTGAAATCCCATCGGGCCTAAAACTCGCGCGTCGGACGGGATGACGATTTCTAGGCTCTGCTATGCGGTTTTTGCATGGTTGAGCGGGATTAGACGGGACTGGTGCAGCGCGGGCTAAGCGTTCTTAAGCCGCTAGAAACCGCTAGATCCGCGTTTGGACTGGCGCGGATTTGGCACGAATCCGGGCGAGTTAGTTGAGGGTTTGTGGCGGCGAGCGCCGTCGAGACGAGGATCGGCTTCTCAGTGCTCGTGGGACAACGCACGACCTCCTCGTCGTCTTCGTGCGGCTTCGTGCGCCTGGCCCCTTGGGGGGCAGATCGCGCATCCATTCGAACCAGATGTCCTTCTGACGATCCGGGCTAAACGGCAAACGACAAAAGTTGCATACCTTCACAATGGATCTCGCGCGACCGGATCATGCAGGACCACCCAGACGGAGGTCGACCTCCGGCCAGCGTCGCCCGCGAGCGCAAGAATTCAGACGATGAACAACGGCCCCCGGATCTACATCCCGCGCTGGGAAAAACGCGCCTCAGGCCTCGTTCTGCCGCGTAGTATCGAGCAGCTTCTTCCCTTCCCCGGACCAGGGATCCCGAGCGACCTTTTGCCTAAGCCCGGGCCAGTCGTCGTTGTCGGCAAGCCGCCAGACTTCATGGCGCAAATCGGGGTCTTTGTTGACGAGGCCGGCATCGGCAGCACGAAAGCTCGCTCACCGACCTCGAAGCCTTGGCTGGAGACCTTCCCTTTGAGCCGGCCATGCTGGTCCTCGCTGGAGCTGCTGGTAAGGCCTTCGGACTCCACGGCGACCGCAAGGCCGAGCTCGAGCTTGCCCGCGAGGTTTACAGCGACGAGATCTACGAGCGCATCGTCGACTTCTTCAACCGCCACCCGAATGCTGAGCTCTGGTCGGAGCAACAGGTCTTCATTCTCCAGAGGCTCGTCATCGAACACGCTCGAGACGGCGTGCTCGCCGAGGGCATGACTACCTCGAGCAGCACCTCACGACCGGAGGCATCATTGCGGTCGGGTCGCTGATAAGCGCCGCTGTTGCTGTAGCGCGCGACCCAAGCCGAGATGTCGAGGACTGGCTTGCCTTCTTCGTCCAAAACGGCGCCTACAACGCCAAGGCGAGGCCGCTCGGCGAGCTTGCTCGCGCACAGGAGATTTACACGCAGATCGCCCGATTGCCTGAGATGGCCGACGCCGTGTGCCCAATCGACGAGTGGATGAGCGAGGACTATCACTTCACGATCGAAGAGCAGCTGACGATTGGCTTCGCTCTCGCGGCAATGACGAATACCTGGAACGAGGACGTAGCGGCCGGAACAAGATCGCGCATAGTCCCTGAGCATCTCGACGATCTCTTCGCCAAGCTTGGCTTCGCCGAGCGCAAGCAGGAGCTCCTCGACCTCGTCTCAGCGGAGCGAACCGAGTACGCAGCCGAGTACGCGGAGGCCGGCACTGAGATCGAGAAGCTCGCCTGGGAGACGCGTCCGCTTATGCGCCATCCGTTTCTGCGCACCGAAGACGGCAGCCTCTTGTTGCTATCTCCGCGCGCGATCCAGAGTTGGCTCACTGACGGCTTCCACTACCGCCTCCTCCGCAGCGCACAGAAACGCTCGGCGAGCGACCCCAAGCGCAAGACGAGCCGCCGCTACACGGCCTACGCGGGGGAGCTCCTTGAGGAGCACGTGCTCCGCCTCGTCCGCTCAAGCTACGGTGAGCGCCCGATAGGGAGCGGGCGCGTCTACGGCGATCAGCCTTACGAGACCAAAGACGGCGAGGCAAAGACCTCCGATGTCGCCATTGATCTCGGCAAGGGGCCGACTTCGAGACGGCGGTCGCTGCGATCAATGATCGGGAGATTGCACAGCGCGTCATCGACTACGGCGGGTATTGGGTCGCAGAGGATGGGACGAAGCACGATTCCCGAGGCTGCCCAGCGAGCTTCTTCCCGGATGGCTTGGACGATCTGCTGAGCGGTCATCGGCCCGAGCGCTACGAGGAGCTACCGGCAGCTGGCGCGGGCCGCGACCGATTCGCGCAGCTGATGCAAATCCTCAACAACTTCCCGGTGATCGAGCGCGGCATGAGCAATCGGGAGCGAGGCAGGCCACCGTTTGTCGTGGAGAACGAGTACGACGTTCAAGATTTGCTCTATGCGCTCATTCGGGCCGTCTTCGATGATGTGAAACGCGAGGAGTGGACGCCGAAGCGTGCAGGCTCAGCCAAGCGAATCGACATGCTCATCGGGTCGATTGGGGTTGCGGTCGAGACCAAGTACGTTCGGGACAAGAAACACGCCTCGAAGATCGCCGACGAGTTGATGGTCGATATCGAGTGCTACCACGGTCGGCCCGAGTGCCGTCATCTCATCGCGCTTGTGATCGACCCCGCTCGTCATATTCCCGATCCGGCGCAATTCGGAGACGACCTATCCGGCCTCCGCCAGAAGGATGGACATAACTTCGACGTGAGCGTGCTTGTGCGCTAGAAGCGCGATCCTGCACCCGCGTGGCACGAGAGCGTGTGACCCGGAGCCGCGATGTCATAAGACCTCACGGCTCCGGGTGGAGCTCCCTAAATCCAGCCATTGCGTCGGCCGGTCACGAGCAGCCGCACAAGCGCTGCGCACGTGAGGAACATTTGGAGCAGCCATTGTCCGTGGTTCATCATCGTCTCCTTTCTCCAGTAGCGTGCCGTCTCGGCAATGATCGTGGCACCGCGCGCACCAAGTCGGGGGGCTAGCGGCAAACTTGCGAGATATTGACCGGCTCAGCGTTATCCAAAGCCGATCCGCCCGGCGTTCGGCGGCCGAGCATCGATGATCTCGTGGCGATTGCTCACGATGCGGGGCGGCTAGAGACGAGCAAACGCACGATCCGTCACTGGATCGAAGGGGGACTCGTTGACGGCGCAGTGCGGTCCGGCCGCCAGTATGGCTACCCGCTGCGCGCGATCGGTCAAGTGGACACGCTTGCTCGCTTCCCGATCCGAAAGCACAGCCTGGACATGGTGCGCTTTGCGTTGTTCATCGAGACGGACAGTGGTGACCCTGCCGCGGCCCTGCGCGTCGCGGCGGCCCACGTCGATCCCCACCGAGAGAGCGTCGCGGCAGCCCGGAAGGCCGATCCCGAGATGATCCACGCCGACATCAAGCGCGCTGCGCGAATGCGGGCAGGCAACTCGGTCCTGCCGCGTGATGTGCAGATGTCTCAAGCGGAACGCGACGTAGCGGTCGCCCAGCTGGTCCAGGCTGGGCTGGGCGTGCCGCTCGACGGCGTACCGACTGGCCTGGGTGCAGTCGAGCGTGCGCTCGGGCTACGCAGCGGCCGCGGCGGCAGAACCCGCGAGACGCCACTCGCTCTCACCCAGAAGGATCTCGAAGTGCTTGATCCGGACGTCCTATACAAGGCCGCGCAGGCGGCGACGCCCTGCCACGCCAGGGTTGCCCGCAGCGTCGTGGAGCTGATCTGCCTGTGGATTCCGGCGCTTATCCCGAGTCTGCTGATGACCTCGACAAAAGCGGAGTCGAAGTTCTTGCAGGTGGTCGAGAACAAGAGCCGCGAGCTTCGTCCCGAGATGTACGTAGCAACCTTCGCCGGGCTGCTCGCAAAGATGGAGACAGTGCCCGACGAGCGACTAGCCGAGATTGAGAAGGGCCTACGACCTGAGTTGGCGATGATCGAAATGCTCGCAACACAACCTGCGGGCGATCTGCACGGCGTCCTATCGCGGCTGCAGCCCTTGCAGCGACTCAAGCTGCGCGCGGCGATTGCCCTGGTGCCCCGAACCGGGGCTAGGTAACGGTGCCCGCGCTAAAACTATCTACGATCTCACCGAGTATCCGGTCGCTAGCTGGGCGCTCAACGTCAGGTATCTGGAGTATTGGGTTTTTCGGATGCCGCTGGATATATCCCGATAGAGCCGTGCGGTAGCCCGTGAACAGCGCAAGCAAGATTATGCTCGCCCTGAGCTTCGCGCTACACTAAGTCCCCGGCCTGTAGCCAGGCCGGTGGGGAGCGTGAGCGCTGCTGCGCAGCAGCAAAGCTCGCCCGCTACTACCGCGGCGTCTGCGGGGAGTGCACCACACCTCCACCTAGGGGCCTGGACCGTCCTGTGCGACGAGACTCTGCGCACGATGCAACAGCGCCGCCGCCCGCAAGTGGCAGCCCGGCCAGATCGAGGCCGCGCTGCGCGCGTGGCAGGAGATGTTCGGCAAGTCCGCCTCAAGCACCGATCTGTCCTGACCCACGTCCGCAGGGCCGCCGCGAAAGACGGCGACAAGCGCGCCAACCGGCGTGAGGGCTCCATCCGGGCCAGGTGCCCCAGACAGAGAGCCCAGCCACAGCGGACCGATAGCCCCTTCGGCGGTACGATGCGGTAGCCCCAGTGCCGACGTAGCTCAGATGGCCAGAGCACCGCTCTCGTAAAGCGGGGGTCGCCGGTTCGACTCCGGCCGTCGGCTCTCAATTCCTTGCCGCTGTGGTACCCGACGAGCGGTGTATCCTTCGTCCGTAACTGTCCTCACGCAGAAGGAGCAGAATATCGAGTAACGGAGCCAAAAACGGCTCTAGCTCGTGGTTTTCCTCCCCTTCCGAGCGAGCGCTTACGCGAGCGGTGCTCTGGCCAGCTGAGCTACGTCGGCATGTTCGTCGCCATCCTACCGGGCACTGGCCTTCGACATCTGCGATCTCGACAGTTGGGCCGCATATCGACTACGGCTTGTGGGCACTGGAGTCGCGGAGGCTGGCAGACCGCCGATTATCAGACTTATCCGCCGTTATCCGGGCGTAGATTGGCAGCAACTACGGCCGCCAAGCTGGGTTGCGCCCCGATCGCGGCGGCGCTAGCTGTGGGAGTGCTACCGTCGGGTGAGGCGGACTAGATTGTGGTCGTAGCTGAGGAGATCGCCGTTTAGCTCGTGTGCACTGGCGAGGACGATCGCGTCGGGAAGGCGCAGCCGCTTGTGGCGTGCCCGTAGTTCGGCGGCGTGTTCGGCGATGGTTGCTGTGAGCGGCGTTATCGTGAGACCCATCGCGGTGACCGCTTCGCGGGCGTCCTTGATGCGGTTTGCCCGCGCGAACGCGACGAGAGCCTCGCTGTAGGCACTGGCGGGGACCAGCAGCGGGCGGCTTGCCTGGTCGGCGGCTTCGGTGTCCTGGATGGCTTGGGCGTGATGAGCGTCCGCGGTGTCCAGCAGTCCGATCAGGACGCTGGCGTCGAGGATCAGCGGTTCCACTCGTCGCGGAGGGAGTCAAGCTCCCCGTCGCGGTAGATGCCGGTCGCGATACCGGCGTGGCGACTGATCCGAGAGCCGCGTGTGGCGACGATGACCTCCCCGTCGCCTATCGGGCGCACCGTCACCTCATCCCCCGCCCGCAGGCCAACGGCGCGCATCGTCTCGACGGGAAGGGTGATCTGGTTCTTAGAGGACACTCGCGGCATGCCTTTACTATAATACCACGAAAGTAAAGGCAAAATGGGGCGCTCCGTATGTCGATAATGCGCGCGTTGCGCTCAAGCGCATCACGGAGATGGTCGTCCTCATCGGGTAGGAGTCGCCCGGCTCGATGCAGCGCAGCGAATATCTCATAGGCGTCCTCGCCTGAGCCCTCCTCGCGCCGCGCACCGGCATAGAGCCAGAACCTTGCGGAGCTGGTCCCTTTCCGTCCCCCGTTGAGGAAGTATGAGCCGGGAGCCGGTGGCACCTCGCAACACCGACTGTACGTCGGAGACACGGCGCGACTGCTACCCGAGCGCGAACTACTCGCTCTACCAGTGTCGCATCCACAGTTCGCTACCGCCAGAGCTGTCGTGATCTGGGGTCAGTTTGATCCGCCCTCGCGCTTGAGCCTCCCGGGGTCCGGTCGGCGGTGGCCCGCTCGAGCGAGCGTTGTTTATAGATTACGACGCTGCAACTGTCGATTCCGTCATCCACCTCATCTGCTCTAGTAGTAGCCAGCTCACACGCAGTGCAGGTAGAGCACGGTAAGGCCGGCCGAGCCGGCTTGGCGCTGGCGACGCGTTGACGCGGAGCTCTCGGCGCCGAGCACCTGTCTCTCATGACAGAATGGGCGACAAACCACTCCGTCTCGCCATTCCATGCCGCATTTGCATCCAGTGTCGCAAGCTATGTGGCAGATTCGTCAATTTATCTCACCGAGGCTCGTCTCGACGGAGTTCTTGTGGGCTTTGCCGTCACGTCGCTGTCATCTCCACAACACGCGGTCCTCTTGCAGATCTTTGACCGGCGACAGGCAGGCGTGCGAATCAGCGACGCAATTTATGCGGCTGTCGTTCGGTTTGTGTGCGAGCACGGCGTCGAGTTGTTGCACCTCGGATATTCCGCTACCCCGGGCCTACTAGATTTCAAGCGGAAGTGGCATGCTAACTTCGACCAGCCGCCCTATCGGGAAGCGGGCTATTCCGCCGATCGCACACTAGCGGCCGCCATTGCGGAATACCGAATAACGTGGATGCAGCGGCTACTATCTAGCGACCTTGCGAGGGTAAGTGGTGCCAGCGCCTCGTAAACCGCCGGGCGGGTGGGCGACGCCATTGTGTCTCTGCCCTGTGTTCTCGCCACCGTGCTCGTCGGTGTGGCTACCGGGCCAGCGGGAGCCAGTAAAGGTAAGGATGCACTCCCTGCCCTAGACATAATCTTGGGTCTCACTGCTTTTGCGATAATTGGCGTATATGCCCGCCTGTATATCAACGTCCGGAGATCGCTTGGGGAACGCCTGCCGCGCGGACTGGCGGGCGATATCGCTCTTGAGCGACGACCGGGCAGGGTGGTCGCAGAACCTCTTTGTCAAGCTGGTTAGCCACTAATCGGCTCAGCCGGGTTCGGGTCCCATCTGCTCGATGAACGCGGCGAGTGCGGCGACTTGCTCCGGTCGACTGCTCAGGTGTAGATGTTCTACGGCCGTGAGCATTAGCGCCGGGTCGTATCCGGCGATTGGGTTCTTGGTGGGGTGTAGTAGGGCTTCTCGCACGAAATGTTCATCCACGAGAACGTGGCGTCCGTCCGCAAGTGTGACGTCGTGCCCAGCGAAGCTGGCGAAATTAGGGCCTAGAGCCGGCGTCGTCTTGTCGAGGTGACAGGCTGAGCAGCCGTCGGAGAGGATCAGGCTCGCACCTTGCTCGACGAGTTGCTGATGGTGCGTAAAGGGTTCGGGTGCGTGTTGCGGTTCGGGTGGCGTCGGCGAGTCTACGGCGCTCGTGCTTTTACTCGCGCCACAGCCTGAGAGCGCGATGAGGATCACGCTTGTGAGCAGCGCTGCCACGATCCAGGTGGAGCGGGTTGAGGATTGCTTCTTCTTTGCAGGCACGAGCGCCCCTTACCGACGTGCCTGCGGTCGACTGTCTGGCGCCTTACTCAGGTGGCCTCAGCCGGTGCTGCGGCCGCTCGGTCCGCGGTCCACGTTCTGTGTGCCAGCAGCGCGGACGCCGCATAGATCGCTAGCGCGTTGACCGTATGCAGGACGCCGAGCACAGGGACCGATGTCGAGACGATGCCGAGCACGAGCTGCACGATGCCGAGCACGACGAGTCCGCCCGACCACTTGACGGCAGTCGAGCCCAGCCCGCCGGCCAGCGCCACCACCAGCAGCAGGATCATCACCAGCACGATCACGCTGCCAAGCGCCGCGTGCGCGTTGAAACCGTCTTCGATCGTTTTCTTGGAGACCGACGCATCTTCGGCCTTGTGGATGGCCTCGAAGGCGCCGTAGCCAGCGAGCCCGACCTGAACGACGATCGCGACGAACAGAACAGAGGTCAGCCAGCGAAATACGATGCGCACGCGCGGAATATATAAGGGGCGTCAGTCAGGGGGTTGTCAGGCGGCTCGGAATCGAGGCGGGCTTGGCGCTACCGCTTCGGGCAGGGCACGGTCGGATCGACGGTAGTTTTTTCGCCGCTCAGGAACGTCAATTCGACCCTGCCGGTGAAGCCACCTTTGGGGCACGTCTTTGGCACCGTGCCGTAGGAGATCAGCTTTTTCCCCTGCTTATAAGCCGCGCCGATCTTGCCCTTGATCGACAGCACCGAGGCATAGGGTGCGCCGGGGACGGTCGATACAAGCGGCACGGGCACCGTAGCCTTGGGGCCGAACGGGGGTAGGGCGGCCGAGAAGCTGCCGATGGCGAGGACTTCCAGTACGGCGGGTTCCCGGCCTTCGGTATAGAACGCCAGCTTGTTTTCGGGTGCGAAGAACGCTTGGATCTTGGCTTTCTCCTGGACGCGCGTGTCGCCGAAGCTGACCACGCCTAGGATTTCTCCCGCCGGGCCGGCATAGGACTTCTTCGAGCATTGCTGGACTTCGTGGCTTTCCAGGACCGACATGGGGCAAGTCGTAAAGCCAGACTGGTGTAGCTTCGTGCCCGCGGGCAGCTCGGCGATGACCTGCGTAAGGGGGGAGGGGTAGCCGCCATATTCGGTGCCGCTGATGGTGAGCGTAGTTTCGAGCGCAGCGCCGGCGCCGAGGATGTTGCCGGTGCCTGGATATGTAGGACTATTGGGCCTGCTCGGTTCGATCGGAATTGGCACGATCTTTGCTTTGACGGTCACCAGCGGCGCCGCGAGCGCGGTGGTTGGCAGGGTCAGGGCGGTGAGACCCAAGCAGAGCGCAAGCAAGACCCTGTATGGCCCGCGAGCCTTCCTGGCCGTGTTGCGGCACTTGGCTGTGTTGCGATGCTTGGCAGGGCCGCGGCGTCCGGTCGTGCCTTGTCCTGCGTTCCCCTGTTCAGCAACCATCGTGTCTCCCGTGTCCGCTCTCCTGGTCATTCCCTATCCATAAGAAAGCATAGTTCCGAGAATTAGGCATCGCTAAGACGGGATGAGCCCTTATGTCAACGGTGCAGCGCACGGTCTCACCGCGGCGGAGGAGTGCGGCGGAGCACGGCGGTCATGGCACGCGCACGAGAAAGCGCCCGACGAGCACGCCGGGTTCTTTTTCTTCGCCGCCGGTGCTCTGCATCAAGCTGACCTTGCCACGCGTGATCCCGGGTTTCAGGCCGCCCCGGCCCCCAAGCCCATATCGCTCGGTGACCGTTTGCCCGGCAGACAGGTCGCCTGCGGTCGAGCCGAAGGCATTGACCTGAGGTGGCATACCAGGTTCGTGCCATTCGATCTGGTAGCGGCGACGATGATTAGTGATGGCTACGCGCGACTTGAAGCTAATCAACATTTCATAGCCACCGAAGCGTCCGTGGATGAGCCGGAGATGGACCGGTGTCGCGACTTGGACGTGCGTGAGCGGTGGTCCCGTCGGCGATACATATCCGACCGGCTCGGCCAGCGATGGCATGCACGCGTAGGCCCCACCGACCCAGCTGCGTGCCGTGAGGTGGCAGGTACGCCCGTCGCGGTAATGGACCGCGGTGATCGGGCTGCTGACCGGGACCACGCCGCCGGTGCTGGCGTCCTGAAAGTCGTAGAAACGGTTGTGGATCGCATGCGTGACGAGCAGATAGGCGCCTTCCGAGCCGGAGGTGGTCTGTGTGACGCTGTGGCCTTCGCTCGTGTAGGTGATGCTCTGCGCGTCGGGGCCGAGCAGCCCGTAGTAGAGGTCGCGCTCGTGGCTCTGCTGGCACACGCCACTTCCTGGAGGAACATTCATCTTGTTCGAGCCCGCCGGGGCACAGCTGTCACGGCCGTACCAGCCGCTAGCGGCCTGGTCGAACACGCTCAGGTTCAGGAAGGTTCGTCCGTCGGCATCGAGATTTGTGCAGTCATTGTTGGAAAACTGAGGAGCGTTCACGGGCACTTCGTGGAAGCGGCTGTCGTCGCCAAAGGCACCGTCCTGGCCGAGCGCGCCGAACTTGCCGTCGAGCACACGTCCCACCTGGACACAGCCGAGGTCACGGGTCGTGTGGTAAAGGCGCATGCCCCATGTCGGCCCGCCTTCAGGGTCGGGCGTTGCGATCGGTAGCAGTCGTTCTGTGCCGGGTATCGGCGTGCCGTTGCCGGCTTGCGGACCTGGGAAGACGTAGGGAGAGGGCTTCGCCGGCGCGCCGAAGCGGATGACGCCGGCCGCGAGCGCCCCGCAGCCGGCAAGCGCAAGCAGCACCGGCACGATGAACACGAGCGTGCGCCGGCGAATACGCGGCAGTCGATGCCCGCCAAACGACGCGTCTTTGAAGAACCGCGCACGCGGGATCGTGCCGCCGTGGACACGCGGACCGTCCGGTTCTCCGCCGGGCATGTCCTGGAGCTCGATCTGTCCGTCGAGCACGCGCTGCCACACGAGAGAGCGTGCTCTCTCATCGACGAGGAGGTTCCTTGTCGGGTCGGCGGCCACGAGGCGGGCAATCGGATCGGATGTGCTGAAGCTCATGGTGCGGACCTCGCTTCTCGGGAGACTTCGATCAACGGCTGCTCTTTGCCTTTGAGCACGCGGCCTTGCTCGTCGCCTTCGAGCACGCTGCTCTGCTCGTCGCCTTTGAGCACGCTGCTCTGCTCGTCGCCTTTGAGCACGCTGCTCTGCTCGTCGCCTTTGAGCACGCTGCTCTGCCCGCCGCCTTCGAGCGCGTCTTGCTGCTCTTTGCCATGGAGACCGCGCGCAAGCCTGCGCCTGGCGCGGTGAATACGCACGGTGAATGCTCCGGTGCTGCACCCCATCACCCGGGCTGCGTCGCGGTGCTCCAGGCCGTCCCACGCGACGAGCATCAGCGCTTCGCGGTCGCGCTTGCCCAGCGCCGCGAGAGCCGCGGCGAGCCGCAAGTCCGTTTGGGCGAGATCAGTGCCCTGTTGGGGCCGCGACTCTGCGCTCAAGCGGGCGTGTAGAGCTTCTCTGCGAGCGCCGGCGCGCAGCTGGTTGGCGGCTACTCGTCGAGCGATCCCCAAAAGCCATGGCAATGGTTCGCCGCGCAGATCGTCATAGCGCCGCCATGCGACGAGGAACGTCTCCGCGACTACGTCCTGCACGGCCTCGGATGCCACCCGGCGTGCCGCATAGCGATACACAGCGTCATAGCTGCCGTTGAATACGTCCTCGAACGGCAGCTTGGGATCGCTCACACGACAGTATTGTCCGCCCGAGCGCCGATATTACAGCCGGCGCTCAAGAAGTTACGCAGCAGCCCCCAACGGTCGCAGCTCCTCGCTGGCGGGAATCCTTTGGCGCTGCAGACGGCCGTTCTCACCGACGACATATGCGCCCATGCTGAGCAGCGGTGGCGAGTAGACGTGCAAGGTCACCGCCGGGTCGCTGCCGGCATGGCGCACTCGGTGGATGTCGGTTGCCGAGAAGTGAAAGCTCTCGCCTGCCCGCACCAGTCTGTTGCCGCTGGAGTCCTCGAGCGTGAGGCGCTCCTCGCGCACGCAGCCGCTCACAACCGACACGGCTCCGCAGGAGATGTCATGGTCGTGAAAGCCGGTGTCGTGGTCTTCCATCCAGCAGATCAGCCAAGCCGTCACGTACTCGTTGCTGAAGATCTCCTCGTAGTGGCGCTGGGTTTGGTCGTGCTTGACGAGGTCGATCCACAGCTCCGGGGAGTTGGCGAGGTCGCCCACGAAGGTCTCAAGCTCCGCCCCACATAGGTTGCGTCCGCGGGGCAGGCGGACATAGGAGAGCCCGCCGCTCATCGAACTGCCCTCCCGAGCACGGCCACGCGCTTGAGTCGTGGATCCGCGGACGGCTCGCTGCGTTGGGCACTGACTGACGCTCGGCGCTCCGTCCGTCGTCGCGGCGAATGCTCGATCGGGCGCTGCGGGCGCGCCGTCGGCTGCTCCGGGTCTCGCGAGCGCTGGGTCCGTTGTGGCCTGTTTGCGAACAGCCGGTCGGCGTTGCTCGCGAGGCGCTCCCAGTCGAGCGCTTCGCGAATGCCGTGGCAGTCGGGATCGACGACCGGGCGATCGGAGCCGTAGAGCAACTGCTCGCTCCCCACGAGACGCTCCATCAGGGAGATGGCTTGGGGGCCGTTGGAGGAGGTGTCGTAGAAGATCAGAGGATCCTCGATGCCGATCGCCGGCCCGCCACGCGCGAGCAGTCGCTCGGTGTGCAGGGGTGCCAGCCCGGCGAGCATCGCGAACACCACGCGCAGTTCTGGGAACTGGCGCCGCGCGGCCGTAACGAACACGAACCAGGCCGCGTGCACCTCGGCCACATAGCGCGTCAGGGCAGGCCACCAAAGTGGGTCGCCAAGCGTCGCTTCGTGCGTCGGCAGACGGGTTCCCGGCCCCGGGTGGACGAACAGCGGTATGTCGTGCTCCTGGATGCGGCCGAGCACTGGGGCCAGGCGTGTGAGCATGTCGATGCTGCCGAGCGCTCCGGCCGGCAGCGAGATGCCGGCGCAGCCGCGTTCGAGCGCCCGGTCCACGTCGTCGGGGTCGAGGTGCTCGAGCGCCAGCGCGCCCCATACGCCGAAGGGCTCGCCAAGGGCCAGCGCGCCGTCGTGGTAGGCGTCGATCAGCTCGGTTGCGTCCTTGCGGGGAAGCGACTCGATGCCGAGTGGGCTCGACAGGCACACGAGCGCACGCTCGAGCCCGTCGCGTCGCGCGAGCTCGGCTCGGCGCGAAGCCTCTTCGCTGTCGAGGTCGATCACATAGGGCCGCTCGCCGGCGAGGAACAAAACGGTCAGGCCGTGTTCGTCGCGCACGAAGGGATGCTCGCTGCGCCGGGCTAGCGCCTCGACGAGCGGCCGGGTCCAGAGGTGTTGGTGTAGGTCAGTCCTCATGAGCAAATCTCCAGATTCTCGATCAAATTTATGAAGAATAGCATATGGCGGGGATGTTGTGGGGATGCCATAGGAATTTTTGGCGTGAGCGTGAATGGCCCGGACCAGGGATCCGGATTACAACTTAGAAGTTGTATACCTGGATTGATCCTTTGAATAACAGCCTGGATGGGCGCCGTGGGAGAGGCGTGAACCCGGCGCGCGTTCGACGAAGTGCGGGTCCCGTAGCCTGGACGAGGGATCCGGATTGCAACTTGAGGTTGTATGTCCGGGCCCTTGATCTGGGTCCTTGGCTTGGGGGACCTGGATTACAACCTGGAGGTTGTATCTCTGGGCCCTTGACCTGGGGAGACGCCGGATTATAACTTTGAGGTTATATGTCGGAAGGTCCCTTTCATAACAATCCGATGGGCCCTGGAGGGCGTGAGCCACCGCCGTGGGCTCGGCGAAGCGCGGGGTTCGTGGGCCACAGGCAATACCGTTATGACGCAAGTCCGTCGGCCTCCTTCGCTGACTGGCTGCCCAGAACATGTCCGCTTCCCCTCTTCCCACTCAGCTCACAACCGTGCTCGACCTGCGCACGCGCTACCTGGTGCGCGGATCTGGCCCGCCGGTACTCGTGCTACACGGCTGGGGGGCGTCGATCGAGGCCGTCCATCCGATCGTCACAGGACTTGCGCCTGTGGCCACCGTGTATGCGCTGGACCTGCCCGGCCACGGTCAGAGCGCGTTGCCGCCGGAGCCCTGGGGGGTGCAGGAGTACCAGGCGTTCGTGAGCGCCTTCATGGACGAGCTGAAAATCGAGCGTCCCGTGATCGTCGGGCACTCCAACGGGGGGCGCATCGCGATCCGCATGGCCGCGACCGAACCGCAGCGCGCCGCACGGCTCGTGCTTGTTGACTCCGCTGGCATCCGCCCGAAGCGCACATTGCGCTACTACCGTCGTGTGGGCATGGCCAAGGTCGGCAAGTACGCTGCGCGCTATCTGGGCAAGCCGGGAGAGCGTTTGCGGGCGCGGATCGTTGGGCTTGTCGCCTCGACCGACTACGCCGCTGCCGGCGAGATGCGCCCGACGCTCGTGCGGCTCGTCAACAGCGACCTGCGCGAGTACCTGCCACGCATCTCGGTGCCCACGCTGCTCGTATGGGGCGCCGACGACACCGACACGCCGGTCGCCGACGGTCGCTTGATGGAGCAGCTGATCCCAGACGCCGGCCTTGTCGTGCTTGACGGCGCCGGCCACTACAGCTACATCGACCAGGCCGCCCGCTTCGCGCGGATCGTCTCGCACTTCCTCGGCGCGCCCGGGGCCGGTGGGGGGGATGGGAAAGACGGTGCCCCCACGCGCGTGGGGGGAGCAGCCCATTTGCGAGACGGTGCGGACGGGCAGGACGCCCCTACCGGTGCCCCCCAGCGGGCGCGAGCGGCAAGCGATTCGCGCGATGCCACTGCCACCAGCGAGTCTGAGCGAGGCCGGTCGTGAGGCTCTATAAGCACGATGCCCCCCCCGCGCGCGGGGGGGCGAGCGTTTTTGGATACATCAAACCCAGCGACTGGGCGAGCGAGAAGTGAACACGTTCTTGGGCATCGGGACGGTGTTGGCCGTGCTGGCGCTTGGGGTTCGCCTGGGGGGCCGCCAGCATCGCTTGCTGCACCTCTTCCAGCTCGAGCACTACGAGCCGGCCAGGCTGATGCTGTGGCTACGCCGTCGGCACGAGCTCCTCGCGCTCCGCGAGCTCGTGCCGATCGCCGCACTGTACGTAGCCGCGATCGCCCTAGCCACGGTCGGCGGCTCGGGCTCGGACTGGGTATCCGGCGGGCTGCTGCTGCTCACCACGCCGATCGCGGCGCTCGGGGTGAGCGACTGGCGCCGGCCTGCCGTCAAGCCGCTCGTCTTCACCGACCGTGCCCAGCGCCTACTCGTGGCGGCGCTGCTGCCGCTGCTCTTGCTTTTGCTCGTTGCGATCTCGCTTGTCGGGGCCGGGCTGACGCTTGCCGGTCTGATCGTCCTACTCGCCGCTGCCTTCGCGCTGCTTGCTTTTGCGCCTTGGACGCTGCTGGGCGCCAATCTCGCGCTGCGCCCGGTCCAAAACGCGATCAATCGTCACTACGAGCGACAAGCTCGCCATCTGCTCTCCGACTGGGCGCCGCTAACGATCGGCATCACCGGCAGCTACGGCAAGACGACGACCAAGTTCTGCGTCGGGGCGGTGCTCGAAACCGATCGCCCCACGCTCGTGACCCCTGACAGCTACAACAGCTTCCTAGGTGTGATCCGCACGATCAACGAGCAGCTCGAATGGCGCTACCGCGCGTTCGTCGTGGAGATGGGCATGTTTCGTCGTGGCGACATCGCCGAGCTGTGCGAGCTGGTGCACCCAAAGATCGGCGTGATCACGGCGATCGGGCCGATGCACCTGGAGCGGCTTGGTTCGATCGAGCAGATCGCCGCCGCCAAGGGCGAGTTGCTGGACGCGCTGCCGGCCGATGGTCATTTCGTCACGAACGCCGATGACCCTCGCTGCCTGGAGCTGGCGGCGCGCGCGACCGTGCCTGTGACGCTGTTCGGGATCGACGACCCCAGCCGCCAGAACGTGGACGATCGCGCCCTCATCCAACAAGGCACGCCCCACCGCTCAACAGATACGGCGGTCGCTACTCCACAAGGCACACCCGACCGTTCGACCGAGGCCGCGGTCATCGCGCCAACCGCCGCCGGAACACCAGATGGCACGCCCAACCCATCCCCAAAAAACACACCAGAGGTGCAGGTCATCGCACGGGACATCCGCTTGGCCGACGGTCGCACGGAGTTCAACCTGCAGCTCGAGGGCCCCGACAGTCCGATCATCCCTGTGAGCGCGGGACTGCTCGGTCGCCACAACGTCTCGAACCTGCTGGCAGCGGCCGCGGTTGGGCATGTGCTCGGCATCGAGCCGGCGCGCATCGCTGATGGTCTCGCTCAGGTGCAGGCGCCGCCGCACCGCCTGCAGCCGATCCACAACCGCCAGGCAGGGATCGTCGTGATCGACGACGCTTACAACTCCAACCCGGACGGAGCGGCGGCGGCGCTCGAGGTCCTGCGCGAGCACCCGGCCAAGCGTCGCCTGCTCGTGACGCCGGGGATGGTCGAGCTGGGCGAGCTGGAGACCGAGCTCAACCGCAACTTCGGCGAGCAGGCGGGCGCGGTGTGCGATATCGCGATCCTCGTGGGGCCGCTTCGCACAGCACCGATCCGCGAAGGCTTGGCGGCGGCGGGCATGGACTCCGAGAGCATTCACGTGGTGCGCGACATCGCCGAGGCCACGACGCTGCTGGGGTCCCTCACGCGCGCCGGCGATGTCGTCCTGTTCGAGAACGATCTCCCGGACACCTATGCGGAACCAGAGGCCCAAGTTCTCGCGAGCGTTTGAGTTTTGGATTGGATGGGCGTGCCTTTTGACGTTCCTGTGCACCGTCCATGTTCCTGGCCGTTCGTGGTCCCGCGGGGCGTGCCGCGTGGTATACCGTCGCCTCGGCCCATAAGCTAGGGCCCATATGCCACCAAGCGGACTGAGGGTGGGCGTCGCCTTTGGCGGGCGCTCCGTGGAGCACGATGTCTCGATCATCACGGGGCTGCAGGCCTTGGGCGTGCTTGAGGATCGTCACGCGCCTGTGCCGATCTACATAGCTCGCAGCGGACGCTGGTACACGGGCGAGGCATTGCGCGAGCTCTCGGTCTATCAGCAGGACGGCGGTGACCCGGAGGCCGAGGAGGTCAATTTCGACCTGCACAACGGGCGCTTGTTGCGCGCGGCGAGTGGGGGAGGTTCGCTGTTGGGGCGTGGGCGTCGCGCGGGTAGGCAGGGCAGCCAATCAATCGAGCTGGACGTGGTGGTGCTGGCGACGCACGGCACCCAGGGTGAGGACGGCTGCCTGCAGGGCGCCCTGGAGCTGGCTCAGCTGCCCTATGTTGGCCCCCCTGTTGGGGCGGCTGCTGCCGCGATGGACAAGGTCACAACCAAGGCTGTTTTGGCGCAGGCGGGCTTGCCGGCACTGGGTCATGTGGCGCTGCGGCGTGAGGAGTGGGATCTTGAAAAAGGCGAATGCCCCCCGCGCGCGCAGGGGGCATACGACTTTCCGATGTATGTCAAGCCGGCGTCGCTGGGCTCGAGCGTGGGCGTGCGCCGCTGCACGAGCGAGGCCGAGCTGATCGATGCTTTGGAGCTGTGCTTCGAGCTCGACCGCACCTGCCTGCTCGAACCATCGGTGGAGGGGGGAATCGAGGTCAACTGCGCGGTCATCGGCCGCCCAGGCGTAGCTCCACGCGTGTCGGTCTGCGAGCAGCCGGTCGCAGCCGAGGATTTCCTGTCCTTCGAGGACAAGTACATGTCGGGAGCAAAGGCGGAGGGCATGAAGGGCGCCCAGCGCTTGATCCCGGCGCCGCTACCAGACGAGCTGACCGCCCAGGTGCAGGACCTGGCCAAGCGCGCTTTCACGGCCTTCGGCTGCGCGGGCGTCACACGTGTGGACTTCCTGATCGACGCGCAGCAACGTGTCTATGTCAACGAGCTGAACACGATCCCAGGCTCGTTCTCCTTCTACCTGTGGGAGCCGGCAGGTCTGCCGTTCGCCGATTTGATGGACGGCCTGATCGGCTTCGCCTTGGCCGAGCAGCAAGAGAAGCTGCGCACGACGACAGTGTTCGCCACCAACCTTCTGGCTGAACGAGCCTGCGGCGCGAAGGCGGGGGCGAAGGCGTGAGCTCTAGGGAGGACGGTATGCGGAATTGGCATGCCCCCCGCGCGCGGGGCATGGCGGCGGAATGAGGCCGGAGAATGGGGCTGGTCGTGTCGGGGTGGTTGTCCGAATTGGCCTCCCCCCCGCGCGCGCGGGGGGCATGGCGGTGAGCGAGCATGAGCGAGGCCCAAGCGATCGTCGCGATGGGGGGACGTTCGCTTGAGCGAGAGATCTCGCTGCGCAGCGGTCATCGTGTCGAGCGGGCCCTGCGTACGCTCGGCTACTCGGTCCAAGCGCTCGATGTCGATGGCGACTTCATCGATCGTGTACTGGCCGAGGCTCCGCGTTTCGTGTTCGTCGCGATGCACGGTCGCGGCGGCGAGGACGGCACGCTGCAGGACCTACTGGAGACGCTGGCAGTGCCCTACACGGGCTCTGACCCGCTGGCAAGCGCTTTGTGCATGGACAAGATGCTGTTCAAGCGCTTGCTGCGTCTGCACGACATCCCCACGCCAGCGTTCCACAGCTTCAACGAGACCGCCTTCCGCGAGCTGGGCGGAGCGCGCACGTTCCCTAAGCTGCTGGAGGAGCTCTCGCTCCCCGTCGTAGTCAAGCCTGTGGCGCAGGGCTCTGCGATCGGGATCAAGTTCGTCACGAGCGCCGAGCAGCTTCCAAGCGCCATTCTCGGCGCGTTCGGATACGGCGACCGCGTGCTCGTCGAGCAGCGCGTGCTCGGACGCGAGCTGGCCGTCACGGTGCTCGACGCGCCAGGCAGCGAGCACGGCCCGCGCGCGTTGCCGGTCGTCGAGCTGTTCACGCCCGAGAGCTTCTACAGCTATGAAGCCCACTACACGATCGGACAGCTGCGCATGGAGGTGCCGGCGCAGCTCTCAGAGAAGGTGCGCGCCCGAGTGGAGCAGGTGGCGCTCGAGAGCTACGCCTTGATGGGCTGTCGCGACTTTGCGCGCGTCGATCTGATCCTCGACGAGCACGAGGTCCCGCAGGTGCTCGAGATCAACACGATCCCAGGCCTGACCGAGACTGGCATCACCACCGCCGCGGCCGAGGCAGCCGGGATGAGCTTCGCCGAGCTGGTCGAGGCGATCGTCGCCCGCGTAGTCGCCGTCTCCTGAACAGCCGCCCGCTCACGCACCTTTCAAAAGTCGCCGAGCGCGTCGTATCTAGGCGTTCTCCGGTGCACGCTTTGCGGTCCAGGCCGGTTGGGCGAGAGTTCCAACCGCTCGATGATGTAGCGTTTATACAACGGATGACGATTGTACTCTTCCAACCTGGGCCGGCCATTGTCCAAACCAGCGTAATGCGGGTATTGCAGGCACGGGCGACAGTCCGGCTCGACCTACGAGGTGATCGCTATGGATAAGGACGACGAGGACAAGCCCCCAAAGCCCAAGCGGCGCCCGCGCAAGCGCGCCGGCGGCAAGGCCGCTGCGGATGCCTCTGCCGGCAGGGGCCGTGCGACTGGCAAGTCCGTCCGAGCAAAAGCGTCGGCGGACAAGAAGTCCACCGCTGCAGATGCCTTAGCCGAGAAGTCCGGCGAGCTGCGGATTAGGCCGGATGCCGACCCGCGTCTGTCGCGCTCGCTGGAATACGGCGTGGCGATGCTCGAGGCATTCTCTGGTGGGCGCCAGACGCTCGGGATCGCCGATATTGCCGACATCGTCGGCGTCAGTCGCTCCACAACTCACCGCTACGCGATGACGCTCGTCGCACTCGGCTACCTAGAGCAGAACTCCAAGCGCAAGTACCGGCTCGCACAGCACGCCGCGGACCCGGGAGGCGCGGCGATCGGGGCCATCCGGCGGGAGGTGGCAGCACGCCCCGTGCTCGAAGGGCTGCGCGAGCAGACAGGCCACACGGTCAGCATGGGGGTACTCAACGGAGCTCGCGTCATCTACGTCTATCGCCTGCTCGCCCACGGCGCCGGGCAGTATTCCGCCGACCACGATCTCGGAGTCGGCGCCGGCATTCCCGCTTATTGCTCGGCGCTCGGCAAGGTCTTGCTTGCGAGCATCTCCGACGCTGAGCGCCGTGAGCTGCTTGAGACCATCAAGCTCAAGCCGCACGGTCCAAACACGATCGAGGAGCGCGACGAGCTGGCTGCAGAGCTCGACCGCATCAGCACGCGCGGAGTCGTGGTCAGCGACGAAGAGCTGTTCGCCGGTTCGCGCTCGATCGCCGCGCTCGTCCCGCGTCCACGCAGCGAGCACCCCGCCGCGATCGAGGTGACCGTGCCCTCCTCCGCCTATACGGTCGAGCAGCTGCGCAAGCGGATCGGCCCACGCCTCAAGCGCGCGGCCAAGCAGATCTCAGAGGACTGAGCCTCGGGGGAATAGGCGCCTGTCGAAAAGGCGGACTCAAAGGCGGACCTTCCCCGGGCACAGCGCGCATCTGGTGTCTCAACCGGTTGCGGCGTCATGGCATTCGCGGTGGAAGTACGCGCCGTCCCGTGCGCGCAGTTCTGGCTCGGCCGCACGCGAGGTCATGCGCTCACTTTCGATCATGCGCATCACCAGCGGCTCATATACGCCGATCACATCGCCGCAGACCTCGCACAAGAAACGCTCCATCGCCGCGCCCGGCTCATCGACTCCGTTTGTCGGCTGTGGCTCCGCGGCGTGGACGCGCAGCGAGTCGAGCTGGGCAGCGTGTGTCCACGGCCCTTTGACGTTGCTAAGCGCTGCTCGCATAGGACGTCTCACAGCTCCATCAGCTCGTGTTGCAAGGCGTAGCGAACGAGCTGCGCGCGCGTGTCGAGATTCAGCTTGCGATGGATGCGAGCGCGGTGCGTCTCGATCGTGCGCGGTGAGAGCCCGAGCTTGTGGGCGATCTCTACGCTCGTGTGGCCGAGCGCGATCAGGCGCAGCACCTCGCGCTCACGCGGGGTCAACCTGTCGCTGTCGTTTTGCTTGCCTCCGTTGAGCTTGGCAGCAAGCAGGGGACTGACGTAGCACTTGCCGTGCGAGGCCTCGCGCACTGCCGTCGGCAGGTCGGGGTCGGCCATCTCCTTGAGCACGAGCCCCAAAGCGCCGTTGTCAAGCGCGCGCCTTGCAAAAGCCGGGTCGTCGTTCACCGTGAGCACGACGATGCTCATGTCGTGCATCTCGCGGCTCAGCTTGTCGAGCGCAGCGATCCCAGAGCCGCGGCTGGACATGCCCAAGTCGAGCACGAGCACGTCGGGCCGACGTGCGTGCACGTGGGCGATGACCGCGCTCAAGCTGTCCGTTTCGGCGATCACGTCGATGTCAGCTTCGCCGTCGAGCAGCAGACGCAAGCTGTGGCGCATAGCGGTGTGATCGTCGGCTAGGACAATCCTGATCGACCCGGTGGGATTGGCGCCGGGCTCTGAGTCCGGAACCGGCGCGAGCCGGAAAAACGGAAGCATGAGAAAACGCTAGAGCGTTGTGAGGGCCATGACGACCGGGCAAATCCTCACTTGGCTCGCGGCAAAGCACTGACGGCGCCGCTCCCTCCCTGGTTGGGTCTTCGCGCGCGGCCCACGGTTGCGGTGTCCTGTCAACCCCTCAGCGATGGTTGGGGCTTGCGCGGCGCTGACGCGCTCAGGCGGCCGTCCGGGTAGATGTGGCAAAGCTCTGCGGAGGTGGAGATCAGTAGTTATCTGCAGGGAAGTGACGGACTAACTCGGCTGTCCAGGCTGCCGCCACCTCATAAGCTCGCCTCATGTCAGGTGATCCCAGCCTCGCCTCACGGGATCCGGTCGTCTCTCCCCAGCACCTTGCCGTCCGGGAGGCCAGCCCCGCCACTCCCTTCAAAGTGGTGATCGCCGGCGGTGGCGTCGCCGCCTTGGAGGGTGCGCTCGCACTGCGCGACTTGGCGGGCGATCGCGTCTCGGTCACGATGCTCGCTCCCGAGGAAGACTTCGTGTACCGCCCGCTGACGGTGTGCGAGCCCTTCGCCCACGGTCGCGCCGAGCGTTACTTGCTGAGCGAGATGGCGGCTGACATCGGTATCGAGCTGCGCGCGCAGAGATTTGCCTGGGTAGACCAGGCCGCGCGCGTGGCCTACACCGACGAGGGCGATGAGCTCGCCTACGATGCGCTGCTGCTTGCGCTCGGCGCGCGTATCCACACCCGCTTCACGCACGCCTACACGATCGACGACCGTCAGCTCGACGACACCCTGCACGGGCTGCTGCAGGACATCGAAGGGGGCTATGTGAAGCGGCTCGCTTTCGTGGTCCCGGCGCGCATGGGCTGGCAGCTGCCGGTGTACGAGTTGGCGCTGATGACGGCGGCGCGAGCCTATGAGCTGGAGGTGCCCCTGTCGATCACGATCGCCACGCCCGAGGAGTCGCCGCTTGCGATCTTCGGCTCAGGCGCGAGCGACGCTGTGTCGAAGCTGCTCGCAGACGCCGGTATCGAGGTACTCAACTCCGCCTATGTCGAGGTGCCGTCCTGGGACACGGTGGTGGTCAACCCGGAGGATCGAAAGCTGACATTCGATCGCGTGGTGGCGTTGCCGGAGCTGTACGGACCAGCAGTGCGAGGCGTGCCTGTCGCCGAGCATGGCTTCATCCCGATCGACCTACATTCGAAGGTCCGTGGGGTTGAGCGCGTGTATGCCGCGGGTGATGCCACTGACTTCGTGCTCAAGCACGGCGGCATCTCCGCCGAGCAGGCCGACGCTGCGGCGGAAGCGATCGCGGCGCTCGCCGGAATGCCAATCGAGCCCAAGCGTTTTCAACCGACGGTGTACGGGATGCTGCTCACGGGCGGGCGCCCGCTTTACCTGCACGCCCATGTCACCGGCGGGCATGGCTTCAGCTCCGAGGTCTCCACGGAGCCGCTGTGGAGCCCGCCGCGCAAGATCGTGGCCCGCTACCTGGGGCCGTACTTGGAGCGTGTCGAGCCCCGATGCGCGTCTTAGTCCTCCCAAGGCCCTCCGCCGCGACGGGACCGGCGCGCATCGTGCAAGCCCCACGCCGGGCGTGCTTGGAGGGGAGTCGCGGGTGCGCATAGGCATCCTCACGGGCGGCGGCGATTGCCCGGGCTTGAACGCGGTGATTCGCGGCGTTGTGCGTCGCGGGGTCAGGCTGGGCCAGACAAGCTTCGTCGGCTTTCGCCACGGCTGGGCGGGCGTGCTCGAGCAGGACACGATCGAGCTCACGCGTGAGAGCACGGCGGGCATATTGCCGCGCGGGGGCACGATCCTTGGCACCTCGCGCACCAACCCGTTCGACGGTCGCATGGGCGCGCTGGAGCAAATCAAGGAGACCTTCGAGCGCGAGCGCCTGGATGCGCTGATCCCGATCGGCGGCGAGGACACGCTTGGCGTCGCGCTGCGCCTGAGCGAAGAGGGATTGCAGCTGGTCGGGGTTCCTAAGACGATCGACAACGACATCGGCGCTACAGATTTCACGTTTGGCTTTCAGACGGCCGTGCAGATAGCCACGGATGCGATCGATCGGCTGCACACGACCGCGGAGTCACACAACCGTGTGATGGTCGTCGAGGTGATGGGTCGCCACGCCGGCTGGATCGCCACTTACGCGGGGATCGCCGGCGGCGCCGACGCGATCCTCGTGCCCGAGCGCTCGTTTGACATCGAGGAGGTGTGCACGCGTTTGCGCCGACGCCACGCACGCGGCGTCACCTTCTCGATCGTTGTCGTCTCCGAGGGGGCGTCTCCCCGCGAAGGGACCGCTATGACGCTCGCGACTGAGCAGCCGACGGACGAGTTCGGGCACGCGCGCCTCGGCGGGATCGGCGTGGAGCTGGCGCATGAGATCGAGTCGGCCACGGGCTATGAGACACGCGCCACGATTCTCGGCCACGTGCAACGCGGGGGCACCCCTACTGCCTATGACCGAGTGCTCGCAACACGCTTCGGCGTCGCCGCGATGGATGTGGCCGCGGCTGGCCATTTCGGGCAGATGGTGGCTTTGCAGGGCACCCAAATAGTTGAGGTGGGCCTGACGCAGGCGCTGGCCGAGCCGAAGCTGCTCGACCGGGCCCTGTTCGAGACGGCCGAGGTGTTCTTCGGCTGAGCTCCCCAGCGGCGGACCGGCGATTGTGGCCGAGCGGCGTGCCGTCGTTGTGAGTGGAGTGGTCGACGATGTGTGGCAGGTTCGCCGTCGTGTTAAGTGGCCTAATCGGCGCGACGGTGGCCGAGTCCCCGATTAGCCCTCTGTGGCCAGAGACTGCGGCTGAGCGTCACCTGCGGGTTGGCGTCGGATCGGGAGGCGTGCCTCGATCGTCGTCCCCTGACCGGGCGAGGAGTTGATCTCGAAGGTCCCGTCGAGCAGTTGCACGCGCTCCTGCATCCCCAGCAGACCGAAGCCGTCGAAGTGCGCCGAGGGGTCGAAGCCCTCGCCGTCGTCGCGCACGCGCAGGCGAATGTCGGCGTCGTCCTCGTGAACCTCGACGATGGCTCTTTTAGCCTTGCCGTGCTTGACGGCATTGGTGAGCGCCTCCTGCACGATCCTGTACAACGCGGTCTCGACCTCCGGACTGTGGCGCGTCCTGTCCTCTGAGAGTTCGATGCTCATGTCCACGTCGATGCCGTGGCGCTCAGAGCGTTCACCGAGCGCTTGGATCGCCGCCGCAGCACCGAGCTCGTCCAGTGAGGCGGGGCGCAGGTCGGTGATCAGCGCGCGCAGGTTGGTGATCCCTTCCTCCAGATGGTCGATCGCGTTGCCGACGGCCTGCTCGAGCGCCTCAGGCTTGCCAGAGCGCCGGGCCGTGGAGAGACCAACACGCAGCGCGCTCAAGCTCTGCAGGGTGTCGTCGTGCAGCTCGCGCGCCCAGCGTTGGCGTTCGGCCTCGGCCGCGCCGAGGCGTTGGCGCTGGCGCTCGGAGGCGACCGACTGAGCAGTGGCCACGGCGGTGGCGGCGCTGGCGGCGAACGCCTCCAGCAGGCGCTCGTCGTCTGTCGTGAACTCAGGCCCGTCGTGCAGGCGGTCGATCGCGACGAGCACGCCATAGGCGTGGTTTTGGAAGACAAGCGGCACCAGCAGACCGCCGTGTGCCTCCACGCCAAGCGTGCCAAGGCCATGTTCGTTAAAGCGCGCACGCGTCAACGGTTCTTGCAAACGCTGGGCATGGCGTGTGCGCAGCGCGGCGCTGGCGGCCGAATCGCCTAGCGGCACCTGCTGTCCGAGCAGTCCCTCTGGCAGCTCACCGGCGCCGGCCGACACCAGCAGGCGACCGCGTTGCACAAGCTCGATCACGAGGATGCGCGCGTCCACGAGCGCGCGCCCGCGCTTGGCGACCAGCCCAAGGATCACCTCGAGGTCGGTCTCCGCGCCGACGGCCCGCGCGATCTGGGTAGTGGCGTTGAGCGCGGCCACGGTCCGCTGCAGCTCGTCGCGGTGCTCCTTGGTGCCGGTGTAGCGGCGCGCGTGGTCGATCGCGAAGCCGGCAAGCTCGGAGAGCATCGCCACGGCCTCTTCGTCTGCCTCTGTGAACTGCTCGCCGTGAGCCTTCTCTGTCAAGTAGAGGTTGCCGAAGGGGCTGCCGTCGATCATGATCGGCAGTCCGAGGAAGCTGCTCATCGGCGGATGGCCGTGGGGAAAGCCGTATGAGCGCGGATGTTCGCTGATGTCGGTGAGCCGCAGCGCCTCAGGATGGGTGATCAGCTCGCCGAGCACGCCGCGTCCGCGCGGCAGCGCGCCGATGCCCTCGCGTTCTGACTCGTCGATGCCGATCGTCAGGAAACGCTCCAGTTCGGTGCGCGAGTCGCCGAGCACGCCCAGCGCGGCGTAGCGAGCACCGGTCAACTCGCGGGCGGAGTCGAGCACGCGGTTGAGCACCACCTCGAGGTCGAGCTCGGCGAGCACGCTGCGGGCGATGTCGAGCACCCCTTGGGCGGTGCGATCCATCGTCAGCGAGTCCGGTTCATCGGCGATTCGCAGCCCGGTCGACCAGCGAATGACAAGCCTGATTCAGCGGCGAACGCGAGCTATAGGAATCCCCCACGGGAAGGCGTTGTTCGACGAACGACACCGGGCCAAGCTCGCTACATGGCTTGGTGTCATACGGCTTGTTCTCAAACGACCTGATTGATGGTCTGCGCAATGTCCTACGGCTGGCCACTGCTCACATCCCTATCTATTACTGCAACCCCTGCATTTGACTCTTGGCCAGGTGAGCTTACCGCAGAATAGGCCCTATTTTGCGTAAAACGATTTGTGCGATTCAGACAAGAAGTCCGAACGCTTGACTCCAGAATGGCCTACCAGTGGGCCTCAGGTTTTGGCTATCCCTTGAACGTCGAGGAGCCGTAATCGCCGAACGGCTCATCGCGTTCGCGCACCGCCTCGCGGAAGCCGTTCTGCATCGCCTGGCGCTGGAACTCATAGCCCTCGGGGGTGTGGCGGGCGACGCCATCCAACAGCGTTCCCAGCGCCTGTGTCGTATGCAGGCCTTGGGCGTAAAGCGACTGGTTGACGAGCAGCTTCATCATCCGCAGCTGGTTGATCGGGCACGCGAGCGATGCGCTCGAGCAGGATCTCGGTGCGCTCGTCGAGTTGCTCGGGCGAAGGCGCCTCGATCGCGAGCCCCCAATCGAGCGCCTCAGTACCCGACAGCGAGTCGCCCGTGAACAGCAGCCGCTTGGCACGCTGAGGGCCAAGCCTGTGCATCCACATCGAGGTCGTAGGCGTTCCCCAAACGCGCGCCGGCGAGTAGCCGATCTTCGCGTCGCTCGAGATCAAGAGCAGATCCGAGCACAGGGCCATGTCGGTGCCGCCGGCGATACAAAAGCCGTGGACCTTGCACACCACAGGCTTGCCGCAATGAAACAGCGACATGAACGCGCGCACATTGCGGCTCATCATCGCATAGTCGACCATCGCATCCCAGGTGCCAGTGGGATCATGGTTTGCGGCCATCACGTTCGGGTCCAGCGGCGAGCCTTGGGGAGGCGCGAGACGATCCTCGCCGAGGCGGCCCTGGCCCTCCGCACTCTCCACGAGGTCATATCCGCCGCAGAAGCCCTTGCCGTTGCCGGAGAGCAGGATCACGTGCACGGCGGAGTCGAGGTCGGCCTGCTCGACGTAGTGCTCAAGCTCGGTGACGAGCAGGCGCGTGATCCCGTTGCCGCGCTCGGGGCGGTTGAGCGTGATACGGGCTACGCCGTCGGCGAGGGTGTAGGTGAGGGTCTCGGGTGTCATGGCCAAAGTCTCGCACGCGCCTCGTGGGCGTGGGGCGTGGGGCGAGCGCAATGCGGCGTGCGGCAGCGGAGGGGGGGGAGATTCGAACTCCCGAGACGGGGGTTACCCGCCTGCTGGTTTTCAAGACCAGTGCATTCAACCACTCTGCCACCCCTCCAAGGGTGTTGCTGGCGCAAATGCTAGGGGACATTCGACAAACGGTTGATTGTGACGCTTGTCTGTCGAGGGTGATCGGTATTTGGACGACTAGCGTGGTGTGAGGTTGTTTCGCCTGATTGCTATTCCAAGCGCCGTCGTGACGCTGATGTTCGCGCTCGCCGGCGCTCCTGCGCAGGCCGTCGAAACCGGCGTGGTCATCAATGGCCCCGAAGGCCTCTCGATGCAGAGCGTCCACCAGGTCGCCGGCCTCGGTGTCGGCTGGGTGCGGGTGTTTGCCGCCTGGAACATCTTCGAACCGAACCGCGGCCACCTCAACGAACCGGAGATAGTCGCCCTGGAAGAGGGCTTGGCGGCGCTTCCCAAGGGCACGAAGGTGATCGTCGACGTGGTCAACACGCCCCAGTGGGAGACCGGCTCGAGCAATCCTGCGATGCCGCCAAGCAGTCCGGCCGACTACGCGCGCTTCGCCGGGGCGCTGGCTAAGCGTTTCAACGGTCGCGTCGCCGCGTGGGAGATCTGGAACGAGGAGGACGCCTCGTTGTGGTGGGCAAGCGGCCCCGACCCCGTGGCCTATACGGCGCTCTTGAAGGCTGCCTACCCCGCGATTAAGTCAGCGGACCCGAGTGCGACCGTGGTGCTAGGTGGGCTAACCGGCAACGACTACGAATTCCTCTCCCAGCTCTATGCCGACGGGGCGAAGGGCTTCTTCGACGCGGTGGCGGTCCACACCGACACGATTTGCGACGTCGAGTCGCCCTACGAAATCCTGCGCGACGGGCAGACCGACCCGCGCATCAGCCGCTGGTCGTTCCTGGGCTACAGGACGGTCCACGAAGTGATGCTCGCCCATGGCGATGGCAGCCCGATCTGGATGACCGAGCTTGGCTGGAGCACTGACACCCAGGAGTGTAACTCGGGTGCCTGGGCGGGTCAGAAGCTCGCGGGCGTGAGCCCCCAGCAACAGGCAACATTCCTGTTGCAGGCATATCACTGCCTGGCTCAGGACCCCTACGTGCAGGTAGGCATCTGGTTTGGCCTGCAGGACACCGAACCGTTCGGTAGTCCGCGTAGCAGCTACGGCCTGCTGGACTCCAACCTCCTGCCCAAGCCGGCGTACGTTGCGCTCGCCGAATACGACCGCAACGGCGACCGTCTCAGCGAACAATGTGGCGGTCAACAGGGCCCCTCAATCAAGCTGACCAGCCCCAAGACAGGGGTGCGCTACACCAATACGCTGCCGATCAGCGTGACAGCCAGCGACAGTGCGCGGGTCTACCAAATCTCGCTCTACGACGAAGGCCACATCATTCGTAGCTTCTTCGTTCATGGAGGCATGCCCACGCTGAGCGGCCACATGGTCTGGTACGGGGCGCGCCTACTCAAGCCGGGCAAGCACACCCTGACTGCGAAGGCTTTCGACGAGCGCAACAACACGAGCACGACGTCGATCACGATTATTCGCGCCGTCAAGCCGAAGAAGCACAAGCGCCGTCGGCACAAACACTGAAGCGCTTGCCGTCGGGCGCGCACGCGGAACGCTGCCGAGCTGGACGTCGGCCCGCGAAGCGCGCCGGAGCGCGGGCCAGTTGGGCAGGCCCAGGCGCGGGCGGAGCGGATCGTCGGCAAGCGCCGACAGGCTCTAAACTGGGCTCCCGCAGTCCCGGGAGAGGTGGCCGAGTGGCTGAAGGCACTCGCCTGCTAAGCGAGTATGGGGGTTAAACTCCATCGAGGGTTCGAATCCCTCCCTCTCCGCCATTTGTTCGTAGATCGAAACGGGGCCAGCGGAGCGCTCGTCAGCAGCGTTCCCGGCCCTGTTTTGCGTGGATGCCCCGGCCGTGATGGCTTGCGTCTCGGCCTCGGCTTGCTCGAATAGGCTCTCAGTGAGCAGGAGGGCATAAGGCGGGGTCAGCTCGACCCCGCTAATCCAGGCCATCGTTTCGCCGTCGTCCCACTCGGCCAAGACGTAGAGCTTGTTGAAGAACGCCTGGTTGTAGCCGCGCCTGGTTTGCTCATCAGCGTCTCGGTAGACAGCCTGCACGTCCTCGGCCAGCTCCAAAGCTAGTTCTAGGTGTGCGCGGTCCATGGTCATGCGCAGCTCAGTCTCGGCCAGCGATTCGTGAGCGGCGTCTAGTTCCGCCTGCAACTGCGCTTGCTTGCGCTTGAACAGGCTCGGAGTAATGGACTTCTCCGTAAAGCGCATCTCGATCAGCTCGTCTTGACGGGCTTCGAGCTTGACGATGAGCTGGGTCTTGGCACCTTGGACTTGGCGCACGGCATCTTGGCTGACCTCGGCCAGAGCGCGGATAGCGGTCTTGCCACGCTCGACACGAGCGGGCGGCATCTGCACGGTGGCGTAGTGCTGCACGATGGCCGTCTCGATCAGCTCGGGACGGATGTTGGCCCGCTGGGTGCAGGCCGTGCCGTTGATCCTCCCGCTACAGAAGAAATAGGGGTACTTACCGCCATTGCGGCCGGTGGATATGCCGAACGTCAGACGGTTGCCGCACTCACCGCAGTAGACGCTGCCACGCAGATAGTGCTGGCGAACCCTGGGGCGCTCACCAGCAACCCGCTTCTCATCGAGCAGGGTTTGCACGCGGTCGAAAGTGTCTTGGTCAATCAGCGGCTCATGCCGTCCGTCAAAGACCTGCTCGTCCTGGGTGCCACGTCGATAGACGACCTTGCCAACGTAGTAGCGGTTACGGAGCAAGCGCTGCACAACGGTTGTGCCGAGCTTCTTGGGGACTCGTTTGGTGGTCGGACGGGAGCGCAGGCCCAAGTGCTCTAGCTCAGCGGCAAGTTGGGCGATGGAGTATTCGCCGCTGGCGTAGAGCTGGAAAGCACAGGTGATGAGCGGCCCTCGGTCGGGGTCGATGGTCACGATGGCCACACGGCGGCCGTCCGGTAGTTCATCGACGCTGTTGAGGTAGCCGAGCGGTGCCGGGCCGTAGGTGCCGCCGACGCTGGCCTTTTGGTGTAGCCCACGCTTGACGTTCTCACTGGTCTGCATGGACTGGAACTGGTTTTGGGTGGCGATCATGCTCTCGTAAAAGAACGCGGCGGCACTGTCGTCACCGATCAAGGGCTCGGTAATCGAAACGAGCTTGGCACCCGCCTCGCGGACTAGCTCTCTCGTCTGCCAGTGGTCGCGCTGATTGCGCGCCCAGCGGTTGAGCGCCCATACGATGACGTACTCGACGCGTGTGCTGGCGTGTTTGTTGCGGCGCTTCAATTCATCGAGCATTTCCAAGAAGCCGGTGCGCTTGTGTAGATCGACGTAGGCCGAGCGGCCGGGGTCGCTGAACTCATGCACAATCTCGGTTTCAAGCTGGACAGCCTTTTCTTCGGCTCCCTCACGCTGGGCATTGATGCTCAGGCCGTCGTCGCTGTAGTCGGTCCTGACCTGACCCTCGGATGACACCCGCAGGTAGGCAAAGGCCCGCGTGGCGGTGGCCGTGACCGTAGCCTCGGGATTGGTTCTAAATGTGGTGGGTGCTGATGGCAAGTCGTACCTCCTTTACCTATTTATTGCTGCTTTACGGCAGGTGTTGTTAACTTTACATTATATCATATACGTCATAGCTCATGCACTCATGGGCTTTCTCCAATACATGACGAACCGCGTGTGCCATACGTCTTCGCGCGGCGTAGAACGTCCGCTTACCAACTCGTCCCTCACCCAGCAGCTAGTGCTACCAGACACCAGCTCCCACCCCAAATCCGCCCATTCTCGCATTGTTGCGTTTACCGCTTCGGTGTCGTCATCGACCCACGAAACGCGATAGTCATATTGTGTAACGTTCTCCACCCCTACTCCTTATCGTTTGTCGCTTGCATGACGCTCAAAGCATCCTCGAACCGGGCGACGCTGAACAGCTCGCGGTCTGCTGCTCTCAGCCGCGTCACGCTGTCCCCCATAGCTTCGGCCCGCCGGTCATCCGGTACCAGCCACAGCACCTTTGGGAAGACGTCGCGCTCACGTTGCTCGGCTCCGCTCAGGTGGTAGGCGACGTAGAGCTGGAGCTGGCGCTCCAAGGCTCGGCTGCCCTCGGTGCCCATGTCTACCTCTATGAAGTAGCTGTCCTCATACGGCCCGAGGCCGAGACGAACGAAGCTGTCCGGCTTGAGCGTGGAGCGCTGGCCGCCGATTCCGTCAAAGCTGCGCCAACAAGACGGTTCGGCCGCCAGCTCAAGCAGCTCGACGCTACGGGAGCGGTCGAGTTCTGTGAGACGGGTATGCAGCTCGGATACGTGCAAGGCGTGACGCACAAACAGAGTCCCCGGAGTCAGCGACCGCCGCCTGCGTCGCTCCGGCTGCCAGCCGCGCTCTATCGCCAAACGCTGTCCGCTGAGGCCCAGGTGGTAGACGAAGCCAGCCGAGCCAGCGCGCACGCCGCCAACTTGACGCGGCAGGCGTTCCAGCAGCCCGAGGCGAGTCAACCGAAGCAGGGCGCGACGAGCGACGCGGCCGTTCGCAGCCAGATCGTCGCTATCCGCGAAGCACAGGCGGGTGAGCTGGGAGCCGGTGACGAAGCGCAGATCGGACACGCGCTTGATGATGTTCAGATCATGCTCGACAAGCTGGGACACCTGGGCGTGGTAGACCGCTCGACTCAGGTAGCGGGCGGTCATTTGGCACTCCATTTGGAGCTATTAGTCAGTGGCAGATTGCAGAGTTTTGACTGATGAGTGCTGGGGATTGAGGCAGGGACACTCAACGCGACTGGACGGGCGACTGGCAGGCTCATCGGTTGCCCCTTGGCTTACGGCCGACTGGAGCAGTGGGACGCATTGGCTGCATGACGTGGCGGCGCAGTTCGGCCTCGACTTCAGCTCGGGGGCGAGCAAAGGTCAGACGTGAGGCGCGGCGGACCTGCTCGCGGCTACCGAGCGAGGCTGGCGGGGGCGGCGTAGTCAGTGTCACCGGCTGGGCGGTGCTGCCCTCATCAAGGGCAACCTGAGCTGCTATCGAGTAGGCATCGAGCGCTTGCAGATCGCTGGCGGTGAGCGCCGGGGCGACTAGTTGCTCCATGATCTTTGCATCGGATGCGCTCAGGGCGAAAATTGCCTTGCTGCGTGCGTTAGCTAGGACGATCTCGCGCAGTTCGCGCGGTAGTTGGGCGAGGTTCTGATGCGCCACGCTCAGCGCCAGGCCGTACTTGCGGCCTTGGGCGAACATCTCATCCCAAGGGATCGGAGCGTCGGCGAAGTCCTGCACCTCATCGACATACAGGCCGAAGGGGTGACGCTGAGCCAGTGGCAATCGGGCGCGCTCAGTCGCGGCCTGCCAGAGACTTGTCAGTATCAGGCAGCCCAAGAGCTGGGCCGTCTCGCTGCCGATCAGGCCCTTGGGCAAGTAGACCAGCAGCACCTTCCCCTCAGCCATGATCTTTTGCATGGATATCGGTGGGACGGCCTGCCCCATGATGGTGCGAATTGAGGGGCGCGCAGTAAATTGTCTGACCTTGTTGAGCAGCGGTGCGATGACGGTGGCCTGCTCACGTTCGGGCAAATTGCCGAACCAGCGCCAGTCAGGCTCCAGGCCGACCGGATCGTCCAGATCGGCCAGTACCTTGGTGCGGAAAGCTGGGTCAAGGAACAAGCGCGGCAGGTCAGGCAATGTCGAACCTTCACGCCGAGCTAGCGTCAGCAGTCCCATGTGGGCAAGCTGAGCGGTGCGCGGTCCCCAGAATTGTTGCCAGAGATTTTGGAACAGCTCCCCAAGATGGTCCGCAACAAGTGAGGGGTCAGCGGCACCGGCAAAGGGGTTGAAGCCGACAGCGTATTCACGATCTGTCGGGTCAATCAGGACAACATCATGTACCCGGTGCGGTGGAATAAGGTCAAGCAAATCGTTTATGAGATCGCCGTTTGTCTCTACGACAGCTAGGCCGCGACCGGCTGCTAGGTCGTCACGGATGAGATTCTTTATGAGTGAAGTCTTGCCGGTGCCGGTCGGCCCAATGATGTACAGCCCTCGCGTCGATGCTGTCGGTGTGATGGCGACTTGCCTTGCTGTACCGGCGAAGTTGCTGATGCCGAGTATTCGGCCGTTACGCGGCAGCACCAGGCTAGGCACGAGACGCTTGGCTGCGCCCAGCTCAAGACCCGGTAGATCAGGACCGTCAATCGGCCACCCGATAACGGCGGCCAATTCTGCAACGCTGAAGTAGCGGCCCCGCTGTGCCAGTACGCGCAATAGTTGGCCGTACCAACAGGGATCATGGATCAGGCGGCCATAGGGAGTGTTGAGGCTCCACAAGCTGGCGGCGGTGCGTTGAATGAGCTGCGTGAGGCGGGCGGCGCTCTCGGCTTGCACGCTCAGTACGCCGTAGGCGCCCAGACCGGGCAGAGCCAGCTTGGCTTTGAGGGCCGTAAGTCGCCCGTCGCGTTGGGTGTCTGAAGTGACAGCCGCCAAGGCCGGTCGCAGGTAGGTACGGACAGTCCAGGTCAGGTTGACCGCCTCGGATTCTCCCAGCGGAAATAGGCTCGCCAGCAGACTGGCGGCAATAGCGCCCAGCTCATCGGTGCGGATGACAGCACTGGCCGGGGTCAGTTGCCAGAGCAGCCGACTACCGAAGGCCCGCCCAGGCGCGTCGATTGTGTCCAGACGCAGACTGGGGATGGCGGCCCGCAGATTGCCGATCACAACGTCCATCGCCTTTGGGCTCATCGCCAGGCGATGTTCAATGCCTGCTCGGGTGGCGGTTAGATCAAAGGTCAGGCGGGTGCTGCTCGACAAACCGGAAAAGGCCGACAGAGCAGCCAACACGGCAGACTCATCCAGATCACGCGGGAACCTGAGCCGAAACCAGATCAGCTCGGATCGTCTCATGGCCTTGGCCTGTCTCCCCGAGCTTTGCTACCGGCCTGCTTGTTGGCGGATAAAATCCGGGCATACTGGAGCAGCGCCCAGGCATACTTATCCCAATCCGGTTCGTCTCTTAGCTCCGCTCGGACTGACACACGCTGCAAGCGTTTTTGTCCTGGTTTTCTCTTTTGTGGCATGGTTATACCCCCTTTCGTTTACTGCTGTTCGTTCACGTTGGGGGTTCGCACATTACTTTCCTCACAAAACGTAACCTTCCATTGTCTCGTTCCAGCAGTCGTTTGGTCAAGTGTCTTATTTACAAACATGTTCACCACTTGCGGGTGTGGAAAAGCACCAAACGCACCACCACGAAGATGACGGCCAGGATTACGAGGTAGGGCATAACCCTTGGTAGCTCCGTGGCCAAGACATTGACGCTAATGGAGCAGGCCACCAAGCCAACGATGACGCGCTCGATGAGCTTGCTGTGCTCGGGCATGGATTGGCTCCCTTCGGTTGGACTCCCGCCTCAATTCGCGGGCTTGATCGAAGGATGTGCGACCGCCGAGTTATTGAGCAACCTGCAAATCTTTCGCCCTATGCCCCGTCCCCACATGCCGCCTCATCTTGTGCCCCGGCAGCCCAAGACCCAACTCGGCCTGACCATGCAGAAGCTCCGGATCGTCAATGGCTGGACGGGCAAGCAGGTAGCCGAAGCCTTCGGCTGTAGCCCAAGCCATATCTCCCGCGTCGAGCAAGGGAGCAAGCCCAGCCGGGAGCTGGTTCAGTTCTACGAGAACACTTTCGAGGCTGAGGGACTGCTGCTGAGCTTGTTTGAGGTGGCCGAGCACGCCCCGGAGCAAGAACGGCGGCGAGCTGGCGGCCACCGGCCCAGATTTCAGCGAGCCATCCCCGGCGATGCCTCAACCTTCGTCGGCGACACCATCCCGCACGGCACCAGAATGAAGCCAAGCCAGGTCTTCGAGAAGGTTTGGCGGGTCAAGAACAGCGGCACCGTGGCTTGGGAAGGGCGACGGTTGGAACGACAAGGGCCACTGACTGGGCCGGGGCTCATCACATCCGAGCGGTTCGTTGTGATTCCCGACATAGGCCCAAGCGAGACAGTCGAGATCGTGGCCCAGCTCAAGGCCCCCGGCTACGACTGTACGAGCATCGCCTACTTCAAGATGGTCGATGCAGACGGAGCGCTGTGCTTCCCCGATAGCTACCAGCTTGGGCTCGATGTATTGGTGCGGGTGGAGGGGCAGCGGCCAGCGGTGGACGAGGAACTGTGACGTTTCTGTGATCGCTCGGCAGGAGGGTTTGGAAGCTTTTGGGAGGGAGCTATCATCGGGAGTATTCGAGTAGGAGAGCATTATGGGCGACGAGATCGGGCGAGCGGCGGGAGCTATTGAACGTCTGTACGGGTCTGGGGCGCTCTCCCAGCAATCGGCAGACGCACTCCACGGCACCAAAAGAGCCGCGCTTGAGATTAGTCGAGGGCTAGGCGAGCCTTCATCGGCTGGGGAGCTTCTGCTGGCTTCACTGCTGGTAGATGACTCACCCTCTATCGCTCCAAACGTCGCTGAGGTTCGGCTTGGCCACAACAATATGCTTGAGGCTCTACACACCGTTGATTCAACTGCCGAGATTCGTGTCCTCACTCGCGCCTTCAATCGGGGCGTGCTGTCGCCATACAGAAACGTTTTTCAGGCTATGGCGCTCGATCACGTCAATTTCAGTGGGAGCAGATTGTCGAATTGGACGCCGCTCTATTTGCAAAGTCTGCTGACCCTCGGAACAGTTGTTGCGAAGGCCCAGGAGGAAGAAGATCGTGGAGCGAGAGTGAGGACATTTACGCTCATCATTACCGACGGCGTAGACAATGATTCAGGCTCGATTACTGCCGGCAGCGTCCGTGCCGTAGTAACCGACATGCTGGAATTTGCTACGAATCACATAGTCGCAGGCATGGGCATTGGCGAGCGTCCTGGTGTCAGTTTCCGTCAGGTCTTTCGGTCAATGGGGATTCCCGAAGGGTGGATATTTACGGCCGGGACAAGTGTGGATGAGTTGCGAAAAGTTTTCGATGAAATAGCTACGTCTCTACGATTGGCGGCATCGAGTGAAGCCGAGTTTCTTCAACTTCAGTCACCATCCAATTTGTAACCATGCACGCGAAGTGATTCCCTTGATTTGCGGACTGCTTCTGCGCCGACTGCAAGGCCCTCTGGACTCACGTAGATGCCCGTGCCGGGTTTATGACGTAATGGACGGGCCGCCTTTTCGTCGTAAGCATCGCCAGTGTAAACGTGTTCCACCCCATAGAAGCCTTGCACAAAGCGGAGTCCCAAATCCTCAACTGGCTGGAATCCTTTAGCTTCATATTCAGCCCAGTTGTCTTCTCTGATCGCCCCATGATGAGTCAGCTCAAAATTGGGTTCATATTCATGTCCTTGACCGCTCGCTTCGCTGTTAGCCATGTTGGCGTCCTTGCTTATCTAGTCACAAGTTTACGCCCGCACACCTCCATAAGCAATGCGACGGCATTTTCAGGCTAATGACAGACGCTCAGCCAGACTTCTACGCCATCCTGGGAATAGCAAGGACAGCAACCCTTGAAGAAATAAAGAAGCGCTACCATGAGCGAGCCAAGAAACTACACCCCGACCCTAACACGGGCGGTGACGAAACTGAGCTAAAGAAGATAATCGAAGCATATGAAACTCTCAGCAACCCCGACAGGCGTACAGACTATGACCGAAAGCTAAAAGAGGAAGCTCAGACGGCAGAAGCTAGCCAAGCGGCCCGAGAACGAGCCGAGAAAATCCATGCCGCACGAGAAGCCCGAGCCCCAAGCGCAGGACAAGCCCAAGCCTATGGCGACCGCATCAGAAATCAGGCGGGCGGATCGAGGACAAGCTCTACCGGATCAACAGCAGGATATGCGGCGGCGGGGTCATCGACTACAGGAAGATCACAGCCTCCAAGACAGCCGCCGCCCCCACCGCCTCGGCCTACATGGTTTCAGGAAGGTATGCGGACGCCATCGCCGCCGGTAAGTCCACCTGAATATCAACCGCGTCGAGTCGATCCGCTCCGTTCGGCGGTTGGTTTGATCCTCAGCTTTCTAGGGGTGATTATCGGATTTATTGCGACGGTTATAGGGGGGATGGTTATGGGCTTGCTAGTGCTTTGGGGTTATTGCCTCGCTTTCGCAGCCATGTGCGCAGTCGCTTTTGGTGCGTTCTGGCTGTTTATCAAGATGCTGGGGCATGGCTAGCGTTCACTTGTGCCGCTTCGCAGTGCTGAGACGGACGAGTTTGGTTATAAAATACTCTCGCTCTGCCATGCCCGATGGTCGCCCGCAGGCGATGTTCAACACTTGGGGCGATGACGCCGGACTTAGTTTGCGGCTCGCTGCTGAGTGGCACACCGCTACCAAAGACTTCCAACTTCTCCCGCGTATAGCTCATGCCGTAGGTGGGGCACCACTCCGGCTGGTTGAGCTGAACTCGGATACCGTAATCACACTCTTCATGGCCGTCGCAAGTCGTCGGCAACGTCTCGGCCCGAGCAATGCCGGTGCCGACGGTGCTGCTCTTGCCCCAGCCCTGCCACGTCATCCGGCAATAGCTCAGATAGCCAAAGCCGGATGGCAATTGTTCAGTGACGCCCCGAAACAGACAATCCCCCGTGGTGTTGGCGACCTTCTCAATGCCTGCGTAGTAGGTGAGCGCCTGCATACGGCACGGCAAGGAGCGGTCCTTGACGTAAGCAAAATCCCTCGGTTCGGGGTTTGTGCCTGTGAGCGTCAGGGTGTAGGCGGTGTAGAGTTGACGACCACCGCACGACACCAGATCACTGGCGACAATCGACACGGCTGCCGACTGCGAGGTGTAGGGCTGGGTATGGCCTAGCCGGGTATCGCTGGAGCTGACCACAACCTGACCGTTCCCGGTCGCTGTACTGCCGCCCCAGCTCGACCACGTAACGCCGTTCACATGGGACTGCACGCTCAAGAACTTTGCTGGATCACGAGCGTCGGGTTGGTTCAATTCATAGTTAGGGATCGTGGCCGGATGTTCCGGGTGGGCCATTGGCACGTTGAGGTAGACCCTCACGGCGCTTGCGGCATGGCCGACTGAGGCTGCTTGAGCCGCGCAGATCACGAGCGCAATCAGAGCGACGGAAAGCGAGACATGGAGACGACGTGGCTGGACGGTGGGCGGGAGCGTCTGCATCGTTGGCGATCTCCTTGCGGTGTTGGCTTGGGGCCGATGCGAGGGGGCACCGACCCCAAGTCGTTTTGCTGCCTGGATATTCCTGCTAACCGACTAGCAGGAATAGGCTACACGATCCCTGAATCGCCCGACCCGAACGCCACGCTCCCCAGGCCCGAACCAATCTGGCTGCCTTCGCCCAGGACTACATGAGGCGCGAAGCAACCTTGGAGCAAGCCGCCGAAAAGCTCCGCCAAGAGCGAGACGAAGCTATCCGCACGGCCTACGAGAGCGGCCTGCCCATGAAGGCCATCGCCCAGGTTATGGGCATGAGCCATCAGCGCGTCTCGCAGATCGTCAGGCGCTAGACCGACCCGCTAGCCCTTCTCACTGAGCAAGGGCTTCGGCTACCCGACGGCGAATCTTGAGGGACGATGTCAGGCTCGCCACCCGATGCCCATGCCTTGGGCCAAGCCGTCCGCGCCATTCGGGACGAGCGCGGCTTGAGCCAAGTGCAGGTTGCCGAAGCCACCGGCTTCATCCAGGCGTGGATCAGCCACGTCGAGCATGGACGGCGTAACCCGAGCTTCAACAACGTGGTCAGGCTGGCCGAGGGTTTGGGCGTCAGTGTGTCGGAGCTGGTGAAGCGCGCCGAAGCCTGTGCTGGAGCCAAAAATTAGTTCCGTCCGACATGACGCCAAGTATATAGCCGGTCGGTTGGCTCGGGCTTGAAGCTAGAGAGTCCGAGGCGGGAAATCCACGAGGCCAGCAGGTGCCCCCGGCGACAGCCGGAACTGCCCCGGGGGCGTGGCATAAGGAGGTACTAGCTCCCATGCAGGAACAGCCTACCGCTGACATAGCGCAACAACAGGGCATGGCCGACGCCGGAATCATGTGTCGGCTCCTCACGCATGACGACCACCGGCCCTGGTCAGTTGAGGAGTTGATCCGCGACCGGGACAACAACGCTGGGGACACAACGGACGCCATAGCCCGACTCCGAGGGCTCGGGCTCATCCACCTGACGGTGGATGGCTTGGTGTTCCCGACGAGGGCCGCGTTGCATCTGGATCAGCTCCCGATGTAGGACGGAGCAGCAAAGCGCCGCGTCGCTTGGATCAGGGCGCGGCGTCTGCTGACTGAGGGGATGGCTATCCCTGGGCAGCCTCAAGGCAGGCAGGACATGCGTAGCTCACGAACTCATCTGAGCCACCGTCGGTTTTATATCGCTCGATTGTCCAGCCCGCGTCTCTTGCTGCCTTCTCGCTGGGAACGACTTCGCCATCGCAAGCAATGCCCTTATCGCACGCGACGCTGCCATCATCAAATCGTGGAGTCATCTGGGTGCCCTTTCTGTTTGGCGTACAAGCCATAGGCTCCCGCGCGGTCCGGTCGGATCAATCCTGTCCGAGACTCGTTTGCAGAGCGCAGGGCGTGTAGTTCGGTGATGTGCCGCAGTGGGGCATTGTTCCAATCGTCCACTCGTCAGGCGTACTTGACGGCCAGGGCGGTAGGCCGCACACTAGGAACGCGGCGAGCCGGTGGACTCAGGGCCGAAACGCTGGGCGTGCAGCTCGCGGATACGCTGCCAGGTGGGGTCATGTTTCGAGAGTCGTCCCGCGCAGCCCGTCCACCACCTCTGGTGGCCCCTGTGACGGTATCCTGTAGCCCATGCCTGAGCAGCTTGATCTGACAATCGTTTATGAGCCTGGCGAGGAGGGCTTGATCATTGCGTCGATCCCTGAGGTGGCTGGCGTATTCAGCCAAGGACACACGCGGGAGGAGGCACGCACGAACGTCATCGATGCGCTGCGCCTGATGCTCTCGCCAGAGCCCAGCGACGCCGGTGATCGGCGTGAGCGTGAGGCACTGCATTTGACGATCGCTGCATGAAGCGACGCGATCTGGAGCGTCATCTCACGGCCCACGGCTGCCACCAAGTGGAGGGTCTGTCAGAAAGTTTGTGTAAATGGCCTTGTTGGTGTTCGTCCTCTTTCGGGCTATTGCGTGGTGGCGAGTCTGTCGCCGTAGTGGATGGTCAGGATGTTTAGCGCATGCTTCCAGTTGCTGATTTTGCCGGTCAGGTTCTCACGGTTCTTGCGGCGGGCTGTCGCGACGAGGTAGAGCACCTTCATCGCGGCTTGCTCGTTGGGGAAATGGCCCCTATGGCGGACGGCCCTGCGGAATCTGGCGTTCAGCGACTCGATCGCGTTTGTCGTATATACGATCCTTCGTAGCTCGACGGGGAACTCGAGGAACGGCACGAACTCCTCCCAAGCATTCTCCCAGGACTGGATCATTGCTGGGTAGAGCGGCCTCCACTCATCGGCGAACTCGGCGAAGCGTGCTTCAGCGGCCTCGACGGTCGGCGCGGTATAGATCCCTCGCAAGCTCTTTGCGATCTGCGCCCAATACTTCTTTGAGGCGTAGCGCAAACTGTTGCGCACCAAATGCACCACACACGTCTGGACCGTCGCGTGCGGCCAGGTCACGCGGATCGCGTCCGGGAGGCCCTTCAGGCCGTCACAACAAACGATCAGGGCGTCCGCGACCCCACGATTCCTGAGCTCGGTAAGCATGCTCATCCATTGCTTTGCTCCCTCGCCACCGGAAGGTCCAAGCCATAGGCCAAGGACGTCGCGCTCACCGTCAAGGTTCACGCCGATCGCGACATAAACCGGCCGGTTAGCGACCTGGCTGTCACGGACCTTCACCACGATCGCATCGATCAACATGACCGGATAGACGCGGTCGAGCGGTCGGCTCTGCCACGCCACCATGTCCGGGAGGACCTGGTCGGTGATCTTCGAGATCGTCTCCCGTGAAACCTCAGTGTCGTAGATCTCAGCCAAATGAGCTTGGATCTCTCCCGTGGTCAGTCCCTTCGCATAGAGGCTGATCACGTTCGCACCCAACCCGTCGAGGCGACGCACATGCTTAGGCACCGTGACCGGCTCAAACGTGCCTTGACGGTCACGCGGCATCCGCAGCTCCACCGGTCCGACATCGGTCCTGACCGTCTTGGGATAGGCGCCATTGCGACTGTTCCCCGAACCCCGGCCGATCGACTCGTAAGGCTCGTAGCCGAGATGATCGGCCATCTCCACATCCAGCCCGGTCTGCAGCACCTCTCGGACCATCGAGGTCAACAAGCCGTCCTCGCCAGTCAGCGCCACACCCTCGCTGCGCGCCTGGTTAACGAGAGCCTCCGCCCACGCCCGCATCCCGTCAGTCTCAACCGGCACCAGCAGCGACGACAGTGCTGCCGCCGTCTCCGTCCCGTCAACACTCTCCTCAACAGACGCGGCACTCGTTGCATTACTCATCGGCACGATCCTCCTTCACGGCCCGCCCACGGCAGACCTATAGATCACGCCAAATACACAAAGTTCCGGACAGACCCGCAGGAAGTAGCTAGTCGAACTGAATCTCAGATGCGACCTCTCGGATATTCCTTTGGTGGGCTGCTTGCTGCTCTCTTTCGGCTTGGCGCGCAAGACGTTGGCTCTCCTCGTAATCTTCGAACTGAGCATTAGTGGTTTCAACGGCGAGCTTCAACGTCTTGGTATGGACGTCACGAACCTCCTCGATAGTGGTGGGTGCTTGCTCTATCTCGGGCCAAGTCGCAGCGGGGCGACGATACTTGAGGTAGTCAAAGTCATCGGCTTGGAACTCGTAAGCCACGCGATGAAAGCCACGCGCGACCATGAACGGCTGCTATCAGGATGCCGAGCAGGATGCTGAGCTAATCGCTCGATGTCGCTTGACCGCCTCTGCTGCTCGCTGCCGCGCTCTGTGACCAGCCGGTTCCATGAGAAGCACGACCAAAGCCGCAACTCCACCAAATCGGCAGAAGTGCCAAACGCTAGGTGGGCGACCGCCGTTGAATCTACGCGGAAGTCGATCAAGCCGGGAGTTGGGCGCGGTCGGAATCTTCCATTGCCATCAGCAGTGCCAGGTACTCGGCCTCGCTGGAGCTTGAGCACGCCACGAGCGCTGCGCGGTTGCCGAGCGCGCCGCTGACGTAGGCCAAGCCAGCCACGCCGTCCCGTCATGAGGCGTCGCTGTTGACGTAGGCCGGTTTCGCTAGTTGTCGCGCTCGGCGCTTAGCGAGGATCACCGGACGCCGTGCTGCCAGTGCGGTCGGGTCTACCGGCTCGACAATCGAGCGTCTTTGCTGGCCTCTCGTGCGTACTTCCCAGGCGGTGTGCTCGGGTGATTATCTGTTCTGTCGGGCATCGCGCCGCGATGTTGACCGATTACCGAGCTATCCAAAAGACCGCAGTCGGCATAGTCTGTATGCGGCTTGTCTGCCTGCGACTGTGTGATCAGCTTCGCCGCTCGTACCAACTTCGGGCCGATCTTCTCTTGGAGCTGCGTAGCGGTGTATGCCGCGGATGGCACGGTCACATCGATGGCTATTGGTGGCGTCCTGCCTCGCCGAGCGATGAGCATGGCGATCGAGCGGGCTCCGGGGATGAACTCTTCATCGCTGACGAGCGGCCCTTGTGGGTCTATGGCATCCAGCTCGGCAAGGAGCGTGTCGTGTTCGATGATCGAGTTTGGACCTTCGGGTATGAGGTCCATCGTTGAGACCATCTCGCGGCGCTCGTTCTCGGGTAGGTTCGCGAGCATCGCCTTTCCAAGAGCGGTGCAGTATGCGGGTATGACTGCACCGACGCGCAGCGAAAGGTCGATCATGTGCTGGCCGCGCCGATGACCAAAGAAACGACGGACATAGAGGACGCGCGTCCTGTCGAGCGCGCCCATGCTGACAGTGTGGCCGGTCTTGGTGCGCAAATCGCGTAGCGGCTTGTCCGCCTGTAGTGCGTGGTGAAGCTCTTGGATTATTTTGGTTCCAGGGTCGGCAGCGCGAGGCGCGAGGCGATACTTGCGTCTGCGCCCTTGCTCCAAGTAGCCGAGCCGAACGAGCGTGGAGGCGTAGCGGTGGGTTGTGGGGCGGCTGAAGCCGACCAGATCAGCCAGTTCCGCTACGCCTATAAGTTGGCTCCCTTCGGAGTACGCCAGGAGGAGCTTTAGGCCACGTTCCAGCGATTGAGACATCCGCCCCGAGTTGTCGAGCCCCTGTGGATGTGGGGCTGCACCGTTGCCTTTCTGCGCCGGGCGTTTGTCGCTGCCAGTTGGCACGGCCCAATGGTCTCGCGAATATGAATCTTTGGAAAGGGCGCAGTCGGACTAGTACCAATGCGGCTAGTACGCAGGCGGCTATCTGCTGCCCGCAAAATGCGGAGATATGGCGGCGCTAGCTCACGCCACGAGGTCGGGCTCCGCATCGGCCAGCCGGTAAGCCCCCCTGTGATCTACCGTCAAGTAGCCCAGGTCAGAGAACATCACGAGATACCGCCTAGCGATAGCGCGTAAGCAGCCGGTCAGCCGCTCAACCTCAACCCCGTGGAGTACAGCCCCACCATCGAACTGCGCCAGGATTGCGAGCCCCGGCCCAAGCAGGAACGGGCTCTCCAGTGAAGAGCCACCCGAGTTACGCCAGTCAGCTCCTCTCGTCATCCACGAGAGATCCTGCCTAGCGTGCCCCACGATGGGAAGACCGCAACCGTCCTAGTCCCAATGCGGCTATCTGCCTGGCAGCGACTCCAATGGCTGACGGCGAGCTTTCAGCGCGAGGCGACGAGCACGGAGCACGAGCAGGGCAGGCTTGGCGAACGTCCCGGTCGCTTCTAGGATGCGCTCGGTGGCTGGGCGAGCGAAAGCGGTCCACGCCTGCTCATCGGACAGATAGAGCGCGACCATGCCCGCCAGAATCAGTCGATGGTGCGGGGCCACGCCAAGGGCGCGCTCGGCGGTCTCGCTTGCAAGCAGTCCCAGGCGTTCGGTCATCTCTTCTTGCGATGAGTAGTGGTCGAGCAGGTTCGGTTGTTCGGTCGCACGGTCTTCGGCGCGGTCGATCAGGCTGTCGAGAAAAATGTGCAGTGCCTCGGCCCACGGCCAGTAGAGACTGTCGATCGCGTTGACTTCGCTGGGGGTAAGGCTCGGGCCGGCTGCTGCCGCCACATGAGCAAAGATGGCGAGCGAGGAACCGCAAGCGGCTCCAATCTCCCACCACCTCAACTCGGTGCCCGCCACCTGTTTGCTCGCCCACCGGGAGAGGTCGCTGTAGTCCGCGGCGACGGCAAGATTGATGTCGCTTTGGTAGAAGACGACGCGGCAAGCGTGCCGCGACACCACCTCGGCAACCGCAGAGTAGGAGGGCAGCTCGCGGACGGACGCTCGGCAAGTATCGGTGAGTTCGGCAAGGTAGCCTCCATCTTCGCGGCGAGAGTGATACTGGTAATAGTCGTGGTGGGGCAGATCGGGATTTAGTGCGACGACGAATGCTTGGTGCAACTGCCGAGCGTTGGCGGCTGGCACAGCGCTTGGCTGCTCCATCAAGGTGTCGGCGTAGTCAAAAACACCTTGAAGGTCTACGAGCAGGCGCGTGACCCCCGCGCGCTGTCTTCGCGGCGTAAAGGCCGCGAACGCTGCCGCCCCCTCAAGGCTCGCCCACTTACGTCGCTGTGCGTCGAGCGCCAGGCTGCGCAGCACGGGGTCGGGGATGTCCCTAGCGCACCCACGCAATCTGCGGATCTCGCGTTGTACGACGGGGAACACCCCGATCCAGTAGCGACGGGCTGCCGAGGCAAAGGCGATGGCTGTACGCGCGAATGGCGGGCTCACAACAGATAGCCTTGCGGGTGTTGAGCCGTGCGCGCTTGATCCTGGTACTCATTCCTGAAAGCTCAATTCTGGGGCTACGCCTGCCGCCGAGTAGCCTGGAATCGCCACCACAGCGAGCGAAACGCCGCCCACGATCAGCAGCGTAAGCATGATCTGGACCGCGCCGACACTAAATGGCGCTGGAAAGCTGGTGCTGACGCGCAGGTAATAGTCTGCGAGCGCGTGTCCATATAGCCCGAGGATTGCGCCATCCAGGCCGCCGATCCCGAGCACCACGGCGCTCTCGATCAGCACCCCGCGCCACAGTTGCGGACGATCGAAGCCTTGGGCCTTAAGCGAGGCCAATCGGCCGCGGCGTTGATAGATGGTTGTTGAGAGGGCGGCGGCCAGTGCGAGCGCCGAGATCAGCACCAGCAAGTTCGATACGTCGTTGAGGATGCTCAGACCTTGGCGAGCTATGCCCTCAACCTCAGCGATGCGTTCGCTGGATGTCTGGATTCGTAGCGCGCTCGTACCGCCAAGGGCTTGCCGAACGGCGTGGACACCTTCCGTTGGAGTCGTGCCGTGCTTGAAGTCAACGGCCAGAGTCGTTGGGTCGGTGCTCTGCCAGTAGCGGCTGTAATCGTTGGTATTGAGTGTGATTGTGCCGGGTGGCCATCCGATGTTTGTGGTGATCGCGGCGATGTTGAAGCGAGCAGCGCCAGACGGGGTTGGCAACGTGAATGAGCTGTCTACCCGAAGGCCGTGTTCTGAGGCAAAGCCGCTTGAGACGGTCGCCCATCCGTTCTGACGCATGAGCGTATTGGCGTGAGCGAGTGAGCCTTTGTCTAGCTGACTCGGGAGAATCATCGAGCGGCTACCCGACGGTGCCGCTCGAATCCAAAGCCGCTGCGCGCCAACGTCCAAGAAGGAGCCTTGACGGGCGCTGACTGATGCCACCCCCGGAGTGCGCGCAACAGCTCCAATGACGCGGCTCGAAGCAAAGCTATCGGTGTCGTGGATGTTTTCGTTTGGCGTAATCCATACGGCAGCAGCGCTCCATTGTTGGGATATGCCTTGGTCAAGTCCTTGGATGAGGTCTAATCGAGCACCGCCGACAGCAACGGCACCGTAGACCGCGAGCGCGGTGATGCTGGCGAGGGCGACCGAGCGCGTGGCGGTCGCTTCCAGTTCAATCGTTGCTATGGCCACCATTTTCCCGTGGTAGTTACGGGCTATGTGACCGAGCACTCCCGTTGCGGCACGGAACAAGAGCGGCATAAAACAGGGGGCAGCGAGCGCCAGCGCCACTCCGCTAAGGATCGTCAATCCCGAGTTGAGCAGCACCATGATTGTTGCAACGGCCAAGATTACCAAGCCAAGCAGTGCCGCATTGCGCATGATGTCATTGCCGATGCTCTGTCCTGGTTCGCCGGGTTCCTGGAGTACCGCGTCAATCTCCCTACCCTTGCGCAGGTCAAGGACCGGCAGCATCGAGGCACCGAACGCCGCGAGCACGCCACAAGAGATCGCAACGACCACAGCCACGGGCCCAATCTGCTGATGGCCGGTGATCGGGAAGGTTGTCGCGAGATAGTTCGGTACTTCGTCAAAGATGGTGCGTGCCAATACATAGCCCGCCAGTACGCCGACGACCGACGCGGCTATCCCCAATACCAGCGCTTGCGAGCCAAGCACGGCGATGACCTGGCGAGAGTCAAAGCCCTGTTCGCGTAGTTCCGCTACTTGCCATCTGCGGTCGGGGACGGTCAGCAGCATGGCGTTTAGCGCCAGCAGAAACCCCACCATCAAGGAGATCGCGGCGAACAGGCTCGTTGACTGATTGGTGGGCTTGAGGGCGGTCTTCGCTAGTTCTAGTTCGTGGTCGGCGGGCTCGACGTTGAGTCGTCCCGCCGCTAGCCGTCTCAGTTCGCCTTCAACCTGTTTGCCCTTGCCGGGGTAGGTTTTGACAAGGACTTGCGTAACGCGCCCGGGCTCACCTGAGAGGTTCTGCGCCGTATTCAAGAGCGTGACCACGACACGACTAGCCGCCAGCGAGCCGATAGCACCAGCGTCGAGCACCGCCCGGACCGGCACCATGTGGCGGGTGCCGTTTACCAGGAGCGTTGCTTGGCCTTCGGTGTGCGCGCCAATGGTGTCCGCCACGCCCGAGGGCAAGCCGACACCACCTTGGAGAAGCTGTGCACCGGCACCCAAATCTTTTGTTGCCGAGCTTTGCAGGCCGACGATGCGCGGACTGACGCCGACGAGCTGCCCGAGCACATGTCCGTTCGGTCCCTCAATGACCGCGCTCTCACGCAAGATCGGTGCTGCTGTCTGGACACCGGGCAGCGCTGATACGCGCTCGGTGAGTTCCTGATTGAAGCCGCGTGGAGAACGGGCCACCAGCTCCAGAGACGCGGAGCCGTTGACGGCATTGATCGCTTCGCGCGTCGAGCCCAAAATGCTGCTGTTGGCAACGAGCACGCCGAAGACGAGCGCCACTCCGATCGCAATGCCGGCACCTGCCATTAGCTCGGGGCCTCGGTAATAGCGCCAACGCCCACGATAAATCGCGTAGAGCCCCACAAAGCTCATCCCCAAGATTGAGGGGTTGAACGAAAAGCGCCGCCGCTGCTTCATACGGTGACGTGCAGATCGAGGTCCAGCCCGTCGCTGAGTGTCCCGTCCCGCAGCGTATGAACGCGCGTAACAAACGCGGTCGCCTGCGGATCGTGCGTGACGAGGATGGCTGGGATATTCTCCTCCGCGCAAATCTCGCTGAGCAAGCCGAGCACTTCGCGGCTACGCCTAGAGTCGAGATTGCCGGTTGGCTCATCGGCTAGCAAGACGCGCGGTTTGTTTGCCAGCGCGCGGGCGATAGCTACCCGTTGACGCTCGCCCATAGACATTTCCGATGGCCGGTGGTTGAGACGGCGACCGAGACCCAGGCGTTCCAGCCACGGACGAGCCATATCGTGCGCCTCGTCCAACCGCATTTTGAGCCCAAAGAGCTTCAAGGCAGCATTGTCGAGGGCGCTAGCGCCTTGCATCAGATGGAAGGACTGAAAAACAATTCCAACGGTCTCCAGGCGAAAGTGGGCACTCTCCCGCTTGGTGAGGCCAGTCAGCTCCTGTCCGTCAAACGAGATCGAGCCCGCGTCGGGCCGCTTGATCGTTGCGGCCATCATTAGAAGTGTCGTCTTCCCCGAGCCGCTTGGCCCGTACAGAGCGACGAATTCGCCGGGGGCGACACTCAGCGAGACGCGATCGATCGCATTGACCGTCTCGCCGCTGCCCTCGTAGCGCTTCACCACGTCCCGCAGCGCGAGAGTGGCCACTATGCGCCTAGCTCTTGCGAGCCTCCACTGGGAAACTCGATCACCTTCCGCCGCGTGGCCGTCGAGTTCATGCGACCATCTGACAGGCTCATCATCGGCTTGCAACCACGCAGCGCCGTAGGCTCTTCCGAGGCAATCAGCAGCGCACAACCGATCTTCTCCGGTAGCGAGCGCAACAGCTCATAGAACACTCGCGCGTCTTCCGGCTTGCGGAACACTGCCGGCTCGTCCACCAGCAGCAGGCGAGGCTCGCGGATGATCGCGCGGGCCAGCTCCACCAACAGGCGTTCGCTCAAGCCAAGCTCGGCGGTACGACACCGCCCAAGATGTGACGCTCCAACCAATTCGAGCGTCTGCAAGACACGATCCTCGGCGACCGTCATGCTCGGCGGCCCGCTATAGAGCGGAATGGAGATGTACTGGATGACGGAGGTCGAGCGACTGGTACGCCACTCGCCGCGAACAAGCGCGATTCCACCCTGACGACGAGCGTGCGCAGCTTCGCTATAGCTCATCTCGACAAGCTCGCGGTCATCCCATAAAACGCTGCCCTCATCGGGTGTCATCAGACCGGCGGCGATCTTCAACAGCGTGGTCTTGCCGCCTCGACGCGAGGCAAGCAGGCCAACCATCTCGCCGACCTCAACCTCGAACGAGACGCGATCCAGAACCGCGATCTCGCTCCCGCCGTCAGGAAAGCTCTTGCTTACCTGACGGAACGCCAGCAGGCTCACCGTGGCCGCTTTTCGCGCCGTGCTTCAAGCTCGCGGGTGGCTTCATCGATCCACTCCATTTCAGCCTTCAAGCGCTTCTCTGCCGCTGAGCATTGCAGACTGATAATCGTCCCCACATAGGAGACCCGAGGCGTCTCGTAAGCATCGTTCTCCTCGATTTCTTCGAGAATGTCGAGACGACGCTCCGCGAGCGCACGCAGCAGAACGGGGATGTCTTCCTCGGTTGAGAACCCCAATCGAACGAGCAGCTCAGTCCGAAAGACGATGGTCCTCGGGCGAGCCGCCAACCATTCGCGCCGAGCCTGCCTGCCCTTCTCGGTCGGATAGTAGACATCGCGAACATATGGCTGGCGTTTGAAGCTCTTCTGCTCGGAGCGCACTAGCCCGTCAGCTTCCAACTGCTTGAGATATGGATAGATGTGTTTGGGATCGACACGCCACGCTGAACCCATGCGGAGATTGGCGCGGCGAGCCACATTCCACCCATGCGCAGGCGCTTCGATCAGCGTCGCCAGCACCGCAGCCCGAATCGGCGACTTACCGTCCAGCGTGACCCTCTTGCTTGTCCCTCGCTCATCCATAGCTATCAGGCGAATCCTGAGCATCAGAACTCTACAGCAAGCCTCTCGCTCGGCGACTCGTACGTCTCTGATGCCTTTGCGGCGGACGTAGCGCACCTGTCGAATGAGCGCCGAAATCAGACATTCAACGTCCGGAAGTTAAGCGCGGCAAAACAGCAGGAAATGGCTTGCGTTTGCGCACCGTTGCCGCGCTGAGCGACCTACGCTGCGGCGAGCATCCCCCTGACCTGTAGCCGCAACAACTGGTGTCCGGTTGGGGCCGTAATCTGCATCACACCGCGCGTTCCCGTTCGGCAATGAACACACCTTCGGGGCCGTCCCATGTGGGCGGTTCCCGTCGTTTGGGGTTCCATCCGAACGGCGCGGCGTGTTCATTGCTAGATACCGGGAACAAGATGCGATCGACCTCCGACCCTAGATCGTCGGGCAGGCCGAGTGGACGACCGCCGGCGTCATCAAGGCGGCGAACCTTCAAGTTCGCCAAGCGCCACATGAACTGGCACGGTCAAAATCCTGTGCTGGAGTTGGAGAAAAGGCGAGCGCCCGAGAGCGTCCGCCGCTGCTCGACGGCCGATATTCGTCGGCGACCAGCTCGCGCAGACGCTCGCTGCCGCTCGTGAGCCCTACAGACGCTATTCGCCGTCTGGTCTGTGACAGGCGCCCGCATGAGCGAGTGCTTGGGGCTCGTGTGGGCCGATATGCAGCTTGACGATTTCGACGCGGCGACGATCCGCTTCGAGTATTAGGTCGATCGCCAGGGTCGCCGGCAACCGCTCAAGACCGAAGAGTCACGGCGCACCGCGGAGATTCCGCGCCAACTCGTGGCCATGCTTATCGCGCGCAAGCTGAGGAGCGGCGACACGAGCCCGAGCGCGTTCGTGTTCGCCACGCGCTCGGGAGCGGCGATCCAACAGCGCAACGTCGGTACAGCCCTACGATGGGCGCAGGAACACGCCACAGACGATCGTGGACGGCCGACGTTTCCGTCCTGCATGAGCGCGACGAGCATGGGCGCCGGCTGGCCACACCGCGTGGTGTGGTGCCGAGCTTTCACAGTTTCCGCCACACCGCAGCGAGCGAGGCGATCGCCGCCGGCGAGTCCGCAGAGGAGGCTTCCTGGCAGCTCAGGCACAAGAACAGCATCGTCACGCGCGCGGTCTACGTCCAAGAGATCAAGAACGCGGAGCGCACCGCTCGCCGCCGCGCGCGAATGGAGGAGCGCTACGGAAGCCTCTTGGAAGCGGCAGACCGCAGCGGAGTGCAGCAGACGCCCAATCGCTCGACCGCAGAAGTCCTGGATTGCCTGTCAACGGACAAAGCGCAGTAGGCGATGACAGACGGAAGCGCTAAGCGAGTATGGGGGTTAAACTCCATCGAGGGTGCGAATCCCTCCCTCTCCGTTTTTGGCGGAGTTCCTAGGAGGCAGGTGCGCTCGCCGCAGCAGCGCAAAGCGCCGCCGGTAACGGTTATCAGCCGGACGCTGCTGGGATGTCTAACATCTTGATCTGTGATGTCTGAGGTCTCGATTAGGGATGCTAAACATGCGGATCAACTCTTTGTTGCGCTTTCGGAGCAGCTCGCTGCTCGCGGCGAGGCGCACACGATCGTCGTCGTCGGGGGCGCGGCTCTTATTGCGCTTGGGTTCGTGTCTCGAACGACTAGAGACGTAGATGTGGTCGCACTGCTGCAGGATGAGGAGCTCGTCTCGGCGGAGCCGCTGCCCGACGGGCTGCTAGCAGCCGTCAAGCTCGTAGCGGATGACTTCGGCCTCCACGAAAGCTGGCTGAATTCCGGACCCACTTCGCTCCTCGACTTCGGGCTGCCTCCGGGATTCCTCGCCCGTGGGGAAAGGCACGCCTATGGCACCGCCCTTGACGTGGTCTTCGCCTCGCGGCTCGACCAAATCCACTTCAAGCTCTACGCAGTCGTAGACCGAGGCGGCGGCAGGCACTTGGATGACCTACAGGCTTTGTCGCCTACGGAAGCGGAGCTGCTCGAGGCGGCTGAGTGGAGCGAAACCCATGACACATCGGCTGGGTACCGCGAAGTTCTCGAAGAAGTCCTTGCTCATTTTGGAGTCAGACGTGAGCCGGCTTAGGAGTACAGAACTGCTTACGGAGCAGCTCGTCTCATTCGCATGGGACGAGTGGGCGCAGATGGGTGTATTCACGGCCCCTAACTGCGTCAGTCCGTGGGCGCAGGATCCTGAGGCGTTGATTGTCTTCACGCTTGAGATCGGCCGTCGAGACCCACGGTTGTTCGATGAGGTGCTCGACTGGATGCTCGCCAACGAGACGCTGTTCAGCGTACGCCGACTACGTGCTATGTGCATCGACCAGGACGATCGGAAGCTAGTGGCAGGAACGATCGGTTGGCTTGCACGTCAAGGACCACGAGCACGGCTAAAACCTCGGCGCGAGGATCAGGCACCAGGACTTACGGATCTCGAACCACTTTTCTTCGGAGGTGGACCATTCGGTGACGCTGACCCCGACTTTGCGGCTGCTGGGCTATTGCGATCCGTACTCCTCCCGTCTGGGAAGTCGACCGCACCCGACCTTGAGACGTCGATCAACTTCGCATTTCGCCTGCGTGCGATCCTCGGCGTGGGCATCCGCGCCGAACTCATACGTGTGATGTTGACCAGCCATCCATCTCCAGCTACCTCACAGATGTTGGCGCGTGCCATCGGCTACTCCAAGCGAAACGTGCACGACGCACTTGGCGGGCTGGCCTCGGCGCAGGTTCTCATGTCGTTTCCGATCGATGGAGAGCAGCGCTACGAAATCAATAACGAGATCTGGGCGGCCCTCCTCCAGCGCGACCCTGCAGCGCTCCCTGTTCATCGCGACTGGCCGCAGCTACTGGGGGCTCTGCGCTTGATTGTGCGCTGGCGCGCGGAGGAAGAGCAATTGAGAGTCTCGAAATACATGAGGCAAAGTGGCACCCGGCAGCTATTGGTTCGGATCAGTCGCGACCTGGCGTTCGCGGGTATAGAGGTCCGCCAGGGCGTCAAGGCCGAGCAGGCACCAGCTGAGATTGACCGAGTTCTCGACTCGATCCTTCATCGCCTGAATCCGGACTACGTTGACCGCTAGTTGGTTCAGCTAGGACAGGGAGCCGGCAAGATTGGCCGATCCGGGTCACGTCCAGCGGTTGCGCGGCTCATGGGACCGCTGGTCGTGAAGCGCCCTGATGCGTTCCCAGGCCAGGTCGTGTTTTGAGAGTCGTCCCTCCAACCCCGTTCGCGCCTTGACACCAGTCTGGGCCACTCCGACGCTCGGTATTGTTGGGTTGTGCTCGAGCAGCTTCCCACCCATCGGCCGATGTGCGTGGCCTTGGGCATGAACGGGACGATGTCAGCGATCATTGCGCCTGGGAAGTGAGGTCCGTTGCTAGATCGCTTGTACTTCACCGAGTCCGACGCCGCCAACTCACTGATCGCCTCCGATCCGATGGCTCTGTTGGTGGGGTTCGTCTTGGATCAACAGGTCACAGTGCAACAGGCGTTCGTCGGGCCGCTCACGTTGAGGCAGCGTCTCGGCGCCTTCGATGCGGCAACGCTCGCAAAGGCGGACCTGGAGTCGGTGTTTCGCGAGAAGCCGGCGATCCATCGCTACCCAGGATCGATGGCCAAGCGCGTTCACGATCTGGCCGTCCATGTCGAGGACCGCTACGAGGGCGACGCGGCCCGTGTCTGGACCGATGCGGCTGATTCCCGCGAGCTGCGCGCCAACCTGGAAGCGCTTCCAGGCTTCGGGGAGATGAAGGTCAAGTCGATGGGTGCCGTGCTCGCTAAGCGCTATGGCGTCAAGGCGGCCAAGGCGCTCGTGCCGCCGCACCCGACACTCGGAGATGTGGACTCTCCGCAAGCGTTAATCGACTACCAAGCCGCCAAGAAGGTGCACAAGAAGGAGTGGAGCGGCAAGCGCTGAACGGCCGGGAAGCTTCTCGGCCGGCCCTCAGCAAAGCGGTAATGGATCGTTATACTTGTCAGGTATGACAGGGCGGATTGGTACGAAGGGGCAGATTGTGATTCCGAAGGCGCTGCGTGATCGCGCCCATCTACACCCAGGTGACGAGGTCGACTTCGAGTTGCGCGACGAGGAGATCGTGCTCGTTGCCCGGAGGGTTCCTGCTCGGCTCGGTAGTCGGTTCAGGAACACTGGGATGGCCGCGCGTCTGCTTGAGGATCGCGCCCGCGAGCCTCGGTGAGCGCTTGCCTGGACTCGTGGGCGATTCTAGCTTGGCTTGATGGCGAGGAGCCTGCGCTCTCGCGCATCGAGGGATTGATCGACACACGGCCCATCGTGAGCTGGGTGAACCTAGTTGAGGTCTACTACCGCGTTGAGCGTGATCATGGACGGATCGCCGCTGACGACACGCTCGCGTCCCTGCGGGCCGCCCTCTCGCTCGATCTTCCCGGCACCGCACGGATGATCGAGACCGCACGCCTGAAGGCTCGTGCATCAATCGCGCTCGGGGACTGCTTCGCAGTCGCGACTGCCGCTGCTCACGGGCTCGTGTTGCTCACCGGCGACCCTGAGATCCTCGAGCTACCAGACTCACCCTGCGCAAGTGAGGATCTTCGTCCCCGCTGAGAGGGCAACCTTGTGTTCGCGGACGGGCAACCGGAGAACGTCGGTATACGCTCGCCGGACAGTTCTCCTCGCAACCCGCCGCGCGAAACTCTGGAGGGCCGCCGACGCGCGCGATGTCCGAGATGCGATTCGCTTTACGACCGCGCGTGGTGTACAAGTGAGGGCCCATTCCGGTGGGCATAGCTACGCGGGCTACTCGACGATGTCCGACGGCGTCGCGCTGGATCTGCGTAGGTTGAACTTGATCAGGGTCGATAAGAGCAATGGGACCGCCATTGTTGGCGCGGGTAGTCAACTGATCGATATTTCTTCCACACTTGCGGACGAGGCAATCGCCGCCTGGCAGGCGTGGGCCCCTCACGCGCCAGATGCAGTGACTTCGATTCTGCATCTAAACTCGGGGGTTGCCCCGTCAGTGGCTGCGAACGGCCAGTTCATGGCTCCACGGGGGCCGATCCTGCTCGAGATGGTTGGCAGCAGGCGTACTACGGACAGAACCTTCGGCGCCTTGAAACAACGCGAGTTCGCGTCGATCTCGACCACTACTTCGACTTTCCGCAGGCGATTGGCCGCTAGTGGTCCAGGACTAGAGTCGAGGGGGCGCCGAGACGGCGATAGGGCGCCGCGGCTGATCTGGCGACGGGCGCGCCTGACTGGCAGGCGTGCGTGTCGCGTCCCCTCCGCGTCGCTCTGCGTCAGTTGGCCACCTGCTCGAGCTCGAGCGTGGCGACGGAGACGTGTGGCCAGCGCAACCCGTTGAAGTCGAGCTGGACGAGCTGCGTGTACTGCAGCTGATGCGTGTTAGGCGCTCCACCCTGGCCCTCGATCGCCTCGATCCAGAAGGTCGCGTCGACCTCGACCGCCTTGGCGTTGCCGCCCGGCGGGAAGCTGGCCGCTTCGAGGAACGCGGTGTTGGCGGTCCCGCCACCCTTGACGGGTGAGTGGAGGGAGGAGATCGCGAGCACCGTCGTATTGACGACGGTCTTTCCGGCGAGGCCTTTCGCAAGGAAGCTGTTGGGGTTCATCGCGAGCTTTTGCAGTTCCTCCTGGGTGATGTCAGGCGATTCGTGGCGGAAGTCGGTCTGCGTAGCGAGGTTCAGCTCGGTGAACGTGGCCTCGGCCGAGGGGAAGGCGGAGTTCGGCGGTGGTGGGGTGCCGACGGGGAACGGGATGATGTTGTTTTCGCCGATGTGGGGGCCACCAAGGATCGTCTTGCCGGTGCCCTGGGCAAGCATCGCTGTGCCGTGCGGGATCGAGGCCATTCGCACGACGGTGGGAGGCTCAGCCGGGTTCGTCGTGTGGGGGACGTTCGCCCAGATCCCAGGCTCGATGTGCAGACCTTCGCTCGGGTCGTGCCGTTCGGCGATCTGCTGCATGTAGGTGACGCCGAACATGTTGATGTCGGGCATCAGCAGTCCTCGGTTGGGGATCGCCCCGGGAATCCTCTTGAAGACGAGCGTCTCGGTCGTGATGTTGAGCTCGAGGAAGCGGTCTTGTCCCTCTTCGGCAAGCGGGTGGGGTCGCCAGATCGCGTTGAAGCCTTCGCCTTTCCATGTCGCTTCTTTCGCGTCGCCGACAAGCCGCGCCAATGGCCCGAGCGGGTCGGGAAGCTGCTGGGCAGGGGGGGACGCGATCTGGGGGTGGCCTACGAACTGGAAACCTGGGTCGGTCTGTGGGGCGTCGGTCATGGGGACTCCTTTGGGCGTGATTTGCACGTAGGGCGTGACCGCATACTTCTGCGGCCACGGCAATTGCGGTCGGTCCGTCCCGGGCGGACGGCCCTGCGAGGGCTCGGCTCAGAGCTGGCAGCAGCGAGTGCTGTGCCGGTCAAGGCGCGGGGCGACGCGACGGGTCGCGTCTTTGGTGCCGCCTGACTTTGGCGCGACAAGTGCTACCCCCGAACGTCGATAGTTGACGAATGTCAGTTATCCCATCGGCACCAGAAACTATCAAACCGAAGATCGGAATAGTCCTATTTACACGAGATTGTCACAATGCTCGCGCCATAAGAGAAACGGCGGCGTTCGATACAGGAGTGATGCCAGCCTTCGATGTGCGCTTGCGTTATGTCTATCTGCGCGATCGCGCAGATAGGGCCTAGGCTCGTGTTGCCCCAGGACCGAAGCGCTCGTACAGCTCGGGCAGCAGCCCCCCGAGATTGGCGTACTCCTCGGCACAGTGGGTCGCGAGCGCTTGGGGGAGACGCTTGGGCAGCGCGCGACGGCGCACAGGGAGAGTGTTGAGTAGCGGCTCGGCGAGGGCGCCGAGCGGGCCGTATGGGCGCAGGGCTGCGCCCAACCAGAAGCGGCTGCGCAACACGACCCCGGTGTTGTCGCGCGCCTTCGTGTCGTGGCCGTCGACGCGATTGCTCGTGTCATTGCCCGCGCGCTCTCTGGCGCCTTCGGCCCCGTCGCCCACGCGCAGGAACACATGAAACATGGGGGAGTGGCGCACGTGCAGGCGGTCGTCGCCTGCGTAGCCGCAGACGATCGATGCGACGCGGGGGTCGTCGAGCGCGTCGCTTGACATGCCCATCTCGCTGGGTGCCTTGAACTCGATGCGGGCGTGCACGACGCCGGTGCCGACGTCCTCGACGGGATGGTGCACGGTGCCCCAGTGGGCCTTCTCGCGTGCACGCGAAGCAGGCTGCAAGGAGTTGTCGCGGTGCGCGACCGGGTGCCAGATGCGGTAGCGCAGCGGATCGCGCGGGTGCCAATCGAACCACCAGTCGACCATCTCGCCGCTCACGTTCGGCATTGCAGTGAGCACCGCCACGTAGGCCACTCCGTCGTCGAGCACGCACCAGCCGGTCTCGCAAGGCAGCGGCGCGGGATCGAGCAGCCGATCTACCGCGCCGAGCGCGAGCGCATCGCGCGGATCGATCGGCCCGTGCTCGATCGCCGCGAGGGTCTGTTGCTCAGGCTCGGACATCGGGCGCGCGAGATAGTCGCCGAGGGAGTTCGCACTCATCGCGATGGTTTCCCCGCTGGATCGGTGTTCGCGTCTGTTAACGCCGGAAACACGAAGGTCGGTCTCGTGGTGGCGCAAGCCTGGTTCGCGTTCAGGCGGACGGCGCTCGCCTCTGTGCCTGCTGAGACCACGACGGCCAACCTCATGGCGCGGGCGGCGTGGGTCGCCCCATCCAGCTGTGAAAGCGGCCGTCCGGGTCGTACTTGGCGCGCAGCTCGTCCAAGCGCGCGAGCTGCGCCTCGCCGACGAAGCGCGCAGGGCGGTTGCCGAGGTTCTCATCGGCTAGCTGGATGCCGCTGGCCAAAGACTGCATCTCACGCATGCGCTCGGTCGCCCATGCCACGTTCTGCTCGTCTTCGGTGGCGTCCTGCCAAACGCCGTACAGCGCGATGTAGGTGTCGTCCTCGACGCTGTAGGCCATGTCGGGTCGCTCGGGCTGTGGCGTGGCGCCAGGCTGCCAGTTCATCCACAGCATGTGCGAGGGCGCTGGCGGCAGTGTCTCGGCGATGCGCCGCAAGCCCGGCAGCAAGTCCTCGACCGTGGCGTGCGTCCACATGTTGTCGGCCGAGTAGCGATGCCCGTCGGGATAGGCGGCGTGCGCGCCGGCATACAGGTCGGCCAGCTCGCCGGGCACATATGGCAGCGCGAGCTTTGCCCGGTCGAGCACGGGACAGCTTTCGAGCACGGTGATCGCCTCGCGTGCCTCCTGCTCGCTTTCGGCGAGCACCGGCCCGGTCACTGCGATCTCGAGCTCGCCGTCTTCGGTGCGGTGGATGAAGACCATCAGCTCCATCACGCGCGCGACTCGTGGGCCGATCTCGCGTGCCCAGCCGAAGACCTGTTCGATCACGTCCATCGGGTAGAGGAACACGCTGTTGACGACCAGCTTGGGCTTGCCCACAAGGCGCAGGTGAAAGCGTGTCACAGCGCCAAAGAACCCAGGCCCTGCACCGCGTGCAGCCCACAGCAAGTCGGTGTTCTCGGTTTCGCTTGAGTGCACCAACTCGCCGCTTGCTAGCACCACGTCGATCGCCTCTACGCTCATGCAAGCGGGCCCGTACATGCGCCCGTTCCAGCCGTATCCGCCCTGAAGCAGATAGCCACCGAGACCGACGCCGGGACAGTGCCCGGCGGGGAAGAACAGGTCGTGCTCGGCGAGCAGCGCTAGCAGCTCGTCGCCGTGACATCCGGGGCCGACGACGGCGGTCATTGCCTCGACGTCCAGCTCGACCTCGCGCAGGGCAGACACATCGAGCAGCAGCCCGCCGTCGCGTACGTGGTTGCCGGCCCAGGAGTGCCCGCCGGAGCGAACGCCAACGCGCATGCCTCCCGCGCCCCCGTTCGAGGGCTGGCGCGCGTGGGACATCGCTCGCACGACATCCGCCTCACTGCCTGCAAGCACGATCGCATCCGGATAGCGCTGGGGTGTGCGTGCGTTCCACACGGCCGCGCGGCGGGCCTGCTCGTAGCCGGCGTCTCCGCGTGCCAGCAGCGTGCCGTCGTAGGTGTTTGCCATAGTCGCCGGCACAATACCCGGCCCCTCTGTGACCAGCCGATCCATCCCAGCTTCGGATACGTGCGCGCGCCAAGACACGCACACGCAGCGGCATCGTGAGTGACCCCGGTCGCGCGAGCGCACACACACGCGCGGCTCACGCCGAGGCTGGGAAGGGCCTCTCCTTCGAGGACCGTGAGGACTCGAGGACGCACGACGGGGCATGGTCGCGAGCACCCCAGATCTGGTGTTGCGCAAGCGTCACCGTCGAAAATGGAGCGCTGAGCGCAGTCAGGGGATCGCCTGGATGAGGGGCGGCACGCAAAGGTGACGCTCACCTGGGCGGCCCTCGACGCGGTCCTGCTGGGCGAGGGGGACGGCGCAACTATTTGCCAGCGGCGCGATCGCGGTGGATGGCGATGGGGCAAAGCTGGGCGAGTTCCTTGGGCTCCTAGACGAGGGGGACCCAGTATTCGCGATCGTTACACCTGAGGCGCCGGGCAAAGACTGAGCACGACCTTTTCATCATCCTGAAACACCTCAGGCGATACCAAGCACCACCTTGCCGAGGGCACGGCGCTCGTCGATGATGCGCAGTGCCTCGCTGGCCTGGTCCAGCGGCAGGCACGCCCCGACGATCGGCTTGACGAACCCGTCGTCGATCATCTTGCGCACGGCCTCGCCGGCGGCGCGATTGCGCTGCGGGTTCAGCAGAGCGTAGGCCCCCCAGCCTGCGCCCACGACCGACACGTTGCGCAGCAGCAGGCGATTGACCTTGACCTCGGGGATTGAGCCTTCGGTGAAGCCGACGACGACCACGCGCCCCTCCTCTTTGAGTGAACGCAAGCTGTCGGTGAAGCGATCGCCACCGACGGGGTCGAGCACGACGTTGACGCCGCCGCCGCTGAGCTCGACGGCCTGCTCGCGCCAGGGTCCGTCCGAGCGCACGACGTGGTCTGCTCCGGCCTCGCGTGCGATGCGTTCCTTCTCGTCGGTGGAGACGACCGCGATCGTGGAGGCGCCGAGCGCCTTGGCGACCTGCAGGGCAGCTGTGCCGACGCCGCCGGCGGCCCCATGCACGAGCACGCTCTCGCCTGCTTTGAGCTGCCCGCGCAGCTTCAGCGCGAAGTAGACGGTGTGGTAGTTGAGGATGGCCGAAGCCCCTTGGCTGAAGTCGAGCGAGTCAGGCAGGGGAAAGGTCATGTAGGCCGGCGCTACGGCCCGCTCGGCCATGCCACCAAGGCCGGTGAATGCCATCACGCGATCGCCTGGTTGCAGGCCGCTGGAGGCAGGCGCGGAGATGACCGTGCCGCCAACCTCCGCCCCAGGGATGAAGGGCAGATCGGGTTTGAGCTGGTAGAGCCCACGAGTCTGCAGAACCTCAGGAAAGGAGACGCCGGCAGCGGCGACGTCGATTAGCACGCCCTCGCCCGGAGTAAGCACGTGGACGGGCTCGGGCTCGGGCGTCTCCACGACGCGCACAGCGTCGGGCCCGCTGAGCTCGCTGATCTGGACGGCGAGCATCGTGCGGACGCTAGCGCTGCCGCGGGCTCTGCAGGTGCTGCTGGTTCTGCTGGCGCTCGCCGCGCACCTGAATCGCGATCAGCACGATGACCACGTTCACGAGTATCCCGATCCCGATGAAAGTGACGATCAGGCCGACATCCTTGCTGAAGGCTTCGCTAGAGGCAAGAAGCATCTTTCGTCTCCGGGTTGTTGGCGAGAGTCGGGTTGTGTGTCTTCGTTTGGCGGTGCCCCGTGCGTGCGCGCGTGGCATTCCTAAGAGAGCCTACCAATGGACAAGGACCGCGCGTCGTAGGGTCTGTCGGCGGCGAAACCCAGCGTGTCGTAGCCTTCCAAGAGACGCCGCAAGAGGGCGAGCGATGGAGAGGTGCCAGAGCGGTTGAATGGGCGCGACTGGAAATCGCGTAACGGGGGTTGACCTCGTTCGAGGGTTCGAATCCCTCCCTCTCCGTTTTCGGACTTTACGGGCATATTTCGGCTCTACGAAGCCAAAAGCGGCCATGCTTGGCCTCAGGGGGGTCTGACTGGCTTTCAAACCCACACGTAGGAGCCCACGCGCTCGTATGCGGATCGCGCGATCCATGTCGTCTCGGCAGGTGCTTAGCACCAACCGCTTGCGCCGCCGGCCCACTCGACGACTACGCCGTAGTTACTTCGTCTCCCCAGGTTGCGACGGTCCCCTGAGTGCTCCAAGCGGCTCCTGAGCGTACAAACGTGCTTCTATCCTCTCCGTGGCAAGTCAGCCAATCGACACAGTGTCCGAGTTCAAGGACCATACGGAGCTCTTCGTCGCACTTGTGGCGGCTGTCGGCACCGATCAGGCAATGGTGATTGAAGAGCTCGGCACACTGCTCACATCGTATGGCTACACGTCGGAGACCTTGAGACTGAGCGACTATCTGGCGGAGCAGGCCGAGCATACGTTTCGCGGCAGACCTCTAGATGAGGAAATCTGGGAGGCCATGACTGCTGGCGATGAGTTGCGGCAGAAGTGGGATCGCAACGACGCGCTTGCGCTTCACGCTATCAGCGATGTCGTTGCGATTCGTGAAGAGAAGGCTGACGCTCTGAACGAGGCCGAGTCGGGCAAGGATGAGTTGGCCCCCAACCTTGATCGACATGCGTTCGTCATGCGGTCTGAACCGCCCCGGAGAGTTGGAAACCCTCCGATCGGTCTACGGCTCGCGTCTAGTGGTGATCGGTGTCTACAGCCCACGCGACAAGCGGGCAGCACATCTCGAGGAACGGATCAAGAGTTCTAGGAAGAACTCGGATCGAAAGACGTGGGCCCATCAGGCACCGGAGCTGATCGAGCGGGACGAAAAGGAGGAGATGAAGGGTGGCCAGGATCTGAGAGGGACATTCCATCGAGCCGACTTCTTCATTCGGGGCTGGGATAGGGAGGTCGCGCAACGCGACCTCGATCGAATTCTCGAGCTTCTCTTCGGCTCGCCCTTCCGGACCCCCACGCGTGACGAGCATGCTCAGTTCTTGGCGGCGGGAGCTGCGTTGCGGTCATCAGAGTTTGGCCGGCAGGTCGGCGCTGCAATCGCGACGCCCGATGGTTCGGTAATCGCTGTCGGCGCTAACGAGGTTCCTATCGCGGGCGGAGGCTCTCATTGGGAGGAGGATGGACCAGGAAATCGGGACTTCGAGATCGGCGACACGGACACGAACCGACGCAACTTGAATCAGCTCGCGGAGCAGGTTGCTGAAGAAATCGATACCGAATTCTCTGGGCTGTTCGACGAGGCCGACGAGAGCGATGGTGCCGCGGAGAGAATTCAAGCAGCGATCCGGACCGAGTTGCCTGAGGTTCTGCGCACCAGCAGCATCAAGCAGAAGTTCGCCAAGGAGAAGGCCGCACCGATCCTTTCCGAGTCCGGACTCCCCGACTTCATCCCGGAGTTCAGCGAGTATCGGGCCAAGGAGCTTGCGGCTCTCGACTACTTCCTAGAACATGCCGGCAAAGAGTAGATTCCGTCCGGCTCATAGGGCATCATCGTTCTCGGGAAGACCCTAGATCTTGACGAGAGGAGGACAGGATGGCCGACGCACAAGCCCGTAGACATGCGATACAGAAGGCAAGTGGCCAGGTCAGGTCTGGTGGAGCCTTCTTTCGTCGCGCTATGACCACCTCGGTCCAGCGCCCGCGCGATGCTTCCGGTGGGGCAAGCGCGCGGCATGAGCCAACAAAAAAGCCCCCCAGAGCCTAGTCATTTAGTCAGCCGCTCGGTGGAGCCATTGCGATTCTAGTTGCTGCAAGTAGCGCTCGTCGGCGAGTCAGCCGTGATCGCAAGATGATCTCAGCAGGCATCCCAGGGCGCCGGTCAATTCCCTCAACCTAGCTTGAGCGCAGTTGCGGCTTTGCGTCGTGTCTCAAGTCCCACCGGCTCCATCAGTGTCTCCAGAAGCCGCTCTATGGCCGTTTCTCGGTTTGCAACGCGTCCCGAACTCCCCGTTTTCGCCGGGCGCTCACGTGGCTCGGGGCGCCGTGTCCCAAATGTGCGACCAGCGAGGGGCTGTCAGACTTTGTCTTGTGCAGCCTCCCTCGACTTGTTATGTGGAGCGCGACGGAGTCTCGATTGCCTACCAGGTGGTCGGCGAGGGTCCTGTTGACCTGCTGCTTGCTCACGGGTTTGTCACCCACCTCGATCTGCAGTGGACCGAGCCCCGCTTCGCCGGCTTCCTGACGAGGCTCGCATCCTTCGCGCGACTGATCTTGTACGACAAGCCCGGCACGGGACTGTCCGATCCGGTTCCCCACCTACCCACGCTTGAGGAGCGCTGCGCCGACATCGAGGCCGTGTTGGACGCCGTCGGCTCCGAGCGGGCTGTGCTGTTCGGGATCTCCGAAAGCGCTCCATGTCTGGTCCTGCTGGCGGCGACCCATCCGGAGCGCATCTCTTCGCTGGTGCTGTACGGCGGGTTCGCCACCCTTGCAGACATGCTTGCCCATCCGGACTCCTATTCCGCTACCACCTCCGTCCGCACGCGAACCGAGTTGCATGAGTTCGAAGATCTGCTCGAGCACTGGGGTGACGGCAGCCGCCTCGCAGACCTCTTCGCCCCCAGCCTCGGTGAACTCGAGCGGCGCTTCTACGGAATGTTCGCTCGAGCCGCAGCGAGTCCACGTATGGCGAGGGCCCTAGTTGACATCGTCTTGGAGATCGACGTGCGGGAGATTCTCTCATCGGTGCACCTGCCTACGCTAGTGCTGCACGTCGAGGAAGATCGGGTGATCCCCATCGAGGCCGGCGAACTGCTCGCGGCCGGGATCCCTGACGCCCGCTTCCTCAGCTTTTCCAGTCGCGATCACGCTTTCCACGTAGGGGACCGAGAGGTCTGCGAGGCAATCCTCAACGAGGTCGAGCGGTTCGTTACCGGAGCCGTCCAGCCTCGCCGGTACGACCGCGTACTCGCCACCGTCCTGTTCACGGACATAGTCGACTCCACGAGGTTCGCCGCGGAGCTGGGCGATCGCGCTTGGCGTGAGCTGCTCGAGCGCCACGACTCCCTCGTGGATCGCCTCGTCTCAGAGAACGGCGGGCGGATCGTCAAGCACATCGGAGACGGCTCCCTCTCCTCTTTCGATGGGCCCGCCAGGGCGATTCGCTGCGCCGAGGCTCTGCACGAGGTCGCCGGGGAACTGGGGATCGAGCTGCGCGTGGGTGTCCATACTGGCGAGTGTGAGGCGATCGGAGAGGATCTCGGCGGTCTTGCGGTCCACATCGGCTCCCGTGTTGGCGCTCTCGCCCGGGCCGGCGAAATCGTCGTGTCCTCGACCGTCAAGGAGCTCGTGATCGGCTCGGGTATGCAGTTCACCGATCGCGGCGAGCACGAACTCAAGGGGGTCCCAGGCACATGGCACCTCTACGCGCTAGGGCATGAGCGCACACCACGAGCTCTGCTCGACGGGGCAACCGGATACATGCGCCGCTCAGACAGGCTTGCGGTCTCATTCGCGCGCCGGATGCCGCGGGCGATGCGCGTCGGTGCGCACCTCGCTGGCCGCGTACAGCGCTCCGACTGACGTACACAGAAATACATCGGATGCCTGGCCGTCAAGTTCGCCTGACCGCTGCGGCTGCTTGCGAGCGCGCCTGGCGGCCGGCGGGTTCCATGAGCAGCTTGACCAGGGCGTCAAGCTTGGCTCGATGGTTTGCAAACCGTCCCGATCTCCCCGTTTGGCCAGGGTGCGATGTCTGTAGCGATCCGCGAGCCCTGCCCGAATGCCTGGGGATCGCCCGAAGCTTTGTCGAGGTCTTGACCTCGATCTTACGGAGATAGTTGTCGCCCTACTCGTATATCTGCTTTGGTTCTCATCTGGATCGTCTTGGGCCCCGAATGGCACGCGGTCTCATGCCGAGTGATGAGCGGAACGACCAATTCGATGAGTGGATCGATCATTTGCGGGATGCAGGAGACGAGGTTTTGCAATCGCTCATAGTGGCGTCTCGTGGTTAGAGGCATGTCTCGCCTGGCTGGCAGATCCCGGATGGCCAGGTTGCGAACACTTGGTGCTTCTGGGCTTCACGGCCGGTGTAGTCGCCAACGATGGTTACAAGGAGGGACGATGGTCACCCAACCATCAGACTCGGGTAGTGCTAAAGATTGTGCGCCATCTCGTAGTGATAGGCGGTTTAGGCACCGTCTCGATCGCCTACGACATCACCATAGAGCCCCCTCAGGCTCCCGCCATTACCAGCGAGGTCTATGAGACGTCAAACCGCATAGAGCGTATTCTTGTCTGGCTTGCAATCAAGCTGGGATGTCCAACAATTGAACGTCACAATATCCGAGGAATCGTAGTAAGGCTTCTCGACAACGGTCTGCTTGTGCCCATGGAGTCGCTTAGCGAGACGGACCGGATCTTTGATACTGCCGTCAGGGGACGCGATGGTCTGCTTTACCATGCCGTACGTCCGTGGTGAGCCAAAGGTAAGCTATGCGCAAGCGCTGGGGCGCGCAACTCGCGGATGCGCAGCCGGACAAGGTCAGGTTCGAACGTGTCTCGGTCCCCGCCTTGTCATATGCTGGCTAACGGCCCGTTGATGCATGCCTTACGCGTTCTCCGACCATTGGCTCGGTAATGTTTGGATCAATGGCGGAGCCCCTCACACAACAGTCGCGAGACTCCGAGGGAGAGCGGGTGCGTCGGCTGAGGTTGCGAGCGGATGGGCAGCGACCGCTTGTCGTAAACCTCAGGGAGACGATCTCGTTGACTCGCAAGCTGTTTGAGTTGCGCGATTCCGCGCGGCGTGCCCGTTGAGTGCGCCGTCGTTCGACCAGCTTCTCGTCCGCGTCGTCCAGGCCGATGTTCGCTTCGTCGTTATTGGAGGCTTGGCGCTGGGTTCGTGGGGTGTAGTCCGTGGAACGAAGGATTGCGACATCGTGCCCGATCTGGCACCGGAGAACCTCGACAGGCTTGCCCAGGTGGTGACCGAACTCGGTGGCCGCGTTCAGCTAGGAGAGTCGCTGCTCGGTTCTGAGCGCTCCATCGCGGCGCTGCTACACAGCGGCGAACGAGTGTTGATCGCGACACAACTCGGGGATTTGGATGTCGTCCAGGGCCTCGAGGGCGTCCTGACGTACGATGAGCTTCGAGCAAGGGCCATCGACGTCGAGATGGCGGGCGTAACGATCGCGATATGCGCACTCGAGCACCTGCGGAGCATGAAGCGGGCTGCCGGGCGCCCGCGAGACCTTGTCGATTTGGATGACCTCGACGCGGCTCAGCCGGTCCAGGATTGAGCATGGTCAACGATGCGCATCACAGATCGCCTCTGCCGCGCGCCGCCGCGCTTGTTGCCCTGCGGGTTCCATCAGAAGTTCGACCAAAGACTCAAACTGGACTTTATGTTTTGCATACCGTCCCGATCTCCCCGTCCACGTGATTTCCCTCTGTTCTAGGCTATGTGAAGCTGAAACGAGCAGGCGATACGGACATGGACGTTTGGTGCTTACGCGAACCCAAGCGTTCCCTTGAAGTGCAGAGGGCCAGGAGGTGCCAATCAGTTCGTGATAGCGCCCTTGCCCATGCGATGGCGTCGGATGCGGTTGAGAAGGCCGTATCACGATCGAGAGGTTCCATCCATCTCGTAGCCGCCCACGGTGTCAGCCAACGTCCTCAATCTAGTTTGGAATGGCGATATCGTTGTCGGTGGCGATGTCCACCAGCTCACGGAGATCGTGAGAGCGGGAAAATCGACGTCGGCCAACACGAGCGCGACCTTCAGGCCTTCTCGACGGCCTGCTGGGCATGAAATTCCACGACATCGTCGCTTATGTCCTCCGCGGCCATGAGTACACGACAAGCACCGAGGTCACTCGTCGCGTGCTCGAGCAGCAGCTCTGCATATACTCGCGCTGCTCAGGAGTCGGAGCGGGCAACGATTCGACCCTCCCGGAGGGCGTAGTGGACCATTGTCCCACGAACCTTCGCTCGCCGTTCCGCGGGATCCTCATCCACTGCGCGCTGACGCCTATCTGGGCCAGGCCGAGGGCGGGCTCGCCAGCAGCGAACAGCGCTCCGAACAGCTCACCAACTCGATCAACGCCAGCGTCTCGATCGGGGGCGCCGGGCAGGTGGGTGGCTCAGAGCGCCAGCAGCTGAGTACGGTCGCGACCGTCACGCCGCAGGCCGCCGACCGCTTCTACACGCTCTTGCGCCGCTTGCGTGAGGGCGGCGAGGCCAACTACAAGCAACCGAGCACCTGCAACGGGGAAAGGTTGACTCACTGGCTAGGAGACGTCAACGACCAGGACGACGCCAGCGAAGTGATGGACGAGGTGGAGTGCATCGGCGTGGGCAAGGCCACTACACTAGGCGGCTCTGCGCCCTTAGCTCAGCTGGATAGAGCGTCGGTCTACGGAACCGAAGGTCGGGAGTTCGAATCTCTCAGGGCGCGTAGAAAATCCCCGCAAAAAAGCATTTTTGGGGACACGCCAATCTTACGTGGGCGTCAGATATGTCCCGAATATGTCCCGAGAAGTAGTAGAATGTGCGCATGTCGCGTCAAGCTTGGGGTCAGAACGCAGCGCTTGGGACACCGTCGTCCGTCTCGCATCGGCTGGCTCAGCCTCCAACCGGTCACGTCTTTCGGGTCGAGCGCAAGCGTGGACCTGTCTGGTACGCGAAGTACCGGCTGCCCGATGGACGCCAGCTGCAGAAGAAGCTCGGGCCCGCGTGGACCGAGCGTGGGCGCCCGCCGACCGGCTATTTCACGAAGCGCCTGGCCGAGGACTGGTTGCGCGACCTGCTCGACCAAGCCCGCCGCGGCACGCTGCCGGGACTTGTGCGTACAGGCGCTACGTTCGCAGACGCGGCCACCGAGTTCCTCCGCTACGCCGAGCACGACCGGGCGCTGAAGCCTTCGACGTTGCGCGGCTACCGGTCGATCCTGAACGCCTACCTGCTGCCCGCGTTCGGCGACCGGGCGCTCGAGGAGATCACGAGCGCTGATATAGAAGCGTGGCGCAGGCAGCTTTCGAGTGCGCGGTTCCAAGACGATCCCAAGCAGCACGACCCTCGCCCGCTCGCCAATAACTCGAAGAACCGGATTGTGATCTTGCTCCACGGCGTATTCGCGCGAGCCTGCAAGGTTTACGGGCTCCCTGTCAATCCCGTTGCAAGCGTTGAACACCACCCGGTACGAATTTCGGGCGACATCGACGTCTTCGGCCCTGAGGAGGTCTGGGCGCTCGTGCGCGCCGCCGCCTCCGAGCAGGACGGCGCGATCTTCCTGACGGCCGCGTTCACGGGGTTGAGACGGGGCGAGCTGGTCGCTTTGCGGTGGCGTGACATCGATTTCACCGGCTCCGTTTTGCGCGTGCGCGCGAGCTATGCCGGCGGTGCGCTCACTACTCCGAAGTCAGGCAAGGTGCGCTCGGTTCCACTTGCCCCGGAGGTCGCCCAAGCGCTGGCGCAGCTCTCACGGCGCGAGCTCTTCGTAGACGAGGACGATCTCGTATTTCCCGGCGAGCTCGGCGACTATCTGGATGGGTCGGCGCTCCGGCGCCGCTACACGGCAGCGCTAAAGCGCGCAGGATTGCGCCAGCTTCGTTTCCACGATCTGCGTCACACCTTCGGCACCCGCATGATTGCCAAGGCAGATATACGGCGCGTGCAGGAGTGGATGGGTCACGCCGATATCCAGACGACGATGCGCTACCTGCACTATGCGCCGCGCGAGGAGGATGCGCAGCTCGTGGCGGAGGCCTTTCGGGTGGAGAATGTCTCGGGCGCGGGCTTGCCGCAGGACGCATGAGGGGCTTCGAGGGCTTCAAGGACTCTCCGGAGGCACCGTTCTATCGAGCGGGCGCGATGTCCGCGGAGGCGACCTGGGGGGAGGCGAGCCGCCGCCTGTCACGTATTTTGCGCTCAGCCGCCGCAGAGGCCCAACGGCGTCCCGGCGCGATGACCGCTAAGCGTATCTGTGCTTGGCACCGTGCGATCTTCCTGACCACATTTGAGCGCGACGCTGGCAGAGTGCGTGCGGATGATGAGCCGGTCGAGTTCGGTGTGCCAATCGAGGTAGACCATGAGCTGCGCGACTTGCCGATCCGCGGCACCCTTGGTCACTCCGCGATCATGCGCGAGCTGCATCTCGCGTGCGAGACGTTCAATGAGAGCATGGCTGCTCTGCGTGACCACGAGCGGACAGTTGAGACGGCCGAGGGCGTCGCGCCGGCGGCGGCGCTTTACACAGCCATTCTTAAGACCCACCCGTTCGTTGACGGCAATCTTCGCGCCGCATATATAGCGCTGATCGTCGGTCTCGCCTCAGTCGGGCTACCGGCGGTCGACTTCCGGGCCGCGCTCGACCGCCATGACGCGTGCTTGGGCTCCGCGATGCGAAGCGATGCCCACCAACGATAGACCCGCTCGTGCAATTGATGGGTGAGCTGATGTCGTGAATGGTGCCGCAAACTGTGGCGAGCGCTACCATCGAGGCGTGAAGAAGATCCGCTATCGCGACCTGGATTTGCCCGAGGGGCTTTGTGTAGCCGATGGCAAAGGCATCCGGCCCTGGGACGAGAACACGGCACGGGAACTTGCGCTTACAGGCATGCTGCTCTCCCAGGGCGCCAAGCGCGCCAAAGCGATGCTCGACGCCGCAGGGACGCACGAGATCGCCGTCGCGCACAAATAGCACTGCATGACTTGCCGCGAGGATATGTGCGGCTGGTGGTCGGGCATCTCGCGTACTGCGCTGATACGACGGCGATAGGCGTTGAGGGTCCAGGTCGGCTGCAGTTGCCTTGTCGTTTTCGTGGGCCTTGTGGGGATTCTTAATCCGCTGGAGCGGATTAACCCTCCAGCCCTGACGGGCTGGGTAGGGTTTTGACCGTCGCGGACTCCTCGCCGTCAAGCCCAGCTGGATCTACGACGCAGTCCGCACCGGACGCCTCCCATGCCTACGCATCGGACGACACATACGCTTCACCCAAACCATGCTCGAAAACTGGCTGATCGACCAGTAAGGCGAACTCTACGGACCTCACCATTGGTCCCAACAAGACGCGAGGGTGTTCGGCAGGCCGGGTGAGGCCAGGCACTAAACGCAAAACGTGTCCCGAACTATGTCCCCAGGTCGGCAAATCTAAGGCTATTTTGGGACATATAACCAGAGCCAATCTGGCTCAACCAAGCGAAATTGGCCAATAGTTAGCCCTCTACGAAACCCCGGTCCGAGCGTCGATCCTGGCGAGCATGGACGAGTTCTTGGCTGGCTCCGCAGAGCGCCCCGGCTGGGCATAGCTCGGCGGCCACCGTGCGGCGGGGATTACGGATCCCGGCGAACGCAATGAGACCTCCGCTCACGACGAGGATGGCTGCGATCGTGTCCGCGACGCGGAACGCATGCACCGACGCATCGTCGAAGGCCGCTCTGAGAAGAAGGCGCTCGTCGGGGTGTACTCCCTCCAGGCTCGGCGCGCCGAGAGGCTGTCGCTTGGCGAGGCTGATCGCCGAGCGGCCAGCGGGATCGAGCGCGGACCGTCGTAGCGTCGCATCAACGCGACTAGCAAAAGCTAGAGAGACGACGGCTCCCAGCACAGCAACCGCGAAAAGCTGCGCGACGCGTGAGAGCGTCGTATTCACCGCGGCGGCGACGCCTGCGTGATCCTCCTCCACCGCCCCAAGGACCGTGGCGGTCAACGGTGCGACAAGCATCGCGAGTCCCAACCCGAACACGAGCAGCGCCGGCAGCACCTCGCTGAGGTAATCGGCGCGCTGATCGACACGCGCCAAGAGCAAAAGGCCGCAGCCGGCAACCAGCGCCCCGAGGCTTATCAGCACCCGCGACCCGATGCGGTCGGCGAGCGCGCCGAAGCGGCGGGAGAGCACGATCATCAGCGAGGTGACCGGCAGAAGCGCAAGCCCCGCTTGAACGGGGCTGTAGCCGCTGACCTCCTGCAGAAACACAGGCAGCAGAAAGATCACGCCCCCCAGCCCAAGGTAGGCAGTCAATGTCGCCACGTTTCCGATCGTGAAGTTGCGCTCGCGGAACAGGCTCAGTGGGAGCATCGGCGCCCGGGCTCGAGCCTCGCGCGCAACAAACGCGATCGCTCCCAAAATTCCCACCGCGAGCGAGCCGATCACCAGGGTGCTCCATCCACGCGCGGGCTCCTCGGTCACAGCGAACACCAAACCCGAGAGTGCGAGCGCCGCCAAGAAGGCCCCGGGGAAGTCCAGGCGCCCAGCGGTGCCAGCGCTCGCGCTTCCAGGCACGCCACGAGCAATCAGCGTCACGGTCACGAGTACGAGCGGCGCATTGAGCAAAAAGATCAGACGCCACGAGCCGGCAGCGATCAACACTCCCCCGATGAACGGCCCGATAACCCCGACGATCGAGCTGAGCGCGGTCCATGTCCCGATCGCCCTCGCCCGCTCATCTTCGGGAAACACGTGGATGATCACCGCCAATGCGGTAGGCGTCACCAGCGCCGCACATACCCCCTGCATCGAACGAAACACGCATAGCTCCGGGATCGACGACGCGACCGCGCAGAGAGCCGAAGTGAGTCCGAACCCGGCAACCCCAACCAAGAACACGCGCTTCTGACCCAATACATCTCCAAGCGAGCCGCCGATCAACAACAGCGAGGAGAGCGTCAGCAGGTACGCGTTCGTCACCCACTGCTGGCCCGCCAGACCGCCACCGAGGTCGCCTCGAATTGCCGGCAACGCGACGCTGGTTACAGTCGCGTCGAGGAACACAACGCTCGTACCAAGCACGGCTGCGAGCAGGGTCAGCTGCTTCTCACGCGATGTAGCCACTGGTCGGATGTCTGGCACATGCGCAGATTGGCACGTCACGAGCGCCACTCGCCTCGCGACCGCACCTTGGACGAATGAGTAGCAAGCGGGAGCGCTCATTTCGGTCGAAAGCGAGCGTCTCGGTCCTCAAATCAGGCACTGTCGAATCGGACGACGAGCAGGTCGGAGACGCGACAAAGTGAGTGCTTCCGCTTCGCTCGCGCGAGCGGAAGTGTGCCGATCTTCAGTCGGCGTGCTCGGAAATCGTCCAACTCAGGCATCTCGGAGTGGATCACGGACACGCGCGTTACGGCGGAGAGGAGGAGCCCGCCTTGGCGGCCCTCCGTCGATGCCGGGATGGCTCACCGGGGTAATGAGGGGCTGAAAGGGCAGCAGAAAAAACGGGCTGCTGCCCTTTTAATGCGCCGTCCTACTGCGACAGGTACTCGTGAACAGGGAACTCGTGAATCTCCGGCTCGGCTGTGACCCCGGCGGCGTGAACCCCGGGGCGAATGCGCCCCGCCGCGAAACTGTCGAACTGCGGGCGCGACTCCCAGAAGTCAAGCACGCCCCAACCCCCGTCGATCGGACCGGACGCGTGGAAGATAAGCCCGTCAGGATGATCGACGCGCGGATTGATCGCCGCCTCCACCTTGTCGAACTGCTCAGCGTCCACCCCTGCGAGCTTGATGCGAATTCCTACAGCCATAACCGCTCCTCGTTTTCGTTGGGTCATCGGAACCTACCCGATCCCGAGCGCGCCCATTCCACGCTCGGCGGGCGTCGCTCGACGAACCACACCAGACGCCAACCCAGCGCGAGGTCCGAGCATGGGCGCTGCTGCTTGGCACCATGAACAGGAGCGTGTCGCCGGGGCGAACCTTGCCGCTGGCGTGGCGGGAGACGCCGAGCAGGAGCATCGGAACTGCGTGAGCCCGCAGTGCGCGTCGTCGAAGAGTCCATCTCGGCTAGCGGGCGCGCCGCCCGCTAGCGACGAGCAGTCGGTCACCGCGCAACTCGCGCCCGTCGTCGAGCTCAAGGACGTACTCCTCGCCCTCACGACGTGCCGCGGTCGCGTTTACCGAGAGGAAGAGCTCGAGGCCCTCGCGACGCAGGACCTCGCCGAGCATCTCACCAAGCGGCACGTGCTCGCGCGCGCACGTGTTCAGCCATCTCTACGATCACGGTCTCGCCGCCCAGTCGCCGAACGGCCTGCGCCATCTCCACGCCAACCGGGCTACCACCAAGGATCAGCAGGCGGCGCGGAATTTCCTTCATGCCCGTCGCCTCGCGGTTCGTCCAGACGCCGTCGAGCTCGCGAGACCTGGCACGGGCGGCACGACCGGATTGGCACCGTTCGCGAGCACGACGCGCGCAACAGCGACCATGGGCGGACCACGTTGCTCGTGGTGAGCTGACGACCGCATTCGCACATGAACGAGCGCGTCTGTCGTCGACTCCGAGACTGCTAAGTCGGACCAACAGCGAGCGTATCCGTCTACTCTCGGGGCGCTTTCGCTTTGGCAAAAAGCGATGTTTGCTCATCTCGCTCAGCGCAAGCACCGACAAAATCGTAATATCTGGCGTGATCTGCTTGGAGGAAAACGAATTATTTGCAGGCGAATCTGCACTATAAGCTTCGCTCTACGGGACCGAAGGTAGGGAGTTCGAATCTCTCAGGGCGCATTTGGGCGGACGTCCTCCCGAGAGTCCGAGCCGCGTCAGATCGGCGGACGGACACCGCGGTCTGGAGTCTCGCTGGCAGAAGGAGGCGCAGTACTCCCAAGTAGAAGTTCAATGCACTGAGCCTCCCACAGGTCGGCCGTGTCATGTAGACCTCGCATGTCTGCCTCTTCTATGACTTCGAGACCGCTCTCCCGCACCGCTCCCATTTGAACGCGACCACCGATGCCCTCCACACTGGTTTCGATCGTGTCGCGCAGCACCTTAAGAGCCACGATCTTTGCCTGCTCGAGGGTCAAGGCGACTGGATCGATATAGCGCATCGTGCTCACCGCGAAGCTCGCGCGCTCTATTCCAAGGCGCATGCCTCCAAACTCCCAATCGCTCACCCACTCGCCCGCTCCGCCACTCAGGAGAAAGAGCGCGACAGGCTTATTCTCTTGTCGAGACCACCACGCTACGAGGAATTCGATGTTGTCGCTTCGTCCTTCGACGCTTGGATCCTTGCGCACGTCAGCAAGAATCGCATGCAGTCGATCCTTGATATTCAGACGATCGGCGTCGGGGGATATATCGTCGACGCGGCCAAGGCGTAGTGCAAAGCCTTGTGCCACGTCCTGTGCACCTGCCCAAGCAAGCAAGAATCCAGGGCGAGGCTCGTATACCTTTCGGGTGGGGCGAGCCAGACGTCTGCCTCTTTCACCACGGGTCTCCTGGCTATCGGAGCCAAGGATCACCCCATCGCGGCAACGAACTGCGACGATAAGCGTCATCTGAAGGTCGGTCCCGTCAGATTTGCCCTCAGGGTCACGGGAGCCAAGTCATCCGCGATCAAGGCTTCGCACAGGGCTCGAGCCGCTGGTCAGGTGGATCTACGGAAGATCGAGTTGACTGCGAACTCGGGGTAGTCGTCGTAGACGCGCTCGAGTAGTTCGTTGAACCCCATCTTCGATACGTCCTTCTTGATCTCGAACAACTCGCGAGCGGCGTCGAGCAGGTTCTCGTCCTCGGCTTGTTTCAAGATCCTTTGTCCCTCGCGAAACGTGACTCTGCTCGGCTTGTATCGTGACCACTGCTTCCCGGGTACCAACACACGCTCGAGCAATCCCTCGTCCACGAGACGATCGAGATCGCTGTAGATACCTGCGCTCATCGGCCCGTAGTCATAAGGCTTGAATACGTACTTCGACCGCTCGGGCGCGCGCGCCCGCTTGGCGAACAGGAACAAGCCCTTCTGGAAGCGGATCGGGTCGAGCCCATCTGGCGCACCCTCGTATGCAGCGAACAGCAACAGCCAGTCGCGTCGCTTCATGACTCGACTTCCAATACGGATTCGCGGGCGAAGCCTTCGGGATGCGGTTGCCCACGCATTACTAAAGCTTCGCGTCTGTAGCGGACGGGTACCGAAGATCATACGAACATATGTTCTCATAGGCTCCGGCTGCTAGTAGAGTTGAGAAGTCGTTCCTCATCGGTCAAGCGACGGTATCGCACAGAGCACACCCTCGACGCTCACTCATAAGCCATCCTTGCCGATAAACAGGTCCACGTTCGGTGAGTTGCCAACCTGGCCGCTGTTGAGGTTCTGGAGACGCGTTCGTGGTCAGGGTTTGGGGCTAGTTTGGCCGGGCGTCTGGGCGGAGCCGGGGATGAGTTGACTGTCGTTGGGTGTCGCAGGAGCGCGTCGCTCGATTCTGGGTTTGAGACACGTGGGCGTTCGTGAGAGGAGCATCTGCGCGGCCTCCTCGAGAGGTTCCGGGCGCAGAGTAACTCCTACGAGCTACACTACGGAGCGAGATGCCAAGTAAGCACCCACGAATTGCTGTGACGGCTGACCCGGAGCTGGGGCAAGCGCTTGAGCGTGTGCGCGCGGCGACCGGTACTCGAGAGGCCGATGCATCATTGGTGCGGAGGCTGGCGGTCGAGGGGGCACAGGTAGCGCTGAAGGCTGGCCTTCAGCGCGGCGCGGCGATAGAGGCGTTGTTCGCGGCGATGGATAGCGGTGCCTTCGATCTTGACCTCGACGCGATCGATCGTCTCAACTGGCCGGAGCACATAGTGTGAGTGTTGAGCTGTGGGACGGCCAGGGTTCAGTGCTGGCTGACACCTCGGCATGGACAGTCGCGCGTCAGCTGCCAATGGCTCGTCAACTTCTTCTCGCTGCTGGCGAACGTGGTGATGTGGCGTGGTGTTGGCCGGTTCGTTATGAGCTAATTGTTGATGCGCGTGACGCCGATGGGATCACCGCTGTCGATCGTACCCTTGAGGGGCTGCGCGAGATCAGTGTCGATCGCACCGTTCAGCGCGGGGTGCTGTCAGCGATGCGCGAGCTTGCACATTCAGGCTCTCACGGAGCCCATCGTCTGCCTCTGACCGATCTCACGGTTGCCGTGACGGCACAGACGTCGGGGCTCGACGTGCTGCACTATGACCGCCACTTCGAGCGTCTCGGTGAGCTGCTCGGCGTCCGCACGCTGTGGATCGCCGAGCACTCCGCCTGAATAGCCGTGAGCTTCATTGTCCGCTGGCCGGCCTCGACACAAGCTGCTGAGGTCGCCCAGGGACTAAACAGCTCAGCTGCTAGGCGAGGTGATCGAAGGGCACTGTGGCTGGGTCGGACAGGCCGGTTGGTCGCCGATCACAGTTAGTCTGCGCTACTAAGCACACGACCTCTACGCTGCGGTTGGCAGGTCGTCGTCTGGTCTCCAGTGATCGCGTTTGTCACGGACACGATTCGCATAAAGGGAATTGCAGAGCTGGCGCGTACATAGCAGTCGATGGGTCTCAAACGAATGCGCTCTGTCGCGATCTTAGGAGCGGTGGCCCTTGCGCTTGGGTTTGCTGCTGCGATCATGCTGGCCTCCGCGGCCAGCGCCTCGATCGCTCTGGCCCCGCCATCGCTCGCTCAGGCAGCGCTGACCACGCCTCCTGTGCCCGCTCCGCCCAACGACGAAAGGGCCAACGCGCAGGTCGTTCACAGCCTGCCCGCGACCATCAACGGCACCACGGTCGGCGCGACGCTCGAAGCGGGAGAGCCGGAATCTTCGTGCGGCGTTCCGACGGTCAACTCGGTTTGGTACAGCCTGCGAGCCCAGAGCGCGGAGCGGATCGCGCTCGACTTGACCGCCGGCGGGGAGTTGGACAGCACGGTCGACATCTACCACGCAGTGCGCTCTCAGCTGCAGTCGGTGGACTGCCAGCAGACCGAAGCTCACGGCAAGGCAGCGCTCTCGTTCAAGGCATCCAAGAACGGCCTATACCTGATCCGCGTAGCAGCATTGGAGAACTCGCAGCTAGCGAACTTCACGCTCGAAGTCTTCCTGCCGACGCCAGCAGTCGGACCGCCTGGCGCGCCACTGCCCACGGGCGGCATCAGCGGCAAGGTCGACCGCATCCAGAACATCAACGCCGCCTATGCGTTCACGATGCACGCGGGCGTCAGCTACCTGATCAACCTCGCCAACAAGACCGACGGCGCCTGTGTCAGCGGCGCCCTGTTCGCGCCGAACACGAACTCTTTCGAAGAAGGCGCCCCGCTAACGCACATCGGCTGTGGCGGCTACCGGCTGTTCACCCCAGGCCCAGGCCAGGGCGGCGTCTACAGCTTCGAGGTCACCCCACGCGCTTCATACCGGGGCGTTCAGCACTTTCATTTGCAGGTAGCGCCAGCCGGCCCAGCCGAAACGGCCCCAGGCCTTGCCTTGGGCAACTACGCTCACGCGCACGGGCGTCTGGACGGTCGCGGCGTAAGCGTGCTGCGTCTGTATCGCCTCGACGTCACCAGTCATTCGAACCTCACGCTCAAGCTGATTGCACCAGGGTCGGCCGACTTCAACCTGCAGCTACGCAACCAGAACGGCAGCGTGATCGAATGCGAGTGCGGTGGCAGCGGCTCGCAGACGCTGCAGCACCAGCTGCAACCGGGCCGCTACTACGCGGTTGTCTCCGTGCGCGACGCGACGGCCGGGACTTTCACGCTCGTGCGCGAGTCGCGCACGATCACCTCGACCTCGCTGTCGTTCTCCTCGAACACGGCTGCGCCAGGCCAGGGATTGGACATCGACGTCAAGGTCGTGCCGGCGGCTTCCGGCTCTGCCACGGTCGAGATCGAACGCTTCGACCCCGTCTTCGGCTGGCAGTTCTATCGCCAAGTATCGGCTCTGGTAAGCGAAGGAGCGGCGGGCGTCCCGTTCGTGGCCCCTGCAGTAGGAGAGTGGCGAGCGAAGGCCACATACGGGGGCTCGCGCGTGTCGAGCCCAAGCGCGGTGGGCTTCTCCTACCTGCAGGTCTCCTAAGAGCGGTTATTGGGTCGAGCCTCGTTGGCAGTCGCGGGCGGGCGGTGTAGCTTCTAGCTATGCCAGCTGAGTGGCCAGTGCTTGCTTTCGCCGACTGGCGGGACACGTTGCAACACACTGCACGCGCACACGCAGGTCTTGGGCAAGCTGGCGGCGACACTGGCTGCGCCTGAGCCGCAGCTACAACATGCAGCATTGCGACTGAGCGCGCGCGGCTGGGAGACGCTCCCGCTGCCGGCTCCGGATGGGTCGGGAGCGTTCGTGGTGGCGCTCGACCTACACAGCCACGAGGCGCTGGCCGAGCACAGCGACGGGCGCGCATTGAGAGTTGCGCTAGGCCCAGACAGGCCGGTTGGCGAGGTCACGCGCGAGCTGCTGGCGGCTGTAAGCAAGCTGGTGGGCCAGGTTGAGATCGACCCGACGCCGCAGGAGGTCTCCTGGAGCGTGCCACTAGACGAGGACGACGAGCACGCCAGCTATGACCCGCAACAGGTGGAGCGCTATTTCGCGGCGGCGACGCAGGCAGCATTGGTTCTGGCGGCGTTCCGCGCCCCCTATCGCGGCCGCTCGACAGCCGGTCAACGCCTGGTGGGGTTCGTTCGATTTGGCCGTCAACCTCTTCTCTGGCCGCCCGGCAGACCCGCCATCGGAGGATTTCATCATGCGCAACGCGATGAATGCCCAGGAGGTGGCGGTGGGTTGGTGGCCGGGAGACGCGCGCTATGAGAAGCCGGCCTTCTACGCCTACGCACACCCGGCTCCGGGGAACTTTGCCGAGGCCGAATTGTCGCCGGCCCAAGCGCGCTGGGATGGAGCTCTGGGCGAGTACGTGCTCGACTGGGAGGACGTCTGTGCGGCGGCAGACCCGCACGCATTCGCCCTGGAATTCGCCCGCTCGGCCTTCCGCCACGCCTGCCTGGTCTGCGGCTGGGACCCGGAGCTATTGGCAGGCGCCGAAGGCGATCCGCCGCCAGTCATCTAAACGGTCCTCGTAAGCGCAAGCTCGCACGGCCGACGCGGCGCGAGCCACCGCGGATTTCAAGTTCATGCGAAGTGCCTTGGCCTCACTCCGCTTCGATCTGTACCCGAAACCACTCCGAGCCCTCGACGCTCGCCCCCTCTGCATGCACGCGGTCGCTGAGCCAGTGATCTGAGGTCACGACACGCACCAGCCCAGGCTCCTCCTCCAGCTTGAGCAGCCGCACGATCTCATCGTCGGCCGAATCGCGTCTGGGCCGGGGAGCGTGCGCGACGACGATCACGGTCGAGCGGATCGGCGGTCGTGGCGGCTGCTCGAAGACGACCGTCACGTCCTCGCCGCCATAGGCCGCCCAACGCTCCAGCTGGTGCACCAGCTTCACCATCGCGGCGTGGCGGTCCTCCCACCAGCCATCGGGACGAGTCCCGATCACGTTCATGCCGTCCACAAGCCAGCGCACACCGCCAGCCTATGGATTCGTGGCCGGGAGGGCGACAGATGTCATAGGGTAGAACCGGCGTCGGGCGCTGCGAGCCAGGGGTCTGGGCCTCACGTCGGGCGACTACGCTCGCCTTCCAGCCTCAGCGCGCCGACCGAGCAGGCCAAGATGCTGAGCAAGGCGGCCAGCATGATCGCCCCGGCCTGGGAGGCGCTGAGCACGTGCTCGGGCAGCCCAAGCGCCACGATCGCGGAGGGCACCCCGAGCTGGGCCGAGGCGACGAGCCCGGCCGCCCGCGGCTGGCGAGCAACGCGCGCCGCGAGCAGGTGCACGAGCACGTTCAGTACCGCCAGCGCCCCGGCAAGCTTGATCAACGAGGGGTCGCTGAACAGCCCACGCAGGTCGAGACGAGCGCCAAGCACGACAAAGAAAAGCGGTATGAAGAACCCGCCTGCGATGCCGAGCACCTCGTTGGAAAGACGTTCCGGCCCGCCAACGGCCGCCACCATCAGCCCAGCACCGAAGCCGGCGATCAGCAGGCTGGCCCCGCTGCGCTCAGTCAACCAAGCCAGCCCGAACAGCAAGATCAAAGCAAGGCGCAGATCCACCGCCCAGTTGCGCCGCTTGCCGAGTTGGCGCAGCGCCTGCACGTCAGTGCGTCTGCGCAGGTGACGGGTGGCAAAGAACGCTGCGATCACGCAAGCGGCGACGATCGCGCTGCCCGCCACGATACGCCCAGCCTTCCCGGGAGCAAGCACGAGCGGCACGGCAACCGTGGCCCCAATGTCGGCCACGGTCACCTGTGCCATCACGGCAAGCGCCGCTGGCCCAACCAAACTTCGCTCCTGAAGGATCGGCAGCACAACGGCCGCTGAGCCAGAAGCGATCAGCACGGCGTACACCCCGGCGTGCCCGACCCCGTCGATCTGCGCCACGAGCAGGCCAGCCCCAATGGCGATCACGGCCACGAGCAGAGCGCTGGTAGCACCTTTGCCGAGCGAGGCCCGCATCCCCTCGTCGCGCAGGGGTACATTCATGCCGACCGCGAACATCAGCATCGCAAAGCCGATTTCGGCCATGAAGCCAAGCGTCGGATTGCCAGGATCGATCGCATTTATGCCGGTCTTGCCGAGGAAAATGCCGGCCAGCAGCTCGCCGACGACGACCGGCACGACACCTTTGCCGGCGGCCCCTAGCAGCGGCCCGGCAAAGCCGCAAAGGCCGATCAAAGCAAGCGTCCCGAAGCTCATCGTCTTCATTCTCGCGTCCAGGGCAGCGGCACCGATCCGATCCGTCCGCGGCTGGGTTTGTATTGAGACCGCATCGATCCGGGTAGATGAGAGTTGTCTACATAGACACCGCTTGCTACATAGACGCTGGATTGAGTCCAGAATTCGGAGGAGGACGGGATGACGTTGAGGGTTCGGAGCTTGCTCTTTGGGACGGTTGCTTGTGCGTTTACGGTCGCCTACGTGGCGATGGCGCTGGCTGCGCCGGCGGCGCAGGCTGCCGGGTTCGGCGTGGAAAAGTTCGTTGCGGCGAACTGCGTGACTGATAAGGAAGCGTGCGGCGAAGAAGAACGCGAAGCGAAATTCGAACCGGCACCGAAAGTCGAAATATCATTCAAGTATTCCTACCCCAAGGAACCCAGCCTTGCCGAAGCCAGGGAAGCCGGCTATACGCAGGCGGCCGGGCATCCGGCTGTCGGGGATCACGGCCTTCAAGATCGCCACGGTCGGCACGTTCCCAGAAGAAGCGCCGACGGGCCTCGTTACTCACGTCCGCACGGATGTCGCCCCGGGTGTCAGCACGAACCCCGAGGCCGTGGCCAAGTGCTCGTTCGCCGAGTTCGGCGAAGAAGTGCTGCCGGGCTCAGGCCTGTTCCCCCAACCCAAATGCAGTGGCGCGAGTGAAATTGGGGAAAACAAGGTCGTCGCCTATGCCGGCCCGGAAAAATTTCCGCTCGGCGGGGACTTCCCGCTGCAGGGCAAGGTTTACAACCTCGTGCAGCCGGAGGGTCTGGCCTCCGACTTCGGTGTCGCGCTCGAACTTCCGAAGGCGCTCACCGAAGCCAAGTTGAAAGCCATCTTCAAAGGATCTAATCCGTCGGTTGAAACCGCTCAGTACTACGCCCACACCCTGATCGAAGGTGGCGTGGAATGGGCTGGCAACTACCACGACTACTACGAAATCAAGGTCTCTCCCGAACTGCCGCTGATCGCCTCGCGGTTGAGCCTGAAGGGCGACATTGGCACCACCGGTCACGGTGGGTTCATCACGAACCCAAGCAACTGTGCTGGATCGACAACCAATACGGTCACGCTCGAATCGACCGTGGGCGAAAAGACGGCACGGATGTACACGCCTCCGATCGGCACCGAAGGCTGCAACGGTCTTCCGCCATTCGCTCTCGTCCCGTTCGCGCCGACGTTCAAAGTCGAACCCGAAACGACGCAGTCCGACAAGCCCACGGGCGTTACAGCCGAACTTGCGCTGCCTCACAGCACACATCCAACGGAACTCGACTCCTCGCAGTTGAAGAACGCCAGCATAACGTTGCCCGAAGGCATGACGCTCAACCCGTCGGCGGCCACGGGCCTGAAGGCCTGCACGCTTGCGCAGGTCGGCATCGGCACAAGGAACCCGGTCAAGTGCCCGGTGGACTCCCAGCTCGGCACCGTGAGCCTTACCGTCCCCGACCTGCCCGCAGAAGAACCGCTCGAAGGCAACATCTACCTTGGCGGGACAGAACCGATCACGGGCGGATCGAACCCGGCGCAACCGGAATACACGATCTACGTAGTCGCTGAATCGACGCGCTACGGCGTGTCTGTCCGCCTGCAGGGTACCGTCAAGCCCAACCCGACGACCGGCCGGGTGACCACGGAATTCAACAACAACCCCGAACAGCCCTTCAGCAACCTCACGTTGGAATTCAAGGGCGGTGCGCTAGCGCCGATCGCCAACCCGCTCACATGCGGCACCGCGACGACGAACGCCAGCTTTGAACCGTATACGCAGAACCCGGCCGCATACTCGCCGCTGGTGCCACCCTTCACGGTGGACAGCAACGGCGAAGCAGGGGCCTGCGCCTCGCCGCTGCCCTTCGCGCTCACGCAAAGCACGGAATCGCTGCCGACCACCGGAGGCGCTGCCACCAGCTTCACGTTCAACCTGGCACGCGCGGACGGTCAGCAGTACCTGTCGCATGTAACCACAGCGCTCCCGCTGGGCCTCGTCGGCAAGATCCCGGCGGTTACCCAGTGCCCAGAACCGCAAGCATCGCAAGGTAGTTGCTCGGCTGAAAGCCGGATCGGAACGGCGACGACCACGGTCGGTGCGGGTAGCGCCCCGGTGCAGTTCTCGGGCCCGGTCTATCTGACAGGCCCGTACGCCGGCGCCCCATACGGGATGGTGACGGTCGTTCCCGCAACCGTCGGCCCGTTCAGCCTCGGCAACGTGATCGTGCGCAGCAAGATCGAAGTTAACGCGTATACCTCTCAGATCACGGTCTCGAGTGAAGTGCCCACGATCTTCAAGGGCATCCCGCTGCGCATGAAAACGCTAAGCCTGACGATCAACGGCCAGGGTTTCCTGGTCAACCCGACCAATTGCGCTGCGCAGACAACGGCCACGACGCTGAATTCGAGCGGCGGGGCGAGCCAGTCGCTGTCGACGCCATTCCAGGCCACGAACTGCAGTTCATTGGCGTTCGCACCTAAATTCGGGGCCTCCTCGGGCGCGAAAACCTCGCGTGCAAACGGAGCGTCGCTCGTCACGAACGTCAACGTTCCGGCCGGGGGTGCGAACTTCAAGTCGGTGCTCGTCACCGTCCCAAAGCAGCTCCCATCGCGCCTTACAACGTTGAAAAACGCGTGTCTGGAAGCAACGTTCAACTCCAACCCAAGCCTGTGCCCGGCAAACTCGAAGGTCGGCACGGCCAGGATCAAAACACCGGTATTGCCGGGTCAGCTGATCGGCCCTGCCTACTTCGTCTCACACGGCGGCGCGGCGTTCCCAGATCTCGATCTTGTCCTCACGGGCGACAACGTCACGGTGATCCTGGTCGGAAACACGAACATCGCGAAAGGCGTCACCACGACGAACTTCGCGAGCACGCCGGATGTGCCGTTCACCGGGTTCGAATTGAACCTGCCGACAGGGCCAAACTCGGCGGTGGCCGCCAACGGCAACCTGTGCAAGCAGTCACTGGTGATGCCGACAACGATCACAGCTCAGAACGGCAAGGTGTTCAAGCAGAACACGAAAATCGCGGTCACGGGTTGCCCGGTGACGGTCGTCTCGCACGCCGCCAAGAAAGGCAAGGCCGTCGTCATCGTCAGGGTGCCGGAAGCGGGCCGCGTCAGCGGCGGCGGTTCGAACCTGAAAACGGTCTACAAGAACCCGGGCAAACAGCAGAACGTGACGCTCGAAGTGCCGGTGACCAGCTCGCGTAGGCCGCTTTCGGTAAAGGTGCGCGTTGGCTTCACGCCGAAGGCCAAAGGCAAGAAAACCTCGACGGCATTCGCCACAGTCGTCCTCAAATAAGTAGAACCCCAGGTCGGCTCGAACAGGCACCGGGCCGACCTGGGTAGGGGTTTTCCACGGTTAGCTCGCATGGCAGCGGGTAGGTGTTGGGTCGAGGACACTCGATCACTGGAGGGGACCCATGAGGCTCACCGCACCTACCTGCATCGTCGGCGCGCTCGTATGCGTGACGGCAGCGTTGTCCGCACCGGCGGCCGCGGGAGCCTTCGGGGTCACCAAGTGGGAAGCCGGCACCTGCACCGAAAACACCGAAACCGAACCCTGCAACGCTCAAACGACGAGCAAGTATTACACGCAAGCGGCCGGTCATCCCAACTTCGGGATCACCGACTTCCGCTTCAAAACCACGGGAGTTTCGGGCTTTGAAGCACCCGAAGGTAACGTCAAGCGGGTGCGTGTCGATTTGCCCGCGGGCCTTAGCGTCAACCCTTATGCCACCCCGCGCTGCGAGATCGCTGAACTGGAAAGCTCGACAGGGTGTCCAGAAGATACGCGGGTCGGTGAAGTGCAGCTCACAGCCCACCTCAATCTGACCGAAATCCTGAAACAACCCGTAGGCAAGACGATCGGCCCGCCTCTGACAAATGCGCCCGTCTACAACATGGATGCTCCCTCCGGTATCCCTCTGGAAGCTGACTTCAAGGTGCCGATCTTCAATTCGATCGTCCACATCGTCGGTGGCATCGATTGGAGCGGCGACTACCACGAGTTCTTCACGATCAACGAAATCCCCGAGAGCCCAGAACTGGTCGAGTCGCGTCTGATCTTCAACGGTAAGGCCTTGGGGGCGGGTGGCACGTTGCCGTTCATAACGATGCCAAGCACCTGCCTAGGCCCGCAGACGACCCAGCTGGAAGTCGAATCCTATGAAGGCCAAAAAGAAAGCAAATCGTTCACGACGCCTGTGGGTGCAAGCGGATGCAGCAAAGTGCCCTTCCAACCGACGGTGAAGACCGAGCCAGCCGCGGGTGCGAGCAAGTCAGACGCGCCCGACGCGGTCACGATCAAAGTCGAAGTTCCCCAAAACACCAACCCCGAAGAACTCGATTCATCGATGATCAAGGATGCGCGTGTCGTCCTGCCCGAAGGCATGACGCTCAACCCGGCTGTCGCCATTGGGCTCGAAGCGTGCTCCAACGCCCAGTTCGGCAAGGGCACCACGGGTGAAGTCAAATGTCCTGCTGGTTCGCAGGTCGGCACCACAACGATCGAAACGCCTGACCTGCCGCCAGGCTCGCTGACTGGCAACGTCTACGTCGGCCAGCCTGAAAGCACCGATCCGGAATCCGGCAATGAGTACCGCATCTTCATCGACGCGGAGGCCCCAGCCTACGGCGTGTCCGTGCGCCTGGTAGGTCACGTCAGCGCCAATGCAAGCACCGGCAGGCTGACAACAGCCGTGCTCGAAGCGCCGCAGGTTCCCTTCAGTGATTTCGTCGTCACCCTGGGTGGCCCGCACACACCGCTGGCTAATCCGTTGATGTGCGGAATGGCGACCACAAATTCGAGCTTGACCCCGTACAGCGGCAACCCGGCTGCCGAACCGTTCATGTCGTTCCCGATCGACTTCGATGGCAAGGGCGCCACGTGTCCCTCGCCGCTGCCGTTCGCGATCGGCCAAAGCGCGACCACCGCTCCCACGACAGGCGGCTCTGGCACCAGCTTCAACTTCAGCCTCGCACGTGGCGAAGGCCAGCAATACGTATCCAAGCTCACCACGATCCTGCCCCCAGGCCTCCTCGGCAAGATCCCCTCCGTCAGCCTCTGCGGTGAACCTCAAGCGCAGCGCGGCGAATGCAGCACCGCGAGCCAGATCGGGACGGTCAGCGTCTCGCTGGGTTCGGGCCCGCAGCTGCTGAGCTTGCCGGGGAGCGCCTATCTTACCGGCCCTTATGGCAACGCCCCGTACGGCCTCTCGGTCGTAGTCCCGGCTGAAAAAGTCGGCCCGTTCGACTACGGCAAGATCGTCACGCGGGCGAGCATCAACGTCGAACCATTCACTTCCCGCATCGTCATCTCAAGCCAGCTGCCAACGATCGTCGGCGGCGTGCCGCTGCGCCTGCGCTCGATCGACATGAACGTAAATCGCCCAAACTTCACGATCAACCCCACCAGTTGCGCAGCGTTGAACACCGAAACGACGCTCACTTCGACTTTCGGCACGAACCAATCCCTCTCCACGCCATTCCAGGCGACGGCCTGCAGCGGGCTCGCGTTTACGCCAAAGCTGACGGCCTCGACCAACGCGAAGACTTCGCGCGCGAACGGCGCGATCCTGGTCGTCAAAGTCGCCTACCCGGCCGGCCCGCAGGCCAACATCAAGTCGGTGCTCGTGACGCTGCCGAAACTGCTCGCCTCACGTATCAGCACGCTCAACAACGCCTGCCCAGAAGCGACGTTCAACGCCAGCCCGTTGAGCTGTCCGCCGCTGTCGAGGGTCGGCAGCGCCACTGTTGCCACGCCGGTGCTGCCGGACAAGCTGATCGGTACCGCGATCTTCGTATCGCACGGCGGCGCGGCATTCCCCGACCTCGATCTCGTGCTGCAGGGCGACGGGGTCACCGTGATCCTGATCGGCAACACCAACATCTCCAAAGACGTGACGACATCCAACTACGCCTCGATCCCAGACGTGCCGGTGTCGAGCTTCGAAGTGAGGCTGCCGACTGGCAAAGACTCGGTGCTCTCGGCGATCGGCAACCTCTGCAAGCGGCCGCTGATCATGCCGACCACGATCACCGCCCAGAACGGCAAGATGATCAAACAGCGCACCAAGGTTGCGGTCGGGAGCTGTCCGCGCGGGCACAAGCGCCACCACAAGCACAGGCGACGCCGGCATGCTCGACACCCGGTCGTACACAAACCGTCGCGTTAGAGCGCTAGATTTGAGGGCATGGCAATCGCACCAGTCAACGGCAACCTCGCCGAGGGCGAGCTGGCGCTTGTACTTGCCGGGATGCGCCGCCTCACCTCGCTGGCCGACGCGGTCGAGGGCTCAGACGCGGTCTTCTCCGGCCTCGCCCGCGAGCTGATCGCGACGCTGGGCGCCGAGGAGGTCCACATCCACCACCTCAGCCCGCCAGGAGAGGAAGAGCTCGTGGTCGTCTACATGCTCGAAGGCGACGGGCAGCTCAGCTATCTGCAGCCGCACTCAGAGCGCCCGCCAGGGGTTAGCTGGGTGGCGACCACGGGACGCAGCTTCCTGGCGGTCGGCCCGCGCGAGCTGAGCGCCAGCGTCCCGCGCCTGTCGGTCACCGCGCCGCCCCAAGCAGACGTCGCCGGCTGCGCGCTGCTCGCCCCGCTCACGCTCGGCGCCCAGGTCGAGGCTGTCGTAGTGCTCGTCAGGCGCGAGGCCGAGCCTTTCCAGGAAAGCTCGATCGAGGAGGCGGCAACGCTCGTCGACCAGGCCGCGACCGTGCTCGCGCTCGTGCGCGCTCGTGCGGAGGCTGGCACCGACTCGGTGGCCGGTTGCCTCAACCACCGGGCGATGCGCCGTCGCCTGCACGAGGAGATCGGTCGCGTCCAGCGCACCGGCGGCCCGCTTTCGTGCGTGATCGTCGATCTCGATGACTTCAAGCTCGTCAACGACCGCTATGGCCATCAAGCAGGCGACTCGATCCTGCGCCAGGTCGCCCAGGCGTTGATGGGCGAGTTTCGTGCGTTCGATCGCGTAGCACGCTACGGCGGCGACGAGTTCGTCGTGATCCTGCCCAACGCGGAGCTCGATAGCGCGGTGGCCGCTGCCGGGCGTGCATTGGCGCGCATGCGCCGGGTGCTGTTCCCCGACGGCTCGCACGGCGTGTCCGCCTCGATGGGCGTGGCCGAATGGCGCGCGCCGATGACCGAGGCGGAGCTGCTGGAGGTGTGCGACGCCGCGCTCTTGCAGGGCAAGCGCGACGGCAAGGGCAGCGTCACGGGCGCAATCTCCTGTGCGCTCAACGAGCCCCGGCCGGCTGTTCGTTGAGCTCGGCGGCCGACAATAGCTTTGGTGCTCGCGCCACGCTCGGGGCCGCTGGACGCGAGTACGAGATCTTTCGTCTTGACGCGCTGCAGCAGCGCTTCGACGTGGCCCGCTTGCCCTTCTCACTGAAGGTATTGCTCGAGAACCTGCTGCGCACTGAGGGCAACGGCTCGGTCTCAGCTGCCGACATCGAGGCGCTTGCGAGCTGGGACGCCAAGGCACAGCCGAGCAAGGAGATCGCCTTCACACCGGCCCGTGTCTTGATGCAGGACTTCACCGGCGTGCCGGCTGTCGTGGACCTCGCTGCGATGCGCGACGCGATGGCGCAGATGGGTGGCGACCCGTCCAAGATTAACCCGCTCGTTCCGGCGGAGCTGGTGATCGACCACTCCGTGCAGGTCGACGCCTTCGGTAGCCGCGACGCCTTCGCGATCAACGCCGAGCGCGAGTTCGAGCGCAACCAGGAGCGCTACTCGTTCCTGCGCTGGGGTCAAGGCGCGTTCGAGCACTTCGCGGTTGTGCCGCCCGACACGGGCATCGTGCACCAGGTCAACCTCGAGTACCTGGCGCGCGTCGTCTTCTCAACCGAGTCGGGTACGAGCGATGGCGGCGTGAAGACGGGGGGGAATGGTGTTCAAATTGGGGGCGCCCCCCGCGCGCGCGGGGGGCAGGCCGGTTTCGATGCTCCCCTGCAGGCCTATCCCGACACGCTCGTCGGCACCGACTCGCATACGACGATGGTCAACGGCCTCGGCGTGCTCGGCTGGGGCGTAGGCGGGATCGAGGCCGAGGCCGCGATGCTCGGCCAGCCGATGCCGATGCTGATCCCGCGAGTGCTCGGCTTCAAGCTGCACGGCTCGCTGCCGGAGGGCGCCACTGCCACCGACCTCGTGCTGACCGTCACCGAGATGCTGCGCGAGCGGGGCGTGGTGGGCATGTTCGTCGAGTTCTACGGTGCCGGCCTGGCGGGCCTGCCGATCGCCGACAGGGCCACGATCGGCAATATGAGCCCCGAGTTCGGCTCCACCTGCGCGATCTTCCCGATCGACACGGAGACCTTGCGTTATCTGGAGCTGTCGGGGCGCACGCCTGAGCGGATCGAGCTGGTCGAGGCCTATGCGCGCGAGCAGGGCATGTGGCACGACGAGCACTCCGAGGAGCCGACGTACTCCGATCTGATCGAGCTGGACCTCCGCGAAGTCGTGCCCAGCATCGCGGGCCCCAAGCGCCCGCAGGACCGCGTCTCGCTCACCGACGCCAAGCACGCCTTCGGCGAGGCCCTACAGGGGCTATTGCCCGAGTCAGACGGTGACGACGACGCGCTCGGGGGGACGTTCCCGGCAAGCGACCCCACCGCCTCGCAGGAGCCCGCCAACGGCGACGGCGCGCGCGCGACGCACGCCGGCGGTGGTGTCGGCGGGCAGGTCGCAGTGGGCGAGGCGGGCAGTGTCGCGAGCAGTGCTGGCGGTATCACAGAAGCGAATGCCCCCCGCGCGCGCGGGGGGAGCGCCGTTTTGTTGAAGCTGGCCGACGGTCGCGAGACGACGCTCGACCATGGTCACGTCGTGATCGCCGCGATCACGAGCTGCACCAACACCTCGAACCCCTCCGTGATGGTCGGCGCCGGCATCCTTGCCCGCAACGCGTTGGCGCGCGGGCTGCAAAGCAAGCCGTGGGTGAAGACCTCGCTTGCCCCTGGCTCGAAGGTCGTCACCGAGTACCTGGACAAGGCGGGACTGACCGAGTCGCTCGAGCAGCTTGGCTTCGACCTCGTCGGCTACGGCTGCACGACCTGCATCGGCAACTCGGGGCCGCTGCCCGAAGAGGTGTCCGAGGCGGTGAACAAGGGCGATTTGGCGGTCGTGTCGGTGCTGTCGGGCAACCGCAACTTCGAGGGGCGCATCAACCCGGACGTGAAGATGAACTATCTCGCCTCGCCGCCGCTCGTGGTTGCCTATGCGCTGGCGGGCACGATGGACATCGACATCGTCGGCGAGCCGCTCGGCCAGGACGCGCAAGGGGAGGACGTCTACCTGCGCGACATCTGGCCGTCTGAGCGCGAGGTGGCCGAGACGATCGAGCAGGCGATCCACTCGGACATGTTCCGCGCAAGCTACGGCGAGGTGTTCGCCGGCGACGAGCGCTGGAACTCTTTGCAAGTACCTGAGGGCAACCGCTTCGCCTGGGAGCCGGACTCGACCTATGTGCGCTTGCCGCCCTACTTCGACGGCATGCCTGCGCAGCCTGAGCAGCTCACGGACATCGAGGGCGCGCGCGTACTCGCGCTGCTGGGCGACAGCGTCACCACCGACCACATCTCGCCCGCTGGCTCGATCAAGCGCGATGGCCCTGCAGGGGACTACTTGCAGCAGCACGGGGTGGCACCGCGCGACTTCAACTCCTACGGCTCGCGGCGAGGTAACCACGAGGTGATGATGCGCGGCACGTTCGCCAACATTCGCTTGCGCAACCAGCTGGCGCCTGGCACGGAGGGGGGCGTGACGCTCTACCTTGGCGGGGCGGGCGCCGCTGACGGAGGCGTCGTGGGCGGCTCGCAAAGCGGGTCTGGCGCCGGCGAGCAGATGTCCATTTACGACGCCGCCATGCGCTACGCCGAGGACGGCATGCCACTCGTGGTGCTCGGCGGCAAGGAGTACGGCTCCGGCTCCTCGCGCGACTGGGCTGCCAAGGGCACGAAGCTGCTCGGCGTGCATGCTGTGATCGCCGAGAGCTTCGAGCGCATCCACCGCTCCAACCTGATTGGCATGGGTGTGCTGCCGCTGCAATTTCCGGCGGGGGAGTCGGCCAAGTCGCTCGGCATCGACGCCCACGAGCTCCTCAGCATCGGCGGGTTCGCCGAGTCGTTGAACGCGGGCGAGCTGCCCAAGGCGTGCACGGTGAAGGCGGGCAACGTCGAGTTCGAGGCGACGGTGCGCATCGACACGCCCAAGGAGGCCGACTACTTCCGCCACGGCGGCATCCTCCAGTACGTGTTGCGACAGTTGCTCGCGGCGTGAGCGGATTCACGCAGACGCTGCGCGACCTGTTGGCCGCGCGCGGCCCGTCGGGCTATGAGACGGCGCCGGCGGCGGTGTGGAGCGCGGCGGCGCAAGCGTTTGGGGCGCAGGTGCAGACGGATGTGGTGGGGACGCCCTCCGCGCTGGTGCACCCCTGCGCGCGCGGGGAGCGACGCACAAATGGGAATGTCCAAAAGACGCCCTCCGACGCACCGCCCTCCGATGCCCTCCCGTCCGCCGCCCAGCTCGCCGCCACCGGCTCGGACGACCGGGCGCAGCGGCGCCTGGTCGTGATGGGGCACATCGACGAGATCGGCCTGATCGTCACCCACATCGACGACGAGGGCTACCTGTGGTTTCGCGAGGTCGGCGGCTGGGACGCACAGATCCTCGTCGGCCAGCGCGTGGTGCTCGCCACGCGCGACGGGGAGGTCTCCGGTGTGATCGGCAAGAAGCCGATCCACCTGCTGCGCGACGAGGAGCGCAAGAAGGTGGCCGAGGTGCGCGAGCTGCACATCGACATCGGCGCCAAGGACGGCGCGCAAGCACGCGAGCTGGCGCGCGTCGGCGATGTCGCGGTGATCGACGGCGATCCACTGGAGCTGCCCAACGGACGCATAGCCTCGCGGGCACTCGACAACCGGCTTGGCTCGTTCGTGGCACTGGAGGCCGCGCGACTGGTGGCCGAGGCCGGCGGCGCGAGCGACTGGGAGTTGGTGGCGGTGGCCGCCGCGCAGGAGGAGACCACCTTCGGCGGCTCGCGTACCAGCGCCTTCTCTTTGCGGCCCGACGCAGCGATCGTGGTCGACGTCACCCACGCCACCGACGCGCCCGGGATCGACGTCAAGGAGTCGGGTAAGCACGAGCTTGGCTCTGGGCCGGTGCTCAGTAGAGGCTCGACGCTCAACCCGGCCCTCTCAGAGCTGCTGTACGAGACCGCCGAGCGGGAGAAAATCGCCTTCACCGTCGAGGCGATCGGGCGCAACACGGGCACCGACGCCGACGCCGTGCACCTCAGTCGCGGCGGCGTGCCCACTGCGCTTGTCTCGATCCCGCTGCGCTACATGCACTCGCCTGTCGAGCTAGTGCAGCTGGAGGACGTGCATGCGTGCGCTCGTCTGATTGCGTCCGCGGCCCTGAGCCTGGACGCGAAAACGTCGTTTGTCCGCTGATTCTTCGGCTTCGAGGCAGAGGTCAGTCGAGTGGATTGTCCTGCTCTACGCTGGATCCACGCGATGGCTTGGACGACTCTGGTCGCGGTTCGCCCTGCGGCTTTGGCTCGTCTTCCGGCGAGCGCACGGTCAGACCCGCCACCCGCTCAAAATGGCGGCGGTTGCGGGTCATCACGGGCATACCATGCTCAAGAGCAGTGGCGGCGATCAAGGCATCCGGGATGTCGATCTGTGTCGTGCGGCGAATCCTGCCGGCTGATTCCGCGATTACCCGGTCTACCGAGAGCTCGTCAATCTGGTCCAACGTACGCTGAAGACTTGGCTCATCGGTGTTGCGACCGGCGAAGAGCTCGCATCGCGTCACGACCGATATCTTCCATCCGGGGTCGAACAGGTCGAGTCGGCGATGCCCGCGTAGGTGATCGATCAGAACGTCAGTGTCGAGGAGGGTCACGCTCAATACGATTCCAATCCTGGTCGAAGCGGTCCCACTCCTCACGCGCCGGGACCTCCAGATCGGGCATTGACCCGAACGTTTCGTCTAGCACTCGCTGGGTCTCCTCGCGCCTTGCCTCGTCGGCCGCGGGGCCGTGGGTCGCAAGGTACTCATCCAGTGCGGCGCGCACGACCTCGGCCAGCGTACGGCCGTCGCGTGCGCGCAGCTTCTCGATCTCACGGCGCTGGTCTTCGGTCAGATACACCTGTGTGCGGGTGGCGGGCATACAGCGCAGTATACAGCACGAGCGGCGGCGGATCGCGCGGGTGCCGCTTGTTGCTCGACTGGCTGCGTCCGCGTCGCGCGAAGGCTTCTGGCCATCGACACGACGCGGACGGCCCGGCAAGCTTCTAGTTGCTCGTACCCTCCAAAGCCGAGAGCGGCGGGCTCGCGCCCTCCAGATCGGTCATCGGGTTGATCTCATAGGCCGTGCCCGGGGCGGCGCCGAGCGCGAGCATACGTATGCCCTCGGGGCCGGCGAACACCTTGCGCTTGAGCTCGGGGCCGACGCGCACGAACACGTCCGGCTCCAGCTCCACGCGCTCGCCTTCGATCTCGATCCAGCCGGAGCCCTGCAGCGCGAGGAAGACCTCCTCCTGGCCGCTCTCGACGTGGTCGTGCAGCGGGTAATCCTTGTAGTCGGCCGGCATCTGGATCACCTGCATGCCAAACGACGTGACGCCGAGCTCGGCGCGCGCCTTGACGAAGCCGCCGCCGAAAGCGGCCTCCATGTCTTTGATGTTCTTGGCTGTGTAGTCGCTCATCTGCTGCTCCTGTCTCGTGGGGTTGGTGGCAAGTTTTTGGGGATGGAATGGGCGTGCCCGTCGCTGTCAGCTAGCGTCTCGCACGTCAGGTGACGGGACCGCATCCGGCGCTCTGGGCGTGCCAGCTACTCGTCGTCGGCCCTTTGCGCGAGTCCCGCCGGCTGTAGGACCGGTTTGTCGGTCGGCATGATGATCCCCAGCTGGCGCGACTGGGCCAAGACGGTGCCGTCGGGCGCCCAGATCACGCCGTCCTCCTCGAACAGGCCGTCGTGCAGCAGGCGCGTGTCGAACACGCTCAGGCACAGCGCGGCCGGGTCGCAGTCGCACCCCGCGATCGACTGGCGGAAGTGGATCGTAAGGTCGATCGTGGGGCTGATAGCCGGCGAGTCGAGCGAGATGAACGACGGTGGGAACCACGCGTCGCAGAACAGCGCGAGCGAGAGCGCGTCCACCGGGCGCTCCTCGGGGAAGCCGATCCAGCCGCCGATCCGCATTGGCGCGCCGCTACCGGCGAACGGGACAGCGCCGACGCGCGGCTGCATCACCAGATGGCGCGTGAACTCCGGCGCGCCCTTGAACAGTTTTGGCGTGGATTGCCGCTCGGCGTCGGGCGGGCCCAGCTCCGGCATCGGCAGTTCGTTGGCGCCGGGCGCCTCCCACGGAACCGAGAAGGCGGCGAGCGCGAGCGCGGTGACGCGGCCTCCCTGCTGCATGCGCGCCGAGAGCGTGCTCAGCGAGCGGCCCGCGCGCTCGACGGTCATGAGAATCTCGATCGGCCCCGGCTCGGGCGCGCGCGCGTAGTGGATCGTCAGCGAGCGGGGGGAGCGCTCCGGGTCATCCACCGCCTCGATCAACGCCCGCAGCAGCATCGCCGCCAAGTAGCCGCCGTGTGGGCCGCGTCCCGCCCGCCAGCCCGAGGCGATGTCGGCGGCGAACAGCGCCTCCTCCGCTGGATGCGCGCCTTCGTCGGCTACGCTCTCAATGCGCGTTACGGCAGTGTCGCGGTCGAACACCGTGTCCATGCACCGGCGAGCATAGCGGGTAGGCGCGAGACTGGCTGACTGGCCAGTCAAGCCCGGGTGCGTGGAGCGTGGAGAAGGTGCCGTTGTGGCCTGAACGCCCGCTCAGCCGCGCACGAGACGCTTGTAGCTGATGCGGTGCGGGCGGTCGGCCGCAGCGCCGAGGCGCTCGTGGCGGGCTTCCTCGTAGGCCTCGAAATTGCCCTCGAACCACGTGACTTGAGAATTTCCCTCGAAGGCAAGCACGTGGGTGGCGATCCGGTCGAGGAACCAGCGATCATGGGAGATCACCACCGCGCAGCCCGGGAACGCGAGCAGCGCTTCCTCGAGCGCGCGCAGCGTGTCCACGTCGAGATCGTTTGTAGGCTCGTCGAGCAGCAGCAGGTTGCCGCCGGAGCGCAGCAGCTTGGCTAGGTGCACGCGGTTGCGCTCGCCGCCGGAGAGCTTGCCGATGCGCTTCTGCTGGTCGGGCCCTTGAAGTTGAAGCCGGCCGTGTACTGGCGCGAGTTGACCACCCGGTCGCCCACCTTGAGGTGGTCGAGGCCATCGGAGATCTCCTCCCATACGGTCTTCTCGGGGTTGAGCGAGTCGCGGGACTGGTCGACGTAGGCGAGTTGGACGGTGTCGCCGAGCGTGAGCGTGCCCTCGTCGGGGGTCTCATCGCCGACGATCATGCGAAACAGCGTCGTCTTGCCGGCGCCGTTGGGGCCGATCACGCCGACGATCCCGGCGCGCGGCAAGTCGAATGACAACGACTCGATCAACAGGCGCTCGCCAAAGCCCTTGCGCAGGCCGTCGGCGACGAGCACCTTCGCGCCCAGGCGCGGCCCGGGAGGGATGTGGATCTGGACCTCGTCCAGCTTGACGTTGCGCTCCTCGGCGACCAGCTCCTCGTAGCGCGCCAAGCGTGCCTTTGACTTCGTACGCCGGCCCTTGGGATTGGTGCGCACCCATTCCAGCTCCGCGGCGATCGTGCGCTCGCGGCCCTTTTCGCTGCGCTCTTCCTGGGCGAGGCGCTTCTGCTTCTGCTCCAGCCAGCTGGAGTAGTTGCCCTCATAGGGGATGCCCTTGCCGCGGTCGAGCTCGAGGATCCAGCCGGCGACGTTGTCGAGGAAGTAGCGGTCGTGGGTCACCGCCACGATCGCGCCCTTGTAGTCGCTGAGGTGGCGCTCCAGCCAGTCCACCGACTCGGCGTCGAGGTGGTTGGTGGGCTCGTCGAGCAGCAGCAGGTCGGGCGCGCTGAGCAACAGCCGGCACAGTGCCACCCGGCGGCGCTCGCCGCCGGAGAGGGCGCCCACCTCGGCATCGGGCGGGGGCAGGCGCAGCGCGTCCATCGCGTACTCCAGCTGCGTGTCGAGATTCCAAGCGTCGGCGGCTTCGATCTTGGCCTGGATCTCGCCGAACTCCTCGGCGGTCTCATCGGAGTAGTTGGCGGCCAGCTCGTTGAAGCGGTCCAGCAGCGCGCGCGTGGGGGCGACCGCCTGTTCGACGTTGCCCTTCACGTCCTTCGATTCGTCCAGGTGGGGCTCCTGCTCGAGCATCCCCACGCTTGCGCCATGCGCGAGCATCGCATCGCCGCGATAGTCCTGATCCACGCCGGCCATGATCCGCAGCAGCGTAGACTTGCCCGCGCCGTTGTAGCCGAGCACGCCGATCTTCGCGCCTGGATAGAAGGCGAGCGTGATGTCGTTCAGCACCGTCTTGTCGGGCGGGTGCAGCTTTGAGAGGCGGTGCATCGTGAAGATGTATTGCGAGGACATTGCACCGCAGGATATGAGGTTGGCGCGCCACGCCACTGGCCCGCATGTCCGGGGGTTGCAGACGCCGGCGCGCCACGTCGCCAGACAGAGAGATGGCTTCCTGCCGCGCGGGCGGCTCGGTAACGTGTTGTGCTCATGCCTGGAGTGATCCTCGACATCGAGCAGCAGATGCTCCTCTTGGAGATCGAGCCGCCGTTTGACAAGCGCGACGTGCAGCTTGCGCGCCGGCGGATGGCCAAGCGCTGGCACCCCGACATCGCCCCGTCGGGCAAGCAGTTCGAGCACGAGCGCCACCTGAAGGCGATCAACGAGGCCGCCGACCACCTGATGCGCCTCGCCGAAACCTCGCGCGGGGGCAAGGTCTCGCGCAGCGCGGTGAAGGTCAGCGCAGCGGCGGCGCGCCAGGCGCGCGAAGAGGCCGGCCGGCGCGCCTATGAAGCCGAGCAGCGCGCGCGCGAGCACGCGGCGGACCGCGCAACGCAACGACCCGTTCGGCAGCCGCGTGCCCGATCACTCGGTGGTGCACCGCTACGCGCGCTGCCAGTCCTACCCCGAGTGGGGGGTGGGCACAGTCGAAGGCATCTACTTCACAGACGCCGCCGAGGACGAGGAGGGCTCGGTCCCAGGAGGGGGAGGTCAGCAATGGGCGCGCGTGAAGTTCGCCCACGGCGTGCGCACCGTGCCGGCGGGCAGCATGAAGTTCGTCGACTTCTCCAAGCCAGACCCAGCCGAGGAGCGCGTCGAGCGCTTCATGACGGCCGCGCAGCGGGCGATGGCCGAAGGCGAGTACGTGCTTGCGGCACAGCGCTTGGTCTACGCGCGCGACGCCGAACCGCGCAACGTGGGTGTGCTGCGGCTGATGACCTTGGCCTTCTGGCAGGCCGGCAATCTCGATGCGGCAGCCCGTTCGGTGCGCGACTGGGCGCGCGTGGACGGCGAGCGACCCGCGCCGCACCGTTTCGCCGCGCGCATCTACGAGGACATGGGCGCGATCGACCTGGCCGAGGAGGCAGCCCAGCGCGCAGCCGAGCGTGGGCCGACCGACGCGGGCGCGTGGGAGCGCCTTGGGCGCCTGCGCCTGCAGCTGGTCGATCGCGAGGGTCGCTGCAGGCGTTTGAGCGGGCGCTCGAGCTGGGAGCGGGCGGCGAGGTGCACGACCTGGTGGCGCAGGCGCTGGCGCTCGAGCGCATGCGCAGCCGGTCGTAGAGAAGCGCGAGGGGGGCGAGCGCGATCTCGGCCCACCCTTGACAATGAACTGTGTGTTGTGTACGGCCTTGGCTGATGCGGACAACTGACTTTTAGACTCTCGGGCGTACCGTAAATATAAGACCTCGGTTTCGGTCGGCCCAGGTACTCCGCCAGATTCACGCCACGGCGCGCAGGTGCCGGTAGGGCTCGCCGGCCAGCTCGCGGGCAAGCGCGTCGACGATCGCCTCGTCGTTTTCCTCGCGCCCGTCGGTGACCGCGCCGATCACCGCGCGCTTGCGCTCCAGAAGTGTCGCCATCGTTTCGTCGATCGTGCCGGCCGCCAGCAGATACCAGGCGTTGACCGCGTCCTGCTGGCCGATGCGGTGACAGCGGTCCTCGGCCTGGTCGTGCTTGGCGGGCGTCCAGTCGAGCTCCAGGAAGGCGACGTTCGATGCTTGTGTCAGCGTCAGCCCCTGGCCGGCGACCTCGATCGAGCACACGATCAGCTGGTTCTCGGAGCTGTCGGCCGCCTGGAAGGCTTCGAGCGAGGCGTCTCGTGGCGGCGTGCGTGTCTTCGCCGAGGATGTGCAGAGCGTGGGGAAAGCGCTCGACCACCGCGCGCTGGATCTCGCGGTGGCGGGCGAACACGACCAGCCGCTCGCCTGAGGAGCAAAAGTCGTGGATCCAGGCGAGCGCGGCGTGCAACTTGCCGCGCGCCGCAAGCATCTTCAGCGCGTTCAGGCGCACCAGCCGCTCGGCGCGCAGGGCGGCGGCGACCTTCGCGTCGAGCTCGCTCAGGTCGAGCGGCCGCGAGCGCAGCCAAGCGATCACGTCGGTCTCGGCGAGCCGGTACTCGCTCTCGTTGTCGAGCTCGACCGGCACCACGGTGCGAGTCTTGGCGGGAAGCTGGGGCAGCACGTCGGCCTTCAGGCGGCGCACGAAGCAGCGCGAGCGCAGGTGCCAGTGCAGGCGCACGTGCGCGTCCGGACCCTTGAAGCGCCGTCCGAACTGCGCCCCTGAGCCGAAGTCGGCGAGGCGCCCGATGATGCGCAGCTGGGCGATCAGCTCGGGCGGCCGGTTCATCACGGGCGTGCCGGTCAGCGCCAGCACGAGCCCGTCGCTCGGCACGGAGCTGGCGAGGCGAGCCACCGCCTGCGTGCGCTTGGCGGCGGCGTTCTTGCAGTAGTGCGACTCGTCGAGCACGAGCGCGCGCGGCGCCATCGCGCCAAGCGCCTGCGCGCGCGCGGCGAGGATGTCGTAGTTGACGACGGTTATGTCTGCCGCTGGGATCTGCGCCCCGTCGCGGCCCAGGCCGGTGAGCGCCTGCGCGCTGCGCCCGGGCAGCCAGCGCTCGATCTCGCGCATCCAGTTGAGCTTCAGGCTCGCCGGGCAGACGACGATCGCCGGGTAGGCGTTGTCGGCCTCCAGCGTCGCCAGCGCCTCGATCGTCTTGCCCAGCCCCTGCTCGTCGGCCAGGAACGCCCGCCGCTGCTCCAGCAGATAGGCGACGCCGGCGCGCTGAAACGGCTTCAGCTCGCCGCCGAGCTTCGCCAGCGCCGCAGACGGTGCCGGCCCGAGCGTCGCGTCGGTCGCCGCCGAGAGCGTCACGAGCCCCGCGGCGCGGGCGTGCTGCTCGCGGATCTCCTGCAGTACAACGAGCGCCTCCGGCTCGATCCAGATGTCGCGCTCGGCCAGGAAGCCGTCGAGCTCCTCCACGCAGAAGGGATCGGCGCGGATCGAGGGTAGCTGGCCGTGGTCGCGCCGGCGCGAGTGCGGCGCTCGCGTGGCGGCAGCTGGTCGGTGCGGTGAGGCGCCGCTCAGCAGGCCGAACGCGTCGAGCTGCGAGGCGTCGTGGCCGGGAGCGAGCACGAACGTCGGCTCCTCGTGGACGGAGGACAGCTCCAGCACCGCGGGCGGCGCGGGGCGCCCTTCCTTGAGCGCGGCGACGCAGCGGCGAGCGGCGGCGCTTGAGAAGCCGCGCATGTTCTGCTCGATTGCCTGCCAAGACTCGAGCGTCAGGGGAATCGTCACGCCGCCGGGCGCGCTGACAGCACGTTCGCGCAGCTCGGGCGGCAGGCCGATGGGATCGCCAAGCAACAGGAACACGGGCTCCTCGGGCTCGCCGGCGACGTCGATCGTTCCGCGCCAAGTGGTCGCGCGAGCCAGCCAGCTCTGCACGCCGCGGGTCGATGCCGGCCAGCTCCAGCTGGTCGAGCAGCTCCGACGATCAGGTGCGCGTCGCGCTCGACGGCGGCCAACGCGAAAGTCCCCTCGGGCCCCTCGAGCGTGCGCAGGTCGCTACGAGCGGCAAGCGCGCGGGCGAGCGGCAGCGTGCTCGGCCGCGATCAGCACCCAGTGCTGCTTGCGCCGGTCGCGCTTGCAGCTCCACGTCATAGCGTCATCGCGCCGCTTCCTGCTCCAGGTGTGAGCGGGTCGCGGGTCGCTCGGAGACCTCGGTCAGCGCGTGCGCCGCGTCTTCGCTGAGGCGCAGGCGCCCGGCCTCGGCGGGCAGCGTGTCCACGAGCCGAGCAGCCTGCTCGTCAAGCGGGATCAGGGCGCGCCCGATCGTGGGCAGCTGGTAGGCGTCGGGGTGCTCGAGCAGCGCCTCCACGATCCTCGGCGCGCGGTCGGTGGCGAACGTCAGCCACCAGCTCTCGTCGGCTCGGGCCACGTCGAGCACGCACTCGTCGTGGCCGCGCACGCCGCGTGCGCTCGAGCGCACGCGCCAGCGGTTCGCTGACGACGGCCGCGCCATGCGGCAGGTTCTCGAGCAGCAGCGCCACCGCCTGCGCACGCTCGGGATCCAGCGGCACGATCCAAGCGCGCGCGGCCGGATCCCAGCGGCGCCCGGGGATCGCGCGCAACAGCCTGCGCAAGTACGTCGTCGTAGGGAAAGCGCAACACCGCCTCGCCCTGCTCGAGCGTCGCCTGGAGGAAGGTCATGACCTATGGACGATAGGCCGCCGAGGGGATGGGAGGGGTGTCGGTGCCCGCGCTACGCGAGGATATTCACCGCGCGTGACACAATCAGGCCGATCGTCACGAGCGAGACAAGCGACTGCACGCCCATCGTCAGCTTCGCGATCGGCGTCAACGGCATCGTGTCGGTGGGCGAGAAGGCGGTCGCGTTCGTCAGCGACACGTACAGGTAGTCGACGAACTTCGGCCGCCACCCAGGCGGCTCGATGCGGTCGTCGGCCATCTGCGGGAAACAGCAGGTCCGGCGGCCCGTCGTGCCCGGCGGCACGCTTGCCGGCGCCGCCGCGATCCATCTCCCAGTACCAAAGCGCGAAGATCAAAAAGTTGGTCATCCAGATCAGCACTCCAGAGACGATCAGCTGGCGGCCGTTGGTCACGTTGTGGCTGCAGCAGGAGGTTGCGTCAGCGCGGCAAGCGAGTAGATGTTGGCGGCGCCCACCAAACGCGGTCAGCCCAGCGCCACGCGCCGGCGGCGGGTATGCTCGTGCTCGAGCTGACGCGGCGTGGCCAAGAACATGCCGATGAACAGCACCCCCTCGAGCGCCGGCACAAGCCAAACGGGCCCGGCCACGAGCCGCGAGGGCAGTGCGACCTGCAGCCCGATCGCGGCGAGGATCGTCAGCTGCGCCGGCCAGAAGGGCTCGGGCGCGGCGGGCGGCGGATAGGGTCGGCCGGGCGGGCGATGTTGGCTCTGCTGCCACGGGCAGAGAGTAGAAGCCGGGTCGGCGGCGAGCTGCCTCAGTTGTGCGTGAGCTCTGGGCAGGCCGATTGTGCGGGCGAGGCCCCCTCTCGGCGCGCTTCGGGGTCGCAGCCGAGATTCAGCTCCTACGGGCCAGCGTCCAGTGTCTCGCCCAGCTCAGCCCGTTAAACAACCTTTAGGTTATATATGCGGTTCGGCTACGCGCTAGCCTTATGTACATGGGAATCGACAGTCCCGTCCATCTGCTGTTCCTCGGCGCGGTCGCGCTGGTGGTGCTTGGCCCCAAGCGCCTGCCTGAGGTCGCGCGCGCGCTCGGCAAGAGCATGCGCGAGTTCCGCGAGTCGATCAACCTGGACGTACACGACGAGGACAAGTAGATCCGCCGAAGCGGATACCGTCCGCGGGTGCGTTTGATCGTCGCTCGCTGTGAGGTCACCTACATCGGCCGTACCACAACGGCCTTGCCCGAGGCGGTGCGCCTGTTGATGTGCAAGGGCGACGGCACTTTCATGGTTTGGGCCGACGGGGGCGGCCCAAACGTCAAGCCGCTCAACTGGATGACCCCGCCGACGGTGCTCGAAGAGGAGCGCGATGGCGACGGATTCGAAGGCGGGGATGGCGCCGACGCGCGCCGCGCCGACGGCGAAGCCAGGTTGACGCGCATGGTCGTGCGCAAGCAACGCGAGGACGAGCGCCTGGAGATCGCGATCGCCGAGGTCCTGACCGACGTCGAGCACGAGCTCGAGGTGAGCGCGTCCCTGGAGAAGGAGGGCGTCGAGCGCGAACTGCAAGAGCTCCTGGCCGACGCCCCCCACTGGTGCGGCGAGGGCTTCCGCCTGGTGCGGCGCGAGTGGCCGACCGACATCGGCCCGGTCGACCTGATGTGCCGAGACCTCAAGGACGAATGGGTGGCCGTCGAGATCAAGCGCATCGCCACCCTCGACTCGGTGGAGCAGCTAACACGCTACTTGGAGCGGATTCGTGTGGACCCGGCAATGGCGCAGTGTCGGGGTGTTTTGGTGGCCAAGCACATCAAGCCGCAGGCCAGAGTGCTAGCGGAATCGCGCGGCATCGCGTGTGTAGAGGTCGACCTCGAAGTGCTACGCGGCAACCGCGAGCCCGAGCTGCGCCTGTTTGCGGCATAGTCCTAGCCATGAGTGGCGATTCCGGGGTGGTGCTTACCGAGCGGCGCGGGGCCGTGCTGTTGATCACGCTCAATCGCCCAGAGGCACGAAACGCGGTGAACCTGCCGCTGGCCGAAGGTATCGCAGCAGCGCTGGAGGAGCTCGACGGCGAGGTTTCGCTTAGCGCGGGCGTCTTGACGGGCGCCGGCAAGGGCTTCTGTGCCGGCATGGACCTGAAGGCGTTCGTGAGCGGCGAGCGCCCATGGGTGGGCGATCGCGGCTTCGCCGGGATCGTGCGGCAAGCATCGGCAAAGCCGCTGATCGCAGCCGTGGAGGGCTTCGCTGTAGCGGGCGGCCTGGAGGTGGCTCTAGCGTGTGATTTGATTGTGGCCGCACGCGGCGCCAAGCTCGGCATACCCGAGGTCAAGCGCTCCTTGGTGGCCGCGGGCGGGGCTTTGTTGCGCCTGCCGCGCTCCCTCCCCTACAACGTCGCAATGGAATTGGCGCTAACTGGCGAGCCGATACTCGCCGAGCGAGCTTGCGAGTTGGGCCTCGTAAACCGCCTGGCCGAGCCGGGCGCGGCGGTAGAGGTAGCGCTTGGCTTGGCGGAGGAGATAGCGGCCAACGCCCCTCTTGCGCTAGCGGCCTCCAAGCGCATCTTGCAAGAGCAATGGGATTGGTCCTCGGCCGAGATGTGGGAGCGTCAAAGCGCGATCTCTGACCAGGTCTTTGTTTCAGAGGATGCTCGTGAGGGCGCCACAGCCTTTGCCGAGAAGCGCCCCCCTGTGTGGAGGGGCCGGTAGGGGGAAGTGGTGTGCCCCCCGCGCGCGCGGGGGCAGGCGGTTTCGGAGTGGCCGCTGGCCGTTCGGCGTCGAGGGTCAGCCGCGCAGTCGACGCTTGCGTTTGCGCTGGCGCATGACCAACAGAAACCGTCGCCAAAGGGCGCCCATCGGTTAGCGCTCGCCCGGCGTCTTTTTCGGGTACTGCGAGACGGGAATACCGAGGTCGAGCGCCGTCTTGACGATGCGGCTCTGCTCGGCGATGTGCGCCGCCGGGTAGCCCTCGCCCGGGCTCGCCCGCTCGGGCCGCCCGACGAAGCCGAAGTGGATGTCCTCAGGCATGATTTGCATCAGGCGCGGGAACATGTGCGCGCGTGCCCCGACGTTGCGCGGCTCCTCCTGCACCCAGAGAATCTCCTCGAGATTAGGATAGTGCCCCATCAGCTCCCTGATGTTGCGCTCGGGGAACGGGTAGAGCAGCTCGACGCGACCGATCGCCACGCTGTCGTTGCTCTGGCGGTCGGGGTGCCCGGCGAGGTCGTAGTAGATCTTGCCGGTGCAAAGGACAAGCCGAGTCACGGCTGCCTCGTCGGCGATGCCGGGCTCGGCCAGCACGGGCTCGAAGCGCGAGCCCTCGGCCAGATCCTCGACGGTGTTGGTCGCCTGCGGCAACCGCAGCAGTGACTTCGGCGTCATGATCACAAGCGGGCGCTGCTTGGCGATCAGGGCCTGGCGGCGCAGTAGGTGGAAGTATTGGGCGGGTGTGGTCAGGTTCGCCACGCGCATGTTTCCCTCGGCGGCAAGTGCGAGGAAGCGCTCCAACCGGGCTGAGGAATGCTCGGGTCCCGAGCCCTCGTATCCATGCGGGAGCAGCAGCGTAAGGCGTGAGGTCTGTCCCCACTTGGCAAGCCCAGAGGCGATGAACTGGTCGATGATCACCTGGGCCGAGTTGACGAAGTCGCCGAACTGAGCCTCCCAAAGCACAAGCGTCTCGGGCGCCTCCTGGCTGTAGCCGTACTCGAAGCCTATGCAGGCAAGCTCGGAGAGAGGACTGTTGTGCAGCTCCATCGGCGCCAGCGCCTCGGGCAGCGATTGGATCGGGCAGAACGCCCGCCCGGTCTTAGCGTCGTGCAGCACCAGGTGGCGCTGGCTGAAGGTGCCGCGCTCTGTGTCTTGCCCGGTGAGTCGCACAGGCGTGCCTTCGGTCAAAAGCGAAGCGAACGCAAGCGCCTCGGCGTGGGCCCAGTCCAGGCGCGCGGCAACCTTCTCCGTGCCCGGCTCGCCCGCGGCCGAGCCGCCATTCTGATCGATGAGCGCCTCGCGGCGGCGCTCCAGCTGCTTGACGAGCTTCGGATGCACGGTGAAATCATCGGGCGTATGCAGAAGCTCGAGCCCGAGTTCGCGTACGCGCGCAGCCGGCACGGCGGTGTCGACCTCCGGGCTGGGGGAACGATCGAGCTGATACTCGCCGGTGCTCTGATCGACGTGTCCGTGCTCGGCAGCGGCGGCGATCTTGGCCTTCAACCGCTGATGCAGGATCGTCAGGTTGTCCCACACCTCCTGCCCGGTACGCTCGACGTCCTCGCGGCTGACGACGCCGTCCTCGATCAGCTGCTCGGCCCAGAGTTCGTACACGCGCTTCTTCGTCTTGATCTTCGCGTACATCTCCGGTTGGGTATAGGCGGGCTCGTCGGACTCGTTGTGGCCAAAGCGCCTGTAGCCGATCAAGTCGATCAACACGTCGTGCCCGAACTCCTGGCGGAAGGCAAAGGCGAGCCGCACAGCGCTCATGCAGGCCGGCACGTCGTCGGCGTTGACGTGGATGATCGGCACGTCGAAGCCCTTGGCCAGATCAGAGGCCCAGCGCGTCGAGCGCGCGTCGTCGGGGTCGGTGGTGAAGCCGACCTGGTTGTTCATGATCAGATGCAAGCTGCCGCCGACCTGGTAGCCGTCGAGCGCCTGCAGGTTCAGCGTCTCGGCCACAACCCCTTGGGCGGGGAAGGCGGCGTCGCCGTGGATCACGATCGGCACGGCCGCGTTGGTGTCCTGGTGGGCGCGCGGACCGGTACGAGTCGTCTGGGCAGCCCGCGTGGCTCCCTCGACGACCGGCGAGACGTACTCGAGATGGCTGGGATTGGACTCCAGGTTGACGCGGATCGTGCCGCCGTCAGGCAGATCGTAGGACCCCTGCGAGCCGTGGTGGTACTTCACGTCGCCGGTGCCGCCCTGAGGAATCGTGGTGACCGCCTCGAGCGTGGAAGCACCCTCGAACTCGGCGAAGATCGTGTCGTAGGGACGCCCGAGGTTGTGCGCAAGCACGTTCAGCCGGCCGCGATGCGCCATCCCGACCACGACCTCCTGCCCGCCGATGCCGGCCGCCAGCTGGATCAGCTCGTCGAGCATCGGCACGGTCATGTCCAGCCCCTCGATCGAGAACTGGTGCTGGCCGAGGTAGGCCTTGTGCATGAAGCGCTCGAGCGCGTCGACCTCGATCAGTCGCTTGAGCAGCGCCTTGCGCTCCTCGTGCCCAACGGCTGGCGGAAGGCGCCGGACTCGATGTGCTCGCGCAGCCACACGCGCTGGCGGTGCGAGGAGATGTGCTCGATCTCATAGGCGATTGTGCCGCAGTAGGTCTGGCGCAGGTTGGGCAAAGCCTCGGCAAGCGTCTCGCCGGGCACGTACATGCGCAGGATGCGAGCCGGGATCTGTGCCATCACCTGGGGAGTCAGGCCGGCGGTCTCCGGGTCGAGCTGTGGCTCGCCCTCGGGCTCTGAGCCAAGCGGATCCAGACGCGCGGCGAGGTGCCCATGGCTGCGGAAGCGGTGCAAAAGCGTGCTGGCGGCCTGCACGGCTTGCAGCATCTGCTCGTCGGGCGCGCTGGCTTGAATCGAGACCCCACCTGCCCCCGTAGGCGGCGCGGCCGCTGTGAGCCCAGTCGGCGTGGGCGCGCTGGGCGCGGGCCCAAGCGCGAGCGCCAAGCGAGGCGAAGACGCTCTCGTAGAAGTCGTGCTCTCCTTGCAGGCGCTGCTCGATCAGTCCAAGAAAGCGCCCAGACTCGGCCCCTTGGATCACGCGGTGGTCGTAGGTGGAGGTCATCGTCATGACCTTCTCGGCGCCGACTTGCTCGCCGATGTTGCCGAGCCCGACGGGTAGGCGATCGAGCCGGTCGCGACGATCGTGCCCTGGCCGTTCATCAGCCGTGGCACCGAGGCGATCGTGCCCAGGCCGCCGGGATTGGTCAGCGTGATGTTGGCCCCTGTCAGGTCGTCGGCCGTGAGCGTGTTGGTGCGTGCCTTCTCGACGAGCGCGTCGTAGGCGCGCGAGGAACTCCTCGAAGCTCAGCCGGTCCGCGCTGCGGATGACCGGAACCATCAGCGTGCGCGAGCCGTCCTTCTTCTCGACGTCCACTGCCAGCCCGAGGTTGACCGCGCCGTCCTCGATGCGATACGGCTTGCCCTCGATCTCGGCGAAGTGGTGGACCATGCTCGGCATCTCGCCGGCGGCCTGCACGATCGCGTAGGCGATCAGGTGCGTAAAGGACACCTTGCGCCCGCCGGCCTTCAGCTCGCGGCGGCGCCCGTCAAGAGCTGTCACGGTCAGTGTCCTGAAGCTGGTGGCCGTCGGGATCGAGCGCGACTCGTCCATATAGCGCGCGAGCATCGCCGCGCCGCCCTTCAGCAGCTGGCGCTCGCCTGCCGGCTCAGAGGCGGTGGTGGACTTGCCGTTGGTGGCGGCCGGTCCGCCATTCGCGACGACGCCGAGCACGTCGGCCTTGACGATCCGCCCGCCGGGCCCGCTCCCGGGCACGCCGGCGAGGTCGACGCCCTCGGTGGCCGCCACGCGCGCCGCCACGGGAGACACACGCTTGCCGTCGGCCTGCGCCGCCGCTCCGTCGCTGGTGGCTTGCGCGGCGCCTGTACCCTGCGCCGCGTTTGTGCCGGTTTGAGCAGTGGCGGTGCTCGCCTGCGCTGAGCTTGCCGCGCGAGCTTCGGTTGCGCTGTTGCCGCCTCCCCGGCGGGTGGTGTCGTCCCCCGCGGAGGGCTGACCCGACCCTCCTTCGCCCTCGGCGAGCCGCGCGATCACCTGCCCCACGCCGACCGTGTCGCCCTCCTCGGCCAAGATCTCGACAACCGTTCCGCTGGCGGGCGAGGGCAGCTCGACGTCCACCTTGTCGGTGGAGATCTCAACTATCGTGTCGTCGACCTTGATGAAGTCGCCGACCTTGACATGCCATTCGAGGATCGTTCCCTCGGTGACCGACTCGCCGGCGGCAGGGGTCACGACGTCGATCATTTGCTTGATCGTAGTGCCGGACGCCATCTGCTGTCACTCTAGCGTGCCCGGCCGCCGGAATTAATCCAGGGCGACCGAAGCCGGCGTCTCTTCACGTTGCCTAACAGTTGCTTGGCGACGTTGTTCACGTACGAACTCGGCGCTGCCAAAGAAGGGCCCGATCCCGCCCAGCACAGCTACCGCCACGGCGAGGCGCAGTGAGACGATTCTCATGCGCGCGGCTGTGATGCAGGCAAGCGACATGCCGATCCACAGCAGCCCGTGCGTCCAGCCCAACACGAGCGTCTCCGGCTGTGGTTTGCCAAGCGCGAACGCGCAGATCAGCAGCGAGGTATACACGCACGAGTGAAAGAAGGAGGTCCACTTCAGGCGGGTGAACGCCGGAAGGAGGGGTGGGGCGCGGTCGTGGAGGGTCCGCGCGCGTTGAAGGCGAGCCGAGCGCGACGGGAGTCGCCGGCCTCGCCGGGCTCACTCCGACAGCCAGCGCGCCATCCTGCGCAGGCTCTCCTCGGCCTCAGGTGGCCACTCCTCGACGTCGCTCGGCCACCATGCGTACTCGTCGTGCTCGTGGTCGGGGGTAACCTCGGCGCCCTCCTCCAGCCAAGCCTGTCCGACGAACATCACGAGTTGGTGGGGCAAGCGGATCAACGCCTCCCCGCGCACGCGCGCAGGCGAGACCGACCACTCCTCGTTCAGCTCCCTGATCAGTGTGTCGGCGGGGCTCTCGCCGAGATCCACGGCGCCGCCCGCTCCCAGCGCCCAGCGCCCAGCCCAAGTGGAAAGCCACGCCGCGCGCCTACCCGCCAGCCAGCGCCCGTCAGCGGCACGCGTCAGGCACAGCCCGGCAACGCTGTCTGAAGCATCGGCGCTCACCAGGCGCAGCGCCCAACGCAGCGGCTGCAGCTCGAGCTCTATGCCGTGTGGCCCCTGCTTGAAGTCGACCAGTCGTCCCGCCAGACCGTCGTGGCTCGGCGAACCGCGCTGTTGCAAACTGGCAATCTCGGCGTCCGCGACCTTGGTGTGCTCGGGCGAGGGCTCGAAGTGCTCGCTGCGCCAGCGCGTCTTGACCTGGTTCAGCTCCCAAGGCCCGCGCGCCAGCAGCTGCGGCAGCTCGTTCGTCGTCGGTTGTGCTCTGGTGGCCACACCTAGAAGGCTAGCTATCGGGGAGCCGCGGCGAGTAAAGATCCGCTCATGCGGGACGGGAAGGGTGAGGTGGAGTTGCTCCAAATCGCCGATGCCCCCGCGCGCGCGGGGGGCATGCCGTTTTTGGAGGACCTCTACCCCCTAAGCTCTTCGGCGGTGAGCATCCGTAGACGCAAGCACTGGGGTTGGGGCTTCGAGGACGAGCAGCTTTCGCCTGAGGAGGTTCGCGCCGCCGCCGGTGGTCTAGCCACACACCTTGGCTTCCCACCCGTCGAGGTCGAGGACCCGGTGAGCCTGGACGCTGTCCGTCTGCCGGCTCCGCAAGTCGTGGCGCCGGCGGAGCTCGCTGGCATCTGTGCCGCCGACGCGCACGCGCGTGCTTCCCACGCACTCGGCAAGTCCTATTCGGATGTCGTGCTCGGCTTCCGCGGCCATTTCGAGCAGCCCCCGGACTTCGTCGCTTCTCCGCGCGACGAGCGCGATGTCGAGCGGCTGCTGGAGTGGTGCGCGGCCGAGCGTGTCGCCGCGATCCCCTACGGGGGCGGCACGAGCGTGGTCGGTGGGGTGCAGCCTGTCGTGGGCTCCGGCTACAACGGAGCGATCTCGATCGACCTCACTGGGCTGCGCCAAGTAGTCGAGGTGGACGAGGTCTCGTGTGCCGCACGCATCCAGGGCGGTGCCACCGGGCCGGACTTGGAGGCGCAGCTTGCCGAGCACGGCCTCACGCTGCGCCATTTCCCGCAGTCGTTCGAGCTCTCCACGCTGGGCGGCTGGATCGCCACGCGCGCAGCTGGGCACTTCGCCACGGTGTGGACGCACATCGAGGACTTCGTCGAGTCCGTCCGCGCGATCACGCCGACGGGCACGTGGGAGTCGCGACGGCTGCCAGGCTCCGGCGCCGGCCCGAGCCCCGACCGGCTGCTCGTCGGCTCGGAGGGCACGCTTGGGGTCATCACCGAGGCATGGGTGCGAGTCCAGCCGCGTCCCACCCACCGGGCCTCGGTGGGGGTGCGCTTTCCGACGTTCGCGATCGGCGCAGAGTGCGTGCGGGCCCTTTCCCAGTCGGGCCTCCATCCGAGCAACTGCCGCCTGATCGACCCTGCCGAGGCGCGCTTCACGATGTCAGGCGACGGTACTTTCGCCCTGCTCGTGCTCGGCTTCGAGTCCTGCGATCACCCGGTTGGGCCGTGGATGGACCGGGCGCTTGCCATCTGTGCCGAGCACGGCGGTCTAGCCGGAGAAGCCAAAATGGGCGATAGCGGTGGCGGTGTTGGCGCATGGCGCGAAGCGTTCCTGCGCGCCCCCTATGTGCGCGACGTCTTCGTCGCGATGGGTGTTCTCTCGGAGACGTTTGAGACCGCGATCACTTGGGATCGCTTCCCGGGTTTCCACGAGCGTGTGATGGCCGCCGCGCGCGCCGCGGCCGAGGACACAAGCGGTGCGGCGCATGTCTCCTGCCGCTTCACCCACGTTTACCCAGACGGGCCCGCTCCTTATTACACGGTGCTCGCACCCGCCCAGCGCGGCGAAGAGGTCGAGCAATGGGCAGCTATCAAGGCGGCGGTCTCCGAGGTGATAGTCGCCGAGGGCGCCACGATCACCCATCACCACGCCGTCGGGCGCGACCATCGGCCTTGGTATGACCGTCAGCGCCCCGACCCGTTCGCCGCGGCTTTGCGCGGCGCCAAGGCGGCGCTCGATCCGCAAGCGGTAATGAACCCCGGCGTGCTCGTCGATCCGCTGCCGTGAGGGTCGCGCTGAACGAAGTCTCCGCGGCGGTGAGCGCGAGTTGCGCTTTTGCGCAAGTGGGCGGGGCGCTAGTCGTGAACGTCGTCGAGTGCTTGTGGTGAGCGTCGCGGTGCTAGGCCCGGGCGGGGTTGGCGGCCTGGTTGCCGGCGCGCTCGACCGTGCCGGCACGTCTGTGACCGTCGTGGCGCGCACCGCAACGGCCGAGACGATCTCCGAGCGGGGTCTCAGCGTCAGCAGCGTGCTGCTCGGGAATTTTCACATCCACCCGCCGGCCACGGTACGGCTGGAGCAGCCGGTCGATGTCTTGATCGTGGCCACCAAGGCTGCCGGTCTGCGAGAGGCGCTCGAGCGGATCGAGGCGCCGCCGAAGCTCGTGCTGCCGTTGCTGAACGGGCTCGACCACCTAGCCGTGTTGCGCGGGCGCTTCGCCCCGGAGACGGTCGTGGCAGGCACGATCCGTGTCGAGGCCGATCGCCCCGAGCCGGGTGTGGTCGTTCACACGAGCAAGTTCTTGCGCGTGGATATGGCTTCCCACTACCAGTCGGCTCACGCAGCAATGGAGCGCCTGGCTAGCACGCTCTCGGACGTCGGCATCCCAGCGCGAGTAGGCGACACCGAGGCACAGGTCATGTGGTCGAAGCTCGTGCGGCTCAACGCGCTCGCATGCACCACCAGCGCATACGACAAGCTGCTTGGAGAGATCCGCTCGACACCTGAGCTGCGCGCCGACTTGGTTGGAGCGATCGAGGAGGGCTGCGCGGTTGCTCAGGCGGAGGGCGCCGCGATCCCAAGCGATGACCCGCTCGGTGAGCTGACCGCCGCGCACGACACGCTCGGCAGCTCGATGCAGCGCGATATCGCTGCGGGGCGTCCGCCGGAGCTGGACGCGATTCCAGGCTCCGTGTTGCGCGCGGCCGCACGCCACGGCATTCAATGTCCGACGATTGAGCGGCTCGTTGGAATGATCGCGATGCGGGCCGGTGTGTCCAATCCGGCGGTTGGATCGTCGGTAGGCGACTGAGGCGTCTCTCAAAATTGCCGCTCCCCACGCGCGCGGGGGGCATCCTCTTTTGGCTGTGCTTGCAGGCTCTCGGAGAGCAGCTCAGAGCTCGCGCGGAGCAATATCGGGCGAGACCATCGGCAGCGCCTGGGTCGAGACCGCCTCGACGACCTCTTCCTCGGACTCGACAGCACCCTCGTCGTGCTGTCCGTCGCACAGCACACGGAAGTTGGCGCTCTGGCCGCTGTCGGCATGAATCGTGATGCCCGGCAGGATCTCCTCACCCTCCTCGAGACCGAGACGCTCCATGTCGAAGTGCGCTAGCCCGATCCCGTGTGCGGTATGCGTCGGGTTCTCACGGTCGTGTGCCGCGACAGCCTGAGCGAAGCGCTCCAGGTTCTTGGCGATCTTGCCCGTGTCAGCCATCACTGGCAGGAAGGGTAGCGCCGGTGTCGCCCGTGGAGGCGGCAGGTGGGTCGTTGCTCGCCGGGCTCGTGCCGGTGTCGCTTGTCGGGTCGCCCACGCCGAGTGCGACTCGCACGCGCGGGACTACCTCCGTCGCGAACAGCTCGGTAGCGCGCAGCGCCTTCTCGTGCGGCAGCACGCCGACGCTTATGTGGCCGAGAAAGCGGTCGTGGTCGAACAGCTCGTGGTGGGCGAGGATCTTCGTCGCAACCTCCTCGGGCGTGCCGACGAGCAGGTGGCCCTCCGGTGCGCAGCCGGCATTGAACTGGGCGCGGCTCATCGGCGGCCAGCCGCGCTCGCGACCGATGCGGTTCATCATCTGCGAGTACGGCTCGAAGAACTCGTCGGCCGCGCGCTTGGCCGTTTCGGCGATGTACATGTGCGAGTTGATGCCGACGGCTGGACCGCCTTGGCCGACCGCTGGTTGGGCTGCGGTGCGTTCTCGTGTGAGGACGTGTCGCGATCGTCGCCTTGCGCTCGCTCTTCATCGCCGCGACGCAGCGCCTCGCGATACAGCTCGACGAGCGGCGCGAAACGGGCAGGCGCGCCGCCGATGATGGCGATCATCAATGGCAACCTGAGTATCCCGGCTCGCACCACCGATGCGGGCGTGCCGCCGACCGCGATCCAAACGGGCAGTGGTTGCTGGAGTGGGCGGGGATATACAGCTGCGTCTTGCAGGGCGGCGCGATGGCGTCCCGACCAAGTGACGCGCTCGGAGGAGCGCAGCGCCAACAGCAGCTCTAGTTTCTCGGCGAACAGCTCGTCGTAGTCCTCCAGGTCGAGGCCGAACAGTGGGAAGGACTCGGTGAACGAGCCGCGGCCCGCCATGATCTCCGCGCGTCCGCCTGAGAGCAGGTCGAGTGTGGAGAACTCCTCGAAGACGGTGACCGGGTCGGCCGAGCTGAGCACGGTCACGGCGCTCGACAGGCGGATCTTCTCGGTGCGGGCGGCCGCTGCGGCAAGCGCCACCGTGGGGGCCGACACCGAATAGTCGCGCCGGTGATGCTCGCCGACGCCGAACACAGCGAGGCCGAGGCGGTCGGCAAGCTCGATCTCCTCGAGCAGCTCCTGCAGACGTCCGGCTACGCGCGCAGGGGAAGCGCCGGGGGCTACGTCGGCGAAGGTGGCCAGGCCTAGTTCCATCCGGCGATCACTATAGGTGCGTCCCCTATCCGTAGGTACGTTCCACGTCCGTCTCTCGGGGTCCGTTGCACGCGATCTTCGCGTCCGACGGGCCGGGACCGTCCAGGCGTCGGTCTCTAGGGTGTGTGGTGTCCAATCGGCTATCCAGTTATATAACCTCTAGGTTGTTGCCTCTAGATTATATAACTTTTAGGTTATAATCCGGATTACGGCATCAGGCATTAGGGCGCTGACCGCTCGACGATCTCCACGCGGTTCCTTCCCGCAGCTGAGGCGGGTGGTCGCTACCCTTGCTCAATTATCTCAATTCGATACCCGTCGGGGTCTTTGACGAAGCACAGTCGCGAGCCGCCCTCGCGCACCGAATAGGGCGGCTTCTCGGGTTGGATGCCCAGCTCGGCAAGCCGCGCGAGCGTTCCGTCCAGATCGGAGGCCGCGATCGCGATGTGGCCATAGCCCGAGCCGATCTCATAGGAGTCCACACCGAAGTTGTAGGTGAGCTCCAAGCGCGGCATGTCGCCGTCGCCGGGCTGGTTCATGAACACGTTAACGGCCTCGTCGCCGATCGGAATGCGCCCGACCTCCTCGAAGCCGAGCGCTTTGTAAAAGCCGATCGAGCGGTCGATATCGGTGATGCGATAGCAGGTGTGGATCAGGGGCATGGTTCCTCCAAGGGTCGCCTTCGTGCAAGTATGGCCGCCATGCTCGTCGAGCGCTCACTGAATCCACAGTTCCTCTCGAACACCTATCTCGTCGCCGACGGCGAAGGTGGGCCGGGGTTCTTCGTCGATGCCGGTGGTCCGGTGGCGCCGCTCGTGGAGGCCGCCAAGCGCCTGCAGGTCGAGCCGACACATGTGCTGCTCACCCACCATCACTTCGACCACGTGAGCGAGGTGGGCGCGCTGCGGGAGCGCTGGCCGAAGCTCAAGGTGCTGATCCACTCGCTGGAGCGCGAGGCGCTGGTTGGGATGGGCGATGCGGTGGGCAAGGGCGTCGACCTGGGCGCGATCGAGGCGGGGGAGATGTTGCAGTTCGGCCAGCTCGAGGTCAGGCCGCTGCGCACGCCCGGGCACACGGCCGGGATGCTCTCGTTCCTGGTGGCGCGTCCCAGCGGGAGCACACGCCCGGGCGCCGGCGCCGGTCCCGGTGGCTTTCAAGGCGGCGAGGCGGTCGTCTTCACGGGGGACACCCTCTTCAAGGGCTCCGTTGGGGGCGTGCGGGCACCGGGCCACACGACTTACACCGACCTGCGCGACTCGATCATGGGCACGCTGATGGAGTTGCCGGGGGAGACGATCGTCTACCCGGGCCACACCGACGCGACGAGCGTGGCGCGGGAGTGGGAGCAGAACGCATTCATTCGAATGTGGCGCGGTCTGGACCCGGAAGGCTCTGAGCCCTGCAAGGCGCTCGGCGAGCCGGCGACGCTTATCCTGCTCGGTGAGGACTACGACGGCGGCAAGAAGGCATGGGTGCGCTGGCTGGACGGTAAGGACGACATCGTCCCCGGCTCCCGCGTGGAGGTGTCTTCGTAACCGGACCCCTCCAGCGCCTTCCGGACATACAACCTTCGGTTGTATGTCCGGTTCCCTCCAGGCCAAAGGGCGGTCCCCGCGCGCGGCAGGCAACAGGTATCCGACCCCTCGCGGTTTACCCCGCGCACGCCGCCGCGGCGCTCGTAAACTCAAAGGGTGGCGCAGGAGAAGATCCCAACATCGAGGGTGCGTCGCACAGCCACAGTGGGCAGGCTTGCGGCAGGCGAGACCGTCAAGCGTCTCGGCACCAAGGCGGCAAATGTCGGGCGCAGCGAGCAGGGCGCCCAAGAGGCAAGCGCCCGTCGCCAGCTGGAGACCGCCAAGCAGATCGTGGCGGCGCTCGGAACGATGAAGGGCGCGGCGATGAAGTTGGGCCAGGTGATGTCGTTCCTGGACGTCGGGCTCGTGCCGGAGGAGCACCGTGAGGAGTTCCAACGCGAGCTGTCCAAGCTGCGCGACGCGGCGCCGACCGTTTCGTTTAAGCAGATGAAGCGCGTGATCGAGGACGACCTCGAAGAGAGGATCGCGGACGTGTTCGCCGAGTTCGACGAGCAGCCGATCGCGGCGGCTTCGATCGGGCAGGTGTATCGGGCGACGCTCAGGAGGACTCCCCGCGGGGGGCAGGTGGCCGTGAGGTTGCCGTCAAGGTGCAATATCCGGGCGTGGCGGCTGCGGTGCGTGCGGACATGCAGAACCTGGGCATGATCATGCGGCTGCTCAAGCGCATGACGCCGAGCCTCGACGTCAAGGGCGTCACGGCGGAGATTCGCGACCGCATCGCCGAGGAGCTCGACTACGAGCTCGAGGCCCAGAACCAGCGCTCACTGGCGCGCATCTTCAAGGGGCACCCGTTCATCGTGGTGCCCGAGGTCGTGAGCGAGCTCTCGCGCGAGCATGTGCTGGTCACCGATTTTGTGCGTGGGGTTGGCTTCGAGCAGCTGAAGGAGTACCCGCAGGCCGAGCGCGACAGGATCGGGGAGATCGTATTTCGCTTTTTTCTCGGCTGCCTGTACCGGCACCGCCAATTCTCCGGCGACCCGCACCCGGGCAACTTCATGTTGCTCGACGATGGGCGCGTCGCGTTTCTCGACTTCGGTCTGTTCAAGCGCCTGGATCGCGAGCCGGTCGAACTGGAGCTGGCTTGCCAACGGGCTGTGGTGGAGGGCGATGCGCAGACGCTGCACAGGCTGCTGGCCGAGTCGCGCTTCCTGCCCGAACCCGAGCGCGTGGATCCCGATCACCTGCTTGCCTTCATCGAGGATGCGATCTGGTGGTACACGACCGCAGACGAAACGGTCCAGCTGGAGCCAGAGATCGCGACGGAGGTGATGATCGAGAGCTCAGACCCGCGCTCCTCCCATTTCCGTGAGATGCGCCACCAAGACGATCCAGCCTGAGCACCTGTTCGGCAGGCGCATGGAGATGCTGACGCTTGCGGTGCTCTCGCAGCTGCGCGCACGCAACAACTGGCACCGGATCGCGCGCGAGTGGATGTATGGCGATCCGCCGGTGACCGAGCTGGGGCGCGAGGAGGCGGAGTTCTACGAACGCACGGGCGTGGGTGCGGCGTAGGCCAATTTTTTTGGGAAACAAGATTCGCCGGTCTGTCGAACAGGTCCCGTTCAGGCCGGTTGCAACGGCGGGCCTCGTAATCGGGCAGTACTGATCTAAAGCACCTGTATCTGCATCAAGCTCGTAGTCCCCGGTCGCCCGCTCGGCAGCCCTGCGGTGATGCCGACGCGCTGGCCCTTCTCGCACCAGCCCAGCTCCACCACGCGCCGGGCGGAGTCGGCGATTAGCTCCTCGGTTGTCTCGTGGCGGCGAATCGAGGAGGCCTGCACGCCCCACATCAGCCCGCAGCGGCGCACTGTCTCGCGCCCGGGAGAGAGCGCGTATATAGGGACCGTGGGGCGATGCGCCGAGACCAGCCGCGCGGAGCGTCCGGAGAGCGTCGGCACGATCAGGGCGTCGAGGTGCAGTTCGCGCGCGGCCAGGCACAGGCTGTGGGCGACCGTGTGGGCTGGGTCGGCTTCGTCACGACGCACCCGCGAGCCGTTCCAATCCTCATACGGTGCGATCGCCTCGGCCTGGATCGCGACTGCAGCCATCATTTCCACCGCCCCCACCGGATAGGCGCCGATCGCCGTCTCCTGGGAGAGCATCACGGCGTCGGTGCCGTCGAGGATCGCGTTGGCCACGTCGGCCACCTCGGCACGCGTGGGCCGCGAGGAAGTGACCATCGAGTCGAGCATCTGCGTCGCGGTGATCGAGGGACGCGCGAGGTAGCCGGCTTGCTTGAGCAGTTCCTTCTGCACCGCCGGTACCTGCTCGATCGGCATCTCGATGCCGAGGTCCCCGCGCGCGACCATCACGTAGTCCGCCGCGCGGATGATCTGCCTCGGCGTGTTCGACCGCTTGGGGCTTCTCCATCTTGGCGATCAGCGGCAGGCGTGTGTGCTCGCGCACGGTTTCGACATCGGAGGGAAAGCGCACGAACGACAGCGCCACCATGTCAACGCCGATTGATTCGCCGTGGCGCAGCAGCTCCAGGTCCTCCTCGGGCACGGATGGCAGCGTGTGCGCGGGCCCGGGGATATTGAGCCCCTGGCGCGAGGCGACGGCGCCGCCGACCTCGACCTCGGCGTCGACCTCGCCCTGCTCGACGCGCACAGCGCGCACACGCAAACGCACGCTGCCATCCGCCAGGTAGAGGATCTCCTCGGGCGTCAGTGCCGCGGCGAGCCCGGGCCAGGTGATCGACATGTGGCGGGCGTCGCCGACCTGCTCCTCGCCGCAGCTGAACGTGACTAAGTCGCCTGGCTTGAGCTCGACGATGTCCTCACGTAGCGGACCGATGCGAAGCTTTGGCCCGGGCAGGTCCTGCAAGATCGCGACAGGTCGTCCCGCGCGGCCGGCGGCGTCGCGTACGCGACGCACCGTCTCCTCGTGCTCGGCCAGCGTGCCGTGCGAATAGTTCAGCCTTGCCACGTCCATCCCAGCACGCACCATCGCGAGCAGTGTCTCGGGCTCGCGCGAGGCGGGCCCGATGGTGGCAACGATCTTTGTGCGGCGCATTGTCTCGCCACGGTAGCGGTCGCGGCGGGCGCACGCGGCGCCTCAGGTGTGACGTTTGTGTTATGCCTCAGTCGTGATGCTTGGCCCGACAAGACCGCTCCCACGCGTGGGAGCCTCTGCGCGCATCAAGCACTTCGGCGGGGGCTTTGAGCAAGGCACGGTCGTCGCCGTCCACGATGACGGTACTCGCTTGAGTGTCCAGGGCGAGGACGGCGAGTCCTACGAGTTCATTTTGAGCCCAGCCAACGCGCGCTTCGTCTCGGCCGGCAACGCCCACGGTCCGCGCTTGGAGTTGCCCAGCGAGTCCGGCTAACCGCTCTAAGAACGTCAAAATGAGCTCTGCGGCAGGGCATTCATGGGTCATGCAAACTGGGGTGTATGGCTCATCTTTTGAATGGTCTGCCCAACACCCCCTTTTGCGAAGGCTTAGGTAAAGGTTAGGTACCAAAATAAATCCCCCAGCTCCACACCAGGGGGTATCGAGACGTGCAGGTCATTTGAAAGACCTTCTAGGGCGCCTGCACATCCGGAAACCACTCGGCGCAGTGCTCGCGCAGCGTGTCCCGTACCCAAGCGCGCTCCGCGGCGCTGGCAACGCGCAGGCGCGCGAGCAGCTCCTTCTGGCGCTCGATCGGGGCGCCGGCGATGCTCCAGCGCACGGCAAGCCGCTCGAACAGCAGCTCCACCGCGCGCTGCCAGGCGTCCTCTTGAGTGGAGGCAGCACGCGCGCTCATACCTGCCAGCGTCTCGGCGTACTCGCGCCGGGCGCCTGCGGTGAACGACCCGCGCAGCGTCAGTACGTTGCCTTGCGCGTCGGTGTAGTCGCTTGTGGGCGCGCTCAGCTTTTCGCGTTTGCGGGTCTTCCTGGCCATGGCTATACCTGTTCGGTGTGGGGTGGGATCGCGACCACGCGAGCGCCAACGCGTTCGTGCGTTTGGGCACGGGCCGGCGCCGGCAGGGCCCCACCGCGGCCGTCGCCCCGCCGGCGCGGGCAGGGCGTCACCGTGGTCTCGTCCTACATCGTCTCCGCGGCCTTCAGCAGCTGCGTGCGCACGTCGCCGGTGACGGGCTTGGCGTGCCCAGGCCAGGCCGCTGCTGGCTCCATCTCCGCGAGCTTGCGGATGGAGGCCTTGGCTTGGCCGGTGTCGTAGTTGTAGGTCTGCTCCGGTACATGGGGGGGACAGCCGCGGCCCCACATTTCGAGCGTGTAGAAGCAGTCGCTGACGAGTGCGAGACGATCAGACTCGCGCCACAGCCCGATCTGCCCGGGGGCGTGGCCGGGAAGCTCGATGACCTTGAAGCCGGCGACCTCGTCCCCCTCGGAGAGGGTGCCAGAGATCTTCACTGGGCCATCGTCCCAAGCGAGGCGGTGCATCGCCCGATGGATCTGGCGTTGCGGCGTCGGCAGCCCGACGAGGTTTTCCGGCCAGTAGCGAAAGCCGCCGCTGCCCTCGGCGTCCTGCACCTCGTCGGGATGGCACAGTACCGGCACGCCGAGTGCGGGCGCCGTGCCGCGGTGGTCGGTGTGGCCGTGGCCAAGCACGATCCGCTTGATCCCGCCGAGCTTGGCGCCGGCGCTGGCCACAGCGCGGACCATCGTGCGCGCACCGGCGTCGTACATCGTCACCCCACCGACGCTCTCGTCCTCGATCAGGTACACGTTGCAGCGCCCGGGCTGACCCTGCACGACCCACACGCCCTCGGCAACGAGCTCGGCGTCGCGCGCGGCCATGCCGGTCACTCTTGTCTTCACGTTGAAGGCGCCCATCAAGCGCTGCTCGGCGCTGGAGTCCTGCGGCGGCATCAGCCCGATCTGGCGGGCGACGGTCAAGCCATCGGAGAAGGCGTCGTTGGCCTGCACCTTGCCGTCGCGCACTGTCAAGACGTCGACGCCTTCCAGTTTCAGTGGGCTGCCGGTGGCCTGCACGCCGTTCAACGCTCCCGGCCCGGCAAACGTGCCTGTGATCGTCCAGCGCACCGCGCAGCGCTCGCCCTCGGTGGTCGTCTCGACCACCTCCATCTTCATGTCCGGCATCGCTTCGATCAGCCCGCCGATGAACTCGCGCACGCCCTCGGGCGCGATCACGTCCACCTGACCGCGCACATACTCGCGCCCGCCGTCGGCCCAAAGCGCCACAGCCGCCTCGACGTCGCGCGCGGCGATCGCGTCGAAGTAACGGCGCGCCACCGCCTCGGCGCCCTTGCCTTTGCTGCTTGCCTGTCGCTCGTTAGGTGGGTGGATGTTCGCCGCCGCCTCCTGCACCTTTGCAGCCGCCCTGCCCTTGTCAGCCTCGTTGTCGACCATCGCGATCTCCTTGTCCGCCGTGAGCTATGAGTCTACGCCTAGTACTCTCCGCGGCGGTGAGCGAGCCGGCCCGTAAACGCGAGCTTGGCAGGGGCGAGCGCGTCCTGCCGGGCGTCTATCGCCTGCGCCTGCCCTTGCCCTGGCCGGGCGTGCCGCACGGCAACGCGTGGGCGGTCAAGGCGGGAGATGGTGTCGTGCTGTTCGACACGGGCTACTACACGCCCCGGGCCCAGGCGAGCCCGGCTCGATGGCTCAGCTCGAACGGGCGCTCGCGATGTGCGGGCTCGCCGTCGAGGAAATTCGCCTGGTCGTCTGCACGCATGCCCACTCCGACCACTACGGCCAGGCCGGCGCGATCGTGGAGCGCACCGGCTGCGAGCTGTGGATGCACCCCAAATACGAGCACATGTCGATCGGTGAGCAGAACCCACAGGCGACACTTGCCAGGCGCATCGAAGTCGCGCGCCAGTCGGGTGTTCCCGAGGAGCCCCTGCGGCGCTTCGCCGAGGAGCGCGAGCACCACGAATCGGGCATCTCCGCTGTGATCGCACCCGACCGCGAGCTGCTCCCCGGTGTCGTTGTCAACACCGACCTTGGCCCCTGGAGTGTGTACGAGACGCCCGGCCATGCACCGTCACACGTGTGCCTGTTCCAGCCTGAGCGGCGCCTGTTGATCTCCGGCGATCACCTGCTCGGGCGCATTTCGCTGTTCTTCGACTTCGGCTACTCGCCAGACCCGGTCGGCGAATTCGTAGCGTCGCTGGATGTGGTCGAACGCCTTGGCGCGCGTCTGTGCCTGCCTGGCCATGGGCGCACGTTCACCGACGTGCGCGCGCACATCGACGGCAATCGCGAGTTGGTCGCCGAGCGGCTGGAGAAGGTCCGCGGCGCGATCGTGGCCGAGCCACTCACAGCCTTTGAGATCGTGCCGCGCATCTTCAGCGACGAGTTGGCCACTCACGGCGGTCCGTGGTTGCTCTCGGAGACGCTCGCGATGCTCACGCACCTGCAGGTGGTGGGGCAGGCTGAGTGTGTGGGGGACGACCCCAAGCGTTGGCGTGCGACTATGCACGCCACAGCGTAGGCCCGCAGGGCCGGAGCCAATCCCCAAAACCCAAACCCCGAGCCCCAACCCAAACCCCAAGTTCAACCCCAACCACAAACCTTGACACGCTCGTGTTAGGCTTTGCCGATGCGGATCGATCAGCTGCTCGCTCGGGAGGAGCCAGTCTTCTCGTTCGAGTTCTTTCCTCCCAAGACGGAGCAGGGTGAGCAAAATCTGTACGCGGCGCTCACCGAGCTGCAAACGCTCGAGCCTGCGTTCGTGTCGGTCACCTATGGGGCGGGCGGTTCCACGCGCGAGAAGACGATCGCGATCGTCAAGCGCATTAAGGAGCAGTACGGCCTGGAGGCGATGGCCCACTTCACCTGTGTCGCCGCGAAAGTGCCAGAGCTGCGAGCCACGCTCGATGAGATGCAAGCCGCCGGCATCGACAATGTGCTCGCGCTGCGCGGCGATCCCCCAGCCGGCGAGCAGGACTGGGTCAAGACCGAGGGAGGCCTTGAGTACTCGTGCGAGCTGGTGCAGCTGATCAGGAGTGACTACCCGTTCGCGATCGGTGCCGCCTGCTTCCCGGAGACGCACATCCACGCGGTCTCCCCGCAGGCCGACATCGACTACCTGGCAGAGAAGGTCGCTGCCGGCGTGGACTTCCTGATCACGCAACTGTTCTTCGACAACGCGCTCTACTTCGACTTCGTGGCTCGCGCGCGCGCGGCGGGGATCGCCGTGCCGATCATCCCGGGCATCCTGCCGATCACGCAGATCGGGCAGCTGGAGCGCATGACCAGCATGTGTGGCGCCTCGATCCCTGCGGGCCTGCGCCAAGAGCTACACGCTCGCGAAGACTCTCCAGAGGCCGTGATCGACTTCGGCGTCGCCTACGCCACGCTACAGTGCGCCGAGCTGCTGGCTGCCGGTGTGCCTGGCATCCATTTCTACACGCTCAATCGCTCTCCGGCGACGCGAGCAATCCTCGGCGCTTTGAAGCTCGTGCGACCCTGGGAGGATTGAGGCGGAGAGGTATATTCCCTTTTTGAAATTTACTGTGGTGACTACATTTAGTAACTACAAAAGTAGTTGACTCAAAATTTATATCACCACCCACGCCTTTATCTACTTAGATCTTCCACCCTTCACCCCGCTTTACGCCACGTCGATATCCAGTGCCTCGGCCACGCGCGGCGAGCCGTCCGCCGCCTCGTAGCGTACGTCCACCGAGTCGTCCTGTTTGTAGGTGCCCACGCCCCACGCGCCCAAGAACCAGCGGCGCTTTGAGATGTGGTCCTTGCGCAGCTCCCGGTCGAACATCAAGGTGCGTCCCTTCACTCGGAAGTCGTGCCCCTCACGCTGGGGCACCCCGTTGATGAATACCTCGTAGGGCTCGCGCACAGCGGTGGGCAGTTGCACGATCGATCTCGGCATCGCTCTGATTATCTACCCGGCGCAAGCTTTACGCTCTCGGCGTGGCTGAGATCGAGTACACGGTGCGCCGCTCTAAGCGCGCACGCAGAGTGCGCGTCAACGTGCGCGCCCACACCGACGTCGAGGTGGTCCTGCCGCCGCACGCCCCCGAGCGGGCCGCCGCGGCGGCCGTACGCGAGCTCGCCCCGTGGATCGAGCGCCGATTGTCGGAAGGTCGCCGAGCGCTGGCACTCCTCGCCGAGCGCGCCGGGACCGTACCCTACCTCGGTAGCTCGCTCGAGTTGGTCCCGCAGCCCGGGCGCACGCGTGCCCACCGTAATGGGGGAAAGCTGTTCGTGCCTGTCGGTGACCATCGGCCGGCTGTGGAGCGCCTGTACCGCCGGCTTGCGCGTGAAGAGGTCGCCATGCGTCTGGACGGTGCTGTGGAGCAGGTAGGCGCCTCCTACAGCGGCCTCTCGATCCGCGCGCAGAGCACGCGCTGGGCCTCGTGCTCGGCTAAGGGGGCGATGAGCTTCAACTGGCGGCTGCTGCTGGCCCCCGAGCCGGTGCTCGACTACGTGGTGTGGCACGAGGTCTGCCACCTGGAGATCCGCGACCACTCGCCACGCTTCTGGGCGTTGGTGCAGAGCCGCTACCCCGGCTGGCGCGAGCAGCGCGATTGGCTGCGCCGCCACGGCGCGACTTTGGTGCTCTAGCCAGCCGAACTCCAAATTGCTCCAAATTTCGCCAAGAATTTGGAGTTGGGAGCGGCGGGTGGTTATATATATTTTTGAAAATTACCAAAGTAGCTACAAAATGTAGATACAATGAGCAATTCCAAAAAATATGTATGCGCCCCGACCGATCCGACTACTGCTCTGGGTCGCTCAGCGCTTGGCGATTGGCACGTAGTCGCGGTCGCGCTCGCCCGTATAGATCTGGCGCGGACGCGCGATCTTCTGCTCTGAGTCCTCGACCATCTCCAGCCACTGGGCGATCCAGCCGCTGGTGCGCCCGATCGCGAACATGACCGGGAACATCGCCACCGGTAGTCCGAGTGCCTCGTAGATCAGGCCGGAGTAGAAGTCCACGTTCGGATACAGCTTGCGCGAGGTGAAGTACTCGTCGGCCAGCGCCCGCTTCTCAAGCTCCGTCGCGATGTCCAGCAGCGGACTGGTGCCGCGCACCTCGAAGACCGCGTCGAGGTGCTTGCGGATGATGCGAGCTCGCGGGTCGTAGTTCTTGTAGACCCGGTGACCAAAGCCCATCAGGCGCTCGTTGCCGGCCTTCACGCTCTCCAGAAAGTCGGGAATGTTGCGCGGTGACTCGATCCTGCGCAGCATCCGCAGGGCCTGCTCGTTGGCGCCGCCGTGCAGCGGCCCGTACAGCGCGGCCACCCCTGCGGCAACTGCCGAGTAGGGGTCCACCTGCGTTGAGCCCACCGAGCGCACCGCGCTCGTGGAGGCGTTCTGTTCGTGGTCGGCGTGCAGGATGAAGAGGACGTCGAGCGCGCGCTCCAGCCGCGGGTCGGGCTGGTACTTCAGCTCGGTCATCTTGTACATCATTCCGAGGAAGTTGCCGGCGTAGGCGAGGTCGTTGTCGGGGTACACGTAGGGCTGCCCCATGTTGTGCCTGAACGCGAACGCGGCCAGCGTCGGCATCTTCGCGAGCAGCCGAGTGATCTGCATCGCGCGCACCTGCTCGTCGTGGATCTGGCCAGCGTCCGGGTAGAAGGTCGAGAGCGCGCCGACGGAGGCGACCAGCATCCCCATCGGGTTGGCGTCGTAGCGGAAGCCCTGCATGAAGTCCTTGACGTTCTCGTGCACGAACGTGTGGATCGTGATCTGATGGACCCAGTCGTCAAGCTGTTTCTGCGTCGGCAGCGCGCCGTTGATCAGCAGGTAGGCGACCTCCAGGTAGCTGGAGTGCTCGCACAGCTGCTCGATCGGATAGCCCCTGTGCTGAAGGACCCCAGCCTCGCCGTCGATGTAGGTGATCGCGCTGCGACACGACGCCGTGTTCATGTACGCCGGGTCATAGGCCATCAGGCCGAAGTCGCCCGCGTCGGTCTTGATCTGGCGCAGGTCCATCGCACGCACGGTGCCGTCGGTGACGGGCAGCTCGTAGGTCTTGCCGGTGCGGTTGTCGGTGACGCTCAGCGTTTGCGCGGTCTGCTCGCTTGTCTGTGCCCCAGAGGGTGTGCCCTGGGGGTTACCCCCCGTGGCGGGAGCACCGTTGGTCGTCTCATGCTGAGTGTGTATCTCGGTGCCCATCTTTCCTCCAGTCGCAGTTGCTGTCTACCCGATTATGCGACACATCGCTCGGCGACCCGTGCGCAAGCTGTGAAGTGGCTTGTTTGAGCCGTCAACGCTGGCTGAGCCGTCAACGCTGGCTGAGCCGGCTGCGCACCGCGGCCGCGCGCACGCGCGCGGGAGGCGCGAACGGTGCGTCTCCGTGTGGGCCGCGGCGTGGAGAACGCGGCAGTCGTGTGCGTGGATGGCGCGGATTGTGCGGATGCGAGGAGTCTGGACGTGGGCCGATCCCGCCGTCCTCGCCCGCGGCCTCGGGCGTCTGGCGCACAGCCCAGCGCACAATCAGGTAGAGCCCGACGATCGGGATCTTCAGAATGAACATCAGCCAGATGAAAGTCCAGGCATCCACCTCTCTTTGATCCTATACCCGCCTTGCGGTGGGCACAAGCTGTATGCACCAGCGTTAGAGCTCCACCCAGTCATCGCGGTGAGCACAGCACTGTCGGGCTGCGCGTACTGAGCGCTCGCGAATACGTCCACGCCGGCAGATCCAAGCTCGGGAGGCGCGCTGATCCGCCCACGGCCCGACTGCGAAGAACAGCCAAACCGAGTCGGGCGCGCCCAGGATCAGCTAATCCGGCGTTTGGATCCGCTCATCCGACGTACGACCGAAGGAGAAGGATGACCATGTCGCACACGATCAATCTCGACCACATAGACGCCGACGGCGCCGTTCGCGAAGCTCACGCTGAGGCGATCGAGGGCCTGCAGGAGGGCGATACCCGCCTTGGCTTTCTGCGCAAGTCGGCCGTTACGGCTGGCGTGGCGATGAGCGGTGGGGCCGTGCTGGGAGCGCTCGCACCGAGCGCGCTTGCGAGCTCCGGTGGCGGTCGTCCGCCCGCGAGCTTCGGAAAGGGCGACATCGGCATCCTCAACTATGCGCTGACGCTTGAGTACCTGGAGGCGGCCTTCTACAACGGCGCCACCGCGGCCAACATGTCGCTCAATCCTCAGACGGCGGCCTTCTTGAAGGTTGTGACCAAGGACGAGAACGCTCACGTCGCTTTCTTGAAGAAAGCGCTGGGAGCGAAGGCCGCCAAGGAACCGAAGTTCGAATTCAAAGGCGCCAACACGAACGTGGAAACGTTCATGAAGACCGCACAGGTGCTCGAGAACACGGGTGTGCATGCCTACTCCGGACAGGCGCTGAACATCAAAACAGCCGCCTACGTTAAGGCCGCGATTTCGATTCTCACGATCGAGGCGCGTCACGCAAGTGTGATCGGTCTGCTCAACGAACCAGCCGGAGAAGACATCGCGCCGAACGGACCGTTCGACACGCCGCTCCCTGCCAGCAAGGTGCTGGCCGCCGTCAAGGAAACCGGCTTCATCGTCTGATCCTCACCCGCGCAGCTTCAAGGGAGCGCCGCTGAACTGGGTGAACTCGCGTAGTTCCTCCACGCGAGTGTGGATCTCCTCGCCCGTCAGTCGCTCGATGCGCTCGGTGCCGAACTCCTCCACGTTGAAGGAGGCAAGTGCGGTGCCGTGCGCCATCGCGCGACGCAGCAGCTCGTCAGAGAGCTCCTCCTCAGGATGGGCGGCGATGTAACCGACGAAGCCGCCGGCGAAGGTGTCGCCGGCGCCGGTCGGGTCGATCACGTTCTCCAGTGGATAGGCGGGCAGCGCGAAGAAGCTCTCGTTCGTGATCGAGCGCCGCGCCGTACTCGCCCTGCTTGGCAACGATCACGCTCGGCCCGCGCCGCGGCGGACGGCTCCTCAGCGAGGCTTCGTCTGCCGACTGATTCGCGGCGCGCCCCAGGAAAGGATCTCGCGTGCCGCCGAGACGAGATTCGGCTTGCCCGTCAGCTGGCGCAGCTCGGCGTCGTTGAGGATCAGGCAGTCGACGCTCTCGATCGCCTTCACGAGCTTGTCCTTGGCGATGTCGATCCACAGGTTCATCGAGTCGAGCGCGACGAAACGCGCGTCGGGCAATTGCTCGCGCACCTCGATCTGCAGGTCGGGCACGATGTTCGCCAGGAACAGCACGTCGCTTGCGCGCGAGCGCTCAGACAGCTTTGGCTGAAAGCCCTCGAACACGCCGAGCTGGGTGTCGAGCGTCTCGCGGGAGTTGAGGTCCCAGCCGTACTCGCCGCGCCAGAAGAACGTCTTGCCGCCGGCCACGCGCTCGATGTCTGAGACGTCCACGCCGCGGCGGCGCATCACATCCAGCTCTGGCTCGCCGAAATCCTCGCCCACCGGGCCGACCACGAGCACCTCCTCGAAGAACGAGGCGGCCAGGGCGAAGTGCACGGCGGCGCCGCCGAGCATGCGCTCGCGCTCGCCGAAGGGCGTCTTTACAGCGTCATAGGCGATCGATCCGACAACGGTTATTGGCATGGCCGGGACCTTATAGCCTGAGCGCCTGATGCGCGCGATCCAGATCGAGCGAGTTCGGGGGGCCTGAAGTGATGAAGCTCGTGGAGCTGCCCACGCCCGAGCCCGGTCCCGAGGAGGTCCTGATCCGCGTCACCCGGGCGGGCGTCAACTTCGCCGATACGCACACTCGCACCAATTCCTACGTGCGCAAGGCCAGCCTGCCTCTCGTCCCGGGGGAGAGGTCGCTGGCATCGATCGTCTCGGCGCCGCCGACCAGTGACCTGAGCGAGGGGCAGCGCGTGGTTGCGCTCACCGGGACCGGGGGCTATGCCGAGTATGCGCTCGCGCCGGCTGAGCACAGCTTTGCGATCCCCGACGCGTCAACGATGCGGCGGCGCTGGCGGTGCTCATCCAAGGGCTGACCGCCTGGCACCTGTACCGCACCGCCGGACGTGTGGCAGACGGCGAGAGCGTGGTGGTGCACTCCGCGGCCGGGGGTGTCGGCTCGCTTGCCGTCCAGCTCGGAAGACCCCTCGGCGCGGGGCGCGTGATCGCGGTGGCCTCGGCCGAGCGCAAGCGCGGGCTTGCGCTCGAACTTGGCGCCGACGTCGCGATCGACTCCGAGCCCGACGGCCTCACCGAGCGTTTGATCGAGGCCAACGAGGGGCGCGAGCTGGACGTCGTGTTCGACATGGCAGGTGGGGAGACTTTCGAGCGCTCCTATCGAGCTCTGGCCCACTTCGGGCGGATCGTCGTCTGCGGAATCGCCTCGCAAGAACCAAACGAGGTGCGTACGGGCTCGCTGCTGCGCCACTCGCGCTCGGTCGTCGGCTTCTACCTGTTTCATTGCCTGGAGCGCCCGGCGATGGTGGCCGACGCACTTGACGACCTCTTCGTGCGGCTCGCCCGTGAGGAGCTGCGAGTGGTGGTGGGGGGGACATACCCCCTGGAGGATGCGCCGCGATCGCATATCGATCTGCGCGAGCGGCGCACCACCGGCAAGCTGCTGCTCGACCCCACCGCGTAGGCCTTCTACAGCGAGATGGACTTGATGGTGCAGCTGTTGGGGCTGAGGCGTTTGCGCGGGCCTTGCGGCCGACTCGACAAAGCGACCCTTGCGCGGCCGACGAGCGCGAGCACGTAAGCTGCTGTCGCGCATGACAAAGACCTTCGCCGAGCTCGGCCTCTCCGAGCAGACCCTGCAAGCGTTGCGTGACGTGGGCTACGAGTCGCCCTGCGCCGATCCAGGAGCAGGCGATCCCGCCGCTGCTTGAAGGTCGCGATGTGATCGGCCAAGCGCAAACCGGCACCGGCAAGACCGCCGCCTTCGGCCTGCCGATCGTTCAGTACATCGATCCCGAGGAGCACGAGGTGCAGGCGCTCGTGCTGACGCCGACGCGCGAGCTGTGCATCCAGGTCACCCAGGCGCTGCGCACATATGGCGCCCACAGCGGCGTAGATGTGGTGGCGGTGTTCGGCGGCGCGCCGATCCGCACCCAGCAGGCCCAGCTGCGGGGCGGCGGGCACATCGTCGTCGGCACCGTCGGGCGCGTGCTCGACCTGATCTCGCGCAATTCGATCGTGCTGCACGCCTGCCGCTTCGTGGTGCTCGACGAGGCCGACGAGATGCTCGACCTCGGCTTCCTGGAGGACGTCGAGAAGATCCTCTCGATGACTCCCAGCGGGCGCCAGACTGCGCTGTTCTGCGCCACGATGCCGCCGCCGATCCGCAAGCTCGCCGACAGTACATGTACGACCCGGAGATCATCCAGGTCGAGGCCGCCACGCTCACGATCGACACCGTCGCCCAGTTCCAGCTCTCGGTGGAGACGCGCGACAAGGCCGCCAAGCTGGTCGAGGTGCTGCGCGCGGAGCGGCCCGAGCAGGCAATCGTGTTCGTGCGCACCAAGGTTCGCTGCGACCAGCTCTTCCGCACCCTGCGCGACGGTGGCATGAACGTGCGCGCTCTCCATGGAGACATGTCCCAGGGCTCGCGCGACGGCGTGATGCTCGCCTTCAAGGGCGGGCGCGTGCCGATCCTCGTGGCCACCGATGTCGCCGCTCGCGGCTTGGACATCTCGACGGTTACGCACGTCATCAACTACGACGTGCCCACCAGCCCCGACACCTACGTACACCGCATCGGGCGCACCGGCCGCGTTGGCCGATCAGGTCGCGCGATCACATTCGTCGAGTCGCGCCAGACACGGGAGCTTGAGGCAATCGAGCGCCACATCGGCACCAAGATCGCCGCCTGGTCCAAGGACGCCGAGGCGACGCCCACACCCGTGAAGGAGCGCCCGCGCCGGCACTCCAAGCCGCAGATCTCCCGCGACGCTACAGAGCCTTCGGCGAAGCTGGTGCTCGGCGGCGGACGCGCTGCCGGGCTGCGTGTGGCGGACATCGTCGGTGCGGTCACTTCGGCAACCGGGCTCGACGGTGAGGCCGTGCGCGACGTGAGCGTGCTCGAGCGCTTCTCGTTTCTGTCGGTCCCCTCCGCTGAGGCCGACCGCGTGATCGAGGCACTTGACGGACGCGAGCTGCGTGGCAAGCCGCTGCGCCTGGAGCGCGTCAAGGCCTAGCAGCATCCTCGATGCTCGCCGATGCCGTCAAGTAGGTGAGCCGCCCCAAGCGCCGGTAACGTGGTTGCCAGCATGAGTTCTGCGCCTGCTCAAATCGACCTTCGACGGCTGCGTGCTCGGCGGGAGGAGATCCTGGGGTTCGCTGCTGAGCACGGTGCGCGCAACGTGCGTGTGTTCGGCTCGGTGGTACGTGGTGAGTCGGATGCGTCGAGCGACGTGGACCTTTTGGTCGAGATGGAACCTGGACGCAGCCTGATCGACCTCGTGGGGTTGTGGCAGGACTTGGAAGACATGCTCGGCACCCACGTCGATGTGCTCAGCGACGGAGGTGTGAGCCCGCATCTGCGCGAGAGCATCTACGCCGAGGCCGTTTCGCTGTGAAGGACGAGCGTGCCTATCTACTGCACGCAATCGAAGCAATCGACGCGATCTTCAACTACACGGTCGATGGCAGCGAAGCGTTCTTCTCAGACGGCAAGACCCAGGATGCCGTCATTCGCAACATCGAGATCATCGGGCAGGCGGTCAAGGGGATCTCTGACAGCACACGTGCGCTTGAGCCAGCGGTGCCGTGGCGGCAAATCGCCGGTATGCGCGACAAGCTCATCCATGAATACTTCGGCGTGGATCTCGCGCTCGTCTGGGATGTCGTTGAGCGCGAACTGCCTACGTTGCGTCCACAACTGGAGCAACTGAGCCAGCAGTTGGCAGACGACAAAAGCTCAGAGGACCTGCCGGCTTCCTGAAGTCTTTTGCCCAGGTAACAGCCCATCGCGTAGGCGCATAGCTATCGTGACGCTCGTTCTAGCCGCCGACTAGTAGAGGAGCCACCTGGATATCCACAGCCACGATGCAAACCGTTGTCAAGATGTCCCTATAGCTGTTCGCTGGCTGGGCGCTCGAAATCGAGGCTGTTATGCCAGAACGCGGCCCGGAGACGAAATACCGATAGCCGGGATCGCCTTGTTATGCTCCTGGCCCCATGGGCTTTCAGTATTTCCACCTCCACGAAAGCGACGTTCGCACGGAGATGCTGAATGCGTGGCAGGAGGAGTGGGCCGACCTCTCCGCGAACTGGCCGCAAGACCAGCGGCCCTACGGCAAGCAACTCACTGACGCCGGCTGGGCTGCGTTTGAGCAGCCATGCCAGAGGCGCTGGCCTCAAAGGATGATGACTGGCTCGTTGGCGAGATGAGCTCCGCCGTGTGTTGGATGGATAAATCGCCGCGAAAAACCAAAAGCGGCATCACGATGATCAACTACAACAAGCAAGATGCCCTTGAGCGCCTGTGCTTCGGCGAGTTCAACATCGCATACATCAGAGGATTGGCTCGCGCACTTTTCGCGCAAGGGGAGACGGCCTGCTTGGTGTACCGTGCCGACCCGGCATATATACCCCGTGCCGAGTGCTCTAGTTGGGAGGGTCAGACTTTCCCCCTCGTTGACGTGATCGCCGGTCATCGTGCTCGCTACTTTCCCCCGCCAGGCGATCAAATGGCGTTCTCCGTTCCCAGTGGACCTAACTGCCATCACAGCATCCGAGCCATCCTCTCGTAGGCGCTCGCTGCTACAGCACTCCCGCGACCGTCTCGTCAGACCTAACGAAAGCGGTCGGCTCGGGTCCGCGCATGTAATCGTCCCGTTTCAGGGCGATGTTGGCTAGCGTGCGACAATGAGAGCATGACCAAGGCCGAGCTTCATCAGCTAGTGGACCGCTTGCCAGAGGGCGCGGTCGATGGCGCCGCGATCATCCTTGGGGAGATCAGCGATGGCCGCATTGATCCCGAGCAGGCGTGGTACTGGACGCACGAGTGGCAGGCGAAGGAGCGCGAGGCGGACGACGACCGCGCGGCTGGTCGCGTCTCGCGTTACGAGACCGACGTGGATTTCTTGACGGCGTTGGACGAGCGCACGAAGCCGCTGGATGCCGACGCGTGATGTCCTCGCGTCGTTCTGGCGTGATTGGGACCGGCTCACGCCACAGCAGCAGCGAGCCTTCCGCCAAGCGGTAGCTCAGTTCATCACCGACCTTGCGGGCGGTGGTCAGGACTTCCATCCAAGGTTGCGCGTCAAGCGGGTGCAAGGACACCCTGGCGTGTGGGAGATGAGCTGGGCGCCGGACGGCCGCGCGACCTTCGAGTACGGAGACGAGATTCAGCCCGGCGAGGCGCACATCATCTGGCGCCGCGTCGGCACGCATTCGGTGTTTCGCCGGCCCTGACGACACGGCCATAAACTCTGCTCCGGGACTAGCCTGTCGTTTATGAACCCCAACCACGAGCAGAGGAGCCATCTCGATGCCTAGCACAGCGACCATGCAAACCACCGAGGGCACGATCGTCTTCGAGCTGTTCGACGAGGACGCGCCCAAGACGGTCGACAACTTCCGCAAACTGGCCTCCGATGGCTTCTACGACGGCCTGAACTTCCATCGCATCATCAGCGACTTCATGATCCAGGGCGGCTGCCCCCAGGGCACCGGCACCGGCGGTCCCGGCTACACCTTCGAGGACGAGATCAACTCGCATAAGGTCGTGCGCGGTGCGCTCGCGATGGCCAACGCCGGGCCGAACACCAACGGCTCGCAGTTCTTCATCGTCACCGCCAAGTCGTGTCCGTGGCTGGACGGCAAGCATACCGTCTTCGGCGAGGTGCAGAGCGGCATGGACGTGGTCGAGAAGCTCGAGGGTGTGCCGACCGACGGCGGCGACAAACCGGTCGAGCCGGTGGGCATCGCGTCCGTCGAGTTGAGCGAGTAGGAGTGGAAAACCGGGCCGCATGCGGCCCGGTTCCGACCCGTACATGTACGGGTCGGCCGAGCAGTGCATGCACTGCTCGGAACATGACCGCACATGTGCGGTCATGCCAGTCGGTGCATGCACCGACTGGAACAGCAAATATCTCTGGCCAAACGGCCAATCGGGTGTAGCCTTGTTCGCTAAGGGCGAAGTCAAGAGCGAAACGAGGCAGGAGACAGCGATATGGCGACCGTCGAGCAGCAAACATCGCACACACACAACGGATCGAACGGAGCGCCCACCTCCGGCGCGGACATCCCCGTCGAGAATCCCGCTACCGGCCAGATCGCGGGCAGCGTTCCCGATCTAGATGCCGCTGCTGTTGCGGAGCTCGCCAAGCGCGCCCGCGTCGCGCAGCCGCAATGGGAGGCGTTTGGCTTCGAGGGTCGCGCGCGTATCCTCTTGCGCGCCCAGAAGTGGCTGCTCGACAACGCCGAGCGCGTGATCGCCACGATCGTCTCTGAGACCGGCAAGACCTACGAGGACGCTGAGTTCGCCGAGATCGCCTATGCCGGCAACGCATTCGGCTTCTGGGCCAAGAACGCCCCCAACTACCTTGCGGACGAGCGCATCAAATCGGCTTCGGTGATGCTCAAGGGCAAGAAGCTGATCCTGCGCTATCGCCCGCTCGGCCTGATCGGCGTGATCGGTCCCTGGAACTACCCGCTGACGAACTCCTTCGGTGACTGCATTCCTGCCTTGGCGGCCGGAAACAGCGTGATCCTCAAGCCCTCAGAGGTCACGCCGCTCACTTCGCTCGTGCTTGCCGAGGGCTTGCACGAGTGCGGCCTGCCGGAGGGTGTCTTCCAGGTGGCCACCGGTCGCGGTGGCACAGGTGCAGCGCTGATCGAGCAGGTCGACATGATCATGTTCACGGGCTCCACGCGCAACGGGCCGCAAGGTCGCCGCGGCGGCCGCGGAGCGGCTGATTCCATGCTCTTTGGAGCTGGGCGGCAAGGACCCGATGATCGTGCTCTCAGACGCCGACCTGGAGCGCGCCGCCAATCACGGCGGTCTACTACTCGATGCAGAACGCCGGCCAGACCTGCATCTCGATCGAGCGCGTCTACGTCGAGGCGCCGGTCTATGACGAGTTCGTCGGCAAGGTGACGGAGAAGATGCGCAAGCTGCGCGTGGGCGCCCCAAATGGCCCCGGCTCCGTAGACGTTGGCGCGATCACCTTCCCGCCGCAGCTCGACACGATCACAGAGCACGTCGCCGACGCGGTCGACAAGGGCGCGCGTGTGCTCGTGGGTGGCAAGGCCGTCGAGAACGTCAGCGGACGCTTCTTCGAGCCGACTCTGCTTGTCGACGTCGACCACACGATGAAGGTGATGACCGAGGAGACCTTCGGTCCGACGCTGCCAATCATGAAGGTCGCCGACGCAGATGAGGGAGTGCGCCTTGCCAACGAGTCGCCCTACGGCCTCGGCGCGTCGGTGTTCACGCGCGACGTAGAGCGCGGCGAGGCGATTGCACGGCGCCTTGAAGCGGGCGCGGCCAACGTCAACGACGCGATTGTCAACTACACGGCGCTGGAGCTGCCGATGGGCGGCGCCAAGGCTTCCGGTCTCGGCTCGCGCCATGGGGCCGGCGGCATCCGCAAGTACTGCTCCCAGCAGGCTATCGTCGTCACGCCTAAGCTTGCGCTCAAGCGCGAGGTGCACATGTTCCCCTACAAGCCCCGCACCACGCGCATGATCTCGCGCCTGTTCAAGTTGCTGTACGGCCGCGGGAAACGTGACTAGCAGTCGCTGGGCCGATCGTTGCAGGTGGCAGTGGATGGCCTCGGGAGGGGTGTATATATCTTTTTTGGAAAATTACCATTGTGACTACATTGCGTATATGCAATCGCAAAATTTCAAAAATTAAGACACACAACACACTTCCCTTCGACGCCCACGGCGCGCAGGCCGCACCGAATCTCTAGCCGAGCGGCACGCCGAGCAGGACTTCCAACTCGGGGATCGTCGTCTCGGCGCTGGTGTGATGCACCGTCGCCATTCCCAGCTCCTGCGCAGGCGTGAGGTTGAACGGCAGATCATCGACGAACACGCACAGATCCGCGGCCACCCCGGCGCGCTCGGCGCCAAGTTCGTACATGCGCTTGGCCGGCTTGCGTGTGCCCTCCTCGCCTGAGATCACGAGCCCGTCGAAGATCTCGGCCAATACGTCGTGTGGATAGCGGTGCACCCCCCACGAGTTGGAGACGAGCGCAGTGCGAATGCCCGCGTCGTGGGCGGCTCTGACCGCCTCGACCATCGCCACATCAGGCTGCACCGCGGCGAACAACCCGTCGATCAGCCCGTCGGAGGGAACGCCGAGCAGCTCGGCGAAGCGCTGCTCGAAGGCGACCTCGTCCATCGTGCCCTTCTCCAGCGAGATCAACATCTCGCGGAACTCGGGGTCGGCACTGAAGCGCTTGCCGAGCTCGGCCGGATCGATCTCTTCGCGCACGCAGTACTCGTGGAAGGAGGTGAACAGGTTGGTCGTGAGCACCCCACCCCAGTCGATCAGCAGGCCGCTGCGGCCGTTGGCTGTGGTGCTCTGAGAAGTCGATGCCCCCTGCGCGCGCGGGGGAGAGGTGCTTTTGGATGGGTCAGACATGGCGGATCGGGCCCTCTATCGTCGTGAGTTGGGAGATACGTCGAGCATGCAAATTTGGCTTGTCCCCCGCGCGCGGGGGTAGGCGTTTTTGGAGGAGTCAGTCACCGAGCGCCACCTCCTCGGCCTGGCGGGCCAGCTCGAGCACGCCCTCGCCGAACTGCTTCAGGTACGGGTCGTCGGTGGTGCCGGCGACGGCACGCTTGTAGTTGCCCTCCATGAACACGATCGACTTCCAGATCGCGAGCGTCGTGTACCAGCGCAGGTCGCGCATCGAGCGACCCGAGGCCTCTTCGTAGCGTGCGATCAGCTCCGCGCGCGTGGAGAACCCCTCCGCGCGGGTGACCTTGCCCAGATGCTCGCGCAAGCCGCCTTCGGGGTCATACGCCTCGGTCCAGAACATGCACAGGTAGCCCAGGTCGGCGAGCGGGTCGCCGATCGTAGCCATCTCCCAGTCAAACACCGCGACGAGTTCGGCGGGGGCCTGCGCCGCGAACATCGTGTTGCCAAGGCGATAGTCGCCGTGCACGATCGTGGCGGGGCCGGACTCGGGCTTGTGCTCAGCAAGCCACGCGCCGACGCGCTCCACGGCGGGAATCTCACGCGTCTTATTCAGGTCCCACAGCCCGCCGAAGCGCCGCAGCTGGCGATCGAGGTAGCCGCTGGGCTTGCCAAAGCCCTCTAGGCCCGCAGCGCGCCAATCGACGGCGTGGATCTCGACAAGCGTATCGATCAGCTGCTCGCCGATCCGTTTGCGCTGCTCGGGCGCGTCGAGCGCCGGGGGCGTCTCCCACACGATCACCTCGCCCGGCACACGCTCCATCATGTAGAACGGGCAGCCGATCAGCGTCTCGTCCTCGCACACCGCAAGCACGCGCGGCACGCGCGCCGGCGTCGGCTCGAGCGCCCGCAACAGGCGCGCCTCGCGCAGTACGTCATGGGCGCTTGGCGGCAGCGGCGGGCGCGGGGGACGGCGCAGCACCAACTCGGGTCCGCTATCGCGCTCGATCAGGTAGGTCACGTTGGAATGTCCGTCGCCGATCGGCTGCGCCTTGATCTCGCCGGAGCCGAGATCGTGCTCGTCCAGGAAGGCGCGCAGGGGCTCCAGCACGAGCAGTGGCGGGCGAGCATCAGGCGCGACGTCCGCGTGGCGCTCGACAATGTCGTCCGGTGCGACTGCTGCACTCATCGGCTCGCACGCTACACCGAAAGCGGGGCAGCCTGCGCTGTCGCCCGGAGTCGCGCTCGTGGTTTCGGCGGACGAGTTGCTGGGCAGACCCCGACGGCCGGAAAAGTGAGCGTGCCTGACCGCAACATTGCTCCGGCCAACGTGTCTTAAGCCCCCAATGCCCAACATTCACAGACTCATCTCCCAAAGAATCCAGACGTTTACGCTGATCCTGCTAGCTTGCGCCGCAACCGTCTTCGCTGCGCTAGCGCCGGCTACGGCGAACGCATCCCATACACAGGCGATGTACTTCGAGGCCCCGCGCGACCTGGTCGAAGTGACCCCAGCCGCCCGCGCCAAGGTGCTTGCCCAGTTGCAGTCGCTTGGGGTCAAAGCGCTGCGTGTCGAGCTGGACTGGGCCAATGTCGCTCCGGGAGCGCACAGCACGAAAAAGCCAACCTTTGAAGCGACCAACCCCGCCAGCTACAACTGGGGCGCCTACGACGGACTGCTGATCGAAGCCGCACGCCTGAAATGGCAGGTGCTCTTGACCGTGACCTCGCCCGTGCCGGAGTGGGCGACGGCCAGTCACAAAGACAAGAGCGGTGTGACACGTCCCAACGCCGCTGACTTCAGGGAATTCATGACGGCGGTGGGCAAGCACTACGCCGGCTTCGTCTCGCTGTATGCGATTTGGAACGAGCCCAACCATCCCGCCTTCCTCCAGCCCCAGTTCAACTCGAAAGGCCTGCCCGAATCGCCGCGCATCTACCGCGGCCTGTTCCAGGCCGGCTACGAAGGTTTGCGGGCCTCTGGGATCGCCAAGCCGAAGGTGTTGATGGGAGAAACCGCGCCGGTCGGCTCCGACAGTCTGAGCCGCAGGGAAATCAAAGAAAGAGGCTTGTTGCACGATGTCGCGCCGCTTGCCTTCTTGCGCGAAACGCTGTGCCTGAACTCGAAATACCAGAAGGCCAGCACATGCGAAATGCTGCCGGCTTACGGTTACGCGCACCACGCATACACGACCGGCGCCGGGCCGTTCTACAAGCCAGCTGGGGCGGACAACGTCATGATCGGGGTGCTCTCGCGCCTGTCGAGCGCGCTCGCGAGGGCAGAAGCGGCGCACGCGCTCCCCGCCCACACCCCGATCTACCTAACCGAGTTCGGCATCCAGAGCTACCCCAACAGGGAACTTGGCGTGTCTTTGCCCCAGCAGGCCGAATACGACGCGATCGCTGAGAAGATCGCCTGGGAAAACCCGCGCGTGGCGGCCTTCTCGCAGTACCTGCTGCGCGACGATCCGCTTGGGGGACCGGCTGGATCGAGCGTGCATGGCGGCTACGTCGGCTTCCAGACCGGCCTGGAGACAGTCAACGGTACGCGCAAGCCACTGTACTTCGGCTTCCCCGTTCCACTGGTCGTCACAAAGCACGGACACGGCTTCTCGCTGTGGGGGCTCGTGCGCCCCACGACGGGACCGACCACGCTCAAGGTACTTGTACAACCGAGGGGGTCAAGCAAGTACCGAACCCTCACCACCGTGCACACCAACTCGCTCGGCTACTGGTCGCTGAACTCCTCGATGCAAGGCTCGCACTGGCGCGTGAGCTGGCGCAGCCCGGCAGGCGTGGCATACAACGGCCCGCCGATAGGAGCCTACTGAGACACTCGGCCCTTCGGCATCGCGTCCTACGATAGGGCGATGCCGGAGTTGCCTGAGGTCGAGATCACTGCGCGGCGCTTGGACGAGGCGCTGCGCGGTGCGGAGATCGTCTCGGCGCTTGCGCCTGGGGTGAAGGTGATGCGTACGTTCGACCCGCCGCTGTCGGCGCTCGAGGGACAGCACATCGAGCGTGTAGGTCGGCGCGGCAAGCACTTCGTCATCGAGGTCTCAGGCGATCTAGTGCTGCTGATCCATCTGATGTCGGCGGGACGTTTGCAGCTTTACGATCGTCGTGCCGGGCCACACGACAGAACGTCGCGCCTGCTTGTGCGTGTGCTTTTGGATGAGGAGGAGCAGGGGCGTGCCCGCATGTACACCGCGGCCGATGGCGCTTCGCGAGAGAGCGAGAGTGGCGATGGCGAGACGCCTCTCGCAGGTGTTCCCCGAGACGCCGAGCTGCGGCTGCGCGAGTTTGGCTCCAAGCAGGCCGCCTGGGTCAAGCTCTTGCGCCGCGGGGAGCTAGGGCAGGACGAGTCGCTCGCGACGCTGGGCCCGGAGGCGTGGCCGGCGCCACCGCTGCTTGCGGAGCTGCTTGGCGGGGCGCGGCCGCTTCACGCGGTGTTGCGCGATCAGCACGCAATCGCCGGTATCGGCCGCTCGTGGGTGGATGAGATCCTGTGGGAGGCGCAGCTCTCGCCGTTCAAGCGCGCCGGCGACTTGAGCGAGCAGGAGACCGCTGCGCTTGAACAGGCGATCGGGGACACGCTCGGCATGGCGATCGACTCATACGAGCAGAGCGTCAAGCTGCCGATCCCAGACAAGCTGCCGATGCCGCTGCAGGTCCACCGCCACGAGGGCCAGCCCTGCCCGCGCTGCGCGAGGACGCTCGAGGCCGTGCACTTCGAGGACTACACGATCGCCTATTGCCCTAACTGTCAGACCGGTGGGCGCAAGCTTAAGGACCGGCGTTTGTCACGCCTGTTGAAGTAGCAGCCGCAAGCGGTGCGGGGCTTCGTTCGGCTGAGACGACCAGCAGACAGGAGCGTGGCTGCCGTGGATCAGACGGGCTCTGGGACGGAGCGCACTCTGCGCCGCTCGCCGATGCTTGCAAGTAGCACGCTGCCCTCGAACAGCAGGTACAAAGGCACGGTCTCGAGTAGCAGCGTGAGCGCGTCGCCAGGTATGAAAGCAGCCACTACCGCGCAAGCGAGGAGGGCGTAGCGGCGGTTGTGACGTAGTTGCTTGGGTGTCACGATCCCGGCACGTGTGGCTGCCAGCACGCCGACCGGAACCTGGAAGATGAGGCCCATCGCGAGCAAGACGACAGCGGCGAAGTGGTAGTACTGGCTTGCCTGCACGAGCACGTTGAACTGGCCGCTGTTGAAGTTCTGGAAGAAGCGCACTGCCGCCGGGAGCACGACGAAGTAGCCGAACGTCACCCCGATCGCGAACAGCACGGGGATCGCGAGCATCAGCGGCGCGGCGAGTTTGCGCTGCTCTGGGCTGAAGGCCGGCAGCAGGAAGCCGTAGAGCTCGTACAGGATGACCGGCAAAGCCAAGATCAGCGAGAACATCAACGCCACGCCGATCGTGGTGTTGAACGGCTCGCCGATCCCAAGCGTCACAGGCTTGTCACCGCTCGGTGCTGCGGAGAGTTTTGCGATGTCCTTGCGCAGGTGCAGGTCCACGTTTTGAATCGAGGAGCGCGTGGCGGCGCTCGCGCCGCTGCCCGGTCGCTCAAGCGCCGCGACGACGATCGCAAGCTGGTTGGCGACGTCGCGAGCGTTCTGCTGGACGGTGTAGGTAGCGCCGAGCGGTCCCTCGCCGGCGCTCACCTGCTTTTGGGTCTCGTGGGCAAGCGGTGCGTTGATGATCTTCAGCAGCGCATGGTTCTGCCACATGCAGAAGCCAAACGCCAGGCCGATCGCGGCGATCGAGACGATCAGCCGTATGCGCAGCTCGCTCAGGTGGTTGACCAGGCTGAGCCGCTCCTCATACCCGACGCTACCGATGGCAACAGCCATGTCAGCTTCTCAGGCCGCGTCGCGGATTCGGTCGGGCTCCGGTTGCACGGGCTCTTGGACGGGGGCGGGGACGGGCAGATGAGTGGCCTCGCCGCCGATCGCGTCCTTGAAGCCGCGCAAGCCGGTGCCGAGCGAATGACCCATCTCGGGTAGCCGCTTGGCTCCGAACACGAGCAAAAGAACGATAAGTAGAAATGCGATGTGGATTGGATTGTCGAGACCCATCATGTTGTCGGCTCCTGTGGTTGTTGGCCGTCGGTCAGGGTGTCTTCGCGCTTCGGTCTTGCCTGGATCACTACTCGCCGCTGCGAGACTGGTCTTCCCGTTGGCTGCTCTCCTCTCGCTGATCCGTTTGCGCGTCGGCCGCGAATCACCCCATATCAATTTCAACAAACCCCGATAGATGCCCAAACCACTAAAAGCCAAACCGCGGATCGATCTCTCGCCGTCGAAGCTGCGCAAGCTTGCCGACGAGGAGCTGATGGAGCTTGTCTGTCGCAACGAGGCTGTCGCATTCGAGGTCGTGATGGAGCGCCACGTCGATGCGGCCTTCTCGCTGGCCTACCGGATGATCGGCCGGCGCGCGCTCGCCGAGGATGTGGTGCAGGAGGCGTTGCTGTCGCTGTGGCGTACAGGCGCTCGCTATGACCGCTCGCGCGGGAGCGTCCGCAACTGGATGCTCGGTATCACCCACCACCGCGCGGTTGACGCCCTGCGTCGCGACGGCGTGCGTACCAGCAAGAACGTCAGCGACGAGGGTCTCGGCGAACGCTTGGAGGCGCCGGAGCGCACCGATGCCGAGGCGGTCCGCCGCGACGAGGCCCGCGAGGTGCGCAGCGCCCTGGGCGAGCTGCCGACGGAGCAGACTCAGGTCATCGAGCTGGCATACTTCGGCGGCTTCACCCATACTGAGATCGCCGCGATGCTCGATCTGCCAATTGGAACCGTCAAGGGTCGTATGCGGCTGGGCTTGGAGAAGATGCGTGGTCGGCTGGACACGGGGGTGTTGAGGTGAGTCGATACGACAGCGACTGCGCCGAGCGCGGTCAGGCCGCGGCCTATGTGCTCTCGGCACTTGAGGAGCAGGAGGTCGAGCGCTACCGCGAGCATCTCGACAGTTGCGCCCTGTGCAGCGCGGACGTGGCGAGATTGCAGCCGGTCGCCGATTCGCTGGCCACCGGCGTCCCGCATGCGGTCGCCTCGCCGCAGCTGCGCGCGCGGGTGATGGCAAGTGTGCGCTCGGAGGCCGAACTTTTGCACGCGGCCGGCGCGGGAGCAGACCGTCCCGAGCCGGTTCGCCCCAGCTGGCGAATGCGTCGTCCACAGTTTCTGATCGCGGCGGTCGCGATGGGCGTTGGGCTGTTGATTGGGGTGGCGGTAATCGATACGGGCTCGCAAACACCGACCACACACGTCACCTCTGCCCAAGTCGCTTCGCTGCCGCTCGGGGCGAAAGCCATCTTGCGCCAGACCGGTAGCCACGCCGAACTGGTGGTCTCGGGCGTGTCGCAGCCGCCGCGCGGCAAGATCTACGAGCTATGGCTCGCCCGCTCGGGAGCGGCGCCGCAGCCCACGAGCGCGCTGTTCGGGGTGACCCACGCGGGAGACGCTTCGGTGAACGTGCCCGGCAGTCTGTCCGGGGTGCATCAGGTGATGGTCACGGCCGAGCCGCTGGGTGGCAGCAGTCATCCGACGAGCTCGCCAATCATCGTGGCTACGCTGCCGTCGTCCTAGCGCCCCCCTTGACGGTGAATGCCCTTCACCGGCGGCGAGCGCGCGACGGCTTTGATCGCTTGGAACCTCGCAACCAGCGAAGTTCGCTCCACCCAGCTGGATCTCCTCGATGGCTTTGAGCCCATGCTGTTGAAATTCGACGGACTAGCGATGACCAAAGAACAGGAGAGTTCACATCTTCGGAGAATTCTTTGGTAATAATCTCGCAAGCATGAACGGTAGCTACGACGCGATTGTGATCGGATCGGGCTTTGGCGGCGGGATCGCGGCCTGTCGTCTGGCTGAAGCGGGACAGCGGGTGGTAGTGCTCGAGCGGGGGCGGCGCTTCGCCCCCGAGGACTTCCCCGCCACCCCCGAAGAGGCCCCGTCCGCGTTGTGGCATCCAACCCTGAATCCGCAGGGCCTGTTCGACCTACGACTGATGAAAGACCTCTCGGTCGTGACCGCGGCCGGCGTGGGAGGCGGCTCGCTCGTCTACGCGAACGTGCAGCTGCGAGCGCCGGCAGACGTCTTCGCGCAGGGTTGGCCGGAGGCGATCGATCGCCAGTTGCTCGACCCTTATTACGACCGCACCGAGGCGGCGCTGTTGCCGATGGAGGTGCCAGAAGAGCTACCGAAGATGCGGGCCTTCGCCGCCGCCGGCAAGCAGGTCGGCAAGCAGGCGGAGCGCCTGCCGCTGGCGGTCAATTTCGAAGGGGATCGCCTGCACCCGTTCAGCGGGGTGCCGCAAAAGCGCTGTGAGAACCTTGGCCGCTGCGACATCGGCTGCCCGATCCACGCAAAGAACACCATCGACATCACATACGTAGCCCGCGCCGAAGAGGCAGGCGCGGAGGTGCGCCCCCTAAACGAAGTAGTGCGCCTCGATCCGCCGCGCAATGAGGGAGCTCACTGGCACGTCAAGATGCGAGACCTGGAGCACGGCGGCGAGGCCGAGCTGCATGCGCCGCTGGTCGTGCTCGCCGCCGGCTGCCTGGGATCGAGCCGGCTGCTGTTGAAGAACCGCTCACGGTTGCCGCAGCTATCCGCTGCCCTCGGTAGCCATTTCACCGGTAACGGCGACGCGCTCGGCGCAGCGTTCGACCCGAGTGCAAGCGATGCGGGAAGTCCGCGCACCGACTTCGGTCCGTCGATGACGAGTAGGCTCGACTATCTCGAGGAGCACGGCTTCATGGTTGCCGACGGGGGCCTGCCCTCGAACTTCGGAGGCTTGCTCGAGATCGTGCGGGCGGTGGACGATGTGGTCCACGGCTGGCGCGGTCTGTTGTTGCGAGTCAAGCGCCTGGCAACGCATCTGGGCCTGAGCGACCAGTCGATCACCTATCGCCACTTGCGTCCACGTGCGAAGCGCCCGATCGATGACTCGCTGGTGTTCCTGATGATCGGCCGAGCCGCCGCCGACGGGCAGATGCGCCTGACGCCACTGCTGAAATGCTTCGACATCCGCTGGAGCAGGCAGGGCAGCGACAGCATGTTCGCGGCGATGGAGAAGGTCACCGACGAGCTGGCTCGTGGGGTGGGAGCCAAACCGTTCTTCGCGCTGGACACGTGGCCGCTCAGCGGTTACATAACCGTGCATCCGCTGGGCGGTGCTCCGATGGCCGACGATCCGAAGCTAGGTGTCGTCGATGACGCCGGCAAGGTTCATGGCTACGAGGGTCTCTACGTGCTGGATGGATCGATCGTTCCCACTGCGCTGGGAGTCAATCCGTCAAAGACGATCGCTGCTCTCGCCGAGCGCGGCATCGAGCGGCTGATCGAGCGCGACCTCTGAGGCGATGGGACTACGCCAGACGCTCAAATTGCGCAAAGTCTGGCGCAACGACACCGGCAACCAGCACATCTATCCACTGCGTGAGGTAACTCCGAAGACGCTCGATCAGCTCTGTGCGGTGGTGCGCGAAGCTGAGCGCGACGGCTGCGCGGTTCGCGCTGTGGGCTCCGGTCACTCGTGGTCGGACGTGGCGCTGACCGATGGCATCCTCGTGCACCCCGGCGGGCTGAGCAAGCCCCTGGATCTGGAGGAGGAGTTGCTGCGCGCGCACTCGACGGAGGTCGGGCAGCAGGCCAACGTCACGCTCGTGCGGGTGCAGTCTGGCATCACGATCGCCAAGCTCAACGCGCACCTAGAGGCCATGCAGCTAGCCCTGCCGAACATGGGGGGCTTCGACGGCCAGACCGTGGCGGGTGTGATCTCCACATCTACGCATGGATCGGGTATCGGCTATGGACCGATGTCTGACCTGGTGCGCTCGCTCGACATCGTCGGACCGGGCGGCAGGATCTACCGGATCGAGCCCGCCGACGGCCCGACCGATCCAGACGCTTACCGAGCGCGATACCCCGAACGTCAGCTGCGCCAGGATGACCACTGGTTCCAAGCGGTCGTTGTTGGCATGGGCTGCATAGGCTTGATCTACTCGGTGACCCTTGCTGTGCAGCCGCTGTTCTACCTGCGCGAGGTGCGCACGCTGAGCACGTGGTCGCAGGTGCGCAAGGAACTGGCGCTCGGCGAGGTGCTGAGGAAGAACGTCCATTACGAGCTGCTCTTCAACCCCTATCCGGACGAGCGGGATGAGATCGAATGTCTCGTCACCACCCGTAATCCCGTAGCTCCCTCGGAATATCGACACGACTGGCGCCGCAGTCGCAGCCTGCTGATGGAACTGGTTGCGCGCTTCCCGCTAACGCCGCTGCTGATCAACCTCGCCGTCGGCTTGTTCCCGCGGATCTCACCGTTCCTGATCGCCCAGGCGCTGAAGGCGCTCGTCAACGACGACTACGTGAACATCAGCTACCGCGTATTCAACATCGGCGCGGCCAACTACCTGCCGGCCTACTCGTGTGAGATCGGTGTGCCGGCTGATGAGCCCCAACTCAATCTGGCCGTCGAGAAGATCGTCGAAGTCGCCGCCCAGCGCAGGCGGTTGGGCAACGTTTTTCACAGCTCGCCGATCTCACTGCGCTTCGTCAAAGCCAGCGACGCTTACATGTCGATGATGCAGGGCCGCGACACGGTGATGATCGAGCTGATCATGGCAACCCACACCGTCGGCGGCATGGAGCTGCTGAGCGAGCACGAGAACGCTCTCTACGAGCTCGGCGGACGCCCGCACTGGGGTCAGGTGAATTCGTTGACCGGCAGCCATGGTCTCGTGGCCTCCATGTATCCCCATTACCGGGAGTGGCAGGAGGTCCATGCCGAGCTGGGCGCAGGCGGCGTTTTCGACGGCCCCTTCAGCAAGCGGGTGGGGATCTCCCGGGCCCAGTTCCGTGAGTGAGGCGTGGTGTAGGAGCGGGGTTCGTTCCTACACCATGGCGTAGGAGCGGCGTTCGTTCCGCCGGGCATTGACGAATAATCGGACTATGGACGACCGTCGCACGGTGTTGCCGGATGTGCTGCAGGCGATCGGGTTGCTGGTCGCGCTGGCCGCCTACGTCTACGCGATCGGCTGGTTTGTCACGTGGGTGCACCTGGCGGCGGCGCGCCTGCCCGTCGCCGCGTCGCTGCCGGCAATTGACGGCAAGGTCATATTCGCCACCGGTGTGAGCGCGGTGCTCGTGATGGCGATCGCATTCGCCGCCATGTGCGCGGTCGCGTATGCCGTGCACATAGGTCGCTGGGAGGAGCAGGTGGATGTGTGGAGCGACATCCTTGACACGAGTCGCTCGAGCGCGCGCGAGCGGTTCCTGCAGAGGAAGTCTCCACGACCGGCACCTGCGCTCCATCGGAACACAGCTCAGGAAGGCCTGGTGCGGGTGATCGCCGGCTTCAACGTCGGCGTGCTCTCGGTAGCGCTCGGCTTGGTCGGGGCCAGGTTCGTCAAGCCACTGGTCGATCAGTGGCAGCCGGGCCACTGGTGGGCACTGCTTGTGCCGTGGGCGCTCTTCTCGATCCTCTCAGTGGCCGTGCTCCGCATCGTCAACCCACTGAGAGGCGGACGCGGGGTGCACACGATCCTGTGGCTGTTCACTGCCGTCGTCGCGATGCTGTGCTCGGCGCCGCTCGGCTTGCTGTTGCTCACATGGATGGGGATCGCCACGTTCGGGCGCTGGTACGGCAAGCGGCCGCTGCCCTCCTCGACGTTCGAGTTCCTGCGCTCGCCGCTGCCATGGTTGCTGTTGACGGTCTACGCGCTCGTGGGGCTCTCCTATTCGGCGATGCCGCCGGTCAGCTTCTCAAGGACAACCGTCGAGACGAGGAGCGGGACGCGCCACGGTGGCTACCTAGCTCGCAACGGATCGGGCATGTATCTCGTGTCCTGCACGCCTCTGGCCAACGCCACCTCGATCGACAATCGCGTGGAATTCATCGCGGCCGACGCGGTCAAGTCTGTTGACACTGTCGCTGCGCAGTTCACACTCGACTCGGGTTACCGCCCATCGCTGCCGACGCTCGCACTGCACGCGTTCGACGTTGACGCCGCTACTCCGACCTGGATCCGCCCAGAACTGAGGGAACGCCACGCGCTGTGTGCCGGGCAGCCACCGCCCAGCCCAAGTACTGGTTACGAAGCTTCGCAGCTGGGATCTGAGGTGTTCGCTGGCCCGGCGCCGCCGGGCGGGCGCGCTCGCGACGGCGAGCCGCCGATCGAGCAGACGACTCCTGAGATCGCCGAGTTGGCAAAGCGCTTGCAACCGACCGTGCTGGTGTCCGACACCGACCCGTTCTGGCCTGTGTCGGTGGGAGCATTGCTCGAAGACATCGGCAGTAAAGGCCAGCCGACGTGTCTACATCGCCAGGGTGTCGGCGGCTGCGCGGTCGCTCATCCCACAATGGGCGACCTGTCTCTGCAGGGAAGCAGCCCCAGCGAATACCTGCAGTATCCCGCCACTCCAGCACTTTCGCGCGGTCCCGAAGCGCAGTTGCAAGCGTTCCTACGCGGGCAGCAAGGACGCAACATCCCAATCCCAACCCTCAAAGAACGCCTAGCCGATCCCGGCAAGCTCGACCCCTGGTTGACAGCTCAGGTCTACTTCTTCTACGCGGGTAAAGCCAATCCAGCGCGTTGGCCGGCGCGCAACCGCACGATCGGGACAGGCTTGGTCGGGCTGCAGTACTGGTTCTTCTATCCCTACAACTACTACCCGACGTTCGCCACGCCCGAGCTCATGAATCAAGCCCCGATCGCCGGGGATGTGCTCAACACCGATCTGCACCAGGGTGACTGGGAGCATGTGACCGTGCTGGTAGACCCGAAGACCAAGCAGCCGCAATGGCTGTACATGGCTCACCACAGCAACGAGGGCGAATACCTGCCGTGGAACAGTCCGCTGCTCAGCTTCGACGAAGGGCATCCGGTCGTACAGGCCGCCTATGGAGGCCACCCAACCTATCCGGCTTACTGCGGTCCCCGTCCACGCTATGCAAACGGGCTGGATGGCCTCGTCAGCGACTGGCTGGTGTGTGGCGCTGGCAGATTCGCGTTTCGAGCGAGCACAACGCCGCTAGTGGATATCGCAAAGACACCGTGGGCATGCTGGAAGGGCCATTTTGGCGTCGCCACGCCGAGCGAGGTCCAGGGCTCCAGTCACAACGAGGACAGCGTTCAGCTCGCGCTTGACGACTACTACGAAGTCGCGGGCCCGCGCTCGCCGCTATGGCAAGCCGAGAACGGCCACCTGAGCGCCGACGGTGTAAATCAGCCGGAATCGGGGTTCTGTGCAAGCGGCAATGGTCCACAGGCCCCGGAGCGCGAAGCGATAGGCGAGGGGATCGGACGCCTGAAGTCGCCGTGAGTCGAGGCGGGCTACGATCCGTTCCATGATCGAACAAGGACAAAAGGCCCCGGACTTCGAGCTCCCAGATCAGGATGGCAGGGCGGTGAAGCTCTCGGACTTTCACGGACAGCCGGTCGTCGTCTATTTCTATCCGAAGGCGGCGACACCCGGCTGCACGACGCAGGCGTGCGGCGTGCGCGACCACCGGGCCGAGTACGCGCAGGCGAACGCTGTCGTGCTGGGGATCTCCCCCGATCCGGTCGTCAAGGTCAAGAAGTTCCACGAGCAAGAAGGCCTGAACTTCATCCTGCTGGCTGACGAGGGTCATCGGGTCGCTGACGCTTACGGTGTTTGGGCCGAGAAGTCGATGTACGGCAAAACCTATTTCGGCAACGAGCGCACGACGTTCATCGTCGACCCGGATGGGAAGGTCGCTGAGGTCCTGCGCAAGGTCAAGCCGGCCGAGCACGACGCGCTTGTGTTGAAGGCGCTCCAGGACGCAAGTCCGCCGGTTGTGTAGCAGCGGTGGGTCCCGGGTAAGGTGACTGTGGAGTTCGGACGCTGACGCAAGCGCTGACTTCAGCGCGGCAACGCGCAAAGCCTGAGCTGGTGCCTATTGGCCTGTTGCAGGAAGGGAGTCAGCCTTGAACGATGGTAATGACCGCCCAGAAGGCGATCCACCACTGCCACCGCCGATCCCAGGCGCGGGCGATCCCACTTCGGGAGCGGGATATCCGCCTGCTCCGCCGGGCACTGGCTATCACGTCCGGTCCTGGCGGCCCGCCTGCTCCGCCCGGAACCGGCTATCCGCCTCCCGTAGAGAACCAGGGCGGTGGCAACGGCTGGGCGATCGCGGTCGGAGTCGCGATCGCCATTGCGCTGATCGTCTTGGTCGTCGTGCTGGTCTCCAACAAAAGCTCCAAATCGACACCGACGGTCACAAATCAATCGCTCAGCGTCGGCCACTCGACGACCGTCAACCCGACGACGGTAACTCAGCAGACGACGGTCACAACCCCCACGACGACCGTGACGACACCGGCAAAGACGGTCACGACACCTGCCCAAACGACGACGACAACGGGGACGACCAGCAAGCCGTCCACCACCGGGACGACGACGGCCCCAGCGAGCGCTACTCCGTAGGCAGTGGCGCTGGGCGCTGTCCTCGACGACGGTCGAGCAGCTGGCGTCGGAAGGACGGCCCATGCGCGTTACAGTCCTGGCATGGAGCTTCGCCAATTGGGCCACACCGGAGTCAAGGTCAGCCCCCTGTGCCTAGGCGCGATGATGTTCGGCGCCTGGGGCAACACCGACCACGAGGACTCGATCAAGATCATCGATCGCGCGCTCGACGCCGGGATCAACTTCATCGACACCGCCGACGTCTACTCGCGCGGAGAGTCCGAGGAGATCGTCGGCAAGGCGCTGGCCGGCGGCAAGCGCGAGAACGTGGTGCTGGCCACCAAGGTGCACGGCACCATGGGAGACGACCCAAACGAGTTCGGCAACTCGCGCCGCTGGATCGTCAGGGAGGTCGAGAACAGCCTGCGCCGTTTGAAAACCGACTGGATCGACCTCTACCAGATCCACCGTCCGGAGCTCGACACCGACATCGACGAGACGCTCGGCGCCCTGAGCGACCTCGTGCACGCCGGCAAGGTGCGCTACATCGGCTCCTCGACGTTCCCGGCAAGCAGGATCGTCGAGGCCCAATGGGTGGCGCGCGAGCGCGGTCGCGAGCGTTTCGTCTGCGAGCAGCCGCCCTATTCGATGCTCGTGCGCGAGATCGAGAACGACGTGCTGCCGAGTGCTCGGCGCCACCACATGGGCGTGATCCCTTGGAGCCCGCTCGCCGGCGGCTGGCTCTCTGGCCGCTATCGCAAGGACGTCGAGGTCCCGACGTCGCGCCGCGCGCAGATGATCCCCGCGCGCTATGACATGTCGATTCCGGCCAACCAGCGCAAGCTGGACGCCGCCGACGCGCTCGGCCGGCTCGCCGAGGAGGCGGGCATCAGCCTGATCGAGCTGGCGCTCGCGTTCGTGATCCGCCACCCCGCCGTGACCGCGGCGATCATCGGGCCGCGCACGATGGAGCACCTGGAGTCCCAACTCGGCGCAGCCGATGTCGAGCTGAGCGAGGATGTTCTCGACCGGATCGACGAGATCGTCCCACCCGGCGTCAACGTCAACCCGACCGACGGCGGCTGGGCGAATCCGGAGCTCGAGCCTTCGGCGCGGCGTCGATAGCCGCTGGCTCGCCTGGCGGCGATCTCGACGAGAAAAGCCTCGAGCCCGAGGACGACGACGACTTCTAGCGGCTTCTGGCGCGGAGGACCGTAGGCTTGGTCTGTGCCCATCGCGTCGACCTCGATCACGAGCAGCTTCGACTCGTTCGTTGAAGCCGCCGGCCAGTTCTTCTCCGATCTGGCGGCTGTCCACTGGGGCGCGCTCACGCTCGGCCTGTTGTTCTTCGGTCTGAATCTGACGCTGCGCTCGCGCGCGTTCTTCCACAGTCTGCGCGCCGCCTATCCGGCGGTCCGCATCCAGTGGCGGCGCATTTGGGGCGCATATGTCGCCGCGGTCGGCTTCAACAATGTCGTGCCCGCGCGCGGCGGGGACGTCATCAAGCTGTTTCTCGCCAAGAGCTCGATCCCGGGCTCCTCCTATCCGACGGTCGCCGCGGCCTTCTTCGTCGAGGCGGTCTTCGACGTGAGCGTGGGCGTGTTCGTGCTCATCTTCGCCTTCAGTCAGGGCGTCTTTCCCAAGCCGCCGGACTTCTCGAAGCTGAACTCCTTCGACATCTCATATCTGGCCGAGCATTTCCGCTTCACGCTCTTTCTGATCACGCTGCTGGCGGTCCTGGCTCTCCTAGCCTTCGCGCTGCTGTCCGTGCGCGTCAAGGCGTTCTGGATCCGTGTTCGTCAAGGATTGACGATCCTCAGCGATCGCCGGCGCTATCTACGCGAGGTAGCCGCCTGGCAGGCGGTGGCTTGGGTGTGCCGCTTCATCGCCTTCTGGTTCTTGCTCGACGCGTTTCGCGTAGGCGGCTCGGTCGGCAACGTGCTGCTCGTGTTCGGCGTCGGGCAGGTGGCGGGCGCCGTGCCCTTCACTCCCGGCGGCGCCGGAGTGCAGCAGGCGCTGCTCGTGAAGGTCTTCACCGGCAGCGCCCCCACCGCCGTGGTAGCCGCCTACTCGGTCGGTCAGCAGATCGCGATCGCCGCCTTCACCGCCATCGTCGGGACTCGGCGCGGTCGTCTTCATCTTCCGCTTCCGCTCCTTCAAAGAAGTCATCGCGGCCGGGCGTGCCTCACGCGAGGCCGAGCGCGAGTCCGAACGCGGTGACGGCGGACCGGAGCCGCCTACTGCGATCCCTCGCGCGCCGCAGGGCCTGGCGCCCAGAGCAGTGGTACCGCTCCTTGGGCAGCCGCCTACTGCAATCCCTCGCGCGCCTCGCGCACGAGCGTGACGGCCTCGGGGAACACGACCGCGATCACTTGGCGGATCTGCTGAGCCTGAGCCTCGGCGTCGCCCTGCAAGTTCACGCGGTTGACGGCCGCGACCGTCATGTCGACCGCAAGCTTGATCGCGTTGTCGGCCCACGCCAGCGCCTGCTGGCCCTGCATCTGTTCGGCAAACTGCGCGATGCGCCGCTGAAGCTCATCCGGGTCGCCGAACAGGTCGCCAAAGCCTCCACTCTCCATATCGTCATCCTAGCGTCCGCCGCGCGGCAGGCTCCCCGTGAGCCCCGCAACTCATACACTGCCGTGCCGATGGCCGTGGCCCCAGAGATCAAGCAGCGCGTAGCCTTCGAGACAGACAGGCGCGCGCGCCTCTCCGTCCCCGCCGCGGCGGGTGGCGTGCTCTTCCTGCTGAGCGCCATCATCCTCAACGCGGCGCTGAAGGAACTGCCAACCGTGGGTCTCGTGCAGGGGCTCGAACCGGCGCTGCGCGGCGAAGCCACTCCCGCCGTCAGTCCGAGGGCGAGCGAGGTCAAGTACATCGACCATCATGCCTTCGGCTTGATCGCCGGCAACGTGTTGATGGCGATCGCGATCCTTGCGCTCACGCTCGTGCTTCTGTTCCTCCAGGACTCGCACCCGCTTTCGCCGCCCGCAGACCTGGCGCTCCGGGCGCACGCTCGTGCTGATCGGAGGTATCGGCTACGCGCTGTTGAACCTAATCCACGAGGTCGCTCCTCGCGATCGAGGCGCACAAGTTCACCAGCGGCAACGACTTCTCGAGCAAAGCTGTCGAACATGCACTGCTCGACCTCCGGCTCGGTGGGAATCGCCTTGACACTGCTAGGTCTGCTCGCGGCGCTTGCGCTTACCGTCGGGATGATCGCGGTGATGGTGGGATCATTGCGCGCCGGTCTGCTCCCACGCTGGCTCAGCCTGTTCGGCATCCTCGCCGCGCTGCTGTTCCTGCCGCTCTTTGGCTCCAGTTTTGTGACCGCGTTGATCCCCACGTTCTGGCTCGCCGCGACAGGCTTCCTGCTGTGGGAACGCTTGCCGAGCGGCGACCCACCGGCCTGGGCCGCCGGCGAGGCAATACCCTGGCCGACGCAGTCAAGGCGGGGCGCCAACGACGAGGAGACGAAGGACGAACCGCCGACAGGCCTCGGGCAGAAGCTCAGGGGCGCTCTCGGCGGAGGTGAGCCGGCCGCCGAGCTTGCTCCGCCGCCAACGCCCGTCGCCGGCAGCTCACGCCGCAAGCGCCGCAAGCGCAACTGATCCTCGGCCTCAGCCGGATCGCGCTGCCCGACTTGGACACTGTGTCCCACAAGCTCGAGCGATATGGGCCACTCGGGTGGCCGATGTTGACGATTGACGCTGCCCTAAAGCGGGAATAAATAGAGAAGACCGCAGGTTGGCCTTTGGCCACCTCGATCGCGAGTTTTGACAAGCATCAAAGTGCCGCCCGAAAAGGGCGGCGTGAAGGGAGGGTCCCATGGAGGCCGCTTCTATCCATCCGCGTGCGGCGCAAGGGGCAAGTCCGCCGCTCGCTCAGGCAGACGCAGGCGAGCGAGCGGTGGCAAGCTCGTGGTCGCCAGCCAATCCGGCGCCGTTGGGTTTGGCGGCGTTCGCAATGACCACGTTCGTTCTGTCGATGTTCAATTCCAATCTTGTCAACGAAAAGGGAACTCCTGTCGTGCTGGGACTGGCGCTCGCCTATGGCGGGATCGTGCAACTGCTAGCCGGTATGTGGGAGTTCCGCACGGGCAATACCTTTGGTGCGGTGGCGTTCTGCTCTTTCGGTGCCTTCTGGATCTCCTTCTGGGCGCTCAACGTGTTCTACGCCAAGAGCATCGGTGGCAACGTGGGACACGCGGTTGGCGTGTACCTGGTGGCGTGGGCGATCTTCACCGCGTACATGACGGTTGCGGCCCTAAGAGTCAGTGGAGCTGTGCTGCTCGTGTTCGTGTTGCTGACGATCACGTTCATCCTGCTGGCGATTGGCGCTATTGGCCCGCATACAACCGTTACCCATTGGGGTGGCTATCTCGGTCTCGCGACCGCCGCGGCGGCTTGGTATGCGTCGTTTGCCGTGGTAACTAACTCAACATTCAAACGAACGGTCCTGCCGGTGATGCCACTCGGTGAGTAGAGTCAACTCAGACAATGAAGGAAATGGGAGGAGCGATGTTGCGTGCAATGACGGGGATCCGGAGGTAGGTGTAGCTCATGGCAACCGATACCGATGCACTCGATTCTGAGCTGGCGCGGATGCTGGAGGTGGAGCGCTTCGAGCCTCCGCAGGACTTCCGCGAGCACGCCCTCCTAAACGATCCAGCGGTCTACGAGCAGGCGCTGCGCGACCCACAAGCATGGTGGGCCGCGCAGGCAGGCGAGCTCGACTGGTTCGTATCGTGGGAGCAAATCCTCGACGACTCCAACCCGCCCTTCTACAAGTGGTTCGTTGGCGGCAAGATCAACGCCTCATACAACTGCTTGGATCGGCATGTGCAGGCCGGTCGCGGCGAGCGCGTGGCGCTTCACTGGCGCGGCGAGGACGGCCAAGAGCGCGACATCACTTATGCACAGCTGCTGGCCGATGTAAAGCGCTTTGCCAGTGCGCTGAAGGATCAGGGAGTAGGCAAGGGCGACGTTGTCGGCATCTACCTGCCAATGATCCCCGAGGTCGTCGTGGCGATGCTCGCCTGCGCGCGGATCGGAGCGCCACACAACGTCGTCTTCGGCGGCTTCTCCGCGGAGGCGGTGCGCGAGCGCATGGAGTTCTCCGAGGCCAAGGCGCTGATCACCGTCGACGGTGCTGCGCGCAAGGGCAAGACCGCGCCGGTCAAGGACCGAGTCGACGAGGTCATGGGCGACCTGGCGACGCTTGAGAGGATCGTGGTCGTGCGCAGCAAGGGCACGGCCTGCCAGATGAAGGAGGGTCGCGACGTCTACTACGACGAGATCCTGGCCGCCGCCGATCCGGAGTGCGAGGCCGAGCCGCTGGACGCCGAGCACCCGCTGTACATCCTCTACACCTCCGGCTCGACGGCCAAGCCAAAGGGAATTCTGCACACGACCGGCGGCTACCTGACCGGTGTCAGCGCGACGCACCGTTACGTGTTTGACCTGAAAGCCGACAGCGACGTGTACTGGTGCGCGGCCGACGTCGGCTGGGTCACGGGCCACTCCTACATCGTCTACGGGCCGTTGGCCAATGGAGCGACGTCGGTGATGTGGGAGGGCGCCCCCGACTACCCCAACAAGGGCATCTGGTGGGAGCTGATCGAGCGCTACAAAGTGTCAGATCCTCTACTGCGCCCCGACCGCCATCCGCGCGTGCATCAAGTGGGGCGCGCAATGGCCTGAGCAACACGATCTCTCCTCGCTGCGCCTGCTCGGATCGGTGGGCGAGCCGATCAACCCGAAGGCCTGGCTCTGGTACCACAAGGTGATAGGCGGAGAACGCTGCCCGATCGTGGACACCTGGTGGCAGACCGAGACGGGCGCGATCATGATCACTCCGCTGCCTGGCATCACCGCCACCAAGCCTGGCTCGGCCACACAGCCTTTCCCGGGCGTACAGGCACAGGTGCTGAGCGAGTCAACAGGCGAGCCGCTGAGCGAGGGCCAGGGGCTGCTGGTGCTGACGCACCCGTGGCCGTCGATGCTACGCACGCTCTACAAGGAGGAGGAGCGCTTCATCAGCACCTACTTCGAGCGCTTCGGCAAGGAGACGTATTTGGTGGGCGATGCAGCCCGAGTCGACGCCGACGGTTACATCTGGGTGATCGGCCGCATCGACGACGTAGTCAACGTCTCTGGTCACCGACTCTCGACGGCCGAGGTCGAGTCGGCGATCGTCGCCCATCCAGATGTGGCCGAGGCGGCGGTGATCGGCCAGCACGACGAGCAGTCCGGCCAGGCGATCGTCGCCTTCGTGACGCTCCAGGGAGAGCTGCACGGCGACCAGGCCACGACTGACAGCATTCGCGAGACGGTGGCCGAGCGGATCGGCAAGTTCGCGCGGCCAAAGCGCATCATCTGGGCCGACGATCTACCAAAGACGCGCTCCGGCAAGATCATGCGTCGCCTGTTGCGCGATATCGCCGAGGGCCGTGCGCTGGGCGACGTGACGACGCTACGCGACCCTGCCGTCATGGGCGAGCTGGAGGGACGCGTGAAGGAGCTGCAGGCCCAGGAATCCTAGGGTGGGCTGTTGGCTGCTTGGGAGGGGTTTGGATTTGATGTTCGTTCCTAGGGTCTTATGGCGCCAGTCGCCAACGCCGCGGTCGGCCGCGTGCGGTGACGGCGCACCGGTGGGCATCAGTAGTTAGTCTCACCGGCGATGACGAGCTCCGTTGACGCGACCTCTACCGCGATCCAGACAGCTGGCCTGACCAAGCGCTTCGGCGAGCGCGCCGCGATCGACAGCGTCGATCTGCAGGTGCCGCGCGGCAGCGCCTTTGGTTTCCTCGGCCCCAACGGCGCCGGCAAGACCACGATGATCCGCATGCTGCTCGGGCTCACTCATGCGAGCTCAGGCAGCATGAGCGTGCTCGGGCACCCCGTGCCCTCAGAGCGCGCGGCGGCGCTGGCGAGGGTCGGCGCGATCGTCGAGGAGCCGCGCTTTCATCCGCAGCTCTCCGGCCGCGAGAACCTGCGCATCGTTGCCGCCGTTCGTGGCCCGCAGACGCATGCGCGCATCGCCGCCGGCCCTGCAGCGCGTCGGCCTCTCAGATCGGGCTGAGGAGAAGGTCAAGAAGTATTCGCTCGGCATGCGCCAGCGCCTCGGCGTGGCGCGCTGCCTGCTTGCCGACCCGCTGCTGCTTGATCCTCGACGAGCCCACCAACGGCCTTGACCCAGGCGGCATCCAGGAGTTTCGCGAAATGATCCGCGCGATGGTCGAGCAGGAGGGCCGCACCGTCTTCATCTCATCGCACCTGCTGGATGAGGTCGAGAAGATCTGCGACCACGCCGCGATCGTCGATCGCGGCAAGATCATCACCCAAGGGGCGATCGCCGAGCTGGCCGAGGGCAGCACCCAGCACGAGCTGATCGTCGGAGCGCGACGACCTAGCGCGCGCGCTGCAGGTGGTCGAAGCTTGCCCGCAGGCAAAGCAAGCACGCTCGCGCGGAAGGCAACCTGCACGTTGTGCTGGACGTCGGACCGGACAGTTCTGCCGCGGAGTGCTCAGCCGCGATCAACTCAGCGCTGGTCGAGGCGGGCCTGGCCGTCTTCCGGCTGGAGCCTGTGCGCCAGAGCCTGGAGCAGCGTTTCCTGGAGGTCACATCGAGACTGAGCGACACCCCTGCCGAAGGAGTGACGGCATGAACGCCACGATCGCGGCGCAAATGACGGGCGCCGACGTTCTCAAGCTGCGCAAGAAACGCGGGATCTTGATCTGGTCGCTGGTGCTGGCGCTTGCGCCGCTGCTGGTGCTCTTCATCGTCAGGGCGCTGCTGCACTCTTCCAACCCCAACGAACACGGACCGGCCGGAGGCACCGACGGGTTCACCGAAGCGATACGTCTGCTTGGCCTGATCTTCGGTCCGCTCGCCGCGATCCTGATCGGTGCGGAGGCGGGTGCCGGCGATCAGTCGGCAGGAGTGTTTCGCGACCTTGTAACCACTGGCCGCTCACGCGTGGCGTTGTTCGCTTCTCGCGTCCCAGCTGCGTTGCTCGTGATGCTCTCGATCACGCTGCTCGGCTACCTGATAACGATTGCCGGCACCTATCTGTTCGCCGACTCGCTGCCGACCCCGAGCACCGGGCTGTTGCTGGAAGGCCTTGCCTTTGTACTGCTCGCCGATGGCGTCATCTGCGTCGTCGCGGTCGGCTTCGGGTCGCTCACGAACTCCAAGGCCGCCACGATCACGGCTCTGATCGGGTGGCACCTAGTGGCCAGCCCGCTGATCGCGAGTATCAATATCTGGGCCGCAGCAGGGACTTCATCTTGAGTCAGGCGCTCGTGCACTTCAGTCCCGTCCGCGTGGGAGACAGGGGAGCGAACATCACAATGGCAGGCGCCACTGCCATCCTCATCCTCGTGCTATGGCTAGGTGTGTTCCTCGCGCTCGGTGCCTGGCGCACGCGCACGATGGACGCGTAAACGTCAACCCGCTTAATCATCGGGGTCTATCGACGCTCGATCTGACGCGCGGCCGGCTTGCCTTCAGGTACTCATCGAGTAGGCAATGCCGCTCGCCGCGCTGGCGGACCAATGGCAGCAGCTCGTCAGGCGGGCGCCCAACGGCCAGCCGCTTGGCGGGAACGAACGACGCCATCAGCGCTGTCTGCGGGTAGTCCCAGGGAACCGCGAGCCGGCGCCCGAACAGCGTGAGGTTCACAGCGCCGGGCAGCGCCGCCGAGGGAGCGAGCACACCGCGGAAGCCAAGTCCGCGCAGTCGCTCGGCCTCGATCTGGCAGCGCTTGTAGTCCTCGCTCACCAGCGCCTCCACAGGAAACCCAGCGTCGTCCGCCTTCTCTAGTGTCGAGTAGTCGGCGAGATTGGTCTCGCGAATCTTCAGCGCCCACATCGGCATGCTCACCAAGCGCAGGTCGTCGGAGCTGAGCAGTCGCTCGGCTCGGATCAGCTCGGCCCACGACCCCTCGGGGGTCAGGCTCGTGTATTGGGTGGTGTCTTGACGGCTTCGGTTCCAGCGCAGAGCGCTTGAGTTCGGGCGTGTCCACAGAGGCACGTCGTAGTCGCTCCAGCGAAACGCCACATCGTCGTAGGCGACCCGCTTTGGATCAGGAGCCGTGCTGCGCGCGGCCATGCCGGGCCAGGCCGAGGATGTCCCGCTCGAACGCGGCGTCGTCGATCGCGTCGAGAACGTCGCGTCCGTTCAGCTCGGGCCGGGGACGCTTGAACCATGCGACGATGCCCTCGGGAGTCCAGCCCCGGCGCAAGAGCGCGACCAGCTTTGCCACAAGTAGGAGTCGTCGGCTGGGGGCGATGGGATCGGCGCTCGCTAGGATGCGCTGGAGGGAGCGATCGCTCGTGCCAAGGATGTCGGCCAGCTCGCGCCGGCCCACGCGCGGCAGAGCCTCCTCCAGCTCGCCAAGGAGCATCCGCGCGTCGGCTTCGCCAGGGACCTGCTGGTCAAGCGCGTCGCGCACCACATGACGGATCGCCTCGAGGCCGAGCAGGGCCGCCTCGATCGAGTCGAGCGGTCGCTTGGGGTCGCGCTCGGCGACGCCCTGCATGATCTCCAGCAGCTCGCCGCGGATCTCGGAGACCTGCTCTGCGTCGAGGCTGGGCGGCGTGGAGTGGTTGATCGCGTCCGAGAGCCGGCTGGCCGTGTGCTGCCAGCGATCCAGGTAGTCGGTGGGTATGGGCGTCTCGCTGAGCGCCTGGAGCAGTTGGCGACTCCACTGCTCGACGAGATCCTCGAACTGCTCCAGCTCGTCGCGCTCTGCTGCGACGGTCACAGTCATGTCACCCACTCCTGTCTAGGGTTTGTCGGGTAGGACCGACAGTATAGCGACAAGTGGACGGGGGTGGATGCAGGTCGTGTGCGTGCTCAGACCTTGCGATGCTCGGGCACCCATGCGCCGTCGTCCTGGCGCGTGAAGTCCTGGAACAGGCCGGGTGCCTCGGCCTGCATGATGCGCGCGATCGTGTCGAACACGAGCCGCAGCTCCTCCTCGGCGCCCTCGGCCGTGCGCATCTCGATCACGTGGCGCAGAGTACGGGCGTTGGCGGTCCAGAGGATGTCGGTTGAGAGGCCGATCGGCGCGAGGCGGCGTAGCGCCGAGGTGACCTCCTTCTTGACGTGGAAGGGTACGCCGTCCTCCTCGATGCCGAGCTGCTCGGCAGCATTCACCTGGAACTCCTCGAGCTGCTCGACGATGCTCAACACTTGCTCGCGTACCGGCTCGAGCGCCGGCGGTACGCGGAAGCCGATGTCGGTCAGGCGCACGTAGCGCAGGCTCTCTTGGCTGAAGGCCGAGCCGGCGCGATGGCGCACCAGCTCGTGGGTGAATACCCGGCTCACGTTGCGCAGCGCAAACGACCAGTTAGCGTGCTCCAACACGCTGCCGTGCGCGCTGCGCAGAATGTTGGCGAAGTATTCGCGCTGATCGGTGCGCACGCGGGTGACGTTCGGGTTGAGCCCGGGCTCCCAGCTGCGGTAACAGGCCCTGCCGCCGAACTCCACGATCAACTCACCGCCGTTCGGCGCTCCGTCCGACTCCTCCAAGCGGCGCTCCAGCCAAGACTCGCCGCCGACGTCGCTCAAGTAACCGCGCATCCCCTCGACCTCGATCGAGGGTCGTGCGATCAGGAATACCTTGGGCGTCGTCTCGTGCACGGGTCGGCGATGCTACCGTCCGCCACGGATGTAGCCCGTCAACAACCCGTCAACCTCCATGCCGACCGACCCCGAGCTCGAGCAAACAGCCTGGGATCTCGAACCGCTCGTCGACTGTCGAGGCCAGGATGGCGCGCGCGCACAGCTAGTTGAGGCGCTCATCCGCTCGCAAGCATTCGCTACGCGCTATGTAGGCAAGCTGGGCGAGCTCGACAGCGCCGGCCTGGAGCAGGCTATGCGCGAGCTCGGCGAGATACAGGAGCTGGTCGGCCGCGCCGGCACGTACGCCGGACTGCGCTTCTCGGTCGACACGGCCGATCCCGCGGCGGGCGCTCTGATGCAGGAGGTGCAGGAGCGCGGCACCGAGATCGAGACGACCTTGCTGTTCTTCGAGCTGGAATGGGCAGCGCTCGATGACGAGCAGGCGGAGGAGCTGCTCGATGACGAGCGGCTTGTCGTTCTGCGCGCATCACCTGCGCAACGTGCGTCGCTACCGCGAGCACCTGCTCTCCGAACCGGAGGAGAAGATCCTCGCCGAGAAGGCGGTCACCGGAGCGAGTGCATGGTCGCGCCTGTTCGACGAGCTCACTTCGGCGATCGAGGTGCGCCTGCCGGGCGATGCAGGTGACGCCGCTTCGGCGAGCGAGAAGGGGGGCGAACCGCAGTCCCCAGAGGCGAAGGCGGCGCCGAGACGGTCGCGGCCAAGACAGTCGCGCTCGATGTCGCGCTCAGCCGGCTCGTGCTTGCCGATCGTGAGCTGCGGCGCTCGACGGCCGAGGCGGTCACCGAGGCGCTGGCGCCAGGCCTGCGCACGCGTGCCTTCCTGTTCAACACGCTTTTGGCCGACAAGGCCACCGACGATCGCCTGCGCCGCTACCCGAACTGGCTGGCGGCCCGCAACCTCTCAAACGAGGCAAGCGACGAGTCCGTCGCGGCGCTGATCGAGGCGGTCCGCGCGCGCTATGAGCTGCCGCGGCGCTGGTATCGCCTGAAGGCGAAGCTGCTCGGCATCGAGCGGCTGGCCGACTATGACCGCATGGCGGCCGTCACCGAGGATGAAGTCAGCTACTCCTATGCCGATGCGCGCGAGCTGGTGCTCGACTGCTACTCCTCGTTCTCCCCGAAGCTCGGCGAGGTCGCCAAGGGCTTCTTCGACGGGCATTACATCGACGCGCCGGTGCGGCCCGCCAAGCGAGGCGGAGCCTTCTGTGCCTCGGCGGTGCCCTCTGTGCACCCGTACGTGATGCTCAACTACACCTCGCGCCGTCGCGACGTGCTGACGCTGGCCCACGAGCTGGGCCACGGCGTCCATTTCGCGCTGGCGGCGAAGCAGGGCGTCTTTCATCAGGGCACGCCGCTGACGCTGGCCGAGACCGCGTCGGTGTTCGGCGAGACGATCGTCTTCGGGCGCCTGCTCGAAGAGGACTCCTCGCCGTCCTCGCGCCTGGCTTTGCTGGCCGAGAACATCGAGGGCGCGCTCGCCACCGTCTTCCGCCAGGTGGCGATGAACCGCTTCGAGGAGCTGGTCCACACGGCCCGCCGCGAGCAGGGCGAGCTGTCGGTCGAGCGCTTCGGCGAGCTGTGGTTCGAGAGCCAGGAGGAGATGTTCGGCGACTCGGTGGAGATCACCGAGGGCTATCGCAGCTGGTGGTCCTACATCCCGCACTTCATCGGCTCGCCGGGCTATGTCTATGCGTACGCCTATGGGCAGTTGCTGGCGTTGTCGGTCTATCAGCGCTATGAGCAGCAGGGCGATGAGCTCGTGCCGCGCTATCTGGAGCTGCTGGCCGCCGGCGGTTCGCGCTCGCCGCAGGAGCTTGGCCGAATCGTGGGCATCGATCTGGCCGACCCGGGCTTCTGGGACGCGGGCCTCGACTTGGTCGAGCGTCAGCTGCAGGCGGCCGAAGAGGCCGCTCGCGACGCGGGCCGCGTGTAGACGCTACCTACGCCGCCAAGGGTCCATCGACGCGTCCTCGGCGCCTGTGCAAGGACGAAAGGATCGCGCCTTACGTGTAGGACGGAACGACCGCACCTGGGTACTCACAGAACGTGCGTCGTTTCGGAACGTCGTGCCGATCACCGCGCGCCGCGCCAGCGCACGCGCGATGATCGCGTCGGCCACTGCCTCGGAATCGACCGCATACTGCGACTCACGTATGAGCTCTCGGATTAGTTGTATTTGTCGGTGCATCGAGGTCACCACTGTTCATCGGCAGTGTGTACGTGGGATTCAGGAGTAAGGGCTCGAGCCGACGAGTGTTCGACTTGATGGATCAGGGATGTATCGTCGATTAGACGTCCGGTAGATGCTCGAGGTCGTCCAGATCACGAGGCCGACCCGCCGCTTGCTTCATGGCGCGCAGATGCGCCAGGCTACAGATCCGCACATTTATACCCTCCGGTTGGCCCTCGAGAGCCTGCGCTGCCAATTCGGCGTAAGGATTGTCGGCGTCGAGGCCCGCGACTCCACTGCATGATGTCCAACTCGCCAAGGTCGGTCTCCAAGCGAAAATTACCTCCCTGGGTCAGTCGTCAACGACGTCGGGTCCAGCGGAAACTCACCGTCCGCAAAGTCTCCACCGCTCGCTATTGCTGGCATTCAGCTCGCGTAGCGCGCTGGCAAGCTTCTCCAGATTCTTGCCGCTGGGATCGGGCACGATGTCCAGGTCCTTTGACACACGTATGAACCGTGAGCGTTGACGGCGAAGCCACCGATGACGATGTGCTCGATGCCTCGCTTCTCAAGGAAGCGCAATGGCGGGATCGGATCGAGCGCCTCGGTCACGGCTGAATGCATTGGCGAATGAGTTCGCGGCGCGAGCGAAGGCTGACGCCTCTTCAAGATTGACTGTGATGCCGCGGTCGCGATCGCGCAACACCCGATTGCACGTGGCGCGCTTGTCGCGTGCGACCTCTTCAGGAGTCCAAGGACCTCGAGGCCTGTTTGTCATTGGCTGAGACGTCATGACGTGATCTTAGGGTCTTGCTTCGCTGCGCGTCGAATTTGCGACAGACGATGTGTGGCCGCTACAGCAGCCCCAGCGCGCTGCCAACCCCGTGCACGAGGTTGAACAGCGGCTGCGGCACGATCCCGAAGAAGATCGTGGCGGCGCCGGCGAGGACGGCTACGAAGGCGACCTCGGGCTGGAGACGCGGGGCGCCGGCCGCGAGGGGCGTGTGGCCTGCGGCGAGTGCCTGCGTGCCGTCGCCTGCTCCGGCCAGCGCGGGTGTGCCGGTGCCAAAGGCCTCGTCGGCCTCGTCATCCAGCTCCGGCGAGCCGCCGGCGATCGCTGGAACCGCGCCGGCGCCGGCGTGCGGCCGCGGCGGGGGAGGGGCTCATCCACATCGTGGCGATCACCGGCAGGTAGTAGCCGAGGGAGATCATCGAGCCGATCACGATCACCACGCCGAGCCAGGTGTAGCCGCCGGCGATGGCGGCGTCGATCAAATAGAACTTGCCGATGAATCCTGCTGTCGCCGGTATGCCGGCGAGCGCGAGCATCGAGATCGTCATCGGCCAAGCCAGCAATGGCCGCTCGCGGCCGAGGCCGGCCAGCGTCTGGATGCCGTCGCCGACCCAGCCGTCGGGGTCCTCGTCCTCGGTCAGCCACTCCTCGGGGTTGCGGGCTTGAGCCAGCGCTCGCGTTTCGCGCTCACGAGCGACGATCACCGCGAAGGCGGCCATGTTCATCGGCAGGTACACGGCCAAGTAGAAGACAAGGGCCTGGGCGCCGAGCTGGGTGGAGACGACCACGCCGGCGAGGATGTAGCCGGCCTGGGCCACCGAGGAGTAGGCGAGCATGCGCTTCAGCGAGGACTGTCCCAAGCGCGCCGACGTTGCCCACGAGGATCGTGATCGTTGCCAGCGCCGCCAGCGCCGGTCCCCAGCTGCCGTGGGCTTCGATCAGCGCCACGTCGAGGAGGCGCAGCAGCACGCCGAGCGCGGCCACCTTGGTGGCGACCGCCATGAAGGCGGTGATCGGGGTGGGCGCGCCCTCGTAGACGTCGGGCGTCCACTGGTGGAAGGGCGCCACCGAGGCCTTGAAGGCGAGCCCGGCCACGCACAGCGCGATCCCGGTGAGCAGCATCGCGTTGCTTGCCAGGCCGCTGCCGGAGATCGCGCTAGCGATGCCGCTGAAGTCGGTTGCGCCGGTGGCCCCGTAGAGCAGCGCGATCCCGTACAGCAGTGTCGCGCTGCCGACCGAACCGACGATCAAGTACTTCAACCCAGCCTCGAGCGAGTGCTCGTTGCGCATTTCGGTCGCGCAAAGCACGTAAAGCGGGATCGACAGAAGCTCGAGCCCGAGGAACAGGGCGACGGTGTTCTGGGCGGCGCCGAGCAGCGCCATGCCGCCGATCGTCGTCAACAGCATCGCGTGCAGCTCCCCGTGCGCCGCTTCGCGCGAGGCGCGCGAGCGCCAGGCGAGCAGCACGGTGGCCATCCCGCCGACGGCGAGGATCAGGTTCAGAGTGAGTGACAGCCGGTCGATGCGCAGCGCGCCGGAGACGATCGACTCGGGCGAGTTCCAGCGCCAGATCGTCAAGCCGAGCGAGGCTCCAAGCGCGACGAGCGCCAGCGCCGGCACGACCTGCTCGCGTATCCAGCGTGAGCCGAGCAGCCCGACGAGCAGCACCACGATCGCACCGCCGAACAGGGCGATCAGCGGCGAGAGCGCCGCGAAGTCGACGTGCGGGCCTTTGAGGTGGGCGGTGGCCATCTGTGCGGTGTAGGGGTAGAAGGTCATCGGCGCGACCCAGCGGGCGCGTCGCCCTCAGGCGAGATCGCGGAAAAGCGATCGTCTCATTGGCCATTCCCTTCGCTGCTCGTCCTGGATCCCGTCTGGGCAGCCGGAGCATTGGCGTTGGCTTCGACGCTCGCCGTGATCGGTGTGAGCGCGGCGTGGGCGGCGGCCACGGACGCGCTCGCCGAGCTTTCAGAGCGCTTCAGCGCGCCCTGGGGGTAGAGCGCGAGGAACACGATCACGGCAAGCAGCGGAACGAGCACGAGCGCGTCGGTGCGCGTCAGGTCGCGCGATTTCACGTCCTTGCCGACGCGATTGTGCATCGCGCGGATGAACACGCCGCAGGGCATAGACGCTGGCCATCACCACACCGCTGAACGCGATCACGGCGATCGCGAGCTTGGCTTTGAAGACGCCCAGCAGGATCAAGAACTCGCCGACGAAGTTGGCCGAGCCGGGCATCGCCAGCGTGGCGAGCGCGACGACCAGGAAGATCGTGGCCAGCACAGGCGCACGGAAGGCGATGCCGCCCATCTGGCGGATGTCCTGTGAGCCACCGGCACGCTGCGCAAGCAGCATGATGATGAAGAAGATCGGTGCGACCACGAGACCGTGGTTGACCATCTGCAGGAGCGCTCCCTGTGCGCCTTGCGGATTCAGCGCAAAGATGCCGAGCGTTATGAAGCCGAGCTGCGCAACCGAGGAATACCCGGCGATCAGGCGCGCGTCGGTTTGCGTGAAGGCGAGCGCCGACCCGTAGACGATCGAGCACAGCGCGATGATCAGCATCAGCGTCTGGAAGTGCGCGGCGCCCTGCGGGAACAGCGGCAGCACGATCGCCAGGAAGCCGTAGGCGCCGACCTTGGAGAGCACGCCGCTGAAGACCATCAGCACCTCGATCGGCATCGCCCGGTAGCCGTCGGGCATCCAGCCGTGCAGCGGAAAGGCGGGCATCTTCACCAGGAAGGCGGCGGCAAAGAACAGGAAGATCCACTCCTGTGAGCCCTTGCTCAGCGGCAGCCCCTGCAACTGGGAGAGCACGAACGTGATGTGCCCGCCGTTCTGCTCGCCCGCAAGCACCCCAGTGGCGATCGCGGCGGCCAGCATCAGCAGCGAGCCGACGAGCGTGTAGATGACGAGCTTGATCGTCGCTTTCACGCGATCCGGCCCTTCCGGGTGGGCGGGACGCGGTAGTACCCCACACCCCGATCAGGAAGTAGAAGGGGATCAGCATCAGGTCGAAGAAGGCGACGAACAAGGCAAGGTCCTGGGCAAGGAAGGCGCCCAGCACGGCCGACTCGGCGAGCATGAACTAGGAAGTAGAAGAGCCTCGGGCGGTCGATGGGTCCGGCGCCCGTGACAGCGTCGCCTTTGTCCTGAGGGGTAGAGCGCAGTTCAGTGCCAGCACCGCAGCGAAGAACAGCAGTGTCGTGAGCCCGACGAGCAACACGTTCAGTCCGCTGACGCCGAGCTTGTAATGGATGCCTAGTTCGGCGATCCAAACGATGTCGGTCACGTCCTTCAGACCGTGCGAGCCGGGTCCGTACTGGACGATGTAGCCGATCGCCAGCCCGAGCGCCGCGAGCGTTCCGACCAGTGCAAGCAGGCCCGGCAGGCCCCACTTGCGTGGTGCGGAGTCTGTGTCTGAATCGGCGATGCCCCCTGCGCGCGCGGGGGAACCGCCGCTTGGGATGAGCGCCCCGAGCAGCCCGCAGACCGCTGGTAGCCAGATGAGGATCGAAAGCGGCGGCATCAGTCGTGGATGGGGGGCAGGAAGGTGGTCAAAGTGGGGAGGGCGGAAGACAAGCTCATGTCTGCAACAGGAAATAGAGGCCGAGCGCCGCGATGCCGAGCACGACCAGCGCCGCGTAGTAGCGCAGGAGTCCGGTCTGCACAGCACGCACCGACGCGGAGCCGGCCTTGACGAGACCCGTGGCGCCGCCGACGATCGCCCCGTCGACGAACACGCGCTCGAAAGTGCTGCTGGCAAAGCGCCCGGCAGCGGCCGCGGGCTTCACGATCAGCGCGTCGATCAGCTCGTCGAAGTACCACTTGTTGACGAACAGCGTGTACAGGGGCTTGAAGCGGGTGCGAGCAGTCACGGCGATCGACGGCTGCTTGACCCAGATGCGGTAGGCGATCGCGATGCCGCTCAGCCCAAGAACGGTGCCGAGAGCCAGGCCGAACCACAGCAGGCCTTCGCGTGTGTGCACTGTGTAAAGCGTCGAGCCGTAGAAGCTAGGTTCGAGGAATTTGTCGATCACGTAGTCGACGTTGGGGATCTGCACGAGCCCGGCGCCTACAGCGCCTATCGCGAGGATTACCATCGCCACGCGCATCGGCATCTCCCGCTCGGCGATCGCGTGTGTGGGACCGGGGAAACCGACATCGGTGTCCTCGACCTCGCCGTTGGCGGGGTTGGTCGGTTCGGGAGCGTGATAGAGATGGCCGCCTTCGAGCTCCTTGGCCTGCTCCACCGGATCGCCATAGAAGGCGCGGAAGATCATGCGGAAGGTGTAGATCGCGGTCATGAATGCACCGATGTAGCCGAACACGTACAGCGCCCAGTGCCAGCCGCCGCGCTCGCCAGTGACCAGCAGGATCTCGTCCTTGGAGAAGAACCCCGAGAAGGGGGGTATGCCCGACAGCGCGAGGCCGCCGATCACGAAGCAGGCGAACGTGAACGGCATCGCTTTGCGGAAGCCTTTCATCTTCTCAAGCGACTGCTCGCCGCCCATCGCGCCGATGATCGAGCCGGCGCTCATGAACAACAGCGCCTTGAAGAAGGCGTGAGTCATCAAGTGGAACATCCCGGCGGCATAAGCGCCGACGGACACGCCCATGATCATGTAGCCAATCTGCGACATCGTGGAGTAGGCGATCACGCGCTTGATGTCGGTCTGCGTTAGCGCGATCGTGGCGGCGATCACGAGCGTCGCGCAGCCGATTACCGCGCCAACGTCCTGCGCTGCGGGCGCCAGTTCGAAGAAGGGGTGCATGCGTGCGATCAGATACACACCGGCGGTCACCATCGTGGCGGCGTGGATCAGAGCAGAGACGGGTGTGGGCCCCTCCATCGCGTCGGGAAGCCATGTGTGCAATGGGATCTGCGCCGACTTAGCGAATGCCCCCACGAGCAGCAGCAGGCAGCCGGCGGTGACGTCGCCTTCGCCACTGGTAAAGACGTTCGGCGCGGCCTTGAACGCCTTTAGGAAATCGAGCGTGCCGGTGTGCTTGAAGAGAAAGTACGTACCGAGCACGAGCCCGACATCGCCGACGACGTTGATCACGAACGCCTTGATGCCGGCTTTGGTCGCCGTCGAGCGCCGGTACCAGAAGGAGATCAGCAGGTAGGAGGCGGCACCCACGAAGGCCCAACCGACGATCAAGAGCAGGAAGTTGCCGGCCAGGACCAGCAGCAGCATCGAGAAGACAAAGAAGTTGAGGTAGGCGAAGTAGCGCGCGAAGCCTTTGTCCGCGTCCATGTAGGACACCGAGTACAGGTGGATCGTGGTCGAGACGCCAGTGACGATCAAGATCATGAAGACCGACAGCGGGTCCACCAGGATCGACATCTGCGCGTCGATGCCGACGGTGCTTGCGTAGTTCCACAGCGAGGAGACGATCTGGCGGTGCTCGGCAGCGTGGCTTTGCAGCGAGATCAGCGTGGCCAGCGCCGCCAGGAAGGCCAAGAAGATCGCGCTTGTGCCGATCCAGCCGGCGGCGCGGGGGTGGGCGGGACCTGAAAAAGATTTGAAGCCTGCGCCGATGACAAGCGTGCCCAGCAGCGGGAACGCCAGCACCAGCCAGCCGTAGGTGGTCGTGCTCATTGGAAGGGGCTATCTCTCGACCGGGGTGGGCAGAGGTATATGTTGTCTTTTTCAAATTTTGCCATAGTATTTACGCGCGTAGCCACCATCGTAAATTACGAAAATTAGATAACAACCCAGACAGGCTTATATTGCTTCAGCCGCGGGGTCATCCTTGAAGCTCCCGTAGCTCATCCACATCGATGGGCAAGCGTCGGCGGTGGATCGCGACGATCATGCCGAGCCCGATGCAGACCTCGCAGGCCGCGACGGTCATCACGATCAGCGCGAGAATCTGTCCGTCGCCGTTGCCCCACATGCGCGAGAAGGCGATCAGCGAGAGGTTGGCGCCGTTGAGCATCAGCTCCAGGCAGAGCAGCACGACAAGCGGGTTGCGACGTGTCATCACGCCGAACGCGCCCGTGCAGAAGACGATCGCCGAGACGGCGAGGTACCAGCCGATGCTCACCAGCCGCCTCCGTCTGGGTCTGGGTGCTCGTCGTTGAAGTCCCCCGTCCCGCGGGCGTGCGCGAGCGCCAGCCCTTCGACCCCCTCGACCATCGTGCCCGTGCCACGCGGACGCAGGATGTCGAGCGGAGTCAGCCGGTCGCGTTCCTCGTCGTCTTCAAGGCCGCGGCGCCGGCGCGCGAGCACTACGCCGCCGACCGCTGCGATCAGAAGCAGTAGCGAAGATGCCTCGAATACGAGCAGGAAGCGCGTCAGCAGCAAGTTGCCGATGTAGGCGGGTGTGCCGAACGTCTTTGGCCCGGGAGCGTAGGGCGCGCCGTCACCGGACACGGCCTTCAGCCCGCTGCCGAGCAGCGCTATCAACAGCTCGACGAGCAGCACGCCGGCGAATAGGGCGCCGGTGGCCTTGCGTCCGTCGGCCCCGCGCGAGCGTGGACGCCGCGAGAGCACACCGTCCAGCGATTGCTCCTCGTCGCCGACATAAGCGACAACGAACACGTAGAGAACCATTACCGCGCCGGCGTACACGACAACCTGCGCGGCGGCTACGAATTCGGCCCGCAGCAGCAGGAACAGCACGGCCAGCGAGAGCAGATGCCCGACGAGCGCAAGTACGCTGTAGAAGGGATTGCTGAACGTGACGACGCCGATCGCGCCCGCTATTACGCCGATCGCCGCGATGAAGAAGAGGACGCTAGACACGGCACCGCCGCTTGTGGTTTTGGGGGATGGATTGGGCGTGCCCGTAGTGCCAGCGCGGCTGTCGCACGTTCATAGCTACTCGCCCTCCCGGCGCAGGGGAGTGCGCTCCAACGGCTCGGCAAGCAGCATCTCCTTGGTGAAGATCAGGTCGCTGCGCGTGTAGTCGGACAGCTCGTAGTCGTGCCCCATCGTGATCGCGTCGAAGGGACAGGCGACCTCGCAGTAGCCGCAGAAGATGCAGCGGGAAAGATTGATCTCATACACCTCCGCATAGCGCTCGCCGGCGGAGACGCGGTGCTCGGGCGTGTTCTCGGCGGCGACGACGCGAATGCAGTCGGAGGGGCAGGCGGCAGCGCAAAGCGAGCAGCCCACGCACTTCTCGAGGCCGGTGTCCTCGAACTTGTGCAGCTTGTGGCGCCCGCGAAAGCGCGGATAGACGGGTGTCTTCTCCTCGGGGTACTCAAGCGTCACGGGTTTTTCGAGCATGCGCCCGAAGGTGGTCTTCATGCCACGCAGGGTTTCGCCAAAGGCGCGATATGTGCCGCGTGCGGCCCCTGGCGCCGGGGTGCGCATGACCTGAATCACGTCGTCTCCTGGCGGCCAACTCATCAGTGCGTCACCACCACGAGCACGGCGGTCACGAGCGCGTTAAGCGTCGCCAGCGGCAAGAGGATCTTCCAGCCGAAGCTCATCAACTGGTCGTAGCGCAGGCGCGGCAAGGTAGCGCGCACCCAGATGAACAGGAACGTCATCAGCCCCATCTTGAACAGCACCACGAAGGGATCGACCCAGCCGGGAGGGTGGATGCCAAAAGGCAGCAGCCAACCGCCGAGGAAGACGGTCGTGACGATGCCCGAGACGACAAGCACGTTGAGGTACTCGGCGAAGTAGTAGGAGGCAAAGCGCCCGCCGCCGTACTCGGTGTTGTAGCCGCCGACGAGCTCGGCGTCGGCCTCGGTGAGGTCGAAGGGAGCGCGGTTGGTCTCGGCAAAGCCGGCCACCAGAAACACAAGGAAGCCAAAGAACTGCGGCACGATGTACCACATGCCCTGCTGAGCTTCGACGATCCCCGTCAGCGACAGCGTGCCGGCGGTGAAGATCACGCCGACGAGCGCCAGCCCTTGGGAGACCTCGTAGGAGATCAGCTGCGCGGCCCCGCGCATCGCGCCGAGGAACGAGTACTTCGAGCCCGAGGACCAGCCGCCGAGCATGATCCCGTAGAAGGCCACGGCGCCGAAGGCAAACAGGTACAGCGGCCCGATCGAGACGTTGACGCCGTACAGCCCGACGGGTGTGCCGAAGATGTGCTGGACGTTGCCGAAGGGAATGATCGCGAAGGCGGCGACGGCTGTCACGATCGAGATGCAGGGGGCCAGCGCGAACAGGAAGCCGGTCGATGTGCTCGGCCGGAACTGCTCCTTTGTCAAGAGCTTCACGATGTCGGCCAGCGGCTGCAGCGCCCCGAAGGGACCGACGCGGTTGGGGCCGTAGCGCGCCTGCATGCGACCAAGCAGCTTGCGCTCGGCAAGCAGCACGATCGGCACCAGCTGCAGCCCGACGGCGAAGATCACGATCGCCTTGAGGATCTGGATCCACCATTCTTCGTAGAAGCCAACGACGGCGAGTGTGGTCATCGCTTTGCCCTTGAGGCATTGGGGGGGCACCGATGTCGAGTGTCACGAGGTCTGCGCCGCCTGGAGTCGAGCTGAGCATCACGAGGCCACCGCCGTCGCCCGCTCGTGCGGGCGCAAGCCCTTGCCGCCGATCTCCTCAAGCGTGAGCCCCGCGTACTGAGGCACGGCGTCGAACAATTGTTGGGAGGCCATCCCGCCGGTGAGCACGTCGAGGTCGAGTCCGACTCGCGCAGCGATGTCGGCGATCACCTGCCACTCGGCACGGCTCTCCCCTGGCTTCGCGACGGCCGGGCGCAGGCGCTGGATGCGTCCATCAGGGTGCACGACCGTGCCCTCCTTCTCAGGGTAAGCCCCGGCGGGAAAGACGATGTCGGCGTGCTCGCGGATCGCGTCGGCCAAGTTCATCGCGTGGCTTATAACGGTTGTCGCGCTTGCAAGCGCGCCGCCCCACAGGTCGCGGTCCTGATCGTCCGCCGCTCCCGTCAGGGGATCGGCGCCGAGCAGGTACAGGCAGCTCAGCTGGCCTTCTCTGAGGGCCTGAGCTATCGCGCGGGCGTCGAGACCCTCCTCGTCCACCGAGCTCAAGCCAGGCCCGGCGTTAGGCAGCGCCCCGGCCTCGCGCAGTCCGCGCCCGTTGCTCTGCGCCGGGATTTCCAGTAGGCCGGCGTTGTCGGTGTCGGCGATGCCAAGCGTCCCGGCCAAGTCCAGCAGCGCCTGCGCGGCGCGCACACCGTCGGGGCCGGCTGTGAGCCGCTCGCCCCACAGCACCACGATCTCCTCGCCGGCCTCTTTCAGCTTTGCGACCAGCTCGCCGGGATCCCCAAGTAGATCGGTGGCGCTTGCGCGCACCAGTTTCATGCCGTGGCGGCGCACGCCCTTGCGCAGTCGCAGGTCGAGGATCGCCGCGTCGGGTACAAGGTCGCACTCCAGCGCCAGCACGGCGTGGGCGAACTCAAGGTCTGAGACCTTCGCCTGCAGCCCAGGCTCGCCCAGCGCCTGGTGCAGCTCCAACGGCAGCGCACCGGCGATGCGCGAGTCGATATTCGCCGAGCCCAGTCCCTCGCGCAGTAGCCGTCCGAGCAGGAAGCCCTCCTCGTTGGTCGCGCCGCCGCCGACGATCGCGCCCGTGGCCGTGCCTGCTCGCCGCAGGCGTGTGGCGGCTTCGTCGAGCGCCCGCTCCCACGACACGACTCGCAGCTCGCCGCCGTCGCGGATCATCGGCTGGGTGACGCGGTCTTCGCCGAGCGATGGATAGGCAAAGCGCCCGCGGTCGCACAGCCAGCCGTCGTCCACCTCGGGATGGTCGCGCGCCAGCACGCGCAGCACGCGCTCGTCGCGCACCGTCAGCGACACGTTGCACTGCGCCGCGCACAGCGTGCAAACCGAGCCGGAATCCTCGATGTCCCAAGGGCGCGCCCGGAAGCGGTAGTTGCGCGAGGTCAGCGCGCCAACGGGGCAAAGCTCGATGATGTTGCCGCTGAACGGCGCCACGTAGGGGTTACCGTCGAACGTCGATACGTAGGAGTGCGCGCCGCGCTCGAGCAGCACTAGCTGGTAGTCCTCGGCGACCTCCTGGCTGTAGCGCACGCAGCGGTAGCAGAGGATGCAGCGCTCACGGTCGATCGCGATCGTCTCCGACAGCGCAAGCGGCTTGACGAAGTGGCGCTTTTCCTCGACAAAGCGCGTCTTGCCCGGCCCCCAGCCGAAAGTGATGTCCTGCAGGGGGCACTCGCCACCCTTGTCGCACACGGGGCAGTCCAGCGGATGGTTGACGAGCAGAAACTCGACGACCGCTTCCTGGGCTACTTTCACACGCTGGGACTGTGTGTGCACGACCATCCCGTCCTTGACAGGCGTCGAGCAGCCGGTCTGCAGCTTGGGGATGCCCTCGATCTCAACCAGGCACATGCGGCAAGCGCCGACCGGATTGCCGAGCTTCGGCTCGTAACAGAAGACGGGTATCTCGACGTCGCCGAGCTTGGCGGCGTCGACCAGCATCGCGTTTTCCGGCGCCTGCACCTCGCGCCCGTCGATCGTGAAGGTGATCGTCTTAGCTTCGGGCCTGGGCATCAGCCGCTCGCTCCCGCGACGAGCCTGGGCTCGGACCCGCCTGCGTCGGCATTGGGATTGATACCCGCGCCGAGGCCGTTGCGGACACGCGCGGCCTCGATGTGCTCTTCGAACTCGTCCCTGAACTTCGCGATCATCGAGCCGATCGGCATCGCCATCGCGTCGCCGAGCACGCACAGACAGTTGCCGATGATGTGCTCCTGAACTGAGGCCATGATCTCGATGTCCATCGGGGTTGCGGTGCCCGCGTCGATGCGTTCGAGCATCTTCACGGTCCAGTTGGTGCCCTCGCGGCAGGGGGTGCACTTGCCGCAGGACTCGTGCCGGTAGAACTTCGCGACCTTCAGCGCGACGTCGAGGATCGGCGTGGAGTCGTCCACGACGATGATCGCGCCGGAGCCAAGCATCGAGCCGGCCTTGGCCATCGCTTCGAAGTCATAGGGAAGGTCGAGATCCTCCTTCTTCAGCACCGGCGAGGAGGAGCCGCCCGGGAACCAGCACTTGACCTCGCGCCCCTCGGGAGGACCGCCGGCGAGCCCGTAGATGATCTCGCGCGACGGGGTGCCAAGCTCGATCTCGTAGTTGCCCGGCCTCTGCACATGCCCCGAGACGGACACGAGCTTCGTGCCTTTGGATGTCTCGGTGCCGAGCTTGGCGTAATTCTCGCCGCCCATCCTGATGATGGCGGGCACGGTGGCGAGCGTCTCGACGTTGTTGATGAGGGTCGGACCTTGGTAGAGGCCCTGGTTTGCCGGGAACGGCGGCTTCAGCCGAGGGTTGCCGCGCTTGCCTTCCAGCGAGTCGAGCAGCCCGGTCTCCTCGCCGCAGATGTAGGCGCCGGCGCCGCGGTGCACGACGAGGGACAGCGAATGTCCCGAGCTGAGGATGTTCTCGCCGATGTACCCGGCTGTGGTCGCTTCGGCAAGCGCCGTGTCGAGCACGTCGGCCTGGTGTACGTACTCGCCGCGGATGTAGATGAACGAGCGACTGGCGCCGGCCGCGTAGGAGGCGATGATCAGCCCCTCGATCAGCATGTGCGGCGACTTCTGCATCAGTTCGCGGTCCTTGAAGGTGCCGGGCTCGGACTCATCCGCGTTGCAGACTAGGTACTTGTCGATCGTGCCTTTGGGCAGGAAGGACACCTTCTTGCCCATCGCAAAGCCGGCTCCACCGCGCCCACGCAGGCCGGAGGCTTCGAGCTGCGCCAGCACGTCCTCGGGCGTGGTGGCAAGGGCCTTGCGTAGCGACTCGTAGCCGCCGCGCTTGGCATATACATCGAGCGTCGCGAGACCCGGCTCGTCGATGTCTTTGAAGAGCAGCGCCTCGCTCACGCCACCCCACCTCCCATCGTCCCGCCTACCGGCGGGACGGGCGGGGAATGATGGGGACCGGCTCCCTCAGCCGCATGTGCCGGGAACTCACGCGAGTTGGCGTTCGGGTCGGCCACCAGTCGCGTCGAGAGTTGCTTCTCAGGCAACACGGGACGCCCAGTGCGCGTGTCGTCCAGCAGTTGGGGAATGTCCTCGAGCGTGAGCGGCCCCACGAACACGCCATCCACAGATGCCATTGGTGCGATGTCACAGGCGCCGAGGCACTCGAAGGAGCGCACGTTGAACTCCGGATCGTCTCCGGCCGCCTCGCTGACAGCCGCGTGCAGAGCGTCGGCGCCGCGCAGCGAGCAGGAGATGTTCGTGCAGACGTAAATGCTGTGCTTGCCGACGGGCTCGGTCTCCAGCATGTCGTAGAACGTCGCCACGGCTGCCAGGTAAGCCGGCGTCACCCCCATCACCTCGGAGACTTCCTCGATCGCTTCAGGTGAGCACCAGCCATGCACTCGCTGAGCAGCCTCCAATGCTGGGAGAGCCGCTGAGCGACTGTCGGGATAGAGGGCCATGTGCGCCTCGATGTCGGCGCGCAGCTCGGCGTTCATCGATCGATTCCTCCCAAAATCGGGTCGAGCATCGCCAGCGTGGCGATCATGTCGGCGATGTAGGAGCCCTCGGCCATGTGCGACAAGGCCTGCAGGTTCACGAACGAGGGGTCACGCATGTGCACACGTGCCGGCTTCGAGGAGCCGTCGGAGCGCACGAAGCAGGCCAGCTCGCCGCGCGGGCTCTCGATCGGATAGTAGATCTCACCCGGCGGCACCCGGAAGCCCTCGGTGACGAGCTTGAAGTGGTGGATGAGCGCCTCCATCGAGGTCGCAAGCTCGTGGCGCGGCGGCAGCGCAATCTTGCGGTCGGTCGTGATGTGCGGGCCCTCGGGCAGGCCGTCGAGCGCTTGGTCGATGATCTTCACCGACTCGTAGATTTCAGCGACGCGCACGGCAAAGCGGTCGTAGTTGTCGCCGACAGTGCCGACCGGGATCTTGAAGTCGAAGTCGTCGTAGGAGCTATAGGGAGCGGCCTTGCGCAGATCCCAGGGGTTGCCGGCGGCGCGCAGTAGCGGGCCGGTGACACCGAGGCTCAGGAGCGTGTCGGCGTCGAGCGGGCAGGTGCCGCGCAAGCGCTGCAGCACGATCTGGTTGGAGTTGAGGATCGCGCCGTACTGGTCGGCGCGCGCCGGCATCACCTTTGTGAACTCGCGTACCTTCTCGACGAAGCCGACAGGAATGTCCTCCATCACGCCGCCGACCTGGAAGTAGCGCGTGTGCATGCGCGCCCCGGAGGACATCTCGAACAGGTCGAGGATCAGCTCGCGCTCGCGTAGGCAGTAGAGGAAGATCGAGACCGCGCCGAGATCCAGGGCGGAGGTGCCCAGCCAGATCAGGTGTGAGGCAATGCGGTTGAGCTCCAGGTGGATCACGCGCAGGTACTGGGCGCGCTTGGGAACGTCGACCTCCAGCAGCGTCTCAACGGCACCGACGTAGGCCATAGAGTTGAAGTAGTAGGACAGGTAGTCCATCCGCTCGACGACCGGGATCACCTTCCAGTAGGCCTTGTCCTCGGCGGTCTTTTCGATGCCGGTATGCACGTAGCCGATGACCGGCTTGATCGAGCGCACGACCTCGCCCTGCAGCGTTACGAGCAGGCGCAGGACCCCGTGGGTGGCCGGGTGGTGTGGGCCGAAGTTGAGCGTAAGTAGCTCTTCGTGGGTGTCCTCGCCGGACTGCTCCACCTGGGAGAGCGTGATGCTCTGCTCGCGGCGCCGGTACTCGGACATCTGCTGGTCCGCGACCGTCATCGCGACACCTCCACGACACTCACGGTCGCCGGCGGCAGCAGGGTCTTCGCGGACGTTGGTCTCATTGCCCTACCCCGAAGGACTCGTGTTCGCTGTGCGTGAAGATCACCGGTTCGCCGCCGACAGGAAAGTCGCGCCGCTGCGGATGGCCCTCGTAGTCCTCGGGCATCAGGATGCGCCGCATGTCGGGGTGGCCGCGGAAGGCGACCCCGAACATGTCGTAGATCTCGCGCTCCTGATGGTCAGCGGTGGGCCAGCCTTTGCCGTCCGCGCCGTCGGGTGTGACCGAGTCCAGATCAGGCGCCTCGGTTGATACGCGTACGGTGACGGTTACGCGGTCGACCTTGCTCATGTCGAGCAGCTCGTAGTGAACGCCGAGGCGTGGCTCGTGCGGGTAGTAGTTGACGCCGTGCACACTCATCATCGAGCAGTAGCCGTGCTCGCGCAGCTGTGCGAGCACGGCGCGAATGCGCTGTGGCTGTACTTCGAGCGTTGCGTGACCGCGGAAGTACAACGTGCCGAGGACCGCCTCTGAGCCCACACCCTCGCTCTCGCGCAGCTCCTTGGCGAGCAGCTCCAGCCCCGTGGCGTCAGGCACCGGGGAGGATCTCCTCGGTGCCACGCGCGTCGTAGCGCTCGCGCCAGCCAGCGTCGGGGTCGTCCTGCACCATCTTGCGCAGCTTCAGGATGCCGTGCATCAGGCTCTCGGGCCGCGGCGGGCAGCCGGGCACGTGGACATCGATCGGCATGAACTTGTCGGCTGGCACCAGCGCGTAGTTGTTGAAAACGCCCATCGAGCTGCAACAGGCGCCCATCGAGATCGCCCACTTGGGCTCGAGCATCTGGTCGTACAGACGGCGAATGATCGGCGCCATCTTGATAGACACGCGCCCTGCCAAGATGATCAGGTCCGCCTGGCGCGGGGAGGCACGGAAGGCCTCGAAGCCGAAGCGCGCGATATCCATGCGCGGGCCGGCGGTTTGGAACTGCTCCATCGCACAGCAGGCCAGCCCGAAGGCGAGCGGGAAGAACGAGTTCGAGCGCCCCCAGGCAACGGCCTTCTCAAGCGTGGTGGTGAGCACGCGTTCGTGGACGTAGCGTTCGAGCTCCTCGCCGTCCATGCTCGCAGGAGCGGTCGGGCCGAGTAGCTCAGCGCCGCGCAGCAGTTCCTTGGAGTCGTGCGTGTTGACGCGCAAGCCGCTTGAATCGATCTCAAGGTCACCCTGGCCTTGGCCGGTGGGGCTCGCGGAATCGATCTCAAACCCCCGCCGGCCCTGGCCGGTGGGGCGCCCGCCACGAGCTACAGGCTCGCGCTTTATCTCCACTCGAGTGCTCCCCTGCGCCACACGTACACGAACGCCACCATCAAAAGCACGATGAAGGTCACCGTCTCGGCCAGCGCGAAGCCGCCGTATGCCTTCAGTTGCACGGCGATCGGGTAGAGGAAGACGACCTCGATGTCGAACAGGATGAACAGCATCGCGATCAGGTAGAAGCTGATCCCGAAGCGCATGCCGCGCTTAACCTCGGAGGGCAGCCCGCACTCATAGGGATCCTGCTTGTGCTCCGTGCGTCGGCGGGGGCCGACCATCGTGTTGAGCACCGTGAAGATCCCGCCGACGGCACCGCCGAGGGCGAGGAATACGATCGCGGGGAGATAGCTGCGCAGCACGGGGGGCTGTTATATCACCGCTTGTGACAGACTGTTACATAGTGACGATTGCCTCGATGGGCGCCGCGACGGAAGAGTTCGATTGCGGTTGGGTGGATGTTGGGTCGAGGTCGCGCGTGATCTGCATTGAGGTCGGGCGGAATGTCGTTGAGGGCCACTAGATGACCACAGCGGTCGTATGGGGAGCGATCGTGCTGGCGTGCGCTGAACGCCGTACCGGGCTTGCTTGGCGTTTGGCGTTGGTATCGCCACGAAAGCAGCCGCAGCTTCTGGGTGCTGCTGCGAGTCGCACAGGTGGCCGCGATCGTGTACGCGGTCGCAGTCGGCGTGCTCGCCGCAGCAGGACACTCCTCGAGCGAAAGTCTCTTCTACCTGTATTCGCTGCTGCCGCTGGCGATCGCCTTTGTCGCCGAGCAGCTGCGCGTCGCCTCCGCGCAGACGATCCTCGACCAACGCGAGATCCCAAGCGCCCAGGCGGTCGGTGAGCTGCCCGAGGACGAGCAGCAGCAGATCGTGGCGCTGATCGTGCGCCGCGAGATGGGCGTGATGTGCCTCTCGGCACTTGTTGTCGTGTTCCTGGCGCTGCGTGCGGCTGAAACCGCTCACGGGTTTTGAAGCAGCTCCGCGACAGCTGTGCGCTTGTCCTTGACGCTCGACGTGTTCGGGCATGGAGCGCAACCGATATATTCCGGCGCGCATGAGGCCACCGATGAAGATGCTCGCCCTCGCAACGATGTTGCTCGTCGCGGCCCTGGGGATGTCCGCCTGCGGCTCGCAGGGCATCTCCGTGGCCAAGACCAGCCCCTACTACCGGGGAGCTGTGCTGTTTCGCGACCACTGCTCCGGCTGCCACACGCTTGCCGTCGTCGGCGCCCAGGGCTCGGCCACGTCGATCAAGGACCGCGTCAAGACAAACGGGCCGAACTTCAACATCCGCAAGGAGAACGTCGAACAGGTTCTCTACGCGATCCGCAATGGCGGCTTCTCAGGCGCGATCATGCCCGAGAACCTCGTCGTCGGCGACGACGCCCAGGAAATCGCCAAATTCCTGGCGCAGTATTCCGGGCTGCAGGCACAGAAGGTGCCTACCGTGAACATCACGCTGTCCACCAAATAGCGCTCCGCAGTGTCGCCCCTCGGAGGGGCCTGCACAGTTGAACTGTGAGCGCGGCGGCCGGCGGGTAGGCTCCCTGACGTGCTCGACCTCAAGCTGATCCGAGAAGACCCCGAGCGTGTGCGCGCGGAGCTAGCTCGACGCGGCGAGGACGCGGCCGCGGGTCTCGATCTCGTGCTCGAGCTGGATGCGCAGCGGCGCGCAGCTGATTCCGCGCCTGGAGGGGTTGCGCGCTTAGCGCAACGCGGCGGTCGAGGCGATCGCGCAGGCCAAGCGCGCGGGTGAGGACGCGAGCGAGGCGATCGCCAGGCAGCGCGAGGTGGGGGCGCGCGAGAAGGAGTTGAGCCGCGAGCTTGCGGAGATCGAAGAGCGGCTGCAGGCGGCGCTCGCGCCGCTGCCAAATTTGCCCGACCCGACCGCGGCGCCAGGGCCCTGAGGACGAGCTCGTCAAGGTTGTCGGAGAGCCTCGTGTTGAGGGGGATGGGGCGCGCGACCACCTGGAACTGGCTGGCCCCATGATCGACATGGATCACGCCGCCAAGCTTTCGGGGCGCGCTTTGCCTATCTCAAGGGCGACCTCGTGATGGTCGAGCTGGCGCTCGTGCGCTTCGTCCTGGAGAAGCTGCGCGGCCACGGCTTCGAGCCGGTGATCCCGCCAGTGCTGGTGCGCGAGCGGGCGCTGTATGGCACCGGCTTCCTGCCCGACACCGAGCAGCAGATCTATCGGCTTGCCGACGACGACCTGTATCTGGTCGGCACCTCCGAGGTGGCGCTGGCCTCGCTGCACGACGATGAGATCCTGCCCGCCGAGCGCCTGCCGCTGCGCTATGCCGGCTTCTCGCCTTGCTTTCGTCGCGAGGCCGGAGCGGCCGGCAAGGACACGCGCGGCATCTTTCGCGTACACCAGTTCGACAAGGTCGAGATGTTCAGCTTCGTCGAGCCCGAGCACTCGCTCGAAGAGCACGAGCGCATCCTCGCGATCGAGGAGGAGATCCTCACAGAGCTGGAGCTGCCCTACCGGGTCGTGAACATCGCCGTGAACGACCTCGGCAACTCGGCCGCCAAGAAGTACGACTGCGAGGCGTGGCTGCCGAGCCAGGGTCGCTATCGCGAGCTGACCTCCTGCTCGAACACGACCGACTACCAGGCGCGGCGCCTGAACATTCGCGTGCGCCGCGAGAAGCGCACGCAGATGCTGCACACGCTCAACGGCACGGCCGTGGCGGTGGGCCGCACGCTGATCGCGCTGCTGGAGAACGGTCAGCGCGAGGACGGCAGCGTGGCACTGCCGGACGTCCTCGCGGCCTATGGTGCGCCGGCGGTGCTGGGCGCCTGAGTGGCATCGGCGGTGCCACGCGACAACCTTTCCAGCAGGAGCGGGGCATACCCGAGCATCGAGACTCCTCTAGCGAGATCTACTGCGGCCCAGTGGGATGGCGTCCTGTGAGGAGGTCGGGCGCGCAGGCCGGATCAGGGAGCGCTGCCGAGCAGCTGGATGTGATCGGCCTCGGCCGGCCCGGGGAACGGGCGCGTGAGGCCGAACTTCTCGAGGATCGACTCCGGCACGCCTTCGACGCCAGGCGTGTCGGAGGCTTCCCCACGCGTGTGCGGGTCGTTGGCGAAGCCGCCGACCTCGATCGAGTGCTGCGGGGTGCGATAGCCGGAGATCCCGATCAGATGCAGGTGCAGCGCCTTGCCGAGTGTGTTCAGGCGCTGCACGAGGATCGGCTCGACGCCGACGCTGTAGTTGGTGCCGGGCGCCTGGAAGAAACCGTATTCGCCTGAGGTACCGCCGGATTCGACCGCGTAGCCGGTCGCGAACGATTGATTCTGCGAGGCGTACTCGCTGACGGCGATCGTGACGAGTTCTTTTTCGAGCGAACGCTGGTGCGAGCGAATTTCGCTCAGCTGCGAGCTCTTGCGGTCGCGCGCCTTGATGTACTCGAGCTGGTGGTCGAGCAGCGCGAGGTGCAGGTGGGCGACCTCGTCGCGTTGCACGAGCACGGCGGTCGTCTCGCGCTGAGAGCTGTCTGTCAGCACGGTCAGGTGCTGTGTTTCCTTGGCGACGGCCTTGCGCGTGTCGGCAACCTGCACGGTGGCCGTTGCGTTCTCCTGGCCGACTGCCTTGAGGTCGTCGACGCGCTCGATCAGATCGCCGAAGCCGTGCGCCTCGAGGATCACAGTCACGATGCTCGGCGGCGGGTCCTCGTAGGCGGCGATCACCTGGGCGACAAGCACCTTTCTGTCCTGGGCGAGCTGGACTTTCAGCGATGCCAGGTGCGAGCGTGCCGAGGCAAGCTGCGCCTTGAGGCGGTTGAGCAGAGCTTTCTCGACGCCCAGAGTCGTTTCGAGCGCGTCGAGCCGCGCTTTGAGGTCTTCGATGCTGCCCTGAAAGCCGTCGATCTTGTTGGAGTCGGCCTGGATTTCGGCGCTGAGCGCACTCTCTTTGGCCGTCGAGGAGGAGATACCGCTTTCAAGAGCACCCTTGCGACTGTCCGGCGAGCGCAGGGGCGGCCGCGGCGGCGGCGAGCAGCGCAAGCAGCGCGAGCGCGTAGCGCAGACGGACAGGTGGGAGTTTGAAGTGGCTCATCTCGATGTTGGCAGGCGCCCGACGTAGCGCACCTGGAGCACGTCAGGCGGTTGCTGCCCTGGCCAAGCTAGCCACGCCGGCTGCCGATCACAAGTCCGCGGGGGCGCCTGCACGGGGACTTGCATGCGCGCGAATCGGCTTGGCTGTGCCGTGTCGGGCCGATGGGCCGAGCCGATCTTCCGTGCGCCGGCAGCTGACCGTAGGTGGACAGTAGGCAGATGCCGAGCACGGGTAATATCAAGCACACGCGTAGCATCGGGAGTCCGCTCGAAAGGATCGGGTGGTCTGGCCGAGCGACGCGCTCAAACGTGGAGGAGATTCAGCGATCAAGGATCCTCGCGGCGATGGCCGAAGAGGTAGCCATCCGCGGCGCGTCGTCGTTGACGGTGGCGCGCGTGATCGCCCGTGCTCGCGTGTCGCGCCGGCTCTTCTACGAACAGTTCGCCGATATCGAGGACTGCTTCTTGGCGAGCTTCGATTGGGGGGTCGGGCCAGGCACGGGCTGCCGTCGTGGAGGCCGTTGACGCCGAGCAGAAGCTGGCGCGAGCAGATCCGTAGCGGCCTGGCCGCGCTGCTGCGCTTCTTTGACGAGCAGCCGCTGCTGGCACAGCTTTGCGTGGTGCACGCGGCGGGCGGTGGCCCGCGCGTGCTCGAGCGTCGCGCGCAGGTGATGGCCGAGCTATGCGAGGCGGTCGACCGCGGGCGCATGCGAGCCTCGGGCGCGCGTGCCCCGGGTCGCCTCGTCGCCGAAGGGGTCGTTGGCGCGGTGGTGGCGGTGCTCTACACGCGTCTGCTTGCACGCGGCACGGGCGCGGCCGGTGGTTTCGCCGAGCCGGCCGAGGGCGAGCAGGCGCTGATCGAGCTGCACGGCGAGCTGATGAATCTGATCGTGCTCCCGTACCTGGGGGCGGCGGTCGCCGCCAGGGAATTAGGCCGCTCAGCGCCGCCGCTTACGCGGAGCGCGAGTCCAACGCCGGCGCGGCCGGTCGGGCGCGTCGGGCCGGAAGAACCCGCGGCTCGTCTGACCTATCGCACGGTGCGCGTGCTCAGGGCGATCGCCGAGCTTCCCGCCGCGAGCAATCGCGAGGTGGCCGAACGGGCCGGCATCGTCGACCAGGGCCAGATATCGAAGATCCTCACGCGCCTGGAGTATCAGGGCTTGGTGGCCAATCGCAGCGGCGCGAGCGCGGCACGCGGAACGCCCAACTCGTGGTGGCTGACCGAGCGCGGCGAAGCGCTCGAGCGCGAAGTTGGCCAGCGTCCCGCTTGGCGAGCAGGACCCGGGTCGCCGCGATGGGGAAGGTCGAGCTCGTGGCGACGGCAGACGTTGACGGTAGACCTCGCAAGGCGATCCAGCGCCTGGATCGATGTCCACCCACGCGGCGGCGCAGGCGTTAGGGCACGGATTCAGGGAACGCGAATCGTGAGCGAGCGGGCCGCGCCGCCGGCAGGTGTGAGCGTCAGGCGGTAGATGCCCGCCGCCAACGTGCCCGAGCCGTGCAGCCGGCGGCGGTTGATGCCCCGGATCGCGGCAAACGTGAGTGAGCTGTGCAGCGTGCGCCAATGCGCGCTGCCGGCCGAGTGGACCTGTATGGCGAGCGTGACCTTGACCGTAGTCGGCGCGGCTCAGCGTGCATGAGAAGTCGAGGCTTGAGATCGCGGGACGGGCATGTCTCAGTGCCGCCTGTGCATAGGCGGTGAGCGTCGAGGGCAGATATATGCGGGGCTGCGAGGGTCGCTGAGGTGTTTGCGCCGGGGGAGGAGCCGGTGCCTGTGGATACGCCGCCTGATGTCGCCGCCCACGCCGCTGGTGGTGCTCGAAGCGGAGCCGCCAATCGAGCTCCGCCCGGATTCACCGCCTTCTTTGTTCCCGCCGCCGGAGCCCGTGCCGCCGGAGCCCCCGCCTTCTTGTTCGCCAGGGTTGCTCTGCTGTTTGCCTTCTTCGCTGGGCTCGAACGCGCCGACCCGTTTGGGGTACCGACGCCCGTGGGTCCGTCGTAGCCGCTGGCGGCTTTGCAGATCAACGCTTCGGAGCCACAGTCGAGCGGAGAGAGCGGTTCGATCGAGCCGCTGCAGCTCAGGTAGTCATCGTCACACTCGCCGTTGCCGCCGGCGGTGACGTCGTGCAGCAAGGAAGAGCCGAGGTGCGAATAAAGCGTCTGCGCTGGGTATTCGACGCCGTGGGAGCCGCCGGCGAGCGCGAACATCGAGGCGACGATCGGCGAGGCGACGCTGGTGCCGCCGATCGGCCACCATTCGAGCGGCCTGTTGACGAGTTCGCCCGATTCTTCTTCTTGGATGGTAGGGCACGGAGTCGTAGACGGCCACCCCGGTGTAGGGGTCGGCGTCCGCGGAGACGTCGGCCACGGCACGCTTGGAGCCGCAGCCCACTCGAGACCAGTCGGGGACGGCCTGCTGCCAGGGTTGGGCGGTGAACGAGTCGCTGCAGCCACCACCACCGGCACCCTGCGTCTTGTCGTTTTCGGGCTGGGGTCCTCGTTCCAAACGCTCTCGCTGCGCCTGATGCCTCTCGCTCAGAGTCAGCTTGGTGCCACCGACGGCAACAACGTCGGGGGAGACAGCGGGGTAGTCGGCGCCCGCGAAGTAGCCGGTTCGCCTCCTTCCTGCCTGGCCTTTTCGGCTGCTTCGATCCCGGTCCAGTTGAGGTAGCCGTCGTCGCCGGCGGATGCGGTGATGACCGTACCGGGGTGGTCGAAGGCTTTGCCGTCGGATCCTTCCTGAGGGCCGCCCCAGGAGTTGGAGATCTCGGTGGCGCCGAGTTCGACGGCCTTGTCCTCGGCCGATTCGAGGTCTGTTGTAGGCGGGTTCGTTCGGCCTCGACAAGCAGGATCTTGCAGTTCTGGCAGACGGCGTGGGCCATCTCGATGTCGGTCGATGTCTCGACCGCCCATCCCTCGGCTTCTATCAATTCATCACAGGCTGCTCTTTTTTCTTCGAATTCCGGTTCGGTTTCTTTGCCTTTTACAGTCAGGCAAAGGGTTTCCTTGGTTTCCCTTTCCGCTTCGTGTCTTGGGGAACGGCAGGTTGCCGGTACCGGTCTGGCTGACCTGCTCAAAGCAGCCGCTTTCGCTTCCGCTGCATTTGTGTATGGCGGGAAGGCCAAAGGCGTTGCTGTAGACCCTGAGGTCGGCTTCGGCTTTAGGATCGTTGTAAGCGTCGACCAGCGCGATCGTCTGTGGGTTGGAAGTCGGCGCCTGCGCCGCTTCGCCGGGGAAGTATGCGCTGCGTAGGTCTTGCGGGGTCAGGCAGGCGGAGGAAAACTCGGCTGTGCATTCCGCGGCGGTCTTCAATCCGGTCCGTGCGCTGTTGCTTGGTGACCCGCGCCTGAGCGCGCGGCGCTCTGTGCCACGAGCTCGAGTGCCATGCAGCCGGCGCGACCAGGAGCGGGTGCGGCGCAGGCGCTGTGCGTCGCGTAGTCGGATTCCGGCAGCGGCGAGACGGGCGCTCCCGCCGCCACCGACGGCGCGCCCAAGGCGAGCGTCAAGTAAAGCAGCCGCGAGCAGCCAAAAGCGGGCGGCACCTCTGTGGCCTGCGTGCTCCACATAGCTCCATCTTGGCAGCCCGTGGGCGAATCTTGGCCGCCACCCTAAGGTTGAACGCTGAGATAGATCGAGCGTGAGTGGCCGCCGGTCGGCTTGACGGTCAAACGGTATCGGCCCGGAGACAGGTGGTTGCGGCCCTTCAGTGAGCGAGCTACGTGGCCCTGTGCGAGCGATAGCGTCAGCGAGTCGGGCAGCGTGACCCAGTGCTTGTGTCCGCCGGTACTTGTTTGCCTGACGATCGTGACGTGCACGTTGGCGGTGGCGCTGAGCGTGAACGAGAAGGCGACGGCCGATGCCGAGGGCAGGCGATGGGCCAGCGCAGCCGTGGCCCTCGTGGTCAGCTCCAGGTGGGAGACCGCGACCGAGTCGGCGCTGTCCGAACCGGTAGTGGGCGATATGCCTTCGCCGCCTTCTGCTTCTTCGGTTTCAACTTCAGCCGTGGCCGCTTCTTCTGCGCCTTCTTGCAGTTCTTCTGCTTCTTCGGCTTCGTTGTCGCTCGTGTGGGCGAGCACGGCTGTGCGAGTGCAGCCGTGTTGTGCGGGACAGAAGGAGTGCAGCTGCCCGGCTGCCGCGACGGGGGAGGTGATTGTGGCGCACAGAATCACGCAAAGACACAAGTAGTGCGACGAGCAGGCGGCCCATTCGCGAAGAGGCCGTCGATTTGCGATCGTCGGCTTTGCGGCGGACAGGTCATTGCGACGCGGGAATGTCGGTCTGGGTCGTGGGTCCATGGGCAGTCAATCGACTCGAACCGGAGCTTGCTTGAGGAATTTGGCTCGGGTGTAGAAATTTAGGTCTGTCAAAAGGTATTCCAGAGATACCGTCCAATTCCAACTCGGGTCGCCAGTCGTCCGCCGAACGCTCCGACTCCGCTGCGCAGCCCGTTACGCTGAAAAGGTGGCCCGCACATTTGGCTTCCTGTTGAGCCCGGAACCGCCTCCGCGGCGCGTTGGCGCGCTGGTTGCGCTCGCGCTGGTGGCACTGTGCACACTGCTCATCTATCCGCTCAAGCAAGCAGCTCCAGTGGTATCGCTGGGGGTCGTCTACATGCTGGCGGTGGTGATCGTCTCGGTTACTTGGGGGGTGTGGTTGGGAGTAGCGACATCGCTGCTGAGCGCGCTGGCGTACAACTACTTCCACCTGCCACCGGTTGGGCACCTGACGATCTCAAACGGCGAGAACTGGGTCGCGCTAATCGCTTTCGTGATCGTCTCGATGCTCGCGAGCTCGGTGGCCGAGGTCACGCGCGCCCGTTCGCGCGAGGCGGCCGAGCGGCGTCGCGAGGCAGATCTGGCGGCCGAGATGGCGCGCCTATTGCTAGGTGGCAGGCGCCTCTCCGAGGATTTGCCGACCGCGTCCGCGCGACTATCCCAGGTGCTGGCTCTGCCCTCGGCGGCGATTGAGCTTGAGGCGGTTGAGGGGGATGAGCGGCGCGTAGCGTTTCCCTTGCGTGAGGGCCCGCGCCGGCTGGGTACGCTGCTTGTACCCGCAGATACCCCGGAGGCAACCTTGCGCCGTCTGCAGGAGCGTGTGGTGCCGGCGCTTGAGTCGCTGCTGAGCGCGGCGCTCGAGCGAGACTCGCTGCTCGCGGACGTGGTCGAGACCGCCGCGTTGCGGCGCACCGATGTGGTCAAGACCGCTCTTCTGCGGGCCGTCTCCCACGATCTGCGCTCGCCGCTGACGGCGATCTCCGCGGCGGCCGACGCGGTCGGCTCGCCGTCGCTCTCCGAGGAGGAGCGTCGCGAGATGGCCGCACTGATCCAACAGGAGACGCAACGCCTCTCGCGCCTGGTCGACAACCTGCTCGACCTCTCGCGCCTGGAAGCAGGAGCAGCTGAGCCGCACACGGCGCTTACGTCGGTTGACGAGGTGATCCGCGCCGCGCTCGCAGAGCTCTCGCCTGCGCCCGAGGATTTCAGCCTCTCAATCGATCGCGACCTACCGCTCGTGAGCGTCGACCCTGTGCAGCTAGAGCGAGCTTTCGTGAACGTGTTGGAGAATGCGCGCCGGCACTCAGGGGGCCACCCGGTGTCGGTCAGGGCGCGCGCAGTGCGCAGCCTCGGTGCAGTTGCCGAGGCGCCCCACGCGGACTTGGCGGGGGATGAGGAGGAGCGCTCGGGCGCGGCGTTCGACACCGGCCTCGCTCCGCTGGAAGGCCCGAGCGGCGGCCCAGCCGGCGACAGGCTCGTGGTTCGCGTCGTCGACCGTGGCCCAGGCATACCCCCAGCGCAGCTGGAGCGCGTGTTCGAACCCTTCTACCGCGCCGGCACGCCGCAGGGAGGACATCGTGGCTCCGGCTTGGGGCTCGCGATAGCGCGCGGTTTCACCGAGTCCAACGGTGGCAGGCTGCATGTCGAGTCGCTCCCAGGGCAGGGCGCAACATTCGTGTTCGAGCTGCCGCTCGCTGCGCAACAGTCGTCGTTGGAGCCCGAGGATGCTGTCGAGGTCGCGGCGAGCTCCGAGCACACGCGTTGATTGCACAAGACCAGACGGCCGTGGCACAGCGCATTCTCGTCGTTGACGACGAGCCGCAGATCCTGCGCGCTTTGCGCGTGGTGCTGCGCGACGCGGGCTTCGAGGTAGTGCCGGCGGAAACGGCGAGCGAGGCGTTGGATCGAGCGGCTGTGCGCCCACCGCAGGCCGCGATCGTCGACCTGATGCTGCCCGACATGGATGGCGTCGAGCTGACGCGCCTGCTGCGCGAGTGGAGTGGGATGCCGATTCTCGTGCTCTCGGCAGTCGGTGAGGAGGAGCAGAAGGTGCGGGCACTTGAGGCGGGAGCCGACGACTACATAACAAAGCCGTTCGGCTCGCGCGAGCTGGTGGCGCGCCTGCAGGCCGCGCTGCGTCGCGGCGGCCGCTCAGAGGAGGAGCCGCGCATAACGGTCGGAGACCTGGAGATCGACCTCGCCGCACGTGTCGTCCGTCGCGGTGGAGAGGACGTGCACCTGACCCCGATCGAGTTCGACCTGCTGCGCGTGCTGGTGCGTAATCGGGGCCGGCTGATGACCCATCGCGCGCTGCTGGGCGAGGTATGGGGTCCAGAGTACGGCGATGACGTGCAGACGCTGCGTACGCACATCGCGCGCCTGCGTGCCAAGGTGCAGGCCGATCCGGGTTCCGCGCGCCTGATCGTCACCGACCCTGGTGTCGGCTACCGCTTCTCGGCGTAGCACGTCATACCTCCTGAGGATTTGGGCTCCGCGCCTGTGCACGAGCGGGCGAAGTGTGGAGCGGAGCTCGCGTGTGGCTCTCGCCCCGAGCTGAGCGGAAGCGACCGTCACGAAATCGTTATAGCCAGGGGCGAAATCGTCATGCGAGCGTGATGCTCTATGGCCAATAGTGACGGCATGGACGTTGTCGCCATCGTTATCGGGATCGCGATGTTCGCGCTGCTGCTGCTCATAGTCGAGGGAATTGACCGTATATGAGAAGTTCGCTCCAAGCCGCCGCGCTTATAGCGCACATGAGCGGAGCCGACGTCTTTGGGTTGATTGTCACCCTACTGATCATCGCCTACCTGTTTTATGCCCTGATCCGCGGGGAGAAGTTTTGAGACGGACGTGGACACTTCGCGCTGCTGCGTCCTCCCTCGCTTGTGTGCTTAGCACACGGCGCTCGGTGCGTCCTTGCATCGCTCGATCCACGACCGTCTCAAACGCGAAATGACTTTTAGCGGCTGGCTCACAATCGTCTTGTTCGCGGTCATCCTGACCGCGCTCGCGTTTCCCTTGGGCAGTTACATGGCGGCCGTCTACAGCGGTAGGCGCGTCATTCTCACCCCGATATTCGCGGTCCCCGAGCGTCTTCTCTACAAGCTGCTGCGCGTCGATGCCAACCGTCAGCAGGACTGGAAGGCGTACGCCAAGAGCCTGATCATCTTCTCACTGGCGGGCTGGCTCTTGCTGTATGTGATCCTGCGCACGCAGAACGCGCCGTGGGTCCCGCACGTGCTCAACCCGCTTGGCTACCACTCGGCGCCGTGGAACGTCACATTCAACACGGTCTCGTCGTTTATGACGAACACCAACTGGCAGTTCTACGGCGGCGAGACGACGATGAGCTATTTCAGCCAGATGCTAGGGCTGACGGTGCAGAACTGGCTGTCGGCGGGGATCGGGATCGTGGTGGCTGTCGCGCTCGTGCGCGGGATCGTCGGCCGCGGTGGAACGAGCCTTGGAAATTTCTGGCAGGACCTGGTGCGCACGATCCTCTACTTGCTGGCGCCGCTCTCCGTAATCGCCGCGCTGGTGCTCGTGTCTCAGGGAGTGATCGCCAACCTCTCCACTTACCTGACGGTTCACACGGTCACGGGCCTCACGCAGACGATCGCGATGGGCCCGGTAGCCTCGCAGGAGGCGATCAAGATGCTTGGCACCAACGGAGGCGGATTCTTCAACACAAACTCCGCCCACCCGTTCGAGAACCCCACGCAGTTCACCAATTTCTTCGAGATGCTGCTGGTGCTCCTCATCCCGGCGGCGCTGGTCTTCATGTACGGTCGCATGACCGGCAATCGTCGTCAGGGTTATGCGATCTACGGGGCGATGATGGTGATGTTCCTGGGTGCCGTGTGCGTCGCGTACGTCGCCGAGGCGCACGGCTCACCGGCTCAGCATGCCGCCGGCCTGCATACAGGTGTCATCCATGGCTCGACAGGCGGCAACATGGAAGGCAAGGAGCAGCGCTTCGGCATAGCGGGCTCAGCCCTGTTCGACGTTGTCACGACCGTCACTTCTTGCGGTGCGGTGAACAGCGCGATCGAGTCCTTCACGGGGATCGGCGGCGCCGTGCCGTTTGCCAACCTGTCGGCCTCCGAGGTGATCTTCGGCGGTGTCGGCACCGGCCTGTACTCGATTCTTCTGTACGTACTGCTGGCGGTGTTCATCGGTGGCCTGATGGTGGGGCGCACGCCGGAGTGGCTGGGCAAGAAGATCGAGGCGCGTGAGATTAAGCTGGCGGGCCTCGGCATTCTGATAACGCCGCTGGCGGCGCTGTTCTGCACGGCGCTTGCCAGCGCAAGCAGCGCTGGGCGCAAGTCGATCTCCGAAGCCGCGACCTCGGCCACGCTGGGAACTCATACGCCGCAGGCATTCTCCGAGACCTTCTACGCCTACCTGTCTCAAGCCAACAACAACGGCTCCGCCTTCGCCGGTTATACGGGCTTCATCCAGCCAAATGCCGGCAACCTGGGAGCGCACGGCATCACCTTCGCCAACCTGCTCGGCGGCTTCGACATGATCTTCGCGCGCTACGCGCCGATCCTGTTCGCGCTGGCTGTAGCGGGAGCTCTGGCAGGCAAGCGCGTCACACCCGCGGGCCTGGGCACGATGCGCACCGATAATCCCACGTTCGTGGTGCTGCTGATCGGCGTGATCATCCTCGTCGGCGCGCTTACGTTCTTCCCGGCATTGCTACTGGGTCCGATCGTGCAGGGTCTGACGGGACATCTCTACTGACATGCGCCGCGACATCGTCACATCGATCATTGGCATTGTTGTCTTTACGATCCTGCTCGGGCTCGTTTACCCGCTTGCCATCACCGGCATCAGCCAGGTGGCTTTTCCCGGCGATGCCAACGGCCAGCAGGTCCACGTGCGTGGCAAGTTGGTGGGCTCGAAGCTGATCGGTCAGAACTTCGGCACGCCGGTGCTCGAAAAGAACGGCAAGCCCAAGGAAGAAAAAGGCGCCGTGGTAACCGAAGCGGACCCGCGCTACTTCCAGTCGCGCCCCTCGGCAACCGAAGGCGGCGCGTACAACGCCGCGGCCAGCACCTTCTCTAACCATGGCCCCAACAGCGTCAAGACCGAGGAAGCGAACGCGGAAAACATAAAGGCCTATCAAGAACTGAATGTGAACCCGGCGACCAAGAAGGAATACGACCCGGGCCTGACGGTGTCAAGAATCCCTGTAGACGCGGTCAACAGCTCTGCCTCGGGCCTTGACCCCGAGATCTCACCGGCCAATGCCTGGATCCAGGCTTATCGCGTCGCGTCTGTGCGCCGTCTCTCACTGGCCAGGGTAGACGCCCTGATCGCCAAGTACACCTCCAGCCGCGCCCTGGGCTTCTCCGGCGAGGAAGGTGTGAACGTGCTCGAACTGAACCTCGCCCTCGATCGCATCACAGGAGCAAGCTGATGTCCGCTGTCAACGCAACCCACGAGCGCCAAGCGGTCTCGTTGTTTCAGGGCGAGATAGTCAAGCGCGCACTGATCGACAGCGTCAAGAAGCTCGATCCCCGAGTGCAGGTCCGCAACCCCGTCATGTTCGTCGTGGAGATCGGCTCTGTGATCACAACGGCCACGTGGCTGATCCAAGTGTTTGGAGGCAAACCGCTCGGCGGTGGCCACGAGCCGGCCTGGTACACGTTCACGATCGCCTTCTGGCTGTGGCTGACGGTGATCTTCGCCAACATGGCAGAGGCGTTTGCCGAGGGACGCGGCCGCGCGCAGGCAGACACGTTGCGCAACATGCGCAAGGAGACTGTGGCGACGATGCGCGACGGTTCGATGAAGGCCGCCTCGGCGCTGGGTCGGGGTGACATTGTGGTCGTGGTGGCGGGCGAGCTGATCCCCGGCGACGGCAGCGTGATCGAGGGCATCGCCACCGTCGACGAGTCGGCGATCACAGGCGAGTCAGCACCTGTAATCCGCGAGTCGGGCGGCGATCGCAGCGCCGTCACCGGCGGCACGCGCGTCACCTCCGATCGGATAGTCGTGGAAATAACTCAGGAGCCAGGCAAGTCATTCCTGGACCGCATGATCGCGCTGGTCGAGGGAGCAGAGCGGCGCAAGACGCCAAACGAGGTCGCGCTCGGAATCCTGCTGGCCGCATTGACGCTGATCTTCATGATCGTCGTTGCCACGCTGCGCCCGTTCGGTCTGTTCGCGGGCACCTCGATCTCCGAGACGACGCTGATCGCGCTGCTCGTCGCGTTGATCCCGACGACGATCGGCGCGCTGCTGAGCGCGATCGGAATCGCCGGCATGGACCGGTTGGTGCGTCGCAACGTGCTTGCGCTCTCCGGCCGTGCCGTCGAGGCCTCCGGCGACGTGGACGTGCTTCTGCTCGACAAGACCGGCACGATCACACTCGGCAACCGCCAAGCCTCCGAGTTCATCCCGATGCCGGGCGTGCCAGAGTCAGAGCTGGCTGAGGTAGCGCAACTCTCCTCGCTGGCCGACGAGACCCCGGAGGGACGCTCGATCGTCGTGCTGGCCAAGACATACGGCATCCGCGAGCACGACATGAACACGCTGGGCGCCGAGTTCGTGCCGTTCACCGCGCAGACACGCATGAGCGGTGTCGACATCGACGGACGGCGCCTGCGCAAGGGCGCCGGCGACTCGATCGTGCAGTTCGTGCAGGACGAGGGCGGCCAGGCGCCACCCGAGTTGCGCGAGCATCTGGAGCGCATCTCGCGCGAGGGCGGCACGCCGCTTGCGGTCGCTCGCGACAACCAGGTTCTCGGCGTCGTCTACCTCAAGGACACGATCAAGCAGGGCATGAAGGAGCGCTTCGACCAGCTGCGCGCAATGGGCATCCGCACCGTGATGGTCACAGGCGACAACCGCCTCACCGCGGCCAAGATCGCCGAGGAGTCAGGTGTCGATGACTTCCTCGCTGAAGCCACCCCCGAGGCCAAGCTCGCCCTGATCCGCGAGCAACAGCAGGACGGGCGGCTCGTGGCGATGACCGGCGACGGCACCAACGATGCGCCCGCGCTCGCCCAGGCCGACGTTGGCGTCGCCATGAACACCGGTACTCAGGCAGCGCGCGAGGCCGGCAACATGGTCGATCTCGACTCCAACCCGACGAAGCTGATCGAGATCGTCGAGGTCGGCAAGCAGCTTTTGATTACGCGCGGAGCGTTGACGACGTTCTCGATCGCCAACGACGTGGCTAAGTACTTCGCGATCCTGCCCGCGATCTTCGTCACGACGTACGCGACTTCTGCGGGAGGCAAGGGCCCGCTGCACGTGCTCAACATCATGAACCTGGGCACCCCCCAGTCGGCGATCGTCTCGGCCATCATCTTTAACGCGATCGTGATCCCGCTGTTGATCCCGCTGTCGCTGCGTGGCGTGCGCTACCGCCCGATCGGCGCCAGCGCGCTGCTGAGGCGGAACCTGTGGATCTACGGCCTCGGCGGCATTATCGCCCCGTTCATCGGCATCAAGTTGATCGATCTGATAGTTCACAACTTGTTGGGAGCCTGACAGGCAGGGGCTCCTGTGCGGGAGCCCTGAAGGTTGATTGAGGGGTATGCGCCTTCCGGGTGGCTGTGGGAGAGAATGCTCTGGTGTCAGCCGATGCCCCTACTGAATTGCGGCGCGGCCGCCTGAAGGTCTTCATAGGAATGGCCGCGGGCGTCGGCAAGACCTATCGCATGCTGGGTGAGGGTCGCGCTGAAGCACAGGAGGGCCGCGACGTGGCGATCGGCTATCTGGAGCCGCATGGTCGCGACGAGACGACCGCGCAGGCCGACGGCCTGGAGGAGATCCCGCCGCGAATGGTCGACTATCGCGGCACGCCGCTGGCCGAGATGGACCTGCCGGCGGTGCTGGCGCGCAACCCCGAGCTGTGCCTGATCGACGAGCTGGCCCACACAAACGCCCCGGGCACCGAGCACGAGAAGCGCTATGAAGACGTCCAAGACGTGCTCGCGGCCGGCATCGACGTGTACTCAACGGTCAACGTGCAACACCTGGAGAGCCTCAACGACCAGGTGATCCAGCTGACGGGAACGCGCGTGCGCGAGACGATCCCCGACGAAGTACTGGCCGCGGCCGACGAGGTGGTGCTGATCGACCTTACGCCGGAGGCGCTGATCGAGCGTCTGCGCGCCGGCAAGGTCTATCCGCGCGAGCGCGTGCCGGCGGCGTTGAACAACTTCTTCAAGATCGAGAACCTCTCCGCGTTGCGCGAGACAGCCCTGCGCCATGTGGCAGAGGGCGTCGAGATCAAGCGCCTCGCACCGGCGCCGATCGTCGTGCGTCGCGAAGACGGCATCGCGTCGCCAAGCACGGCGGGCGCAGGCACGCAGGCAATCGCCGAGCGGCTGCTGGCGCTGGTCGCGTTGGCGCCGCACTCGCAGCGGATCGTACGCCGCGCCAGCCGCTCGGCCGAGCGACTCGGCGCGCGCCTGGACGTCTTGGTCGTGCGTCCGCCGGGCAGGAGCCCGAGCGCTGAGGACCGCGAGCAGCTGGAGGCACTGCGGCGCTTGAGCTCGATGCTGGGCGCGCGCCTGCTCGTCGAAGAGGGCGAAGACGTGGCCGCAACGGCGATCGAGACGGCCCAGCGGCTGGGCAGCACCTACGTGCTGATGGGCGCACCGGCGGCCCGCCGTGGCTTCAAGCGGTTGTCCGAGCCGCTCTTGTTGCGCCTGCTTGAGGGGCTCCCGGGAGTTGACGTGCGCATCGTGGCCGACCCCACGCTGCGCGAGGGCGTGGGAGGGGGCGAGCGTGGAGGTGAGGACGGGCTTCTGGATTGTGGATCACGCGGGGCCGAAAACGCGAGCAGGGGCCAGCTAAGAATCGCGAAAGATTGTTTGCGCGGCGCAACGTCGCGACACATAGGCTGTTGCAATGACCATGCCCATACACATCCGCCCACGCACACTGCTGCTCGCTCTGCTCTCAAGCGGCGCCTTGCTGTTCGCCTTCACAAGCGTCCTCGCCGGCTCCTCAAGCTACGCCGCGGGAGCCACAAAGCCCAGTGCTCATGCGGCCTCCTCATATCTCACGGGTATCGGCGACCAGCAGACCGAGATGTTCACGAACCCTTTGTGGACGCAGCTGCACACGAAAATCGCGCGTTACATCGCGCCGTACGACGCGGCCGTGCGCCCTTACTCGCTGCAGCTGGCAAGGGAATGGATCACAGCCGCCGAAGCCGACCACCAGCAGGTGCTCGTGGCCTTCTACCACTCCGAGTACACGCCGACGAAAATGCCAAGCGTGACGGTCTACCAGCGTGACGTCCAGAAGTTCATCAAGCTGTTCCCGCACGTCCACCAGTACCAGCCGTGGAACGAGGCCAACCGTGGCACGATCGTGGAAGTCGTCAAAGGCAAACGGCACATCGCGCTCGTCTCGCCCTCCGCAATGCAGTCCGCCCAGTATTACAAGGCGATGGAGACTGTGTGCAAGGGCTGCACGATCGTGGGCCTCGATGTGCTCGATGCGCCCGTGGTCACGCCCACGCTGCAGTACATCGCTCAGTTCAAGCACGACATCGCGCGCTTGAAAACGGTGATGCCAAGCGTCTGGGGCCTGCACAACTACTCCGACACCAACCGTCTGCAGAGCACCCGCACCAAAGCGATCCTGGCAGCCGTGCCGGGGCAGGTGTGGCTGACCGAGACGGGCGGGATCGTGCAGTTTGGCAGCGACTTCCCCAACAAGAAAGGCTCGGGCTTGACGCGGGCCGCCAAGGCGCTGTCCTACATGTTCAAGATCGCGAGTTCCTCCTCGCGCATCAAGCGCCTATACATCTACGACTGGACCGGCGGCTACTCCTCGACGCGCTTCGACGCGGGACTGATGAACGCAAAGTACGAACCGCGCCCGGGGTATGTGGTGGTGTGCAAGCAGCTGCACGCGGCCAAGTGCAACGTGAAGGCCGCCAAAAACTGAGAGGAAGACGCCTCAAGAGCTGCCTGCCGAGGGGTTGCGGATGTGGGGTTGTTGAAGCTGTGTGCGGGGATCCCGTTTATAACTTCTAGGTTGTAAACGGGATTTACACTTGCATTTATAACTTCTAAGTTGTAAATGGGTTTTGCGCTTTGTAGTACTTGGGCGACTCGGCTCAACCGGCCTTATATGACTCAGGAATCGGGCGCGCGGGACGGTAGGTCGCCGGGCGCCGGCGCTTGACCGGGCCGCCCGCCACGATGCGGGCGCATACCAGTGCGAACAAGCCAGCGCCGGCCGCGACCGGGGCGAGCACGCGTAGTGGGTAATTGCCAAAGCCCTTATGCAAGGCAGTGTTGTCGCCGGCTTTGACGATGTCTAGCAGCCCTTGGTGGTCGATGCCAAGCAATGTGGGCCCGAGTAGCGCAAACAGGCACCAGCCGGCAAGCGCGAGGATGCCGGCGGTCAGGGAGGCGCGCGAGATGCGCGTGCGCGCTGTCGCAAGCGTGGCGAGCACCACCGCCGCGCCAGCAGTCAGGAAGAACGGCCAGATCCCACCCCAGCCCCGGCCGAGACCGTAGGCGCTTGCGATCGTCGGCTGGAAGAAGCCCTCGCGCACGTAGCGCATCCAGGTCACTGTCTCGTTCTCATAGCCGATCAACGGGTGCGTCGTCGTGGCGACGATCGTGGTCGTCAGCGACACCCCAGCCAGCGCGATCGTGGGGCCGGGATAGCGCTTCAGCGCGATCCCGATTGGCAATGCCAGGAACGGCAGCATCGTCATCAGAAAGCGCGGCCCCATGAAGCCGCCGCCGAAGGGCAGGTAGTAGCCGGAGTTGTAGCCCACGTAGCAAACGCAGACGCCGGTGATCGTCAGCGCCTCGGCGCGACGGCCGCGCTTGTAGAGCAGCCAGGTACCGACGGCCCCCATCGCCAGTACGGGCGAGATCGTCAAGAGCCCGCGCGAGTCGAGCAGCAAGGTGGCCAGCACCCTGAGGCTCGGCAGACCAATCCCGAAGAACCCTTGCTGCTGGCGGGGAATGCTCGAGTAGGCCAGGTGCGTCCACGAATGAAAGGCGTAGTGGTTGTAGAGCAGCAGCGGTACGATCCCGATCAGCCCACCGAGGACGAAGGTCCCCGCGCGCTTGAAAACACCCAGCGGCGTGAACGAGTCACGGCGCGAAAGCAAGTACAGGCCGAGCACCAGCGCCACGAAGAAGAGCGGGTACTCGGAGGCGCCGGCATAGCCAAGCGCGAGCCCAGCCACCCACAGGTACCAGGGGTTCGGCGGCCCCTCGCGCTCGTGCCACAGCAGCGCAAACGCCGCGAAGCCGAGGAAGGCGGTGAACACGTGGCTGAACAGCAGCGTCGATAGTGGCAGCGTGAGCGTGCCGAGGCCAAGGATCACCGCCGTGGCGGCGCCGTAGCCAGGCTGCAGACGCTCGGCCAGATGCCCTACGAGTAGCAGCAACAACAGTCCGGGCAGCACATTGGCCCACAGCCCGACGAGATAGATCATCTCGTCGCCTGGATGATTGGGTGGCGCCACGTGCCTGTCGGTCCACGATTCGGCGCCCACCCACTTCAGCGCGTCGTAGAACGGCAGCGAGTAGAGCGCCAGCCCCGGCGCGCGCGCCGAGTACCAGTGGCCCTTGTATTCGGCCTTGTCGCCCGTATTCGTCTGATACTGGTCGATTGTCGTCTTGTCCTGGTCCAGCGAGCGGATCAGGTCGTAGTGGGAGGTCTGATTCCAGGAGAAGCTCTGGATCATGGTCGCGTAGGAGAGCCCCACGAGCAGGATTGCCGCGAGCGCGAGTCGCTTCTTAGTGAGCATCAATTGCTTCCGTGTAGCGCCTTCGGCCCCGGGCCGATGTAATAGATAACGATGTCGCCCACGCGTTGGCGGGTGACGCCCAGCCCTGTGACCGGCTTGGCGGCAGCCGCGACCGGGTCGGGGGGCTCGGGTACCTCCGGCGCCTGCAGCCCAGGCAGTTTCGCCCGCTGCAGATGCAGCACCACGGTCTTGATCCCATACCAGCGCAGCTTCTCGATGCTGGCCTTGTCGGGGAAGCCGCCCATGCCGCCGCGCAGGTCGTCGACCTCAGGCATGTCGAAAGTGCTATTTCCGACTGGGATCTTGTAGAAGCCGTCAGTCGAGAAGTACTGCCAAACGCGATCGTCGGCGCCGTCGGTTGGCAGGTCCATCACCGGCCCTGGCAGCCCGATCTCGGCCTTGGCTGGTTGGGGCACGACAGGGTGACCGAGGTGCCCGGCGCCTTCGCCGACCACGCCAACGAGCAGCAGCGCGCCGACGGCGGTCACAATGAACCCGCCGGTCCTTGGCCCCCAGCCGCGGGCCCAGCGACGCGCGATCTCGGTCAACCGCCAAGCGCCCGCCCCGGCAAGCAGCGCCAGGAACAGCGTCGCCAGCGTGAACACGCGCCCGGGCACGCGCACTCCGTCCCAGCCGGGGGCGTAGTCATAGAGCAGGCGGTAGGGGTAGCCGGCACCGGTGAGTCCCATGCCGAAGGCAAGCACGCAACACACAACCACCCCGCAGGCAAGCCCGATGCGAAAGCGCCGCGTATAGATCGAACAAGACAGCCCGATCAACGCGAGCACGAGGATCAGCCCGCCACCGAAGAACACGTCCTCGTTCTTTGAGTGCACGTGCGCCCTGGCCCCAGCGGTGATCGGGCCCCAGACGCGATTCTCCGAGGAGGCCGACAGCAGCGCCCATGGACCTGAGGAGTAGTTCTCGACTTCGGCGAGCGTGCGCTTCGCGGTCGGGTAGTCGGCTGCCACCTTCAGGTAGGGGCGCGCCTGGTAGACGGTCACGACGCCGACGAGTGCCAGACCGACGCAGGTCACGACGACCAATTGCCGCGGCAGGCCGCGCACGCTCGCGACCAGGCCTGGGCGGGAGCCGCGCCTCGGCTTTGGCCGAGCCAGCCACCACCACACCACGGCGATCAGCGCCAGCACTGCCAGCATGTAGGCGAACTGCAGCCCGAGCGTGAAGCCGAGACTGATCTGCCAGGCGGATACGAGCCAGCCCGCCAACACCAGCCCACGCGAGGAGCGCCGGTAGCCGCGCAGCAGCAGGAACAGCGCCAGAGGAATGCCGCCGCTTGAGATCACGTGCAGATGGCCGGCCTCGGTCACGCGGTAGGGAGCGTAGGCAAACGCCGCCCCGGCGACCGTCGCGCCGATCCGTCCGACGCCGACCTCGCGCGCGAGTAGCCAAGCGCCCACGAAGCACAGCGACCAGGCCCACAGGAACAGCAGGTTGTAGCGGACGAGCGCCGCGATCGTGCCCGAGCCGAAGAAGGCGGAGGGCCCGTAGCCGAGCAGCGAGTCGGAGAAGGCGAGGCTCAGCGGGTGGGGATAGAAGGCGTTGGAGTCGAACAGGTGCAGCGGGTCGTGCAGCATCGCGTGCCCTACCCACGCGATCTCCCAAGCGGTGCGCACGGGATCGCCGAGATCGGGCGCGATGCGGCTGCGACATGTGCAGAACCAGCGGCCAGGTGGTCAGGATCGCGAGTGCGATCCCGCCGAGGATCACGCACACAAGCTCGCGGCGGGTGATGCTGGGTGAGGGCGCCCAGCGCGCAGCACGAGGCTACGCCCGCCTCCCGGCGGTCGCGGGAGCGCTGCTTGTGCTGTGAATGCTCTGGCGTTGTGCGCGGCGGGCTTGGCACGCTCATGCTCGTGCGCCGTCTGTATCTGTGCGGCTCGGATCGGGGCAGCATACGTGAGCCGCCCGCGCCATGGCGGTGGTCTGCCGGGTTCGGAGAGCGGGGCCTGTTCAAAGTCCGCCGTCTTGCGTACACTGGAGCCATGCGCGTGCTCGTCGTAGGAGCCGGCGGTGTGGGTGCGGCCTTCGCGTCGATCGCCCAGCATCGTCCCGCCTTCGAGCGGGTCTCGCTCGCCGACGTGTCGGCGGCACGTGCTCACGACGTGGTCGCCAAGCTCGGCGAAGCCGATCGCTTCTCGGCCGAGCGCGTGGACGCCTCCGACCGCGAGGCGCTCGTGAAGCTGATCGAGCGGCTGCGCCCGGACGCCGTGCTCAACGCCTGCGACCCGCGCTTCAACGAGCCGATCTTCGACGCCGCCTTCCAGGCGCGCACGACTTATCTGGACATGGCGATGACGCTCTCCCATCCGCACCCCCAGCGTCCGCACGAGCTGCCGGGGGTGATGCTCGGCGACGTGCAGCTGGCCCGCACACGAGCAATGGGAGCAGGCCGGCTTGCTCGCGCTGGTGGGGATCGGCGTGGAGCCGGGCCTCTCCGACGTGTTCGCCCGCTACGCGGCGGATGAGCTGTTCTCGAGCATCGACGAAGTGGGCGTGCGCGACGGTGCCGATCTGGTCGTCGAGGGCTATGACTTCGCGCCCACCTTCTCGATCTGGACGACGATCGAGGAGTGCCTGAACCCGCCGCTGATCTGGGAGCGCGAGCGCGGCTTCTACACGACCCCTCCTTTCTCCGAGCCCGAGGTGTTCGATTTCCCCGAGGGGATCGGGCGCGTGGAGTGCGTGAACGTCGAGCACGAGGAGGTGGTGCTGATCCCGCGCTGGGTGCAGTGCGAGCGGGTCACCTTCAAGTACGGGCTCGGCCAAGAGTTCATCGACGTGCTGCGCACGCTGCACAAGCTGGGGCTGGACTCGACCGAGCCGGTCTCGGTACGCGGCAAGGAGGTGGCCCCGCGCGACGTGGTCGCGGCGACCCTGCCCGATCCGGCGACGCTAGGCGAGCGCATGACGGGGCGCACCTGCGCGGGCACTTGGGTCACCGGCATCGGTACCGACGGCGCGCCACGCTCGACCTACCTGTACCACATCGTCGACAACGAGCACACGATGCGCGAATACGGCGCCAGGCGGTCGTTTGGCAGACGGCGGTCAACCCGGTCGTGGCGCTCGAGCTGCTCGACGAGGGGTTGTGGAAGGGCAGCGGGGTGCTCGGCCCCGAGGCCTTCCCGCCCGAGCCGTTCCTGGAGCGGCTGGCCGAGCTGGGCTCCCCGCACGGGCAGGTCGAGGTGCCGTTCTCCGGGACGATTTGAGGGGCCTCGCAAACGGGCAAACCTTGGGTAAAGTCGGCCTAAGGGGGAGTCGGGTGGATATCCTTGCCGGAGCTGGTCGGATCGGCGTCTGCATGGTCCTCGTCTGGTATGTCTTGCTAAGGCTTCACGCCGCAGGCGAGCGTTTCATCTCCAGCGCGGCCTCGCGCAACTTGGCGTCGATGAACTCGTTGGCCGCTGTCGGTCCGAGGAAGGGCGCCAGCATCAGGTAGGCACCGTTGCAGTTCAGGCGTGAGAGCTGGTCGCTTCGACCCTGGCGGGCCTGGTGGTAGAAGAGCTCGAAGATGGCGCCATGCATGCTTCCATCATGCCGCGGCGAGCCCGGCCTGCTCGCGTGCTGGTTGCCTTCCTGGAAGAACATCGTGAACGCCGCGCGACCGTCGTCGATGCGCTGCACGGCGGGCGCTCCCACCGCGTGGGACTCAACGAGCGCGATATGCGCCACGATCGCGTGGGTCGACTGGAAATGCGTGTATGCGCGCATCGCTTCCCACGCACGCTCGGGCCACGCGTTCGACGCTGAAGAACGCGCTCGCCGTGACCGCAAGCAATTGCTGTACGCACAGCTCATGGACGGCGAGGAAGGCCTGCTGCTTATCGGCGAAGTGCGTATAGAACACCCGCCGATCGACGCCTGCGGCTGAGGTGATGTCGGCGACTCTCGTCACGGTGTAGCCCTTTCGCGCCGCTACCTCGGCGGTCGCGTAGACGATCCGCTCGCGTTGGTTGTCGGGCGATCTCGCCCTTGGAGAGCCTCGAGCGCCCCGGTGGGATCGCGGGCGGGGGACGCAGAGCTATTTGCGATACGTGCGGTGAAGGTGGCAGTGCCGGGCCGGGGTCCAGCGTTGCCAGCGGTGCTCCGAGTTCGGGCAGATGTACGCTCCACCCAGTCGACCAGCTCGTCCGCCAAACGCTGCCAGCTCGCGTTCTCCGCGGCGCAGCTGCGGGGCAAGCAACCAGCGCACGGCTCCGATCACGAGGCGAATCGGCACGTCGGGCGTGGGGGTGTCCGGTGATGCTCGCGCGCGGCCGCAAGCTGATGATCTCAGCGATCTCGTCGCGCAGGCGGTCGTGCTCGTCGAGTGCGCGCCAGCCGCCGCGCCATGGTGTCGTTCATCAGAACCGTGCGCAAATCGAGGTACGCTTTGAGCTATCTCGACGAGCCGGCGGATCGCCTCGTTGCACTACCTGCTCGGGTGGGGTGGCGGCGACCGTGCGCTCAGATCCTCGACCAAGCGCCGGCCGAACTCTCGGTGAGTGGCGATGAAACAGTCGTCCTTATCGGCGAAGTACTCATAGAAGGTCGGCCGCGACACACCCGCATGATCGATGACCTGGGCGATGTTTGCCCCGGCATATCCGTGGCGCCCGGCGGCCGCAAGCATCCCCGCGATCAACCGTTCTCGCTGGGTACTCTTGCGGCCCGTCGCCTGGGCGGTATCCGAGCTGTTGGTCATGGCCCGCGGCGCTCGATGCGTGGCGGCTTGCGTGCGGTCTTGCCGCCGGCGTCCGAGCTACGTCGCTCGTGGCTCATGGCGCGGAGGAGTGTTGAGCGATCTCGGTCTCGGCCTCGCGCAGCTTCGCGTCGATGAATTCGTTGGCGGCCATGGGGCCGCATGAACGGCGCGATGACGACGTAGACGCCGTTGTGGATAAAACGGGACATGCGGTCACTCTCGCCGCGACGCGCCAGTTGATAGCAGATCTCGAAGACCGCGCCGGCGATCGCTTCCATCGCGGTGCGAAAGGCCGGGCGCTTGTTCCGCTGGTTGCCCTCTTGGAGGAACATGTGAACGCGGCACGACTGTCATCGATGCGTTGGATGGCGGAGGCACCGACAGCATGGGACTCGACAAGCCCATGTGGCTGACGATTGGATTGGTCGCCTGGAACTGGCCGGCCGCGTGCAGCTGCCTCCCAGACGCGCTCGGGCCAAGTGTGAGCGCTAAAGAACGCGCTTGCCGAGAGCGCCATAATCTGCTGGATGCCGAACTCGTGAACGCCGAGAAAGCCTGCTGCTTATCGTGGAAGTGGTTATAGAACACGCGTCTGTCAACGCCGGCGGTGCCGGTTATGTCGGCGATCGTGGCAGGCCGTAGCCCTTTCAGCGGCCTCCATCGCTGTCGCATACACGATCCGCTCGCGCTGGTTCCGGCGATCTCGCTCTTGGACAGCCTTGACCGCCCCGGGGGTATGGGCGGTGGAGGGAACAGCGATACCTGCGACCCGTGAGGCGAGGGAGGAAGCTCCGGGCCCGGCTCGACTATGTGCTCCAGCGATGTTCGCCGGTTGGCAGCTCGTAACTCTCCACCCACGCAAGGAAATCCTCTTGGAGGCCCGACAGGTCGCGCTCGCCACGGCGAAGGGCAGGGGCGAGCAACCAGCGCCCGGCACCGAGACCATTTGGATCGGAAGGTCGGGAGTGGGCGTTCCCGGCGGGGCGTGGGCGCGCGCCTTTCGACGACCTCCGCCATCGCGTCCATCAGGCGATCGTGTTGGTCAAGTCCCGCCGCCCACCGCCGATCGCCTCGTTGACGAGAGCTCGCGCGATCCGGATACTCCTCGGCGAGTCCATGAACGCGCGGATCGCCGCTTGAACCGCTCGCTCCGGTCGTTCGGCCTCCACGGCGCGGCTGTATCTCCCAGATCAGCAGCTTGCTCAGCTCTCGTGCGCCGCCAGAAAGCAGTCGTCCTTGTTGGTGAATATTCGTAGAAGGTGGGCCTGACACTCCGGCGTGCGCGATCGTGCGGAGACATTCGCGCCCGCATAGCCGTGGCGGTGAGCTGCGAATCATGCCCGCTACCAAGCGTTCGCGCTGCGTGCGTTTGCGATCGGCCGGGCGGAGATTGTCGCGTCGCTGCTCACGGTGTGTGTGGTCGAGTTGGCGCGCCGCGAACGGTAGTCGAATTGGTTGTCCAGGTGTGACGATCTTCCCAAACTGTACCGTTTATAACGGTCCTTTAGGTCATGCGGTGTTCGTCTCTTGGCCATCTGTGGCGTTTATCGAGTGCAGGTTTCATCGAGGCCGCGGCGCTCAGAACCGCGCCGGCGCGTGCTCCACAGGCTCCTCGAACAGTCCCGGCCTGGCAGTTTCCAGCTTGCGTGAAAAGAAGTCCTTGAAGAACGGCCGGGAGATGAGCATCAGGAGCACGCCGATGAGCATCCCGCCGATCCCCATCCACAGCGGCAGGTGATGCCGAGGATCGGTTTGGAGGACACGTTTTCGGCGTGGCCGTAGTACACAGCCGCATAGCCGGCCACCCCGAACAGCATCAACGCGCCGATCAACGGCGCGAGGCCGAGCAGCAGGAAGTCGCGCGCGCTCTTGGTCAGTTCGTGGCGGTAATACACGATGCAGGCGATCCCGGTGAAGCCGTAGTAGAAGCAGATCGGGAAGCCGATCGCCACGATCGAGTCTTCAAGCGCGCTTTCTGAGAGGTTGCAGGATCACAACGGTCCACAGGATCGAGACGCCGCCCATCATCAGCGTGGAGAAGCCTGGGGTGAAGTAGCGCGAGTGGATTTTCCCGAACGCCCCTGGGATCGATTTCCAGTGCGCCATCGACAAGGTCGTGCGCGCCGTCGGCAGGATCGTCGTCTGGGTCGAAGCCGACGCGGAGGTGAGCACGGCGATGATCAACAGCTTGTCCCAAGGAAAGCCGAACACCCTCGAGCCGAGCACGCTGAGCACGTCGCTCGGTTTTCGGGATTGGTCAGCAGGTGGGTCCGCCGTAGGCCTGGCCGGCGGCGGACACGATCACGTAGATCAGCACCAGCAGGATCGTCGACATCACCGCCGCCCTGCCCGGTCCCTCGTTGGCGTCTTCGGACTCCTCGTTGACCGCCACCCCGGAGTCCCAGCCCCAGTAGATGAAGACCCCCAGCAGCACGCCGTCGATCAGCGCTTTGAAGCTGAGCGCGAACGGGTTGAACCAGGCGAAGGCCGGCTCGATCGAGCCGGCAGGGTGATTGGCGTAGACCTTCACGAACGTCACGATCGCGAACACGCTCAGGATCGCGATCTCGGCGCCGAGCAGGAACTGCTGGATGCGCGCGGACAGCTCGATGCCGCGGTAGCAGATCCAAGTCATCAGTGCGATCCAAACGACCGCGGCAATGATGATCGCGGGCAGCGATTCGCTGAGTTCGGTGAAGCCAAACAGCTTGAAGGTGTAGATGCCGGCGATGTCCGCGAGCGAGGCCATCACGAGCACGTCGGAGAGGAAGATCGCCCAGCCGTTGACCCAGCCGGTGCCGGGCCCGAGCGCGCGCGTGGTCCACGCAAAGGTGGTGCCCGCGTCGGGGTCGGCGCGGTTGAGGTACTTGTAGGCCGCCGCGATCAGCAGCATCGGCACGAACGAGACGAGCAGCACCGCGGGCGCGTGCACGCCCACGCCGGTGACCGCCACGATGAAGCCGAGCGTCGCCGCCAGCGAATAGGCGGGCGCGGTCGAGGCGACGCCGATGACGAGGTTCGACAGGTAGCCGATCGCGTCTTTCTTCAGCCCCTTGTCCACCACCTCCCCCGACGCCTTGAGGTGTCCATCTGCGGCGGACCCGATGCTGGCCATGGCGGCAACCCTCTCTGTCGCCGCTCCCCGTGCCGGGTCGCCCGCGACGGTCAAGTTGGGATCGTTACAAGCAACTGGGACTAGGCTAGAACCGGATCGGCGCATGCGCAAGGGGCGCAACCGCCAATAAGTCGCAGCGCTTTTGTACATCTTGTATAACGGGTAGACATCTTGTTGAACGAGTAGCGCATTGATAGGTACATGTGCGGGGAGTACCGTTGTGCGAGGTGTCTATGTCCAGTGAATCGGGAAACGTGATCTCACCAGCTACCGTGGGCGATCGATTGAGGGCTGGGACCGCGGAGACGCCCAACCTCCAGGCGCTCGCCAAGCGCCACCTGTGGATGCACTTCACGCGCATGGGCGCCTATGAGGATGGCGGCGAGGTGCCGATCATCGAGCGTGGCGAGGGCTGCTACGTGTACGACAGTCACGGCAAGCGCTACCTCGACGGGCTCTCGGCTCTGTACTGCGTCAACGTCGGCCACGGTCGCGCCGAGCTTGGCGAAGCCGCCGCCGAGCAGGCCAAGCAGCTCGGCTTCTACACCAACTGGAGCTACGCCCATCCCCCCTCGATCGAACTGGCCGCGCGCCTCGCCGAGCTGACGCCCGGCGACCTCAACCGCGTGTTCTTCGTCTCCGGCGGCTCGGAGGCGGTCGAGTCGGCTTGGAAGCTTGCCAAGGCCTACCACGCAGCCTGCGGGCAGCCGCGCAAGCACAAGATCGTCTCGCGCAACCTGGCCTATCACGGCACCTCGATGGGGGCGCTCACAATCACCGGCCTGCCGCCGCTGCGCGAGCCCTTCGAACCGCTCACGCCCGGCGGCAGGCACGTGGCCAACACCAATTCCTACCGCTGGAGCGAAGAGCGCGATCCGCTGTGGGCGGCTGAGGCGATCGAGGAGGCGATCCTGTTCGAGGGTCCCGACACGGTCGCGGCGGTGATCCTCGAGCCGGTGCAGAACGGCGGTGGCTGCTTCGTGCCCCAGGACGGCTATTTCCAGCGCGTACGAGAGATCTGCGACCGCCACGGCGTGCTGCTGATCTCAGACGAGGTGATCTGCGGCTTCGGGCGCCTGGGCCACTGGTTCGGCTGCGAGCGCTACGGCTACGAGCCGGACATCATGACCTGCGCCAAGGGCATGACCTCGGCGTATGCGCCGATGGGCGCCGTGATCACGACTGACCGCGTGGCTGAGCCGTTCCTGCACGGGCGCGCGATCTTCAACCACGGCTTCACCTTCGGCGGGCATCCGATGGCGTGCGCCGTGGCGATGGCCAACCTCGACATCCTCGAGCGCGAGCAGATCAACGAGCACGTCTCTCAGCCGCGAGGGCGAATTCCGCGCGATGCTCGAGGGCCTGCGCGACCTACCGATCGTCGGCGACGTGCGCGGCGCCGGCTTCTTCCACGCGATCGAGCTCGTCAAGAACAAGGACACCAAGCTCACCTTCGACGCACATGAGTCCGAGGAGCTGCTGCGCGGCTTCCTCTCCGGAGCGTTGTTCGAGCGTGGTCTGATCTGCCGCACCGACGACCGCGGCGACCCCGTCATCCAGCTCTCACCGCCGCTGATCGCCGACCGCGAGCAGTTCGAGGAGATCGAGGGCATCTTGCGCCCCGTGCTCAGCGAGGCGTGGGAGCGGCTAGTCAAGCGCGGCCGTGAGAACGATCGTTGACCGTCGAGAAGCCTCGTCGCCGAGCTCGACCTGACGCTGGCTACCGGCGAGGAGAATGCGGGCGCGAACGTACGCTGGGTGCACTCGAGCGAGTTGCTCGACCCCACGCCGTGGCTGCGCGGGGGAGAGCTCTTGCTCACGACCGGCCTACAGCTATCCGGAGCAAAGCCCCAGCGCGAATTCGTCGAGCGCCTGGCCGAGCGCGAGATCGCGGGGCTCGGCTTTGGGACTGGGTTCGTACATAAGAAGCTCCCGGCGGCCGTGCTCAATACGGCGCGCAAGCTCGGCTTCCCGCTGTTCGAGGTGCCTTACGAGCTGCCTTTCATCGCGATCACCGAGCGCGTGTTCGCGCAGTTGCTGAATGAGCGCTATGAGCTCTTGCAGCGCAACATGGCCGGCGACGTGCTCGCCGAGGCGCTGACCGGCCGCCTCTACCCCGACGAGCTGCAGGCGCGACTGCGTCCGTTTGGGATCGGCGAGAGCGCGGCGGTGCTCGCCTTTGCCATGCGTGAGCCGGGCACGGCGGCCTCGACGCTCGAAGCGATCCTGGAGCGCGCGGGCCAGCACAGCCTCGTCGCGCTGCGCGATGGCCTGCTGTGCGCGGTCGTTGACTGTGAGGCTTCCGCACCGCCTGACATCGCCGCAGTAGGCACCAAGGAGGCTTCCGCGACCTCGGCCTCGACTGCTGTCGCACAAGCGCACGCTCCCTCAGCGCTAGAGGAACTTTTAGCGACCGACGCGCACGATCCGATCGAGCTGGCGCGGCGCATCCGCAGCGAGCTGCAAAGCAGCTTTGGTGAAGTGCGTGCCGCCGCCTCGCGCGCAGCCCCCACCCACAACCTCAGGCGCAGCTTCCACGAGGCGCGCTGTGCGCTCGAAGCGGTGCGCCTCTCAAACGGCAGCGCACCAGAAGTCGCCTCCTACAAGGACCTCGGCGCCTTCCAGCTGTTGCTCTCGCTACAGGACGACGACGCACTGGCCTCCTACTGCCACAGCGTGCTCGGCCCGGTCGAGTCCGACAAGGGCGGCTACGGCGACGAGCTGCTGCGCTCGCTTGACGTCTTCATCGAACAGAACGGGCACTGGGAGCGGGCCGCGCAGGCGCTCTACTGCCACCGTCACACGCTGCGCTACCGCATCAAGCGCGTCGAGCAGCTGACCGGGCGCGACTTCTCACGCGCGCGCGACCGCATCGAGTTCTGGCTGGCGCTGCGGGGAAGGGAGCTTGCACGATGAGCGTGCTGGTTTTTTGGGGGGTTTGGCGTTCCCGTGTCGCTACGGGGGCGTCTGGCATGGCCGCTTGCGTGCCGGTTGACACTTTGGCGGTTTGGCGTTCCCCAGTCGATAGGAGGCGCCGAGCATGATCGTCGGCGTGCCCACCGAGATAAAGCCCGATGAGTATCGCGTCGCGATCACCCCAGCCGGTGTACGCGAGCTGTGCACGGGTGGGCACGAGGTCCTGATCCAGGCCGGAGCGGGGCTTGGCAGCGCGCTAACCGACGAGCAATTCGAGGCACAGGGTGCCACGATCGTCGCCGACGCGCAAGCCGTTTTCGCCGGTGCCGAGCTGATCTTGAAGGTCAAGGAGCCGCAGTCCTCCGAGGTCGCGCTGCTGCGCGAGGGTCAGACGCTTTTCACCTACCTGCACCTGGCGGCAGAGCCAGTATTGGCCGAGGGGTTGCGTCGCTCCGGCGCCACCTGCATCGCCTATGAGACCGTCGAAGACGGCGAGGGCCGCTTGCCGCTGCTAGCGCCGATGAGCGAGGTCGCCGGCAAGATCGCCACGCAGGCCGGCGCTTTCATGCTCGAGAAGCCTTTGGGTGGGCGTGGCATCCTGCTCGGCGGTGTGCCGGGCGTGGCGGCGGCGACGGTGCTCGTAATCGGCGGCGGTGTGGTCGGTATGAACGCCGCCTTCATCGCGATCGGCATGCAAGCCGACGTGTTCGTGTTCGACCGCTCGATCGACCGCCTGCGCGAGCTGGAAGTCGCTTTCGGGGGCCGTGCCTCGACCGTCTACTCCTCGACGCTCGCGATCGAGGAGATGCTGCCGCAGGCCGATCTCGTGATCGGCGCCGTACTGGTACACGGCGATCGCGCCCCGCACGTGATCTCGCGCGCGCGATTGTCAGAGATGAAGCGCAACGCCGTACTCGTCGATGTCTCGATCGACCAGGGCGGTTGCTTTGAGACTTCGCGCCCCACGACCCACTCGGACCCGACGTTCGAGGTAGACGGCATCACCCACTACTGCGTCACAAACATGCCGGGAGCTGTGCCCATTACCTCGACCTATGCGCTCACCAACGCCACCTTGCCTTATGCGCTCGAGTTGGCGGACGGCGTGGAGCAGGCGATCCAAAGCAGCAAGGAATTGCAATCGGGCGTGAACGTGCGTGCAGGCGAGATCGTTCACCCGGCCGTCGTACACGCATTGGCAACGCTCGCTGACCTTGGGGATGAACGTCCCCACTCGATGGACAGATTTCCAATCCCCCAAAACCAATAACGCCCGAGAACCAACGCCCAAGGAGGCAGTGATGGCCGGCGAGTCACAACCGCTTCGCAACCTGATCGACGGAGACCCGGCGGCCGGCGACGGCGCGGAGCGCATGGCCGTGCTCAACCCGGCCACCGGCCAGGAGCTGTGGAACGCGCCGGTCTCCGAGGTCGAGGACGTGGACCGCGCCGTGGCGGCCGCGCGTCGCGCGTTCGAGTGCTGGTCGCAGCGCACTCCCGCCGAGCGCTCGCAAGCTTTGCTGGCGCTGGCGGCGATGCTCGAGCAGCACGGCGAGGAGCTTGCGCGACTAGAGGCACTCAACGCGGGCAAGCCGATTCTGGCCGTCTCGCGCGACGAGTTGCCGGTGATGGCCGACAACCTGCGCTTCTTCGCGGGCGCCGCGCGCTGCATGGAGGGCAGGGCAGCGGGCGAGTACATGCAGGGCTACACGTCGTTCACGCGGCGCGAAGCGATCGGTGTGATCGGCCAGATCACACCGTGGAACTACCCCCTGATGATGGCCATCTGGAAGATCGCTCCAGCGCTGGCAGCGGGCAACACGATCGTGCTCAAGCCGGCCGAGACGACGCCAGTGACGACGGTGCGCTTTGCCGAACTGGCGGCCGACATCCTGCCGATGGGCGTGCTCAACGTGGTGATGGGGCCAGGCCGGCCGACGGGGCAGGCCCTGCTCGAACACCCCGACGTCGACATGATCTCGCTTACGGGCTCGGTCGGCACGGGCAAGCACGTGGCGCGCACCGCGGCAGAGTCGCTCAAGCGCGTGCACCTGGAGCTGGGTGGCAAGGCGCCGGTGATCGTGTTCGACGACGTGGACATGGAGCACGCTATGGAGACGATTGCCGCCACCGGTTACTACAACGCCGGCCAGGACTGCACCGCGGCAACGCGCGTGCTGGCAGGGCCGAAAGTCTATGACGACGTGGTGGGCGCCCTGGCCGAGCAGGCTCAGGGTTTGGTGATCGGAGACACACTGGCGCCCGACACGACCCTGGGCCCACTGAACTCTTTGCGCCAGCGCGGTCGCGTCGAGCGTTTCCTTGACCGCCGCCCAGGCCACTCCGAGCTGATCACAGGCGGCCAGGCACCTGAGCGCGAGGGCTTCTACCTGGAACCTACGGTAGTCGCGGGTCTAGAGCAGGGCGATGAGTTGGTGCGCGATGAGATCTTCGGGCCGGTGATCACGGTGCAGCGCTTCACCGATGAGGCGCAGGCAATCGAGTGGGCAAACTCGACCCGTTACGGCTTGGCCTCGTCGGTGTGGACGCGCGAGGTGGCTCGGGCATTGCGTGTCGCAAAGGCGCTGCGCTTCGGTTGCGTGTGGATCAACGACCACATCCCGCTCGTCTCGGAGATGCCGCATGGGGGTTTCAAGGAGTCCGGTTATGGCAAGGACCTGAGCGTGTATTCGCTGGAGGACTACACGGTTGTCAAGCACGTGATGGCTTCGCTGGAATAGACCGCCCACGTGTGGCCGGTTTTCGGGTTTTGTCGTGGTGGGAGTGTTCGATCTAGCATGCCCCCCCGCGCGCGCAGGGGGCATCGCGCTTTTCTTGGATCTTGGAGTCAGCCAAGGCGGGGTCGTGCGAGCGTCTGGTAGATCGAGACGAACTCGGTCTTGAAGATGTTGCGCGCCGAGCGCAGGTAAAGGCGCCAAACGCGTAGGCGCTCCTTGCCGGCGATCTGCTCGGCGCGCACGAGGTTTTCGTCCAGGCGCTTGATCCACTCGCTGAGTGTGTGGTAGTAGTCCTTGCCGAACTCCTCCACGTGCTCGGTGACAAAGCCGGCGCGCTCCAGCGCGAGTTGCACACGCGAGAGCTGCACAGGATCGCCGTCAGGGAACACATAGCGTTGGGTGAAGTCGCCGTGGTAGCCGACGTCTGTATATAGGTGAGCGATTCCGTGGTTGAGCAGACGCCCGTCCGGCCCAATCAGGTTCCTCAGTTTCTGCGCGTATACGTCGATGTTGCTTTCGCCGACGTGCTCGACCATGCCGATCGATGCAATCGCGTCGTAGCGCTCGCCATGCAGGTCGCGGTAGTCAGCTACGCGCACCTCGACCTTGTCGCTCACCCCGGCTTCGGCGATTCGCCGGCGCGCCAGTTCGGCCTGGGGGGAGAGAGCGTGATGCCGACGGCCTTCACCCCGTACTCACGCGCAGCATGGATCACAAACGCGCCCCAGCCGCAGCCGACGTCGAGCACGCGCTCGCCCTCTTTGAGTTTGAGCTTCTTGCAGACAAGGTCGAGCTTCGCGAACTGTGCCTCCTCGAGCGTCTTTGCCCCGCGCGAGAAGATCGCGCAGCTGTAGGTCATGGACTTGTCGAGAAACAGTTCGAAGAACTCGTTGGATACGTCGTAGTGGTGGCGCACCGCCTTGGCGTCGCGTTCCTTGCTGTGGCTGCGACCCTTCAGCCGCAGCTCGCCTTTGGGCGCACGCGGGGGAAGCGTCAACCCACAAGCTCTAAGCGCTGCGACCGCCAGGCGCGCACGTGTCGCGCGGTCAATCTCGGGCTCCTCGAAGTCGTCGATCAGCCCGATCACGCGGTCGAGATCGTTCACCTCTAGCTCGCCGGCGACATAGGCACGGCCAAGCCCCAGCTCGCCGGGCGCACGCACTACGTAGGCAACAGCCTTGGGCGAGCGCACCGTGAAGATAGGCCCGTGATCGACATTTCCGTTGGTCCCGCCAGTGCCGTTGGTGATAGTGGCGGGCAGTTCTGTGCCGTCCCAGAAGCGCACGGTGAAGCCACGCTTGGGCAGTGCGGTGGCCAGTTCGCGACGCAGCGGCTCGGTATTAGCAAATGGCATTGGCCCTCCAGCCAGTGTTTAGCTTGGTGTTAGCGGGGTATCTCACAGGATGCGCGGTGTCTCTCACGTCGTCTGGGCGTGCTAGCGTCCCGTTACGAGCACGCCGATGAGCACCGATTCTATCCAGCGCCCCGCGGCCGCCCGGCAGGGTTCTGGTGACGCCGCGGTACCGCGTCACGGCCTCGACGGTCCTGCGCTCGGTGGCCCGACCGCGGACGACGTTCAGCCGCCTGTTTTCGAGAACCTTGACCGCTTCCTGACGGGCCTGATCACGGTCGGGCCGATTCTCGCACTCGGCTTCGTCGGCTGGCAGCTGTGGGACGGCCTGCTTCACGGCTCGGACTTGGTTGTGTTCGCGATCATGTATATATCCACGGCGCTCGGGGTCACGGTCGGCTTTCACCGTCTTTTTACCCACCGCTCCTTTAAGACATCCCCTTTCTTTCGTTTCGTCTTCGCCGTGCTCGGCTCAGCCGCGATCGAGGGACCAGTGATTTCTTGGGTAGCCGACCATCGCAAGCACCACGCCTTCTCCGACCGCGAGGGCGATCCGCACAGTCCGCACGTCGATCACGGCAGCGGCCTGCGCGGAGCCTTGAAGGGGCTGGCCCATGCACACGTCGGCTGGCTGTTCATCCACACAGCCCGCGGCCATCGCGAACGCTACGCCCCGGACCTGTGCGCCGACCCGGTCGTGTCGTTCGTGGACAAGACCTTCTTTGTATGGGCGATTGGTGGCCTGGTCGCGGCCTTCTGGCTCGGCTATGCGATCGGCGGGACGTGGACGGCGGGTCTCACCGGCCTTTTGTGGGGCGGGGCAGTGCGCATGCTGGTGCTGCATCACGTCACCTATTCGATCAACTCGCTCTGCCATTTCTTTGGCAAACGCAGCTATGAGACCGGCGATCACTCACGCAACCTCGCATGGCTCGCTCCGTTCTCGCTTGGTGAGGCGTGGCATAACAATCACCACGCCTTCCCCACCTCCGCTTTCCACGGCTTCTCCTGGCGCCAGTTCGACATCTCCGCACTGGTGATCCGCGGCATGGAGAGTGTCGGGCTCGCCTGGGACGTGGTTCGCATCACGCCAGAGCGGCGCGCCACCAAGAGCTTCGCCGCATAGGGCTGCTAACGTGCCGCGTACGGATGACAAATGTCGTCCGCGAGGTTCTTGTCTTTGTTGGTGCTCTTGAGCGCGGATGGGGCCAGTACGAATCTCCCTTCCGCATCGCGGCCACAGGGCTGCCAAAAGGAGCATCACAACATGAAGTCCGAAACTTTCGCCGACCTCGGCGTGTCCGAGGCCGTCACCCGCGAGCTTTCAAAGCGCGGCATCGAGCAGCCTTTTGCCGTCCAGAAGATGGTGATTCCAGACGTGCTCGCCGGCCGCGACGTGCTCGCCCAGTCGCCCACCGGCTCGGGTAAGACGCTCGCCTTCGGCGTGCCGCTCGTCTCGCGTTTGCGCGACAGCGATCCACGCCCATCCGCGCTCGTCTTGGCGCCGACGCGCGAGCTTGCCCTGCAGATCGTCGAGGATCTGCGCCTGATCGCTCATGCCCGTGCGCTCTCGATCGCCGCCGTCTACGGCGGAGCCGGGATCGTCAAGCAGGCACGCATCGCCGCCCGCGCACACATCCTCGTCGCCACACCAGGCAGGTTGCTAGATCTGATCGAGCGCGGCGACGTATCGCTAAAGCAGGTCCGCCTGCTGGTGCTCGATGAGGCTGATCGCATGCTCGACATGGGCTTCCGGCCGGTGGTCGACCGCATCGTCAAGATGACCAACCGCGAGCGCCAGACGCTGCTGTTCTCCGCTACCCTGCAAGGCGAGGTGGGCAAGATCGCCGCCGCGTACACGAGCAACCCGGTTCGTCACGAGCATGCGCACTCCGAGGAGCGCAAGGGCGACGTCGAGCACCGCTTCGTCTCGGTCTCACACGAGGGCAAGGTCGATCGTCTGGTGGCTGAGCTCTCAGAGCCCGAGCGCGGCTTGACGCTCGTGTTCGTACGCACCAAGCGCGGCGCCGATAGGCTCGTCAAGCGTCTTGCGGCAAGCAGTGTGCCGGCGGTCGCGATGCACGGCGACAAGTCCCAGGCTCAGCGCGAGAAGGCGCTCGCCCGCTTTGAGTCGGGTCACGTCAACACGCTGGTCGCCACCGACGTGGCCGCGCGCGGCATCGATGTCTCGGGCATCACCCACGTGATCAACTACGACATGCCAGCCACACGCGAGGACTATGTCCACCGTGTCGGGCGCACAGCCCGCGCGGGCGCCTCGGGCGTGGGCGTCACGTTCGTGCTGCACGACCAGGCACGGGAGTTCGCCGGCATGGTCGGCGGGCTCGGCCTGCAGCGTGAGCTCGAGCTCGGTGGCTTTCCAAGCGACGCCACGCGTCCCCAGCAGGGCGCGCGACACCGCCAGGGGCGCTCCTCGGGCCGCCCGGGCAACCGCAACTCGCGCCGCTCACGCGCGCGGGTCGGCTGAGCCTGCAAGCTTCGCCGATTTTGATCTCCTGAGCGCATGATCGCCTCCGTGCCGGGCCGCGCGGGCCGCTTGGGCGTACGCTAAGCCGTATGTCCAGCGTCCCGCCGGTGCGCGAGATCCTCGCCGGCCGCTCCGGCGAGGAGATGGCGCTCAATGACGCCTACCTCAACCCGCAGCTCGGGCGGATCGTGCGCACGCTCGGGTTCGACAAGCAGTGGGTCGCGGGCGAGGGCGCGCACTTGATCGACGCCGATGGCGATCGCTACCTCGACCTGCTCAGCGGCTACGGGGTGTTTGCGATCGGGCGCAACCATCCCGAGGCGATCGCCGCGGTGCGCGACACGATGGACGCCCATACCGCCAACCTGCCCCAGCTCGGGGTGACATTGCTCAGCGGCGTGCTCGCCGAGCAGCTGCTTGTCCGCGCTCCCGGCTCGGTCGCGGCGATGGTGCCGGCCAACAGCGGCACCGAGGCGGTCGAGGCCGCGATCAAGATCTCGCGCGCGGCCACCGGCCGAGGTCGTGTGCTGTTCGCCGAACACGCCTTCCACGGGCTCACGCTCGGCGCGCTCTCGCTCAACGGCAACGACGAGTTTCGCGATGGCTTCGGGCCGCTGCTGCCCGGCTGCGAGGTCGTCCCCTTTGGCGATGTCGATGCGTTGGAGCGAGAGCTCGAACGCGGCGACGTGGCTGCGTTCGTCATCGAGCCGGTGCAGGGCAAGGGGATCAACCTGCCGCCAGACGGGTATCTGGCCGCCGCGCAGCGTCTCTGCCGCGATGCGGGCGCGCTGCTGGTGTGCGATGAGGTGCAGACAGGCATCGGCCGCACGGGACGCTTTCTGGCGCTGGAGCGCTGGGCGCTCGAGCCGGATCTGATCTGTTTGTCCAAGGCGCTCTCAGGCGGGCTTGTGCCGGTCGGCGCGGTGCTCGTCTCTCGCTCTGCCTTCGACACTGTATTCGACGGCATGGAGCGGGCGGTGCGTCACGGCTCCACCTTCGGTGGTAACGACCTCGCCGCCGCGGCGGCGCTCGCGACCTTGCGCGTGCTCGACGACGAGGGCCTGGTGGCCCGCGCCGAGCGTTTGGGAGCGCTGCTGCTGGAGTTGACATCGCCGCTGGTCGAGCGCTACGAGGTCGTCTCCGAGGTGCGTGGCCTGGGGCTGATGTGGGCGATCGAGTTCGGACCACCCGAGGGCGGCGCGCGTCGCTCGATCTACAACGCCGCCGAGCGCGCCCAACCGGGCATCTTCTCGCAACTGATCGTCGGCCCGCTGTTCCACGAGCACCGTATCCTCTGCCAGGTCGCGGGACATCGCATGAACGTGGTCAAGGCATTGCCGGCGCTTGTGGTCGAGGAGGATGAGATCCGTCGCTTCGCCTGGGCTTTGGAGGACGTGGTGTCCCGCGCCGAGCGGGTCCCGCGCGCCTTTTTGCGCTTCTCGGTGAGCATGAGCCGGCGCGCGTTTGCCGCGCGCAAGTAGATCACGGCATCGCTTGAGGGGTAAGGGGTAAGGGTGAGGGGTCAGGGTGAGGGGTCAGGGTGAGGGGTAAGGGGTGATATGTCTTTTTCAAATTTTGCCATAGTGACTACGTGTGTATCTACTATCGTAAAATTTCAAAAAATATACATAGACACCCACCCTCCCACCAGATCGACGGCGCCGGCTCCCGGATCGGCCTCGCGTGCGACGAGTCTCTAGCCTGTCCGCCCGTGCTCGTTCCCAGAGATGACATCCGCAACGTCGCGATCGTGGCCCACGTTGACCACGGCAAGACCACGCTCGTGGACGCGATGCTGTGGCAGTCAGGCGCGTTCAGGGCCGGCCAGGACGTGGCCGACCGCGTGCTCGACTCGATGGACCTGGAGCGCGAGAAGGGCATCACGATCCTTGCCAAGAACACCTCGCTGCGCTACGAGGGCGTCAAGCTCAACATCGTCGACACCCCCGGCCACGCCGACTTCGGCGGCGAGGTCGAGCGCGGGCTGACGATGGTCGACGGCGTGCTGTTGCTTGTCGACGCCTCCGAGGGCCCGCTGCCGCAGACGCGCTTCGTGTTGCGCAAGGCGCTGGAGTCGCGCCTGCCGGTGATCCTCGTGGTCAACAAGGTCGACCGTCCCGACGCGCGCGTGGCGGAGGTGATCGACGAGGTGTACGAGCTGTTCCTCGACCTCGACGCCGACGAGGAGCAGATCGAGTTTCCGATCGTCTACTGCAACGCTCGCGCCGGCATCGCCACGCTCGAGTACGACGCCGCCGCGCCGACCCCCACGGAGGGCACGCTCGCGCCGCTGCTAGACCTGCTGCTGCAAGCGCATCCCGCGCGCCGACGTACGAGCCCGATCATCCACTGCAGGCGCTCGTCACGAACCTCGACGCCTCCCCATATGTGGGTCGCCTCGCGATCTGTCGTGTGCGCAATGGCTCGATCAGGCGCGGCCAGCAGGTCGCGTGGTGTCGCGCCGACGGCAGCATCGAGCGCGCCCAGGTCTCCGAGCTGTACGTCACCGACGCGCTCGAACGCGTCGACGCTCCCGAAGCCGGGCCCGGGCGAGATCATCGCCGTCGCGGGCATACCCGAGATCACGATCGGCGAGACGCTCGCCGACCCGCAGGACCCACGCCCGCTATCGGTCATCACCGTAGACGAGCCCTCGCTGTCGATCACGATCGGCATCAACACCTCGCCGATGGCGGGCAAGGAGGGTTCGAAGCTCACCGCGCGTCAGGTTCGCGAGCGCCTGGAGCGCGAGCTGGTCGGAAATGTCTCGCTTGCGCGTGCTTGACACGGACCGTCCAGAAGCGTGGGAGGTGCAGGGACGCGGCGAGCTGCAGCTGGCGGTGCTCGTGGAGATGATGCGCCGCGAAGGCTTCGAACTGACCGTTGGACAGCCACATGTGCTCGATCCGCGAGATCGACGGCCACCGCAACGAGCCGTTCGAGCGCCTTTCGATCGACGTGCCCGAGGACTACGTCGGCGTCGTCACGCAGATGCTCGCTCTGCGCAAGGGACGCATGGAGCACATGACCAACCACGGCACCGGCTGGGTGCGGATGGAGTACATCGTGCCTGCCCGCGGCTTGATCGGTTTTCGCACAGAGTTCCTGACCGAGACGCGCGGCACGGGCCTGATGCACCACGTGTTCGAGCGCTGGGAGCGCTGGGCGGGCGAGCTGCGCACGCGCACGACAGGTGTGCTGATCGCCGACCGGGCTGGCACCACCGCCACGTACTCGCTTGATGAGCCTCGGCGAGCGCGGCACACTGTTCGTGGGTCCCGGCGAGGAGGTCTACGAGGGCATGATCGTTGGCGAGAACTCGCGTGCCGACGATCTCGACGTCAATCCGGTCAAGGAGAAGCATCTGACCAACATCCGCTCCTCCAACTCGGATGTGTACGAGCGTCTGCAACCGCATCGCAAGCTCACGCTCGACCAGGCGCTTGGAGTTCGTGCGCGACGACGAGTGCGTCGAGGTCACGCCCGGAGACTGTGCGTCTGCGCAAGGTCTCGCTGGGCAAGACCGATCGCTTGAAGGCGGCACGCCAGCGGCGGTGACGGTGCAGGCAGCAGGGCCGTCTGTCATGCGAGCCGGATATTTCGTCCAGTTCCGGTTTTGTTCGCTGCGACGCGGGATAGGGTGAGGTACGTGACGAACGCGATCCAGGCGAATGGCCTGCGCAAGAGCTACGGGTCGATCGAAGCCGTGCGCGGCATCGACATCTCGATCGAGGCGGGCGAGACGGTCGCGCTGCTCGGCCCCAACGGGGCCGGCAAGTCCACGACGATCGACATGATCCTCGGCTTGGCCGAGCCGGACGGGGGCACGGTGTCGGTGCTTGGCGGCTCCCCGAGCGCGGCGATCGACGCGGGCTGGATCGGCGCGATGCTGCAGACGGGTGCCTTGATCCGCGACCTCTCGGTGGGAGAGCTGATCGCGATGGTCGCCTCGCTATACCCCGAGCCGCTGGATGTGGCAGAGACGCTGCAGCTGACGGGCCTCGACGGAGATCGCAGGGCAGCGCACGCAGAAGCTCTCCGGCGGGCAGGCACAGCGTGTGCGCTTCGCGGTGGCGCTTGTCAGCAACCCGAAGCTGCTGGTGCTCGACGAGCCGACGGTCGCGATGGACGTCGAGGGAAGACGCTCCTTCTGGACGACGATGCGAGGAGCAGGCGGCGCGCGGCAGGACGATCCTGTTTGCCACCCATTATCTGGAGGAGGCCGACGCATATGCCGATCGGGCGGTGCTGATGGCCCATGGTCAGGTTGTCGCCGACGGGCCGCCGACGGAGATCAAGGCGATGGTCGGCTCGCGCACGATCCGCGCGACGCTGCCTGGCGCGGACCTCGACGCGCTAGGGCGATTGCCGGGCGTGAGCGCCGCCGAGCGGCGCGGCGAGGCGGTCGTACTGGCATGCGCGGACTCTGACGCCGCTATCCGCGCGCTGCTTGTCGTGCACCCTGAGGCGCGCGACATCGAGATCGCGGCGGCGGGCCTGGAGGAGGCGTTCTTGCAGCTGACCGGTGACGAGCGCTGGAGCGCTCAGCCGGCGCCGGAGCGCACTCGTCGTGAGCGCCGTCGCTCCTACACCCGCTATGAGCTGCTGCGCACGCTGCGCAACCGACGCTTCTTCCTTCTCTCGCTGGGATTCCCGCTGGTCCTGTACTTCCTGATCGCGGGCTCGCAGCGCAACGTGCACAACCTGGGTGGTACGGGCATCTCGGCTCCGCTGTACTTCATGGTCGGCTTGCTCGCGTTCGGCACGATGAGCTCGATGCTCTCCTGCGGCGCGCGGATCGCCGCCGAGCGCGCGGTCGGCTGGAACCGGCAGCTACGCATCAGCCCGCTGTCCACGCGCGCCTATTTCCGGGCGAAGGTACAGACGGCCTACCTGATGGCGCTGCTGAGCATCATCGTGCTCTACGCGGCTGGTATCTCGCTCGGGGTTAGCATGTCGGCAAGCGATTGGCTGAAGATGACGCTACTGATCCTCGTTTGTCTTGTGCCGTTCGCCGCGCTGGGGATCCTGATCGGCCACATGCTGACGCCCGACTCGATCGGCCCGGCGATGGGCGGCAGCGTCGCGCTGTTCGCATTCCTCGGGGGCACATGGTTTCCGATCCACCCACGGCTTCCTGCACGACTTCGGCCAGCTGCTGCCCTCCTACTGGCTGGTGCAGGCCAGTCACATCGCCGCTCGGCGGCCATCCGATGGGCACCAAGGGCTGGATCGTGATTGTCGCCTGGACGGTGGTCTCGACGGTAGTGGCACGCCGCGCCTACCGTCGCGACACTGGGCGCGTGTAGGGCCTGCTTGCTCACGCGACGGGCGGTGCCTATAAGGTGCGGGCCATGAACAGATCGACTAGAGGATTGAACGTAGCGCTGGCGGCCGCGTGCGCGCTGCTGGTCGCGGCCGTGATCGCCGTGCCCGCGGGCGCGGCAACGGTGATTCACTTCCAGCAGGAGGGCGTGCAGGCCTACGAAGTGCAGCTGCACAAAGGCGAAGTGCATGCGCTGACGTTCCATCCCGGGACGCCGACGGGTCATCTGCACATCTCGATGAACAACGGCAAGCACTATGACGGTCGCCTATGCCTCATCCGAACAGGGCAAGCTCGTGGCCGAAGCCCAAGCTAATCACGCGCGCGTGCAGATCGCCGCCGTCCAGGTCAAAAAAACCGCGCCCGTCAAACACAAACTTCGCTATATCGCGGGCGGAATCCTGATCGTGGTGATCATCGTGGTCTTGATCGTGCTGCTGATCGGCAGGCGCCGGACGCTCGCCGAGGAGGGCCCGCGGGCGCCGGGAGAGAGCGCCGCTCCCTGAGAGCGGTCAGCTCACGATAATAATAAGACTCAGTCTTGTGATAGGGTCGTCGCGATGCGGCGGCCCACGAGTCTCCTTGCAGCAGCAGCGGTAGCCGCGGTCGCGGTCGCGGTCGCGGTGCGGTTGCGCTTGCCGGCTGCGGCTCGGCGGAACCGAGCGAAGATCCGGTTTCGGGCAAGCTACAGGTCGTGGCCGCGGAGAACTTCTGGGGCAGCATCGCCGCGCAGCTCGGCGGGCAAGACGTGGAAGTGCGCAGCATCATCGTCAACCCGAACACCGACCCGCACAGCTACGAGCCGACGGCCGCGAACGCGCGCACGATGGCCGGCGCGCAGATGACGATCGTCAACGGCATCGGCTATGACGGATGGGCCTCGCGCCTGCTGTCGGCCGATTCAGGCAGTGGGCGTGTGCGACTCGACGTCGGCAGCCTGCTCGGCCTTGAGGCAGGCGACAACCCCCACCAGTGGTACTCGCCCGCGCATGTGCATTCGGTGATCGATCAGATCGTGGCCGACTACGACAAGTTGCGCCCCGCTGAGGCGAGCTACTTCGCTCAGCGCAAGGGCGCGTTTGAAACGGCCGGTTTGGCCCGCTACAACATGCTGCTGAAGCAGATTCGTGCGCGCTACGCAGGCGTGCCTGTGGGATATAGCGAGAGCATCTTCCAGCCGCTTGGCGAAGCGCTCGGCTTGAAGTTGTTGACTCCTTACAGCTTCGCGAAGGCAATTGCCGAGGGCACCGAAGTAAGCGCCCAGGACAAGCAGACGGTTGACCGGCAGGCCTCCGATCGTCAGATCGCGGTGTGGGTGTTCAACAGCCAGAACGTGACGCCGGACGTGCAGCGCGTCAACGAACTGGCACGTATCGCAAGCATCCCGATCGCGACGGTGACAGAGACGCTGTCGCCCGCCTCGGACAGCTTCCAGCAGTGGCAGGTGGCGGAGCTCGAAGAGCTGGAGCGTGCCCTGCACGAGGCAACGGGGCGTTGAGCTGCGTGGATGCGCTCTCGCGTTCGGGGCCGGCGGATCGCATGCCGTCCACGCCCGCTACGCAGTCCACTCCCGTCACGTCGTCGACGTCCGCCACGCAGTCCACCACGGCGTTCTCGATGAGCACGCCCGCAATCGAGTTGCGCGGCGCGCGCACAAGCATAGGCGGGCGCACGGTCTGGAGCGGCGTGGATCTGAGCGTGCGTCCCGGGGAATTCGTCGCGGTGCTCGGATCCAACGGCAGCGGCAAGTCGACCCTGCTGAAGGCGATCCTCGGCCTAGTGCAGACAGCGCCGGGCGCCGTCAGCGTTTTGGGTGGCCCGGCCGGCGCGGCCAACCGTGAGATCGGCTATCTACCGCAGCGACACGGCTTCGATTCGACGCTGCCGATCCGCGGCGTGGATCTCGTGCGGCTAGGCCTGGACGGGGCTCGCTGGGGGGTACCGTTGCCGCTCGGGCGCGGAGGTTCGGGTCGCGGCGGCGCGCACGCACGCTCCAGGGAGCGCGTGCGCGAGGTGATCGAGCTTGTCGGTGCGAGCGCGTACGCCGAGCGCCCGCTCGGCGAGCTCTCCGGCGGCGAGCAGCAGCGCATCCTGATCGCCCAGGCGCTTGTGCGCCGCCCGCGGATATTGATGCTCGACGAGCCGTTGGACAGTCTTGACCTGCCCAACCAGGCCGCGGTAAGCGCGCTGGTGCAGCGCATCTGCAGGACCGAGAACGTGGCAGTGCTGCTGGTGGCCCACGACGTCAACCCTTTGTTGTCTTACCTAGATCAGGTGATCTACCTGGCTGGTGGCCGCGCGCTGCAGGGTGCCGTGCAGGACGTCATCACCGGGCCGAAGCTGAGCGAGCTGTACGGGGTGGAGATCGAGGTACTGCGCACCCGCGACGGGCGGCTGGTGGTCGTGGGCCAGCCAGAGGCGCCGCACGTTCATGGGCACAGGCACGACCAATGAATAACCCCACCCTCACATGGAATCTCGTCAAAGACGTGCACGAGCTGCTCGTCTACCAGTTCATGGTCAACGCGCTGCAGGCAGGGACGATCGTGGCCGTTATGGCCGGCGTGGTCGGCTGGTTCGTGGTACTGCGTCGCCAGAGCTTTGCAGCGCACACGACCGCGATGATGTCGTTCCCGGGGGCATCGGGAGCGGCTCTGGCGGGTCTGCCCACCGCACTTGGCTACTACCTTGCGTGTGGGGTGGCCGCGCTTGCGATCGGACGCTCAGGTGGTGCATCACGGCGCGGGCGCAGCGGCGAGTCGGCGGCGGTCGGGGTGGTGCAGGTCGCAGGATTGGCGCTCGGCTTTCTTTTTCTGAGTCTTTACAGCGGTGTGCTGGAGCAGCTCGAAACGCTGCTGTTTGGCACGTTCTTGGGGATTGACCGCAATCAGGTACTGACGCTGGCGGTCGTGGCTGCCGTCGTGCTGGCGGCGCTATTGGTGATCGGGCGCCCGCTGTTGCTCTCGTCACTGGATCCTGAAGCGGCGCGAGCCCGCGGCCTGCCGGTAGGCCTATTCGACGTCGGCTTTCTGTTGATCCTTGGCCTGACGGTGGCTGCCACGAGCCGGATCACCGGTGCCTTGCTTGTGTTTGCGCTGCTGGTGGCGCCGCCGTCAGCAGCGCAGGCGCTCACGCCACGGCCGGGCTTGAGCCTCGCTTTGAGCGTTGTGTTCGCGCTGCTCGTCATGTGGCTGGGACTTGGGATCTCCTACTTCTCGATCTATCCACTTGGCTTCTTCGTCACGTCGTTTGGATTTGCGCTGTATGTGGCGGCCAAGCTCGCGCGCAGGGCGGCAGCCGCCTTGAGGCGCTCACCGCGAGCGGACGAGCCGATGGCTGCGACGGTCTGATGCTCGCCCACGAATTCATCCGCAACGCCTACCTCGCCGGCACGTTCGTGGCGCTCGCGTGTGGGCTGGTTGGCTGGTTCGCGGTGCTGCGCGGGCAGGTGTTCGCCGGCGACGCGCTCAGCCATGTGGCCTTTGTCGGGGCGATTGCGGCGGCTGTGGTGGGCGTCGACGAGCGTGTGGGCCTGTTTGCGCTGACGCTTGGGCTGGCGACGGTGATGGCTGGATTGGGGCGCCGCGCTCAGGCCAACGATGTGACAATCGGAGTTGTCTTCTCTTGGGTGCTCGGGATCGGTGTGCTGCTGATCGCGGTGCTCAGCACCGGCTCCTCAGGTGGCGATGGGCTGATCGTCGCCAACACGCTGTTCGGCTCGATCTTCGGCCTCGGTACGGGGCAGAGCGTCGTGGCGGCGGCGATCGGCCTGGCGGTGGTGCTGGCGGCGGTGGCGATCGCCCGGCCGTTGCTGTTCGCCTCGCTCGACGGCGAGCTGGCGGCGCTCCACGGCGTGCCGGTGCGTGCGCTCGGCTTGGTGCTGTTGCTGCTGATCGGAGCGGTCACGGCCGAGGGCACGCAGGCGATCGGGGCACTGCTCGTGCTTGGTCTGATCGCTGCTCCGGCGGGCGCAGCACTGCGGCTGACGTCCAAGCCGTATCTCGGCATGGCGTTGTCGGCGGGTATCGCGCTTGTCGCGATGTGGGGCGGGATCGCGCTCAGCTACGTGGTTCCCTCGCTGCCGCCGAGCACCGCGATCATCGGCCTGGCGGTTGGCGCGTATGTGCTTGCGTCTGTGGCATCTAACATCGCCTTGTGGGCTCTTCCAAGTCAGCTACGCAATCGACAGACCGTCGGCGGGGTGCATTCGCCCTGAGCGCTGGTGTCCATGTCCACGGAGCGGGCGACGCGTCCGCCGCGACCTCGACCGTGCATGGCGAGAACTGGATCGAGCGGGCGGAGGCGACGCTGGCTGAGGCCGGTCACAAGCGCGGCGGTGCGCGGCGCGCGCTGCTCGAGTTGCTCGATGCCCAAACGTGCGCGCTGACGGCAGTTAAGATCGAGGACGAACTGCGCAAGGCCGAGCGACGCGTGAGTCGTGCGAGCGTCTATCGCATCCTCGACGAGCTCGAGGGGCTGCGATTGGTGCAGCGCGTGGAGACCGGCCAAGCAATGGTTCGCTACGAGCGCGTGTGCACCCACGAGGAGCATCACCACCACCTCGTGTGCGATGGCTGCGGCCTGGTGATGCCCTTCTCCGACGATGCTTTGGAGCAGGCGATCATGAGTCTCAGCCGGAGGGTGCCGCTGACTGTGTCCGAGCACGAGATCGTGCTTCGGGGGGAGTGCTCGGACTGCGCCGGTTGACACGCTGCGCCCTCACAGGCTTGCCCCACAGGTAGCTGAGCACGCAGCCGAGCGCTCCGACAGCGACCACCAGCAGGACCGGGCCGGAGTCCTCGGTGAGCGCGCCGATCACACCCGATGTGAGCCCGCCGGCGAATGCGGCGAGCCACACAGGATCGGAAGCGACCGGCGCGAGCACACGATCGCGTCGGCGGACCGCGATGAACGAGGCGATCAGCGCAAGCGCCGTGGCAGCTGGCATCAGGTGGTTCTTCAGCTCATCCCACGCGGCCGAATAGCGGCGCACGATGATGTCGCGGATATCCCCCGGCGAGCGCGCGTCGAGCACGCTGCCGGTGAAGTGCCCGGAGCCGTGGGCTGTGGCGAGGTCGATCGCGGCAAGTGCGATCAAGCCAAGGACGGGCGCCGTCATCACGATCAGCACGCGCTTGCGGTTGAGCGTGCCAGGCAGCAGCATCACTGTGGCCACGGCGGTTCCTGCGCTCACGAGGATCACACCCCCGACGCCTGCTCCGATGCGCGCCGAGCCCTCAACGACCGCGAGCACGATGCCTGCGCAGGCCATCGTCGCTGCCGCGCCGCGGCTGCGTGCGCAGGGATAGAGTGCTGCCGCCACCGCGGTGAAGACGAGCACGGCAAGCCCCGACTTCAGCTCGTTGCCGATTCCATAGAAGCGTGCCCCGAACGCCGGGCTGGGCCCGAGCAGTGAGCGCATCAACAGCTGTGTGCCGGCGAGCGCATCGACGGTCAAAGCGACCACCGCTACGACCGCGGGAACAAGCGGCGCTCGCGGCCATGGCATGAGCAGGTCGGTGAGCGCGCCGAGCGCAAAGCAAGTGGCCACGATCAGAGCGAACTCGACCGTGCTACTCGGCTCGAGAGCGGCGGGGAGCAGTACCGCGACCGGGGCCCAGAGCAGCGCGATTGCACCCACCCGCACGGCCCACGCTGTTTGTCAACGAGTCCGCGTGCCGTGCTCTGGACGATCGTCTCCCCCTCCCAAGGGGAGGCGTGCAAGCACAAGCAGCAGTGCCCAAGTAAGCGCCAGCCATGCCAGTGCGGGCAGTCTGCGCGAGTCGATCACCACCAGGCGCGCCTTCAGCCCGCGTAGGCTAGCGCCGTCGAATGCGCCGTCGAGACGCACAGGCTTGCCGCGCATGTCGGCGGGGATCGGGAGTCCAAGATGGTCGAGGATGGTTGGACCGATGTCGATCGCGGCGATCATGCCGCGTTGGTTGGTCGTCTGTGAGGTCAATGTTTGGCCGCCACCTGCTTCGCCTGCGCCGCCGGCACGGCCCGTACCGCGTGTCCCTCGCAACGGGGGGAGCCCGGCGAATGCGCTCCACAACAGTTCGTGCCCGGGGAGGTTGGGCGCGCTCTGCACGACAACGAGCAGCTCGTGGGGCGAGCGAGCCGCGGTCAGTGAGCGCAGGTCGCTGTAGCCGCTCGCTCCCCGCGGCAAATCCGCAACCACCAGGCTGTGAGTGGCGTGCAGCTTGCCGATGCGGGCGAGAAGCGTGTCGGAAGATCCAAAGGAGAGTGCGGCGATCCGCCCGGAGCGATTGGCCGCGAGGGGCCAATCGACCGTCGCGGGACTTGTTAGGGGTTTGGCGATTTCGACTTCTATGGTGCCGCCGCTAGGCAGGTTGGAGAAGTACGGAGCGGCATACGCCGCCCCACCGGGGATCGATGCGGCGAGCAGCCCCGGCTTCAGTAGTTGAGGAGCGCCCTGCGTGCGTAGCAGGGCTGCCGGCCACGAGGAGATATGGGCACTGGCAGGGAGCCCGTGCTCAGTAGTCAGGTCAAGCTCGAGGGAGGATAGGCTCGGCGGATAGGCGGGGCTGTAAGCCGAGTAGGAGACCCGCGCGCCCTGAGTCATGTCGAGCAGCATCTGGTCTGCGTTGTATGTGCCTTGGGTGGCGCTCAGGATGCCTATCGAGAGCGTGGGTATCGAGCTCAGCTCGGCCTCGATCGCGTCGTCTTCGGATTGGCCCTTTCGGCGTGCGCGACCGGGGGGAAGAAACACGACGAGCACCGAAGGCTCTACGCTCGCCCCCGTGTGCCCAGCTTGTTTCGGGGTAGTCTGGCCCGGGGCTCTCAACGCCGAAGCGGCCGGTGCAGACGATACGGGCCCGTGGATATCGTGCTGCTCGGCTGCCGCGGCTGCCGAGCACCAGCCCGCTGGCGCCACGCACAGCAGGGCCGCCAACAGCCCCCTGCGCATGTTGCTCAGCCCTCTGTCCCCCCGCGTGTCCCCGCGGGGACCGGCTTCTCCTCGGAGGCGAATGTGGCCAGCTCAGCTTCGTCTGCCGGACTCAGACGGGATGCGCTGCCCTCGATGTTAAGGCGTGGAAGCAGTCGATCGAGGCGAGCGGGGATCTTCCAGGTGATGTCCCCAAGGATGTGGAGTACCGCGGGCAGCAACAGGCAGCGCACCACGATCGCGTCGAGAAACACAGCCGATGCGAGGGCGAGCCCGAACTCCTTGATGACCCTGCTTTCCCCGAGCATGAACGACAGGAACACGCAGATCATGATTGCCGCGGCCGCCGTCACCACGCGCCCTGTGAGTGCCAGCCCTTCGCTGACGGCGCGGCGGCTATCCCCTACGCGAGTCCACTGCTCGTGGATGCGCGAGATCAGGAACACCTCGTAGTCCATCGACAGCCCGAACACGATCGCGAACAGCATCACCGGCACGAACGACTCGATCGGGCCGGGTTTGACCCCCATGATCGAGTCGAACCACGCCCACTGGAAGACGACCACGATCACCCCCAGAGAGGCGCCGATGCTGAGCAGGTTCATGAACGCTGCCTGCAGCGGGATCACAAGCGAACGGAAGACGATCATCAAGAGCAGCGCTGAGAGCAGCACCACCACGCCGATGAACAGCGGCAGCTTCTTGCCGAGCACGCCCGCGAAATCGACCGCTCCGGCGGTGACGCCGCCGACGTACACGTGCATACCGGTGCTTGCCTCCACCGGCGGGATCGTTTCGCTGCGCAACTGGGAGACGAGCTGGGTTGTGGCGTAGGCCTGGGGAGAGGAACTCGGATAAACCGAGATCGTCGCCACATCTCCGGCGGGGTTGAACTTGGCTGGTGCCACCGAGGCCACGCCCTTGACGCTCGCCATCGCGACACGCAGGTCTTCGACCGCGGCCTTGCCCGCGGGTGAAGTAGGTGCGGTCACCAAGACACCTTGTTTTGCTGCCTGCTTAGCGGGATTACTCGCGCCAGGGACCTGCGCGACAACCTGTAGCGGTCCGTTGAACCCCTGTCCGAAGCCCTCGGCAAGCAGCTGATACGCCTTGTAGGTTGTAAAGCTCTCGGGGTCATTGCTCGCGTCGCTGGACCCGAGTCGCAGCGCTGTGGCTGGTGCCGCTATGGCCAGCAGGATGAGCGTCGCGCCCAGCGCAATCGGCCAAGAGTGAGCCTGCACGAACTGGCTCCAACGCAGCCAATTCTTACCGTGGCGTGCGTCTGTGGCCTGCACCCCGCGGCGGCGTGCACGACGGCTGGGTCGCACCACGCGCTTGCCCGCGATCGTGAGCAACGCAGGCAGCAGCGTCAGCGAGGCAAGCATCACGAGTAGCACGCCGATCGAGGCCGAGATCGCAACGCCGTAGAGGAAGTCGACACCCAGCAGCATCATGCCCAGTAGCGCGATCACAACGGTGCAGCCCGCGAACAGCACCGCGCGCCCGGCGGTGTCCATCGCCTGCACGACAGACTCACGCACGTCGCCAAAGCTGGGGCCGGGCGTCGCGTAGGCCTCGCGGAAGCGCGTCACTATGAACAGCGAGTAGTCGATCCCCACGCCAAGACCGATCATCGCCGCGAGCTCGGAGGAGAAGTTGGGCGTGTCGACCACATGCGTGAACAGAGCGATCACCCCCAGGCCGGTGCCGAGTCCGAGTAGCGCCGTGATAATCGGCAGGCCCATCGCGATCAGCGACCCGAAGGTGATCAGCAGCACGACGATCGCCGCCATCAGCCCGACCGCGGTGGTGATCCCGAAGCCTTCCTGCTCGGTTTGCTCGATCGCCTGCCCGCCGAGCTCGATCTGCAGGCCCGGCGTGCGCGCCGCATCGGCCGCTTTGACCACGTCTTCGCCCGCGCTCTTGGGCAGTTCGTTGGCCTTCTCGTTGAATACGACGGTGGCGAACGCAATCTGCCCATTGGCAGATATGGCCTTGCCGGCTTGGCTGGCCGCGTAGGGGCTGATCACGCCTGTCACGTGCGGCAGGCGGCTTACTTCACCAAACAGCTTGGTCATGTGACTCTGCACGGCCAGTTCGCGCACATTGCCGTGCGCGACCTTGAAGACGATCGTGTCGCGGTCGCCGGCCTGCGTCGGGAAGCTATGCGCCAGCAGGTCCGAGGCGCGTTGCGCGTCGGAATTGGGCAGCGTGAAGTTGTTCGAGTAGGCCGCCCCTCCGCTCGATTGGGAGATGACGTTGACGCCGATCAGCAGGATCACCCAGCCGATCGCTATGTACAGGCGGTGCGTTGTGGACCAGCGGGCGAACTTGAGCATCGATAAAGAACCTAGTGGGGAGGGGAGCCGCCGCGGGGATACGGCGACAAGGACAGAGGGATGCTTTCGCCCAGCTTACGACGCTCGGCGCGCGAGGCTCGATTATTCACGAAAAAGTACTCCATCTCGCCGGTGAGAGGCGAGCTCCAAGTGCGTGCCGCATCAGATGTGTCCTTTGCTAGCATCAAGCATCATGACACGCACCACGCTCGATCTCGATTCATCGGTGCTGGAGCAGTTGCGAGCGCGTGCACGCCTCGAGCGCAAGAGCATGGGACAGCTTGTATCCGAGCGGTTGGCGGTCACGTTGCGAGAGGACACCAGCCAAGAGACGACGCCGCTTCTCTGGCCGAGTCGGCCGATGGGCAAGCCAAAGGTCGATCTCGAGGACAAGGACGCACTCTGGAGGGTTCTGGAGGTAGGGTCGGACGGGTCGCCGATGTCTTGAGTGTCACCGTCGATACCAACATCCTCCTGTATGCGGCCAACACCGATGACGACCTGCACGGGTCGGCTCGTGAATTCCTCGATGGTCTCGCTCGCGGTCCTGAGCTTCTGTACCTGTTCTGGCCCACGATCATGGGTTTTCTACGCATCGCCACGCATCCGGGGATCTTTCCCAATCCCATCCCGGCCAAGCAAGCGACCGCGGCGATTACCGTGTTGTTGGAGCGCCCAAACATCAGGACGCCGGCCGAGGGCGCCAATTTTTGGGACCTGTACCTGGAAACGGCCGGGGAGGACACACGCGGTAACCATGTTCCCGATGCCCAGCTCGCGACCTTGATGCGCGAGCACGGGGTCACAGTCATTTATACGCGCGACAGAGATTTCCGTCGCTATGACGGAATCGAGGCCCGCGACCCTTTTGCATAGCCGAAGCTCTACGGACGCTCGTCCCGTTATCCTCGATGCGACGTGCAACCAAGGCGAGGAGCTAGACATGGCCAAGACACCGAAGGTGGGAGAGCAGGCGCCGGACTTCGAGCTTCAAGGCACAAGTGGCCCGTTCAAGCTCTCAGATCATCGTGGCGAGCGGGTGGTGCTGCTGTTCTACCCGGGCGATAACACGATGGTCTGCACAAAGCAGTTTTGCTCCTACCGCGACCGCGCCGAGGACTTTGCTTCGCTACAGGCCACAGTCGTGGGCATCTCCTCTCAAGACCTCGCCTCGCACGAGCAGTTCACCGCCAAGCACGACCTCAACGTACCGTTGCTCGCCGACGTGGACAAGACCGTGGCGAAGTCCTACAGCGCTGTGATGCCAGGCCTCGGCTCGACGGCGCGTGCGGTGATCGTGATCGACGAGCAGGGAGTGGTGCGTGATCGCCACGACCACCGTCTAGGGCTCGACTATCAGACGGTGGACGAGCTGCGCGAAGCACTCGAGCGGCTTCCGGCTCCCGCTGGCTGAGACTTGCCGGCTTTGAGCTCTCGCCATTGAGGCGGGGATGGGGTCTTCAGAATGGGGCTGGTCGCGAAAGCCCCCCTTTTTGGGTGGCAGAGGGAGATAGTTTGGTACCAAAGCTTTGTAGGCGTCCGCAAATCTTCTAGACGTTTTGCGGACAAGGCTGTAGAGAGCTTGCATGCGTGCCAAGCACCTGAAGCCTCGCGCTTGTGGCCCGAGAGCTTGCACGCGCGCTAGACGCCTGAAGCCTCGCGCTCGGCAGGACGCGCTTCGGCCGCACGACGCGCGTGTAGCTCCATCAGCTCGAGCTGCATGTTGCGCGGGCGCTCGCCCGGCCCTGGGGATTGCCTGCGCCAGACGCCGTCGGCGTGCAGTTCCCAGGAGCTCTGGTTGTCGGCGAAGGCTCGTTCCAGGGTGTCCATCAGCTCAGCACGCAGCTCCGGCGAGTCGATCGGCGCAGCGAGCTCCACACGGTGGTCGAGGTTGCGCGGCATCAGATCGGCCGAGGCGATATACACCGTGCGCTCTCCACTACGCTCGAACGTGTAGACGCGCGAGTGCTCGAGCAAGCGCCCGACGACCGATACGACGCGGATGTTCTCCGAGACGCTGGCGACCCCTGGGCGCAGGCAGCAGATGCCGCGCACGTTCAGGTCCACGCGCACGCCCGCGCACGAAGCCCGGTAGAGGGCGCGGATGCAGTGGCCGTCCACCAGCGCGTTCATCTTCATCGCGATCCGCCCAGGCGAGGCGGGCGAGTGGGCGGCGATGGTCGCGTCGATCTCAGCGATCAGCCCCTCGCGCAGATGCGCCGGTGCGATCAGAACCTTGCGATTGCGCAGCGGACGCCCGTAGCCGGTGAGGTTGTTGAACATGTCCGCGACGTCAGCACCGATGTCCTCGTCGATCGTGAACAGTCCGAAGTCGGTGTACAAACGTGCGGTGGCAGAGTGGTAGTTGCCGGTGCCGACGTGCACGTAGTTGCGCACGCCGTCGCCCTCTCTGCGCACGACTAGCACGCACTTCGCATGCGTCTTCAAGGCAGGCTGTCCGTAGACGACGTGCACGCCCGCCTCCTCCAGCGCCTTGGCCCAATGGATGTTCATGCGCTCGTCAAAGCGCGCCGTCAGCTCGACGAGCGCAACCGCCTGCTTGCCACGCTCGGACGCTTCGATCAAGTCGGGCACGAGTGGCGAGTCGTCGCTTGTTCTATATACGGTCTGCTTGATCGCAAGCACGTTCGGGTCGGCCACCGCCTGTTCGACGAAGCGCTCGACCGAGGTCGCAAACGAATCGTAGGGATGGTGCACGAGCACGTCGCCCTCACGCATCGCGGCAAGCACGTCTGGGCGCTCGCCCTCGTGGCGCAACAGGCGCGGGTGGGTAACCGGCGCATACGGTGCATTGCGCAGCTCGGGCATGCCCGGAAGCTTCACGATCTGCCACAGCGCCCCCATGTCGAGCAGCCCCGCGACAGGGTACACCTCGTCCTCGCGCACACCGAGCAGGCCGATCAGCTCCTCGCGCAGGCGCTCCGAGCAGCTCGTCCCGATCTCCACGCGCACGATCTCGCCGAAACGCCGCCGGCGCAGCTCGTCCTCGACGGCCTGCAGCAGGTCGGCGGCGTCGTCGGAGACCTCCAGGTCGGCGTCGCGGGTGACTCTGAAGACGTCGTAGTCGACGATCTCCATGCCCGGGAACAGAGCATCGAGATGGTGAGCGATCACGTCCTCCAGCGGCACGAGCGTAATGCTCGCCGCAGGTGCGCTACTGCTTGCTGCAGCTGCAGCTGCAGCTGCAGCCGCGGCGGCGGCGGCTTCTGCCTGGGACTGCCTCTCAGGATGTGCCGCAGTCGCGTCTGGGCCAGGGTTGGTCCCGGCAACGACGGTGGGGCCGGCAGAGCGCACCGTCACAAAGCGCGGCAGGATCTCGGTCGGCACCTTCACGCGCGCGAACACCGTCTCGCCGCCCGCGGGATCGCGCACCAGCACCGCCAGGCTGAGCGACAGGTTCGAGATATAGGGGAAGGGGCGACCCGGTGCGACGGCGAGCGGTGTCAGCGCCGGAAAGATCACGCGCCGGAAGTGCTGCGCCAGGTAAGCGCGTTGCTCGTCGTCGAGCTGCTCGAAGCCGACGACGCTCACGCCGTGCTCGGCGAGAGCAGGGCGCAGGCGCGCTTCGAAGCAGCCGCTCAGGCGGCCCCCGAGCTCCAGCACGCGCTCGCGGATTCCGGCGATCGTCTCAGAGGGCGTGCGTCCGTCCTGGCTGGGGTTCTCCACGCCCGCATCGATCTGGTCGTGCAGCCCAGCCACGCGCACCATGTAGTACTCGTCGAGGTTCGTGGTGTAGATCGCGCAGAACTTGACTCGCTCGAGCAGCGGAATCGACTCGTCCTCGCCAAGCTGCAGCACGCGCTCGTTGAAGTCCAGCCAAGAGAGCTCGCGGTTTATGTACAGCGAGGGATCGTCCAGCCGCCGGTCTGGCTGCGGGCGCTCGCGATTGTTGGGGTGGTGCTCATCGCTCATCTCTTGGCTCAACTCTTCTATGCTCGCAGAACCCTATGGCTATGGCCCGCCAGCTTTGGCTGCTCCGTCACGCCGACGCAGAGCCCCACGGTACGCGTCCCGACGCAGAGCGGCAGTTGACCGATCGCGGCAAGGGCCAGTCCTACAGTGCCGGCGTCGCGCTGGCGGCGATGGGAGTCGAGTTCGCCGCGATCCTTGCGAGCCCGAAGGCGCGCGCACGCGAAACGGCCGAGCTGGCGCTCGAGCAGATGGGTGAGCGCGAGCGCGGGCTGGAGCTGCACCCGCTGCTTGCCGGCGGCATCCGCGCACGCGAGGCGCTCGAGCTGGTTGCCGGCGTCGGCGCGGATGGTCCGGTGCTGCTCGTAGCTCACGAGCCCGACCTCTCGGGAATCGTGGGCGAGCTCACCGGCGGTCGCGTCGATTTGAAGAAGGGTGGCCTCGCCGTCGTACGGCTAGGCGCCGGTGGTGCTGAGCTCGTACTCCTGCTGCGCCCCGCCGAGCTCGCCCTGATCGCCGAGGTCGTCTCCGCCGGCATCTAGTCCGCCGGCCGCGCGCACGCAGTGCGGCTCGCCGCCGGCAGCCGAGCCGCTCGGCACGACGCCGTCGCGGGTGTCAATGCGCGTGACTTCCTCGTCGACGCTCGCGTCTGTCTGCTCAGCAGGCGCCGCGCCCTCGTCTTGCTGCGCGTCGTGGCGTTCGGCGGCAAAGCGGTAGCCGATCCCGAAGTGGGTGTGGATGTAGCGCCACTGTGGTGAGGCCTTCTCGAGCTTCTGGCGTAGCTTGCGCACGAACACGTCGACCGAGCGATCGCCCCGCACCATCGCATAGCCCCACAGGCGCGAGTAGATCTCCTCGCGCTCGAGCACGCGCCCTTCGCCGCCGGCAAGCAGCTCGATCAGCTCGAACTCGCGCCGCGTCAGCTCGAGGCTGCGTCCGGACACGAACGCCTGGAAGCGGTCAGAGCGGATCTGCACCTCGCCGGCGGACACAGGCTTTGACTCAGTCCGGGCGGTGGCGCGGCGGCGGCGTCTAACCAGGCCCTGGACGCGCGCAATCACCTCCTCTGGATGGCAAGGCTTGGTGATCCAGTCATCCGCGCCGAGGCGAAGCCCGCGAACTCGCTGGGCGACGGTCGACGGTCCAGTGCAGACGACGATCCCGAGCTCGGGCAGCGCACCGCAAAGGCGCTCGAGCCATTCCCACGCAGGCGGTCCGAGCACGGCAAGATCGACGACCAGCGCGCTGAGGCGCATCGAGGCGATCGCGTCGGTCGGCACGGGGCTGGCGAGCACGCGGTGCTCCCAACCGAGGCGGTCCATGCGCTTGCCGAGGACCTGAATGAAGCCGCTGTCGCGGTCGAGCACCGCGATGCGCAACGAGGACGTTCCCCCTGCGCTCGAAGCGACCCCTTCATCCGTGGAGAGGATGCCCGTCGTCATCTAGGCGCAGTGTATAGGCGCTTTGCGTGCGAATGGCAAGAGACGCAGACGATAGTCACAGGATCTTTACAGGCGTGTTACCGCTGTTTGCGGCGGGAGAGACTTAGTTGCCGAGCGGGTTGGTCTGGTCGGAGAACTCACGGAACAGCCCGGTCACGACGAAAGCGACCTGCTCGCCGACGTCCACCGCGTTATCTCCGATTCGCTCGAGCGCGCGTGCCACGAGGATCATGTGCATCGCCCACTCGCGCGTGTCGGCATCGTCGCCGATCTCAAGCGCGTGGCGGAAGATCTCGCGGTTGAGGCGGTTGATCTCGCGATCCTGACGGGCAAGGTCTTCGGCGAGCCCGACGTCGCGACCGGAGAATGCCGCCTTGCACTGCACGATCTCAGAGCGTGCGTAGGCCCCCATCTTCAAGATCAGCTCGAGCACCTCCGGACGCACAGGCGGCTCATAGCCCGACAGCGGGATCAGCTTGGCGATGTTCACGCACTGGTCGCCCATCCGCTCGACGTGCACGATCACGTGCAAGAGCGCCGCGACCAGTCGCAGGTCGCCGGCCACTGGGGCCTGAGTGGCAAGCAGCGAGAGGATGCCCTGATGGACCTCCAGGTAGCGCCCGTCGACGCGGTCGTCGTCGGCGATCACCATCTGGGCCAGCTCGACGTCCTGGTGGGCGAGCGCCTCCAGTGTGCGGTCGAGCTGCTCGATCACGACGTCGAGCCCGCCCAGGGCGCGATTCTCGAGCTCCTGCAACTGCTGCTGGAAGTGTTGGCGGCCCTGCTGGGCGTTCAGCGACGTGGCCTGTCCGGCGTTGACCTCAGATGAGCTCATGGGCATGTTCCTCAGCCGAACTTCCCGGTGACATATTCCTCGGTCCTGGAGTCGTGTGGGTTGGTGAAGATCTGCTGCGTCGGGCCGACCTCGACCAGCTCGCCGCTGAGCATGAACGCGGTGCGGTCGGCGACACGCGCGGCCTGCTGCATGTTGTGCGTGACGATCACGATCGTCACCTTGCTCTTGAGCTGGTCGATCAGCTCCTCGATCTTCAGCGTGGCGATTGGGTCGAGCGCCGAGCAGGGCTCGTCCATCAGGATCACCTCGGGTTCCACAGCCAGTGAGCGTGCGATGCACAGGCGCTGCTGCTGACCACCCGAGAGACCGGCGCCTGCCTCTGAAAGGCGATCCTTGACCTCGTCCCACAGGCCTGCGCCGTGCAAAGCAGTCTCGACCTTGTTGTGCAGGTCCCCGCGCCCGCGCGAGGCCAGTCGCAGCCCGGCCGCGACGTTGTCGAAGACCGACATCGTGGGGAACGGGTTGGGCTTCTGGAAGACCATGCCGATCGCACGCCGCACGGCGACGACGTTGACGCTCGAGTCGTAGATGTCAAAGCCGTCGAGCAGCACCTTGCCTTCGGCGCGCGCGCCTGGCACCTCCTCGTGCATGCGGTTGATGCAACGCACCATCGTCGACTTGCCACAGCCCGAGGGGCCGATGATCGCGGTGACCTCGTTGGCGTGAAAGTCGAGGTCGATGCCCTTGACCTGCTCGACGTCGCCATAGAAGGCGCGCAACTGCTCGAGCTTGACGGCGAGCCCGTCGCTGAGGTTCGCGCGTGTTTGGGCAGGGGCGGACGGAGTGGCCTGCGCGCTCTTGGGAGATTGGCTTCGGCTGGGGTCGAGCATCTGCGTGTGCTGGTCGTCGGGGCTCATCGTAGTCCTCCGTGTCGGAGGCAGGGGACTTGGCTCATCTGCACTCATCGTGGGCTCCCCTGGGGAGATCGTGGGCTTCTCTACGCTCATCGTCGGCTCATCAGCGTTTATCGAAGGCTGCTCCTGCGCGCCAGCAGCCGCGCGAAAAGGTTGAGTAGGAGGATCATGACGACGAGCGTCAAGGCCGCTCCCCAAGCACGGTTTACCACTGCTGTGGTCGGAGATGTGACATCCGTGTATATCTGCATCGGCAGCGAGTTCATGAAACCGCTGAGGTTGAAGCCGGTCTTCATCGTCGCCCCGGCCGTGAACAGCAGCGGCGCGGTCTCGCCGGCCGCGCGCGCGATCGCCAGCAGAATGCCAGTCAGCAGACCTGGCAGCGCGGTCGGCAGCACGATCCTGAAGATCACCTTCCAGCGCGGCGCACCGAGCGCAAGCGCCGACTCGCGCAGCGAGCCTGGCACGAGCAGCAGCACGACCTCGGCCGCGCGCGTGACCACCGGCAGCATCAGCAACGACAGTGCGAAAGCGCCCTTGTAGGCGGCGTAGGAAGTGCCGGTGCCGACGATCAGCGCGATGTAGATGAACAGTCCGAACATGATTGACGGCACGCCTGTCAGCACGTCGATAAAGAAGCGCACCGTGTGCGCGAAGCGGCTGGACTTGCCGTACTCGACCAGCCAGACGGCCACGCCGAGGCCGAGCGGCACGGCGATCGCCGAGGCGAGGGCAACCATCTCGATCGTGCCGAGGATCGCGCTCTTGATGCCGCCGATCGAGGAGGCCGCGAAGAAGGTGTTGCCAGTCGGGTCGGTAGTGAAGAATTTGATGCTCCAGGAGCCGAGCCCCTTGCTGAGCAGGTAGTAGACGATCAGCACGAGCGGTACGAGCGCTATGGCGGTGGCGGCCATCACGGCGCCGCGCGCGAAGCGGTCTTTGCGTCGTCGACTGGGGCTAAGCGAGAAGCGCTCGAAGGTTTGTGGGGGAGTGCTCATCCGGCAATCCATGTTGCGGGCATGCGAGTGGCGGGTATGCGACTGGCGGGTATGCGAGCGTCGGGTATGCGACTGGCAGGCATGCGAGCGTCGGGCAGCAGTCTGCACACGAGAACCTGGCCTCTATATGTCGCTCTCATACGCCCGTTCCCGCCCCCAGCGCCGGACCCGCCTGGACGAAGTCCGCCGCTGTGCGCTTCGGCCTGGTCGAGCGCGATGCACGCAATACCAGCAGGCGTGCGATCGCGTTGACAAGCAGTGTCAGCACGAACAGCACGAGGCCGGCGGCGAACAGCGCCGAGCGGTGCAGTTCCTGAGCTTCGCCGAACTCGTTGGCGATCGCCGCGGCGAGGCTGTAGCCCTGACCGAAAAGGTGGCCTCCCAGTTTGGGATCGTTGCCCACGAGGATCGTCACGGCGATCGTCTCGCCAATCGCGCGGCCGAGGCCGAGCATCGCCGCGCCGGAGATGCCGCTGCGGCAGTAAGGCAGCACAGCGGTGCGGATCATCTCCCAACGGGTGGCACCGAGACCGAGCGCCGCCTCCTTGTGGTCGGCGGGGACGGTGCTCATCACCTCGCGCGAGAGCGAGCTGACGATCGGCAGAATCATGATCGCCAGCACCAGTCCCGTGACGAAGTAGTTGGGGATCGTCGCTAGGCCGCCGCCGACGAACGGCACGAACGACAGCCGGTCGGCGACCCATTGCTCGGCCGGCAGCAGCTTGGGGGCGAGAAAGAAGATGCCCCACAGGCCATAGACCACTGAAGGCACGGCGGCCAGCAGCTCGATCAGGATCGTAACGGGGCCGCGGATGCGCACCGGGCACAGCTCGGTCACATACAGGGCGGTCGCGACCGCCACCGGCACGCCGATCAGCAACGCGATACCTGAGGTGATCAGCGTGCCGACCAGCAGCGCGAGCGCGCCGAAATGGTTGGTGCTGACGTCCCAGTTGTTGCCGAAGGTGAAGCCGAGCACCCCGAACTTGGAGAACGCCGGGCCCGCTTCGCCGACAAGCTTGACGAAGAAGTAGACGATCAGCGCGAGGATCGACGCCGCCAGGGCCGTCAGGCCCCAGCGCAGCGCTCGATCCGGAAGGCGTGCCAGCGGCGAGCGCTCGAGAATCGAGTGCCCGCCGCCGGCTACAGATGCCGCCTCCATATGACGCTCTAGCCGCCGGCCGTCGGGCCACGCTCGGCGTGACCCGGCTCCATCGTCACCGTCTCATCCACGATGAGCGGGACTCTATTTGGCCGGCGACTGTGGGTCATCTCAGCCCGCGATTGGGGCTCCGTTGCACTGCAGGGCGGCGACCGCTTCCTTGGACTTGGTCAGGATCGCTGCGGGTAGCGCCGCGTAGTCGGCCTGGCTGAGGATGCTCTGGCCGGAGCCGAGACCGTAGTCCAGGAACTTCACGACGCCCTTGGCGGCCGCTTCGCCACCGGGCACGCCGGCCTTGCACATGTCCTTGTAGACCACCACGAACGTCTGCGAGGTGATCGGGTAGGCCGTCGGCGCGGCGGGGTTTTTGATCTTGATGCCGAGGTTGGCCGGCACTTCGACCCCTTCGGCCGCCGCGCTGGTCGAGGCGAGCGTCGGTTCGATGTAGTTGCCTGCCTTGTTCTTGACGCTGGCGTAGGTGAATTTGTGCTCCAGCGCGTAGGACTGCTCGACGTAGCCGACAGAGCCGGTCGTCTGCTGCACGGCGCCGGCGACGCCGGCGTTGCCCTTGGCGCCGGTGCCCGTGGGCCACGGCACGGTCTTGCCTTCGCCGACCTTGCTCTTCCATTCCGGGCTCACGGAGGCCAGGAAGCCGGTGAAGCCGGAGGTCGTGCCGGAGGAGTCCGAGCGATGGATCACCGTGATCGGCGTGCTCGGCAGCGACACGCCAGGGTTCAGGCCGGCGATCGTCGGGTCGTTCCAGGTCTTGATCTTGCCGAGGAAGATCTCGGCGATCGTCGGGCCGTCGAGCTTGAGGCCGCTCTTGACGCCCGGCAGGTTGTAGGAGACGGTGATCGCGCCCAGGAACATCGGAATCTGCTGGACGGGACCGACCTTTTCAAGCGTGGCGAAATCAGCCGGCTTCAACGGCGGGTCGCTGGCGCCGAAGTCCACGGTCTTGGCCTCAAGAGCCGTGATGCCGGCACCCGAGCCCACTGGGTTGTAGTTGACGGTCAGGCCTGAGATGCCCGAGCCCCACTGCTGGTAGACCGGGGCGGCAAACGTCGAGCCGGCGCCGGAGATGGTCGCGGACGAGGAACTCGCCGAGGTGCCGGTCGAGCTCAGAGCTCGATTTCCCGCACGCGGCGAGGGTGACTGCGAGCAGCGCGCAACTTGCTAGCACGCCGATCTTGTTCTTGTTCACAACGTCTCCTATGACTGGATTTTTGGACGGCGAGCAGGCGAACAGGCCCCTGCGCCGGCTCAGTGCCGGTTCAGTCTCTTCAATCGACGGGGGCCCCGTTGTGAACATCTCGTGAAAGCTCGGACGCGTGGCCCCATGGCTGCGGCTGGAAGCGATAGCCAAATCCCGGGTGGGTGTGGATGAAGCGCCGGTCTGGCATGGCCTGCTCGAGCTTGCCTCGCAGCTTGCTGACATATACGTCTACCGAGCGGTCGCCGGCACGCAGATTGCCGCCCCACACTGCCGCATAGAGGTCCTCGCGCGTGACGATCGCCCCGGCCCGACCGGCCAAAGCGCCCAGCAGCTCGAACTCTCGCACCGACAGCGTCAGCGCGCGACCGTTTGCGAGCACCAGGCCCTCGCCAAGCCTGATCTCGAGCTCACCCGCATAAAGGGTGCTGGAACTGTCCTGGTGCACGGCCACCGTCACTTAGGGTGGCGCCGCCCGGCCGCTTGGGGGTTGCAAAGTCGTGATCGAGTCGTAAAGAACTCGTGAAGCGGATGACGCCGGCGCCGCGGTGTGCATACCCTTGTCGGATGTCCATTCTGCGCCGCGCGGCCGATCCGACGCTCGTTACGCTCGTCGAGAACGCCGCCAGCAACATTTTGCGCTCCGGGGCTGCTCTTGCGCGAGCTGCTCGCCGAGCTGCCGGAGCGCTCCGGCCTGGCCGAGCAGGTCAAGTCCTTCGAGCAGGAGGGAGACCGCATCACCCACGACATCATCCACCGCCTCAACGGCGGCGGGCGGCGTCTGCGCTTGCCGTTCGACTCAGGCGACGGCTACGCGCTGGCAACGGCACTCGACGACGTGATCGACCACACCGAGCAGACAGCCGCGCTCCTGCAGCTCTACGGTGTGGAAGCGCCGATGGAGCAGGCGGTCGAGCTGGCCGACGTACTCGTCGGCGCCGACGAGCAGATCGTCAAGGCGCTACAGCAGCTCTGCGCCGGCGGCGAGCCCGGGCCCTATCTGGTGGAGATCCACCGCCTGGAGAACGAGGGCGATCGCCTGTTGCGTGACGGTGTCGCCTCGCTGTTCGCTGGCGGCGCGGCCGATCCGATGTTCGTGATCCGCTGGAAGGACATCTTCGAGTCGCTAGAGGCGGCGGTGGACGCGTGCGAGACGGTTGCACACGTGATCGAGGGGATCATGCTCAAACGCGGCAAACGGCACTGAGGCGCGCACGCTCGACGCGCAAAAAAGCGGATGCTCCCCGCGCGCGGGGGGCAATGCATTTTTCAGAACGTCGTTGCCGGGGCGCTCGTGGAGATCTGCGCCCCGCTGGGATTGCCGACGAAATAGATTTGGAAAGGGACGTTCGTGCCTTGTGCCGGCACTTCCGGCAGTACCGCGCGTCCCGCTGCCACTATCTTTCCGGCACGGCGTGCGGTGGCGTATACGACCAGGTTTTGCTGGGCAGTCTGCGAATGATTTGCCACGCTCCCGGAGAGGGTCGCTTCGGCCGCTTCGTTGCTCTGGTGCGTGCCGGAGATGCTCAACTGGGGGATGCTGCCTGAGGCTTGTGTGCCTTCTCCGACGAGGGCGCCAGCGCTCGTGGGCACACCGCTCGCGGTGACCTGGTCATCGACCCAGATCGTTTCTTGCTCTGGCTCCAGCAACGAGACGGTCGTCAGCGAGGGCTCCAAGCCCGAGGCGTTGTTCTGGTAGAGAACGCTGCCGTGGGCGTCGCGCACCGTCACCTCGATCGGCGCGTTCTCCAGTGCGTGGGTGGAGGTGTTGCGCAGGACCACGACGACGGCGGTCGCCGAGCTGGTGTGGATCACGCTGCTCTGCAACACCTCGATGTTTGGGCTCTCCTTCGTCACGGCTGCGCTGTGTGCCGCAAGCACGTCGTGTTTTGCCTTGTGCTGCAGTTCGGCGCTGCGTTCCTGCGTGCTCTGACAGCCGCAGAGCACGACCGCCACGAGACCAACGCCAAGCGCCGTGGTGGCACTGCGGGCACGCCGGCTCCGCGACGGGTCATGCAAAAGCCCTGCGGACGTGCCAAGCGCCGCGGTGGCACTGCGGGAACGCCCAATCCATCCCCAAAACAACAAGCGATCTGAGTGCCCAAGCCGTGGGCGCACGCCGCCGGCGCTGTATCTCACCCGAACGCCCCGCTCACGTACTCGCGCGTGCGCGCTTCGCGGGGATGGTCGAAGATCTGCGAGCTGGGCCCGTACTCGACAAGCTCGCCGAGGTGCATGAAAGCGACGTGGTCGGCCACGCGCATGGCCTGCTGCAGGTTGTGCGTGACGATCACGATCGCAACGCTCGAGCGCAGGCCGACGATCAGCTGCTCGATCGTTGCCGTGGAGATCGGGTCGAGCGCCGAGCAGGGCTCGTCGAGCAGCAGCACCTCCGGGTCGGCCGCAAGCGCGCGGGCGATGCACAGCCGCTGCTGCTGGCCGCCGGAAAGCCGCAACGCCGGATGGACGAGGTTGCCGGCCACCTCGTCGTAGAGCCCCGCGCGCTGCAGAGCATCGACGACGGCGGGCATCAGCTCCTCGCGCGAGCGGCGTTTGCGCCGGCGCGCGCCTCGCTCGGCGTGCTCCTCGCGCAGCGCGTAGGCGACGTTCTCGAAGATGCTCATCGGGAAGGGGTTGGGCTGCTGGAAGACCATCGAGACGCGCCGGCGCAGCGAGTTGACCTCGATCTCGCCGATCTCCTGTCCGTCGAGTGTGATGCGCCCGGCGCGGGCGGCCCCGGCGGTGATCTCGGTCAGGCGGTTGAGCGAGCGCAAAAGCGTCGTCTTGCCCGAGCCCGAAGCGCCGATCAGTCCGAGCACCTCGCCCTTGCGCACCGGCAGGCTGACGTCGCGCACAACCCAATTCTCACCGTAAGCAAGCCACACGCCTTCGATGCGCATGCGCTCCTGGACGTCGGCGCTTGGCTGGCGGTGCTCTGGCTCGGCGGTCGCTCGGCTGTTGCGGTGCGCCATGCCAGTGCCGTTGGCCGGCGGGCTGCACGACCGTCGGCTCGCGCTCGAGCACGACCCGCCGCACGGGCGGTGCCATCAGCGGATCCACGGCAGCGCCCCGTCATCGCACGCCAGCGGCTGGAAGCGCCAAGGCTCTGCCCGGTGCCGGCGCGGCTCGAGTTGAGCCGCATCACGATCACGTTCAAGCGCGAGCACCATCAGCAGCAGCACGAACGCCGCCGCATAGGCCTTTTCGTGGGCGTTGCCTTCGCCAGCAGGCGAGTTGAACAGCACGTAGCTGGTGAGCGTCCCCCCGGTGCCGCGCAGGGTCGAGAGCAGCGGCGCGCCGCCGGCGCTCTTCCAGCCGGAGTCGACGCGCCCAGCAGGATCACGACGATCGCGGTGTCGCCGACGATGCGCCCGATGCCAAGCGTCACGCCGTTGGCGATGCTGGGGCGCACCGACGGCAGCAGCACCTTGCGGATCGTCGTCGCCTTTGTCTTGCCGAGCGCGTAGGAGGCCTCGCGCACGTGCGCCGGCACCTGCAGCAGCGCCTCGCGCGTGGAGGCAACGACCAGCGGCAGCGCGAGCAGCGACATCATCGCGCCCGCCGTCAGAAATGAGCGTGCCGTACACCGAGCCGCCAGCCGAGGTCTGCGAGAGAAAGGCCAGCGCCGGGCGCGCGAACAGGACGAGCCCGAACATCGCCAGCAGCACGCTCGGCGCACCCGCGATCATCTCCACGCCCGACTCGACCGAGCGCGCAAGCCAGGCTGGGCGCTGATACTCGCTCATCCACACCGCCAGCCCCACCCCGAGCGGCGCCGCGATCGCGATGCCCACCGCGGTCAGCAGCAGCGTGCCCTCGATCGGGTCGAGGAAGCCGCCGGAGTCGCCTGGTCGGGCGAGGCGTTCGGGTGTTCCACCAGCAGTCTCGGGCGCAGGTACGCGATCCCCTTCACGAGCATGAACAGCACGATCGCCGCCGCCATCACGCACAGGCCGATCCCCACGTCCAGCACAGCGCGTAGGCGACGCGGTCGACCAGCGGCCAGCTGCCGACCGAATCGCGCTCGCCGCGGGCGCGGATCGCCTCGAGCGGCGGCGTGGACCCGGGACGGGGCGGCGCGAGGGCGTGTTGGGCGCTTGCCATTTCGGCTATGCCCCCCGCGCGCGCGAGGACGACCCGGTTTCGGGAGCGCGCCAGGCTTCGGTGGTCGCGGCCTGCTCATGTCCTGATCCCGTAGCGCTTCATTGGCTGCTTCGCCGCCCAGCCGGCGAGCGACAGCAGCGCGCAGGAGACGAGCAGCACCGCCGCCATCGCGTACATGCGTTTTTTCGACCGGCACCACGTTGATGTCCTCGATGTAGTGGATGATCGTCGCGGCCAGCGGTCGACCGGCTCGAAGAAGAAGGTCGTCCCGTCGAGCGGGTTGGGCGCGAAGCCGCGCGAGCCGGCGACCATCGCGAGCATGATCGCCTCGCCGAGCGCACGCGCCGTCGCGAGCACCGCGGCGGCCACGATCGCGGGCCGCACGGTGCGCAGCGACACGCGCCAGGTCGTGCGCCAGCGGTTGACCCCCAGCGCCGCCGAGCCCTCCGTCCACGAGCGCGGCACCGACTCCAGCGCGCTCGGCGACGATCGCCACCATGATCGGCACGATCATCACCGTCAGGATCAGGGTCGCCACGCTCAGGTTGGCACCGGTCAGCTGCACCACGTACTCGACCGAGCGCTTGCGCTGCTGGGAGATGAAGTTGTGTTCGACCCACGGGGCGATCGCCAAGATCCCGATCAAGCCCGTAGACGACCGACGGCACGCCCGCCAACAGCCGGATCGTCGGGTCGATCGCGCGCTTGACCGCGCGCCGGCGCAAGCTCGACGACGAACACGGCCGCCAAGATCGAGATGACCATGCCGAGGATCACCGCCAGCCCCGAGGTAAGGATCGTCGCCCAGATCAGCGGCCACGCTCTGAAGTGGTAGATGTAGTGGGCCGGGTCGCGGGGCCCTTGGATCATCGCCGTGAACTGCGTGTCCACGTCGCCGCCGCAGCCGAACCAGGCAAGCCCGTTGTGCGAGAACGACGGCCAGGCTTTCGAGAAGACCGTGATCGCGATCGCCCGCGATCACCAGCGAGCACGCCGACCGCGAGCGCGCGCAGCGCCAGCTCCGTGCGCCGCTCGGCGGCGGCCGCGCCGCGGCCGAAGACGCCTCTGAACGCGCGACCGAGCCGCGTTATGGGCGGCCCGGTCGCTGCTGAGGGCGCTAGTGGATCGCGATCCACTCGGAGTTGATGATCTTGCGCGCCGTCGCGTTTTTCGAGCTGGTGATCCATTCGATGAACTTCTTCGCGGGCCCTTTCGGAGCCCCCTTGGTCACCATCCAGAAGTTACGCACGCCCTGGTACTGCCCCGACTTGGCGTTCTGCAGCGTGCAGGGGATGCCCTGGTAGCCGACGGCGTTGACGCCGCCGGTGAAGGCGAACGACACGAAGCCGATCGCGTCTTCGTCGGTTTTGACCTTGTTCTGCACGAGGCCGTTGCTTTCCTCGGCCTCGGCGCTGGGGGAGATCTTCAGCGATTCGCCGAGGAAGATGTCCTGGAAGGCGGCCTGCGTACCCGAGGAGGCGATGCGGTCGACCAGGTCGATCGGGCCGCTGATCTTCGCGCCTGGCACTTCGCTCCATTCGCGCACGTCGCCGGTGAAGATCGCCTGCACCGTCTGCTGGTTGAGGTTGGCGATCGGGTTCTTCGGCGTTGGTGATCATGCACACGCCGTCGCGCGCGATCTTCGTGAACACGAGCCCTTTGGGGTCGCCTTCTTCGGGGTTGCGCGACACGTCGCCGATGTCCACGCGCCCGGCGGCCACGTCGGAGACACCGACGTCGGAGGTGCCCTGCCCGACTTTGGGGGTCGGTTCTTTGGTCGCTTTGTGGTAGGCGGCGGCGAGCTGCTCCATCAGCGGGAAGATGGAGGTCGAGCCGTCGATCAGCAGCGCACGCGCACCGGCGACGGCGGGCACGGCCAGCGCGAGCGCGGCGATCAGCGCTACGGTCAGGGTGCGGGTGGTGCGCACGTTGGAGGCTCCTTTGCTGTGTTTGGGCGGTAATACCGACGCCCGCCTCAAGGTTGCGGCTGTTCACATTGCATATACAGGTTGATCCCCGATGTGCCGCAGCCGTGTCGCCGTCTATCGCGAAATCGCCGAGCGTGCATCGCCCACCAGGACGCAGGAGACAGTGTCGACGGTGGGCTGCTCCCCAACGTGAACGAGATGTTTTCAACTTGAGAAGAATTGGTGAACATGACGCTGTGGCTGTCACGTTTGCGCGCAAGAGTTCTCAGGTCGTTCACAAGTCGGCCGCTCCCGGCAGTCAGCCTTGCGCGGTGCTCTCGCGCGTTGTGCGTCTCGATAGCTGTGTGCTGCTGTGCGCGGCGACGGCCCAAGCAGAAATCTCTCCCGTCACCCCGACTCGACGGGCCCTCCTCTGAAATCGTCGAACTGGGCGGCGCGGCGATGGCAGCCGACGGCACGGGGGGAATCGTCTACCGCAAGCGCGTGGAAGGTCGCGACCACATCTTCGTCGCCCAATACGTAGAAGACAAATGGGAAGCGCCCCAACGCGTCGACGTGGGGGAGAAGTTCGAATCCTCCTTCCCGGCGATCGCGGCGGGGGAAGGAGGTCGGCTGCTGGTCGTGTGGGCAAACCACTACTCCTCGACCACCGACGGGCTGTTCTCCGCCACGATCGACCCGGGCTCCACGGGCTTTCAGCCGCCGATCCCGGTCGACCTGAACATCGGCGCAGGCCACCGGCACCTATCCGTCTGTGGCGATGGACCTCTCCGGCGACGCCTACGTCTCCTACCGCGTGATCACCGCCGTCAGCGGGCCCTCGACGCCCAACATCCCGCCCGGCTATGTGCAGGACGAAATCCGCATGGCCCGCTTCGACGGACAGTACTGGACCTCGCTTGGCCAGCCTCTAAATCGCGACGTCAACCAGCCCGTACCGCAACCCACGGCGTTGAACTCGCCCCAGGTGGCGATCGACCTGAGCGGCGAAGGACTGCTCGCCTGGCAGGAGCCCGACGACAACTTCATCAACCGCATCTACGCGCGGCGCATCTTCGGGCTGGTGCCGGGCAACATCCTCGACGTCAGCCCGACCACGTACAACGGGCATCCGCTGAACGGCGCCGCCGACGAGCTCTCGCTCGACTTCGCCGGCTTTGGCGAGGGCGCGATCGCCTGGCGCCAAGAGCCCGCTCCAGGCTCGGGCTTCACGCGTCCGCGCGTGTTCGTTGATGAGATCCCATCCTCGTTCTCGCCCAAGGGGTCGGCCTTTGGTGCCGCCAAGCCGGTCGACGGTCCGCCGGCAAGCGAAGGCCCGCCGGAAGGGGTGGGCCCGCTGAGCATGGCCGTCGACGCCGAAGGCGCCTTCGACGTGGGCTATGGCACGGGCGATGAGAGCTTCGACGCGCAATGGCTCGGAAACGGCGGTCGGCACGCCGATCAGGCTCGACAGGGCTCGGAAGTGCCGGGCGACCCGGTGCTCACGCGCGCCGACGACGGGGCGCTCGCGGCCGCCTGGAAGGTGCAGATCCACGGCGCCGGCGGTGTGGCGGTGCTCGAACGGCGCGCCGACGGCACCCCAAACCGCGCGATCGTCGCCGCGCCGCATGGTGGCGCGGTGGAGCAGCTCGCCATGGGCGGGTCGCATCGCGGCGACGCGATCTTCGGCTTTCTGCAGGGCAGCGGCGCAAACGCACAGATCGCCGCGGTGGTCGTGCGCGCCCCGCCAGGCGAGTTCGTGACAGACGCCCCCAACGGCTGGGTCAAAGCGGCGCGCATCCCGCTGCAATGGGAAGTGCCGCTTGCGGGCGCCGGCAAGATCACATACTCGATCCTCGTCGACGATCGCGAAGTCGTCGAAAACATCAGCGGCGACGAATACCTGATGAACTCCGGACAGCTTCCGGACGGCGTGCACTCGGTCCAGGTCGAGGCGACCGACTCGCTGGGGCAAGTGGTCGACTCGGTGCCCGGCACGATCAAGGTCGATCGGACGCCGCCGCGCGTGCGCGTGCACGTGAGTGGGGCAAGCGTCACGGTGCAGTTGAGCGACAGGCCGAAGGGCGAAGCCTCGGGGGTGAAGCTCGGCTCGGTCAAAGTCAACTTTGGGGATGGGCATTCGGGCGGCGGGCGCAAGACGCTTCGGCACAGCTATTCGCGTGGGGGCGCATACACGGTCACGATCAGCGCGTCCGATAACGCGGGCAACAAGATGACTGTGCGCAGGGAGGTGAGGGTGTCGTGAGCAGCCGACCGGAGATCATCCACTCACGCTTGTGGCTTGCGGTCTGCCTGTCCGCGATTGTGGCGCTAGCTTGCTCGCTGGGACTTGCGTCCTCTGCACATGCGACCTACGGACCGGCTGCCGGCGGGTTCGGAGCAGAACTGGTGTCGGTGGACAACGCTTCGGACGAACAGGCCAACGGCTCGACGACCGACGCCGTAATCTCGGCGAACGGCCAGTACGTCGTGTTCCAGACGAAGGCAACCAACTTCTTCGAAAACGACGGCGGCGTGGTCGGAGCGCACGGTGTCGAACCGGATGTCGAACCGCCGGGCACTCTGCGCGAAGGCGGGATCTTCCGCTACGACCGTCTCACCGGAGAAATAGAGCTTGTTGCCGACGGCAATGAGGTGCACACATGCCCCCCTCAGGAACCCAGCTGTCCCGAAAAGGGCAAGCTGATCTTCCGCGGCGCCCAGAATCCCTCGGTCAGCGCCGATGGGCACTATGTAGTCTTCTCCACTGCCCAGCAGCTCGTCCCGCAGGACAAAAACGAAAATGTCGATGTGTACGTGCGCGACATGGACGTGCCGCTCACCGCCGATCGAGCCGACTCGGGGGCATACACGCTTGTGTCGGCGAAGAGTGGGAGCGAAGAACCGGCCGAGTACGGAACAGCGAGTCAGCGCTTTCCCGGGGACGAACCGGGAGCAGAAGTGTGGCCGAGCACGGCGATCTCCGCGAACGGTCGCTATGTGGTGTTCCGCACGAGCAACGTGGAATCCGATCTCCCCAACCAGGCAGCTGTGACAACGCCGCCGCAGCAGCTGTTCGTTCGAGACCTGCAGGACGATACAACGACCTTGCTCAGCCTCACCTCGCCTGGCGACGAACCAGGATCGAACTGCGGCGCCGGCGGAACCACAGCGGGGGGGAACCAGCGTGTGGGGCGGTGGGGCCCGCGACGATCAGCGCCGATGGCTCGACCGTCGCGTGGGTCTCCACCAACGCGCCGGAGCAGGCGCCCTTCCTGACAGGCGAGGACGCGAGCAACACGACCGGTTATTACCTCTGGCGACGTTGGCAGGAACCGGACGCGATTACCAGGCGCATCACTGGGATTGCCGACCCCGAAGACCCAGAATGCCCGCCCGGCGGTAGCGTCGAAGCAGCGAACCATACGGCCACCGGTCCATGTTACGGGCCGCTCACCTACCCCGAGGGACAGCTGGCGCCGATTGTCGCAAGCGCGCCCGCGCTCAGCGAAGATGGCTACACGGTCGCCTTCCTCGCCGCGGCCGCGCTGCGTCCCGACATCACCAAGTCGATCGGGCTCGACGCGTTCGTGACGAGCATGGCGCCGGGGGTGACGCGCAAGTCGGGCACGCGCGAGCTGACGCTGGGCGCTCCCTCGGGTGAGTCTGGCTCAACTCAGCCGATCGAATCGATAGCGCTCTCGCCCGACGGCTCAACGCTCGCCTTCACGACCTCTCGCGACGATTTCCTGCTGCCCGAACCGGCGCCGATAGGCAGCTTCAGCGAGTTCCCGCTGGGGAGCGACCTCTATGTTGTCCATCTGCGAGAAAACACGCTCGAACGTGCGGTTCTCAGCTATGAAGGCGGTGAAATCGAAGGGTCCATCGCGGACGACCCGACGCTCACTCAGAACGGGTCGACGGTAGCGTTCACATCGTCCGCGTCAAACCTCATCTACGGCGATGCCAACCGGGCCTCCAACGCCTACGTGGCGACCCTGGAGACGGCGACCGGCACTTCCGCACCGCCGGCGAGCTTCAATTCCGCTCAAGGCGGCTTTTCGCTCACCGGCGTTGCTTCGCCAGAACTCGGCCTCAGGATCAAGCGTGCAGCCGGCGGGGGCCTGATCCTGCTCGTTGAGACGCCCGGAGCGGGCAAGCTCACCGCCCAGGCGCTTGGGACGATCACGACGAAGGCCGGCAGGAAGACCCGCAAAAAGAAGGTGGTGCTTGCGCGCGCGTCGAGCGCGACGCGCGCCGAGGGCACCACCACGCTCGTGTTGCACGTCTTCGCCAATTACGCCAAGAACCTGGCGGTCGCCGGCAAGCTCAAGGCGACGATCACCGTCGACTACACGCCCCCACCACCTGGCGAAGCGCTGTCGGCGGAAGCGAGCGCTACGTTCGTTGCGGCGAGTACAAAGAAGTCCGCGAAACGGTCGTCAAACGCAAAAGACAAGACGAAGAAGGGGTAAAAGCTGGGCGTGCAAGCAGTTTGGCTCCCCGGTCGTGTTACCGAATCGTTACGGCCGTGAGATTAAGTCGTGAAACGTCCCCCAGCTTTGTTGACGGACATGTTTCACTGCTGTGACCAAGATGTGTCGCTTCTGTAAACAACTATTGCGCGCGGACGCTGGCGCTGTGAGACTCGTCCCTGCTCTAGTAGATCTCTATCTCTGCTCTTGAAAGGACACCCTACGCTCATGCGCGTAAGTCTTCCCCTGACCGCCGAACGCGGTCGAATTCATGCCTTCTTGGCGGCACTGTGCGTGCTTGCCGCGATGGTCCTTGCGGTGGCGGCCGTACCGTCGGTCGCCCACGCCGAATTTACCCTGAAGCGGTGTGAAGGCGGCTCCGTAAAGGGCGAGGGCTCCTCGTTCCAGGCCGCTGCTCAGGCGCTGTTCCAGATCGACTACAACGAACCCTTCGGCTGCGAAGGCTCGATTGGCAAGGTGACCTACGACTCCGACGGGAGCGGGTGCGGAATCGCCTCGATTGGCGGTGGACCCTCGACCGGCAAATGCTCGGACTTCGAAAGCGCAGCGGCACTGCCAGGCTATCGCGCCGCGGACACGCGCTTTGCAGGCAGCGACGCCCCGCTGACTCCCGAACAGATGGTCAAGGCGGACGCAGCGGGCACGCCGAACGCGGGCTTGATCCACATCCTTCCGATCGCGATTGGTGCGACTGCCGTGATCGTTCATTTCCCGGAAGGGTGCAAGCTTGAAGATCCGGGCCCCGGTCCAGCTAGCGCCAATGAAGACACGACGACAGGCGGTCCGAACGATCCTGGCGCCGACGACAGCACCGGTGACGCATACGCCACGGGAACACTTCGCGTACACATCCCGGCTGGGCTGCTTGAGGAAATCTGGAGCGGTCAGGCCAAGACTTGGGGCGACGTGACCAAAGATCACATGACTGGCGCGCCGACCAATGCACTTGAGGCTGAAGAAGGGTTCACCCATTGCGATGAAATCCCGCTGCGTCGCATCGTACGTTTCGACGGCTCGGGTACGACGTACAACTTCAAGGCCTACCTGAGCCTGTTGCCCGTTGGGGTTGGAGGTACGGCGGCCAACGAAGTGTGGGGCAAATCGCCTGTGGCCGGTACCAATACGACATGGCCACTGACGGCGAGCAGTACGGGAGTGCCTAAACCTGTCCCGGTAGCCAAGGAAGCAAAAGGCGGAAAGACCGGAAAAGAAATAGAAGAAGAAACAAAAGAATTCGCAAACGAGTGCAACGAAAAGGCCAGTGGGACGGACGGGATCTGCACCGGTTCCGCCAACGGGAACCCGCTTGTCGCGGCGGCAGTGGCCGCGACCGACGGCTCGATCGGCTACTCGGATCTGGCCACGGCGCGTCAGAATGGTTTCACCGTCACGCCCGAAGCTGAAAACGGCGGCAAACCGGACGACACCTACTGGATCCCGCTGCAGACGGTCAACCCCGAAAAGCCGGTCAACGAAAGAGTCGGCGGCAACTATGTCGAGCCGACGAGCAGTCCGGTCTCCAACCTCGGCAACAAAAAGGAAATCAGGGGATCGAACTGCACCAGCGCCGACTTCCGGGGTATCCCGGCGATCACCACCAGCGAACCCGACCCGACGCTTGGCGATTGGGCGAATGCGATCGGGACCGGTAGCAAGGACACGAGTACCTATCCCAACTGTGCGATCACGTATGACTTCGTGTGGGACGATAACTCTACGGTCTACGGTAATTCGCTTGAAGAACAGGAAAAGGCGCGTTCGATCAAGGACTATTTCACGACCGTCGAGTCCGAAGGTGCTCAGCTGAGCCTGAAGGGCGAAGACTACGGAGCGCTACCTCCGGAAATCATCAAGATCGCACGGATCGGCGTTGAAGCCATCGGTTGGGAAAAGTCGGCCCCGGTGGCCACAAAAGAAGAACCCAAAAAAGGGTCCGAAGGCGGCAGCAGCGGTGGCGGTGGCGGTGGTGGCGGTGGCACCACGGTGACGCCTGTCTCCAATGCCTTCTCGATCTCAAGCGCGAAGGTCAAGGGCAAGGACATCGTCCTGTCGCTGGTGCTCCCGGATCGCCGGCAGCGTCCAGGTCAAGGCGACCGGCGGTGGCGTAACCGTCGGAAGCGCGAGCGCCAGCACCTCGGGCGGCAAAGGGACGGTGACGCTTGCCATCTCCAAATCCGCGCTGAGCAAGCTGGCGAAAGCCAAGGGACACAAGCTCAGCGTGAAGATCACGGTGACGTTCACCCCGACCGGCGGCACGGCGGTGACTCAGACCAAGACGCTGACCGTCACGCAGGCGGCTGTGACCCCGCCAAAGAAAAAAGCAAGCAAAAAAGGCAAGAAGAAATAAGACAAGCGGGCAGATAGCCCAAAACCCTCGGGCCCTGGCGACGTCCGGCACCCTCCCTTGGTGCCGGGCGTCGCCTTTGGTCTGAGTGGCGTGCCGGCGCCCCTGAGGGAGACATGACAGACGACGAAGACACAATTCCGCCCCCCTCCTCGCAGGGCAACGGTCGCCCGCCGGCGCCGATCCGGCCGCCCAAGGCCGGGCAGGTGCACTCCGGCCTGGCACACAAACGCAATCCGGCGCTGGTGGCGCTCGGCGATTTCGGCAGCGGCGCGCGGCGCGTCATCTTCCGCGACAAGATCGCACTGTTCCTGGTCCTCGCTTCAGCTGGGACTGCTGATCGCGTTCTTCTCACTGCTCGGCGCGATCGGGCCGTCAAGCTCACGGCTCGGAACTGCCGATCAGCCGGGTCCTGTCGCTGGCCAACCATGGTCAGATCGCCACCGCGACGCTGCTATGACCACGACAACCGTGTCGAGATACGCCCTGAGAAGCCGGCCTCCGAAAGCGCCGACTCGCAAGCGGCCACCGCAAACCGGTGGAGTCAACGCTCCCGGCAGGAGCAATCTTTCCGGCCAAGCCGCAGCTTGAATACTGGGCCGCTTACCCCTCCTCGGGAGTGCAGACACAGCAGTTGCTTCAGAGCCTCGACCGCGGCCGGCACCGTCGTCACCGTCGACCAGCAGCCCGGCAAGGCCCAGCGCGCGATCCTCGTGCAGTTCCTGATCCCGATCGTGCTGCTCGTGTGCCTGTTCGCGCTGTTCATGCGCTTCGGCGCCGACGGCGGCGCCGGCGGGATCGCCGGCTTCTCCAAGTTCACCGGCAAGGGCAAGCGCAAAGGCAAGGGCACGCTTGCACCAGGTCACGTTCGCCGACGTGGCGGGCGCCGGCGAGGCGGTGGCCGAGCTGCGCGAGATCCGCGACTATCTAGCCGACCCGTCGAAGTACCTCGCCGTGGGCGCGGCGGCACCCAAGGGCGTGCTGCTCGTGGGCCCCCCAGGAACGGGAAAGACGCTGCTGGCGAAGGCAGTCGCGGGCGAGGCCGACGCGGCCTTCTTCTCGCTGTCGGGCTCTGACTTCGTCGAGTCGCTGGTCGGCGTCGGCGCCGCGCGTGTGCGCGACCTGTTCGCCAAGGCGCGCAAGTCCGCGCCGGCGATCATCTTCATCGACGAGTTCGACGCCGCCGGGCGCAAGCGCGGCGCCGGCATCGGTCAAGGCAACGACGAGCGCGAGCAGACGCTCAACGCGCTGCTGGTCGAGATGGACGGCTTCGGCGGCGATGGCGGGCTGGTCGTGATGGGCGCCACCAACCGCCCCGACATCCTCGACCCTGCGCTGCTGCGTCCGGGCCGCTTCGACCGGCAGGTGACGATCGACGTGCCTGACGTGCACGGGCGCCTGGAGATCCTGCGCCTGCACGGTGGCAAGCGCCCGATGGGCTCCGACGTGTCGCTGGAGGAGATCGCGCGTCTGACCCCGGGCTTCTCAGGGCGCCGAGCTTGCCAACGTCATCAACGAGGCCGCCTTGCTGAGTGTGCGCGACTCGCAGGAGCTGATCGATCAGGCGACGCTCGAGGAGGCGATCGACCGTGTCGTCGCCGGACCCGCCAAGAAGCACATCCTCACCGAGCAGGAGCGCTGGCTGATCTCGATCCACGAGGCTTCGCACGTCGTCGTCGCCGAGGCGCTCGGCCAGGCTTCTGTCTCTCGCAAGGTGTCGATCGTCGCGCGCGGGCGCACGCTCGGCACCGCCGCGCACATGCTCACCGACCGCGACCAGCTGATCCAGACCGAACCTGATCTGCAGGCGCAGCTGACGGTGATCGTCTCCGGCACCGCGGGCGAGCGGATCGCCTTCGGCCACCTGTCATCGCGGCGTCAGCGACGACCTGCACGCGGCCACCAGCCTTGCGCGCACGATGGTCACCTCCTTCGGCATGTCCGATGCGCTCGGCCCGGTGACGATCGGCGAGAAGGGCGGCGAGGTGTTCCTCGGCGCGTCGCTTCAGGACCTTGGCTCGGTCGGCCCCTCGACGCTCGACACGATCGATCGCGAAGTCGAGCGGTTCGTCGGCGACGCCGAGGCGAAGGCAGCCGTGATCCTCGACCGCAACTGGCAGGCAGTCGAGGAGACCGCGCACGCGCTGATCGAGCACGAGACGCTGTCGGGCGTCGCGCTCGACGCAGTGCTCTCGACCGTGCAGGAGACCGACTTGAGCGAGCTGCGTGACGTCAACGGCGGCTCTCGCACAAGGACCCGGGGCACGGGCCTTGATCGCACGGGCGACCGGGACTCTGCTGGCCGGGGTCGCCGTCGTCGCGGCGCTTGTCTCGGCCGCTCCGGGAGTCGCACGCGGCGAAGCGACGTGGCGCCTGGAACAGCCGGCACCGCCGGCTGGCCGCCGCTTCAAGGTTCCCCTGGGGATCCCCGACGACATGGAGTTCTACGCACCAAACGAGGGGCTTGCTGAGCGTCGAGGGCAACGCGGTCGTGCCCACCGGTCTGCTCTTCTGGAACGGACGCGACTGGCACCAGCTGGCGACGGTCTGCGGCGGTGCTGGCGAAATCTCGCGGATCGCGTGGGCGGGGCCGGACGATTTCTGGGTCATCACAGAACCAAGCGAGCCTCGCGCTCGGGTCGGGACTCGGGCTATGCCACTTCGAGGACGGTGAGGTCGTGGGGTCATATTCGACGCCCTATCAGTCGCCCGAACCCTTTCGCCCGATGGACGCCGCCGCCTGCGATGGGCCCGACGACTGCTGGTTTGCGGGTATCGGCAGCGAGGACCCCTCCGGACAGCACATCGGCGCCTTCCATCTGCATTGGGACGGGACGAACCTGACGAGTTCCTACCAGCCGCAGGGGCGTGGCGTCAGCGGGCTAGCGTACTTCGACGGGACGTTCTACGAGAGCACGTTCGTGGGTACGCAGGCAGGTGACAGGACCGACCCGGTAGCGCTCGGGACGCCGGAGCCGTCCGGTCCGATCCTGATTCACGAACTCGTCGGCGACACATTTCTGCGACGCGCAGCTTTCTTCCCGATATCCTACCCGGGAGTGCCCCAGAAGGCGTCGAGCTGTTGTCGGCCAAAGCCGACGACGACCAGCCTGTGGTTCTCCGGCGGCGGCGCCGCATCCGGTCCGGCCGCGCCGCACGAAGGCTCCTGTCCAAGCCCGCCGATGGCGGTGCACTACAACGGCACTTTCTTTCATGCTGGCTCCGATCGATCCGTCGCTATTTGGCGACGAAGGCCGCTTTGTCGACATTTCGCCCGTGCCCGGGCACAGAAGACGCATGGGTGGCCGACCAGGCGCTCTCCGAACGCGGCAGTGCGACAGACAAGGCGGAGGTGGCGTTGATCGGCGCCGACGGCAGCGCAACGCATCGATTCGTTGCCGGTCTCGGGCGCCGGGCGCGGAAGCGCGCAGCTGGTGGCGGCCACCGGGCCCGAAGAAGCATGGATGGTCACCTCGGCCGGGTGGCTGTTCCACTACACCAACGGGACCGTGCTGCCCGAAGACAACGACCCCAACTGGGCCGGCACGATCACCGTGCGTCCTAACGAGTCGATCGAACAGTTCGTCTCCGACACGCCGCCGCCGGATGACTCGCAGCTGTTCGCGCCGCCGCCCGTGGCGGTCGAAACGCAAGGCGACCGCCGAACCTGTGCCCGAGGTGATCCCCGCACTGCTCAAGGACGTCAAAGTCTCGCGCCACGGGCTGACGGTCACGATCGACTTCGATGCTAACGCGGCTTGGCGGACGTGCAGCTGGTGGCCAAGCTGCACGGCAAAGTCGTGGCGCGCACGCGTGACGAGCGCTTGAAGGCCGGTAAGCACTCGCTGTCTTTGCAACTGCAACGCAAGCGCTGGCCAAGTGGGCTCAGCTTCGTTACCAAGGAGCTGACGAACGCCAAAGCCCGTGCCTGCGACCGGCTCCGAAGGCTCGCCCGGCACCGGCCCCAATGCTGTCAGTACGAGTGTGCGTCGTCATGGGTGAGGTTCGTCCGCGCGCGCGGTGGCCGCTGAGTCGGCCGCCTGGCGCTCGCGCTGCTGGCGGGCTATCGCGCTCGCGGCGCTCGGCGCATCGCTCAGATCGCCGGCCACGGCGCCCGCGCGCTGGCGTCCGCGAGGTCGCTCCCGCCACCGCAGCCAGTGCTCGGCACAGCCGACGCGAGCACGGTGCTGATGGGCGCCGCCACCGCCGGCACGCCAGGTGAAGCGTGGGCCTATCGGCTGCTGCCGCTCGATGTGCCTCCTCCCAGCGGCTCCGAAGATGTGGCGTTTGCGCCCGCTGCCAAAACGAGCCTGCAGGGCCAGCTCGTGTTCGAGCGCGCCACCGACGCCGACCCCGATTGGACGGTTGCGGAAACACCGCTGGACGAAAAAGGGCAGCCCTACCGCGGCATGGAACCAAACCGCCTCTCGGCGCGGATCACCCCACACGGTGGCGGGCTGCTCGTCGGCAACGACTCGACCCGCCCGAGCGGCAAGCAGACGGTTGTGCTCGCGCGCAACCCTGGCGGGCGCTTCCGCGTGCTGCCCGAACCGCCCGCCGGCGTGCTGCTCGCCGCAGGCGAAGCTGGCGAAGCGGGCGAAATAGGAACCGAAGGCGGAGACGCTCGCCGAAAAGGAAGGCTCCGGTACGCGTCGCCGACGCGGCGGTCGAAAACGAAGGCCACACCGAAGCCTTTCTCGGCGCGCTTGGACGTATGCGCGAGCTCGGCGTGGCTCGCTGGGACGGCGAAAAATGGACGCGCGAGCCCGTCGAGCTGCCCGCTGGCTACACGGGTGGCTTTTCGATCGTCGCGATTGACGGCACCTCGGCGAAGAATCTGTGGCTGCTTGGCGAGGCCGAAGCCGCCAGCGGTCTGGGCGTCTTGCTGTTCAAGCGGACCGAAGTCAAAGAGGGCGAATTCCGCTGGCAGCCCGCGCCGCTCAACTCGGCGTTGTTCGCAGCGTCGGAAACGCCCGCCGACGGCGTATCCAAGCTCGGTCCACTTACGGGTACGGCTCAGCCGCTGACTGTCACCGAAAAAGGCGTGTGGATCGACGGCAACCTGCAGGCGCTAGGCGCAGGCAGGGACGGCTACGACTTCACGCTCTACTACGACATCGCCGAAAGCAAGGTCACGGGCAGCTGGTGCGACGCGCGTGGACCGTCCGGCGAAGCGATCTGCGAACACCCGCTCGGCGCCCGCTTTGGGCGGCAGGCGGGCTACCGCAGCTTCGCCTTTGAAGGCCCAGGCTATGGCACGCGGATCGTGACCAACCCGTTGCGGCCCGGTGGCGAAGACACGACGAACATGGGCAGCTACCTGAGCTTCGAAGGCACCACGTTCACCTGGATGCCCGGGGCGGGCGCCGACAACGCGCCCGGCGGTGCCTTCTACACGCCGACGGACGGCTGGCTGGAAGGCCCGGTGCAGATCACGACCACGCAGCAGCCCGCGCGGCTGGTGGGCTGGCCGGTGCCCGCGCGTGCGCCATTCACCGCCGTGACACCCGCGCCTGGGAGCGCTCCGGGCGATTTCGATACGCAGGCGCTGGCGGTCGGCGCCGATGGTGTTGTCGCGCGCTACACCCCCGGGCACGGCTGGGAACGCGAGTTCCTGCAAACGAGCAGCGGCGCGGTCAGCTCGCCGACGCTGCGCGCCGTGGCATGGCCCGAACCTAACCGTGCGTTCGCGGTCGGCAACCTCGGCGCGATGTGGATCTGGCGCGCGGAAACGGGGCTGTGGGAGAAAGACCCAGCGGCGCCGCTCGACGGTTTCCAGGGCAATCTCGACGGAATCGCCTTCGACCCCAGCGACCCGGGTATCGGCTACGCGGTGGGCCAGAGTGGCGTGTTGCTCTCCTATGGCAAGAGCTGGACCCAGGAAGAAGACCTGCCTAGCGGTTTTGCGGAAGCAAACTTCAGCTCTGTCACGTTTGCCGGCTCGGAGGCGATGGTCGCCGCCGAACACGACCTGCTCGTAAACGTTGGCTCCGGCTGGAAGGTCGAACCGGAAGTCCATGCGCTGCTCGCAAGCCTGCCCGAAGTCCCGAACCTGAATGTTGTCGCCGGGCTGCCGAACGGAGGAGCGGTGCTGGCGGGGCGCGATGTCGTGCTCGAGCGCGACAGTGCCGGCGCCCCGTGGCACTTCTCCGAACAACCGATCGTCGACGAGACCGCCATCGCGGTGGCGCCGCTGCTGGAAGGGTCGAAAGTGCGCGCACTGCTGTCGGTCGTCCCCGACTTCGAATACCCGCCGCGACTCGTGCTCCCGCCGGTCGATCCGAACTCGCCACCGCCGCTGATCCCGTCGAATCCGCTGCCCGGCGACGGCTACCTGCTGCGCGAAACGCCCGGCGGCTGGGAGGATGAGGAGCGCGCTGCCTACGCGGGTGACAGTCAGGACAAGCCACTGAAGGCCGATCCGATCCTGGCCCTCGATGTCGGGACATCCGGTGTCGGCTGGGCGCTTGGCGGTTGGACCGGGGAGCAGGACGAGGCCGGGCGTGGCAGCGCCGCCAGCGGCGGCTCTGGGCAGGCGATTCGCGAAAACGTAGAGACCTCAGGCGTCTACAGCTACTCGTCCGCGGGCAATCCGCCAGCCCCAACAGGCGAGACGGTGGCGCCGATCCCGACGCAGAACGGTGTCGCCACGTTCGCGGTGGGCGGCCACGCCGATTGCATCGAAGCGTGCTCCGCGCTTGCGGACGAGGGGATCGAGCCCGACCGCAACCTCAGCGCCGCGCTTGCCGAGATCGCCGGCCTATCGGCGCAGCCGAACGGTCCGCGCATGCTGCTCTACACCGGCGGGCGCGAGACGCCAGGAGAGGGTCCGGAGTCGCCGGCGGAGGCCGACCGCTACGCGCAACTTATGTCGGCAGGCGGGACGTTGCCCGTCTACCCGGCGCTCTCTGCGGGAGACAGCGAAGGTGGGGAAGACGCGGCGTTTGGCGCGGCCTTCGCGGGTTTCAATGCCCCGTTTGGCGAAGGGGCCGCGCCGGCGGGCGTAAGCACGACAAACATCCCGCCATCCACGGGCACGGTGAGACCAGGGGCGCGCACTCACTACGCCTTCGACAGCACCGGTCCCGCCGGCACGGTGCGTGTGATCGTGATTGACAACTCACGCGGCTCGCTAGCCGCGAGCGACCCCTACCAGAACCCCGCCGAAGCGCAGGCGCCGTGGCTGGAACGCATGCTTGCCGACGCCAGGGCGCGCGGCATCCCGGCGATCGTGGTCGGCAGCCGCGAGCTGAACCCCAACCTGCCGCCTGCGCTGAACGTAGCCACCGACGCCGGCGAAGAGGCCCAGATCATGGTCGCCGGCGGTGCCTCGGCCTACCTCTATGAACGCCCTGAAGAAAGCCGCACAAGCCAGATTCCCTCAGGTGGCGCGGTCACGATCCCGGAGTTCGGCACGGGCGCGCTCGGCTATCGCTCCGCGGTCTCTGACTCGTTTACGCCCGGACAGCCCGACGCGCTGTTTGGCACCAATGGCTATTTGCTCGTGGGCGTCGAAATCGCCAAGCGCAACCCGGCTACTAATGTCGCGCCGGTCAACGCACGTCTGATCCCGCTCGTGCAGGAAGTCTCGCTTGACCCGGTGGACGGGACTTTGCTGCGCCGCAGTGCCCCCGCACTGTTCACCGGCCTCGGCAGGCGTCCGCTCGCCGGCGACCGCTGGGGGCCGATATCTGGGTCGAGTGACAGCCCCGTCCCACCGGGCTCAGACCCCTACGCCGAATTCCCTCCAGCGCTCTGCCGTCAGTCCGACTGCTCCAGCGCGATCGAACCGGAATACACTTTCACCTCCTCAGAACCGGAAATCGCGAACTTCGTCGAGCAGGATCCCAACTCGGCCAACCTGCGCAAGCCGCTGCAGAACGCGGAAGGGCACGTGATCCCAGACTCGCGCTCGAGCATCCTCTGCGCGTTCAACGCCGGCACGACGATCGTCACCGTCTCCGCCGGCGGACTGTCCTACTCGATCCCGGTGACCGTGCAGGGCGGTAGCGTCGAGCAGCCGTGCGGCACCGTACCGCTCAGTCCGAGCCACTTCAAAGTGGCGGCGGCCGCGGCGGCCGCCGTGCCCAGCGCGCCACCGCCTTCGCCGGCGCCGGCGCCCGCGCCGATCGCTCCGCCACCCCCACCGCCGGCCGCTCCCGCTCCGGTGGTGAAAGCCGTGCCCAAGCCGGCGCCGAAGGTGGCGTTGCCGTTGGCGTTTGTGCCGATCGTGCAGGTGCCGGCGGCCAGTGGTGTGCGGGTCGTGCCGCCGCCGCCGGCCGCCTCGTTCGCCGATCCGATCCCGCCGGGAGGGGCGACCGTGCGCGTGTTCGAAGAAAAACGCGAAGAGGAGGCCGCGCCTGAGCAATCGCAGGCGTTCGCGCGCTACCGGCCTGACATGGCGGTGAGCACGCGCGCGAGCGTGGCGGGTGCTTCCGGTGGCGGCTCTTCGCGGCTTGGCCTCTACGGGGCGTCGCTGGCGATTCTGATCCTGCTGGCGGGCGCCGGAGCCTCGATCGGACGCGGCCGGCGCCGGTCACGCCGTGCGGCCTTCGCCCGTCTTTACATGCAGCAGCCCACTTCAATTCCGCCATCAAGGAGACGAAAATGAGAGAGCGCCTCTCCCGCCACAGTGCTCACGCCGCGCTGGTGATCTCGATCGTCGCGCTCGTCGGGTCGACCACCGGGCTGGCCAGCGCCGCCCGTCACGCCGTCGTCAGCGCGATCGACGGCCACCAGATAAGCGCCAAGCCGCGTGCCGGCGGCATCCTGCTGCTGGGCAAAAACAGGAAGTTCCCAGCGGCGGCGATCCCGACCGTGAAGAACGCCTCCGAGATCAGCGGCAAGACGCTGACCGACATAGAACCGGGCTGCCCGCCTGCCACGGTCAACCTCGGCACCTGGTGCCTGATGGACTCGCCCTATCCGCTGACCAACGCCGAGGCGGGCCAGAACAACTATTTCTGGGCCTCGCAGGCGTGCGTCAAGGAGGGCGGCTATCTACCGACAGCGGCGCAGCTGATAGGTGCCGCCAGTCGTGTCAAGCTCGAGTCGACGATTCACGACTCGCAATTGACCGCGACCATCCCGCTCGACCCGAGCGTCGGTTTCAAAGACCAGCGCGAGATGAGCGCGACGCTCGTGACGACGGCCGCCGGCTCCGACGCGGCGGGCTCGGAGGGCGTGAGCGTTGGCGCGACCGGGGATCCGCGCACCGGCGAACCCAACCCGGTGCCGCTGCCGGCCGTGCCTGCTCCCTCGACGCTTCAGTACGTGACGGTCTATTCCAACGGCACGAAGGGCGGTTTCGCCGGCTCTGAGCCCGTCTCCCAGCCGGAGAACTTCCGCTGCGCGTTCAACGAGATGCCGGGTGCCAACAGCAGCGAAGAAGCCTAGTGGGGTGAGGAGCGGGGACCGCTCGCTCTAGCCACGAGCGGTCCCTCTCACCACCGGCTGGCTGTCGGGTCGCATGGCTGGGAGTTGGGCGTCAGACTGCCTGGGAATGGCGTCGGGGTCTGCTCAGCCCAATGTGCCCGGCCGCGGGATCGTGGCGAGCTACAGTCCGCGTTTCTGGGTATCGGCGGTATTGACAGGGGTGGCGGCAGGCGTGGGGGGTGCGGCGCTGATCGAGCTTTTGCGTGCCGTCCAGCACCTGGCGTGGTCATACGAGACGGGGCATTTCCTGGAAGGCGCCGAACGAAGCTCGGATGCTCGCAGGGTGCTCGTGCTCGCCTGTGGAGGTGTGATCGCCGGTATCTGCGCGCTCGCGTTTGCCCGTCTGGGTGGGGGAGAGGTCTCAGAGGCGCTGTGGTTGCGTGCGGGGCGGATGCCGCTGGTGGGTAGTTTTGCGCGCGCGGTGGAGTCGATTGTGATCGTCGGGCTCGGCGCCTCGCTCGGTCGTGAGGCCGCGCCGCAGCAGGTCGGAGCGGCGGTCGCGGCTCGGTTGAGCGATTGGCGAGCCTCCCGGTCTGGCAGCGGCGTCTGCTGGTGGCTTCGGGGGCCGGTGCGGGGATGGCGGCGGTGTACAACGTGCCGTTGGGCGGCGCGCTGTTCGCGCTGGAGGTACTGCTCGGCACGCTCAGCCTGCCGCTCGTGCTACCGGCGCTGGCCACGAGTCTGGTTGCGACCGCGGTCGCCTGGGTGGCGCTCGGTTCGCGGCCGACCTATCTCGTTCCCACCTACGACGCGCATGCCTCGCAGATCTTCTGGGCGCTGCTCGTCGGTCCGATCGCGGGGCTCGTCTTGGTGCTGTACATCCGCTTGATCTCCAGCGCTCATGCTCTGCGCCCCACTGGTTGGCTCAGGGTTGCGGCTCCGATCGTGGTGTTCACGGCGCTCGGAGTGGTCGCGATCGCATATCCGCAGGTGCTCGGCAACGGCAAGGGTGTTGTGCAGCTCGCGCTGGTGGGCGGTCTCGCTGTCGGTGTGATGGCCGTCCTGATCGTCTTGAAGCCGCTCGCGACGGCTGCGTGCCTTGGCAGTGGCGCGCCCGGGGGACTGTTCACCCCGACACTTACTCTTGGTGTGGTACTTGGTGGGTGCTGGGCGATGGGTGGCTTCAGATCTGGCCGGGTACGCCGCTCGGGAGCTATGCGGTCATCGGTGGCGCCGCCGTACTCGCCGCCAGCATGCAGGCCCCGCTCGCGGCAGTTGTCTTGCTGCTCGAGCTAACCCACAAAGTTGACGGTCTGATGGTCCCGATGCTGCTCGCGGTTGTGGAGGCAACCGTCGTCTCCCGGCTGCTTCGCGCTCGCTCGATCTACTCGGCCCGGCTTTCGGGCACTTGATGCGCCCAGCAGAGCGGTCGCAGCCTCGTCATTGGTCCCAACAACCGGGCTTGTCGCTCGGCTGACAGCACATGGTCTGCTTCAGGTGGCGGGAAGCGGCATAGCTGATGCCATTGCTCAGAGGGTGTCTAAGGGCACGCCGATGATGTTCAGTCTGCGGGTCAGACGGTTAAGGGCGAAGTCGCGTAGATCGTCAGCTGAGGCACCCAGGACAGATGTGTCGGTATCTGCGGGCGGCGTCAGGGACTCGGCGACGGCGGGAAGCAGTTCGCGCAGGCTCGCGCGCACGACATCGCCGATTCCCTCGTCCTCGCTGATGGCTTGGCGCAGGAACCAGATGCCGTAGCCGATGTGGCGATGCTCGTCATCGTGAATCTTGGTGTAGCCCTCCACGAATCCCGGCAGCAGCCCCTCGCGCGCCATGAACCGCGTCGAGAACTCGAACGTCGTCAGGCCGAGCGTCGCCTCGAGAATCAGGTGGTAGATGGTCACGAACGCGACCTTCGCGGCACGATCTCCGGGGTTGGCGAGGAGGCGTTCGTGGGCGGCGACGAGCCGCTCGTCAAAGATCGTCTGGAAGGCTGGGGAGACTTGTGCTCGGGCGCGCTGGACGTGCGCGGCGATGACTGCCGGCTCTGAGACAACCTCGTCTTGAAAGCGCGCGTAGAACTGCATATGCCGCGCCTCATCAACCTGCTGGGTAGCAAGGAACGTGATTTCCTCCTCGCTGCCGTCTGCGCCGACGAGCCCGGAGAACTTCGTCGTGATCCGCTCCTCGGCGACCATCAGCGAGCCGAGCACGAACGACACGAGCGAGCGGTCTTCCATCGCCGCCCACTGCTCACGATCAGCGGACAGGTCGATGTCCCAGGGACTCCACTGGCTCTCCTCCCAATGGCGGTAGAGCGTCTGCGGATCGTGCAGATGAACGTCGTGCGTCGCCTCGCTCATACTGGGGCCATGGAGGGCTTGCGGGCGCGGACGATCGCTGAAGCTGCCTGTGCGTGGACGCGGTGAGTCTCGCGTATCTCAACGTCGGTGAGCCCGGCATCCGCGAGCGCCTGTGTGAACTCCCGGTGGGTGAGTGCCCCGGCGATGTCGCTGCCGCCGTCGAACTTCTCACTCGGCGCACAGCAGTCCGCGCCCGGATCGGTCGTCGCCACTTGCACGGCAGCGGCGGCGTAGCGCTCGCGGACGGTCTCACGGATGTCTGTGGAACCTGCGGCGCAGCCGCAGCCCTCACCGTGGCTGGGGTCGCAGCACTCGGTCTTAGCGCTCGGCTCGCAGCATGTGGCATGCTGCTCAGGAGCGCAGCATGGGTTGGCGGTCGTCTCGGCGGTGGTCAGCTCAGCCATGCGGATAGCTCCTTGAGTGCGTCGGGGATGACGTAGTAGTAAGCCCACAGGCCCTTGCGCTCTGAGTCCACGATCCCGGCGGTGCGCAGCTTGCCGAGATGGTGGGAGAGCGTGGGCTGGGAGATGTCGAACAGCGGCACCAGCTCGCAGACGCAGACCTTCCCGGCATGTCTGAGCAGAACATCCACGAGCTGTAGGCGGATCGGGTCGCCCAGAGCCTTCGCCACTTCGGCCATGCGCAGGGCTTCCTCGCGCTGTACGTCCGGGTAGACGACGGGCTCGCAGCAGCGCTCGCCAGCTGCTCGCTTCTGCTTGGGGGATAGCTCCAAATCGACGCTCATCAATGTACATATACCTATTGAAGCGATGAATGTCAATGCAATATGATCGCGGTCATGAGCACCGAGCAAGCCGCCAAGGAGAAACCGATCCGCTACGTGCTGTTTGTCTGCAACCACAACGCGGGCCGCTCGCAGATGGCCCAAGCGTTCTTTGAGCGCTACGGCCCCGAGGATGTCCATGCGGAATCAGCGGGCAACCAGCCAGCAGCGGAGATATGGCCTACGGTGATCGAGGCGATGGGCGAGATTGGGATTGACCTCTCCGGGCGCACGCCAAAGAAACTCACGGTCGAGATGCAGCTCCACGCCGATTGGGCGATCACGATGGGCTGCGGGGACTCCTGCCCATACGTGCCGGCCACCGTCGAAGATTGGGACATCCCCGACCCGGCTGGCAGGCCGCTTGCGGAGGTCCGAGCGATCCGCGATGGCATCAAGGCTCGCGTGCGCGAGTTGATCGGTACGCGGCTCGGCGACATACGCGATAGTCGCACCGCGCACGGTCAGCGTCTCGGGATGCTCGTAACGATGCTCGATGGCGAGTTCGGAAGCGTCAAGCCCCCCGACGAAATACGCGCCTGCGCGGAGGCCGTGCTTGCTAGTTTCAGCGGCGCGCGAGTCCGCTCACACGTTCTCGCGCTCGCCTACCGCCAAGCCCGCGATTGCCTACGTCGCGAGACGTGCGAGCTGATCGCCACCGGGGAGACACTGTGAGCGCCGGCCGGGACTCCGTTGCGGTCATCACCGACATCCACGGCAACCTGCCGGCCCTGCAAGCGGCGCTTGCACGGATCGAGGAACTAAAGATCGAGAGCGTGTTCTGCGGTGGCGACCTCGTTGGCTACGGGCCGCGCCCGAACGAGGTCTGCGCGATGATCGCCGAGCGCGACATTCCGACGATCTACGGCAACTACGACTACGCCATCGCCCGCGATCTTGAGGACTGTGGCTGCGCTTACGTGACGCAGCACGACCGCGAGCTTGGGCAGCGCTCGGTGGACTGGACGCTCGCGCACACGAGCCGAGAGTCCAAGGACTTCATGCTCGGATTGCCGTTCGATTTGCACTTTCCGGTCGGCGGGGTTGACGTTCATCTCGTCCACGGCTCGCCACGAAAGGTCAACGAGTATCTGTTCGAGGACAAGCCCGCGAGCTTGTATGAACGACTCGCGGCGGCCGAGAGCGATCCGGTGCTCGTGTTTGGGCACACGCACAAGCCCTGGGTCCACGAGTACGGCGGGGTGCTGTTCGTCAACTGCGGTTCGGTCGGCAAGCCCAAGGATGGCGACCCGCGCGGCGCGTTCGCCGTTCTCACACCAAGCGCCGAGAGTGTTGACGTGAATATCGAGCGGATCGTCTACGACGCCGATGCGGTAGCCGCCGAGGTCCGCGAGGCGGGCTGCCCGGCGAATTCGCAGACAAGCTCTTGGTGGCCGCATGACCGACACGCCGCCGCTCACCCGCCGCCTGTTCGCCGAGCTATTGGGCTCGGCGTTCCTCGCAGCGCTCGTCATCGGTTCGGGCATAGCGGCACAGACGCTCTCGCCCGGCGATGTGGGCCTTCAGTTGTTCGAGAACGCCGCTGCGACCGCGGCGGGCCTGTTTACGATCATCCTCATGTTCGGCCCGGTCTCCGGCGGGCACTTTAACCCCGTCATCTCGCTCGCCGACGCGAGCTTCGGCGGTATCCGCTGGCGCCACGCGCTCGCCTACATCCCCGCCCAGGTTGCCGGCTGCGTGCTCGGCGCCGTTGTAGCGAACGGCATGTTCTCCCTGGCAGCCGTCAGCATCTCCACCCATCATCGAGCCTCGCCCGCACACCTGTTCTCCGAGGTCATCGCCACCGCCGGCCTGTTGCTTGTGATCTTCTCGCTCGCGCGCAGCAAACGAGCAAATACCGCACCAGCCGCCGTCGGCGCGTACATCGGGGCCGCCTACTTCTTCACCAGCTCGGCCAGCTTCGCCAATCCAGCGATCAGCGTCGGGCGCATGTTCTCCAACACTTTCGCCGGCATCGCGCCCGCGTCCGTCCCGGGCTTCATCGTTGCGCAGCTCGTCGGCGGCGCCTGCGCGATCCTCGTTGTGAGGATGCTCTACCCGGACCTGACGCCGGACGAGGCCGCCGAGGCCATTATGCCCCACCACCGAGAGCAGCCGAGCACCGATGGCTTGACCAGCCAACCACTCCGAACCTAGACGGGCATCCGCGCTGTCTCAATCTCTCTGCAGGAGGTCCGCGCCGAGGCGTTCCGTGACGTTCACAGGATGATCACAGCCTTAGGGCCTTGGAAGATGGACGATTCGCACGTGACCGAGCCCGCTGCGACCAGCGAGCCGGTGACCGCTGTCAAGCAGCCGTCGCCGGCCGCCGGGGAGAAATCCGCGTCAGTCGTGACCCAGCCGATCCCGGTCGTGACCGGCGAGCGCTGTCCGCAGTGCGCAGCACCGCTCGCAGCCGATCAGCGCTACTGCCTGCACTGTGGCGCTCCTCGTGCGCACGTGAGCGGCCCGATCTCCGGCGGGCGCCCCGGTGGGCCACCGCCTCAGAGCGCCACCGCGCCACAGGCGACATCAGCCTCGGGAACCCCGCAAAGCCCGCCGCCGGGTGTGCCCGGTACGCCCCCGGGTACGCCCCCTGGCCTCAGTGCCAGCTCTCCGGCCAATCGCAACAACACGCTCGCGCTACTGGCGGGAGTAGGCGTGCTGCTGCTGGCGATGGGCGTGGGCGTGCTGATCGGCCGCGCAAGCACCGGCACCGCCAAGGCGCCGCCGCCCAGGTGATCTCGGTCGGCGGCGCGGCCGCGGGCAGCACGACGCCGACGGCGACCGCGACCACCCCCGAGAGCGAAACCCCGGCCGCAAGCTCCATGAAGAAAACGGCGAAAGCCAAAGCAGCTTCGTCATCCCCGGCAGTGGCTCCTCGCTCAGCAAACCGGCGCCGCCGACCGTGCTGAAAAGCGTGAGCAAAAACCAGAGTGGCTCCAGCTACGAGCAGAAATCGAAGAACCTGCCCGATGTGGTCGAAACCGGATGACGAGCGGTACCGATACACAGCCGCCCGGCTCGCAGCTCCTTGGCCAGCAGCAGGTTGACCAAGCGCAGCACGGCTCGCAACAGCCCGATTCGCAGCTGCGCCGCCGCCGCGACAAGCTTGCCGAGGAGGTCGCCGAGCTTCACTGGAACCTAGGTGGGCTCACCTACGAGATGGCAATCCGCGACCACTTCCGCCTCGATGTCCTTATCCGCCGTGCGGCGATGCTGCAGGAGCGCGACGCCGAGCTAGCGGAGGTCGAGCGCATGCTGCACATGCAAGAGAGCGGTTCTGCTGGTAACTGCACAAGCTGCGGGGCGGTGCGCAGCCGTGGCGCCGTCTTCTGCTGGCAATGCGGTGCGCAGGTGATGGAGCGCTCGACAGACAACGGCAATGGCCACCTGCGAACAATGCGACCCCGCATCCGATCGATTTGCTCGCGGGAGCCTCCGAGTCGCTCGGCGATCCGGCGACTGAACAGAGCAACAACGAAGGTGCGGCTCGATCGGCGCAAGCTACGGGGAAGCCACCCAGCCAAGCGAGGATCTCGGTCGGCCTCTCCAGACGAACTCGTGAGCCTCGACCCGTTGCGCCGCTGGGAGCAGCGCTTCGGCGCGCTGCCACTGCCCTCGCCGCTGGTTTGGGCCGTGCTCGTGGCGGCATTTCTGGGCTTTGGTGTACTTGATGGGACGGGCCGCAGGGCACAGTGCAACCGCTGCGCTTGCCTCCTCGCGCGCGCCGTTGAAGCTGCTTGTAGCTCAGGGGAGCGGGCCGGCCACGACTCCAAGCTCGACACCCGCCGCGACGCCACCACCCGTCCGAAGCAAACGACCCCGGAACCGTCGTCCGTCAGCCGACCGACGGTTCCTCAACGCCCCGGCCCGCGAGCAAACCATCCTCGGCGTCTCCTCGCCCCCGAAATCCATCAAGTGGCTCGAACGAATCCCCCTCCGGCGGCGAAGGCTCCTCCTCGAAAGTCGCCGCCAAGCTGCCGGCGATCAAGCATGTGTTTGTCGTGATGCTCGACGATCAGCCCTACGCCACCGCATTCGGGCCGGCCTCGCAGCCAAATACCTGACAGGGACACTTGAGAAACAGGGCGAGCTTCTGCTGCGCTACTACGCCGTTGCGCACGAAGGGCTCGCCGACGAGATCGCACTGCTCAGCGGGCAGGGACCCACCGAAGCCACCGCCGCCAATTGCCCGATGTACAGCGGATCTCACCCGCGAGCAGCGGCGGCGAAGGCAGACTGCTCGGCAAGGGCTGCGTATATCCGTCGATCGACGCAGACCCTGATGAGCCAGCTGGCGCCAAGCACCTCACCTGGAAGGCCTACGTCGAAGGTATCGACGAAGGCTCGGGCGCGCCCGGCGCTTGCGCGCACCCCGCCAGCGGCGCGGCCGATCCGAGCGCGGCCGTGCCGCGACCGGGGCGACGGCGCCTGGCTATCAGACCTGGCGCAACCCGTTCGTGTACTTCAGCTCGGTCGTCGAGTCCGCGGCGTGCGCCTCCGAGGATGTAGGGATGAGTGCATCAAGGGCGATCTGGCGAGCGAAAAGAGCACCGCCAGCTTCTCCTATATCGCCCCCGGCCCATGCGACGACGGCACCCCCACGCCGTGCGCACCGGGCAAGTCCGACGGGATGGCTCGCGCCGACGCGTTCTTGCAAAAGGTGGTTCCCGAGATCCTTGCCTCCAAGGCCTACAAGCAAAACGGGCTGCTTGCGATTACGGTCGATAACGCACCCGCAACAGGCGAATACGCCGATTCGAGCTCCTGCTGCGGACAGCCGAAGTTCCCCAATCTGCCGGCGCCAACAGGGGTCGCCAAGCTCTCGGGATCCGGGGGCGGCCAGGTCGGATTGCTGCTGCTCTCGCCCTTCGTCAAGAAAGGCGGCGGGCTGGTGCAGGAAACGTATAACCATTTCTCGCTGCTGGCCACGGTCGAGGAGGTGTTCGGGTTGGGCAAAGCTCGGGTATGCAGGCGGCCCCGAAGTAAAGCCTTTCAACGCTTCACTCTTCTCCGGCGGGTAGGTCCGAGTCCGCGATAGGTCGTAACGTGGCGATTGGCACTCTCGCGGCGGTTGAGCAGCAGCAGTGGGTGTGGCTTAGGCCCCATCGGCAGTCCACGCGCGCACAGCAGCAGCGCCAGCAGCGTCGCGAAGCCGACGGCCGCGTAGAACCATTCTTCGCCGCTTGTACCTGCGGGTCGGGTCGAGAAGGCCGACTGGCTTGCCTGCTTGCGGGCCTTTTCCTTGCGCTCGGCCGCCGAGGGGCTCTGAGCGTAGCCGCCGGCGCCCGGCGGTATCGGCTCGACCGGCGGAGTGGCCGCAGGCAGGATCGCCAGCGGCGCCGCCACGCTTTCGATCGGCGGCGGCAGAGGCGGTTCCACTGGCGCGGGCTTGGCCGCTGGCGCTGGCGGCTTGGACACCGCCGGCGGAGGCATAGGCGTATGCGCGGGTGGTGCTGGCGCGGGAGCGGGCGGGGGCGCCAATGCTGACGGCAGTGAGCCGGCAAGTGGCGCCGGCGGTGGGGGAGGGGGCGCGGTGACTGATCCCAGCTGACTCTGCGTCTGGGCGGCGTGGACTCTGATCACTTCGCCGACCCCGGGGCGGTAGACCGTGCCGCAGGGCGAGCCAAAGCCACCGGCCTTGACCGTGACCGGCAACGAGTAGCTCAGCAGACCGGTCGTGATCGACACGGTGGTCATGCCCGCGTTGTAGGCGCAGAACAGGCCCGAAGTGGACGACGGAATCGGATGTCCGCCTGCGTCCAGCTTGGGGAGCGGTGAGCCCGGCCCGCTGGGTTCGACGAAGGTGCCAATCGTCGGTTCTGAGCTCGTGAAGGTGTAGCTGGGCGGGACGCAGGGCCTCTTGCCGCAGCTCGGCGAGGGGACTTCGACGTAGTTGTCATAGCCCGGGAACGGTTCGCCCGGTTCGCTTGAATCTTCGGATTGCCCGGCGATCGTGGCGAGCGTGCCGGGTGGACGGCGGGCGATCGCTTCGAATTGGAGCGTCAGGCTGCGGGCCACGCTGAGCCCGTCCAGTGGCTTGAGCGCGAGCGAGTCGATCACGGGCACGGCGCTGACTTCGACTTCGCGCGTCTGCGTGTCGGCAGAGACGAAATACCAGTTCACGCCGTTGTTCTGGGGCTTCTGGTAGCCGAGCGAGGCCCCTTCGTACTCGGGGATCTGCGGCACTCCCCCACTGTGGACCAGGGGAACGAGGCGGCGTTCGTCGAGTCGCCGTTCGCTGGTCGTGAACACCGCCAGCACGCCCGAGCGGGCGAGCAGCCCGGCGACGGATTCACCTTCCTCGAGGTCTTGCAGCGGCGTGGCGGCCATCACCACCACCGGGAGCCTCTGCCCATTCGCGGTGGCGAGCTGTTCTTCAAGCCAGCGCTGCTGCCCCGCTGTCGCCGCACTAGCTTCGAGCTGGCCTTCGGAATCGTCGAGCACGATCACCCGCAGTGTCGCGCCATTCTGGTTGGCGTCGAAGGCGTAGTAGCGATGAACGTCTCCATTCGGCGTTTGCGATCCCGCGGAGATGGGCGTGATCCCAGTGGCCGGCGCCCCGGTGCCGAACGGCTCGGGGGCTTCCGCGAACGCTTCCGAGAAGGGCGTTTCGTACGGCTGGTCGGCGCGGCCGATGGCCGCGAACGTCGGTAGGCCGCCGAGCGGCGCGAGCAGTTCGGGCAAGCGGGCGAAGTCGGCCGCCGGTTCCGCGCCCGTTTCCTGATCCAGTGGCCCGACGGCGTTGCCGCCGAGCATGGCGAACGCGGGGCCCCCCGGCTGTGTGGCGTAGGTCGCGATCTGCTTGGCCGCCGCGCTCAGGTTCACGTCGGGCTGGGCGTCGGGTACCGCCGAGCACTGCACCTTGCACTCGGGGCTCGTGAAGAAGGCGAAGGAGACCACCCCCGGCGTGGCCGGAAGGTTCGGGGTTGCGTCGGCCAGCCCGGAGGGCTGCGCGTTGCCTGTCGTGTCATAGCGCCAGATCGACGCGGTCATCCAGCCGGCGGGGCGGGCGGCCAGGACCTCGGTGGTCCCCTGGTGGGCAGCGTCTTCGGTGCCGTCATAACCGCCGGCCACCCAGGCGTGCTCTCCACTCTGGTCGGTGGCGACCGCCAGCACAGGATCGTTCTTGACCGCCCCGTCGCCACGGATCGCGTTCCCCGCATACTGCGAGCGGCTCAGATCCTGCCAGCCGCTTTCGGTCTGGCGCAGCAGCTCGCCGTCGCCGGGGGGAAAGCCGGCCACTTCATCGCTCAGCAGGTTGACCGGCGGCGCGACCGACACGTAGGCTCGCAGCTTGCCGGAGGCTTCGCGGAACGGCGCGAGCGCAACGGCGATGCCCGACAGCGGCTGTTCGGCGTACTCGAAGCCGCGCCCGGCTGCTTCACGGACGAGCATGATCGAGCGTCCCGCCGCGATCACGCCGCCGTCGGGCAGGCCGGCGACCAGGCGCAGCTGGCCGGGCGTGGGCTTCGGGTCGCTTGGCAGCAGCGATTCTTCGACCGCTTCCCAAGCGCCGCCAGGCCGGCGCTCGATTAGGTTCCCGCCCGCGATCGCGAAGGTTTCTGAGCCGGCGACGGCCACCGAACTGACGTTCTGCCCGGACTCGGCGGGCGGCGGAGCTTCAATGCTCCAGTGTTGTCCGTCGTAGTGCAGGATCGTCCCGCTGGCTCCCACCGCCCAGCCTTCTCCAGAGGGCCCGAAGGCCACCCCCTTGAGCTGTGACTGTGTGAGCGAGATCGACTGCGGATCTTCAGACCAGGACGTGCCGTCCCAGTGCAGGATGACTCCGAACTGGCCGACGGCGAAGGCGCTGGAGGGACCGTTGAAGGCGACGCCGAGCAGATTGAGGTGGTGGGCGCGTGGGGTGGCGGGCTCGACCTGCCAGCCGGTTGACGCGTCGTAGTGCAGCGTCGCGCCGTCCAGGCCGACCGCCAGCGCGCCCGATTCGCCGGTCCCGGCGCCGCTGCCCGGCGCCAGCGCGATGCTTATCAACGGCGCGCGGTCGGGCAGCGGCCACGGTGTGAGCAGGCTCGAGCTCTGCTGCGCAGACCATTGCCCGAGCGCCTTCGTGCCGCCAAGCCAGCCTTCGTCGGGTCCGGTGAACGCGACTCCCATTTCCCGGTTCGTGGCCGGGCGCCAGGACGCTGCTCCAGCGACCGCGGGCGTAGACGTCGACGGCTTGGTTTTGCAATGCGAGCGCGACTGGTCCGTCTTCGGTCGCGAAGAACGCACCGGGCACCGCCGCCGAGCCGAGCGGTTCTTCGCAGGAGTTGGCCACCGGCAGCGTGCACCACGAGTTGGTGACATCGCCGCTGTTGCCGTCGTAGCGCACTACCACGTGCCCGCTTTCGCGGTTGTCGAGATAGACCTCCGCTTCGATCCAGACGGCGCCGCCGCCCGGTTCGACTTTCAGCGCCGTCGGGTTCGACGTAATTGCTCTTAGCGGCCAGCGCACCGCTGAGGTCGAGCGCATCGAGGCCGAGCCCGCTGGGGGGGAAGTGCCATTCGCCGTTGTAAAGGTGGCCCAGGATGAGTCCATGACCTTGAGGATTGGCGAGCGAGAACGCGCCCCAGGCTTCGCCCGGGCCCTCGACATCGCCGACTCGGAGGGTCATCGGTTCGCTGCCAGGTATGCCGGAGGGCCGCTGCAGTGCGGTTTCGCGCGTCCACGTGCCTTCCTCCAGGAGTGTGTATTCCGATGTGCCCGCGCTCAGCATGCCGTACACATGTCCTGCGGGATCCTGGTCGAGGCGCAGTTGCGCTTTTTCCGTTTCCAACAGAGGCGCCACGGCTTCTGTGGCGCTCTTGTCGTATTCGAAGCGACCGCCGGGACTTCTGTGGAAGAAGGCGATCGTCTTGGCGCCCCCGAGCGGGGTCTCGACCAGGCCCAACCACGCTTCGCCGGAGGGCGTCATCGCGCCGGTCACCTTGATCCCGCCGCCCGCATTGATGTTGAGCTCATTGGCGGGCACCAACTGAAATGGCTTTGCGCCGCCGGCTTCGCGCGGCACGTCGGTGATCTGCCAGCCGCCCTTTTCCGTATAGCGCAGCAGCACGAGCTGGTGGCCTTCGGCGGTGTATTCGAGCTGTTTGCCATCTGCGGCCGCGGGTGGCGCGCGGGTGATGCCGTAGGCCCAGGTTTCCGCTTCGTGCCGCGGGCTGGCGCCGGCGGAGACGGCGCCGAGGATCGTGACGTCTTCGGCCGGCGCCACCACGCCGGTGATCGACGCCGTCACCGCAGGCGCCGACACCGTGTTGGCGACTTCGACTTCCGTTTCCTGTGAGGTTGCCTGGTTGCCGGCGGCGTCGAGGGCACGCGCGCGGAGCACGTAGCGGCCATTTGCCAGGATTTCGGTGTGCAGGCGGTGGGTGTATGTACCCGTGCTCGGGGACGAGGCAACCGTCACTTCGCCTCCAGGGAGCGTCTTCCACGCCGCGCTGCCGGCAGGGGCCCGTTCGAAGATCACAGCAGCCACGCCCGAGCCGGGTTCTCCATCTGGGAGGCCGGGATCGATGGCCGTCGCCTTGAGGGTGATATCGCCGCTCAAGGGCGAGCCGGAGGGTTCCAGTTCGACCTTTCCGACTTCCGGCGGGGCGTTGTCCACCAGCCGGCCGCGCACCGGCAGTGAGACGAAGCTAAGACCTTCCCCGCTGCCCGGCACTACGCGGAAGTCGTCGCGACCGTTCGGCGCTTCGCTGGTCGCGGTGTCGAAGCAGGCGGTGGTCGCCGTGTCGGCACAGCTCGTTGGTTCGCTGTCGCTGGGCACTTCGGGTATCGGCTTCCAGGCATCGGTGCCCGCGGGAGCCCATTCGAAGCGGATCGGTTGGATTGCGGCGCCCTGAGGGACTTCGGCGTGGAGCTTGATTACGCCGCGCAGCGGCGACGCGGGGACGGCGAGCTTCACGACAGGCGATTCGCCCACGACGATCAGCCGTTCGATCGTTGGCGATTCATACTGGGTGTGTGTCGCCTTTTCGGTGACGAGGACGCGCAATTCATACGCCCCGTCCTGTGCGATTTCTTCTTCCGGATGCAGGAACGCATACCGCTGGGTCGGGCTCTTCGTGCTTTCGATTTCCTGCCAGGTCGCGGTGCCGTCCGGCCGGATCTCGAACACGATCGATTCGATCGCCTCGGAGACCAACGTCGTGTTGAGCTTGAGGGTGACAAAGGATTCATTTATGAAGTCAGGCCCCGCCGGTTCCGTTAGCAAGACGACTTCCGGCTTGGATTGCAAGGATGTCGGGACAAGCAGCGCCGCCGATGGCACGGCCGGGCTGGTGAGGGGAGAATCGAGCCCAGGTGAGCCACCGCTGGAGTTCGGCTGCGTGCCCGATGCGGCCACCGGACCAGCTTGACCCGCGGGCACACCAGCCTGTCCCGAGGGCGCGGAGCCGCTCAGCCCCAGCGGCGGCGAGGCGAGCGGCGAGGCGGCGGCCGGCGCGGGCGAGCTCGAGGTGTCAGCCACAGCGGCGCCGGTCGCTCGCCGCGGCACCCGTGGTTGGGGCAGCCGCGATATGCGAGCGATCAGCCTTGGCCACTGCGCGCTGCCCAGCACCGGGCCGGACCGCGCGGCGCTCGAGCTGAGCGGGACGGCCGCCAGTTTGGCGCGCAAGCCCCGAGAGTGATTGCCGCGGACCCGAGTGCCCTCCAGCGCAGAGATCGTCCCGCGAAGCGCCGGCTCGGATCGCAGGCGGGCCTTCAGTTGGGGCTTGCTCATCAACTGGATCTCTTCGATCAGCGCGTTTCGGGCGCTCGGGCCGAAGAGCGGCTGAGTGCCCTGCTGGGGGTGACCCTGCGTCTGGCCCAGCAGACGCCAGGCCTCGAGCAGCGGGCGCGGATCGATCGGTCCGGCGCCCGCCGGTCGGACCTCGAAGAGCAAGCGCGCCCGTGCGCCATGCGAGCGGTCCGTCACGTTGCCGAGCACGATCCCGGGCGCGACCCACGTGCCCTCGCGCAGCCGCTCCAGTCGCATACCAGTGGAGCGAGCCGCCTGCCCGTTCGGCGCCGTCGCCGAGCCGGTGGGTCGTGGTTGCACCGCAACCTTGTAGTGCTTGAGGACCCGGCCGAGCCTGGCGTAGGTGTAGACGTCGCCGTAGGCGTCGCGAAGCTCTATGAAGAGGCCCAGCTTTGTGCTGCGCCCGATGCGGATGACCTCGGCGTTCTGAACGACTACCACAGGCGTGCCCGGCACGACTTCGATGTTTGCCCCGACGACGGTTGGTCCTGAAGCGTCGGTGGCGGAAGCGGCGGCCGCCGCCAGTGGCGGGGGGACTGCTGGAGTGCCCGCCGAGTGCTCCAGCCGGGCTCTCACCGATCGCGCGGCTGCGCGTCGCGGGGTGGTGGTCCACGCAGGCGTCGCGGCGAAGACGCTTGCGCTCTGGACCGGCATGCGTCCGTTGACGATCGCCGCCAGGCCGCCGATGATCGACTGTGGAGTCTTCCCGAGCAACCGGGCGCGCAGCAGCACCGATTCGACGTAGCCCGAGGAGTGATTGTAGGCGTAGATCGCCCCGCGCAGATTGTGGGCGGCGCCGGCGGCCTGAAGGTAGCGCGCAGCCGCAAAGATCGCGTCGGCGGGGTTGTAGGGATCGCGCATGCCGGCGCCGTTTGCGTCCACGCCGTAGGCGGACCACTCTTCCGGCAGGAACTGCATCCACCCCTCCGCGCCGGCGCTCGAGACGCCGAGATCGTAGCCGTAGTCGCTCTCGACTTCGTTGATAGCGGCCAGCACTTGCCAGGGGACCGCGTAGCGCTCGGCGGCGGCGAGGTAGATCGGTAGCAGGAAGGGCGGCGTGCGGTAGGTGTCGATGAAGAAATCAAGCAGCGGGCTCGCGCCCGGCATCAGAGCGGGCGAGGGTGTCAATGGTTCGAACGGGCTTGGATTGGGTGCGAGAGCCGGCGCTCGAGCTGGAAGGGATGAGGACCCGGTCTGCGATGTCGTGCCACCCGATTCTCCAGCAAGAGGAGGCGTGGTCTTGGCGCGCGCTGTCGGCGGTCGGTGCCCCGCTGGCGAGCTGGTGGGCTGCCGGTTTTGTGAGACAACCTTCGGGGGCGAAGTCGTTGAGATTGGCGGCTGCGAGGAGGGCGCGGTTGGGGTTGGGGTTGAGGTCGAAGTTGAGGCGCCGGCTTCGCTGCCGGCGGGTGTGGAGTCTTCGCCTGGCGTTGACGTTGAGACGATCTGTCCGGATTCTGTCGCGACGATCGTCCATGCGCCGCTATCGGGCGGTGCGGCAGCGACAATGATGCCTGCGAGGACGAGCGCTGGAAGGAGGAACCTCCTCACGCGAGCACCGTCGTCGTCTTGGATCTCACGAATGTCTGGTCCATGGCTGTTGGCATGACGAGCCGTTCGCGGATCGCGCCACGCAGAAGAGCAGCCATCTTGAAGTCCTCAGGCGGGCTTGCGGTGAAGAAGCAGTTACTACGCGACGAGGCGCACCTTGGTTGGCCAGTGCTTGCGGTTGAGCTCGAGGATCAGCAGCCCCGTGCCCCCCGCGAAGTATCGCGGTCGAGCCTCGCTCACCACGTGCCCGTGCCGGAGGGCCTGCGCCCCGATCGTGACCGGGCGGCGAACTCGAAAGCTCAGGTAGAGACTGAGATGCCGCCCCTTGTGCAGGCGGGCCTTTACGTCGAAGATCGCAGATGGCAGCTTCACACTGTGTGTCTGGGTGACAACAGCCGGTGGTGGTGGCGGCGGCGGCGGTGGTGGCGGTTCGAGTATCAGGGTCGGGGCTTCAATCTGGAGTTCCAGTGGCCGTTCTTCGAGGTCGTTGCCTTCCGGCGCGTCCGGCTTGGCTCCGTCGGTCAGCCGATAGAGGTGGGGCGGCTGCAGCACAGGTTTTTCGGATTCTCCGAGAAGGCTGCCCTCGTTTGTGGCGACCCACGCGTCGTTGGGCGCGTTGGCGACGAGCGCACTCACGTAGCCTTCGCGGTCGGTGGGCACGAGCGGCGGCTTGGCCAGGGAGCCTTTGTAGGTTGGGTCTTCGACGCGAAAGCGCGTCACGGTCGTGGTCCCGTCGCAGGCCGCCTGGGCGATGACCGGTTCGTCGTCCGGCTTTGCGTTTGGGTCTTCCGCCGGCCCTTCCTTGCGGGGGAGCAGGCTCCCGCCCGCAAGCGCTTCGCCCGTGCCCGGGATGACCGCGATCGAGGACCACAGGAAGGAGTTGGCAGGTTCGACCGCCTTGAAGGCGGGGGGTGTGTAGGTGAAACGGCGCTCCGGTGTGCCCGCGCAGGTTGTGCTTGCCCCGGAGATCGATACCGGCACAAGCGGGGAGGGTGGTGGCGGCAGGCTGGGCGAGGCGGGTCGGGATTCAGCTCTGGACCATACGCGCAGGCCCGCGGGGTTGCCGGCCACCCAGCCCTGGCCCGCGGCATCGAAGTCGACCGCGACGAGGTCGGTCCGGTAGGGATCGTCAGCCTGCGGGCTTGTGGGCGGTGTGAACGGGACCGGCGAAAAAGCCCCCCCGCTGGAGGCCCGCATCTCGGGTGGGGCCGCCCCGTCGTGTTCGGGCAGGATTTCGCCTCCTGATTCGGGGTGGTAGCGTTCGGCGGTAGCGCTGACCGCCACGCCGAACACGTTGCCCTGGAGATCTTCGCGGGCGATGGCGGCCGTGTATTCGCCCTGGAGCCAGCTCAGCGATAGAGACCGGGACGCATTTTCGAGCTGTGTCCCGTCCCATTGCACGACGGTGCCGTAGGTGCCGAAGAACCAGCAGTCGTTCCAGGCCAAACAGGAAGCCGAGGTGATCCCCCCAGGCCTGCGGTTTTTTTCGACGACGACCCTTGTCAGCGTGGCTTCCGGAAGTTCAAAGGACTCCCATTCGAGCGTTGCGCCGTCGAAGCGGCAGAGGCGGCTCCAGCTATGGTCGGTCGGGCCTCCAATCAGCCAATAGTCGAGCTTGCCAGCCCAGACGACTGTGTGGCCCGGGCAGACGTTGTAGCCCGGAAAGCCGGGGCTCGGGTACCAGGTGGCGCCGTTGAAGAGCCAGACTCCGTAGGGATTCTTCGCTTCCGACGATTCTTCGCCCGTGTCGGTTGCCGCGAGCCCGCGGTTCCATGCCCTGAAGGCCATCGAGGTCACCGTGAGGGCGCACTGGCTCCCCGGTGGTTCTCCTTTGAAGGCCTGCGAGCACGTCTGGGCGGGCTGGGCGGAGGAGGTCTCGACGGGTATGCCTTCGCTGCCGAATGGGTACGGATTGATATCCACCCAGCACGGGCTGCCGGGCGGGGGGCTTGCGGGAGGCGAAGTGGGGGGGCCTTCGACACCCGCCGGCGTGGTCGTCGTCGTGGCCGCGCTCTGCGTGCAGGCAACGGTCGAGCCGCCTTGGGCGGCCTTGGCCGTGGGAGCCCCAGCCAAGGCGAGGATGAGGATGCTTGACGGCAAGACGAGCCGTCCAAAGTGACGGAGCATGGCGGACGATGCTAGCCGGACGGCCGATCCCTGACATGGAGCATTCACAGGAAGTTAACGATCGGCGCCTCATAGTTCACGTTTACGCCGCGGCGACACGCGCTTCACAGCCGCGTTACGACCTTCACCAATAAGACACAAGGATCTTTACCGGGGAGCAACAACGGCCTCCGCTCCAACTGAATAATTGAGTCTATGCCTGGGAGCTTCGCAGCCAGGGCGAGCGTGTTGCTCGTCACCGGTGTCGTGCACTGAGAGGCGGACGACCATGTACCAGTTCGGAGCCACTAGGTCAGTGATCATCGTTATCCTCGACTCCAGCAAGGGGAAGAAATATATGGACATCGCAGCTCGGAAGCGATTCATCTTGGGCCCGCTTGTCGCACTGCTGTTTGGGCTCAGCGCGGTCTGTTGCATGGTCTTTGCGGATACGAGTTCCGCGGCGGTGCCGGCAGGCATCGATTGCCAGTCCTCCGACGGCAAGATCAGCGGACGCGGCTCTACATATCAGAATGTCTTGCTGAAAGAATACGCCAAAGTCTACGGCGAAGAGTTCTGCGGCAACGTCGCGGAACAATACTCGGGAGACCCGGCCGGCAGCAATATGGTCGCCTATAACTACGCGAAGGCCGTCTCGGCGAGCGAGACTGGCTCGGGCAACGGCATCAAGGCGGCGAACTGTCGCACAGACGCGTTCGCGGGCTCGGATACTCCCTACAGCGAGAAACAGCTGACGGAACTCGATGGAACTCCGGGTGCGGCGGGCATCGGCGGATGTAGCCTTCCTGTCGGCTTTGAACCGCCCTTCACGCCCAACACGGCGCCGTTCCCCAACGCCAACGACATTACGGCCCCCGTTATGGCGTTGCCGGTCGGCGGCTCCGCTGTGACGGTTGCGGTGCACCTCGGGACAACCAGCTGCACCGGTACTGCGCCGACGACCCTGAAGTTCACCCCGCTGGAGGTTTCGCGCCTCTACGGTGGTGACATCACGAACTGGAACAACGCCGAACTCGTCGCGACCAACCCGTCGCTGTCGAGCTGCACGGGCCCAGTCACGCGCGTAGTGCGCCAGGACTCATCTGGGACTACGAACATCCTGAAGCAGTACCTGATCCGCGTGGACAACGAACGGACCGGTTCGGCCTGCGGTGTGATATCAAGCGTCATCCAGAAGTGGGAAGCGTACTTCACGACCAACACAGAATGGCCCGGTAAGCAAAAAGTCGGTGAAGAAGGCACCTGCAGCCCGATCACCACGGGGGCTTTGAGCGGTGGCGGAGAACTGCTCGCAAAGCTCAAGACGGTGGAAGGCGGTGTCGGTTACATCGACCTGGCCGAAGCTGTGGGCCAGTCGGGGATTGTGCTCGCGAGCGTCGACAATGCCACGGGGACCAAATTCGAAGCGCCGAGCATTGGCGGCGGACCGGCCAACTGCCTGTACACCGCGCTGCCGGCCCCTCCGGGCACGACCGCTGCGGAAGCTGTCGGGCTGAACCTCGAAGATAACTGGAGCAACAACAACGAAACGAACCCAGGCAGTCCCGCCAACCACGAGAACGCCACGGATCTGGGCAGCAAGTACCCGATCTGCGGACTCACGTTCGACATGGTCTACACGGGCCTGAATAGCAACAACGGCGAAGGAAAGAGCGCTATCAGCAGGCTCACGGCCGACCAGCGGCGGACGATCGTACTCGTTCTTCACGTTCATCCTCTCCTCGGCTGGACAGGAAGTCCCTGGGAAGATCCACTACGCGCCACTGCCGGCGAGCTGGCTGCCAAAGCTGTGGTGGATGGACTGCGCGTGCGTTAGCGTCCGATTCGGCAGGCCGAGAGCGCAACTGGATCTTGCGCGTGGATCAGACCCTGACGACCATCGAACAAGCGGTGTGTGTCATGGTGCCGTGCCGAGTGACGCCGAAGGGCGGGTCGCGGATGTTGTTACTCCGCTCAACCCATCGCCGACCGTGGCCCGTCGTGCCATGGATCCGCGAGGAGTCTCGACGGTTTGCTGAAGGAGGCCCACACGCTCCGCGGTCCCGTTGTACACCTTCATCCGTCCACGGGGACGATGGACCCCTCCACATCGGCGGGCGCCCTCGCTGTTGCGCCGGGAAGCGGCCGATGTGAGTGATTTCGGCGTGTTCTGCGCTCTGCGCCGAGCAGCTGTTGCAGTGGTTCGAGCACTATGACGAGGAGGAGGCCGATTTGATCCAGGAGAGCGTCACGATGGACCTCTTCGGCGCCGGCGACTGAGACCTGCCGCGGAAGAGGGCGGGGCGACCCCGCCCAATTTCTCCTCTCCTGGAGCAGTTTGAGAGTCGCGCCTGGATACAATGGAATGGGCGGACGGCCCGTCTGTGTCTCGGGGCGAATCCCGTGGAGAGACGGCACGAGAGACTCATGGAAACGGATCGCGACGAGGGCATCGACTTCCCTCATTTCGATGGCCGGCGTATTTTAATCCGGCCGCTCCCGAATACGGTTACCGCCTTGCGCGTCCTGGGCTGGCTGGCGACGCGGCGGCGGCAGCGGACGCTGGCCGAAGTCGATCGAAGATGCGGCTCAGCCGGGGCCACCGGCCACGCTGGCGCCACGAAATCGCCGCCACCTTCGTTGGTCAATCGACGTTTCTGTTGCAACTCGACGGCGTGAAGTTCTGACGGACCCCATCTGGTCGGCGCGAGCCAGTCCGCTGCGCTGGGCGGGGCCGCGTCGCGTCCGCCGGCCGGGGCTGGCCTTCACCTGCCGCCCATCCATCTCGTGCTGGTCAGCCACAATCATTACGACCACATGGACCTACCGACGCTGCGACATTTGCGGCGGCACTTCGATCCGTTGTTCATTACGGGCCTGGGCAATCGACGCTACCTGCGAGCGGCCCGCGCGTCGAGGAGCTGGACTGGTGGCAGTCGTTTCCGGCGCCCGGCGGGCTGACGGTGACGATGACGCCGGCCCAGCACTTCAGCCGGCGCGGCCTGTTCGATCGCTTGCGGTCGCTCTGGGGCGGCTTCCTGCTGACGGCAGGATCGAAGCAAGTGTTTTTCACCGGAGACAGCGCCTATGGCGATCACTTCAAGGAGATCCATCGCCGTTCGTCGCATCACCTTGCGCTGCTGCCGATCGGTGCGTATGAGCCGCGCTGGCCGACGCGAGCGTGGCACATGAACCCGGAAGAGGCGGTGCGGGCACATCTGGATCTTGTGCCGAGGCAGAGCATCGGCATGCACTTCGGCACCTTTCAGCTGACAGATGAGGCCATCAACGCACCCATCGACGAGTTGCGCCGGAGCCTTCGTCAGCAAAGCGTCCCGGAGTGCGCGTTCCGCGTGCCGGAGTTCGGTGAAACGATCGTAGTCGGCTAGTCGGCGATGTCGAAGATGAAGTAGAATGAGCATTCCGTTCCTGCTCGGGATCGCCGGAGAATCGCATGTTCCCCGCATCCGCGCTTGTCTCGCCTCCCGCTGCCCGTGTCCTCTCCGTGGTGTGGTGCCGGTAGTGATCGGCGAGTCGATCGTCATCCCTGCCGAAGTCGTCGATTTAGACTCTTTCTGTCGCTGGGCGATTTCAGACCAGTATCCTCAACGCGGTCGCTTCTCTTTTCTGAACGGCGTCATCTGGGCGGAATTGAAGATGGTCGGATGGCGCTGTGCTCGCTGGAGGATCGCATGTCTACTGCATCTTCGTTAGTCTCGCCGCCTGCTCCGTTCGCAGCCCTGCCTCGCGCGATACGGGTGGTGATCGATGAACGGGTTAGCATCCCTGCCGACGTGGTCGATCTGGATTCATTCTGTCGTTGGGCCATTTCGGATCAGATCCCGATCGAGGCAAGTTCTCTTTCCTTCACGGCACGATCTGGGTGGACCTGAGTATGGAAAATCTCTATCGGCATAATGGGGTCAAGACCCAGTTCACGATTAGGCTAGGGGCACTCGTTGAATCGCTTGGGCGGGGCATATGGATTAGTGACGGGATGCTGCTTCGGAACAGCTCGGCGGACCTGTCCACCGAGCCGGATGGCATGTTCGTCTCCTACGATGCCTTGCGCAGCGGCCGCGTACAGCGAATCGAAGGAGAGAGTGCTGGCTGCCTACAACTGCACGGCTCGCCCGAAATGAGCGCTGGAAGTGGTTAGCGAATCCAGCGTTCACAAGGACACCGTGCAAAGATGCGAACTGTATTGGAGAGCCGGAATAGCAGAATACTGGCTGGTCGATGCCCGCCCCACGTCGCCGCGCTTCGACATCCTGCGGCACCTCGCCAAAGGTTTCACGGCCACACGAAAGCAAGCCGGCGGCTGGGTGAAATCGAATGTCTTCGCTCGCTCCTTTCAGTTGACGCGGACGGTCGATCCGCTCGGCGATCCGCTGTACGTGCTGAACGTGCGCGAAATGCGACACGCCGGCGCGGGCCAGGCGAACATCAATCACATTCCGACATGGGGCCGCGCGATGACGATACCCGACCCGTGCGTCGCAATCGTCTCTTCCTCGTCCTCCTGGTCCTGGAGGCGTTCGCCCTGGGTGTACAGTCGGAACGGCACGGCTGGCTGCACGGAGGCCGCCATATGAGCCGGCCGACGTCGAACGCACCTTCGAGCCGTTCTGGGAGGCCTGGGAGGACATCCACCAGGATTACGCCGATCAGGGCAGCGTCAACGACGAACGGCATGCGAACGGCGCGATCCGCGGCATGTTGGCCTCGCTGGGCGACCTCGGCCACACCACGTACCTGACGCGCGATGAAGTGGAACGCTGGAATGAAAGCTCAAGGGCGAGCTGGAAGGCATTGGCGCCCGCATCATCCTGCGCCAGCAAGGGCCGACCATCGTGCAGACCCTGCCGAAGTCGCCGGCCCGTGAAGCCGGCCTGCGGCCGGGCGATGTCATCCTCCAAGTGGACGGCCAGAATGTTCAGGGGATCCTCTCGATAGCCCGTGCAGCACGTTAAGGGGCCGGCCGGCAGCGAGGTCCACCTGAAGGTCCTGCGCGGTACTCGCCCAGCACCGTCGAGTTGGACATCAAGCGTGCCAAATCGACTCCCGGACGTCGCCTGGCAGATGCTGCCGGACGTGCCGCTGGCGCATCTGGCCATCCACAACTTCGGCGAGCACGCCGACGAGCAGCTGCGGGATGCTCTGGACGAGACCTGCAAGCAAGGAGCGAAAGCCCTGATCCTCGACGTGCGCGGCAATCCGGCGGACTGAAGAGCAGGCCATGAAAGTCACCAGCGAGTTCCTCAAGCCCGGCGAGCTGGTCTTCATCGAAAAGACGCCACGGCAAGACGAAGCCGTCCCCGTCTACCCGGCGGCGCCGCGCCGGAACATCCCCTGTGCCGGCTGATCGATCAGGGCACGGCCAGTTCGGCGGAGATCCTGGCCGGCGCCTTGCAGGACTACCATCGCGGCAAGCTGATCGGCATCCGCACTTTCGGCACCGGTACGGTGCTGTGTCCGTTCACGCTCAGCGACGGCTCGGCGCTGCTGCTGGCCGTCGATCAATGGCTGACGCCGAAGGAACGGCAAATCTGGCACAAGGGCATCGCGCCGGACATCGCGGTGTCCCGGCCGGAGGGAACGTCCATCTTGCTGCCGGAGTCCGGGACGAAACTGAGCCGGGTTGCGCGAGGCAAAGCAAGGACGCGCAGCTCCTCAAGGGCATCGAGGTGCTGAAGAAGGAGCTGCCCTGACTCGCTT
>CAVRPO010000001.1:0-552558 GCA_963723175.1 uncultured Solirubrobacterales bacterium | reverse complement strand
CATTCGCCTAGGCCGAAGAGGCACACGGCCGCGAGCACCGCAATCAGCGATATGTGCGAGGTGATTCGACGCATTGTTCTCAGTGGCCCGGATCAGCGAGAATAGCGCCTGAGACGTGCCCGCCATAGAATGAGCCGTCATGGCTCCCAAGCAACGACAGATCCGCATCGAGCAGCGCGGCGCCCAGGCGGCGATCGAAGCGCTCGAGCAGCGCTCCGACGAGGAGCTCGAGGCCGAGACGAAGTACAAGTCGGCCGCGCTTGCGATCCTCGGCGCGCGCGCGTCCGAGCGCTTTGACGCCGAGCAGGCGCGCGCCTACTTCCAGCGGGCGATAGCGGCTGCCCGCCCTCAGGAACGGATGCAGTTGCGGCGCATGGCCGACGCTTCGCTGGCGCTTGCCGAGCGGCGCGCCGGCGATCTGAAGAACGCGGTCGAGCGTCTCGGCCAGACACCCCCCGACCGGGCGCCAGATGTTTGCTTTGCGCGCGATGGGGCTGCTGATCCCGCCCGCCAGCGCCGGGATCCTCGCGCGCATACGCGGGATCCTGCTGATCATTGCGCTGATCATCGCCCTGCTGGCGCTCGGCCTTGGCGTCGTGGAGCTGTGGCGCTGCCGTTCGGTGGGCTTGGGCTCGCGCCGGGGATCCTGCTTGGCCTGTTCGTCGCCATCGCGGGCGTGGCGATCACCGCGATGGTCGGCCGCCGCCGGCGCGATCGCGCTCAGGCCGCGGACGCGGGCGCCGCTCGGTCCTCCAAGTAGAGCTCGGCCAAGCACTGGTCGGACACATCGAGCGCGATCGTGCGCGCCCGATCTGCGGCCTGCCGCCGCGGCTTCAGCTGGACGACAGAGTGGCGCGGCGGATGACCACGGGTGTCTTCGGAGCGCCGTCTTGCGGCGGGTTGGTTGGCAGCTTGGCGATCGCTTTCCACGCCGGCGAAGCTGCCCACCACGTTTCCGACGAGCGCGTATTGCGGAGGCAGGGCCGCGTCTGGAGGCGGTGACGATGAAGAACTGGCTGCCCGAGGTGCCCGGAGGGGTCGGTGCCGTCTTGGCCATCGCGACGGTGCCGAGCGTGTAGCGCATGTTGCTCGGCGGCGGTTCGACGATCGTGTAGCCGGGCCCGCCTGAGCCGTCGCCGTTGGGGTCGCCGCCCTGGATGACGAAGTCGGCCGCGACCCGATGGAAGGTGAGGTCGTTGTAGAAGCCGCGCTTGACCAGATAGGCGAAGGAGGCGGTGGTGCGCGGCGCTTGGCGCACGTCGAGCTCGATCTCTATCGAGCCGCAGTTGGTGGCGAGACTCACCACATATCGCTTGGCGGGGTCGAGCTTGAGCGTCGGCTTGGGGATGCGCTGCGCACCCCTTGGGCACTGGCGCCTGTGCTCGCGAGCATTTGCCGCTGCTGGACGCGGACACAGGCTTGACGTTCAGCGATGACCCTCCATTTTGGGGATCGGATGGGCGTGCCTGTAGATGTCCCGGCGCCAGTCGTGGAGCTCCCGCACGCCGTCAATAGCGAGCCCGAAGGCCACCGTAGCCGAGCCGCACAGCAGGCGGCGCGCGACACTCGAGCGGTCGAACATCGCGGCAGCATAGTCGCGCATCCCTTAGATCTGCGCCATATTCGCGCATTCTTAAGGCATCCTTCCGCGATTCCCAATAATGGCGCTCGCCGACGGCTCGCCTGTGACGCGGCCACGGCGCAATACGCTTGCGCGGTGAGCCGCCCATCTGCCTGATCGTGAACCCCTCCGCCGGCGGCGGGAAAGCCGGTCGCGTGCTGCCCGACGTGCTTGTCGCGCTGGACGGCCACGGCCTGTCAGGTTCGCAGCGAGTTGACCCGCGATCTCGATCACGCGCGCGAGCTTGCCGCGAAGCCGCGGCGCTTGCCGGCGAGACGGTCGTGTGCTTGAGCGGCGACGGGATGGTCGGCGCGGTCGCAGACGTGCTGCGCGAGTTTCCCGGGGCGCTGCTGGGGGTGTTCCCCGGCGGTCGCGGCAACGACCTCGCGCGTGTGCTCGGCATTCCGGCCGACCCCGTCGAGGCTTGTGCGATCGTTGCCGCCGGCTTCTCACGCAAGCTCGATCTCGGGAGGTCGAGACCCGTAGGGCACAGGCGGGCAGGCGTTCGTGGGGATCGCGAGCGTGGGCTTCGACAGCGAAGCCAACCGCATCGCAAACGAGGCTCCCGCGTGGCTTGGCGGGCTCGTGTACGCCTATGGGGCGCTGCGCGCTCTGCTGTCCTGGCGCCCGGCACGCTTCCAGATCGAGCTCGGACCCGCCGGGCGAGCGCCACAGATTCACGGGCTACACGGTGGGAGCCTGCAACTCGAAGACCTATGGCGGTGGCATGCGCGCGGCGCCGGATGCGCTGCTCGACGATGGCCTGCTCGACGTTGTGGTGCTCGAAAGCGTCAGCAAGCTCAGCTTCCTGACGAAGATCCTGCCGAAGGTGTTCAGCGGGACGCACGTGCGCGAGCCCAGCGTGAAAGTCTTTCGCGCGCGCGAGATCGCCGATCAGCGCGGATCGTCCGTTCACGATGTACGCCGATGGCGACCCGATCGGCGAGCTGCCGCTGCGTGTGAGCACGATCGCGCGGCGCAGTGCGCGTGCTCGTGCCGACGCGACGGCTCTGGCGCGGATGCCTTCCTCGCCACCGGGCCCGCCCAGACGCCGCCGCGGCAGAGCGATGAGCGCCACGCTCGGGCCGAAGCTCGCTCTTGCCCGCGCCGTCGGCGCTGTCTCCCGTTTGCGCGGCGGAGGCGGTACGAGCCTGCCGGGGAAGCTGCTCGTGAGGATGGATCCGCTCGGCGATCGCCGAGCTCGCGGCGCGCCTGCCCCGCGGCAGCGTGCTGGTGTCCGCCACCAACGGCAAGACCACCACCGCGGCGATGGCCGCGAGCATCTTCGAGCACTGCCGGCATCTCGCTCGTGCACAACCAGGCCGGCGCCAACATGGCCGGCGGGATCGCCTCGACGCTGCTCGATGCCGCCGGCCGCGACGGCACGATCGCCGGCGAGCTCGGGCTGTTCGAGGTTGACGAGCTGTGGCTCGATCGGCTTGCCGGGCAGCTTCATCCGCGCGTGGTCGTGCTCGGCAACCTGTTTCGCGACCAGCTCGACCGCTATGGCGAGCTGGAGACGATCGCCGAGCGTTGGGCCGGCGCGGTGCGAGCGGGCGGACCGGCCGAGCGGGCGCGCCTGGTGTGCAACGCCGACGACCCGCTTGTCGCCGACCTGGGACGCGAGCGGGCGCAAGGTGACTACGAACCTGCCGAGTTCGACTACGCGCTCGCCGGAGCTCGCCCACAGACCGGCCGATCTCGACCGCAAACGGGCCGAAGTCGGAGGCGAGCCTGCGCAAGCCGACCACGGACCGGCCGAAGACGACCCCGAGCAGGCCGGCGTCTTGTACTTCGGTGTCGATGACGACTCGCTGGCGCTTGCGGGAATGGCGCATGCCGCCGACGCCAAGCACTGTCGTCGCTGCGGAGCGCCGTACGTGTTCGACGCTGTGTACCTCGGTCATCTCGGCCATTACCACTGTGAGTCGTGCGGACAGCGGCGACCCTCCCCCACCGTGCTCGCCCGCTCGGTCGTGCTCGAAGGCGTGCGCTCGGCGCGCTTCCAGCTGAGCACGCCCGACGGCGAGGCTGAGGTGAAGCTTGCGCTGCCTGGTCTCTACAACGTCTACAACGCGCTTGCCGCCGGCGCGCTTGCTGTCGCTTTGGAGATCCCGCTGGCCGACATCGTCGCTGGCCTGGAGAGCACCAAGGCCGCCTTCGGCCGGGCTGAGACGGTCACAGTCGCTGGGCGCGAGACGCGCATCCTGCTTGTCAAGAATCCCGCCGGCGCAAATGAGGTACTGCGCACGCTTGCGCTTGAGCCTGGCTCCCACGACCTGCTTGGAGTGCTCAACGACAACACCGCCGACGGCCACGACGTGTCGTGGATCTGGGACGCCGACTTCGAGCTGCTGGCCGGGCGCGTGCGCTGGCGACCTGCTCGGGCACGCGTGCGCCCGAGCTTGCCCTGCGCCTGAAGTACGCAGGCATCGAGCCCGAGCGCATCCGGGTAATCGAGGATCTTCAGCGCGCGCTTTCGACGCGCGGCCGACGCCGAGCAGCCGTGGGCTTGCCTCGGACCGGGGCGGCGACGCGCCGCTGTATGTGCTCCCGACCTACACGGCGATGCTCGCTCTGCGCGAGCTGCTCGTGCAGCGTGGTGAGGCGAGCAGCTCGTGGCGGTAAACGACCTCGAAGGGGCGCACCCTGCGGGTTTGCGCGCTGTACCCCGACCTGATGAACATCTACGCCGACCGCGGCAACCTGTTCGTGCTGCAGCGCCGCTGCGAATGGCGCGGGATCGGCTTCCAGCTGAGCGGCAGCGGGCTTGGCGAGGCGCTTGACGGCGACGCCCACGACATCTACTACATCGGCGGCGGCCAGGATCGCGACCAGCTGCTCTGCGCCGAGGATCTTGGTCGCCGGCAAGCGCGAAGCCCTGCACGAGGCCGCCTCGCGTGGCGCGATCGTGCTCGGCGTGTGCGGCGGCTACCAGCTCCTCGGCGAGTCCTACACGCTCGGCGACGACCAGCTTCAGGGTGTCGGCCTGCTCGACGTGCGCACCGTGCGCGAGCCGGGCGAGCGGCTGATCGGCAATGTCGCGATCGAGGTCGACCTCGACGGTGAAAAGCGCGTGCTCGCCGGCTTTGAGAACCATGGCGGCCGTACGTATCTCGGGCCAAGCGCCAACCCGCTGGGACGAGTGCTCAAAGGTCACGGCAACGACGGCCGCAGCGGTTTCGAGGGCGCTCGCTTTGGCAACACGATTGGCACCTACCTCCACGGCCCGCTGTTGCCGAAGAACGCCTGGTTTGCCGACTGGCTGATCGCAACGGCGCTCGGGCATCGACGTCGAGGCGCTGACTCGCTTGACGACTCCTTTGAGGACGCAGCTCACGCCAGCGCTCGCCGCGCCGCGGGAGTCTGATCGAAAGTACCGTCGCGCACATCTAGTACAATTGTCTGCGACGGCGGGTGTTGCGTCGCGGCCGACGCGAACGATTGTCAATCGGGAATTCGAGGTCAGCCCCCGGATGGAGTTCGACTCTCCCGCCCGCCGCCACAAATCTGCTGGACCCGGTCTGACAGAGTTGCAATTGTCACGCGCTCTGCGGGATAGCTACCCGCCACGTGTGTCAGGCCGGGTTCGCAGGCTGATCTGTTACGCTTTGCGATCGATTGACAATCGTTCGGAGGTAGCTCCTCCACACCCACACCCGACCCGCTCCGGCGGGTCGAGTTGTTTCAGAAGCCATGGACCTATCCGAGTATCAGCGCGAATCGCGCCGTACAGCCGAGTATCCGCGCGAGGCGTGGCTTGCCTATCCCGCGCTCGGGCTGGCCGGCGAGGCCGGCGAGGTTGCCGAGCACGCCAAGAAGGCGATTCGCGACGACGGCGGCAAGGTCAGCGACGAGCGTCGTGCGGCGATGTCCAAGGAGCTTGGCGACGTGCTCTGGTACGTCGCGCAGCTTGCGAGCGAGCTTGACCTCAGCTTGGATGACATCGCCAAACAGAACCTGGAGAAGCTTTTCTCGCGCCAGGCGCGCGGGGTCCTCTCAGGGAGTGGCGACGACCGCTGAGCCGTTCGTGACGGCGAACTTGGCGTAGCGCTCGGCCAGCCGGCCGGCACCAATGCGCGCACGAGCACGCCCTCCGGAGTGTCCTGGCGGCGCAGGTCGCCGGCCACGTCGTGCAGCTCGGCCAGGCTGGCTCCCTGCGAGTAGGGCACGAGCAGCTCCATCGGGCGCAGCGTGTGGCGCAGCTCTTGCTCGATGCGCTGCTCCAGCTCGGGCAGGCCGTCGCCGCTTGCGCCGCTGACGAGCACCGCGTCCGGGTGTGCGAGGCGCAGTTCCTCGCGTGCCTCCTCGTCGAGCAGGTCGATCTTGTTGAGCACGAGCACGCGTGGGCGCTCTCCGGCGCCGATCTCCTCCAATACCTCCTCGACGGCTTTGCGCATCGCGAGCTGGTCGTGCTCTGGTGCGGAGGCGTCCAGCACGTGCAGCAGCAGATCGGCCAAGCGTGTCTCCTGCAGCGTCGCGCCGAACGCGTCCACGACCTGGTGGGGAAGCTTGCGGATGAAGCCGACGGTGTCGGTCAGCAGGTGGGCGCGTCCGTCGATGCGCATCATGCGCGTGCTCGGGTCGAGCGTGTGGAATAGGCGGTCGCGCACCCCCACATCGGCGCCCGTGAGGGCGTTCAGCAATGTGCTCTTGCCCGCGTTGGTGTAGCCGACGAGTGCGATGTTCGGCAGCGCCGCCCGCTCGCGCTCGGCGCGCATCACCGAGCGTGTGCCCTTCACGTGCTCCAGGCGCCGGCGCAGTGCAGCTATGCGGTTGCGCGCGAGGCGCCGGTCGGTCTCGATCTGGGTCTCCCCCGGTCCACGTGTGCCGATCCCGCCGCCGAGGCGCTCCAGGTGGGTCCACAGGCCGCGCATGCGCGCAAGGTTGTACTCCAGCTGGGCCAGCTCGACCTGCAGCTTGCCCTCGGCGCTTGAGGCATGCGTGGCGAAGATGTCGAGGATGACGGTCGTGCGATCGACGACCGGCATGCCGAGCGCCTGCTCCAGGTTGCGCTCCTGGCGTGCGCTCAGCTCGTCGTCACAGACGATCACGTTCGCGTCGCACTCATGCGCAGCCTGCTTGGCCTCGGTCACCTTGCCGGGGCCAAGGTAGGTGTTCGGGTGTGGCTGCTCGCGGCGCTGGATCATCTCCCCCACGACTTCCACGCCGGCCGTGCGCAGCAACTCGTGCAGCTCCTCGAGATTCTCATCGTCGGGTAGCGCGGCTATGCAGAATGCTCGCTGAGTGGCGCGCCTTGTGGGTTGGTTCATCCTCTTCGAGTGTAGATCAGCCACGCGCGCCGGCCAAAGCGGTCTCGTTTGCGGTAGCCGGCGACCTCGCCCACCAGCTCCGAGCGGGCCATTCGAGCAGCCGTGCGCGTGAGCCGGCCAAGCAAGTCGTCCTCCGCTCAGCCCCCGAGCGAGGCCAAACGCTCAACCGCCTCGGCGAGACGCTCGTCAGGCGTGGTGAGCGCGATGCGAAACCAACCCTCGCCGCTCGGCCCATAGGCGCTGCCGGGCGAGATCACAACCGCCGCCTGCTCGAGCACGTGCTCGCAGTAAGCCACTGAGCTCTCAAAGCCCTCCGGGATCGGCGCCCACACGTAGATCGTGCCCTTGGGCGGGTTTACGTGCACGCCGGCCTTTGCCAGCGCCTCGCACACCATGTCGCGGCGGATGCGATACAGCTCGTTCATCGACGCAACCTCGGCGTCCGTGTCGGGCGAAAGTGCCGCGATGCCCGCAAGCTGGACCGCCTCGAACAGACCGGAGTCGATGTTCGTCTTCAAACGCCAGTAGTGCTCGATCGCCTCGGCGTTGCCGAGTATCGCCGCACAGCGCCAGCCGGTCATGTTGTAGCCCTTGGAGAGCGAGAACACCTCGATGCCGACCTCCTTGGCGCCGGGGTCTGCAGGAACGACGGCGCGCGATAGCCGTCGTAGGTGGTCTCGCTGTAGGCGTTGTCGTGCACGACGAGGATGTCGTAGGTCTTGGCGAAGTCGACGACCAGCTCGAAGAAGCCGCGCGGCACGATTGCGCCTGTTGGGTTGTTGGGGTAGTTGAGGAACATCAGCTTGGCGCGACTGGCCGTCTGTTCGTCGATCGCATCGAGATCGGGGACAAAGCCGAGCGCCGGTACCAGCGGCATCACGACGGGATCGCCGCCGGCCATCAGCGGGCCGCCCGTATAGACGGGGTAGCCCGGATCGGAGGCGAGCGCCACATCGCCCTGGTCGAGGAAGGCGAGGTTGAGGTTGAAGATCGCCTCCTTGGCGCCGATCGCCGGGATGATCTCGCTGTCGGGGTCGAGCGTTACGTCGAAGCGGCGTACATAGAAGTCGCTGAGCGCCTGGCGGAAGTCGGCGCGCCCGCGATTTGACGGATAGCGGTGCGTCTCAGGCTCGGTGACGGCCTCCTGCATGGCCTCGACGATCAGCGCCGGCGTGGGTCGGTCGGGATCGCCGATTCCCAGGCTGATGACGTCGACGCCGGCAGCCTGCTTGGCGGCGATCTTGCGCTCCAGTTCGGCGAACAGGTACGGCGGAATGCGGCTCAGGCGCTCACTCGGTCTCATACAGCTCCTTGATGAAGTCCTCGCTGAGCTCTCCCGCGAACACGGGCCGTGCCCAGCCTGTCAGGTTGACGTGCAGATCCTCTCCTACCTCGACGCTCAACTCTCCCCCGTCCAGCAATACCGTGACTTGCTCGTGGCCCGCCGTGCAGGCGGTTGGCCACAGCGGCGCCGGTGGCGCCGGTACCGGAGGAGAGCGTCTCTCCCACGCCACGCTCGAAAATGCGCGCGCGGATCGCATCGCTCGCCCGCCCCGTCTCCGCTGGGCTCGACCTCCGTGTACCACGACACGTTCGTGCGGTTTGGGAACAGCTCGTGCGCTTCGATTGCGGGGCCGATGCTCGGCAAGTCCAGTGCGTTCAACGTCGCCAGATCCTCGACGTGGATGGCGCACTGGGGATTGCCGATCGACACGTGCTGAAAGCTCCAGGCGCGAGCGTCGGCGACGAGCTCGCCGCACCGTCGCCCGGTCCGCTCGGGAAATCCTTGGATGTGAGGCTCGCATGGCCCATGTCCACGCGACAGGTGTCTGGGCCGGTGATCGTGGGGCGTATCTCGCCAGCGGCGGTCTGGATCGAGAAGACGTCTTGATCTGTCCACCCGCGCCGGCGCAGGTAGAGGATCGCCTCGCGCGCGCCGTTGCCCGAAAGCTCGGCCTCCGAGCCGTCGGGGTTGTAGATGCGCAGATTCGCCACGAAGCGTGGATCCTGCAGATGGCGCAAGCAACAGGATGCCGTCGGCGAACACGCCGAAGTGGCCTGCACACAGCTTGCGGACGCGCGCGGGCGGTCAGCTCGAACGGGAGCTCTGCCTGCTCCACGATCAGGTAGTCGTTGCCAAGCGCCTGCCACTTCTCGAACCTCATCGGGTGCTCTTCATGCTGTGGCAAGAGTCCCCACGACGTGAGGCGACGGGACGGATGGTGTCTGTCCAGCGTGTTCGGGCATGCGGCGCGGGAGTCTAGTGTCGGGACACTAGCCTCATCGCGAGGATCTCCTCAGCGGCCTGTTCCGCTGAGAGGTTTGTCAGGTCGAGCGGCTGCACACCGGCGAGCTTGCGCATCCAGGTCAACTGGCGGCGTGCGTAGTTGCGCGTATGACGCTTCATCGCCTCCACATCCCCGGCTAGCAGCTCGTCGAAACCAAGCGCCTTGCGTGCCGTGACGCTTGCGCCGGCGGCATGGGCGCTTGAAACCTCCTCGCGCACCCCTTGCGCAAGCATCGCGTCCACGCGTGCGTCGATGCGTGCGTACAACGCTTCTCGCTCCATCGTCAGCCCCACCAGCAGTGTCGGCTGGCGCATCTCTCCAGTCCATAGCTGTGAGGGCCCGCTCGGTGGCTCCAGCTCACCCACGTCGAGCAACTCCAGGGAGCGCACGATCCGTTGTCGGTCATTGGGGTCGATCCCCTCGGCCGCCCATGGCGCGCGCTGGGCGAGCCGGGCGTGCAGGGCTGGCGCTCCGTCGCGTTCCAGCTCTGCAGTCCAGCGCTCGCGTACTCCCTCTGGCGGTGGAGGGCGCAAGTCGAGCTCGCAGAGCGCCGCGCGCAGATACAGCCCTGTGCCACCCACCACGATCGGTCTGCGGCTTTCGGCGAGCGCGTCGTCGATCTCCGCGTGTGCCAGCTCGGCATACTGGCCGGCGCTGAAGCTCGCGTCGATCGGCAGGAACGACACGAGGCGGTGCTCTAGCTCTTTTTGCTCGGTTTCTGTGGCGACACCCGTGAGCGTCTCGATGCCCTCGGTAGACCTGTAGTGCATCCGCGGAGATCGCCACCGGGCGCTCTCCGTGCTCGCGCAGGCGGCGAGCGAGCGCTACCGCGACAGCGGTCTTGCCGATGCCGGTCGGCCCGAACAGGGCGATCACGTGTGACGAGCGCGGGCACACGTTGCTAGGACCGGGCGATTGCGGACGGGACAATCGAGCGGGGTGACACGTCACGTGAGTGCGAGCACTTTCATGCGGGCGCGAAGACATTCCCGTAGGCTTGCAGCTATGGATATCTCGGGCTCCAAGGTGCTGCTCACCGGCGCGACTGGCGGTCTTGGCCACGCGATAGCGCGTGCGCTCTCGGCAAGAGGTGCACAGTTGATCCTCACCGGTCGACGGCTGGACGTGCTGGAACCGTTGGCATCGGAGTTGCACGCGCGCGCTTTGGCGGTGGATCTGAGCGAGGCGGCCGAGGTCGACCGTCTGCTTTCGGAGGCAGGCGAGCTGGACATTCTTGTGGCAAACGCGGCTCTGCCTGGCAGCGGAAAGCTCGACTCCCTGACGATGGAGGAGATCGATCGGGCGCTTGAGGTAAACCTGCGCGCGCCGATCGCGATGGCGCACATGCTCGTGCCGGAGATGGTCAAGCGTGGCAGCGGGCACCTGCTGTTCATGTCCTCGCTATCGGGCAAGGCCGCGACGGCGGGCAGCTCGATCTATAACGCCACGAAGTTCGGCTTGCGTGGCTTCTCGGGAGCTATGCGCGCTGAGCTGCACGGTACGGGAGTCGGCGTCTCGACGGTATTCCCCGGCTTCATCCGCGACGCGGGCATGTTCGCCGACGCGGGCGTGAAGTTGCCGAAGGGCGTGGGTACACGCAGCCCAGAGGATGTGGCCAAGGCCGTAGTAGGAGCGATCGAGCACAACCGCGGCGAGGTGGACGTCGCCCCGATCGCGCTGCGCTTTGGATCTGCTTTTGCGGGTCTCGCGCCGGAGATGTCGGCAACGTTCACGCGCAAGTCCGGCAGCGACAAGATCGCCTACGACCTAGCCGACGGCCACCGCGCCAAGCGCTAGGACGTCCGCTGGGCGGCGCCATATTGCGTCCTCAGTCGCTCGCGTGCTGGCCGATCGGCGATCCCGTCGATCGACGATCGGTACGCCACGCTCGTTGCGTCCTTGTCTAGTTTGCCCAGCGGACGTCCTAGCCGCCCCATCGGAGTCAGAGCGCGGGTTTCAAAGCGTTGCCGCACGGGGAGCATAAGAAGGCCTCCTACAAAGTCCTTCGCCCCTACTTAGGCGCACGTTCCGATCGCCTTAGGGAGCGGTCCCAGGATGGTTGGCGTAACCCGCTACCACACCATCGGAGGTTCGCGTATGAAAAGCAGAGGCATTATCCGAGTAGGTCTCGTCGTTGGCGCTCTGGCCACAGGCGGAGCTGTTGCCGGCATCACCGGCGCTGCCGCGGCACCGAGCTCCACGACGAGCACAACGACCCAGTCCACAAGCAACACGGCGACCACCCCGTCGACGACGACGACGACCCCGAGTACCACGCACGAAGCCGCAGACCACCGCCGGGATCCACGGGTCACCCGTGCCCGAACATGGGAAGCAAGTCCGGCTCGGGTAGCTCGGGCTCGAACTCGGGTTCGGCCTACGAAGGCGGCCCTCCCGCAGGTGCTACCACCCAGTAGTCACGGCCCCGTGGAGCTAACGCGGATAGAGCCTCCCGGGCGGACATAGCCGTCCGGGAGGCGCTCCGCGACTGAGGACGCAGTATCCGCGCCGCCCTAGACCGTCAAGCAGCGCGGGTGTCGGCCTCTGCCTCTCGGCTCCGGGGCCACCGCTAGCGGAGTCTCGGTGCCCTGGATCGGCCTAACCTTGTCGGCCCCGATCCCGAGCGCGGCGTACACCTTGCGCTCGATCTCGCCGGCGATCGCCGGGTTCTGATCGAGATATGCCTTGGCGTTGCCGCGGCCCTGGCCGAGGCGGTCGTTGCCGTATGAGAAGAACGAGCCCGACTTCGTGACGATGCCGTGCTCGATCCCGAGGTCCACAAGGCAGCCGGAAGTCGAGATGCCCTTGCCGAACTCGATGTCGAACTCGGCCTGACGGAAGGGCGCCGCAAGCTTGTTCTTGACGACCTTCACGCGCACACGGTTGCCGACCGCCTCGGTGCCGTCCTTGAGCGTCTCGATGCGCCGGATGTCAAGGCGCTGGGAGGCATAGAACTTCAATGCGCGCCCACCAGGCTGGGTCTCGGGCGAGCCGAACATGACCCCGACCTTTTCGCGGATCTGGTTAGTCAGGATGCAGAGCGTGCCGGTGCGGTTGAGGTTGCCGGCGATCTTGCGCATCGCCTGGGACATCATGCGCGCTTGCGCGCCCACGGTCTGGTCGCCCATCTGACCCTCCAGCTCCACGCGCGGAGTGAGTGCGGCCACCGAGTCGATCGCGACGACGTCCACGGCGCCGGAGCGCACGAGCATGTCGGCGATCTCAAGCGCCTGCTCGCCGTAGTCGGGCTGGGAGACGAGCAGCTCGTCGATGTCCACGCCGATCTCCTTGGCGTACAGTGGGTCCATCGCGTGCTCGGCGTCGATGAACGCGCACACTCCGCCGAGCCTCTGGGCTTCGGCGAGCACGTGGTAGATCAGCGTCGTCTTGCCGGATGACTCCGGCCCGAAGACCTCCACGATGCGCCCCTTGGGCACGCCGCCGATTCCGAGCGCCAGATCGAGCGACAGCGCGCCGGTGGGGATCGCGTCGACGCGCACCTGTGCGCCCTCGTCGCCCATGCGCATGACCGAGCCCTTGCCGAACTCGCGCTCGATCTGGCCGAGCGCGCCCTGCAGGGCCGCGTCGCGCGCCTTTGCGGCCTTCTCCTCATCGGTCACGGGCATCGTCTTGCTCCTCCTGTCGAAAGTTGGAGATGAAAATGTATGGGGTGCTTCGGACGGAACTATGGGAACATATGTTCGCCTCCGTGCGAGCGCGAGTCCTTCAACCCCCTCTACGCCTGATCGGCGGCGGGCAGTCAGCGAGCCGTGCGGGCGAGGAGACTCTCCTCGCCGGTGAGGGTCTGGCTCGTGGCCTTGACGATCTCCACTTGCGTCAGCTCGCCGGGCGCGGCGAGGCCGGCGAAGTTGACGACCTTGTTGTGGCGCGTGCGTCCGCGCTGGCGTTCGGGGTCGGTGCGCGAGGGGCCTTCGACGAGCACCTCGACGGTCCGGCCAACGAAGCGCTGTGCGCGCTCGGAAGCACGACGCTGCACCACCTCCACAAGGCGTTCCATGCGCTCCACCTTGATCGGATGCGGCACGATCCCCTCGGTCATCTCGGCTGCCTCCGTGCCCCGGCGAGGTGAGAAGATGAACGTGAACGCGCTGTCATAGCCCACCTGCTCGGCGACCTGCAAGCGTCTGCTCGAAGTCCTCCTCGCTCTCACCTGGGAAGCCGACGATGATGTCGGTCGTGATCGCCGCGTCGGGCACGTGCTCACGAATCAGGGCCACGCGGTCGAGATAGCGCTCGCGGTCGTATGTGCGGCGCATCGCCTTGAGGATGCGGCTCGAGCCCGATTGCAAGGGCAGATGGATGTGCTCGCATACGCTCGCAAGCTCTGCATGCGCGCGGATCACGTCCTCGCGCATGTCCTTCGGGTGCGGGCTCGTGTAGCGGATGCGCTCGATCCCCTCGATCGCGTCGATCTGTCCCAGCAGGTTGGCGAACGTCTCAGATTTGCCGTCCACGCGCAGATCCCGCCCGTAGGAGTTGACGTTCTGGCCGAGCAAGGTCACCTCGCGCACACCGTCGGCGGCCATCGCCTCAGCCTCGGCCACCAGCTCCTGCAAGGGCCGCGACACCTCGCGCCCGCGCGTGCTCGGCACGATGCAGTAGGAGCAGCGGCAGTTGCAGCCCACGCTGATCTGCAGCCAGCCCTGAAATGCTCGCGCTGCGCTTGGCCGGCAGATGGCCGGTGAAGCCCTCGAACTCGAAGTATCCCTGCGCAGTGAGCGAGTCGCTCGTCAGGAACTCGGCGAGCTTGTGCGTCTGGCCGGGGCCGAATGCGACGTCGACGAAGGGGAAGCGCTCGAACACCTCCTCCTTGACCGACTGCGCCCAGCAGCCGCCGACGCCGACGATGCGCTCGGGCTGTTCGCGCTTCAGGCGCTTTGCCTCCCCCAGATGCGCCACGAAACGGCTGTCCGCGGTCTCGCGGATCGAGCAGGTGTTGAACAGGATCAGGTCGGCCTCGGCGCGCTCGGGTACCTCGCTGTAGCCGAGCGACTCGAGCATCCCCTTCATGCGCTCGGAGTCGTGCTCGTTCATCTGGCAACCGAAAGTCGTGAGGTGGTAGCGCTTCATGGGGCTCCACAAAGAGTAGCCCGCCCGACTTGCTTGCACGGTCCTGTGGGTAGGAGCCGGCGGCGGTTTGACCAATGAAAAAGCGCGATGCCTATTTGTGGTAACGACCTGACCCGATTAATGAGCGGCCACCGCTTCGTAGCTAGCGCCCTCAGGCGATAGCCAGGAGCGGTAGAGCACCAACTCACGCGCACTGAACGAGGCTGAAGGTGTCGGTGGCAGAGCTCGCTGCTGCGGCGCTGCGCCGCGGCGCAAGCGAGCGACCGTCACGTGTGGGTAAAAGCTTCGCTTGCTCGCAGTTGCCCTCACGCCTGTGTCGGCGCTGCCGTTCGGCTGCCAGCCGCTCACACGCTGCAGCGCAGCTACCACTTCTGCCTGAAGGGAGGCAAGCCGACCGCGCTCGTCGTGTAGCTCCACAGCCAGCGCACGCGGGTTGCGCTCGGGCAGCCACAGCGGCGCGCCGAGCGATAGCTCTCCGCCGCGCCCATTGCATGTAGAGAGCTCCGAGGCGAGCACGTCCATCTCCCCCGCCGGCCGGTTCCCCAGAAAGCAAAGCGTAACGTGCAGGAGCTCCGCATCGAGCACCCGCAGCGACGCCTTCGCGCGCCCGCCCGCCTGTGCGTCACGGGCGCCCTCTCGCGCCCAGGCCGTCAGCCGCTCACAGATCTCCACGGGTGGGTCTACGGCCACGAACAGTCGCGCTGTTGGACTCCTGATCACATTCTCAGCGTAATGCGGAGAGATATGTGGTCAAACGGGCGTGGGCTTGACATTGTCGCGCTCGCCGCTGAGCAGACGGCGGATCATGTGCATCGCGACGAGCGCTGAACGCTCGCGTACATCTGGGCGTCCTCCCGGCAGGCGCACGGAGCGCGTCAAGCTTGCGCCAGCCGCGGCAGACACGCACAGCCAGACCAGCCCCACGGGCTTCTGCTCGCTGCCACCGCCGGGACCGGCTATGCCGGTAAGCCCCACTCCCAACTCGGCGCCGAGTCGCATCCGCGCGCCCTCGGCAAGCGCTTGTGCCACCTGCTCGGAGACGGCGCCGTAGGCTTCGATCGTTTCGCGTGGGACACCCACCTGGGCGATCTTCGCCTCGTTCGAGTAAGCCACGACTCCGCCCAGTACGTACTCGGAGGCGCCCGGTGGGTCGGTTAGTCGCGCCAGCAGCAGTCCGCCTGTACACGACTCGGCGACGGCAATTGTGTGTGTCACGCCCACTGCCAAGCTGTCCTGCTCGCCAGCGGCGGACCGATCCGAGCTTGCCGGCGTGCCCGCCGGTCGCTCGCCGCGCAACAGTGCTGCCACCTGAGCGTCGATCGTCGTGCCGTCGGTCGAATAGAGCGTGTCGGCATGACGTGTGGCGACGATCTGCGCGAACTCGTCGTACGCCGGTTGGGCGTCGGGCTCGTAGCGGGTGACGATCTCGATCTCGCCACTGCGCAGGCATGTCGTGATCTCGAGTGTGCTCAGGTCCACCCCCTCGCGCTCGGCGTGGCGCAGCGTCTCGGCGATCTCCGACTCCGGTATCCCAAACAGGCGCAGCATCTGAAGGCGGTAGACGCGCGCGCCGGCGATCGCAGAGCGCCACGCCTCGGTTGCCACCGCCTGCTTCCACATCGGCTGTAGCTCACGCGGCGGCCCCGGTAGTACCACGACGGTAGGTCCCTTGGCCCCCTCGACTGGGGCTACGACGAGACCCGGTGCCGTGCCAACCGGCTCGAGCACGGTCGCGCCGCGCGGAATCGTGGCCTGCTTACGGTTGCCGTGGGTGATCGCGTCGCGGTCAAGATTTGGGTAGCGCGCAGCGAGCGGCCGCAGGATCTCGGCGATACGTCCCTCCAGCGCCTCATCCAGCACCATCTCGCGGCCTTGAAAGGAGCCGACGACCTCGGCGGTTAGGTCGTCGGCAGTCGGCCCCAGACCGCCGCTTGAGAGCACCACGTCCAGACCCTCGCTTGCCATCGACTCGAGCGCGGCCAGCAGATCCTGTGGGCGATCGCCCACTATCGCGATCTGAGCCAGGTCGACTCCGGTCTCCAGCAGGCGGTTGGCAAGCCAGGGGCCGTTGCGGTCGCGCACGCGCCCCGTGAGTACCTCGGTGCCCGTCACCAGGATCCCGGCGCGAGGTGCGTCGCTCATCCGCACGTCGGCTGCTGGGCTGCAGCGAGCACGTGGCGTCCGCTACTCGTGATCGAATAGCCGATCGGCTTGCTCGAAGCAGGCACGCTCAGCAATTTGCCGTCTACATAGAGCTTCACCGCATTGTTGCCCAGCAGCAGGTCAAAGCGTGTCGAGTGATAGTCGCGCGGCATGTAGGAGCCAGGTTCGAGCGTGAGGCCCGGGATCCGCTTGCTGCCGGCTGCGTCGACCAGGCAAACGTACACCGGCGCGGTGGGATGCAGCGAGAGGGTTACTCGCCCACCGGCACTGTTCGGCGTAGATGAGCTGGAGGAGCTGTGGTTGTGGTGGCTCGAGCCGTGGCTTTCCTGAGCGCTTGTCGAGCTTGCGGGGGTCGGAGGCGTGCCGTTCCCTTTTTTGCCGGCGATCAATGCCACGACCAGCACGACGATCAGCAGGCCGAACGCGCTCACCGCGATCACATAGCCGCGCGAGGGACCCGGCCTGTTCGAGCTCGCGCGCGTGGGGGCACGGCGCGGCGGCGACATCACCGGCTGATGGTCCAGCTCGCTCGGCTGCTCGTAGTTCATGCGGTATTCGTCGACGAGCGCCTTGGCGTCGAGGCCCAGCGCCTGGGCGTAAGTGCGCAGGAAGCTGCGCACGAACGTGGGGCCCGGCAGCAGGTCCCACTCTTCGTTCTCCAGAGCGCGCAGGTACTTGGCGCGAATCTTAGTCTGCGCCTCGATCTCGGACACGTCGATACGAGCACGCATCCGCGCCTCTCGTAGGGTCGCTCCGATCTCTGCCATATCAGAGCAACAGGCTAGTGACTCCGGCCCATATAGGTGCTTTCCGAGTCGTGCATGCACGACTCGGCCGGACGGTGCATGCACCGTCCGGGACATCGCCGCATGCGGCGATGTCTTCCAGATATCGAGAATTGGACATGAATGCTCAAGTGGAAATCGATGCCTCGCTCGGCGTATTCGCAGTGCCAGAGTCGCCCAACATGGCAAGTACTCTGGGCACGTCCGCCTCGCCGATCAGTACCTGACGCGGCTTGGATCCCTCATAGCCGGAGATCACGCCGCGACGCTCGAGCATGTCGATCAGCCTGCCCGCGCGGGTGTAGCCGAGGCGCAGACGTCGCTGCAGCATCGAGGTCGAGGCGGTCTGCATTTCCGCTACCAGCCTGATCGCGTCGCTCAACAGCGGGTCCTCGTCGGGATCGAACCCGTCGTCTGAGCTCTTCTCGGGCTCCGCGGGCTCGACCTCCTCCAGCAGCTCCTCGCGCAGCTCGGGCTCGCCCTGCTTGCGCCACATGTCCGTCAGCTTCGCGATCTGCGACTCGTCGATGTACGCGCCCTGGATGCGTTGCAAGCGCGAAGAGCCGACCGGGCTGAAGAGCATGTCGCCCTGGCCGAGCAGCGACTCGGCGCCGTTCTGGTCGAGGATCACACGCGAGTCAGTTTGGCTTGAGACCGAGAAGGCGATGCGCGAGGGCACATTGGCCTTGATCATGCCCGTGATCACGTCAACGCGCGGGCTCTGTGTGGCCAGCACGAGGTGAATTCCCACCGCGCGCGCCTTCTGCGCAAGGCGGATGATCGAGTCCTCAACGTCGGCCGGCGCGACCATCATCAGGTCCGCGAGCTCGTCGATCACACACAGGATGTATGGCAGCGGCGCTTCGTTGCGCGCCTCGCGCGCCTTGTTGAGCTCGATCAGGGAGCGAGTGCGCGACAGCGACATGATCCCGTAGCGCTGCTCCATCTCGCGCACAAGGTTCTGCAACGCGTTGGCGGCCATGCGTGGGCTCGTGATCACCGGCGTGAGCAGGTGCGGGATCGACTCGTAGTGGTTGAGCTCCACCTGCTTGGGATCCACCAGCACGAGGCGCAGCTCGTGCGGGGTGGCGCGCAGCAGCACGCTGCACAACATCGCGTTGATCGCCCCCGACTTGCCGGCGCCGGTCGTGCCCGCCACGAGCAGGTGTGGCATCTTCGCGAGGTCCGCGCCGATCGCCTTGCCGGCGACGTCCTTGCCCAGCCACACCGTCAGCGGCGACCAGTCCTTGGGCGGCTCCTGGAACACGTCGCCGAGGCGCACCATGCGCCGCTTGGCGTTAGGTACCTCCACGCCAACTGCCTGCTTGCCTGGGATCGGGGCGAGAATCCTGATGTCGGTTGCGGCCAGCGCATAGGCCAGATCGTCCTTGAGCTGGGCCACCTTGCCGACCTTCGTGCCCGGTGCCAGGCGAAGCTCATAGCGTGTGATGTGCGGTCCCGCCACGGTGCCGATCACCTTCGCCTGCACGCCGAAGTGGCCGAGCGCCTCGACCAGGCTGGTCGCGGTGCGCTCCTGTCCGGCAGTGTCCGGGCGCGCCTGCTCGGCGGTCGACCGGGTGAGGATCCGCTCGGCTCCGGGCAGCTCCCAGACGAACTCGGGGTCGTCGGTCACCGCGTCGCGCAGGCGGCCCTGCGGCGTGAGCAGCGACTCGTCTACCGGCTCGGCGGGAACCTCGTCCTCCTCGCCCGACTCGGGACTCCTGCGGGGAGCGAAGATCGACGGCCGCAAACGATCCGTCCTCGTCCTCTCCTTTGGCTTGTGGGTCGTGTTCGCCGTCTGGCTCGCTGGGTTCCATCACGTCCTCCACATCCACATCCCAGGGCTCGAATCGCCCCAGTCGCCGGCGCTGCACCATCGACGGAAGGCGCCTCCACGTGAGTGGCGCGCACGATCAGCTCGTCTGGCGCCGGCTCCGGCGGCTGAAGCGGGTCCTCTGACTTGCTCGAGCCGGCTTGCGTCCGCTTAGAGAGCTCCTCCTGAGCCGTCTTGCTCGAGCGTTCGAGAGCGCTTGCTCGACGCACGCAACACGCGACTGGTGTCGACCAGGCCATTGCCCGTTGCGCGCACGACCACGGCGAACGAGAGGCCCGTCAGCAGCACCACGCCAACGACCAGCAAGAACACGACAAGGATGTCTACGCCCACGGTCTGCACCAGCCGGTGGGCAACCCAGTAGAGGCCTTGGCCGAGGATGCCCCCGTGGGATTGAAGAGACGCCGAGTTCCACTGCTCGCTGCTCGCATCGTCTGGAGTGCCGCTGCTGATGCCGAGCGTGCCAGCGGCGAGCGCCAGCGTCACGGCCGCGCAAAGGCACAGGCCTCCGGTACGCAACGGTCTACGTGTCGGCATGAACTGAGCGAACAGCAGCGCACTGCCGCCGATAACGAATGCCGCGGGAGCGAGCGATCGCGCTTCGCCGAAGCACCAGCCCAGAGCGCTCGCCAAGCCCCTGGCCCACCTTCCCGCCGTCCCAGTGGCCATAGAGGACAAAACCCATGAACACGCCCACAGCCACCAGGCCGAGGCCGAGCACGTCACGCTGGTTCTGGCTCAACACCGGCCAGCGCAGCGAGAATCCGTCGAGCAGGCCGGTCGAGCCGCGCCCCGTCCACGCCCGCTTTGCGAGCGCGATCGGGTGCTCGCTCGCGCTCCTCGTCGCGCCGCCTGCTTACGGGCGGGCTGACGCTTGGGGCTTCTGCGGGTGGCCGGCATCAGGGCCAGCTTCGACGCGCACCGCCGAGAACCTGCTTATGACTCGGCCGATAGCCAGGCCTTTTCATGTAGCTCCGGTCGGCTGCTCATCCTGCCATCTAGGCTGTGGAGAACTCCTACGCGGGATTGACCCTTACGTATGGCTTTAGTGCACACCGCTACACAGAGTGGTTGAGATGAGTGAATTCACCCGTGCCCCCCGCGTGCTCGTGGTCGAGGACGACGAGGACATCGCCCAGGCACTCCAGCGCTCGCTGCGCATGGAGGGCTACGAGGTGCGCGCAGCCGCCGACGGCAACGCTGCGCTCGAGCACGGGCGCACGTTCGCCCCGGACCTTGTGATCCTCGACCTCGGCCTGCCCGAGCTCGACGGGATCGAGGTGGCCAAGCAGCTGCGTGACGGCGACGACGTGCCGATCTTGATCCTCACCGCCAGGGACGCTCTGGAGTCCCGTGTCGAGGGACTCGACGCTGGCGCCGACGACTACCTCGTCAAGCCGTTCGAGCGCCAGGAGCTGCTTGCGCGCATGCGCGCGCTGCTGCGCCGCCGCCCGCCGCGCGGCTCCGCGCCCCTGCGCGTCGGCGATCTCTCGCTCAACGTCGACACGCACGAGATCGCCCGTGGCGAGCGCCAGATCGAGCTGACCCAGCGCGAGTTCGAGCTGCTTGAGTACCTGATGCGCAACGAGCGCATCGTCATCTCCCGCCAGCGCCTGCTGGATGAGGTGTGGGGCTACGACCCCTTCTCGACGACCAATACGATCGAGGTGTTCGTCTCCAATTTGCGTCGCAAGCTGGAGGCCGAGGGCGAGCCGCGACTGCTCCATACGATCCGCGGAGCCGGGTACGTCCTCAGAGCCTGACCAGCCCTCGGAGCACCAGAGCGCGCTGCGCTCGTCACTTGCACGACTCGTGGAGCACGTGTCGGTCACGTTCGACCGCCTGCCGATTCGCACGCGCCTGGCCGGTGTCTCGGCACTGCTGACGTTCACGATCCTGTGCGCGTTCGCGCTGGTCGTCGGCTCGCTGACCGTCCATCGCATCCGCTCCAACTTCAACCGCGAAGTTGCTGCGGCCACCACCAACTTCGCCAGTTTCCTGCAGGTGAGCGTCACCGGCAACCAGGCCGAAGGCTTCACGCTGCACGTCACCAACCCGCCCGACCTGAATCGGTTCGCAAGCTCCGAGCACGCTGCAATTCGCATCCTCAGCATCAGTGGCGGAGTGCTCACCTCAGAGTGCTGGGGCGCCCGACTTTGGCGGAGCCAATGAAACCAGACGCGGACGGCTATCGCGTCGACACGCAACTCGTTCCGCTCGACGCATCGGTCGGCGGGGACATCGTCGTCCAGTACGGTCGGCGTCTCTCCGACGTCGAAGGCACCGTTGCGCGCGTCGAGCTGCTGCTCTTGCTCGGCGTGCTCGCCGGCACCGGTCTCGCGCTGCTCGCCGGGATGATGATCGCGCGACGCGCGATGGCGCCGATCGCCGAGCTGACAAGGACGGCCGAGCAGATCGCGCGCACGCGCGACCCCAGCCGCAGCGTGCCCGAGCCGCTAGCCGAAGACGAGGTCGCCGAGCTTGCGCGCACGCTTGGCGGCATGTTGCACGAGCTCGACGCCGCCCATGCCGAGACCGAAGCCACGCTCGCGCGCCAGCGCCAGTTCGTGGCCGACGCATCGCACGAGCTGCGTACGCCCCTGACGAGCGTGCTTGCCAACCTCGAGCTGCTGGCCGAGTCCCTGCATGGCGAAGAGGCCGATGCCGCACGCTCTGCTCTGCGCTCCTCCCAGCGCATGCGTCGCCTCGTCGCCGACCTGCTGTTGCTGGCGCGCACCGACGTCGGGCGGGTTGTGCGGCGCGAGCCTTGCGATCTTGCGCAGATCGTCGTGGAGGCTGCTGCCGAGCTGGGCCCGGTGAGCGCCCAGCACGAGATCTCACTCGACGTGCAGCCGGCGGTCGTCGAGGCCTCTCGCGACGAGCTGCACCGGCTCGCGCTCAACCTGATCGAGAACGCGCTGCGCCACACGCCACCCGGCACCGAGATCCGCGTCTCCACGAGCTATCGCACCGGTCAGGCAGCGTCTGGCAGAGGCACGTCTAATCATTGAGGACGACGGCCCCGGCGTCCCCGAGCGCCTGGCCGAGACGCTGTTCGAGCGCTTCGTTCGTGGCGCGGGCGACCGCGGCGGCTCGTTCGGCCTGGGCCTAGCGATCGTGCGTGCCGTCGCCGAGTCTCACGGCGGCAGCGTCTCGGTGGAGCAGACACACCCCGGCGCCGAGCGCCCGGGTGCACGCTTCGTCGTCACCCTGCCTGCGGTCCCGTCCTCGCAACCTGCCCAAACGCCTGCTCCCGAGGCCGCCCGCTTGGAAGTCTGAGGTTCGGCTAGACCTCTACGACGACCGGCAGCACCATGGGGCGGCGCTTCAAACGGTCATAGACCAGTTTCGCCAGGTCGTCGTGGAGCATCTGCTGCAGCAGGTCCACCTCGCGGATCTCCTCCTTGGCGGCACGCGCGAGCGTGGCATCGACGGTCGAGCGGATCTCCTCGAACAGCTCGCCGGCCTCCTCGGGGAACGGCACGCCGCGGAAGATCACCTCCGGGTCGGCCACCGAGCGCCCGTCCTGCTCGGCGATCGTCACGACCACGATGAAGATGCCGTCCGCGGAGAGCATGCGCCGGTCGCGCAGCGCGACATCGGCCATGTCGCCGATCTCCACGCCGTCGACGAAGATCATGCCCGACTGCTCGTGCTCTTTGAAGCGCGCGCCGCGCTCGTCGATGTCGAGCGGCAGGCCGTTCTCGCCCTGGAAGATGTCATCGGGCTCGATGCCGACCGCTTCGGCCAGTTGGGTGTGCAGGCGCAGGCGCTTGAAGTCGCCGTGGAAAGGCATCACGTAGCGCGGTTTGGTCAGGTTGAGCATCAGCTTGACCTCCTCGGCATAGCCGTGACCTGAGGCATGCACCGGCGCGTCGCGGGCGGTCACCACGTCACAGCCGATGTGGTAGAGCCGGTCGATCGTCTCGTTGACGGCGCGCTCGTTGCCGGGCACGGGCGTCGCCGAGAACACGACGGTGTCGCCGTGGCGCAGCTTCACCTGGGGATGGTCGCGATAGGCCATGCGCCGCAGGGCCGAGAGCGGCTCTCCCTGTGAGCCTGTCGAGATGATGACGATGCGCTCGTCGGGGAAGTCTTCGATCTCGCGCGTGCCCACGAGGATGCCCTCGGGTACGTCGACGTGGCCGAGCGTGCGTCCGATGCCGACGTTCTTGCGCATCGAGCGGCCCACGAGCGAGACCTTGCGCTCGAGCGCCGCGGCGGCGTCGATCACCTGCTGCACGCGGTGGATGTTCGAGGCGAAGCTCGTCACGATGATGCGCCCCTCACAGCGGGCGAACGCCTCCTCCAGGTGCGGCCCGACCAGCGACTCCGACGGCGAGAAGCCCTCACGGTCGACGTTGGTGGAGTCTCCGCACAGCAGCAACACACCCTCGCGCCCCAGTTCCGCCAGGCGCGAGACGTCCGCCGGAGCCCCGTCCACCGGCGTCTGGTCGAACTTGTAGTCGCCGGTTATCAACACCGTGCCGAGGTCGGTCCCCAGCGCAACGGCGCTTGAGTCGGGGATCGAATGGGTCATGTGGATCATCTCAAGCGAAAACGGCCCGAGGTCAAGCATCTCCCCGGGCGCGACGTCGCACAGCTCGACGTCGCGCAGCTTGTGCTCGTCCAGCTTGGAGCGCGCCATCGCGATCGTCAGCGGTCCGCCGTAGACGGGCGGCACGTTCTCCTGGCCGAGCTCGCGCACGACCCACGGCAGTGCGCCGAGATGATCCTCGTGGCCATGGGTGACGACGATCGCCTCGATGTCGCGTGCCCGCTCGCGCAGGTAGGAGAAGTCGGGCAGCACCAGGTCGATGCCGACCATCTCCGGCGTCGGGAAGCGCAGGCCGACGTCCACGACGACGATCCGCCCGTCGTACTCGAGGACGGTCATGTTCTTGCCTATCTCCCCCAGCCCACCGAGGGGCAGGACGCGCAGCTTGCTCATTTCGCAGGCTCCCCTGGGAGCAAAGCGCTAGGGGCGCTCACGCGCCGGTCGCCCGAGCGCTCGCCGCGGCCTTACGCTCGCCACCGGCGTGCTCCTCCGCGGGCACCAGATCGTGGCGCACGAGCATCGCGCGCACCGCGGCCAGCTCATGCTCGTCAGCCTCGATCAAGGGCAGCCGCAGTCCGCCGACTTTGTGGCCAAGCATGTTCAGTGCCGCCTTCGTGCACGTCGGGCTGGCGGTCATGAACAGCGTCTCGTACACGTCCTGCAGGTTGGCGTCGATCTCAGCGCGGTGCTCTGGCTCGTCGACCATGCGGCGCATCTCATCGCCGACGATGTGGCTCGAGACGCTGATCGCGCCGGCGCCGCCAATGTCGAGCGTGTGCGCGAAGGTTGCGTCGTCGCCGGTGTACAGCTCGAGCCCATCTATCAGTTGCAACTCGGCCTGGTTGGATTGCTTGACGCCCTCGATGTGCTCGATTTGCGCCAGACGCGCCAGTAGCTCCGGTCCCATGTTGACGGCCGTCCGGCCAGGAATGTTGTAAAGCACGATCGGCTTGTCGGTGGCCTTGGCGACCTCTTCGTAGTGGCGCACGATCCCGCGTGGGCTCGGCTTGTTGTAGTAGGGGGTGACGCTCAAGGTTGCGTCCACGCCAAGTTCGCTTGCGACCTCGGTCAGATGCACAGCGTGTTGCGTGTCGTTGGAGCCGGTGCCACCGACGATCGTGGTGCCCGGCGGGCGCTCGCGTACGGCCAGGCCGATCAGGCCGAGGTGTTCCTCGTCGGTGAGAGTTGCCGCCTCACCCGTAGTCCCGCATACGACGAAGCCGTCGGAGCCGTGTTCGGCGAGATGGTGCATCAGCGCGACGAACGCCTCCTCGTCGACGCGCAGGTTCTCGTCGAATGGCGTGACGATCGCAGTCAGGATGGTGCCGAGCGGGCTCATCGTGTGCAGTATTCCACTTGTATCGGGTGTAGAGGGTGGCGTGCCGGCATTGCTCACTCGCCCGCGAACAACAGAGTGCTCGAGGCCCACCACGGGCGTGCTCTGCAGTGTTCGAACGCCCCGAACGGCCAGCAACACGCCGGGCATGAACGACTCGCGACCGGTTGTGTCGTGGCGGATCGTCAGCGTCTGGGCCTCGTCGCCGAGGATTACCTCCTGATTGGCAACGATGCCCGGCAGACGCACGGAATGGATCGGCGGCGGCTCGCCACCGGAGGACTCTGCCATCAGTTGTGCGGTGCGTGCCGCCGTACCGCTGGGCGCGTCGAGCTTGCGGTCGTGGTGCAGCTCGACGATCTCGGCCTTGGCCATGTGGCTTGCGGCCTCGGCGGCGAAGCGCATCATCAGGACCGCGCCGATCGCGAAGTTGGGCGCTACGAGCACGTTTGCCGGCCGTCCCATTGGTGCTCGATTTGGTTGGTCCCCCGCGCGCGCGGGGGGCATCGAGCTTTTTTGCAGTGCCAGCAGGCCGTCTCTGAGGGCGTCCAAGTCGAAGCCGGTTGTGCCGATCACCACGTGCGCCCCTGCTTGCACGCACTCGAGCGCGTTCTCCAAGGCCGTGTCAGGCCGTGTGAAGTCGACCACGACCTCTGGAGCGGACTGCTCCAGCATTTGCGCGAGCGTGACGTCCAGCAGCGGATCGGCGCGCCCGACGAGCTCCATGTCGCTCGCTCCCTCGACGGCGGCGCAGACCGTCTCGCCCATCCGTCCAGCCGCGCCCGCGACGCCGACGCGGATCACAACCTCGCCCCTGTGTTGCATGCGCAATCGCCGGCTTGCAGGCTAGCAAGTAGGCCAAAGAGGATCACGATGCCACTGCTTCGAGCGGTGCGAGCGCCGCTTGGAAGACGCTCTCCTCGGTCCCGACGCCCGCCACGGAAAGTCGCTCGCCGGCAAACAGCTCGATTGCCAGCTCGTGCATATCGCTCGCCTCCACGGCGTCGATTCGCTCGATGATCTCATCCACTGAGAGGATCGGCAGGTCGCTGAGCACCGAGGAGCCCAACCGGTTCATGCGCGCGGCGGTCGACTCCAACGCGAGCACGATGCGGCCCTTGACGTTCTCGCGCGAGCGCGTCAGCTCCTCCTCGCTGACAGGCTCGGCCACGAAGCGATCGAGCTCCTGCGCGATCGTGGCGATCGCCTCGCCGAGATTGTCGGGACGGGTGCCCACATACAGGCCGACCTCGCCGGTGTGGGCGTGCAGGTTGGAGAAGGAGAAGACCGAGTAGGCCAGACCTCGCTTCTCCCGCACCTCCTGGAAGAGCCGCGAGGAGGACGTGCCGCCCAGCACGCCTTCGAGCACGCGCAGCGCGAAGCGGCGCTCGTCGTGGCGGGAGATGCCCTGGCCGCCGAGGCAGACGTGGTACTGCTCGGTGTCCTTTTGCAGGAAGCGCACGCGCCGCTCGAACGATGGGGCTTGCTTAGGCGAGAGGATCGCCGCGCCGTTTTCGCTTGAGCTGTTCGACGGAGTCGCCGCCTGCACCATGCTCACGAGCTCGTCATGTGCGACCGAGCCGGCCGCCGCGACGACGATGCTCTGCGGCAGGTAGCGCTCGCCGTGGAAGGAGCGCAAGCCGTCCGGCTCGACCCCGCCCACCACCTCGGCACGGCCGATGACCGCGCGCCCGAGCGGGTGCGAGCCGAAGACAGCTTCGCCGAGCACGTCAAAGACCCTGTCCTGGGGATCGTCTTCGTACATCGCGATCTCCTCGAGCACGACCTTCTGCTCGGCCTCGAGGTCCTCGAAGCACGGGTGCCAGATCATCTCCCCCATCACGTGCAGCGCACGCTCGAGGTGACGGTCGAGCACGCGCGTGAACAGCGATGTGCTCTCGCGATCGGTGCCGGCGTTTATCTCCGCGCCCATCGCGTCGAAGATCTGGTCGATCTCCTCCGAGCGGTAGCTGTCGGTGCCGCGAAACAGCATGTGCTCCAGCAGGTGCGAGAGCCCCGCCTGATCGTCGGTCTCCATGGCCGAGCCCGTCCCGATCCAGAAGCCGAGTGCCACCGAGCGCACGTTCTCCATGCGCTCGGTGATCACCCGCACGCCGTTATCCAGCGTGGTTATTCGATGTTGAGGCAAACCCTCAGGCCCGCGGTCTCATCGCGGTCGCGGCCGCCATGGCGGGGACGACCGGAGCCGCGGTCGCCGCTACGCGGCGGACGACCCTCACGGCCGTTGCGGTCGCCGCTGCGCGGAGGGCGACCGCCGCCGCCACCACCGCCACCGACGGTGGCGAGCTCCTCGACGCTCTTGCCGGCGATCTCGGGATCGTCGGCAAGGCGCAGGCCGATGCGTCCGCGCTCGCGGTCGACCTCGACCACGCGTACGTTGATCTCATCGCCCTTGTTGAGCACGTCCTCGACCGTGTCCACGCGCTGGCCGGGCGACACGTTTGAGATGTGCAGCAGTCCGTCGGTGCCCTTGGAGAGCTCCACGAACGCGCCGAAGGTCGTGGTCTTGACGACCTTGCCGGCGAACTCGTCGCCGACCTCGACCTCCTTCATCATCGTGCGGATGCGCTCCACCAAGCGCGTCGCCGAGCGTGCCGTTGGCCGAGTAGACGAGCACCTGGCCCTCGTCGTTGACGTCGATCTGCGATTCGAACTCCTCGGAGAGGCCGCGAATCGTTTCGCCGCCCTTGCCGATCAGCATGCCGATCTGCGACGGGTCGATCTGGATCGTCTGGATGCGCGGAGCGTGCTCGGAGAGCTGCTCGCGCGGGCCCTCGATCACCTCGGCCATCTTGGCGAGGATGAACGTGCGCGCCTTGTGCGCCTGGGTCAGCGCATCTTTGCAGGATCTCAAACGTGACGCCCGAGATCTTGATGTCCATCTGCAGCGCCGTGATGCCCTGCTCGGTGCCGGCCACCTTGAAGTCCATGTCTCCGAGGTGGTCCTCGACGCCCGCGATGTCGGTGAGCACGATGTAGTCGTCGCCCTCCTTGATCAGACCCATCGCGATACCGGCGACCGGGCGCTTGATCGGCACGCCCGCGTCCATCAACGACAGCGAGGAGCCGCACACCGAGGCCATCGAGGAGGACCCGTTGGACTCGAAGATGTCCGAGACCACGCGGATCGTGTAGGGGAACTCCTCGATCGAGGGGATCACCGGCACGAGCGCACGCTCGGCGAGCGCGCCGTGGCCGATGTCGCGGCGCTTGGGGCCGAGACGACCGGCCTCCCCCACCGAGAACGGCGGGAAGTTGTAGTGGTGGAAGTAGTACTTCTTGGTCTGCAGCCCCAGCGTGTCAAGGCGCATCTCCTCCTTGAGCGTGCCGAGCGCCGCGGCGCTCAGGGCCTGGGTCTGACCGCGCGTGAACAGCGCCGAGCCGTGCGTGCGTGGTGTGACGCCCACTTCGATCGTGATGTCGCGGATCTCATCCTCCGCGCGACCGTCGGGGCGCTTCTTGTGGATCGCGATGCGCTCGCGGATGATCGCCTTCTCCAGCTTGTCGAAAGCGAGCTGCGCTTCCGCCCGCCTCGCCTTGGCTGCCTTGGCGGCCTCCTCGCCTGCGCCCTCGGGCGCGGCGGGGCCGTACTGCGGCGAGGATCGCCCCCTCAACCGCCTTGCACGCGTCCTGGCGCTCGAGCTTGTCCTCGACCTGCGTGGCCTCGTCCAGCGCGGCACCGTGCGATGCCTTCACTTTCGCCAGCAGCTCCGGATCGACGCGTCGGGCGCGGTGATCGGGGTCTTCTCCTTGCCGACCTTCTCGGCCAGCTCGCGCTGCAGCGCGCAGATCTTCTTGATCGCCGAGTGGGCGATGTCGAGCGCGTCGAGGATCTCAGCCTCTGAGATCTCGTTCGCGCCGGCCTCGACCATCAGGATCGCGTCCTCAGAACCGGCCACGACGAGGTCGAGGTCCGAGTTCTCGAGCAGGTCCTCCTCGTTGGGGATTGACGACGAAGTTGCCGTCGATCTTGCCGATCCGCACCGCGCCGACCGGGCCGGCGAACGGAACGTTGGAGATCATCAGCGCCGCGGAGGCGCCGTTCATCGCGAGGATGTCATATGGATTGACGTGGTCCACCGAGATCGGGATCGCCACGAGATGGGTCTCGTAGTTCCAGCCCTTGGTGAACAGCGGGCGCAAGGGGCGGTCGATCATGCGCGCGGTCAGCGTCGCCTTCTCTCCCGAGCGTCCCTCGCGCTTGAAGAACGAGCCGGGAATCTTCCCGGCGGAGTACATCCGCTCCTCTACATCCACTGTCAGCGGCAGGAAATCCACATCGCGCTGCCCGCCTGCTGTTGCTGTCGAGAGGACCATCGTGTCGCCCTGGCGGACGACCACTGCGCCAGAGGCCTGCTTGGCCATCCTGCCGGTCTCGAACGAGATCTCGCTACCTGCAATCTCCACGGAGACCCGTGTAACGGCGTTGCTACTCATATTGAACTACCTTCCCTCTCCACCCGTCGGTCGGCGGAGCCGTTTTCTTTTATCCTTGTATCCGAACGTGTGGAGCTTAGCGGACGCTAGACGTTCTTCAGTCCGCCGAGGATCATGTGCACGGGTGGAAGGTCCGCCGGGGAAGGTGCCTGATAGCTCCAGCGCACGACGCCGTCGGGGCCGACGATCACAAGCGCGCGCTGCGGGAATCCGCCGGGATGAAGCACGCCGAACGCGGCGCAAGCGGCGCCCTTGGGCTCGAAGTCAGATAGCTGCGGGATGCTCACGCCGAGCTTCTCGCGAAACGCTTTCTGAGACCAGCTGGAGTCGCAGGAGACGCCATAGATGTCGGCGCCCTGAGCGGTGATCTCTGCGCAGCGACTGCTCGTAGACCTGCAGCTGGTCGGTGCACACTGGGCTGAAGGCGAACGGGTAGAAGACGAGCACGGTCGTCTTGCCTTGCAGGTCGCCTCGAGTGAACTCCTCGCCGCCTTCGGTGGCGAGCTTGAAGTCGGGGACCTGCATGCCCGGCGCCAGCACTGTGGAAGCTGAGTCGGTGGCGCTCATCGTGCGTGCCACCCGCTACTTACGGAGGCCGAGCTCCTTGATGAGAGCGCGGTAGCCCTCGAGGTCCTTGCGCCGCAAATAATCGAGGAAGCGGCGGCGACGGCCGACGAGCATCAAGAGGCCACGGCGCGAGTGGTGGTCCTTGCTCTGCTCGCGCAGGTGCTCGGTCAGGTGGTTGATGCGCTCGGTCAGCAGGGCCACCTGGACCTTGGTGTTGCCGGTGTCCTGCTACTCCGGCTCCGAACTTGGCGGCGATCTCTCGCTTGCGCTCTGTGGTAATCGTCATAGCGGTCGCACAGGCTAGCAGGCAGCGGCGATCTCGCGCGTGCGCTCGCACATCGCGGCGCATCTGCTCGACCAGCGCCTCGGCCGAGGAGAAGCGCCGCTCGCCGCGCAAACGCGAGAGGAAGTCCAGGCGCAGCTGCTTGCCGTACAGGTCGCCGTCGAAGTCGAGGATGTAGGCCTCGACCAGCTCTCCGCGACCGGTGTCGAAGGTCGGACGCACGCCGATGTTGACCGCGGCGGGAAGCGGGGCCGTGCCGTCGCCGGTGTCCGCCAGGCACGCGTAGACGCCGTGCCCAGGGCAAACGAGCGCGTCGTCAGGGATCAGGTTGGCGGTGGGAAAGCCCAGTTCGCGACCGCGCTCGTCGCCGTGGACGACCTCGCCGCGCATCTGAAACGGCGCGCCAAGGAAACTCGTAGCCTGCTCGACCTCGCCTGCCGAGCACGAGCCCTCGTATGTGGCTGGAGGAGACGATCTCCCCTTCGACCTCCAGCAGTGGCGCCACACGCGTGGAGAAGCGCTCGTCTTCGCCGAGCATCTGCGGGTCGCCCTTGGCGCGGTTGCCGAAGCGGAAGTTCTCACCGACCGACACATATGTAGCGCCGAGCGCGCCGACGAGCACATCGTCGATGAACTCCTGGGCGCTGCGCTTGGCGAAGTCAGCGTCGAAGGGGATCAGATCAGCTCCTGCACGCCGAGTGCCGCCACCAGCTCTGCCTTGACCTCGAGCGAGGTGAGCAGCTTCGGCGTGTGCTGTGGCGCGACGATCGCAGTCGGGTGCGGGTCGAACGTGAGCACGCTGTCCGAGCCACGAATCACCTCGCGGTGGCCGAGGTGGACGCCGTCGAAGGAGCCCACCGCCACGCGTCGCTCTTTGCCCTCCACGTCGGGCAGTCGAGTGATCTTCACGCCTGCAAGCCTATGTCACCGATGGCCGCTGCGCTCAGCAGCCTCGCGGGAGCGTGCTTCGAGTCGCTTGGCCTCTGCGAATCGTTCGGTCTCCGCAAGGGCATACTCGATGCTCAGCAGCGGAGGGTATGTCCAACGTCTGCCCGCGTGGCGGCGGTGCGCCGGCTTGCACCAGCTCGAATGGCCCGATCGCGGTGCGCCTGAGCTCCTCGCAGTAGGCGTCGCCAAGGTCTGCGATCAGCGAGCGCACGTAGGTCCCCGAGGAGCATTCGATCATGTAGCCGGCGCGCTCGTTCTCGCGCCAGACTTGCTCGAAACGGCTGACTGTCACGATCCTCTCGGGCATCTGAAAGCTCTCTCCGCGACGTGCCTTGCGATAGGCCCGCTCGCCTTTGATCTTGATCGCCGAGTAGATCGGCGGGCGCTGGCGGATCTCGCCGGTCGGCAGCGGCGGCGGGTCGGGTGGTAGCTGCCCGGTCTCGGTTATCTCCCCCTCCGGGTCTCCGGTGCTCGAGCGCGCGCCCAGGCGCGCGACGGTCTCATAGCGCTTGGGCAGCTCCATGATCTTGCTCTGCAGCTTGGTCGCCTTGCCGACCAGCACGACCAAGAGCCCGCTGGCGAAAGGGTCGAGTGTGCCCGCGTGGCCCGTCTTTGCCCCTCCGAGCGAGCGCCGCACGCACGCGACCACGTCGTGCGAGGTGATGCCCACGGGCTTGTCGATCAGCAGGATGCCGTCTATCTCTGGTCTGGATGCCACGCGAGGATATTGACGCCGTGGCGCCTTGATGGCAGCTGGCTGCGCGACGAGGACGATTACGCGAGCGTGGGAACAGCCGGACCATTTGGCGCCGGATGCAGTTGCAGAGCCAGCTCGCCGCGCAACAGCTCGATCAGCTCGTGCACCTCCAGGGTGCTCGAGAAGCCGGCGGCGCGACGGTGGCCGCCGCCGCCCTGGGTGCGAGCGATCGCCGACACGTCGACATCGTCGCCGGTGGCGCGCAGCGACACCTTGCGCTTGCCGCGGCTCTCTGGCGCCAGCAGCTCGCGGATCAGCACGGCGACCTTGGTGGCGGCAATCGAGCGCAGGTGGTCGACGATCCCCTCGGAGAAGCTTTCCTCGGCGCCGGCGCGCGCGAAGTCCTCGGCGTCGAGCGCGACGAGCGTCAGCTCACCGCCGTCAAAGCGTTGAATGCGCTCGAGGCCGACCCCCAGCAACGTCAGCTTGGCCGGCGGAAGGTCCTCGTACAGCCGCGTATTTACCGCCGGCACGTTGACGCCGGCCGCGATCAGCTCGGCGGCCATCCTGTGCGCGCGCGGGCCGGTGTTCTCGTACATGAACCTGCCGGTGTCGGTGACGAGCCCGACGTACAGGGCCTCAGCGATAGCTGCGCTCGGCGCGACTTCAAGGCCGTGCATCAGATCCCAAACGATCTCCGCCGTGCACGAGGCGGAGGGGTCGACGAGGTTGAGGCTGCCGAACAGCGTGTTGTCGTGATGGTGGTCGATGTTGAGCAGATGCGCTCCGTGTTGCAGGACCGCAGCCGGGTTGCGGTCGATATTGCCGCAATCGAGCATCACGACCGTGCGCTCGCCGATGTCGGCGGGCGCGGCCTGGATGGCGTGCTCGAGCGCCGGGCAGCGATACTCACGCGGGAGCGGCAGGTCGCTGGGCGAGATGAACATCTCAGAGCTCTTGCCGAGCGCTGTGAGCAGTCCGTGCATGCCGATCAGCGAGCCCAAGGCATCGCCGTCGGGGTGCTCGTGGGTGGCCACGACAAAGCTGGTGTCGGTGCGGATGCGCTCGAGCACGAGCCGCCGCGTCTGCTCGATCGACTCGCCGGCGCTCATGCCCGCCCATCCCCTAGCTCGATTGGCTCGATGTAGCTCATGCCTGCCCATCGTCGATCTCGGCCTCGATCAGGGCGTCCACGCGCAACGCGCGGTCGGTGGTGTCGTCGTAGGAGAACTCGAGCGTCGGCGTGCGCTTGAGGGTCAGCTCGCGCGCTACGCGACCCTGCAGATAGCCGTGCGCGCTGCGCAGCCCTGCCAGCGTGTCGTCTCGCGCCTCGCCCTCGCCGAGCACGCTCACGTATACGCGCGCATGGCTCAGGTCGGAGCTTGTCTTGACATCGGTCACGGTCACAAATCCCACCCTCGGATCCTTCAAGTCTGAAGCTAGTGCGTCGCCGATCACCTGTCTGATCGCCTCATCCACACGACGCATTCTCTCTGAGCTCATCCTACCTGTCCACGTCCCTCGAAAGATCCGACTCGCAAGGCTGCTTGCATGAGCAACCCCTCACCGGGAGAACGTCCGCTACTGGGCGAGCTGGCGCTCTTGCAGACGCGTCTCGTATGTCTCCAGGATGTCACCCTCGCGCAGGTCTTGGAAGTTGGTGAGCACGATTCCGCACTCGAAGCCGGCGCTCACCTCGCGCGCGTCCTCGTTGAAGCGGCGCAGGCTGGCGATCGTCGTGTCGTAGATGACGGTGCCCTCGCGCACGACGCGCACGCGCGCACCGCGCGTCACCTTGCCCTCGCTGACGTGTGAGCCGGCGATCGTGCCGATGCGTGAGGCCTTGAACAGCTGGCGGACCTCGGCCTGGCCGAGTGAGGTCTCGACCTCGGTTGGCTCGAGCATTCCCTGCATCGCCGCGCGCAGCTCTTCGATCGCGCGGTAGATGACCGAGTATGAGCGGATCTCCACGCCCTCGCGGTCGGCGAGCTGGCGCGCGTCGCCGACAGGGCGCACGTTGAAAGCGAGGATCAAGCCCGAAGAGGCCGAGGCCAACATCACGTCGGACTCGTTGATGCCGCCCACGCCGCGGTGGATGATGTTGACCGATACCTCGTCCTGGGGAAGCTTTGCGATCTCGTCCTCGATCGCCTCCAGCGATCCGGCGACGTCGGCCTTGATGACGAGACTGAGCTCCTTGACGGTGCCTTCCTGGGCGAGCTTGAATACATCCTCGAGCGAAACCTTGCGCCCTGAGCGGCGTGCGAGTGCCTCGGTCTTCAGGCGGTTGGCGCGCTCACCGGCGAGCTGACGGGCACGGCGCTCGTTCTCCACAGCGCGCACGAATTCTCCGGCCTCAGGAACACCATCGAAACCGAGCACCTCCACCGGCTCGCCCGGTTCCGCCGTCTTCACGCGAGCGCCGATGAAGTTGTGCATCGCGCGCACCCGGCCGAAGCTCGCGCCGGCGACGAGCGCGTCGCCGACTTCAAGTGTGCCGCGCTGGATCAGGATGCTCACGACTGGCCCGCGACCGGGATCGAGCTTTGACTCGATAACCGTGCCTGAGGCCGTCGCGTCGCGGTTGGCCTTGAGCTCCTCCAGGTCGGTTACAACCTGGATCATCTCCAGCAGGCTGTCGAGACCCTCACGGGTCTTGGCGCTGACATCGACGAACTCAGTCTCTCCGCCCCACTCCGCCGGCTGCAAGCCAAGCTGGGTGAGTTCGGTGCGGACGCGCTCGGGCTGGGCGCCCTCCTTGTCGATCTTGTTGACCGCCACCACGATCGGCACTTCGGCGGCCTTGGCGTGGTCGATCGCCTCCTCGGTCTGCGGCTTGACGCCGTCGTCGGCGGCGACCACGATCACCGCCAGGTCGGTCACCTGTGCGCCGCGGGCACGCATCGCGGTGAACGCCTCGTGGCCTGGCGTGTCGAGGAAGGTGATCACCTTCTCGCCGTGGTGGACCTGGTAGGCGCCGATGTGCTGGGTGATGCCGCCAGCCTCGCCGGCGGCCACCTCGGTCTCGCGGATCGCATCCAGCAACGAGGTCTTGCCGTGGTCGACGTGGCCCATGATCGTGACGACCGGGCGGGCGATCGACGAGATCCTGCTCGTCGTCCTCGAAGACCGGCTCGACCTCCACGTCGTCGGCTGCATGGACGATCTCGATCTTCTTCTCGAATTCGTCGGCCAGTACCTGGATCGCGTCGTCGGAGAGCGTCTGCGTGAGCGTCGCCATCTCGCCGAGCATCATCAGCTTCTTGATGATCTCCGGCACAGGCACGCCGAGATACTCGGCGACGTCCTTGACGGTCGAGCCGGAGTTCACGCGGATCTCGATCGGTGGCCTCCATCGCGGTCGTGTCGATCGGGGCGATCGTCTCGTCGTAGGTGCCCCTGCGGCGGCGCCCGCGCCGGGGGCGGCGCACGGGCTGATTGGCCGGCCCGCCCTGCTGGCGACGCGAAGCTTGGGAGTCGATCACGACGCGGCGGCGCCCGCCGGCGCTGTTGCTTGCCGGTGTGCGCTCGCCGGTGCGCGAGTCGCGCGTGGGACGCACCCGCTCGCCGGCGGCCTGACCGGCGGCTGCGTCAGGGTTGGCGGCGTCATCGGCGGCGGCCTGCGTTGGCGCGGGGGATGCGGGCTCTCGGCCGGCGGCGGCACCATCGGCGAGGGTGGCTTGGCCGTTGGGAGCGCTCTGCGTGGGCGTGGCTGAAGTCGCGGGCGGCGTGGCTGCTCCCTCGACGGTGGCGCGGTCGCTGGAGCCGGCTTCGTGGCCGTGGCGGTAGCGGTCAGCGCGCCGTTGTCTCCAAGCACGCGCAGCGCGTCGGCCTCCTCCACCGAGGAGGCGGCTGCCTTTGCGGCAACGCCCGCGGCCTGCAGGCGCTCGAGCAGCTCCTTGCTGGAGAGGCCGTGCTCCTTTGCTATTTCGTGAACTCGCTTCTTACTCATCGACTCTCCGATTCTAGGAGCTCGACGGGGACCTCGACCGCGCGACGAAAGGCGCGTTGCAGTGTGCCCTTCCTGGTTGCGAGTCTCATGCACTCGATGCTCGGCTCGCGAGCGGACTCGCTGCGACAAACGTAGGCGCCGCGCCCGGGCAGCGTGCCGGCACGATCGAGCACGGTCGTGGGAGGACGCTCGGCCGCCGATGGCGACGCTTGCCAGACGCACCAGCTCGGGCTTGGGCGCCATGCGCCCGCACCCGACGCAGCGGCGTCGGGGGACATGGATCCCGCCCACCCCTATGACGCTTGCCCCTCGGCGGCCTCTTCGGCTGGCTCGCCGGCGCTCGGCGCATCCGCGCCGTTCTCGATCGCGCGGCGTCTGCTCCGCGGTAGGCGCCTCGTCATCTTGCACGGCTGTCTCGGCGCTCTCTCTCCCGACTGGCGGCGAGAGGTCGGCTACGTTGTCGCTGTCGATCGCGGCCAGCGCTTGGTGGGAGTCCAGGCCGCAGTAGCGCGAACCGGGCAGCGAGGCGTTCGGGCAGCGGCGACCGTTTGAGAGGATCGCTGCGCAGCGTCCCTGCAGCTCCTCCTCCTCATATCCGTGCTCGGCCTCCTCGGCCGCGAACTCGGTCTCCGAGCGGATGTCCACGCGCCAGCCGGTAAGGCGTGCTGCAAGCCGAGCGTTCTGGCCCTCGCGGCCGATCGCCAACGAGAGCTGATCGTCGGGGACGATGACCGTGGCCTGCTTGGCCTCGTCGTCGACCAAGACCTCGCGCACGCGAGCGGGCGAGAGCGCCTTTGCCACGAAGCGCGCGGGCTCGTCGTTGAAGGGGATGATGTCGATCTTCTCGCCACGCAACTCGGAGACGACCATGCGCACTCGCGAGCCGCGCGGGCCGACGCAGGCGCCGACCGGGTCGACGCCGTCGGCGTGGGAGACGACGGCGATCTTCGAGCGGTAGCCGGGCTCGCGCGCGACGTTGGCGATCTCGACCAGACCGTCGGCGATCTCTGGGACCTCCAGCTCGAACAGCTTCTTGATCAGCTCGGGGTCGCGCCTGGAGACGATGATCGACGGTCCCTTTGTCGAGGGCGAGACCTCCTTGATAACGGCCTTGATGCGCTGCGAGTGGTCGTAGCGCTCGCCCTCGACCTGCTCTGACTTCGGCAACAGCGCCTCGACGCGCTCGCGCAGCTGCACGAGCGTGTAGCGCGAGTCGGACTGCTGCACGATGCCGGTGATCAGCTCGCCCACGCGGTCGCGGTACTCCTCGAACATCATGTCGCGCTCGGCCTCGCGGATGCGCTGCAGGATCACCTGCTTGGCGGTCTGCGCGGCGATCCGACCGAAGTCCTCGGGGGTGACGTCGCGCTCGTCGATCTGGTCGCGGTACTGCGCGAACTTGGCGGGGTCGATTTCCGGCTCCTCCGGTTCGCGCAACTCGCCGGTCTCGGGGTCGACAACCGTGCCCTCGTCGATCGTCTCGACGATCAGGTGCGCCTCCAGGCGCTCGGGGATGATCAGTTCGATGACACGGAAGTCGGCCGTCTCGCGGTCCATCTCGACGCGCGCGTACTTGGCCGAGCCGGGCTGCTTCTTGTATGCGGACAGCAGCGCGTCCTCGAGCGCGATCATCAGCTTCTCGGGCTCGATACCCTTCTCGCGTGCTAGCGCGTGCATGGCTTCCAGGATCTCGCGTGACATAGGTTTTCTCTCCTACTCCTCGACGAGGTTCGAACGACGGATCTCCGAATAGGGGATTGCGATGACGCCCCCGTCGGCGGCCAGTGTTATCTCGCTGTCGGTAACCCCGACGAGCTCTCCGGTGAAGCTCTTGGCGCGACGCTCGGCTTCGGCCGAGTCCGCTGCCGGGATCGGGCGCGCCTCACGCGTCCTCACGCGGGCACGGCGACCGACATAACGGCGGAAGTGGGTGGGCTTGGTCAGCGGCCGTTCAGTGCCCGGTGAGGAGACCTCGAGCGAGTAGCGCTCACGAAGATCAGCGAGCAGTACGGTGACGCGCTCGCACAGCGCGAGCGTGACGCCGTCGGGGTGGTCGATGAATACGCGCAGGGTGGGGTGGGTGGGACTTGGTATCAGCTCGGCAAGCAGAACCTCGACAGCGGGCTCGCTGTCTGCCATGCGCTCCTCTATCTCAGACTGCAGTGCTGACATCGACTTGGTGGCTCTCTCTTCGGGTATGAGGCGTAAAAAAAAGCGGGCGGGCGCCCACTCTCGGTACTGCAGCCGTCGCATGGGCGACGACTCGAAAGCTGTCAGCCGAGAATAGCATCGGCTCTTCTACATGGTTGAAGCGGGCTCCTCGCCGGCGCTGTCGACGTCGCGCTCACGACTTCGCGGCGTCTCGGCGCGCACGGTCGCGGTAGAGACGGTAGTCGGCGCGCGTGGGTCGCATCGAGCAGGCGACGGCAAGCGGATGGCAGGCCTCGCTGTGGCGTCCGAGCAGCTGCATCGAGCGACCCAGGCAGAAGAGGGCGTAGTCGTTGGTCGGCGCGGCGGCGGCGACCGCTTGGAACTCCTCGGCGGCGCGCTCGTAGCGCTGGGCGTGGAACAGCGCTCGCCCAAGCGCCTCGCGGATCGAGGTCTTGGTGGGCTCCAGCTCGCGCGCTCGCGTCAGCGGCACGATCGCCGCCATGTGGTCACCGTGCTCGAGCAGATCGCATCCACGCCGGTAGAGCTCGTAGACGCCGTCCATGCGTCTACTTTAACCGCGAGCGCTCGTCCTCTTCAAGCGCCGCTGCGCAGACGCTCGACCATATCGAGGATCGTCTCGGCGACGATCTCCTTGGCGGCCCGCGGGACATGCTCGTCTCCATCGAGAGTGACGATCGTCACTTCGTTGGCTGTCGAGTCGAAGCCGATGTCCGTGCGCGAGATGTCGTTAAAGACCACGGCATCGACGCCCTTGGCGGCAAGCTTGGCGCGCGCGTGCTCCAGCCCGTCGGCTCCGTGCTCGGCGGCGAAGGCGACGAGCGTCTGGCCGGGCCGGCGCCGATCGGAGAGACCGCGGAGCACATCGGGCGTCCGTTCGAGATCGAGCGTCAGGTGCGAGCGCCCCCCCTTCTTGATCTTGCCGTCCTCTGGCGATGCGGGACGGAAGTCGGCGACGGCTGCTGCCATCAGTAGCACGTCGCATGCTGGAAACTCTCGCTCACAGGTCTGCTCGAGCTCTGCGGCGCTGTGCACGCGATGGACCGTGACCCCTGCCGGCTGCTGGATCCCGACGTTGGCTGCCACGAGCGTCACCTCGGCGCCGCGTCTGCGCGCCGTCGCCGCGAGCGCGAAGCCCATACGCCCGGATGAGCTGTTGCCGATGTAGCGCACGCTGTCGATCGGCTCCTGGGTGCCACCGGCGGTGACAAGCACGCGCAGTCCACTCCACTGACTGCGATTGGCCGGGCCGCTTACTGGGGGGTCACTTGCTGGAGGTTCAGTGTCTTTAGAAACGGCATGCCCCCCCCGCGCGCGGGGGGCATCGCCGTTTAGAAGCTCCTCACACACGCCGAGCAGCCGCTGTGGCTCGGCCAGACGCCCGACGCCCTGCTCGCCGAGCGAAGCCAGGCGACCCACGCCGGGCTCGACGATGTGCACACCGCGGGCGCGCAGCAGCTCGATGTTGGCCTGTGTCGCCGCGTGCTCGTACATGTGGTTGTTCATCGCCGGCGCGAGCACCACGGGGCAGGTGGCCGCGAGCGCACAACTGGTCAGCAGGTTGTCGGCGAGGCCGCCCGCAAGCTTTGCCAGCGTGTTCGCCGAAGCGGGTGCGATCAAATAGAGGTCCGCGTTTGCCACCAGCCGCAGATGGCTGAGCGGCTGGTGGACCGGTAGCTCCTGGCCCGGAAAGGCTCCGCGCGCCGGGTCGTGCTCGAACTCGTCGGTGAGCACCGGGGCACCCGTGAGCGCCGCGAAGGACGCCTCGCCCACGAAGCGCCGGCTGGTGGGCGTCTGTACGACGCGCAGCGAGTGGCCTGCGCCGCTTGCAAGCCGTATGAGCTCGAGCGCCTTGTAGGCGGCGATGCCACCACTGACGCCGAGCAAGATTCGTGCCATGCTGACTTCTTAGGCGCCGCGCTCGCTCATCTCAAGCGCTGGTCGAACGCTTGCGGGCGCGAATGACTACCGGTAGTGGTACTTGATCTTGCCCGCAGCGACTTCCTCTAGCGCAATGGTGAGGTAGTTCTTGGAGGCGGTCTCGATCATCGGCGGCGGGAATTCCTCGAAGGCTCCCTCGCCGAGGTTGTGGTAGTAGCTGTTGATCTGACGCGCGCGCTTGGCGGCGACGAGCACGCTCGCGTAGTTGGAGTCGACGTTGTCGAGCAGACGGTCAATACGAGGTGAGGTCATCATGGTGTGGAGGGGCCTTTCGTGGTGGACTTGCAGTGTAGCCCGTCGCTCTCGTGAGGAGACCGACGCAGGCCTCGACGGGAGCGGCTCAGCCCAGCTCGGTGGAGACGACCGCCACGAGCTCGCTCAACGCATCTTCGAGGCGGTCGTTGATCACTACGTGGGCGAACTCGTCGCGCGCGGCAAGCTCCTGCTCGGCGAACGCGAGGCGACGCTCGACCTCCTCGCTGCTGTCGGTTCCGCGCCCGATCAGCCTGGTGCGCAGGGCATCGAGCGACGGCGGGGCGATGAAGACCTGCACTGCCTCGAGCATCGCAGCACGCACCTGGCGGGCACCCTGAACCTCGATCTCGAGTACCACCGGCGCTCCGGCGGCAACCCGTTGCTCGAGCTCGCGACGCAACGTGCCATAACGGCGCCCGGCGTAATCGGCGTGCTCGACGAAGTCGCCGGCCTGCACGTGGCGCTCGAACTCGACGCTTGAAAGGAAGTGGTAATCGATCCCATCCTGCTCGCCGGGTCGCGGCGAGCGTGTGGTGGCCGACACCGACAGCTCGAGCTGCGGGAGGCGCTCCATCAAACCACGGATGAGCGTTCCCTTCCCCACACCGGACGGTCCGGTGATCACAAATACGCGTGCCATGCGCGGGACCCTAATGTCGGGATCGGTTGGATTGCACGGGTCGAGGGTTTCTTCGTGGACTTGCCGTGCCGATGAGCAAGCCAGACAAGGACGCACTGAGCGAAATGTGCCGATTGCCGATCGACGGGATCGACAATCGGCCAGCACATGAGCGAGGGAGGACGCAGTATGGCGCAGCTCAGCGGCGTGGCAAGCGCTCAGCGGCGCAGCAGCGATACCAGCTCGCTGCGCTGTCTGTCAGAGAGGCCGCCGATCGTCTTGCTCGGGGAGATGCGGCAGTGAGCGAGGATCTTGTTGACCTTGACGCGGCCATACTTGGGGACGGCTAGCAGCATGTCGAAGACCTTGGCCGTCTCGACGTACTCCGGCGGGTGCAGCAGCAGGCTATGGATCGACAGTCGGCCTGCCTTCAGATCGCGCTTGAGCTGCGCGCGCTCGGTGCGGATGAGGTTGGCGCGCGCAAGCGCGTCCATACGTTGATTTAGCGACCGCTCTGGGGCGGCAGACGGCTTGGAGGTCATGGTCGAAGACATCGGGCCCGTCGCGGTTGGCATGGGCGGCGAGTCTACACACCCGAGCGCGCCGTTCAAGGCTAACCCGATGAATTCGCATGAAGCTCAGGTTGAGCTTTAGCTACGTCGAGCATGGTGGATGGTGGCGAGGCTCGTTTGCAGGGGTTTTCCAGCCACTAAAGCTGACTGATGCTGACATTCTGAAGGCCTGAGTGGAGGTCCAGATACCTTGGGCGATCACTGGAAATGGCCTTTCTATGCGAATTGCCGCCTATGCTGGTGGGCCAGGCACGCAATCCAGCTCGGTGGCAATGCGCGTGGCGACTGAAGGATCGCGAAAAGTCTCAGTCCCGATCGCCACGAGCCGCGCGCCGACATCGAGGAGTTGACGAGCATGGAGCGCGCTCTGCACGCCACCCATCCCGACCACGGGGATTGCGACGCGCTTGACCACCGCCGCTACCTGAGCAAGCGCGACCGGGCGTATGGCGGCACCCGACAGGCCGCCGGTGCCACCGCCGAGCCAGGGGTCCGGCGGGCCGGGAGTCCGTCTGTGCCGATTGGCCGGCGTTAGTGCGGTGGCTCGCAACGTGTTGATCAGCGAGACGGCGTCGGCACCGCCTTCCTGCGCGGCCAACGCGCAAGCTGAGACGTCGGCACAATTGGGCGTCAGCTTGACGATCAGCGGCTTGTGTAGCTCCGCTCGGACGGCGCGCAGCACACGCTCCAGCGCGACCGGGTCGGCGCCGATATCAAGGCCCGTTTGCACATTGGGACAGGAGACGTTCAGCTCCACCGCCGCTATCTCTCTACGCACGTCACACGCTCGCAGCAGCGCCGAGATCTCCTCGGCGGTCGAGCCCATCACGTTGGTGATGAGCGGGACAGGCAGCCGCGCAAGCTCTGGCAGATCCTCTGCGACGTAGCGCTCCAGGCCCTTGTTTGGCAGACCGATCGAGTTGACCAGGCCGGCCTGGGCCTCCCACAGTCGCGGCGGAGGGTTACCGGCGCGCGGCGCCAGCGTGATCGTCTTGGAGACGAACGCCGCGAACGGGAACTCGTCATCGAGCGCTTTGCCGAACGCGCGGCGCGCGGCGATCGCGTCGAAGGTGCCCGAGCCGTTGATCACCGGGTGGACCAGCTCGATGCCGCAGAACTCGATGCTCATCCTGGAGCACCCGCGTGATCGGACACCTGCTCGAGCTCGGCGCCGTCTACGACCGGGCCATCGACGCATACGCGCAAATAGCCATCGCGTGCCGGCACCACGCAGCCGTAACAGGCGCCGAAGCCACAGGCCATGCCGGCCTCCAGAGCCAGCTGGACCGGCACGTCGCGCTCAGCGCACAGCGCGCGCACAGCCTCGAGCATCGGCGGTGGCCCGCACGCGTAGACGGTGGCCTGTGCGTTGCGATCAAGCTCGGCGCGCAAAAGCTCGGTGACGCGGCCGTGATGACCGACGGATCCGTCGTCGCTTGCAAGAACGGCATCCTCGAGCAAAGCGGAGCCTTGAGCATGGGCGCTGTCGCGGAAGCCGAGTAGCACGGTTGCGGATGTCCCTCCCACTCGCAATTCGTCGCTCAGGATCGCAAGTGGGGCGATGCCGACGCCGCCACCGACGAGAAGCGCACGACGTCTGTCTTCAGGCATCACAAAGCCGCGACCCAACGGACCGAGCATCCATAGGTGCTCTCCTTCGCCCAATTCAGACAATCGCCGAGTGCCGGGGCCGACATCCTCAAGGAGGAAGTGTGCTTCGCCGTCTTGGAAGCGCGCGTATGAGAAGGCGCGTGGTAGGTAGGGGCGCTCGTCCTCGCCTGCCCCCCAACGCTCGGCGGTGGCAAGCATCGCGAACTGCCCCGCCCCAGGTTCCGGCCCATTGGGATCGGCGGTCTTCAAGACCCGATACGCGCCGAGCGATTCGTTTTCGGTGACGGTGAGCAACCTCCGACCGAATGGAGCCGGCCTGCCCTCGCTCACGCCGCCTGTGCCTCGCTAGAGCTGCCAGGGCCACCGTGAAGCTCCTGCAGGGAGAGCACGTCCGGCTCGCCGAGCTTGATCGCCTGGGCGATCGCGCGCGCAGCAGAGATACCCGCAGAGAGCGTGGTCAGGCACGGGATGCCGTGGGCGATCGCCGAGCGGCGGATCTCCCAGCCGTCGCTGCGAGCGCCCGATCCTGTGGGTGTGTTGACAATCAGGTTCACCTCTCCCCGCTCGATCCAATCGACGACATGCGGGGAGCCCTCGCCGATCTTGTTGATCGTCTTGACCGGCACGCCCATACGCGCGATCGCCTCGGCCGTGCCGCCGGTGGCGAGGATGCGAAAGCCGTTGTCGTGCAGGATCTGCGCTACCGCAAAAACTCCCGGCTTGTCTGAGTCGGTGACCGTGATGAAAGCCGTACCGGCAGTTGGCAGTGGCGAGCCGGCTGCGGCTTGGGCCTTGGCAAACGCTGTCGGGAAGTCGCGCGCGATGCCCATCACCTCGCCGGTCGAGCGCATCTCCGGGCCGAGCAGCGAGTCGGCGCCGTCGAAGCGGTCGAACGGGAGTACCGCCTCCTTGACTGAGACGTGCTCGCCGAAGCCGACGCCCTCATGCCCGCTTGGCAAGTGGAGATCGGGGATGCGCTCACCGAGCATGATTCGGCAGGCGAGCTTGGCCAAAGGCAAGCCGACAGCCTTGGAGACGAACGGGACGGTGCGCGAGGCGCGCGGGTTGGCCTCGATCACGTACAGGCGGCCCTCATGGATCGCGTACTGCGCGTTTATCAAGCCCACGACGCCGACACCGAGTGCGATGTCGCGCGTGGCGGCGCGGATCTGCTCGAGCATCTCCTCGCCGAGCGAGTGCGGCGGCAGGACGCAGGCGGAGTCGCCGGAATGTACGCCGGCCTCCTCGACGTGCTGCATGATGCCGCCGATCCATACCTCGTGGCCGTCGCACAGCGCGTTGACGTTGACCTCTACCGCGTTCTCAAGAAAACGGTCCAGGAAGATGGTCGGTCTGGCCGGCGCGTCGCTGCTGTCTGGCGCCTGTTGATTTTGAGGATTTGAAGTTCGTTCCCCTCGTGTGTCCGCGGCTGGTAGCTCTCTCTGGAGGTAGTCGGCGAGCCCGTCGCTTGAATAGACGATCTCCATCGCGCGCCCGCCGAGCACGTAGGAGGGGCGCACGAGCAAAGGGAAGCCGACCTCATCGGCCTTGGCGAGCGCTTCCTCGACAGTGCAGGCTGTCGCATACGGGGGGCCTGATAACCGAGTCGATCCAACAGCTCGCCGAAACGGCCGCGATCCTCAGCCAGGTCGATCGCGTTGACGCTTGTGCCGAGTAGCGGTACGCCCGCCTTGACTAGACCAGCGGCCAACTTCAGTGGGGTTTGGCCGCCGAACTGGACGATCACACCGATAAGGTCCCCACCCGCCCGCTCGACCTCGATCACGCCGAGCACGTCCTCAAGCGTCAGCGGCTCGAAGTAGAGGCGGTCGGAGGTGTCGTAATCGGTGGAGACGGTCTCCGGGTTGCAGTTGATTATCACCGCGTCACGCCCGGACTCGCGCACGGTCATCGCTGCGTGCACGCAGCAGTAGTCGAACTCGATGCCCTGGCCGATGCGGTTGGGGCCGGCGCCGAGGATCACGACCGACGCGCGCTCGCCCCTCGTTACCTCGTGAGCTGCTTTGCGCTCCCAGCCGGAGTAGTAGTACGGGGTGCGTGCCGGGAACTCGGCGGCGCAGGTGTCGACCGACTTGAACGAGCGCTCGCCCGCAAAGCTGGCCTCCGGGTCCTTGGCGATCTGCTCCAGCTCGGCCAGGAACCACGGGTCGATCGAAGTACGCTCGTGGATTGGAGCGATCCCGACATCGCGCGCGAGCAGCTCGAGGATCGTCTCGTAACGGTCGGCCGTCGGCATGATCAGGCCGTCGAGCAGCCGTTGGTCGCTGAGAGCCTCAAGACGCGGCGGCTTGTCGAGCTCGCGCGAGCGCAACGCCTTGGCAAAGGCCTGGGAGAAGGTTCGCCCGATCGCCATCGCCTCCCCCACCGACTTCATGTGCGTGGACAGCGTCGGCACAGCGCCCGGGAACTTCTCGAAGGCAAAGCGCGGCCACTTGACGACCACGTAGTCGATCGTCGGCTCGAAGCTCGCTGGCGTGACCCCGGTGATGTCGTTGGTGATCTCCTCCAGCAGATAGCCGACCGCTAGGCGCGCAGCGATCTTTGCGATCGGAAAGCCCGTCGCCTTAGAGGCAAGCGCCGAGGAGCGCGACACGCGCGGGTTCATCTCGATCACGAGGATCTCCTCGGTGGCGGGATTGACCGCGAACTGCACGTTTGAGCCGCCCGTCTCCACGCCGACGGCGCGGATCACGGCGATCGCCTGGTCGCGCAACTGCTGGTAGAGCGCGTCGGTGAGGGTCTGCTGCGGGGCAACCGTGACCGAGTCTCCCGTGTGCACGCCCATCGGGTCGATGTTCTCGATCGAGCATACGATCACGACGTTGTCGGCTTTGTCGCGCATCACCTCCAGCTCGAACTCGCCCCAGCCGATCACGGACTGATCGATGAGCACCTGACCGATTGGCGAGGCCTCGATCCCGCGGCCGGCGATCAGCTCGAACTCCTCCTGGGTGCGAGCGATGCCTCCCCCTCGGCCGCCGAGCGTGAAGGCGGGGCGTACGATGCAAGGCAGCCCGAGTCTCGGCAGCGCGGTGCGCGCCTCCTCTAGCGTCGTGGCGATCGCGCTTTCTGGCATCTTCAGGCCGGCGCGCGCCATCGCAGCGCCGAACAGGTCACGGTCCTCGGCGCAGGTGATCGCGTCGTAGTTGGCGCCGATCAGCTCGACTTCGTAGCGCTCAAGCGTACCGTCGTCGTGTAGCGCCTTTGCCAGGTTCAGCGCCGTCTGTCCGCCAAGCGTTGGCAAGAGCGCGTCTGGTCGCTCGCGCTCGATGATCTTCTCAAGCGGCCCTGGCAGTAGCGGCTCGACATAGGTGGCGTCGGCGAACTCCGGGTCGGTCATGATCGTTGCCGGGTTCGAATTGACCAGCACGACCCTGTATCCCTCATCTCTGAGCACCTTGCACGCCTGTACGCCTGAGTAGTCGAACTCGGCGGCCTGACCGATCACGATCGGTCCCGACCCCAAAATCAGGATCGTGTTGATGTCATCGCGCCGCGGCATTCACCAGCCTCCGAACCACAACTGGCACGCCCATCCAGGACCCCCGGAGGGGTCCCCTCCTCCAAAAAATAAGCGATCTTGTGCGCCGGCATCACGCAGCTGCGATCCGCTCTAGGAAACGGTCGAAAAGGTGCAGTGAGTCGTGCGGACCTGGGCCGGCCTCTGGGTGGTATTGCACCGCGCCGCCTGGCACGTCCAGCAGCTCGAAGCCCTCGACCGTGCGGTCGTACAGGTTCACGTGCGTTAGTTGGGCCATGCCGAAGTCGGTGTCCCAGCGCACCGGCTCGTCGCTGTCGAGCGTGCGCGCACCGCCAGGGCCCAGCACCGCGAAGCCGTGGTTTTGTGAGGTGATCTCCACATGGCCCGTTTGCAGGTCCTTGACCGGGTGGTTGGCGCCGCGATGGCCGAAAGGAAGCTTGTATGTCTCCAGGCCCAGCGCCCGGCACAGCAGCTGGTGACCGAGGCAGATGCCCCACACAGGCTTCTTGCCTACGATCTCGCGCACCGTGTCGACCACATAGCCAAGCGCCGCGGGATCTCCCGGACCGTTGGCGACGAACACCGCATCGGGATCGTCGACGAGCAGCTGCTCGGCCGAGGTCGAGCATGGGTATAGCGCCACACGCGCGCCTCGCTCGACCAGGTTGCGCACGATCGATGACTTGATGCCTGTGTCGAGCACGGCGATCAATGGGCCGCCCGCCGCGGCTTGCGAGGGTGCGCCGATCTCCTCCCCGTCATTGCCGCGAACGCTCGTGTCGGCTATCCCTCCTGTCCCTCTTCCATGAACGCTGACGCGGTCGGGGGTGACAACGGAAGCGAGGTCGAGGCCGCTCATCGAGGGCTCGGCCGCGATCAACGCCCTCGCCTCCTCTTCGCTCACGTGCGCGGGGAAGATCCCCCCGCGCATCGCACCTGCCTCGCGAATGTGGCGCACGAGCGCTCGTGTGTCCACACCACTGATCGCCGGCACCTCACAATCGGTAAGCCAATCGAGCCAACCGCGCTCGGCCTCTGGAGCGTCCTCTCGGTTGCACGCCTCACGCATAATCGCCGCACGCGCCCAGATGCGCTCGGACTCCATGGCGCGCCGGCTAACTCCGTAGTTGCCGATGTGGGGGTAAGTGAAAGTGATCAGCTGGCCGGCGAACGAGGGGTCGCTGACTGACTCCTGGTAGCCGGACATGCCGGTCGTGAACACGACCTCCCCCACCGCGTGCGCGTCGGCTGCACACGCCTCGCCTTCGAAGCGGGTGCCATCCTCGAGCAGCACGTAGGCATCGCGGAGGGGCTTCAAAGTGGCCTCGCCGCGATTTGGGTGCCAGGGGCGGCCATCAGACGATGAGCCTCTGTACTTCCTTGAACTCCGGCGTGCCTGCCCGCTCGAGCAGCTCGAACAGAACGGACTCGACCGTGCTGACGGTTGCTCCCGCGCGCTCCAGACGCTCCAGACCACGCTCGTAGTCGAGCACGTGGCGCGAGCCGACGGCGTCGGCCGGCACGTGCACTTCGATCCCTCGGTCGAGCAGGTCGTGGGCAGTCTGGGAGACGCATACGTGTGTCTCGATCCCGCACACGATCGCCTGTGTGCGCCCGCCCAGATCGAAACCGTCGGCGCGGGCGGCCGAGAAGACGGTCTTCTCGATGCGCGGCTCGTCCTCCAAGCCGAGCTCGGGTGCGGTGTGACCAAGGCCCTTGGGGTACTGCTCGCTGACGATGCGCGGCACGTCAAGAATCCGCCCGGCACGCACGAGCTTCGAGCAAGCTCGGACCACCGCCTCGAAGCTCGTGTAGGAGCGAAAGCCCTCCTGCACGTCTACCACGACTAGCACCGCCTTGTTGCGTTCGAGCAGGCTCACGAACCCACCACCGAAAAGGCTGGCTTGCGGTAGGCCACGGCGCCGGCCGCCACTGTCATAAGCACACGTCCGGTAAGACGCCGCCCAGCAAAGCAGCAGTTCTCCGAGCGGCTCTCCCAGCCGTGCTCGCCTGCCACCCACTCGGCGGAGAGGTCGCAAAGGGTGAGGTTCGCCGGCTCGCCTACCGTGATGCGTGGAGTCGGCAGACCGAAGAGATCCGCGCCAGCAGTCATCCGCTCGACTAGCAACGCGAGCGCGATCGTCCCCGGCAGCACAAGCTCGGTGTGCAATGCGGCGAACGCCGTCTCCAGACCCGTCGTGCCCATCGGGGCCTGCTCGAAGGGGACCTCCTTTTCGTGGCGCGCGTGCGGGGCATGGTCGGTCGCGATGCAGTCGATCGTGCCAGAGCGCAAGCCCTCGATCAGGGCGAGTCGATCGGTCTCGCTTGCCAGCGGCGGGTTCATCTTCATGCGCGTGTCCATCGAGCGCACGTGCTTGTCGGTAAGGAGCAGGTGATGGGGAGTGACCTCGGCGCTGACGCGAAAACCGCGTTCCTTTGCCGCAGCGAGGGCATGCACCGACGCGGCGCAGCTGAGGTGCTGGAAGTGCACGCGTCCGTCCTCATACCCGGCCAACTCGGCGTCGCGGGCGACCATCGTGGACTCGCTCACGCTCGGGACGCCGCCGATTCCAAGCGCCGCGCTGACGGCGCCCTCATGCATCGAGCCGCCATGGGAGAGCGAAGGATCCTCCTCGTGCAGTGTGAGCACACCGCCACACAAGCGTTGGTACTGAAGCGCCTTGCGCAGCACGCCAGCGCTTGCCACCGGACGTCCATCGTCGGTGAAGCCAAGCGCGCCCTCCCCCATCAGCTCGGCCATCTCGGTCAACTCCCCGCCCGCAAGGCCACGCGTGATCGCGGCCAGGAAGCCGACGGGCACACGCGCCTCCCTGGTGGCCGCCTCACGCAGCGAGCGCAAGAGCGGCGCCGAGTCGATCACAGGGTCTGTGTTGGGCATCGCGATCACCGCGCAGAAGCCACCAACAGCGGCGGCGCGCGTGCCGGTTTCCAAGTCCTCCTTGTGCTCCTGGCCTGGGCTGCGCAGGTGCACGTGCGGATCGACGAAGGCCGGCAGTAGGTGCTTGCCTTCGCCCTGGGCCACCTCAGTGTTGCCGTCCGCGCTCAGCTCGCCCGCGGCGGCGATCTCGACGATCTGCCCGGCACGCACGAGCACATCGGCCGGCGCGTCGAGGTCGCTGCGCGGATCGAGCACATGCGCGCCCGTAATCAGCAGGTTGGCGTCGGCGCTCATGCCGTGCACCAGCGGAGGAACGGCCTTCACGCGAGCCTAGCTTGGCGTATGGCGGTCATGTTCGGATTGGCGCTCACGCCAGTTGTGGCTCGGGGACGGGACGGAATGCGCGTGAGCCCGAGAGCAGCTCGTAGAGGACCGCCATGCGCACGACCACGCCGGCCTCGACTTGCGCGGTGATCAGCGCCTGCGGCGAGTCGGCCACCTCGCCGGAGAGCTCCACGCCACGGTTGACCGGTCCCGGGTGCATGAGCAACTGGCGCGGAGACAGCCGGCGCGCGTTGATCTGAAAGCAGGCGGCGTACTCGCGCAGCGAAGGCACCCACGACTCGTTCATGCGCTCGTGCTGCATGCGCAAGGCGTACACCACATCTGCTTCGGCAAGATCGTCGAGCGTGTAGCGCACTTCGCAGCCGAGCTGCTCGATCCCGCGCGGGATCAGCGTTGGCGGCCCGGCAACCGTCACCTTGGCGCCCATGCGCTGAAAAGCAAGGATGTTCGAGCGCGCGACCCGCGAGTGCGCGACGTCTCCCACGATCCAGATCGACGACCCGTCGAGCGGACCGAGGCGGCGCTGCAGCGTGTAGACGTCCAGCAGCGCCTGCGTGGGGTGCTCGTGCTTGCCGTCGCCGGCGTTGACGATCGCCGCGTTGGTCCAGCCCGAGACAAGCTCGGCGGCTCCAGCCCACGGGGTGCGGATCACGATCGCGTCGGGCTTGTGCGCGCTGAGCGTCAAAACCGTGTCCTTCAGCGACTCGCCCTTCTCCACGCTCGAGCCGCTGGAGACGAAGTTGACCACGTCTGCCGAGAGGCGCTTGGCGGCCAGCTCGAAAGAGCTGCGCGTGCGCGTGGAGGCCTCGTAGAAGAGGTTGAGCACCATCCGTCCGCGCAGGGCCGGCACCTTCTTGATCTCGCGGTCGGAGACCTCGGCAAAGCGCGAAGCCTGCTGGACGATCCGCTCGATCGTCTCGCGGTCGAGATCCTCGATTGAGAGCAGATGGTTCATGCGCCACACACCTGCCCCGCGCGCACGGGGCGCGTGCGCATGAGCGCAGGTTCAGCGCCGGCCCCTACCGCAGCGCGCCCGATCGCCACCTCGTCGATGCCGTCCAGCTCGCGGACGCGCACGCTGACGTGCTCCTCGCGCGAGGTAGGCAGGTTCTTGCCGACGTAGTCGGGGCGGATCGGCAGCTCCCGGTGACCGCGGTCGGCGAGCACCGCCAACTGCACACGCTCGGGGCGGCCGTAGTCGAACAGCGCCTCGATCGCGGCGCGCACGGTGCGCCCGGTATAGAGCACGTCGTCGACGATCACGATCGTGCGCTCGGTGAGGTCGAAGTCGATGTGCGAGGCATGCACGACGGGCGCCTGCGGACGCGAGGCGACGTCGTCGCGGTAGAAGCCGATGTCGAGGTCCCCGAGCGGGACGTCTTCTTGCAAGAGGTCGGCCAGCAGCAGCTGCAGGCGCTGGGCAAGGATCGCGCCGCGACGGTGGATGCCGACGAGAGCGACCGTCGAGGGGGTCGGGTTTCGCTCGTCTATCTCATGCGCGATACGCACCAGCGCCCGCGCGATCTGGTCCTCGCCGAGGACGATCTTCCCGTCTTGCATTCGTTTCCTTCCTGGCCTCACCGGACCGGGTTAAGGAGGAGCAGAGCGACTGTATCAAGATGTGGCGACGGGCTCCGTGGGCGTCTCGCTCGCAGGAGCCTGCCCCGCCGGAGCGTCAGCCGTCTGCTCGCGCGCACGGCGGTCCGACCAGCGGATCAGCTCGGCCGGCCCCTTCTCGGGAAGGGAACGTCGATCGTGTCGAAGTCGCGCGGCGCCTCGGTCGCGGCGAACACCGAACGGGCCTCTTCGCGCAGGTCACCACCCGGGTAGCGCGTAGAGATGTGCGTCAGTGCGAGCAGCCGCACCTGTGCATCGTGCGCGACTTGCGCCGCCTGTCGTGCGGTGCGAGTGGCCGGTTTGATGCGCACGCTCGAGCTCCTCCTCGGCGAACGTGGCCTCGTGCACCAGCAGGTCTGCTTCGTGTGCGGCCAGCGTGAGCATCTCGCATGGCGAGGTGTCTCCAGAGATCACGATCTTGCGACCCTCGCGCATGGGACCCATCACCTGCTCGGGGCTCACCCCGGCGACGGTCTCCCCACGCGTGAGCCTGCCGAAGTCTGGCCCCGGCGTGACGCCGAGCTGCTCGGCGAGCTTGGGGTCGAGATGGCCCGGCCGGGAATCCTCGACGATCGCGTAGCCGTAGGCGCTGTTGGCGCGGTGGCTCACCGGGATGGGCGCGACGGCATAGCCGTCGAACGCCACGTCGTCGTCGGTCTCGAGCTCGTGACATCGCAGCTCGTACGGGAGCCGGCCATAGATGAAGCGCGTCTGCTCCATCATCTGCGCCAGGCCCGGGAGGCCCATAGATGGCCAGCGGCTGCTCGCGTTCGCGCAGCGCAAAGGACTTGAGCATCCCAGGCAGCCCGAGCCAGTGGTCGGCATGGAAGTGGGTGATGAACACGCAGCCCACATCCGCAAGCCCAACCGAGCGCATCAACTGGCGCTGCGTGCCTTCGCCGCAGTCGAACAGCAGCCGGTCGCCCCCGCGGCGCAGGAGGATCGCGGGCAGCCCGCGGCGGGGGCTCGGCACCGAGCCGCCCGTGCCGGCGAAGAACAGGGAGAGGTCCATTGGCGCAACGGTAGCGATCGATCGCTAGACACGGCGATAAGCTCTGCTGGCTAGAGGCGCCATCAGCTGGCGCTCCTAGCGCCCGTAGCTCAGTGGATAGAGCGCTCGCCTCCGGAGCGAGAGGTCGCATGTTCGAATCTTGCCGGGCGCGTTCTCGATGTGGCTTGACTGGGCCGTTTTGTGTCTCTCGCCAGTCGTCCGGCTCGCAGGATGGGCAGCGAAAGATCGCTCGTCTGCCAATTTCTGCCATTTCGTGCGAGCTTGAGATGGCAACGGCGGACACCATCGGCAGTGCGTGCGAGAATATGGGCATGACGAAGACCGAGCTGCATGAGCTGGTGGAGCATCTGCCCGAGAACACTCTCGACGGTGCCGCAGTATTGCTGCGCAGTCTCTCCAGCGGTCAGATCGCACCGGACCAGGCGTGGTTTTGGACCGCGGACTGGCTTTCCGGCGAGTTGGAAGCTGACCGTGAGGCGAGGGCCGATCCAGGCGTCGTATATGAGGATGTCGACGCCTTCAAGGCTGCGCTCCACTCCGCACGCAACGACTAGTGCCGACCTATCAAGCGCGGCAACGGTTCCTGCGCGACTTCAAGAACCTGAGCCGAGAGCAGGCAGCCGCGTGGGAGAAGGCGCTCGATCTCTTCATCGCGTGCCTTCGACGCGGGAGCTTCGATCCGAGCTTGCGCGTGAAGCGGGTCCAGGGATATCCGGGCGTCTGGGAGATGACCTGGGCTCCGAACGGACGTGCCACTTTTGAATACGGCGAGGAGCTGCGAGCCGGCGAGCCGCACATCATTTGGCGTCGCGTCGGTACTCACGGAATCTTTCGCAAGCCGTGAGCATGGCAGGTCAACGTAGCGCCCGCTCGCGCATTTCACGCACTGGGTAGCGTCCGATGTGGCATTCGACAGCGAATTCACCGGGTCGTCCGTCAACGCGAAACGCAACACGGACAGGAACGCGCTTTCGCACGCCATCGAGCACCCCGCGCCGCCGCGAGACCAGCAACAGCTCGCTCTCGCGCCCAACCAAGAGGGTGGGGCGACCATCGAGGAGATTGCGCCAGACGACCTCGTCCGTCCATGGCTCTTCGTCTGGCACGAACTCGACTCCGTTGGGATAGCCGAGGTCGTCGTTGCTCAGCGTCGCCGCGACAAATAGGTCATGAGTTCTCTCGGATGGTGTAGCCATGTGCCGCTCTTATTCAGCCGTCTACCACGTGGCGCAACGCGATCTTCTCGTCCTCTCCACGCCGCATCGATTGGCGGTAGACGCGCAGGGCGAGTGCCGGATCGGTATGGCCCATCTCGTCCATGACGACGCCTGGGTCCTCGCCGATCGCGTAGAGCACGCTTGCGAAAGTGCGCCGCAGCGAGTGCGGTGTGATTTTGTCCGGTAGCGGTGGGAGCCCGCGTGCCACGAAGTTCTTGCTCGCCCGCTCGACTGACGTGCCAATTACGCGTGAGCGCAGGTTGTCCGTGCTCTGTCGTCTACCGGCGCTCGTTGGAAAGACGAAGCTATCGGGATCAACCGGCTCTTGCCCGGCCCTCATCCGGACCAGTTCGGCCTTCAGCGCGCCCCTGATCTTGATGCGACGGGTGCCCGCATCGGTCTTGGTCTGTCCCACGTGTAGCCACTCCCCCTGAATGTCCACGTCGCGCCAGCGCAGCTCGCACAGCTCGCCGATTCGCAGGCCGGCGAACACGAGCGTTGCGATCATGGCGCGGCGCTTGATGTGCCGTCTGTCGCGGTGGGCTTCGTCGTCAAGCTGGCCAGCGGCATCGAGTAGCGCTTGTATTTGCGCAGTCGTATCCAGGTAGCTGCGCTGGGGCTCACCGTCAAGGTTCACGCCGATCGCGACATAAACCGGCCGGTTAGCGACCTGGCTGTCACGGACCTTCACCACGATCGCATCGATCAACATGACCGGATAGACGCGGTCGAGCGGTCGGCTCTGCCACGCCACCATGTCCGGGAGGACCTGGTCGGTGATCTTCGAGATCGTCTCCCGTGAAACCTCAGTGTCGTAGATCTCAGCCAAATGAGCTTGGATCTCTCCCGTGGTCAGTCCCTTCGCATAGAGGCTGATCACGTTCGCACCCAACCCGTCGAGGCGACGCACATGCTTAGGCACCGTGACCGGCTCAAACGTGCCTTGACGGTCACGCGGCATCCGCAGCTCCACCGGTCCGACATCGGTCCTGACCGTCTTGGGATAGGCGCCATTGCGACTGTTCCCCGAACCCCGGCCGATCGACTCGTAAGGCTCGTAGCCGAGATGATCGGCCATCTCCACATCCAGCCCGGTCTGCAGCACCTCTCGGACCATCGAGGTCAACAAGCCGTCCTCGCCAGTCAGCGCCACACCCTCGCTGCGCGCCTGGTCGACGAGAGCCTCCGCCCACGCCCGCATCCCGTCAGTCTCAACCGGCACCAGCAGCGACGACAGTGCTGCCGCCGTCTCCGTCCCGTCAACACTCTCCTCAACAGACGCGGCACTCGTTGCATTACTCATCGGCACGATCCTCCTTCACGGCCCGCCCACGGCAGACCTATAGATCACGCCAAATACACAAAGTTCCGGACAGACCCTGTCACGATTGACGCGCACACGGTACGTACGCCGACGGAGATGATGAAGCTCGGAGTAGATAATGCTGGCGCGATCGTGGTATGGGCTTGTCTTGGATATCACCGAGTACCAGTACTTCGACAGCCTATGCAGCGGCTGGTACTCGCTCTTGAAGATATGGATGGTCATTAGCTGTCCTTCCATCTCGACACTCCCCATATCAACTGGCTGGTCGGTTCTCTTTCGCCGGATCTCGTGCGGGTTGAGCTGGCGCTTTGAAGCGTTCCTCGCAGACTGCTTAGCAAGCTTGTCAACGGCCTTTGTCCGCGGACTCTTCTTACCTGGTACACGTACGAGCCTGACTGGCGTTCCGTGTTTGCTGGAAAGCACGGCAAGCCTGACGAGCTCCTTCCACTGCTTGGCGTTGTCTACTGGCTTGCCCTGCTTAGTCGTCCAGCCATTCTTTGACCAGACCGATACCGCCGTACCAAAATTCTCGGCTACATACGTAGCATCGGTCTTGATGACGATCTTTCCGTACCTCGACAGATCGAAAGGGGGGTGGCGGCCGGTCGCCATCTTCAAGCCCTGTATCACCGCCTCAAGCTCCATCTGATTCTGGGTGGCGCCAGCGAAGCCCGGCAGGATCTCCTCGCGCTGCTCTTCGTTCCCTTGACCGTCGACAGCAATAAAGAGTAGGCCCGCGCCGCCGCGGCGCGGGCCTGGCAGCATCGATCCATCCGTGTAGATGTTGAGCGCATTCTCATCGGGGTACTCCATCATTTCACCCCTCGCGGTAGTGCTCTTTGTACCGTGATAGCGGCACGTCAAATCTGATTCGCTATACGTTGGCTCGAGTCTGTTGTGCAGGACTTAAGCCTTGTCGCGCAGCGATCCGATCTTCGCTCCCAGGGATCTCTTGATTGCATTGGCGACGTGGTAGCGCTGCATCACTGCGGCGGTGAGCGCCTCGGAACTAAGAATCGTCTCCATGTCCTTGGGCGACCATCGCCGCTCGCCCTGCAGCGCTTGAGCACCGAGGACGGTCTCAACGAGCGCCTGCTGGAACCACTCACGGACGACGGCGACGATAATCTCGTTGCCGCGCGGCATTTCATACTCATCGCTCCAGTAGTCGGCCATGTCCGTATAGACGCGGAAGTCGCCGTTAGCCTGTATGAGGTTATCCTCGGGCAGGTATAGCGCCGCGCGGTCGTCAAGCAGGTCAGGGATGCCCGCCCCTTCTAATGAACTGAGCCAGACGACATCAGGTATAGGTGGTTCGGTGGGAGGCATTGAGGTTGCCTCATCACCGTCGGCGGCGAGCATCGAAGCCAGCAGGTCGCCGGTCTGGCTTCCGGGCTTATGGGCCGCTGGCTCGCGCTCGACGGTATCTGTTGAGTTCGAGCGTTCGCCAGGGTTGCGCCCGCCGCTAACGCGATCGCCGGCGCGCAGCGGACCACCAGCCTGCGAGCGATAGCGCGAAAGGCGAAACAACTTCACATACGCCTTTAGGCGCTCCATTATCGACTCGCTGTTGTCCACGCCCTTGGTGCCAGCAATGACTGAGTCCATGTAGTCGCGGATCTCCTGCGGAAGGTTCGCGCGAAACTCGTGCGCCCATTCGCCGTAGGGAAGCGGTGCGTTGCGGAGCAGCAACTGCGTGCGCGCTGTGTTCGCTGATAGGGGCCGCTCCGGCCCGCTCTTGGGCTCTACGTATAGGACGACGCGTTCCGGGCCGAAGAGAACACCGAACTGCTGCAAGCGGGCGGTGCCGCCGCGGCCCGTTGTCATCTCATAAAGCTCGCCTTGGTAGAGGGCACCGAAATGGCCGGTGTTAGGCAGCTCGCTCGTCTTCCGGCGCTTTTCCGAGTCATCAAGGATCCACCAGTGGACCTGGCAATCGGTGAGGTCAACGACGCCGGAGTGTTCTGCGTGCTCGGCGAGGAAGTCACCCATACCGCGCACGCGCTGCAGGATGTTATGGCTGGAGTCTTCCGGATCGTACGTCCAACCCTGGCGAGCGCGAACGGTCACACCCTGAGGAAAGTCGAGGAAACGCGCGTTCAAGTAGCGAGCAAACCACCGCGACGGAGTCGGCACGCCCTCCGGTGCAGTAACCGTGTCATCATCATCGTCGAAGCCGAACAACGTCACCTTGGTGCCGTGCTCGCCGATGATGTCCGGCTTGGCAGTGTCGGTTAGCGGCACGACGTAACTGTAGGAGCCATCTGGCAGGCGGAATTGCTTCAGTCCGTACTCACGGCTGGTTGGATCCCTCCAAAGCTGGATCATCGAACCATTGCCTGCTTGCCAGGACTGGTAGACGACGCCGGCCGGGTTGCGGGTGGCCGCACTGATCTTGGCACCGACGCCGAAGTTCGCGTCCATCGCCTGCACGCGCCCGGAAGACGAAAGGTTATTGATATGCTGGATCATCTCGCGAGCGCTCATCCCGCGCCCATCATCGATACAGCACAGCTTGTAGATGGTACCGCCGGTCGCTTCATGAAGCTTCCAGTCAACATCCCAGATGACACTCATCGCCTCAGCCTCAAGCGAGTTCATCGTCAACTCACGCAGGTACTGCTGATCGCCGCAGTCTGCACCGAGGCGCTCAAGTAGAAACCCGATCTCCCCGACATCCATCTTCATCGTGCGATCGGGCAGGTTTGGCGGCGCGATCACATCGTCGCCAAACAGGTTGGTAGTGCGATCGCCGACAGGCGACGGCTCAGGGGTAGTAGCCACTAGGCTCTCCTCACGTCGTGTGGTCCGAGGACCACCTGGACAGGGCGGTCACGTCACCCGACGGATTGCGATGGGTCAGGCTAAACCTGAGCGACCGCTTGCCGCGCACTGGACTTGACCTATATGCGCATTGTAGTCGGGTGCCGGACGACTACTTCGGACGGAGCCCTGATGAGGCGTTCGCGCGGAGATAACGATCCTATGTGGCTCAACTCAAGGATCGCGCGACGCTACCTGGCTCAGCTGTGACCGTCCGAGAAAAACGTATCCACTCCACATCGACTGGGGTACTTTTCTAGGCCAGGTGGCCCCAGAACGTATATCTGAACAGATGGGGCGGCCGTCTACACGCCCCGCACATTTATGGGGAGATTCTGCGATGGGACCGCCAGGACTCGAACCTGGGACCAACCGATTATGAGTCCTTACAAATCAGGGGCCGTCAAGCTCTGTCGGCCCGACCACAAAACCCAGCCGAGCTGTTCCCCGTCGCATACGCGCATCGAGCGTGATGAGGCGGCAGCCAAGGATTCGCGCCAAAGCCACGTAGTTGGCGTCATATGTCTTTGCCCAGCCCATCTCTCCAGCTACCTCCCAGGCTTCCTTCGCGAGTACATCCGGCTCGTGTCGTTGCACGGGAGCCGCAAGTACACGATCCCGCACTGACTCGCCCTGCTCGCGGCGTAGCTCGCCGCGCCAGAGCATGGCGTGCAGGCTGGAAACCGCCTCGATCCACATCAACGGCGGCGCGACCAGCTCGAACCGGCGAAATCGCTCGAACCCGACGGGATTAGCCGCCGCTGCGACCGCGACGCTTGCGTCAACGAGGAGCTTCAACGACCGTGCCGCGAAAGCGCGACCGCCGCGACCCAGTTCGGTGCGGGCGAGCCATCCTCAAGCGTCTGCCACTCGGGCGGCAGCGGAAGCATCGGATACATCTCGTCCCGAACCTCGTCGAGCGCTCCTGGATCGATCAACCGCTTGCCGTGGCTGGTGGTGGCTGGCAGACGACCCTCGCGTACCCAGCGACGTACCGTCCCTGGGCTTCTGCCGACTCTCTGCGCTGCCTCTGTGACCGTGAGCATGACTCGATGCTACGCCTTCGCCCCGACGGGTCGGCGGATCAAGGTGCCGGCGGACCGCTCTGCTCCCCGCGAATCGCCGCCGGCAAAAGGCAGCCCTGCCAAAACCCGCCCGAAAAGACCGCAAATTGGGGCTAAATGCCTGCCCCTGCTCATCACCGCTTACCCGGCGAATCACCAGTAACCATGCGAGATTAGGCCAACACCCCTCCCCCACACAAGCGCCTCCGGAGCGGAAGGTCGCGTGTTCGAATCACGCCGGGCGCGCTTGGGAACTGTCTGCAAATCGACAGGGTTCTGGACAGTATGCGCAGGCGAGGTTGGCCCATCGGCGATTTGGTGGCCAAATGCCGCCTGAGAAGCCACGGGGGCCCACCTTTTCGACGGATGGGACACGGACATAGAGTCGCGCCGCAAATGTTCAGAGACTTCCAGCACGCTTGAGTTTGGCTTCATTGCTGGGCTTTACACTAATAGCAGCGAGTGCCTCCGGTAAACTGCCGGGAGTTTCGAATAGAATGAGTCCTCGTCGCGACAACGAGAGGCCACCGGGTTCGATACTAACTGCGCGCCGAGTTTGGCTTTCCGGCCAGGCGCTGACCAAGCACGGGTGCGACCGGCTGCCGACTCGCCAGTGTGCGTGATAATCCTTTCTTCTCTCAGTTGACGCTGCGCGCATCGTATCGGCAGTTGAAATTTTCAAACTTTGAGCGTTGCACGGTTGGGGAGATACCCCTGGTCCCGTAGGCGCCCACGGCGTGCCGCCAAAGCACGGCTGGATCTCGTCGTTACGCGATAGCCGTTGGGTCCACTTCAGGCGATGGTGATCGCCTCGGAGCTTGTGTGCTCGTTCTTGCCGGTCCCGGTCCTTAGCTTCAGCGTGTAGCGTCCTGCCCGCAGCGCTTTGGATGTGTGCAGCGTGAGCTTGTGGCCCTGTAGCGAACCGGTCGCATCGACGTGACCCGCGCGCGAGATGGTCGCACTCGCCGCGCTCGCGTTGAAGCTCACCGGTGAAGAGGTCAGCTTCGAGGTGCACTTCTTCTGCGTGATTGTCTTGTGTTTGACCTTCTTCTTCGCGTTCGTGCAGGTCACCAGCTCGATCTCGCCGTTCACGCCGGCTGGGCCCTGGGAGCCGTTGGTCCCCGTCGGGCCTATGGGGCCGCCTGGGCCCTGGGTCCCGTTCGTTCCAGGTATGCCCTGAGGGCCGCTGGTTCCGGGTGTGCCCGCAAGGCCGGCCGGACCCACCGGCCCGATCGCGCCGGTCGTCACGGTCGAGGTGGGGCTGCCGTTGATCGTGTTCCCGTAGATGGAGTCGTTGGCGCCGAGTACGACGATCGTACCGCCGTTTTCCGTCTGCAGCCCCGTCCCGTTCTGGCTGACAGTGTCGCCCGAGAGGATGTCGCTCGCGCTCGCCCCGCTCGCCTGGATGCCGTTGCCGGTGTTGCCGTCGATCGTGGAACCCGAGATCGTCATCGTGCCGCCGGAGTTGACGAGGCCGTTGGCGTTTCCGTCGATCACGTCGGCACTGAGCGAGCCGGTGCCACCGGTCACGCCAGCGCCGGCGTTGCCGCTGATCATGTCGCCGTCGAGGGTCGCCGTCATCCGCCGAGTTCGAGGCCGGCGGCCCCGTTGCCCACGATCTGGTCGTTCGTGAACGACACCGGTATGGCGGCGCCCGCATTGGGCATGCCGGCACCTGCGTTGTAGTCGATCCGGCTGTCGTCAACCTCGAGCTGCGCGCCCGCGGGCACGGTGTACAGGTTAAACGCCGGCCCGGTGCCGTTGGTGAAGTCGTCGTTGCTGAACACCGCGTGGTAGGCGCTCGTGTCCGCCTCGAAACCGATCTGGTTGGCGTTGAGGAGGGTGTCGTCAACCGTGATCTGATCGGCGGTGCGGGTGAAGATCGCGGCCTCGGTCGCGTTTTCGATCACGTCGTGGCTCAGCGTGACCTGCCCCGGGGCTCCAACCGGCGAGGACTGGAACGTCCTGACGCCAAGCTCGCCGCCGTCGATCGTGCTGTTCGTGACCGTGACGGTGTTCTGCGACGCGGTCTGAGTGGTGTCGCCGACGCCGACGCCGATGGCGGTGAACCCGTACAGCTGGGAGTTTTCGATCTCGACCGTCCCCGCTGAGTCGAACATGGCGTCGGACCCGACCCCGCCGCCGTCGATGTCGAGACCCTCGAGCCTGACGACACCATGTGCGGACAGGTCCACGTACACGCCCTCCCCGCCCGTGAAGTCGATCGAGGCGTCGCCGTTCCCGTCAAACGTGACCGGCTCCGTGATCGTCACCGGACCGTAGCTCCCGGGAGTCAGCGCATCGATCTCGCCGCCCGCGCTCGTGTTGGCGACCGCGGTCGCGAAGTCCGCACAAGGAGCACTCTGGGCGCACGAATTGGCGTCCGAGCCGTAGTACGCGACCCACGTCTGCGCCAGCAGCGCCGCCGCGCCCGACGGACACAGCAGAAAAGCGGCGATGCAGCCGACCGTGGCGGCGAGCAGCACCGCCCGCCTTGGTTTTGTCCCGATGCCTCAAGGGAAACTACGTAGCCCGTCCACCTCGCCGCTCATCGGTTCCTCCATCGTTGGGGCGCCATCAGGGTCAGCAGGGCGTCAGTGATTCCGGCCAGTCTTGCATCCACAGAGGACGACCTGTCACCTGAGCGAGCGCTTGAGCACAAGCGGCGAAATCATCACATCCTCTCCGCGGCGTTTCGATGAACTCTTGGTGACCTTTCGCGTAACCGCAACGATGATCGGCAAAAAGTAAAGGCCGATCCCGACGATAACGACAAGGAGCGCGGCGACGGCACCGCCACCACTTGAGCTGGCTAGCACGATAATCCTTTTTCTCTCAGTCACGCTGCGCGCATCGTATCGGCAGTTGAAATCTCTAACCTTGAGCACTGCACGGTTGGAGAGTTCCAAGCTACGGGCGATGTGGGGCTTCACCACTCACGCACTTTGAAGGGCGGTTCCGCTGGAGGTATGTCCAGCTCGCGCTCGGCGCGCTGAAGCCAGCCGGCGCCCGGCCCTAAAGCTCGCCGGCGTCCTAGCCGATGGAGGGGATGCGGCTAGCTCCGCCATTCACGGAGAGCCGGGCCGCTTCTGGAAAAAGGCACACCCGCCGCGAGGTGGGCTCGCAAAGCCAGGGGTCTCTCGCAGATCGCCCAGCTGCCCGGCAAGTTCTGTGAAATCTCAATAAGGAGCTCTTGCCGCTATGTTTCGCTTTTTCAACATAAAGAAGTCCCGCCTTGCGTTTGGTGTGGTGGTAGTCGTCCTGGCCATGGCCACAGCCGCCGCGTTCGCCTACTGGACCGGCTCCGGCGAAGGATCGGGCACCGCCAAGACGAACTACGCCAGCGCCTCGTTCGAAGTGAGCAGCGGGCTGGTTGAAAACCTCTACCCGGGCGGCAGCGCCGCGGTCACGGTGAAGGTGAAGAACACCGACGCGAACCAGAACGAGTACCTGACCAAGCTGGAAGTGGAAGTCAAGGAAACCTCGGTGGCGGAATGCAAAAAGGAATGGTTCGAAGTCACGCCTGCCTCGCAGGAACCAAAAGTCGCGGTCGCACACGGTGAAACCAAGGAATACACTGTGAGCCTGAAAATGAAAGAAGAAGCCAGCGTCAACCAGAACGCGTGCAAGGGCGCGTCGGTCACGCTGCACTACAAAGCCTCCTAGGCGCTCGGGACAAGCGGACAAGCGGCAACAACTACCAAAGAGAGGGGACGACGGCAACGGTCGTCGTCCCGGACCACTCACAAGCGCGCACTCATGAGACCGAATCGTCTCAGAACGCTCCGGCGGATCGCGGCCACGACCGCGATGGCGCTGAGCTTGCTGGCCCAAGGCGCCTTCGCCTACTGGTCGAACGCCGGGGAAGCGAGCGCATCGGCGAACCTGGCGACACTCTCCTCGCCCGCGATCTCAAGCGCCACGCCGGGCGCCGAGACGGTCGAACTCATGTGGTCGGCCATCACTCCACCCGGCAGCGGCGTGGTCGAATATTACGTGACTCGCGACGGTGGCGCTCCCAGCAGCGGCTGCCCGAGCTCTAGCTCTCGCTCGGCCGCGACTAGCTGCACCGACACGGGCCTATCGATCGGCACGCACGAATACACCGTTACCGCCGTGTGGCGTACCTGGACAGCGACGAGCACGGCCAAATCAGTAGCCGTCGCTTTCGGCCCAGCTACCCACTTCCAGCTCGAAGCCGCGAGCACCACGCCAACCGCCGGCGAAACCGACAATCTGACGATCACCGCCAAGGACGCGAGCAACAACACGGTCGGCACCTACTCAGGCTCACACAGCCTCATCTTCGAAGGCGCCGCGGAAGCGCCCAACGGCGAAGAACCGGTCGTGGTCGACAAGTCAGGCGTCGAAAGAAGCTTCGGCGAGGCAACCGAAGTCACGTTCACCGAAGGCAAGGCCACGGTGTCTGGCACGACGAACGGTGTGATGAAGCTCTACAAGGCCGAAGCAGCGCACATCAAGGTCAAGGAAGGCTCGCTCAACAACGGCACCGGACAGGCGGCGACGGTCAAAGCGGCCGCCACCAAGAAGCTCACCACATCCGCGCTGAGCGAACAGACCGCCGCGACCGCCATCACCGTGACGCTTACGGCCACAGACGCATACGGCAATCAGACCACGGGCTACGCGGGCGCCAAGACGCTCGCCTGGAGCGGAGCCGCCAACTCGCCCAGCGGGCACGCACCCGAATACCCGGCCGGCGCTACGACCGTCACTTTCACAAGCGGCGTGGGCAAAGCGACTGGCATCAAGCTCTATGACGCCGCCCCCACCACGCTCACTGTCAACGAAGGCTCCTCCGTAGAAGGCAGCACCGGCGTGTTCCCGGTCAAAGCGGCTGCCACCAAAAAGCTCACCCTCACAGCGCCGAGCGAAGCGATCGCCGGCAGTGTCTTCAGCGTCACGCTCACAGCCAACGACGAATACGGCAATCAGACCACGGGCTATGCGGGCGCCAAGACGCTCGCTTGGAGCGGAGCCGCCAGCTCGCCCGGTGGGCAAGCGCCCGAATATCCCGCCTCAGCCACGACCGTCACGTTCACAAACGGCGTGGGCACAGCGAGCGAAATCGACCTCTACGACGCCGTCGCCACCGTTACGCTCACGGTCAAGGAAGGCAGCACCGTGAAAGGCAGCGCCTCGATCACGGTCAAGGCCGCTGCCGCCAAGGAGCTAACCTTCACCACGCTCGGGGAACAGACCGCCGGCACCGCTTTCAACGCAACACTGACGGCCCACGACGAATACGGCAACACGGCCACGGGCTATGCGGGCGCCAAGACGCTCGCTTGGAGCGGCCCCGCCGGCTCGCCGAGCGGGCACGCGCCCGAATACCCGGCCACAGCGACGACAGTCACGTTCACAAGCGGCGTGGGCAAAGCGACGAGCATCAAGCTTTACGACGCCCAAGGCACCACGCTCAAGGTCACAGATGGCGCAATCGAAGGTACCTCTGGCTCCTTCGCCGTCAAAGTGGCCGCAACCAAAAAATTCAGCGTGCCGGCACCGAGCGAACAGGAAGCGGGCCTTGCCTTCACCGTGACGCTCACCGCCACCGACGAATGGGGCAACATCGCCACCGGCTACACGGGCTCAAAGACGCTCACCTGGAGCGGCCCGGCAAGCTCGCCCAACAGCACAGCCCCCGAATACCCGACTTCGGCGACAGCGGTCACCTTCACCGAAGGCGTGGGCGCAGCCTCCGCGATCAAGCTCTATGACGCCCAGAGCACTGCGCTCAAAGCTAAAGAAAGCAGCATAGAAGGCACCTCAGCCTCCCTCACCGTCACGGCGGCCGCACCGGAACGCCTTGCCTGGGCGCACGCCGAAGTGACCGCCGGCAAACTCGAAACAGGGACCTGTCCCTTTACCTGCACGACAACTAGCATCGGCCTCAGCAAAAAATTCAAGGCTCACGCCAGCGTGACCGACAAATACGGGAATATCGTGAGCAACCTCGGCGGCACCACCAAGGCGAAGGTCGAAAAGACAAGTGGCGAAGGCACGCTCACCAGTGCCACCGGCCTAAGCATCCCCACATCGGGCCTCGCCGAATCCCCGACGATCTTTGAATACACGAGTCCGGCATCCGGCACAAGCGAAGCCGTCCTGAAGCTCAAGGGGGAAGAAGGCGCCGCCTACACGGAAGCCGAAGCGCACATAAAATACTAACCAGGATCAGTCTCCTCGACATCGATGAGGGGACCGTCCATGCCGTGGTCGGGTTGTTTTGGTAGCTCTACGTAGCCACCGAGTTCACCAGCTTCCGCCGCACCCTCAATCTGCTGAAGAGCCATGTGCGCGAATCGCCGCGACGAGCTGCTGTCCTCCGAGAGTTGCGCAAGTTCCCGCGGTGGGAGAATGAAATGCTCAACCGGACTCCAACCACGATCGTCGTTAACGACATAACAATCACGGCACACGCAATCGTCACGGTGTACTTGTACGGCCAATACCTCCACAAAGATGGTCGGTTGCGGCGACGGCTGGGTCTCGGGGGCGTGCCGGAGGCGCTGACACGGGACGGATTTCTCCGTGCCATCCATATACTCGGCCAGGGTCTACTGGGTGGGCCGCAACGTCGTCAAGCCGATACTGATGGTCGCGATGCCGACACCCTCGCTCTCTGCGAGCGGCTTGCGTGTATGCTCGCTGAATGAAGACCCGCGTGGTTGTCCTGGGAGCGGGATTTGGCGGCCTCGAGCTGACGACGATGCTCTCAGAGGCGCTCGGTGATGAGGTCGAAGTGAGCTTGATCGACAAGAACGACTCGTTCGTCTTTGGGTACTCCAAGCTCGACGTGATGTTCGGCAGGACGACCCTGGACGCGGTAAGCCTCCCCTATCGCGAGATCGTCAAGCCGGGTGTGCGCTTCCTGCGCGAGACGGTCACCGCGATCGATCCCGATGGGCGCCGCGTGACCACCGAGGCAGGGGTTCATGAGGCCGATGTCCTTGTCGTGGCGCTTGGCGCAGACTACGACTTCGATGCCACGCCTGGGCTAGCCGAGTGCAACGAGTTCTACTCGGTGACCGGCGCGCAGCGGCTGAGCGAGATGCTCCCAGAGTTCAAGCGAGGTCGGGCGATCATCGGCGTCTGTGGGGCGCCTTTCAAGTGCCCCCCTGCACCAAGTGAGGCCGCGCTACTGCTGCACGACTACCTATTAACTCGCGGCGTGCGCCAGGATTGTGAGATCACCTTCGTCCTGCCGCTCGGGACCCCTGTCCCGCCCTCGCCGGACACCTCGCACGCGCTGGAGGCAGCCTTCGCCGAGCGAGACATAGCGTTCGTTCCAGGTCGCCGCGTGAGCTCGGTTGACTCGGCCCGCAGCGTGGTGGTACTCGACGACGGCAGCGAGCTGCCATATGACCTCTTTCTAGGCGTTCCGAAGCATCGCGCTCCCGATGTGGTGATCGAGAGCGGCATGACCGAAGACGGTTTCGTGCCCGTCAGCTCGAAGACGCTCGAGACGCGGTTTCCGGGCGTGTATGCGGTCGGTGACGTCACCACCGCCGGGGTGCCGAAGGCCGGAGTGTTCGCCGAGGGCGCAGCACGAGTCGTGGCAGCTTCGCTGATCGCGAACATACGTGGCGGCGAGCAGCCGCCTCCTTATGACGGGATCGGCATCTGCTACATCGAGTTCGGGGCCGGCCGTATCGGCCGTGTGCAGGTGGACTTCCTCTCCGGTCCAAAGCCGACGGGCACCTTTGGCGAGCCATCTGCAGCACTTGCCGCCGACAAGCAGAACTTCGGCTCCAGCCGCCGGGCGCGCTGGTTCGGCCGCTGAGCCAACACATGACAGAACCCGGTAGGGGTCGAGCGATATCTGTACCACTCAGCCGGAGTTGACCGTATAGCGAGTCGGGATAAAGTGCTCGGTGCGCTTTGGCGGCCGCAGGTACTTACGCTCCTGGCGCTTGGGTAGCTTGACCGGCTTGGCTTTGTCGAGGTGCTCGTAGGGAACGATCGACAACAGGTGGCTAATCAGGTTCAGCCGCGCCGTACGCTTGTCGTCGGCCTCAACCACGTACCAGGGACTGTGCTCTGTGTCGGTGTAGGCGAACATGCGGTCCTTCGCTTCGGCGTAGTCAACCCAGCGCGCACGGGCCTGCAGATCGATCGAGCTGAACTTCCAACGCTTGCGGGGATCCGATAGCCGTTTCTCAAAACGCCGCTCCTGCTCCTCGTCGCTGACCGACAGCCAGTACTTCACGAGCATGATCCCGTCGTTCTGTAGTGCCTGCTCGAAGGAGGGGCAGAAGCGCAGGAACTCTTCGTACTCGGCTTCGCTGCAGAACCCCATCACGTGCTCGACGCCGGCTCGGTTGTACCAGCTGCGATCGAACAGCGCTATTTCTCCGGCTGCCGGCAGTTGGCCCACGTAGCGCTGGAAGTACCACTGCGTGCGCTCTCGCTCGCTGGGTGTGGGCACGGCCACGACTCGACAGGTACGCGGGTTCAGGAAGTAGACGATGCGCTTGATGACGCCGTCCTTGCCTGCGGTGTCGCGTCCCTCGAACAGAACCACGAGCCGCTGTCCGCCCGAGACAATCCACTCCTGCATGTAGACCAACTCGGTCTGCAGACGCAGAAGCTCCCGTTCGTACTGCTTGCCGCTCAGCTTGCGTGGTGCGGGCATGCGCGCATGATCCCAAGTCTTGCCCAGAAGCGGCTGAGACGCAATTCAACGATTTGAGGTGAGAGCTTCAGCATCAAGTGAACAAAGGAGTGCGGCACCCTCATGCGGTATATCCAAGCCACTCACCATCGTCTCGCCATATGATGGCTATGTTCTCTCTCGAAAGTAGATCGCACAGATCAGGACGGGGCTGTTGGGGTACGAGCAGAGCCTTTTGAGGTGTTGGTTGAACAAGACGGGTGTAGTCGGCGAGCTGCCCGATCGCCATCCGGATTGCTTGACGTGCGACAGTGCCCTTAGCCTCATACAACGTGTTGGTAGTCTTGTCGTATAGGTCACAGAAGATCGGCGCTGGCTCTTGTGAGGGCAAGAGTTGAAGACGGCAAACTACATGACCTTGGTCCTCAAGGGAGAGCAGAAATTCTCTCACTAGCTTCTGCTCTCGTCGCTCGGCTGTATGAGGCTCACGGTCGCCCTCGATTAGCGTTGACTCGGTGATGCTCTGCTCCACCGGGATCTCCGTAACAGGTCCAGTTGAAAGCCGATCGAGCTTGGAATGGTTGGGTCCTGGTGAGACACCATGTAGCTGCATGAGACGGAACACGATGACACTGCGAAGCTCTCCATGGTTGGTCTCGGGAGCATCGGCGAAGTAGTGGTCGACGTAGACGTAGTGACCGATATAGGTTAGCTCCGTGTCGTTGGCCCTGAACACTTGTAGATCACGGTCTTCGTCCTCATGGTCGCGTATGGCGCGATTACCTTGGGTCATAACTTGATCGCCGTACTGGCCCTCGCCGGTGTAGTGGAAATAGCCGTCATCGCGTGGACCATCGTAGAGATACCCGTGTCGCTCTCCCCTTGCGGGGTCGGTGATTAGAAAGACGTTATTGCTGACCCTTGACGGGCTGATACCACCTTGGCGGCGGCCACCAAAGCGAGCATGCAACTCAGTGCGCCTGATCTTGTCTGCCGGGTTCAGGGGAACCATCGTGACCACACCTATCTTTAGCTGAGTATTTTATATAGATATCTTAGCTAAAGATCCCCGGCTTAAGCGTGTGATGGGTGTGGACCCTACTTGTGCCTAGCTCGCCGAAAGCGCGCTAGGCTAACTGAATGTGCGTTGGATGCGCAATGGCAGCCGCCTCCGCGGCCAGTGGGCTGCGTACGTGGCTGCAAACCCACAATCTCGGTTGGCTAACCCCCAAACGTCTACGCGCGATCACGATCGGCGCGATGTGCGCCGCTGGGCTAGTGTCCACGGTTGGCGTTAGCGGCTCTACACCGCCCGCCGTACACGCCGCTGCGCCTGTGCAGCACGTGACCGGCAGCACGGCTCACTAGACCAAAATCGGGCCGGGCATTAGGCGACGTACCGGCCGCACCGCACCGGCCTCAACCGGATGCGCCATCAAAGTGGTTCATGCCAAAGCAGGGCGCTCGGCCCCGCCGGCTACCCGCCCGCGACCGCCGGCAGAATCGTCAGCTCCGCCCCGTCGTCGACCGGAGTGTCCAGGCCGTTGAGGAAACGGATGTCCTCACCGCTCAGGTAAACGTTCACAAAGCGCCTCAGCGAGCCGCTCTCATCCGCCAGCCGTTCGCTGAGCCCGTCGTAGCGTTCGTAGAGGCTGTCCAAGACCTCGCGCACGGTGGCGCCTTCGAGCTGTGCTTCGCTCTCCCCGCCAGCGGCGGCGCGAAGCTGGGTTGGGATCTTGACCGTGACGCCCATCGCGCTCAACTCCGTGCGCCCGCGAATGCAGCAGGCGTGCTGGTCGCGTTAACCGGGGCCTGCTCCACGAGCATCTCGAACTGCTCGACCGACGGGTCTATTTCGTGCGACTCGAAGGTGCCGCGCACCGCGTCGAGCGTCTTCAGGCCCTCGCCGGTAATCACGAGCACCACGCGCTCCTCAGGGTCGATGTCACCGCGCGCAGCGAGCTTCGCCAATACGGCCGTCGTGACGCCACCAGCCGTCTCGGTGAAGATACCGGTCGTCTGTGCCAGCAGCGCGATGCCGTCGCGGATCTCCTGGTCTGATACGGAGTCAACTCCCCCGCCGCTGCGACGTGCCTCCTCGATCGCATAAGGCCCATCGGCCGGGTTGCCGATCGCAAGCGACTTGGCGATCGTGTTGGGCTTCACCGGCTTGCACACATCATGCCCTGCGGCGAACGCGGAGGCAACTGGCGAGCAGCCATCGGCCTGGGCGCCATTCATCCTCGGCAGCTCTCCCTCGATAAGTCCCAAATCGCGCCACTCCGAGAAACCCTTGGCAACCTTCGTGAACAGCGAGCCGGAGGCGATCGGCACGACGCAGCGGTCGGGCAGCTCGAAGCCGAGCTGCTCGGCGATCTCATACGCGAGCGTCTTCGATCCCTCGGCGTAATAGGGGCGCAGGTTGACGTTCACGAACGCCCAGTCGCGCTCGGCCGACAGCTCGGTGCAGAGCCGGTTGACATCGTCGTAGTTGCCCTTGACCGCAACCAGTTTGGTTCCATAGATACCGGTTGCGAGGATCTTCTGCTCCTCCAGATCAGCCGGGATGAAAACGTAGGACTCGAGTCCCAACGCCGCCCCGTGGGCCGCGACGGAGTTGGCGAGGTTACCCGTGGAGGCGCACGCGATCGTCTTGAACCCGAGCTCACGCGCACGGGTCACAGCGACCGACACGACGCGGTCCTTGAACGAGTGAGTTGGGTTGGCGGCGTCGTTCTTGACCCACACCTCGCGCAACCCTAGGCGCTGGGCGAGGCGGTCGGCCTTGATCAGCGGCGTGCACCCGGCCGGTAGGCCGGTACGCGACGCCAAACGGCCCGATGGCCCGGGAGGACCATCCACAAGCGGCAGGAAGTCGGCGTAGCGCCAGATGTTCTGCGGCCCGGCCTGGATGCGCCTGCGCAGCTCGTCGATGTCGTTGCCGAGGCGGCTGTGGTCGTATGCGACCTCAAGCGGCCCGAAGCAGCGATCGCATACGTACAACGCCTCGAGGGGATACTCGCTACGGCACTCTCTGCATCTAAGGTGTGTGACAGCCACGGAGGGCTCCTTCCATATCGTCTTCGCCGGTGAACCGTGTGGCAAAGACTGGAAGCCCGCCACACATCTCTCTGGAATTGGCACCTGCCGCTTTTACACGGTGGTTGTCGGGGGTTCACTGGGCCAGGTCCCTCCACCCCTCTGGATGTGTTCAGCTATGCGCCTGCAAGTATAGGAGGCTATACAGCGGAACACAAGACCTGCATGCTTGACGTGCATGCTTCGAGGCCTATATGCCCGAAAGCATGCTTTTGAAGCCTTGCTTTGAGACCTACATGCTTTGGGCGAGGCCCGAGCTGATTAGCCCTCGGTAACGCATTCCTGCTTACGGTGTAGGGATTTGCAGTGAGCACAGGCGTAAGTCCCGACGATCGCGCTCCGGCAGACGCCCCCGACGTCTTCGAGCCGATCACCCCGGCGACGAAGAAGCGGATGCTGATCATCGTCAATCCGTACGCAACGACGGTCTCCGACCGCTTGCGCCACCTCGTCGTTTACGCGTTGCAGGGGCGCTACGAGGTCGACGCGGTCGACACCGAGGCACGCGGTCACGCGATCGAGCTGTGCCGCGAGGCAGCCCACGAGGGCTATGACGTGGTTGTTGCCTTCGGCGGTGACGGCACCGTCAACGAAGCGGCCAACGGCTTGCAGGGCTCCCCCACCCCGCTCACCTGCCTGCCGGGAGGCTCGGCCAACGTGTACGGCAAGATCCTCGGCATCCCGGGCGAGCTCGTCGACGCGACCGAGCATCTGCTCGCGATGGCCGATGACTGGCGGCCCCGCAAGGTCGATCTCGGCGTGGTCAACGACCGCTGTTTCACCTTCGCGTCCGGGCTCGGCCTGGATGCGAGCGTCGTCAAGCGGGTGGACTCCAACCCGCATCTGAAGGCCCGCTTTGGCGCCTACTACTTCACGTGGGCGGCAGTGAGCACGTTCACGCGCCGCTACATCGTCAAACCGCCGCGCCTCACCGTCGATCTGGGCGGGGAGCAGCACACCGGGGTTACCGCGATCATTCAGAACGGCTCCCCGTTCACCTACTTCAAGGATCGCCCGATCGTAGTGTCCGAGGGCCCGGAGCTCGACTCCGGAACGCTGGAGAGCTCCGTCCTGCGTCGCGCCAGGCCGTTTGACATGCCCTCGATCGCCTATCGCGCGTTCTCCAAGCGCGCCCGTATCGCGCGCCACCGTCAGGTGACTACGCTCGGCGAGACGCTCGAGCTGACCGTCTCCTCAAGCAATGGGCAACCACTGCCGCTACAAGTGGACGGCGACTACCTCGGCGAGGTACTGCAGGCGCGCTACTCGGTGCTTCCGCGTGCACTGAGCGTCATCTCCTGAGCGCGTTCCATTGGCGCGTCTACCAGCCAACACCGTCTCGCGAGCAAATGCATGTGCTTTTGGCGGTAGTCGTCGCGGCAGAGCAGCTAGCCGGCACCGCCCGGCGTGACGCGATAAGCGTCGAACACCGCGTCGGTGTTGCGCAGGCGCGAGATCGCACCCTTCAGGCTCTGCGTGTCGGCAAGCTCCACGACAAAGCGGTTCTTGACCATCGGGGGACTCGATAGGCAACGCGCTTCGAGGATGTTGGCGCCCGACTCCGAGAACGCTCGTGAAAGATCCTCGAGCAGACGGTGGCGATCCCAAGCATCGATATGGATTTCCACGACGAACGAGGTCTCCTGGTCGCCCTCCCAGCCAACGTCGGTGAAGCGTTCGGGATTGCGCTGCAAAAGCTTCGCGTTCGGGCAGTCCTTGCGGTGGATCGTGATGCCGCGACCGAGTGAGATATAGCCCACGATCGGATCACCTGGGACGGGGCGACAGCACTTGGCCAAGCGCAACATCACATCCTCCACCCCATCCACTCTGATGCCGTACTTGCCTGAGGATGTCGTCGGGCGCTGACGCGGACGGCCGACCCGCAGCAGGTCGCTGGCGCTCGTATCGCCGTCGGCCGCCTCGCCCTGCTTGAGGCGCTGCAGCACTTTGTTGACGACCACCTTTGGTGAGACCTTGGCCGCCCCCAGCGCGATGTAGAAATCGTCGGCCTTGCGGTAGCCCATCTCACGGATCACGTCGGCGAGCAGTGCGGAGCCGGTGATCTTCTGCGCCGGCAGGCCCTGCTTCTTGAGGTGCTCCTGCAAGAGCTCGCGTCCGGTGTGCTCGGTGCCCTCGCGCGACTCCGCCTTGAACCACTGCTTGATCTTGTTGCGAGCCCTGGTCGTCTTGACCACCGCCAGCCAGTCGCGTGAGGGCCCGCGCTCGCGCTTGGCGGTCAGGATCTCCACGATGTCGCCCGAGCGCAACTCGTAGTGCAGCGGCACGATCTTTCCGTTCACGCGCGCTCCCACGCAGCGGTGGCCGATCTCGGTGTGCACCTCATAGGCGAAATCGAGCGGTGTAGCACCCGCCGCGAGCGACTTGACCTCGCCCTTCGGCGTGAACACGAACACCTCGTCCTCGAACAGATCGATGCGCAGGCTCTCCATGAACTCCTGCGGGTCTGACATCTCCTTCTGCCAGTCGAGCATCGAGCGCAACCACTTCATCTTCGCGTCGCCGTCCGGACCAGCCGGGCTCTCCTTGAACTGGGGCAGCTGCTTGTACATCCAGTGAGCCGCGATGCCGAACTCGGCCATCTCGTGCATCTCCTGCGTGCGGATCTGAATCTCCAAGGGTCGCCCCTCGGGACCGATCACGGTCGTGTGCAGCGACTGGTACATGTTGAACTTCGGCATCGCCACGAAGTCCTTGAAGCGTCCGGGTAGCGGCTTCCACAGCGAGTGGATCACGCCGATCGCGCCATAGCAGTCCTTCACCGAGTCCACGATCACACGCATCGCGGTAAGGTCGTAGATCTCGTTGAACTCCTTGCCCTTCTTGGTCATCTTCGAGTAGATCGAGTAGAAGTGCTTGGCCCGTCCCGCGATCTGCGCCGAGATGCCAAGGCCCTCTAGCTCGGTCGCGAGATATGCGCCGGCCTCGGTCACGTAACGCTCGCGGTCCTCTCGCTGCTGGGAGACGAGCTCCTTGATCTCACGGTACTTGCGTGGGTGAAGCGTCGCGAAAGCAAGGTCCTCGAGCTCCCACTTGATCGCGTGGATGCCGAGGCGATGAGCTATCGGCGCGTAGATCTCGAGCGTCTCGCGCGACTTCTCAAGCTGCTTCTGCTTTGGCATCGCATCGATCGTGCGCATGTTGTGCAGCCGGTCGGCGAGCTTGATCAGAATGACCCGCACATCGCTTGCCATCGCCACCATCATCTTGCGGTAGTTCTCTGCTTGTGCCTCGTCACGCGACTGGAAGGTGATTCCGGTCAGCTTCGTCACGCCGTCGACGATCTGGGCGATCTCCTCACCGAAGCGCTCGCGCACCTCCTCGATCGATGCTGAGGTGTCCTCGACCGTGTCATGCAACAGCGCCGCGCACAGCGTCTCGGTGTCGAGGCGCATGCCGGCGCAGATGCGGGCCACCCCGACCGGGTGAACGATGAAGTCCTCGCCGGACTTACGCCGCTGGGCGGCGTGGTGCTCGCAGGCGAATACGAAGGCGTCTTCCACGCGCTCGCGGTCGATCTCTACGGCGGCGTCCGCTGCGTGCTCTGAGACGATCGCAAAAAGATCGTCGAGCAGCTGGCGCTCAAGCTCACTCAGCTCTGCGCGGCGACTGCGACGAGCGGCGTTGGCAGCGGGAACAGCGTCGATTGAGCTTGGCCTAGTTGCGGACATGGCTTAAGGGTAGCCTCCTTGGAGACAGGTTGGACATGGCGCAGCACAAGTCGCGGTTCACTCACGCCTTTCCATTCGTTGACCTCCAGAGAGAACGTCGCATCGACCGGCTCTCCTTCGGTCACGCCGAGCTTGCCGTCGTTGCCGAAAGCGACCGCGCGGGCGTGCGCTCCGCCCGACTCGATCGTAAAACGAGCGTGCTTGCCTTCGCCCATCGGGCGCACATCGCGCAGGGAGGCGCCCGCGAGCATCAGCGAGACGGCCGGGTTGCCCTTGCCAAACGGCGCCAGACGGTTGAGCTCCTCGGCCAGCTCCATGCCGAGCTGCTCGCCGCTGACGAGCGCATCGACGCGCTCACGCTCGACTAGGTCCTCTGCGCTGAGGGCCTGCTCGGCATGCGCGTCCAGCGCGGCGGCGAAGGCCTCCATGCTCTCGCGGCGCAACTCCACGCCGGCGGCCGCGCTGTGACCTCCGTAGCGCACGAGATGCTCGGCGCATGCGGTAAGCCCAGCGAGCAGGTCATAGCCCTCAATACCGCGGCCCGATCCGCGTGCGCTCTCACCCTCGAGTGAGACCAGCACGACTGGCCTGCGATAGCGCTCCACCAGCCGCGACGCAACGATCCCGATCACGCCGCGATGCCAGCCCTCGCCGGCGAGCACATAGGCGCAGCGATCCTCCGAGTCCTCCAGCTGGGCGATTTGCGATTCGGCTTGCAGCCGAATCGCAAGCTCGACTTGCCTGCGCTCGCTGTTGGCCCGGTCGAGCTCGTGTGCGATCTGGGCAGCACGCGCGCGGTCCTCTGTGAGGAGGAGCTCGAGCGCCGCGTCGGCACGGTACAGGCGTCCAGAGGCGTTGATGCGAGGCGCCAGCCCGAAGGCCACGCCCCGCTCGTTCAGCTTGCCCGGCTCGATCCGGGCAACGGCCATCAACGCACGCAACCCAGGCTTACCGGTGGTTGCCAGCACGCGCAGCCCGCGCCGCACGATGCTGCGGTTCTCGCCAAGCAGCGCAACCACGTCGGCGATCGTCGCAAGCGCCACCAGGTCGAGGTCTTCGTCGGCCTCGTGGCGGTCGTGCCCTGCCGCTAGGAGTGTCGCTTGGGCGAGCTTGTGTGCGACCGCGGCAGCGCAGAGATCGCGGCAGGGATAGCCGCACAGCAGCGGGTGCACGATCGGCACGGCCGGCAGCTGGCCGTCGGCGCGCGGCAGGTGATGGTCGCTGACGATCACCTCGATGCCGAGCGAGCGCGCAAGCGCCACCTCCTCCACGGCCGTGATGCCGCAGTCGACCGTTACAAGCAGGTCGGTGCCGCGCTGGGCCAAGCGCCGTACGGTGTTCTCGCTCAGCCCATAGCCCTCGGCCCGATCTGGCAGATACCAGTTGACGTTCGCCCCCAGCTTTCGCAAGGTCCGCAGGAGCAGCGCCGTCGAGCACACGCCGTCGACGTCGTAGTCGCCGTGGATCGTGATCCGTCGCCCTGCGCGGACCGCGGCAAGGATCAGCTCGGCGGCATCGCTCAACCCGGCAAAGCTCTCGAGCTCGTGGTACTCGTCGGCGGCGAGAAAAGCCCGAGCGCGCTGCGGGTCTTCGTAGCCACGGCGCAGAAGCACCTGCGCAAGGGCGTCGCTCACACCGAGCTCATCGCGCAAACCCGCGATGCTCGCGGGATCGCAGTCGGATATGTCGAAGTGGATCATCGACCAGTCACAGTACGGCTCGCACTAGACGGAACCGACGAGACGGACGTTTGAGGACGTGACATGGCCAGGGACGCCGGGCACAGAGCTCGCCATGCGAGCCAGCCGCTTCGGTCTTAGAGGTGCGCGAGTCTTGTTAGGTGCGAAGCTCTTCAACAGGGACCGATTCGCGCCGGATCCCCTCGAAGTAGACAGCCGCAATACCGAGCAGCGCACCGGGAACGGCATATAGGACTACTGCGATGTCGGTCGCTTTGATGCCGGGCACCTTCAGCGAGCCGCTCTTGACGCTGTAGATCAGCAGCCCTACGAGGATCGCGCCCGCAAGCGAGCCGACGAAGGCACCGACGATCCCGCCCCAGAAGCGATCGGGCAGAAAGATCGTGAAATGCCAGATCGACAACCCCATCATCACCCAGCCGAGCATGCCCATTAGCGGCTCCTCCCGTGTCTGCGATTTCGCGGCCGGCGCGACTTCGGCTGCTTGGGCTGGTCCTTCATGACGAGATCCTCGGGAGTGAGGTCGGCCGTCGGATCGCGCGGCATGGCTTCTTCAGTGTCGCCGTCCAGCTGCTCGGCGCCGTTTACCTGTGTGGGCGGTGCCGCCTTGGTCGCCTTCGCGGCGCGTCCGCGCTTGGAGCCGACACTCGCCGGCGTGCGGCTGGTCTGCTGCTCGGCAAGCTCTGGGCCGATTTCGCGCACCAACTCGTCGAACTCCTCCTTGGAGAGCTGCTCTCCCGGGTCCTCCCCAACCTTCGCAGGCGCAGGGCGACCGCGCTTGGTCTTACCCACTGGCTCGACGTCGATTGGTGCCTCGCCAATTGCCGTCGCATAGGCCGGCACGTAGCCCAGGTCGCGCTCGATCCGCGCACGACGGTTGCGGTAGATGCCCTCGCGCTCCTTCCAGTGCGTCAGCACTGGAGAGGCGATGAAGATCGACGAGTAGGCGCCGGAGGCGATGCCGACGAGCAGCGCAAAAGCGAAGTCCTTCAACGTTGACCCGCCGAACAACAGGAGCGAGAGCACCGGTAGCAGCGTGCAGAAGCTTGTGGCCAGAGAACGAGTCAGCACCTCCGACATCGAGCGGTTGACGATCTGCGAGAAGGCGGCACGCGGCATGCGCGGCACGTTCTCGCGCACGCGGTCGAACACGATGATCGTGTCATACAGCGAATAACCCAAGATCGTGAGCAGGGCGGCCACCGTCGCAGTCGTCACTTCTCGGCCCGTTAGCGCGTACACGCCCGCCGTGATCAGCAGGTCGTGCATCAGTGCGATCAACACCGGGATCGCGTACTTCCACTCGAAGCGCAGCGCGATGTAGATCGAGATCACCAGTAGCGAGGCGATGATCGCGATGATCGCGCTTTTGGCCACGGTCTGTCCAAAGGTGGGTCCGATCGAGGTGTTCGAGAAGTCCTTCGTGCCGGGCGAGCTGGGACCCGATCCGAACTTCATGTCGAGCGCTTCCTTGACCTTCGCCACTTCCAGAGGCTTCAGTTTCTCAAGCGAAATCTGGTAGCCATTGCCGCCGATGGCCTTGTTGGAGTATTTCTGCACCTCGGCGTTGGGGTATCCCGCCGCCGTCATCTCCGATTGCAGCTGGCTCTCGCTGACCGACTTGACGAACGCCGTCTGGATGCGCGTGCCGGATTTGAAGTCGATCCCGAAGTTCAGCCCCTTGCCGCCGATCGCAAGCGCGCCGATCATCAGGATGCAACCGGACAGCGAGAAGAACCAGCGCGAGGCGCCCATGAAGTCGAACGTCCATTTGCGGGTCCGCTTGCTCGCGCCGAGCAGTGCAGGATGGGAGACCGCGCGCGAGCGGCCCATTGCGCCGAGCGCTGCCTGCGTGGCTAGCACAGCGGTGAACAGCGTCAAGAGCGTGCCGATACCCAGCGTGAAGGCGAAGCCCTGCACTTCGGAGGTGGCCAGTGCGAACAGGATGAAGGCCGTCATGAACGTGACCACGTTGGCGTCGACGATCGCCGCAAAGCCACGCTTGTAGCCGGTCGCGATGCCGGCGGCAATCGAGCGCCCGCCACGGATCTCCTCCTTGACACGCTCGAAGATCACGATGTTCGCGTCGGCAGCGATACCGATCGTCAGGATCAGACCGGCGATGCCCGGCAACGTCAGCGTGATCGGGATCAGCTTGATCAGGGCAAAGAAGTAGATGCTGTACACGATCAGCCCAGCGACCGCGATCACGCCGAGCACGCGATAGAAGCTGAGCAGGAACAGACAGACGACGAGGAAACCGACCAGCATCGCGATCAGCCCCTGGTTGAGCGCTGTCTTGCCGAGCGTGGCCGAGACCTGCGACTCGGAGATCAATTCGAGCTTGATCGGCAGCGCGCCAGACTGGAGCTCGTCGGCGAGGTTCTGGGCCGAGTTCAGTGTGAAGCCGCCAGATATCTCCGATCCTGTCGTCGGATCGATGCCTTCGGGGTATTCGGTGAAGTCGATCGACGGCGCGGTGATGATCTGGTTGTCGAGTACCACCGCGAAGTGCTGCTTAGCCTCTTCCTTGGAGACCCCGGGCAGCTGCGCCGCCTGGCCGCGTTCGGCGATTTCGCGCGTGACGCGCTTGAAGGTGGAGATCCCTTTCGAGTCGAATTCGAAGGTGACGTCGGGCGCGCCAGAGCCGCCGTTGGCAAAGCTCTGAACGGGGTTCTTGATTTCCTGTCCGTTGAGTACCGGATCGTCGTTGAGCACGTACCAGCTTTCAGGTGAGGCGTCGGTGACTCTGCCTTCCTTGCCGGTGATCGGGCTGGCCTGGGCAAGCACAGTGCCGGGGTTGACGCGCACCGCCTTGGGCTTGGCACCCTTAGGCACTTTGTAGTTGTCGGCGTAGAGGTCCTGTTCGGTGTCCTCAGGCCCTTTCAAAACCTTTTTGTGGGCGGTATCGAGCAGATACCACTGGCCGTAGAGGCAGCCGCCGACCTGCTTGGGTGTGCAGCCTTCGCTGTAGGTGGTGTCGTTTTTGCGGAGGATCGAGGATCGCTTGAGCGCGCGCTCGACCGCTTCGTACTCCGGTATGCCGGTTTCAGCCGATGCCGCATTTGGCCCGCCGGTGACCTTCGGTTCGAGCCCTTGCGGGGGCTTGCCGTCCGGGCCGATCACGTTCGGCTCCCAGTCATAGAACTGCAGCTGAGCTGTCTCGCCAACCTGCTGCTGGGCGCGCTGCTCGTTGGTCACGTCGGGCAGCGCCACGTCGATTTCGCTTCCGCCGGTGCGCTGGATTTCAGGCTGGGCGACACCAAGTTGATCGACGCGCTTGCGCATGATGTCGATCGATCGGTTGAGCGATTCGGGGGTCACCTTCGCCTCCGCCGTGGGGCGCCCCTGGTAGATCAGCTGCACCCCGCCTTTCAGATCCAGGCCAAGGCGTGTCGGCTTGCTCACGATCACCGCGAGCGAGGCGATCACAAGACCGGCCACGATCAGCAGGACGAGGGCATTTCGGCGACGGTTGGCCATCAGTACAAGGCTACTTGTCGGGGGTGAGCACGAACAGCAGCCCACCGTCGTCGTCATATGCCGGGAACATGTCGGCCTTAGCGCTGGCTTCGACATCGCGCTCGCCGCTGACCTTGACGGGTACGTCGAGCGCGCGCACGCCCCACTCGAGCACCGTTTCGACCGGGTCGTCGCCGTTTGCGAAGGTCAGGCCGAGGACCTGCTCGACGCGCTGGCCGATCACGCCTTCCTCCTCAAGGCCCGTGAAGGCAAAGGAGTTCTTGCCGCAGCCGATGACGCGTCCCTCGCCGTCGCATACGAAGAAGGCCGCATCGGGCGCCGGGTAGTAGTCGTCGAGCAGCTCGAACAGAAAGGCAAAGCCGCACTTCTCACAGCCCTTGCGCTGGCGCGTAAAGCCGATGTTGCGGTCGATCTCTCGGGTGCGGTGCCCGCAGTTGGGGCAGATGAAGGGATGAGCCATTGGACTTCACAGAGTAGGGGAGCGGGCTGCTCGGCGCGCGCATGGCCAGCTATTGCGGGTGACGCATGGCAACGGCGCAGCAGATGCAGCGTGGTCACTTGAGCCGGCGCCTTAGAACAGGGCGCTCGTGGCTGCGCCCTCTCTGGGTAGCTCGACACCGATGTGTGCGAACGCGGCGGGCGTTGCGGTCCTGCCTCGGGCTGTGCGCTTGATCAGGCCCTGTTGCAGCAGATAGGGCTCATACACGTCCTCGATCGTGTCCTGCTCCTCGCCGACAGCGACCGCAAGTGTGGAGAGACCGACCGGCCCGCCGTCGAACTTGACGCAGATGGTGCGCAGGATCTCCCGGTCGAGGCGGTCGAGACCCTGCTCGTCCACCTCCAACAGTGCGAGCGCGCCGTGCGCCGCGTCGGCGCCGACGACGCCGTCGAGGCGCACCTCGGCGTAGTCGCGCACGCGCTTGAGCAGGCGGTTGGCCACGCGCGGCGTGCCGCGGCTGCGCGCGGCGATCGCAAGCGCTCCCTCTTCGTCGATGTCGATCTGCAGGATCTCGGCCGAGCGTCTGACGATCCGCGCGAGATCATCGGTGGCGTAGTGCTCCAGGCGCGCCTGGATGCCGAAGCGGTCGCGCAGCGGCGTGGTCAGCAGACCGGCGCGGGTGGTGGCCCCGATCAGCGTGAACTGCGGCAGCTCGAGCGTCACGACGCGCGCGCCGGCTCCCTGGCCGACGGTGATCGGCAGGCGTCGGTCCTCCATCGCCGGATAGAAGGTCTCCTCAAGCGTTCGCGGCAGGCGGTGGATCTCATCGACGAAGAAGACGCTGCGCGGCTCCAGGGCAGTCAGAAACGCGGCTATGTCTCCCTTGCGCTCAAGTGCCGGTCCGGCGGTCTGGATGAACGGCACGTCGAGCTCAGCGGCGACGATTTGCGCAAGTGAGGTCTTGCCGAGACCGGGTGGTCCTGCCAGCAAAAGATGGTCGAGCGCCTCTTTACGAGCGCTGGCCGCCTCGATTGCGACCGCAAGCTGCTCGCGCAGCGTCGGCTGACCGATGAACTCCTCCAGCGCTCGTGGACGCAACGAGCGGTCCAGCTCGTCCTCCGGCGTCAGGTAGGGAGTTTGGATGCGCTCGGCTTGAGTCATGACAATGTTGACCTCGGGTTGCTCATGCCGCGCGCGCGGTGCGCAGTGCGCCAGCAATCAGATCCTCAGGACTATCGCCGTCCAGGTCGCGTAGCAGTTCGTCCGCCTCCAAGGCGTTGTAGCCGAGCGCGATCAGCCCCTCGTGCGCAAGCGTCCGGGGACCGTCGTCTGCTCGCCCCACGATTCCCACGCTCTCAAGCGCACTCTCCACCCCCACCTTCTCGCGCAGCTCGACGATGATGCGCTCGGCCGTGCGCTTGCCGATGCCGGGCACCGCCTGAAAGCGCGCGGCGTCGGCGCCCGCGATCGCCGACAGCAGCTCGCGTGGCGAGCCGCTGGAGAGCACCGCCACCGCCACCTTCGGACCAACGGCTTGCACTGAGAGCAACATCAGGAAAAGATCTCGCTCCTGCTCTGAGTGAAAACCATGCAATAGCAGCGCGTCGTCGCGCACCACCAAGTGCGTATGCAGAGTCGTCTCCCCCCCGACAGCCGGCACGTGGCGCAAAGTCTCGCTGGAGACGGCCATGCGGTAGCCCACGCCGCCGCAAAGCAGCACCACGTGATCGGAGCGGCGGATCGCTACCTCGCCTCGCACCAAGGCGATCATGTGTGGCTCCCCGCGAGCTGAACAGCCTTGGCCACAGCGTCTGAAAGCGGCGTGCCATTGAGATGACATACCCCCACCGCAAGGGCATCGGAGGTGTGATCGCTGCTCGGCATCTCCGGGAGCGCCAGCAGTGTCTGCACCATGCGCGCCACCTGCTCCTTGCCCGCGCAGCCGTTGCCGCACACCGCCGACTTGACCTGTTGCGGCGTGTAGGAGAGAGCACGGGATATCGCGTTCCCCGGCCGCCAGCATCGTCACCCCCCGCGCATGCCCGACAGCAAAGGCGCTGTGCACGTTCTGGCCGAAGTACAGTTGCTCCAGCGCCATCGCGTCGCATTCGTACTCGTCGAGCAGCTCGCGCACTCTGCCGGCGATGTTTGCCAGCCGCCGCTCTAGCGCAAGCTTGGCATGCGTCTCGATCACTCCACCGTCGAGCGCCCTCAGGCGTGCGCCATCGCGTGCGACCACGCCATAGCCTGTGTTGGCGAGACCTGGATCTATGCCGAGCACGATCACCATCTGCGTGATTCTCCGTGTCGAGCCGGACGCCTGCCAGCGAACCCATGTTCGGGGGGAATTCAGCGGTTAGCGCCGAAGCGCGGCTACCACATGCGCCAAGGGGCCTGGCCAGACTCCCACAGGTCGTTGAGCGCGACAGCGTCCTTGATTACGTGCCAGAGGATCGGCAAACCCCCGATCTCCACGAGCAGCTTTGGCAGCTCCTGTGTGTGCTCTCGTAGTCGTGTGCCCAGTCCCCCGCAGAGGATTACGACGGGAGGCCTATCCGGCAACGCGCTCCAATATGTCGGCAGGTACATCGAAGTTCGCGTACACGGCATCGACGTCGTCGAGCTCTTCCAGCGCGTCGATCAGCTTCATCAGGCTCCTTGCCTGGTTCTCGTCGATTGGAATCAGGCTCGACGGGACGTAGGCAAGCTCGGCGCTCTCGATCTCGATGCCGGCCTCTTCCAACGCCGCTCGAACGGCCGCGAAGTCGGCGAGCTGGGTGATGACCTCGACGATGTCCTCCTCGACGGAGATGTCCTCAGCGCCGGCCTCCACCGCGACCATCAGGTCGTCTTCGGAGTAGCGTGCGGCATCGACGGCGATCGTGCCCTTCTTCTCGAACAGGTATGCCACCGAGCCGGGCTCGCCGAGCGAGCCGCCGTACTTGGAGAAGCCGTGGCGAACGTCGGCGCCGGTGCGGTTGCGATTGTCGGTCAGGGCCTGCACCAGCACCGCCACGCCGCCCGGACCGTAGCCCTCGTAGAGGACTGCCTCGATCGCATCAGCCTCGCCGCCCTCGCCCGTGCCTTTGGCGATTGCGCGCTCGATATTGTCCTTCGGCATCGACGCCGCCTTGGCCTTGGCGATCGCCAAGGCCAGTGGCGCGTTGCCCGCCGGGTCGCCGCCGCCGTCGCGCGCCGCAACCGTGACGGCACGCGCCAGCTTCGTGAACTGCTGGCCGCGCCGCGAGTCGACGATCGCCTTCTTGTGCTTGATGGAAGCCCACTTGGAATGTCCTGACATAGCCGGGAAGGATACTTCGGGTTGGGGCAAGGTCGGCACGACGATACGGGCAGCAGCCCAAAGCCCGTCAAGAGCGCCGAGCCCGCCTTCTTGGCGCAACGCCTCTAGGATGGCGACCGCATGGCTATCGACCCTGGCATCTTCAAGGCATACGACATCCGCGGCCTCTACGGCGAGCAGATCGACGGCGAGACTGCGCTCGCGATCGGTCGCGGCTTCGCCCGCGTGCTTGCCAAGTTGTCGGGCAAGCCGGTCACAGAGCTTCATGTCGGGCTCGGCCGCGACATGCGCCTGAGCGCTCCCGAGCTTGCCGCGCGCTATCGCGAGGGGCTCTTGATGGAAGGCACCGACGTGCTCGATGCGGGACAGGTGGGAACCGAGATGCTCTATTACCTGGTCGGCTCGCGCGAGCTCGACGGCGGCCTGATGTGCACCGCCTCGCACAACCCGAAGGCCTACACGGGCGCCAAGCTCGTGCGCGACGGTGCGATCGCACTCTCCGGCGACGCCGGCATCCAGGACATTCGCCGCGAGATCGAAGCTGGCCTCGACAGCACCGGCGCCACGGGACTCGGCGACCTGCAGGAAGTTGACGTCTACGAGGAGTTCCAGGCGGCAGCACTGAAGATAATCGATCCCGCCGTCATCAAGCCTTTGAAGGTCGTCGTCGACGGTGGCAACGGCATGGCAGGCCCGATGGTGGGGCCGCTGCTCGATCGTCTCGGCTTGGATCTGATCGAGACATATTGGACGCCGGATGGCAATTTCCCCGACCATGAGCCCAATCCCCTGCTGCCGGAGAACCGCACGTTCATCATCGAGAAGCTGCGCGAGACAGGCGCCGATCTCGGGATTGCCTGGGACGGGGACGCGGACCGTTGCTTCTTCATCGACGACACCGGCGACTTCGTCGACGGCGACTTCCTCACGGCGCTGCTGGCCGAGTCGCTGCTCGCCAAGCGGCCCGGCTCGGCGATCCTGTACGACGTCCGTGCCAGTTGGGCTGTGCCCGACACCGTCAAGCGCGCCGGGGGCACCCCCTACATCAACCGCGTTGGGCACGCCTTCTTCAAGACACGGATGCGCGAAGAGGGCTCGCTGTTCGGCGGCGAGGTCTCCGGCCACTACTACTTCCGCGACTTCTACTGTGCGGACTCGGGCACGATCCCGGCGCTGTTGATCCTCGAGCAGCTCTCGCTGCGAGGCAAGCGTCTGTCTGATCTGTTGAAGCCCTACCGCGAGCGCTACTTCATCTCCGGTGAGATCAACACCGAGGTCTCAGATCAGCAGGCCAAGATGGAGGAGATCGCCGAGCGCTACTCAGACGCCAAACAGGATTGGCTCGACGGCGTATCGATCGACTACGAGGATTGGCACTTCAACGTGCGTCCCTCGAACACCGAGCCACTACTGCGCCTGTGCCTTGAGTCGCTGCGCTCGCACGAGCACATGCAGAGCGCCCGCGACGAGGTGCTCGAGCTAATCCGCTCGTGAAGCAAATTTGCCCGATGGCCCCTGCGCGCACGGGGGGCACTTGTTTTTTGGCGGTTCCCGACTCTTGCGGCTCGGTGCCTCTATGAACCACAAAGGCCCGATGCCCCGCGCGCGCGCAGGGGACATCCACTGTTTGGCAGTCCCCACCCCATTCGCCGTGGGGCGCGTGAACTGTTATCTGATCGAGGACGACCCGCTAACGCTGGTGGATGCTGGCCCGAACTCGGCCACGTCGCTGACAGCGCTCGAAGCCGCTCTGCAGACCCACGGGCACCGGGTAGAGGAACTCGAGCGGATCGTCGTCACACATCAGCACATCGACCACATTGGCCTCGTGGAGATCCTCGCCAAGCGCTCCGGCGCAGAGGTCTGTGCGCTCGATCTGCTTGCGTCATGGCTTGCCGACTACAAGCACGAGATGGAGGAGAGCGACAGCTTCTCCGCGGAAATTATGCTTCGCAACGGCATACCCCAGGACATCGTGTACGCGCTGCGCGCCGTGTCGGCAAGCTTTCGCGCTTGGGGTGCGGCTGCTGATGTCACGATGCCGCTGGCTGAGGGCGCTTCACTGGAGTTTGCATCGCGCAGCTGGCGCGTCCTGCACCGCCCGGGGCACTCGCCCTCTGACACGGTTTTCTGGGACGAAGCCTCAGGTGCGCTGTTTGGCGGCGACCATCTGATCAAGCACATTTCGTCAAACCCACTCATCTGAGCAAGCCGCTCCAGCCAGATGGATCGGCGACGAGCGCCCTCGGGCGCTGATGATCTACATGGACTCGCTGCGCTCGACGCGCGAGATGGACCTAGAGGTCGTATACGCCGGACATGGCGAGCCGGTTGAAGGTCACCGGGCCCTGATCGATGGGCGCTTTGTGATGCACGAGCGTCGCGCCAACAAGCTGTACGGGCTGATCGCAGCGCAACCCCGCAACGCTTATGAGCTGGCTCAGGAGATGTGGGGAAACGTGGCCGTCACGCAGGCCTTTTTGACGCTCTCAGAGGTGCTTGGCCATGTGGATCTGCTGATCGACGAAGGTCGTGTCGTGGAGCGCGAAGCGGAAGGTGTCGTCCACTTCGAAGCAAGCTGAGCGGTCCAGTTTGCGTCGCGGCTGACGGTGGTTCAAAGAGTAACGATGCCGTCGCGTCCGCTGCCCGACGCAACATCAGCCAGGAACAGCCTGTGCAGACGATCGTCGCGACCGAGCTCGATGTGGAACGCGACAGCGGTCACGCGACCTTGACGAGCGGCGATCGGATGGCCCTCGAGCTCCGCGAGGATCTTCACGTCGGGTCCGTGCTCGGCGATCCACGGGGCGCGGATGAACACGCCTCTTAGCGGTCCGCCCTCGATACCGTCCATCTCCAGATCGGCCTCGAAGCTGCGCAGCTGACGCCCGAAGGCGTTGCGCTCGGCGAGCATGTCCATGATCGTCAGGTGCTCGCGGTCAAGCATGATCAGCCCAGCGCATGAGCCGAGGATAGGCACACCGTCGCGTGCTGCCAGCTCTCGCAAGGGCTCGGCAAGGCCCTCGCGCTCCACGCCCAGCGTCATCGTGGTGGACTCGCCACCAGGGATCACGAGGCCGTCCAGGCCGTCCAGATCGGCGGGCACACGTACCTCTCGCACGCCTATACCCAACCGCGCAAGCACGCGCGAATGCGCCTCAAAGTCGCCTTGCAGGGCGAGGACGCCGACTGTGGGTCTCACCGGCGACGCATCGGACGGCATGCTCGACGGTGTGGCCCCGGACAGCGAGCCATTCACAGGCGCTGCTACCAACCGCGCTGAGCCAGCAGCTGCTCGCCTGAGAGCTTGGAGCTCTCGAGGCTCACCATCGCCGGGCCAAGCCCGCGTGAGGCGGCGGCGACGCGCTCTGGGTCCTGCCAGTGGGTGGTGGCCTCGACGATCGCCCGCGCACGCGCGGGGGGATCGTCTGACTTGAAGATGCCCTGAGCCCACGAATACTCCTTCGGCGCCTAGCGCCATCATCAAGGCCGCGTCGGCGGGCGTGGCGATGCCGCCAGCGCAAAACAGGACCACTGGCAGCTTGCCCTCGCACGCTACCGAGCGCACCAGGTCAAGCGGCGCCGCGTGCTGCTTGGCGGCGGAGGCGAGCTCTGACTCCTGGAGAACAGAGAGGCGACGGATCTCACCGGTGATGCCGCGCATGTGGCGCACGGCCTCAACGATGTCGCCGGTGCCGGCCTCGCCCTTGGAGCGGATCATCGCCGCGCCCTCCCCTATGCGCCGCAAAGCCTCGCCGAGATTGGTGGCGCCGCACACGAACGGCACCTTGAAGGCCCACTTGTCGATGTGGTTGCTCTCGTCCGCCGGCGTGAGCACCTCGGACTCGTCGATGTAGTCGACCTCCAGCGCCTCCAGTACCTGCGCCTCGACGAAATGGCCGATGCGCGCCTTGGCCATCACGGGGATGCTGACGGCCTCCTGGATGCCGGAGATCATCTCGGGGTCGGACATGCGCGCCACCCCGCCGTCGCGGCGAATGTCGGCGGGCACGCGCTCCAGCGCCATCACGGCGGCGGCCCCGGCGTCCTCGGCGACCTTGGCCTGCTCGGGAGTGACCACGTCCATGATCACGCCGCCCTTGAGCATCTCTGCCAGGCCGCTCTTGACTGTGAATGTCGCCTCGTCGCGCATGCTCATGATCTTATCTGGGTCGGCGTATGCGGACGCGGTCCGGCTGTGCATGCGGTGTCTCAACCTCATAAACAGACCGGCGCATGCGCCTCATCGACGCCTCGGGGACCGGTCGATGCATTCCTCTGCATATCCCTATATCCCGGTCGGTGCATGCACCGACCGGCCGGGGCGCGCATGCGCGCCCGGGACAGGGCCGCATGCGGCCCTGTCTTCCCCGAAATGGAGACGAAGGTTCCGACTCAACTACTTCAGGCGGAAAGCCTTGATGCGATCGTCGTACTGCGCCGTGTCCTTCGCGTACACGCCGTAAGCCAGAGCTTGGATCAGGCTCAGTAGAGCGGTATGCGAGCGCACGTAAGCCGGGCTGTTCGAGGAGTAGTAGAGCTTGATCTGCGCGAGCTTGGCCACCTCGGAGAGCGTCGCGTCGGTGATCGCGGCGGTACGCGCCTTGCGGTGGCGCGCCAGCTTCATCGCGCGCACGACAAGCGGATGCGGGCGACCGGCGGAGAGGCCGATCACGAGCGTCGTCGAGTCGATCCGCCCGAGGCGGCTCAGAGCCTCCTGGGAGGGACTTGCGACGACGTCGACCCGCAGGTCGAGCAGCATCAGCAGGTGACGCAGGTAGCTAGCGAAGAACGCCATCTGGTCGGTCCCGGCGACAAGCACCTTCTCGGCGCTGACGATCGCCTCGGTCAGCGCATCGACCGCCGGCCGCGAAACCTTGCGCGCGGTCTCCTCGACGTTCAGGTGGTCGGCTGCCAGGGCGGTCTCGAACTCGTTCTGGTCGAGCGAGAACAGCGGCGCAGAAGTCTCAGAGGGACCTGTCGACTGCGGGTGCGCATGGATGCGCCGATACTCTTCGCGCGCGGCTGCCTGCAGCTCGGGAAAGCCCTCGAAGCCGAGCGCTTGGGAGAAGCGCACGACCGTCGAGCTCGAGGTGTTGGCGCGGCGAGCAAGCTCCTCCGCGGTCTGGAAAGCAGCCTCGTCGAGATGGTCGACGATGTACTGCGCAACGTCCTTCTGCGAGCGCGAGCACTCCTCGAAACGGCTCTGGATGTACAGCGAAAGGCTCTGGTGCTCACCGACGCCGTTCACCGGTGGCTTCTCTGGGGCAGTCGCTAGTCGTCTCACGGCGCATTTGTTCGACGGCTGCGCCCCACACTCCTCTACGTCGCGCGCCAACTGTGCTCTGCCAACTCCGACGAAATATTCGAGCGAGTGCGGGTTGGCAAGCGACTCGACGCTCGCCGCCTCGCTCGGCACCGCGCCCATCAGGATGCGCTTGACCGGCACCTCGAGCACCTTGCCCGAGAGCGTGCGCGGGACCTCGGCGATCTGCAGTATCTGGTTGGGGACGTGGCGCGGCGAGCAGTCCTCGCGGATGCGCTGCTTGATGCGGATCTCCAGCTCGGGGTCGAGCGGCACCCCTTCGCGCAAGACGACGAACAGGATCATCCACAGCTCCTCGGCGCCCGCGCGCGGAATGTCGACGACGAGCGCGTCGACCACCTCGTCGATCGCGGCCGTCGCGCGGTATATCTCGCTCGTGCCCATGCGCACACCCTGGCGGTTGATGGTGGAGTCCGAGCGACCGTAGATCACGGCGCCGCCGCGTGGAGTGATGCGAATCCAGTCGCCGTGGCGCCAGATGCCCGGGTACATGTCGAAGTAGCTCTCGCGCATGCGCTCGCCGTCGGGAATCGCCCCACAGGAACAGCGGCATCGACGGCAGCGGCTCGGTCAGCACAAGCTCGCCAAGCTCGTCGATCAGCGGCTCGCCCTGCTCGTCCCAGGACTCGACCGCACAGCCGAGCGCGCGGCACTGGATCTCGCCCTCGTACACCGGCAGCAGCGGACAGCCACCCACGAACGCCGTACAGACGTCGGTGCCGCCGCTGGTGGAGAACAGCCAGATCTCGCGCCCGACATGCCCGTAAACCCAGTGAAAGCCCTCGGGCGCCAGCGGCGAGCCGGTCGAGCCGATGCTGCGCAGCGCGCTCAAGTCGTGGTCGCGCGCGGGCTCCAGGCCTGCCTTCTCACAGCTCATCAAGAAGCCGGCGCTGACGCCCATGCAGGTGATGCCGGTCTGCTCGGCAAGCGCCCACAGCGCGCCAAGGTCGGGATAGCCGGGACTGCCGTCGTAGAGCACGATCGCCGCATCGCTGAACAGGCAGCCGATCAGGAAGTTCCACATCATCCAGCCGGTCGTCGTAAACCAGAACATGCGGTCGCCGGCGTGCAGGTCGAGGTGCAGCATGCTCTTCTTCAGCTGCTCGACCAGGATGCCGCCGTGGCCGTGCACGATCGCCTTGGGCAGGCCGGTCGTCCCTGAGGAGTAGAGCACCCACAAGGGATGGTCGAACGGCACCTGCTCGAAGTGCGGCGTCGCCCCCTCCCCACGCGCGAGCAGCTCCGTCCACAGGAGCCCGCCCGGCAGTCCCGCGGCGCTTGCCTCGCTTGTCCAGGTAGGGGAGCATCACCGTGTGGGCGACGCTCGGCAGCCCGGCCGAGATCGTCTGCAGGGCGGCCGTGCGGTCGAAGTCCTTGCCGCCGTGGCGGTAGCCGTCGACGACGAGCAGCACCTTCGGCTCGATCTGGGCGAAGCGATCGACAACGCTGCGCGCGCCGAACTCGGGCGCCGCGCACGACCAGATCGCGCCGATGCTGGCGCATGCCAGGAAAGCGATCAGCGTCTCGGGAATGTTCGGCATGTAGGCGGCCACGCGATCGCCGCGCTCCACGCCGAGCGAGCGCAAGCCACCCGCGAGCCGCGGCCACCTGCTCGGACAGCTCGCCCCAGCTCAGCTCTGCCAGCGGACGCAGCTCCGAGGCGTACAGCAACGCCGTCGCCTGCGGGATCGCGCTCGCGCGTGAGCATGTTCTCCGCGTAGTTGAGCTGCGCGCCCTCGAACCAGCGCGCGCCCGGCATCTCGCTTTCGATGCCAGTACGCGCTCGTAGGGCTTGGAGGCGCGCACACCGCAGTACTCCCAGATGTCCGCCCAGAACTGCTCGACCTCCTGCACCGACCACGCCCACAGCTCGCCGTAGTCGGCAAACGTGCGTCCATGACGCCGCCCAGCCCAGCCCATGAAGTCGGTCATCCGGGCGTTCGCGGCCATCTCGGCCGTTGGCATCCACAACGGCGCTTGATCGTGCCCATCCGACATCGTGCACCCCTTTTCTAGCGACTTTGCACAGCGGCGCCCGTGCCCCCTCGATACCGCCGGCTTCCACGGCAAGGATCTGGCCGTCCAGACCGATCTCGCTCCGACGTCTAGCGCTATTGATACCGGGTCTTACACAGCAAGCGCAAGGGCCGCACGATCGCGCCCGGCTATGCTCCTCGCTCGTGAGCATCGAGACACTGCGCAAGGAGTTCCCGGTGCTCGAACGTGTGGCGTATCTGAACGCCGGCACCGACGGTCCGCTGCCCGCCGCCGCGGCACAGGCGGGCGCCGAGGAGCTGCTCGGCGAGGCGCGCCGTGGACGCGCCGGCGAGCACTTCGAACGCCGCCGTGAGCTGGCCGACGAGCTGCGCGCCGCCTACGCGCGTGCGCTCGCGTGCGAGCCAGAGGAGCTGGCGCTGACGACCTGTACCAGCGAGGGCCTGTCAAGCGTGATCGACGGCTTGGAGCTGAGCGAGGGCGATGAGATCCTCACGAGCGACGAAGAGCACCCGGGCCTGCTCGGCGCGCTCGGCGCCGCACGCGCGCTGCGCGGCGTCTCGATTCGGGCGGTCCCGCTCGCAAGCATCGCCGAGGCGGTGGCAGAGCGCACACGGCTGGTGGCGTGCTCGCACGTGAGCTGGATGAGCGGCCGGCTGGCGCCGCCGGAGCTGGCGCAACTGGAGGTGCCCGTCGTGCTCGACGGCGCCCAGGGAGTCGGGGCCGTGCCGGTGGACGTGCGCGCGCTCGGCTGCGATGCCTACGCCGGCGCCGGGCAGAAGTGGCTGTGCGGGCCAGACGGCCTCGGCATGCTCTACGTCGCCCCTTCCTTCAGGGAGCGCCTGAAGGTGAGTCGTCGCGGCTACGGCAACCTGCTCGATCCAGGAGCGGGACTCGACGCGCGATTGCACGAGGACGGCAGACGCTTCGACACGTTCGCGCTGAGTGCCGAGGCGCTCGCGACGGCGCTGGCCGCCGTGCGGACGCTGGAGCGGGCGGGCTGGGCCGCGGTGCACGAGCACGCGATCGCGCAGGCCGCACGACTCGCCGAGCTGTTGGCGACCAACGGTCGCGCGGTCTCCCAGCGCGGCGCGAAGCACGCTCGTGTCGTTCTCGAGCCCAGATCCGCTGGGCGAGCGCACGCGCCTGGCCGAGCGGGGCGTCATCCTGCGCGACATCCCAGACCAACCTTTGCTGCGGGCCTCGGTCGGCGCCTGGAACGACGAGAGCGATTTTCAACGCCTGCTCGCCGGTCTCGAGCCTGACCTGGAGCCCATGTCGCTTGCCTCAGTGGGCCGCACGCTCATGAGCTGCCACTCGGACCCTCACTCTGCGCGCACAGCGACTGCCGACTAGTCCGCCTGACGCGGAGCCCAGGCGTGAGCAGCCAGAGACACGCGAATTTGTGACAGCCGTAGCACGGCTTAACGTGTACTTAGCACGCTGATGCGGTTTGCTTCTAGCAGCATGGCGCACTCGTCAGGGGCTGGACGAGCGATCGCCATCCAGATATGAGCGCCACCGACCGCACATCCGCCTTGAACGCCACCGAGACGCCGATGCCCGCCGTGAGCGCACCGGCGCCCGTAGGAGCACAAGCGAAGACCGAGCAACGCTCGTCGCGCTCGCTGCTCGAACGTGTCCACCCCCAATACGTGGCACTCGCCGGCATCCTCGCTTTGGCGGCGGTCCTGAACACACACCGGCTCTCCCAGAACGGCTACGCGAACACGTTCTACTCCGCCGGCGTGCACTCGATGCTGAAGTCGTGGCACAACTTCTTCTTCGTCTCCTTCGACGGTGGCGGCCTCGTCACGATCGACAAGCCTCCGCTTGCCATATGGGTACAGGCCGCAAGCGCCGAGCTGTTCGGCTTCTCGCCGCTGAGCCTGCTGTTGCCCGAGGCGATCATCTCGGTCATCGCGGTCGCTGTGCTCTACCGCATCGTCGCCCGTCGCCTGGGCGCCGGCGCAGGGCTCGTGGCCGCGCTGGCGCTGGCCGTGTTCCCCTCCTTCGTGGCGGTCTCGCGCGACAACGGCGTCGACCCGCTGCTGCTCCTGCTGATGATCCTTGCCTGTGGAGCGGCCCTGAACGCGATCGAAGACGGGCGCTGGCGCTGGCTGATGGCCAGTGCGCTGCTCGTCGGGCTCGCCTTCAACACCAAGACGCTTGCCGCCTATCTGATCGTGCCCGGTATCGGGCTTGCCTACCTGGTTTGCGCGCCGGGCCGCTGGTATCGGCGGATCGGGATGCTGGCGGTCGCGGGCCTGGTCATGGGGATCAGCCTCGTTCGCGTGGATCGCTGCGGTCGAACTGACACCGGCCTCTCAGCGCCCGTACGTCGGCAGCTCCACCAACAACACCGAGCTCGGGCTGACCTTCGAATACAACGGCCTCGGACGCGTCGAAGGCGAGGTTGGCGGCCCGGGCAAGATCCCAGTCGCCGAAGGCGGGCTGGTCCGCACCCGCCCGGTCCATCACCACCGCCCGCTTTCACCCTCCCACCGCCGCGCAGCGCGCCCGCCTCGCGGCATTGCGCTCGTCACGAGGCCGTACTGCACGAGCGCGCATGTGAAGGCCGCCACCTCGACCTACCTGCCCGACGGCCGCCTGCGCGATGCGATCGCCTTCGGCGGCGAGACGAGCCCGATGCGGCTGTTTGAAAATCGCCTGGCCGACCAGGGCTCCTGGACGCTGCCGTTTGCGATCTTCGGCATGCTCGCGCTGGCGCTGTTGCTGCTCATCGGCGAGCGCAAGCGCCGCAGTCCGCGGCTTGCTTTTCTGATCGTGTTCGGCGGCTGGCTGCTTGTGGAGGTGGCGATCCTCAGCCTCTCCAAAGGCATCGTCCACCCCTATTACATCTCCGCCGTCGCTCCAGGAGCGGCCGCGATGATCGGCGCGGGCGCGTTTGCTTTGACGCGTTTTGCCAAGCAGCGCAGTTGGGGTGTACTGCTGTTGCCCTGTGCGGTGGGCGCAACCGTGGCGGCTCAGATCGCGGTGCTCGACTACCAGCACTATCTGCGCTGGTTCGTCCCCGTCTTGATCGGTGGTGCGGCGGTACTGGTGCTTGCGATGGCGGCGCGGCGGCTGGCAGGCCCAGCGATGGGACTACTGGTTTGCCTGCTGCTGTTCGCTCCGGCCGTCTATGCCAAGACGACGTGGCTTGCTCCGGTGGAGGGCACTTTTCCGGCCGCGGGCCCTCACCAGGCCGCAGGCGAAGGCGGCGTGGGCCTGAACGCGATCGACCTGCGCATCTATCGCAATCTCGTGCGCTACGTCGACAGCCATCACCCAGGTAGCCGCTGGAGCGTCCTGACGGTGGCCGCGCCGACGGCCGCGCCGATGATCCTGCTGGGCTCCCCTGCCGGTGCTTTGGCGGGCTACAGCGGCACCGATCCGACGCTCGACGGGCCAGGGCTGGCGCACCTGGTAGCCAAAGGGGAAGCGCGCTACGTCGTGCTCGGCGGCGCATACGCCTCACGCGGAGGCAACCTGGCGACGAAGGCTGTGCTGCACGTATGCCGTTTAGTGCCCTATCACGCCTGGCACGGGCCCCACCCCTCCACCTATGAGCTGGCGTTGTTCGACTGCGCCGGTCGCGAGCGTGCGCTCGAAGCCCAGGCTCACGTCAAGGTCGCGAAGGTACGTCTCGTCGACTTCGCGAGCCGGCTGGCGCATTAGACCGTACCGGCGCCTGACTAATGCCTCTGCGGTGGCGCGAGTTATCTGCGCCGTAGGTCGCTCAGGCGGCGCGGGCGCCCGAGGAAGCCAAGACCGGCTCAACGTGGCGGCGCACGAGCTGGCGTTCGAAGAAGATCCCCTCGCGCAACCCTGCTCCAGTGACCTCGAGCCGCTCGAAGTCTCCCGCGCGCATCACGCCCTGGATCACAAGCGCACCTGCCAGCACGATGTCGGCACGCGCCGGTTTGATGCCCGGCACCTGGCTGCGCTCGGCGGCCGGCAGCGCCGCCAAGCGTGCGATCAACTCGTCGAGAGCGGTCTGATCGAGTACAAAGCCCTGGACCTGATCGTCCGGCAGGCCGGCGGCGCGCTCGGCCGCGGCCGCCAGGTTGCGCACGGTGCCGCCCAGCCCGACCAGGTGTGGGCCGGTATTCGCTCAGCCACGGGGCGCGCTCGAGCTTGCGCTCCACGTGGGCTTGCAAAGCCTTCAGCTGGCCGCGCTTGGCGGGGTGGGCGGGTCCCTCATCCGCGAGGAAGCGCTCGGTCATACGCACGGCGCCCATGCGCCAGGAGCCCGACTCGCGCGCCAGCCGCCCGACGACGCGCACGAGCTGCAGCGAGCCGCCGCCGAGGTCGAGCACGCAGCCATCGCTGAGCGTCGTCGAGTTGACCGCCGCCAGGTAGCCGTAGCGCGCCTCCTGCTCGCGGCTAAGCACGCGCACGTCCAGGCCCGTTCTCAAGCGAACCAGATCAAGGAACTCGCGCCCGTTCTCCGCCTCGCGGATCGCGCTCGTCGCGACCGCGTCCACCGCAGTGCTCGTCGAGACCACGACGCTCGCACAGCGCCGTGAACGTCTCGAGCGTCTGTATTGCCCGCGTTATCGCCGCCTCGCTCAGCCGGCCGCTCGTGGCCATGCCCTCGCCGATGCGCACCGCCGAGGAAACCTCGTCCACTCGCTTCCACGAGCCGTCGGTCGGAGCGAACACGACCATCCGAAAGGAATTGGACCCAAGGTCGATGACGCCGACGCGTTGCTCGGGCTCCGGGGCCATGGCTCAAGGGTAGTGGGCGTGTCGGAAGGTTTCGCAGACGGCAGACTCCCATACCTCGAGTCCGAAGGCGGACGATCATGACACTCAGACGACGATGTGCCCCTGAATGGCGTTGCACGCCGGACACCGGCTATCCGCCGGGCGCTACACGCTCACGCTCAAGCCCATCTCAGGTGGCTCACCGGTGCGCACCGAGATCATGATCTCCTGAGCGACCGCGCCGGTCCCGGGCTCATCCCGGCCAGATAGCTTCGCCCGACATTGGGGCGAAGCTATCTGGCTATCGAGGCGCGTCCCCAGCAACCGGGCGGTCACTCCTTCGATTGTGTCCTCCCCATAGTCCATTGACGGATCGTCTCTTGGCTGTGCTCCCGTCTTTCGGGCCTGCTGATTGGCTTGCGCGATTCGAGCGCCGCAAACTATTGGACGCGGGCAGACAGTGCGCGGTGTTTTGCGCCGGCGCACCGCAACACTTGGTTGCCGGACGGGTTGCCATCCGTCGAGGGCTTCACGCTTCACCGAGATGGGTTGCAAATTGACGAGACAGCTCGAGCGACCGTATTACCTCCACCCCCGCCAACTTGCCGTGCGCTGGCTCTGCCTGAGATCGCCCGCCAGCATGCGCCGACAGTGCATCGCGCTCGCATCGACGATGCTCGCGCTGGTGCTTGGCGCATCGTCCCTTTCAGGAGTAGCCGCGGCCGCCCCGTCGCTTGGCTGGGCGGCGCCCGCGGCGTTCGACCCGGGCAATACTCCAAGCGGGGTCTCTTGCGCGTCCGAATCCCTGTGCGTCGCTGTCGATCACCAAAGCAACGTCCTCAGCACGTCCGATCCGACCGCCTCGCATCCGTCGTGGAGCGTCGTCGCCACAGACGAAGGCAAGCCTTTGAATGCGGTCTCGTGCGTGGCGGATGGTCCATGCGTCGCGGTTGACGATCGCGGCGATGCGCTCGTGGGCAGAGGATCGGGCGCGTCGGTCTGGTCGCCTCCGGCCCCGATCGACGGTGGCAGTCCCCTGACCGGCGTCTCGTGTGCGAGCGCCTCGCTTTGTGTGGCCGTTGACGAAGAAGGCGACGTGCTGACCAGCCCTAGTCCTGAGACAGGTGGCTGGAGCGCGGCAAGCGTCGACGCCGGACATCACCTAACAGCGGTGTCCTGTGCCTCGCAGACCCTGTGCGTGGCGGTCGATGACGCCGGCAACGTACTTTCGAGCACCAACCCGACCGGCGGCGCTGCAGTTTGGCATTCGCAGAAAGTCTCCGCCGCGCAACTGGTCGGCGTCTCCTGCTCGGCTATCGGGGCGTGTCTGGCCGTCAACAGCGCCGGCGATGCGCTCGCGAGCAGCGACCCCTCGGCTTTGGGTGCAACCTGGAGCGGGACGCCGGTCGACGGCGAAGCCCTGACCGCCCTCTCGTGCGCATCCTCGGGGCTGTGTATCGCGACGGACGGGCGGGGACAGGCGCTCGCCAGCGACGACCCGGCGGCGGCGATCCCAGCCTGGAGTTCGTCGAGCGCCGATTCCGAGCGGACGACGGGCATCTCCTGCCTGGCCGGAGGCTTCTGTCTGGCAGTGGACCTAGGTGGGAGCTTCGTAGTCGCGCGGGTGCCGGCGCCTGGAGCCGCGACGCTCGCGCCGACGAGCGTGACCGACGCGGGCGCGAGCCTCGCTGGTGTAGTCGATCCCAACGATGCGACACTCGCGGGCTGCTTGTTTGAATACGGGACTGCCCTCCCCTACACGCAGTCTGTCCCTTGCTCGACGCTTCCCACCGCAACCGGCGGTGCTCAAGGCATCTCAGCGCAGCTGTCGGGGCTCTCCCCGAACACCACCTATCATTACCGTGTGCTCGCCTCGAGTCCGTCTGGGACGAGCGCCGGTGCCGACGTCACATTCACGACGGCCGTCTCCGCTCAGGTGGCGCTCGTCTACCCACAGCCTTCGATCACCGGCACGCCCGCGGTCGGTCAGCGACTCACCTGCCATCCCGGTACGCCGACCGGCACGACAGCGCGGCTGAGCTACGCATGGGTGCGGGACCTGATCCCGATCCCCGAAGCCACCGCCACCACCTACACGGTCAAGGGACAAGACAGCGGCCACCACCTGCAGTGCCAGGTCACGGCAACCGATGGCGGCGGCAGCGCGACGGAGAAGAGTGCGTTCGTGACGATCCCGGTCGGGGGCGCGCCTGCCTCGGTCGGAGAGACCACGGTCGGCAAAGCCACATACAAGAGCGGCAGGTTGAGCGTGCCGATCTTCTGCTCGGCAGAGGCCAGTGGCGGCTGCGAGGTCACGGTGCGGCTTGCAGCCGTCGAGACGCTTAGCGGCGGGCATGTGCTGGCAGTCGCGGCACGCTCGCAAGACGCTGCGCACACGAGCGCTGCGGGCCTTCGCCATCTGACGGTCACGCTCGCGAGAGTCCGCGTGCGACTCGCCCTCGGCGCACACCGGACCGTGACTGCGACCCTGAATGCGACCGCCATGCGCTTGCTCGCGTCACGGCGACATTTCACTGCCTACGTCTACGTAAGCGGGACCGTGATCGGCGTGATCGAAGCGAAGCTCGCGCAGCAGCTGATCGCTCTGGGCGCCTCTGCTCACGGAGCATCCGCCCATGCCGTGGCACTCGGGACGCTAGGTCAGGCGGCATCTACTCGTGCCGTGGCTCTCGGGGCATCCGGGCCGGCGGGCTCCGCTGACTCTCTCGCGCTCGACGTATCGGCTGCTGGTGCATCCGCACAGCTCGTTACTGTCGCGCATTCGGCTATCGCGCGCGCGAGCGCGGTGAACGTCCTGGCGGCGAGCCCCTACATGGGCTGGGACACCTACTTCGCGCTCGGCGGCAACTACAGCGAGGCGACGGTCCTGCGCCAGGCGAGCGAGCTGATCTCACTTGGACTGCGCCAACGCGGATACCGCTACGTGTGGCTCGACGTCGGCTGGTGGCACGGCACTCGCGCGGCGAACGGCCAGATAACCGTCAGTGCCACGCAGTGGCCGCACGGGCTCGCGTGGCTCACGCGGACTCTGCACTCGGCTGGGCTGCTCGTCGGGCTCTACACCGATGCGGGGCCAAACGGCTGCGGTGGCGCCGGGCAGGGTAGCTATGGCCACTACCAGCAGGACGTCAACACGTTCGCCGCCTGGGGCTTTGACGCGGTCAAGGTCGACTTCTGCGGCGGCGCCGAATACGAGCTGAACCCGGCGGCCGCCTACTCGGCGTTCCACGTGGCGATCGCGGCGAACTCGAGCCACAAGCCGATGCTGCTGTCGATCTGCAACTTCCTGCAGCCCGAACAGTACGGCGACGGCCAGCCTTCGTTGAACGAATCGGCCTTCTCTTCTTACAGCTTCGGCCCCAGCGTTGGCAACAGCTGGCGCACCGACACCGATGTCGGCTTTCCCGGCAACGTGCCGTTCGCCGACGTACTGCGCAACATGGACGCCGACGCGGCCAGTCCGCAAGCGGCCGGCCCGGGCCACTGGAACGACCCTGACTACCTCGCTCCAGACCAGGGCATGTCCGCGACTCAGTTCCGTGCCCAATTCAGCATGTGGTCCATGCTCGCGGCGCCACTGATGATCAGTGACAACCTGACGAAAATCGGCCCGTCGAGCATGGCGGCTGTGCAGAACAGTGGAGTGATCGCGATCGATCAGGATCCTGGCGGAGTTCAGGGGACGTTGCTTTCTACTTCGGGGAGTGGGCAGGTTTGGGTGAAGCCGCTGGTTGGCGGGTCAAGGGCGGTGGCCTTGCTCAATCGGGGGTCGAGTGCCGTGCGGATCACAACGAGCGCGAGCGCCGTCGGTATGCCACCCTCTTCGAGCTACTCACTGCGCAATGTGTGGACGCATGGCACGAGCTTGACCGATGGGCCGATCAGCGCTGATGTGCCGGGCGAGGGTGTGGTGTTGCTGCGGGTTTCCGTCGGCTAGGACTCTTGGGGGATCGCTACTTGTCGGTTGAGCTTGCCGCCCGTACGGCATGTCAGTATTCCGTTGATGCCAACAATAAGCCGCTTTTTCGGGCTCACGATCACGATGTACTTCGATGACCACGGGCCTCCCCATTTCCACGCACGAGCAGCCGGCGTGGCGCAAAGATCCGCATCGACACCTTGGAGGTACTGGTGAGCAATCTTCCGCGTCGCGAGCTTCGGCTCGTGCTCGCCTGGGCGGAGATGCATGCGATCGAGCTTGAAGAGAACTGGCGCCGAGCACGCGAAGGTGCCACACTGCAAGAGATCGAGCCGCTGCAATGATCGGGCTTACCCCAGACATAACCGAAGCGACTGCTCCTCAACACGGAGTCTTGCGACTCACGTTTGCCGACGGCGTAGCCGGCGAGGTCTACGTTCTAGACCGAATGCGCGGGCCTGTCTTCGAGCGTGCCGTGACCCCCGAGGGCTTTGCGAAGGTCATCGTCGATCCCGAGAGCGGCACGGTCTGCTGGCCCGGCGGGGCAGATCTTGCGCCCGACACGCTCTATGAGCGCGTGCGGACAGGTGCTTGGCCGGATCAGAGCCAAGCTGCTTAGCTGACAGATGGGCCCGGTAGGATGGGCCCGATTTGTTACACAGAGCCCGTTCGCTCTTATCTGGCGGGCGGGCGAGTTTGCACTGCGAGGACGTGCCAGCAGACTGGCAGAGGGCAAAGGACGGGGATTCTCCAGAGCCCATCGACCCGTTGCCGTAAGATGGGCACATGGAGTTCGTACGTGTCACCTTTGTAGACGTGCTGGGTCACTACAAGCTCAGGGTTGGCTTCGGCGATGGCAGCACTCGCGATGTCAATCTCACCGGGGAGTTGCACGGCCCCGTCTTCGAGCCTCTGGCCGATCCCGACTATTTCGCTCAGGTGCAGGTAGACGACCAGTTGGGCACTGTCGTTTGGCCCAATGGAGCCGACCTCGATCCCCTCGTGCTGCATGGGGATTTCGAGTCTGCGGCGCGTCTCACGCACCATTGCGACAGCCGGTTGCCTTGAGCTTGACTGAGACCAAAGCGATAGATGTCATCTCACGGTCGATGTATGCGCGTTTGAGACGACGGCTCGAAGGCTGGTCTCGCGCGACCCCAGGATTGGCCAATAGTCGCTTTGGCTCTCCTACTCGACGCTGCCATCCTGACATGGCGACAACGACTTCCTCGGGTGCGGATGCCCGACCTGGACCGTTGAGCGCTTCTTCACGAGGTACAGACGCGTGAGACTAGACTGTCATGAGCTGTGATTTGGCGATTCAGGGTCGTCGTCCGGCTCCGCTTGTCATCTGATTCTCAACCTGAAAGTCAAATGTACGCGTCAAGTCTTGCGGATGACGACAAACTCAACCGACCCCAAGCGAATAGTGTCTCTATCTTCGAGCTCGGCGCGTCGAATCCGTCCTCCGTTGACATATGTGGTGGCGTCACCCTGACTAGTGATTACTGGGTTTGGGTCAGCTTTCGAAACCAGAGCATGCTTTGGCAGGAGTTCGCCGTTACGAACACGGATCTGCGATCCAGTAGCACTTCCGATATTAAGTGCTCGCCTACCCACGTCGATCGCGGCTAGCCGGCTGTTGATCTCAGTGAACAAATACCATCCTGGCTCCTCGATGCAATCGGAAAGCTCAATCACGCTGTCGGCTGCAGTAAAAGTGATATCAGTACTGCGGACCGTGATTTCGACAGGGCGACTAGGACTGGTCCTCTTTTTGCCTGCGGTACGATCAGCTTCGAATGCCGCCAAGTCGAGAATCGCTCCGCGAATACTGTCATCGTACTCATCCGGCGGTACCTCCATGTAGTCTTCCTCGTCGGTCTGGATGAGTCCCTTAGGCCCGCCTCGCGTGGCGAGTAGATCGACGTAGCACCCGTAGTCCAACTTGTATACGTCGAACCGCACTCCGGGCCGATCCTTGGCGGCGATAGCCCGCTTCACTAGATGAAGGACTCGCTGATCGTATAGCCAGTCCACTTGCGCACTGTCGCCCTGACGCAACAGAAAAGCGCGCGCTTTACGATGATCAACGACTTGATCAATAATCCAATAAAGAAGTGCAAGGCCTTCAGGTCGCGCTTTCACGGACCCTTCCTTGTCCTGCAGATACCAGCGGCGGGCAGCGTCACGTACGTTGGATATTGATATCCGTCGGTCGCCGGCTTTCAGGGCCGCCTTTGCGACGATGTTGATAGTGTCACGTGGTACTCCCTCACCCGCACGGACCAGCTCACCAAAGGCATCTGGGCTCGCAAACGCCCACCGTAGGACGTCCTTTGGCGACTTATGTAGCGCGAGGGCCGGATCTTCCTCTGCCATAGCTGCTATGTGGCGGTAAAGCATCTGTGAGAAGAACGCTACCGCCTCATTGTGGTCGTTACTAAAGACCATGAAATCATCTAGATCAATATCGGCGGCCACGTCTGCCCCGATCTCGAACCCGACGTAGCTTCCGTCATCCCTGTCAATCTTGAAGACTGAGCGGTGATCTATCGCCGCGATCTTAATCGTGAGTCCACTGATCGGCACCACGCAGTGCCGCAACAGATCCGCGAGAATCGGTTGAAGATGCAACGGCACGTGACTCCACTCGTCGAGTAGCAGCCAGAGTTGTTTCGTTGGTAGACAAGGCACAAGCTTCTGCAGGGCCCGTCCGAGAGCACCAAAGTGAAGACGATGTCGAGCCACGCCCCGCATTCGTAGCTCCCGCTCTGCAACAACACGACGAGCTTGGTTTGCGTTCGCGGCGACCTGCAGTATTGGGGCGACCGGGGATAGGGAGAGCCCTATGCCGACTCCGTCACTACTGCCAGCCGCCATCTGAGATCTGTCGCGTTGTTCTGCCTCACCTATGACAGAGACTTCAGAGATTGCATCTGCAAGCCGGTCCAGCGTAGGTAGCGCAGCGGCACTGGTACTATTTACGCTGTCTGCCGCCTCGAGAACCTGGTCAACGAGATTCTCGTGAACGTGCTCAAGTACATCGATCAAGAGACGGGTACCAGCCTCAGCGATCGATATGTTGCTGTCGGCATATATCCCGCCGGTCGATCCAATGAGGCGTAGGTCAACACTTACAACTGCATGACCCTGTGCACGAAGGTCCTCCCCAAGGTAGGCGAGAGCGTGCGTCTTTCCTGTGCCGCGTCTCCCAAAGACAATCTGATTGTTTCGAGTGGACAACCTGGAGAACAGACTCCCAACATCCACAAATGTGCCAGCAAGTCGCTCAGGGTGCTCATCCTCCGCACGGCGCAACAAACGCCCGAACGCTGTATTTATCGCAGTTGTCTCCATGTCTCCATGTCCCGTCGCGAACAAGGTGCCTAATCAAGTGTCGGACAAAGTGTATCGATGTCGCCGGATATACGTGTCGTACAGTTGGATAATCTTGAAACTCAAAGGACGCGGACGTTGGCCGTATGGTGATCGATTTGGGCATCTGGGAAGGGAGGCAGCTATGCCTAAGAGTGCCTAACAAAAGGTAGGATTCGTTGTGGGGTTGTCGAAGGCCTGCGTCATGGCTAAACCTTTGCTGAGCGACGAGTTGTGGGCTCGTATCGAGCCTGTTTTGCCGGTCCGTGCCCCGCAGGTCACGGGGCGCCCTCGGGTGCCGGACAGGGCTGCTTTGACAGGGATCCTCTTCGTTTTGAAGACGGGTATCCCGTGGGAGCACCTGCCCCAAGAGATGGGATGCGGGTCGGGAATGACGTGCTGGCGGCGCTTACAGGAGTGGAGCGGCGAAGCCGGTGTGTGGCAACGTCTGCACCACGCGTGCTCTTGGACTAGTTGCATGACACCGGGCAAATCGACTGGTCTCTCGCGCTGTGGTAGACAGCTCGCACGTGCGAGCCCGGCTGCACGCAAACCGTTACCTCGCCCACCGCGAGCCACGCACACCGAGCCGACATCCACCAAGCCATGCCCACACTCGCCCGCGCCGACATCTACCTCAAACGCATCAACCACATTTGTTAGGCACTCTTAGTGGGCCCGCCAGGACTCGAACCTGGGACCAACCGATTATGAGTGCGCTACCGGCTTTGCGGCTGTTTGCGGGTGTTAGCTGATTTGGCTCAACGGTGCGGTTTCGTGGGGCTCCGCATCGGGTGTGTTTTGCGCTGTCTCCGGTGGTTGTGTTGCCCCGCTGTTGCCCCAAGTGTCCCCCAGGATGTCGTCCCACGCCTCCGCGCCACCGAGGCCGTCATCGATCTGGTGGATGTAGACGTTCATCGTCGTGGTGAGCTGCGAATGGCGCAGCCAGCCTTGCACCTGCTTGAGGCTCTTGCCGTGCGCGAGCAGCAGCGACCCGCACGCCTTGCGGAACGCGTGGAACGCCACGCCCTGGTAATCCCATATGGGCTCGTCAACGTCCTTCCCGCGCCTGCGCACCGTCTGCGTGCCTGTCTGCACCGCGATCCCCGCAGCTATCAGCGCTGGATGCAACATGCGGTTGTAGACGTTGTGGTAGCTCAGCGGTGTGCCAGCAGTTGACGGAAAGACCGGCGCTGACGCCTCGAGGATCTCAGGACGCAGTTCTGTCAGCCATGAGGCCATCGTCGGCGAAAGCGGTACGCGCGCCATGCTGGCGTCGGTCTTGAGCTTCTTGCGTCGTCCACGGTAGACCTGCTCGGCGACCATGATGTGCGGATCGTCGCCCAGGTGGACGTGCTCCCACGTCAAGCCCAATAGCTCGCCGATCCGCACGCCTGTCTGCGCGAGCATCATGAAGAACGCACGCCAACCCTCCGGCATCACGTTGAGGATCGTCACGACATCCTCGGCGGTCAGGTGCCGGCGCTTGCGCGTCGGATGCTGGCGCTTCGCCTGCTCAGTCGGCACATAGCGCACGCCGAGCGCTGGGTTGGCGGGCAGATCGCCGTCTTCGAGCGCGCACGCGAACATGACCGACAGCGCAGCCTTTGCGCGGCGGATCGTGCTCGGCGTGTCCCCGCGCCCCTCCATCTCGCGGAGCCAGTCACGCACGTCCGGCGCGCCCACATCGCGCATCCGCATCCGCGCGAGCGCCAACGGCAAGATGTGCAGCCGAAAGCTGATCTCGTACTCGCGCCGTGTCGCGTCCTCCAGACCGCGCGACGTGCGACCCCGGTAGGCGGGTAGCCAGCCGTCGTAGTAGTCGGCGACCGTCACCGACGACTGTGGGCGCCGGCTCACCTTGCCCGAGACGACTTCGCCCTTGTGCTCGCGCACGAGGTCCCACGTCGGGAACATCTGCTTGTGCTGGCGGCCACGATCCCGCCACACATGCACGTACGGGCAGCGGCAGCGCCCATTGCGCTTGCAGCTACTCGCGTGTCGGCGGTAGACCCCCGGAAGGCTCGTCTTCTCCAGCTTGCGATCGTCAGCCATCACTTGCCCCCTTCGGTCGTCGTTGCAACATCGCTTCGATACCGGAAGCCCTGCACATGCAAGGCCAGCTCGTCTAGGGCCGGCCGGTCCACATACACCCGTGCGGTCGTCTCCACACTCATATGCCCCATGAGCGCTTGCGCCACACGTAGGCCGGCGTGCTTGGCTATGTGATCCCCAAAACTGTGGCGCAGCAAGTGAGGATGGATATTTGCTGCTATCCCTGCTCGCTTGCCCACGGTTTTGATGATGAGCGAGATAGCCGAGCGGCTGATCGGCTCAGGCGCCTTCCCCCGCAGTCGGGCCGTTGTTTGACCCTTGCTTGGGATCGCGAATGAGAGCGCTGGGATGTTCTCGATCGTCTCGGCGATGATCGGGACTAGTTCTGGCAGTACCGGCACCCACCGCTCTTTTTTGCCCTTGGCGATGTCTTCGGAGAACCAGACCCATCCGGGGCGTTCCAAGTGACGAATCTGGAGGGCTGCCAGTTCGCCTACTCGGGCACCCGTCAGCAAACCGATGTATATAGCTCTCCTCTCGCGAGGGGTCTCGCAAGCGTCCATCATTGCTGCTGCCTCCGTCCGCGTGAGACGGTACACGCTTGGGTGCGTCAGCCGGGTCCGGCGCACTTGTCGCGCTGGGTTGTCCTTGCGGTGCCCTTCCTGTAGGAGCCAGTCGTAGAAAGAGATCAGCACGGAATGGCGGTTGCATCTGCGAGTTCCCGTGCCACCGGGGCTAGCGTGCGCTTCACGTCCTCTCGATCGGTGTGAAGCGGGCTGCGACCTGTGACGTCCTCGTGATGGAAGTTCAGGGACGCGCGATAGTGCCGCGCGGTGTTCTCGCTGTTGCATCGGCCGAACTGCCGTTGCGTCCCGAATGTAGGCGGCGATCGCGTCCGGCCACTTCATGGTGCTTACTCATCGGTTCCTCCTTCGGTAGGAGGCGCTGAAACCACTGCCCGACGAGAAAGCCGCGACCCCTTGACGGGTATCATGGCCAGCGCGCTGAAGCCTTGGTTTTCGGCGCCACGCCCCCGGCTGTTGAAGCAGCGCGGGGGCACTTCGTATTGATCGGGGCAGCGTAGCGTCCCCGCCATCCGAATACAAGGGCCGGCGCAAACGTCGGCATGTTCGCCTACTCCGAATCGAGAGGTCTGGGTAGGTTCCCGCGCATGGTAGGTCTACTACTGCTCGTCGTCATCGGCTCGGCCGTGTGGGTCGGCTTCGACTCGTCCGGCCGCGACTTCACGACCGGGAAACGCTGGGTCATGGCCAAGGGTCCGGTCGGCTGGGTCCTCGGCTGCCTCGTGCTCTGGATCATCTTCTTTCCCGCATATCTCGCCATGCGCAGCCGAGCACCGCTCAAGCGGACGACGTAGCTTCGTCGTGCCTCTCCTGCCATAGATCGGGCGGCGTGAACTGCATGAACCGCGACGCGTCGCCCAGCGTCGCACTGACGCCCCGGTCTTCGGCGAACTGCGCAGCGGCGTGTGCCATCCCGAGACTGGCACCCTCGAGCATCGCCTTCTATTACGGCAGTCGAGAGAGCCCACAAATCGCTCTCCGCCAAGTCGCCCTCAAAACGGTCCACCAGCTCAACCATGAACGTCTTATGCACATTTTTCAGCGCTTCGTCCAGTTCGTTTTTCAACCGTTCGTTTGCCATCGTCAGACCGGCAGCTGGTGCGTGAGCGCCCATGTCAGCTCGTTCGCATTTGCCTGGGCATTATCATAATTCAAACCATACTGATTCACAACCAAGCCAGATCCGGCATATTGAGTGGTCGCCTCCTCTTTGGTGACGCTCACTTCTTTTTCCTTCTTGGCCTCAGCTTCAGCGGCTTTGTCTTCGATACCTTGCAGGTTCTGCTGCGCTCTCGTGAGCTGTTCCTGGCCTTCACCCTTTGCTTTCGCGAGCATCTGTTCAGCCGCCTTCAGGGTGTTTTCCCAGAACCCCGTGATGTTTTCCTTTGCATTGGCCGCTTCTTGCATAGCAGTGTTCGCGGCAGCATTGACCCCACCGAGGGCTTTTTCCTTTTCCTTGACCAAACCTTCGCCCTTGCCTTCGGTGAGCAGCTTTTCAGCAGCGGCACTGGCTTCCTTTTGCTTGCCTGCGTTCGTGGCGGCGAGGATCTTTAGCTCGGCCCTTCCGATTTCCGTGTCGGCCTGGAGCTGGGCTTTATCCACTTCTTCCTGCGCGATCTGAATCTTCAGATCCTGCGCGACAGTCACCGTATCGAGATGAGCTTGTGCTGCTGCCTCCTGCGCGTCCGCGATCGCTTTGTCCTGGTCAACGGTCTGTTCGTCCGCTGCGACATTCCGCTGCACCGAGAGCGTGAGTTCGGCCTCTTCGCGCTGCGCCTGCGCGATCTGCTGGTCGTACTGCGCCTTCATTTCGTCGAGCTGCACTTCCTCCTTCTGCGCGATCCAGTTCAACCCATACAAGCCACGCTCACCCAAGATCGCGACTTCGATGTTCGTGTTGTCCTTGATCCCCTGCACCACTTCGTTAGACGCAGCGGCCATCACCTTCGACTGATCTTCAATCTTCTGTGTCATCTCGGAGAACGAGTCCGACATCGACTGTGTCATATCGCCGATCATGGTCGCTGTGGCCTTCATCGCGTTCGTCTGCTGCGCCTGTTCAGCCTTTATCACATTCAACTGGTCTGCGGCAGCATGTTCGGCGAGGGTGGTGCGATCCTTTTCCTCGGTCGCTTGCACTTTCAACTGTTCCCCGAGCTTCGTCTGCTCAGTCGAAACCATCTCTGCAGCAAGCGTCGCGAGCGCCTCCTTATGAGCCGCCACAAGCTCGGACGCCAGCTCCTCCAGTCCCTTCTGGTGGGTTGCCTTGAGCCCGCTCACCAACTTGGCCTCTTGCTTGCCGGCCTCTGAGGCACCCGCGCTCTTGCTCAGCTCCTTCTCCAGCGGCCCGGTCTTCCCGGTCTTCGCGGCTCTCTCAGCGTCGCTCGGGATCGATTTGTACTTACCTGTGGTGGATATCCCGAGCGACTTCTCGATCGCAGCCGGCGTCGCGGACTGAATCTCCGCTTCGTATTTCTTGAGGAGGGATTCGGTGCCTTTTTCGTTCGTTTCGAGGAGTTTCTCTCGCTTCCTCTTCCAACTTTTTCTGAGCCTCTTCGCGCTTGCTTTCCGCCTTTTTGACGGCCGCTTCCTGCTTACTTTCGGCCTTCTCCTTCGCGCGCTTGGCTTCGCTTTCCTGTTCCTTGACAGCCTTCGCGTTGGACGTTTCGTTCATCAGGCCCGAGAGGCCCGCGTTGGAGCCGCCGGCAGCCTTTATTGCTGCTTCTTCACGTTGCCGTAGATGGGCGGTCCCCTGTTCCGCTGTGCCGTATCCTTCTTCGGTTGGCTGAGAACCTTTGGGGGCCTCAAACTGGCTCTCGATGAGCTTCGCGGCTTCCGCCGGGTTCTTGATGTGCTTTAGCTGCGCGATCAGAGACGAAGAGAGACGACTGAGTACCACTTCAGACTGGCCGGTGACACTCTCCTGCGCGACCTGGTTCGCCTCCGCTGTTCCCAGGCCAGACTGTTGGCATAGCCCTCCGCCTCCCTCGCTGGGAGTGAGTTTGGACTCTAGTGCCGCGTTGCCTACGAACCCTGCGGCTGCTGCGGGTGAGAAGCCCTTGCTCTCCCAGAACTTGAGGATCTGTCCTTCGACGCTGCCGCTACCGCCTGTTTTGCCTTCGCCCATGACGCCGCGGCCCTGGAATTCACCCTTGTTATGGGTGGGTAGGGTTTCGTTCGTGAGGCTGCTGTGAACCATGCCGATGTCGCCAGTGATCTGCCCGACCGTTTTGTTGAACAAGCCGATGACAGAGTTCAGCGCGCTTTCGACGCCCGAGGCCATTGTCTTCGCGGCTGATTCCATCGCGCTCATCACTTCTTTCCAGTGCTGCTCAAGCTCCACGGCAGCAAGACCAAGCCCGACAATCACCAGTCCGACCCCCGTGGAGCCGAGGGCCAGGTCAACGCCGCCAGCGGTCCCGTCAGCACTCGCGACAATCTCAGTGCCCGCGACCTTCACCTCACCGGCAGTCGTACCGTAAGAATTCACCAGTGCAACGTTGTCGCCCTCGATCGTCGCGTTCGAGGTCGCGACCTTCTCCGCAGTAGCTTCGGAGGTGCTACCGATCAACCCCATCTTCGTCAGGACCCACGGGACCACTTCGGCGACCTTCGCACCGAATTTATACATCCCCATCGCCATTTCCCCAGTGCGGGTAATAAACGACATCGCCTTCGTCGTCGCGTACACCGTCACAGCAGCAGCGAGCGGACCGGCGATCACAGCCCCGAGCGCGTCGGCGGCCACCTTGTTCTTTTCAAACCACTGAATCACCTTGCCGGTGACAGCGCCAGCCTCCTCTAGCTTCGGGATCAGGAAGAACCCGAGACGGTCAGCGTCAGCATCGACGCTGTCCTTGAGTTTGTCGAGCTGGTACGACAGGTTTTCGGTGCGTTTCTGCCAGTCCGCGCCGAAGTCCGAGCCGCCTTGGGAGACGTCTTTGACCTTGTCCTTCAGCCGGTCGATCTGGGCGATGAGGATGTTTACACCCATCGCTTGGCGTCCACCGAACGCGTTGGAGAGCACTCGCATCTGCTGCGTCGCTGTATCACCCGAATCCACTAGGTGCTTCTTGAGGTCTTCGAGAGCGTCAACGAGGCCCTTACTGCGAATATCGTTTCCTAGCTCAGTCGCACCGATCCCGACTTCCGCCAAGTAGCCCGCAGCGGTTTTCGAGGGTGCCGCCATGACTCGGATAGCCGAGGTGAGCTTCGTCGCAGCTGCCGCTCCCCGGAGATTGTTGTCCCCGAATACGGCGAGTGCACCACCAATGTCCTGGAGGGACACACCGAAGTTCTTCATCGGGGCGAGCAGTCCAGTGCCGAGCGCGTCGGCGAGGTTCTGCATCGTCATGTCCCCAGCACCAACAATGGTGTTCAGGGCTCCCATCGCATGGGTGTAGGAGCCGAGTCCTGGGAGGCCCGAGATAACGGCCGCGTCGAGGGCGTTGGTGACGTTGACGATGTTCGCGCCACCAATCTGTGCACCCTCGGCAGCAGCCTTCATCACGCCGTACTCGGTGGAGACGCGTTGTGCTGGTGCCGTCGTGGCGTTCAACGCGGAGACGACGTGATACATGCCTTCCGCGAGTTCCTGGGGCTTCGCACCGACTTCGCCGGCCATCCCGAGGATGCTGCTGGTGAGCGTCTTGACCTGCTTGCTGGACGCGCCCGCCTGCGTTTCCAGCCTGGTCATCGACGCCTGTAGGCTGGATGCGCCTTTGACGCCCTCGACTGCGGCAACTCCGAACCCGACAAGCCCTGCGGTGATGGCGAGCTTCCCGCCAGACGCGAGCACGGAGCTGAACTTCCCGGCCTTACTGTCGGCTTCGTCGAACTTCTTGCCCATCTTCGTCAGCGACCCCGACAGCGGAATCCCCCATGACGCGCCGGTCTGACCGAGTCTCGTCAGGGCACTCCCGGCCTTACTGGTCCCCTCGTCAAAGGCTGTGCCGAGCCGAGCACCCGCAGCATCCGCTGAAGCTGCGGTATCCAACGAAGCCTTCTCGATCGCCCTCTGTGCCTCGACCGCCCGTGCTGAAGCGGCGACGATCTCATCCGCAGCCTTACCACTCGCGTCAGCCGAAGCAGCAGCAGCGGCGGCAGCAGCCTTCTGGGCTTGGGTCATCCTCGCCGCACCGTCTACATACGCGCCAGCAGCACGAGCAGCAGCCTCCTCCTGCTCATCGGCAGAAGCGCCCATCTCCTTCGCTTGTGCAGCAGCGGCCTCACCGGCTCTCGCTGCACTATCGGCGATCGACTTGTTCGACTGGGCCGAGATGACCCCGGTGCGCTCCAGTTCGGCTTGGAGTTGGCGGAAATCCCCGAGGCCAGTGATCGTGACGGTACGCGCTGGCATTTACAGTGCTCCGATTACAAGATGATGACTGTATAGACGCAGGTGTTTTTCGCTGCGGGTTCGCATGTAATGAGGGCTTCCTTGCCTGGCTCTATCCAAGCCACGGCGGTGCCCTTCTTTTCGCCTCCGGCCCATCCTGTCACTACACCTTCAACCTCCGTAATAACCGGACCAGCCGTAATACTATGTACGAACAAAATAGATGGCCGTGTAGCACTGGGTTTTATTTTGAGGATTTTGGAAGGATTCTGGACTTCGGCTTCGATTTCGGCTTCGTATTTACTTTCGGACTCAAGAAGCATCCGCCCTTTGACGACCTTGGCGTCAGTAACGGCTTCGCTGGCGAGCTGTGAGTTACCGACCGATCCGGCGGGGGGAGACAAGCTACCAATTACCAATTTCGCTACGTTTTCGATGTCCCCCGAGACAATCGACACGGCTTTGGAAGGTACGAGTACGTAGGCGAGTACGAGGCTCGATGCTGGCACCGAACCGACGCCCGCGCCTGGTTTACCGCCGCCTTCCAGTTTGGCGCCGCTCGTGGCTGTCCCTGCGACGACTGACACGGTGAAGCTGTTTTCGCCTCCGGCGACTGCTTCGTCCTTGATCTGGGCGATGATCGTGTCGATGCGCGGATTCGATTCGCTGCTAGCCGAAATCGCTAGGGCCGTGCTGCTAGTGACACGCCCGAGATAGCCGCCCTGTGTGCTGACAGACGTGCCTGGTATCCATGCCTCACCGGTAGCGACCAAGACCTTCATCCCGGACCCGGCGGTGACTTGCATGTCGGTCGAGCCGACCAGGCCACCGACGATCGAGCCGATAGCGGAGCCGCGCGCGAGGAGGGTGCCGAACGCGTGGCGCAAGGCTTCAGCGGAATATGTCTCGTCCTGCAAGAAGCATGGAATCGTTTCTACGGCCATCAGGCGACCCTCGCCTTCAACTCGTCGATCTCACGCCGCATGTCCGCCAACGTGGACGCCAACTGCATCGCCTCGGGTGTGTCGTGGTGTAGACGGAGCCGGTAGCCGAGGGTCTGAGCGCACGCGGCCACAGCATCCAACTGGTCTTCGTCAGCGAGGACAGTCACGAACGCCTCGGGCTGCCCGGACTCGTCGGGAGGGAACCTGTGATCGTGGACGGTCTTCAGCACCGTGTAGCCTTGGGAGGCGAGTGCGGTACGGACCTGTGGCTCGCTCGACTTCGGGCCTGAAACGACAATCATCAAACTCATTCCTGTACCCGCTTTCATTTTTTTTTCGGTGGTGTTCCCTAGACGAGGGATGTCGTGTACGCCGCAGACGTGACCGCGGCCGTGCCGCTTGAGTGCCTCGTCACAGCTACGACGTACTCCCTCAAATTGACGACCACCTGGAGGTGCGCCGCATCCGTTTCAGGGAACGCTGAAAGGATGGGTTCCGCCTCGCAAAGTGTTATTGCCTCGTCTGGCGCACTCACGACCAGTTGCGTTTGAGAGGTCGTGCCGTACGTCGGAATGTTGTCGTCCTCGAACCACAAAACGCCTCCAGGCAAAACGGTGCCCGTGAACCGCGCCCACTTCGGCAAGTTTCCACCCTGCGGGCCGCCGTCAGCGTTGTTAGCCAACGGGAACCCCGGCACGAACTGCGGCGTGAGGATCGGCCGTTCGGTCGTGGCATCCACCTGGCGAGTGGCGTATGAGTAGAGGTCTGAGGTCGTGAATAGGTGTGTCGGCTTCAAGCGGGTGCCCGCAGTGTCGGTCAGCTGCTCTCTGGCGAGCGCGAGATCCTCGTACAGATTCTTGGCGCTGTAGGAGGACTGACCATTTACGGCTTTGCCGTTCGTGATTGCCTGGTTCAGCACGTACAGGTCGATCGCTTCGTCGAGCTGCTGGTGGAGCTGCTTACCGATGATGACGTCCGTCGTACCGCCGCCCGTGAGCGCCCGGTCGCGCATCTGCTGCGATACGACAACCTGTCCGCTGACAAGCTCTACGGTCGCGGACTGGAGCGCACTGGTCGGGCTCGATTCACTCGGGGCAGACCCCTCGGTCGCTTCACTCGCGCTTGCGGCCGAGCTGAAATACGGCACATAAACCTTCATGCCGTAATCCGGCATCGACCATGTGCCGCAGTTGTCGGCGAAGCTGCGCGCCTTGCCACGGTACGGTGCCCAGTCCAACTCGATGAAATACGGTGTCACAAACGCCGCGGCTTCACCCGCTGCAGTCGCCGAGATGCCACCATCGGTCCCGATCGCTCTGCTCTCGGCTTCGCGGTGGAGATCCGCGCGCTCCTGCCGGTAACGCTCGCGGATTGAGCGGCGCACGCGCTGGCCCTCCGGGCTGCCGCGGCGCATCTCGTAGGCAAGCTCGGTCCCGTATTGTGCCTGGCGTTCCCGCGCCGGCCCGGAGATCGACGGATCGGGGTCGGCGCGCAGTCCGAGATCCTCAAAATAGGAGTGGGCCGACTTCGGTCCGTACACCCGGGCCTCGGAGACGACCTCGACGGCTCGAGCCTCAAGGCCCTGCAGCGCGTGGCCGGTCTCGGCAAGCTCGGCCGCACGGGTACTCGCCCGCGAGAATTCGCGATAGCGCTCAGGGCTCATCCGCTCGCCGCCGGCCTGGTCGACGAGTTCGGCCGCTCGCCGGAGATGGCCCTCTAGGGTGGCGGCGAGCTTGCCGCGCACCTTCCCGACGCCGGACACAACATCGCTTGCGTCGCCAAGCGCCTGGCGGCCAGCCACGTACTGCCCAAACTGCTCGTCGGCGAGTTTGCTCTCGCGGACCCCCACCTGGACCGACTCCGCGATGCGCTCGGCCTCGTCCGCGATGCGCGCCTTGTGCTGGACGCATTCCGGGCACATGCAGTCGCCCTTGTGCCCTGCAGGACCGTCCCCGATCCGCGTCCGTGCCTCTTTCGTGATCCGCTTCTCGATGTCCATGTGTTCCTTCCCGGCGCTGGCCTTCAGCCGACGCCCTTGTTAACCCGAGGCGGCCTTGCGCCGTCTCGCCGCTCAGTCGTCTTCGCGCTCCTCCTGCTCGCGCAAACGCAGGACGTTTCAACCTCCGTCATGTCGCCGAACAGGAAGCGTGCCGCCTTCGCCCGTCTCGACTCGGCTGGCACCTGCGTGGGCGCGGGCGTGCTCACTGCGCCCACCGCCTCCAGCTCACCGTGTTGGGCGAGCTGCGCCTCAAGCTCTGCGACCCGCGCCTGGAGCGCCTCGATCATCGGGAGCACATACTCATCTGCCAGTTCGCGATGCAGCCGGCGCTGATTGTCGAACAGCACCTGATCCCGATCGGCGTGTAGCGTTTCCCGCGCCTGTTGCTCACGCTCGAAACGCTCGTGCTCGATCCCGGCGCGGTGTGCCACTTCGGCCTCGCGGATCTCTGCGGGGGTCAACGGCTGCGGTGCCGTCGCCACACGCCTGTATTCGATCGCCCGCCCCGCGCCGCGCGTCTCAAGGAAGTCTGACATCGCCCATAGGACCGCATCACCAGCCGCGTCGTCGAAGTCAGGGATGCGGCAGACGGTCTTAATCGCCTCGCGCATAGCCGCGGCGCTCAACCAGCCATCAGGAAGGGCCTGCCAGCGCCCGCGCGACCGGGCGTAATCAACCGTGGTCGCAGCGCCAGTCTCGCCGAGCGAACCGATCGGGATGAACTCCACATCACTCGGCATGTCTCGGTCTCCTCATGGCATCGGGAACGAGTCGGCGGGACCGCGCGGCGAGAAACGCCCTGCGGTCCGCGTCATGTTCGTGCGACCGCCGCCGTTCCCGACGATCTGCTCGGGGTGGACCTCGCGATGGGGAGGGCCATCAGCTCGCGGGGGCGTCCGGAAGGCTGCGGCATCGTCTGTGCGCCGTCGCTTCGCCAGGCTGGCGATGTCGGCGAGGGTCAAGACGACGGTCACGCCAACACCGTCCGCGAGCCCCATTTTGGCGGCCTTTCCCACAGTCGGAGAAATCGTTGACTGCGACGGTCATGCGCGCATATCGGTGTAGCGGATGCCCCCCCGCTACTCGGGTACTCGTTGAGTCCCGACGTGAGTACAAGCTTATGGGCGAGCGTAAAACATTGCTGCACGGCGACGGTCACGCTCGCCTCTCCGGTGTAGGCGACTGCCCCCCGACATGCTCATGCGTGCGCTCCAGCTCATTGCGCATCGCCCTGCGGATGAGGTAGCCGATCGTCCGGTCCTCTGCGCTGGCTGCTTGGCGTACTTGCTCCGCGAAGTCGCGTGGTACCCGGCTGCCGATGGTGGTGTATTCGGTCTTAGTGGTTGTCACTTTTTCACCGTGTCAGTGATTGTTTGCCGTTTCAAGGCTTGCGTTACTCGAAAGCGTCACAACGTCCGTTGCGTTACTCGAAAGCGTCACAAGTTGCCGGCGATAGGCTTTCTGTTTACACGCCGCCGAGCAGTAGCAGTGACTTGAACGTTTCGGCCTGAATGCGTGACCACAGTCGTTGCAGCACACCAACGGCTGATTCGCTCGCTTCCTAGCTCGCAGTGCTTTGCGGTACTCAGCCTCGTTGCGATGTGCGCTCATGGCCGCTTGCCACCGCCTTTGCGCAACCACTCGTCCAGCGCCGGCCGCTCGAACAACGAGCGACTACCGTCCTTGACGAACGGAATGCGACGCGCAGACACGAGGCTGTAGATCCGCGACTTTGGACAACGCAGATAATCGGCAGCCTCATCGACAGTGAGCCAGCGAGATACCGACGACTGGCGCTCGGCGACAAGCTCGGCAGCTCGCTCCGCAACGCGCTCAAGCAGCTCCTCGGGTAGATCGATTGTGAGGCTCATCCCAACACCTCGCAATCGATCGCGCTACCGTCGTTGCCAGTGGTGACACAGAGGTGACGCCCTGCACCACTGTCACCCGTGTCCTGTCTGTCACCTCTGTCATTACTATCTATTTGAGCCGTTTCTACAGAGGCGACAGAGGTGACAGGAGCGACAGGTGACAGCGTGTCATTCGTGTGTCGCGCCAGGCGCCAGTGCGAACTAGCAGGGAATCCACGCTTCTCCTTCTCGACGCCGAGGTCATCGGCTGCGCGCTGTGCTGCGCGCTTGTAGGACCCGGTACGTTCGCACTCGGCGATGATTGGGCCTGCCTCATGCCAATTGCCGTCTGAGAGCGCGCTGGCGATCAGCTCACGGGCATCCGTGCGCGCTTCACCCGCTGGCGCTGGGGCGGGCGGTCGCGAAAGGACATCTTCGCTGGTGAGTGCGCTTGTCGCGAACGCAACTGCGCACGGCACATTGAAGCGGTGGCCGTTCGCCTCGAACTTATGGCCCTCGATTTCAAACTCGACGGCATCGGGCTCGACACTAAGGTTGCCCTTGCCGCGCACGAGGATGCGACGGTCAGGGTCTTCGGGATGCTCGGCCAGTAGCAGGCTCGAGCGAGAGAGTGCGTTGAACGCGATCGACCCTGAGACGAGCTGCCTAAAACTGCCACCGCCCTTATTGGGGTGCAGCGAGCCGAGAACGGCACAGTTGAGTTCGCGGGCGAGCTGTCGTGCCGGCGCGAGCGCTTCACGCACGGACTTCGCCTTCCAATCGTCTACGGCTGCGCCCAAGTTGTCCGTGAGCTGATCGAGATAGAGCAGGCGAATGCCTTCCTTACTCACGACATCGGCGAGCCGTTCACGATCTGCCGCTAGCTCGATAAGACTTCCGTCGCCACGCTCGATCAGCTTTATGCGGTCGAGGTCTGCTCCGGCCGCGTGGAGGCGTGGCGTCCAGACATCGCCGAAGCCATCCTCGTCGCCGATGATGCCGACGGTGAACGGGATGGCGTACAGATTGCCTGGCAGCTCCCCGCGCGTCAGCTTCGCGAAGATCCAGCACGCCAGTGTGCCCTTCCCGGCGCCCTCAACGCCTACGATCAGGTTCAGGGCACTAAGCACGATGCGATCTGCCCAAGCCCATTCAGGCGGCTTGGAGAGCGAGAGGTCAGCCGTATGCACGGCGAGCCCGTCAGCCACAATGGCCGAAGGCGCACGCCCCAGCTCGGCGCACAAGCGCTCGGCTATCTCGACTGGATCGCATCCATTGCGACAGTCCAGTTTCGCTGGCTTGTCGCGCTGTGTCTCGCGAATCGCGAGAGTACGGTTGTCCGAGTAGAGGGCGCATGCTGGACACTTCGCCGTCCAGAGGTTGAGCTGCTTCTCATCTCCCATCGGGTTGAGCCCCAGTCCACGGCACGCCTCTAGGGCCTCGTCGGCGGTCAGTAGGAGACTCATAGCTCCTCCCCCGCGCTCGTAAGGATTTCGGCGCGTGCACGCGTCAGGCGACGTGGACGGGGCGCGTATAGACGGCTACCCGTGTTGTCGGTGACAACAAGTTGCCCGTCGAAGCGAGCTTCGCGCTGCGTAAGATGCAGGCCGCGGGCTAGGAATAGGTCGCGGGTACGTCGGTCACGGACGAGCGCCGCGCCGGGTGGGACCTCGATCGGGGCCTTCATGCGACCACGTCCCCGCGTGTGGCCGCATCGAGAACGGCGAAAGTCAGATGCGCCGGCCGCTCAGATGCCCCGGAACGTTCCGGTTCTTTTTCTGGGTCCTCCCCGCCGGAATCTCCCGAGCGGGCGCTACTGCGCCGCGACGATCCCCTGAACGCTGGCGCTCCGGCACCGCGCGCACGAGCTTGCGGACGAGACGGCAGCATCACTACCTTCATGCTGCGGCGTAGGCGCCGATACTCGCACTCGATCCGCGCCAGCTCTCTCTCTTGGAGCTCGAGGCACTCTTCGCGTTTGCGTGCCTCGGCTAGCTGGTCAGGTGTCCATCTGGCCAGCCGAGCCGCCTCGTCCCGCTTCTTGAGCACCGGTAGTTCGGCCTTGGTAGCTAGCAGCTCTTTATCGGCGACGAATGCCTTCTCCAGGTCCCCGACCTCCAGCGCACTTTGGATCTTCTTCGTGAGCGCCCTGATTCGACGTTCAGCGGTGTTGGAGCGCGAGTGCTCTAGTGCCTGCTCGACATCGAGCGACGCGCCCTCGGAGAGGTGAGCCATGTGAGTCCTTTCGAGTGTGATTCATGCCTTGCTCAAGAGTAGATGGCCCTTCGGTCAGAATGACGGAGAGCCGCCCGAAGGCGGCTCTCGCGAAGGCATGATTCAACTGAAAGAACCACGGGTGCCGCTTACTCAAGGCGACTCGTCGAGTATATGCGCCAGTGCGGCGGAGCCGTTATGCGTCCATTTTCTCGGGCGGCGAAATCGTTGACGCGGGGCGTGTTGCCCCAAGCGTTGCCCCAAGACGGTCTTGGGGAGATATTGGTAAACCGCCTAACGCAAGAATCCCGCACGGTTACACGAGATTCTGCGATGGGCCCGCCAGGACTCGAACCTGGGACCAACCGATTATGAGTCGGCGGCTCTAACCAACTGAGCTACGGGCCCGTGTCGCGTTTTGCGCGACTGTCCAGAAGCTACCAGCGCGACGGCTGCCTGCGCTTGCGCGCCCAGAATGGTTTGATTCATCGGTCAACCAACGAGGGGAGCGGCAATGGCAGCGCGTGCAGCGATCGTCACGGGAGCGTCGAGCGGTATCGGCTTGGCGATCGCGCGGATGCTCGGCGAAGAGGGCTACGGCATCACGATGGCCGCTCGGCGGCCCGAGAAGCTCCAGGCCGCCGTCGATGGGCTTGCCGCAGACGGATTCGACGTCCACGCCGTGGCCGCCTCCCTGTCGGAGGAGAGCGAGATCCAGAAGGTCGTGGCCGCCCACAAAGAGCGCTATGGCCGGCTCGACGTGCTCGTCAACAATGCCGGCGTCGGCATCGGGGCACCTGTAGGAGACATCCAAACCAAGCATCTCGACATGCAGCTCGATGTCAACGTGCGCTCGATCGTCTTGTTCTACCGCGAGTGCCTCGCGATGCTCAAGGAGTCTGCGGCCGAGCACTCCAACACGCTGGTCGTCAACACAGCTTCGATCTCGGGAAAGCGTGCAGAGGCGTGGCTGTCGGTCTACTCGGCCACCAAGCATGCGGTCGTCGGCTGGACCGAAGCGATGAACAAGGAGCTGGGCTCATCCGGGATCAAGTCCACCGCTCTCTGCCCAGCGTTCGTGGACACGCCCATGACCGACTTCGTGAAGGGTCAGGTCAAGGCTGAGGACATGATTCGGCCCGAGGACATCGCCGAGGCGGTGCGCTATCTGCTGCGCGTCTCTCCCGCCTGCGTTGTTCCTGAGATGATGTTCGTGCGTCCCGGAGACGCCCTCTAAAGGAAAGGACGCACATGAAGCTAGGCGTACACATCGGCTACTGGGGCCTCGGGCTCAGCTCCCAAGATCAACTGGAAATCGTCCAGGAAGCCGAGAAGCTCGGATATGACTCGGTGTGGACCGCCGAGGCCTACGGCTCCGACGCCGCCACCGTGCTCTCCTGGCTTGCCGGACAGACATCGAAGATCCGGCTGGGCTCGGGGATCTTCCAGATGCCGGGCCGCTCGCCCGCGATGACCGCGATGACCGCCGCCACGATCGACCAGCTCTCCGGTGGGCGCATGATCCTCGGCATCGGCTCCTCCGGCCCCCAGGTTGCCGAGGGCTGGCACGGACAGCGATTCGGCAAGCAATTGCAGCGTACGCGCGAGTACGTCGCCGTCGTGCGCAAGGCGCTTGCGCGCGAGACGACTCGAGTTCCACGGCGAGACGCTCAAGCTGCCCTTGCCCGATGGTCCCGGCAAGGCTCTGAAGCTCACGATCGCCCCCGTTCAGGAGCAGATTCCCGTATATCTCGCCGCGATCGGTCCCAAGAACACAGCGCTTGCCGGTGAGATCGCCGACGGCTGGATCCCCACGTTGTTCTCGCCCGAGCACGTCTCCGAGCTGCGCCCCCTATTGCAGGAAGGCGCCGATCGCGTTGGGCGCTCGCTCGACGGTTTCGACATCGCCCCGACTGTCAACGTGTTCGTCACCGACGACCTTCCCGCCGCGCGTGACGCGATGCGCCCGTTCATCGCCCTGTATGTCGGCGGTATGGGCTCGCGCAAGCAGAACTTCTACAACAACCTCGTCTGCCGCTACGGCTTCGAGGAGCAGGCAAAAGTCATCCAGGACCTCTATCTGGAAGGCAAGCGCGAGGAGGCGATGGCCGCGATCCCCGACGCTCTGATCGACATGGTCTCGCTGTGTGGGCCGAAGGACGTCGTTAGAGAGCGGCTGGCCATATACCGTGACGCGGGCGTCGGCACGCTCGGCCTCACCCCGATCGCTTTCAACAAGGACGATCGCCTGGAGCAGTTGCGCCTCGTCGCCGAGCTGGCCGCTTAGCGCAAAGCACACGGCCGGACGTCGTCCACGTCCGCCATCCATAGTCCCCAGCGCCATGCCTATCTCCCCCGTCCACACCAATTCGCGGGACGACCGCTCGCAGGCTGTCTCGCCTCGCCTGCGACTACTGCTTGGCGCCTTTGGCGACCCGGGCCATGCGTTCCCGATGATCGCGCTCGGGCGCGCGCTACTTGCCCGCGGCCATGACGTAACACTGCAGACATGGGAGCGCTGGCGCGAACCGGTCGAGGCCGAGGGCATCACCTTCACCCCCGCCCCGGAGTACAGCGCGTTTCCGATCGGCGATCAGCCGCTCGACTTCTACGAGGCGGTCGTATATGCCACCCGCGACACGCTCCCACTGGTGCGTGAGTTGAAACCGGACGTGGTCGTCCACGACATCCTCACATTGGGACCATCGCTCGCGGCGGAGCTGCTCGATATCCCGCGTGCCACGCTCATCCCCCACGTCTTTCCCGAGGCCGGTCCAGGCTTTCCGATCTACTCATTCGGGGCCCGCTTGCCACGCACCGCCGCAGGCCGCGCCTTCTGGGAGCGCGCCCACCTGCCCGTCCGTCGCGGTCTTGAGAGCGGGCGTCTGGCGCTCAACCACACGCGCGAGCAGGTAGGCCTTCCTCCGTTGTCTTATCCGCATGGCGGCACCAGCCAAGAGCTGGCGCTCGTGGCTACCTTTCCCCAGCTCGAGTACCCGCGTCCCTGGCCTGCCCACGTCCATGTCGTCGGTCCGCTGATGTGGGAGCCGCCAGCCGAGGAGGTGCCGCTGCCGCCGGGCGACGATCCGCTCGTGCTCGTGGCACCCTCCACCTCTCAGGACCCCGATCACCGCCTACTTCGCGCCGCCTTGCGCGGTCTCGCCGATGTCCCTGTGCGCATGCTCGCGACCTACAACCGGCGTCTCCCGTCCCGCCCCCTGCCCGTTCCCGACAACACAACCATCGTGGACTGGGTCTCCTACGCTCGCACCATTCCCCATTGCGACGCGATCGTGTGCCATGCCGGCCATGGCACACTCGTGCGCGCCCTCTCCCTCGGTGTTCCGGTCGTCGCCTGCCCGGTCGCCGGCGATATGAACGAGAACGCCGCGCGTCTTGCCTCGGTGGGCGCTGGGGTGCGCCTGCCACGGCGCTTCGTCTCCCCGCGGCCGCTTCGCCGTGCGGTTGAACGGGTGCTTGGCGAGCCTTCGATCGGTATGCGAGCACGGGACTTCGCCGCCTGGACCTCGGAGCACGGTGCGGGCGCTTCCGCGTCGGTACTCATCGAGCGGCTCGCCCGGTCCGACAGTGCCTCAGGTGATCGGCTCGCCACCACGGTTAGCGAGCCAGCGTAGGATGGCCGTGAAGCTCTGGGGGTGGGACTCGAACCCACAACCCTTCGGTTAACAGCCGAATGCTCTGCCAATTGAGCTACCCCAGATCGTGAAGCTCGGGCTACTTTACTAAGCGCCCATCACAACCGGCACTAGGGTCCGCCCTCGGGCCCCGACTCCGCCAGCGCCCGCTCCTGCGCCCGGTCGAACTCCTGCTTGACCTTCCCGCGTAACCTCGCCAGGTCGCTCACCTCGCCGATACCCTGAGCGCGTGCGGCGTGGATACGCCGGTCGATCCATGCGAGCTGCAGCTGCAGCTGCTGCACCTCGAGCATCGGCGGCTTGGTCGAGCGGGCCGACACCGGCCAGCGGCCCGCTTCGACCGTCAGCTCGGCGAGCAAGCCAACCAGCTCGCGGTCCTCGGCGTCGACGTCTTTGAGCGGTTCTGCCAGCCGTCCCGCCTTCAGGTGCGAGGCTGCGCGGCGCATCAGGTCGCTGGTGAACACGCCGTCGAGATCGACCTCCGCAAGCGCGAGCTCGCCAAACTGGGGCGTGGCGATGCAGAGCGCCAGAAACGCGCGCTCGGTGTCCGCACGGGCCGACAGCACCCTGTCGGCGCTCGCACCATTGTCTGCTGAGCGCTCGCCATTACGCACACGCACAGCGCTGCTCGACACGGGGCGCTCGCCGCCTTGAACTTGGCCTGCGCCGGAGGCCAGCAACGTCTCCGTCAGGCCCTCGCTCAGCCCAAGCCTCCCCGACACAAGACGTGTCAGCTCCATCCGCATCGCGCTCGGTGGCAGCGTCTCGAACACCGGCCGCAGCTCGGCGATCATGCGATCGCGGCCCTCAGGACTCGAATCGTCGCCGCTTGCCAGCGCCCGCTCGACGCGAAAGCGTACGAACGGCACCGCCTGCTTTACGGCGGAGGCGATCGCCTCCGCCCCGCCCTGTTGAACGAGCTCCGCCGGATCGGCGCCCGCCGGCAGCTCCACCACGCGCAGCTCCAGCTTGCGCCGTGCCGCGAGCCGCGAGGCCTTGAGCATCGCCTCCTGGCCGGCGCTGTCGGCATCGAGCGCCAGCAGCACAGTCTGGGCAAGGCGCCCAAGCTCGCCGACTTGCTCGTCGGTCAGGGCCGTGCCCATCAAGCCCACCGTGTTCTTAAAGCCCGCCTGGTGCAAGGCGATGACGTCGGTGTACCCCTCGCACAGGATGACCTCTCCCGCCTTCGTCGCCGAGGCGCGGGCCAGGTCCGCGCCATAGAGATGACGACCCTTGTGGTAGACGTCGTTGTCGGAGGTGTTCAGGTACTTCGGTCGTTGCCCGTCGCGCATTGCGCGAGCGCCGAAGCCGAGCACGCGCCCGCGCATGTCGGCGAGCGGGAACATGATGCGCGAACGGAAACGGTCGTACAGGCCGCGGCGCTCCTGCGAGCGCTGCGCCAGCCCCGTCTCGTACAGCTCTGCCTCGCTGAAGCCGCCACGGCGCGAGGCGAGCAGCACGCGATCCCACGCGCTCGGCGCGTAACCGACGCGGAACTCCTTCAAGATCGCCTCTCCCAAGCCGCGCCCCTCGAGATAGCTTCGAGCGCCGGCGGCCTCCGTGGACTCCCACAGGTAGCGCTCGTAATAAGAGGATGTCCGCGTGAGCAGCTCCAGCAGTCGCTCGCGTCGCACCCGCCGCTGCGCTTCGCGGGGGTCCTCTTGCTCGAGCTGCAGCTCGACCCCGGTCCGGTCGGCCAACAGCTCGAGCGCCCCCTTGAAGTCAACGCCCTCGGTCTCCTGTACGAACGTGAATACGTCGCCCGAGGCCTGGCAGCCGAAGCAGTAGTAGACCTTCTCGACCGGCTCCACGCTGAAGGAGGGCGTGCGCTCGTCGTGGAACGGGCACAACCCCTCGTAGCTGCGCGGGCCCAGCCCGGCGCAGCTCGGTGCGGGTACCGACAAGCTCCACGAAATCGATCGCGTCGCGCACTCGATCGCGCGATTCGGGTGTGTATCTGGCCATCGCGGCCTACGCTAGCCCTTCGGCGTTCATGCTGCCGTCCGCAACCGTCCGCGAGCCCGCAGCGGTCGCGCCTGCCTCAGCGAGCGAAAACGCGCGGGACTTCCAGGTCGGTGTACTCGCGGATGCAGTAGCGGTCGGTCATCCCCGCCACGTAGTCAGTCACGCGCTGGGCAACATCGTCCCGCTGCACGCTGCGCGTCTCCTCGAGACTGTCCGTATCACCGTCGGGGGTGGTACCGAGCACAGGGTCGGATACGCCGGCGAAACCGTTGCTCGGCAACAGCTCAGGGTGCTCTACGTAGTGCTCGAACAGCTTGCGCACAACGTTCGCGATGCGCGCGTGCTCGGCGCGCACCGCTTCGCCGAGATACACGTGCTCGAACATGAACTTGCGCAGCTCCGCCATCGCCGGCCCAGCGACCGGCCCCTGCACGATGTCGCCCGCCTGCGCCGAGTGCTCGACCATGTCGTGCACGAGCGCGTCGATCCGCTGCGAGCCGGTCGACCCAAGCACCGCGATCGGTCGCTCCGGCAGCTCCTCTTCGCGCAGCAACCCCGCGCGCATCGCGTCGTCGATGTCGTGGTTGATGTAGGCCACACGGTCGATCACACGCACGATCCGGCCCTCGAGCGTCTGTGGCAGCGGTGCGCGACTGGAGTGACAGGCGATCCCGTCGCGTACCTGCTCGGTCAGGTTGAGCCCGGCGCCGTCGCGCTCCAGCCGATCCACGACCCGCAGCGAATGCTCGTAGTGGCGGAACTCGCGGCCGAAGCGCTCTTTCAAGCACTCGTCCAATGCCTCCTCGCCGATGTGCCCGAACGGCGGATGTCCGAGATCGTGGCCAAGCCCGATCGCCTCGACCAGATCCTCGTTGAGCGCCAGAGCACGCGCCACTGTGCGCGAGATCGTTGTCACCTCTAGCGTATGGGTCAAGCGTGTGCGGTAGTGGTCGCCAAGCGGCGCCACGAACACCTGCGTCTTGTGCGTCAGCCGCCTAAACGCCTTGCAGTGCACGATCCTGTCGCGATCGCGCTGAAACGGGGTGCGCAACCCACAGTCATCCTCAGCTCGGGCTCGATGCGCCGGATAGGAGCGGGCAGCAAGCGGCGAGAGCCCGCCGGCCTCGAGCTGCCGACAGCGCTCGGCAAAGGCCGCCGCGACTGACTCCGTGTCGCTTGTGATAATCACGCAACCGATTGTTGCAGCGCCGGCGGTTGCTCCTGCGCAAGCGGCGATCGCCTCGCCCTGCGAGCGGTCGCTGGCATCAGCCGTATGTGCGCGTGGTGCTCGAGCATCTCCGACACAGCTCGCTCGACCTGTCCGAGCACACGCTCCTCGCCGACCGGCGCCTCGCTCAACGGACGCCCAAGCGCCTCCGTCATGAACGTGTGTGCCGGCTCGTTCAAGGGAAAGGCCACGGCCTCACAGGAGCTGCACACAACCCCTCCCGCGGCTCCGGAGAAGCCGATCAGGTGCTCGCGCTCGCCGCAGCAGGCGCACGCCCCCAGTTGCGGCGCGATACCGGCGGCGACGAGCAGCTTCAGGCGAAAGGCAAGCGCGCTCGCGCGCGTCGCCTCGGCCGGGCCTCATCCAGCAGCGACAGCTTGCGACACAGCAGGTTGAACACGCCCGGGTGCGGCTCTGATGTCTCAAACAGACGCCCCACCGCGTCGCAAGCGCGCGCGGCTGCATCAAGCGCGCTCGCGTCGCCACGCAGGCTCGCATGGCCGTTGACGGTCTGCGCGCCGGTCACCGTCAACAGCTCGCCGCGCCCTTCGTGCAGCTCGATCTGCAGGCGAAAGAACGGCTCCAAGCGCCCTCCGAAGCGACTGCGCGCGCGTCGCACCCCCTTTGCGATTGCGCTTACGCGGCCACGACCAGGCGTGTAGACGTGCAGGATGCGGTCGGCCTCGCCGTAGCGCATCGAGCGCAGCACCACCGCCTCGGTCTTTACGAGTCCCGCCATCCTGCAAACGAGTCTAGGATCGAGCGCGGCGGAGAGCCTTGGCCCAGCGATCCCGGACGTCGAGCTATACTTTATGAAGTAATGAGCGATACCAGGCAGATAATCGTCTATACGACCGAGCCCTGCTCGTTTTGCGCACGCGTGAAGGGCCTGCTGAAGGCGCGCGGCCTGGAGTTCTCGGAGGTCAACCTCTCAAAGGATGCCGCCGGACGCGTGGAGCTCGCCAGGCGCACCGGCATGATGACCTTCCCGCAGGTGCTCGTAGGCGACGAGCTGCTCGGCGGCTTCGCCGAGACGCTCAGGCGCCGTCGAGAACGGCCGTCTGGACGAGCTGCTGACTGCCTAGTCGAAATGCCGCTCCCCGCGCGCGCGGGGGGCATCCGGTTTTTCCGAACATGCCGCCCAACCCCAAGCGGCACGCATCAAATCCCAAAAAATCAGCGAGAAGTTCTTCGTAGACCGCGCGGACGCGGCTGGCAGGTCTCGCACACGTAGGTCCCCCGGCCCGCCACCACCATCTTCACGATCGTCGTGCCGCAGCTCGCGCACGGCTCGCCCTCGCGCCTGTGCACCTGGAAGCGGTCCTGAAAGGAGCCCCAGACGCCGTCGACGTGGCGGAAGTCGTCGATCGTCGCTCCCCGCGCCTCGATACCGGCCTCCAGCGCCCAGACGACAGCCTCGCGCAACCGCTCGTACTGATCCGCGCTCAGACGGCCCGCGGGCCGGCGCGGATGAATTCCCGCCCGGTGCAGAGCCTCGTCCGCATAGATGTTCCCGACGCCGGCCATCCGGCGCTGGTCGAGCAGAAATGCCTTGATCGGAGCGCGTGCGTCCACGCGCCAGCGTGCGCAGATGCTCTGCGCGTGAAGCGCTCGTCCAGCGGCTCCAGTCCGAGCCGCGCCGCAAAGAACTCCTCGAGCGCCTCGTCCCCGAGCAGCAGCTCGCCCGTGCCGAAGCGGCGCGGATCGACGATCGCCAGCGCCCGTCCCGTCGTCCAGCTCGATTCGCACACGCACGTGTGTCTGCTCGGGATCGGGATCGCACAGCACGGTCCCCGTCATGCGCAGGTGCTGGGCCAGGTAGACATCTTCGCTGAGGCCCCAGAGCAGGTACTTGCCGCGCCGTCCCAGCTTCTCCACCCGCCTGCCTTCAAGCGCATCGGTCATTTCTCCCGGCGCCAGCGGCCGGCACCAGCGCTCGTCGAGGACCTTCACGCGCTCAAGCGTGCGCCCCTCCACCAGCGGCGCCAGCTGGCGTCTGATCGTCTCGACCTCGGGAAGCTCGGGCATGCTCCCGCCAGCATATGCGCACGCGGGTGGGCATCGAAGTAAGCGTCCTTCAAGCGCTCGGCCGACAGGTGCGTATAGACCTGTGTGGTCGCCAGGTCGGCGTGACCGAGCATCTCCTGCAGCGAGCGCAGGTCGCAACCTCCCGCCAGCAGGTGCGTGGCAAATGTATGGCGCAAGGTGTGCGGGCGTCATCTGCTCGGCCAAGCCCGCGGTGCGTGCATGGTTCTGGATGATCTTGTAGAGCCCCTGGCGCGTGAGCGAGCCAGCCGCGGTGATTTACGAACAGGCTGCTCTGCACCTGAATGCCGACAAGCACGGGACGCCCGCGCGCGAGATAGACCTCCAGCGCGCTGACCGCGCGCCGTCCAACGGGCACGATCCGCTCCTTGGAGCCCTTGCCGCGCGCCCGCAGCATCCCCTCCTCCAAGTCCACGTCGGAGAGCTCCAGCCCGATCGCCTCGGAGACCCGCAGCCCGCAGGCATACATCAGCTCCAGCAGCGCCCTGTCGCGCAGAGCCAGTGGCTCGGAGCCCTTGGGCTGCGCGAGCAGCTTTGTGACCTGCTCGCGCGAGAGCACCTTCGGCAGACGCTTGGTCTTCGGCGGTCCACGCAGCTCGGCCGTCGGATCGTGCTCGATCAGACCTTCGCGACGCAGATGGCGGTAGAACGAGCGCAGGCAGGCCGCCTTGCGCTGCAGCGTCGCGGCCGCCACAGGCGCGCGCTGCTCGCCCCGCTTTTGCCACCGCTCGCAAGCTCGGAGAGAAACGCCGCCAGATCGCCGTGCCGGGCATCGAGCGGCGAGACTCCACGCGCGCGCCAGGAACACGCCCGAACTGCGCGAGGTCTGACTGATAGGCCTGCAGCGTGTTGCGCGAAAGACCACGCTCGAGCTCGAGGTAGGCGAGGAAGTCGAGCGTCAGCTGCTCGATGCGCACCGCGCGCGATGCGAGCAGCAGTTGAGAATCGCCCACCGTGAGAACTTCGCGGAGAGCCTTCACCGCTCCTTGAGCGTGCAAGCCAGCTCTCAGCTCAAGCGGGTCCCACAGTCGGTGCTGTGCTCTGCCTGCGCCTCAGCGCTCTCGCACAGCTCGGCGAGCACCGTCCCGCCCGCGAGCGCCGCGCCGAAGAACAGCGGATCCTCGACCAGCACGCGGCCCATCGTCTCAGCCGGCAAGCCGCTTGCCAGGTAGGCGGGCATGTCGACCGGCGCGCGCCGCCAATCGTGGCGGGCCATGCGTGCCGGGCCGATCGACGTCGAGCTCCAGCTGCGGCCTGCGCACGGTCCGCGGACCCGAACACGGACCCCAGGCCCGCACGCAGATCGGCTCCCACCGGCGAGCGTATGCCGGCCGGCAGCGCCACCGTCACACGGCTCCAGCAGCAGGTCAAGCACCGTCAGCGTGTGGTGGGAGAGGCCGCGGTGGCGCGGTCGCTCATCAGCGGAGGACATGCGCGCAACCACGAGGTCAGCGCGCCCAGCGCGATCGCGGTGTGAGCCGAGTCGAGCGCGTGCATGCCGCCGTGTCCCAGCGAAGAGCCCGATCCGACGATCCCCGGACCGGGTCCGCACACCGCGGCGTCCCAGCCGAGTGTGCGCAGGCCGTGGTGCAGCGCGCCTGCGGTGCGTGACCGCCTCGCCCTCGCCCCCGTATGCCGCGCCCGCCGTCAGGTGCCCGGCGAGCAGGCCGCGCTCGCGCAGCGTGCGCACGATCCGCGAGTGCCCGCCGGGCAGCGCCCCGCCCGGCGGTCTGCACGAACCCCAGGTCGCGCCTCGGGCCTCGCCTGCGCGAACGCCCACGCGACCGCGGCGAGCTGGCCATGCAGAGCGAGCACCGCCACGGGCTTCTCCAGCGGCAGCCGCAGCTCCTGCCTCGTCGAGGGGCTCCACCGCATGCTGGAGGCTCGTGTAGTTGAGCTTCATCACGTTGGCGCCCGGCACGCCCTCCCGCCGCAGACCGCGCGTGAGGTTGACGTGCACGATGTCAAAGCCACCCGAGCCGAGGCCGAGGTCGCGCGCCTGCACGTTGACGATCACATCGTCGCCCGGACCGCTGGGCCGACCAAGCCGACGTCGGCGATTGCCGCCGGCGCTCGCCGGCGAGTGAGATCAGTGAGGTCCTGCTCTGGACCGTCGGCGGGTCCCGCCTGAAGGACGGTGGCTCGGCGCAGCTTCAGCATCGGCGCTTCTAGCGATTTTGGCGGACGCCCGCGCGGCGGTCGCCGCTGGCGTCCTCAGGAACGGCCAGTGAGCCCTGGCGCGCCGAGGTCTCGACGCTCACGTCCACGTCGCATTCGCACTCGGGCAGGTTGGCGATCTCGTGCGCGCTGTCGATCAGCTTTGCCGCGACTGTCTGGGCCTGGCGCTCGTCGGCGGCGTGGAAGACCGACCTGGACGCGCACACGCCGTGCTCGGCTCGGCGAGCGCCGACCGGATGCTGCGGCGGCTCACGAGCGGCCCGCGAGCGTACGGTCGCTCTGCGCGCTCTCTGCGCGCTCCAGCAAGCGCGGCGGCGACGAAGCTTGCAAACAGCGGAGCCGGGCGCTCCGGCCGCGACTTGAACTCGGGATGAAACTGCGAGGCCACGAAGAACGGGTGGCCGTCGAGCTCGATCGACCTCCACCAGGCGCTCGTCGGGCGAGGTTCCCGAGATGCGCAAGCCCGGCGCTCTGCAGGCGCTTGCGCAGTAGGTTGTTGACCTCATAGCGGTGGCGGTGGCGCTCGTAGACGACCGCCTCGCCGTAGGCCTCCCGCACCGCGAGTCCTCGTGCAGCTTGATCGGGTCGGCGCCGAGGCGCATCGTGCCGCCGAGGTCGGCGACCTCCTTCTGCTCGGGCAGCAGGTCGATCACCGGATAGGGCGTCTCGATGTCGAACTCGGTCGAGTTGGCGCCCTCCATGCCCGCCACGTGCCTGGCGAACTCCGCAACCGCGATCTGCATCCCCAGGCAGATCCCCAGATAGGGGATGCGCTGCTCGCGCGCCACGCGGGCAGCGGCGATCTTGCCCTCGATGCCCGCGCCCGCCGAATCCGCCGGGGATCAGGATGCCGTCGGCCTGCTCGAGCAGCTCGCGCGCGCGCTGGAGCCTGTCGCGCCGGCCGCTCGGGCGAGCCGGGCGGTCGGATCGCCTCCAGGTGCTCGGAGTCGATCCAGTCGATCTGCACCGAGCGCCCTGAAGGCCGCGGCATGCCGCAGCGCTTCGGAGACCGACAGATAGGCGTCCTCGAGCCGCACGTACTTGCCCACGAGCGCGATCCGAACCGTGCGCTGCGCCTGCTCGGCGCGCTCGATCGGCTCCTGCCAGCTCGACAGGTCCGGCGCCGGCGCCTGCAGCGCCGAAGTGGTCGAGGATGAAGTCGTCCACGCCCTGCTCGCGAAACACGAGCGGCACCTTGTAGATGTCCTCGACGTCGCGCGCGGAGACGATCGCATCCGACCGGCAGGCTCGCGAACAGGGCGATCTTCTTGCGGATCTCCGTCGACAGGGAGCCCTCCGAGCGGCACATGAGCATGTCCGGGGCGATGCCGATGCGCCGCAGCTCGTTGACCGAGTGCTGCGTCGGCTTGGTCTTCAGCTCGCCCGCGTGGCCGATGTAGGGAACGAGCGTCAGATGGATGAACATGCAGCGGCGGCGTCCGACGTCCACCGGGAACTGGCGGATCGCCTCCAGGAACGGCAGCGACTCGATGTCCCCGACCGTGCCCCCGATCTCGGTGATGACGAAGTCCACGTCGGTCGACTCGGCGATCAGCGCGATCCGCTGCTTGATCTCGTCGGTGATGTGCGGCACCACCTGGACCGTGCCGCCGAGGTAGTCCCCGCGGCGCTCGCGGCGGATCACGGTGTCGTAGATGCCTCCGGCCGTGACGTTCGAGGCGCGGCTCGTGTTGGAGTCGGTGAAGCGCTCGTAGTGACCGAGGTCGAGGTCGGTCTCGGCGCCGTCCTCGGTCACGAACACCTCGCCGTGCTGGTAGGGGGACATCGTGCCCGGATCGACGTTGATGTAGGGGTCGAACTTCTGCAGTCCGACGCGTCAGCCCGCGCGCGACGAGCAGCCGCCCGATCGACGCCGCCGCGATCCCCTTGCCCAGCGAGGACACCACACCGCCGGTGACGAAGATGAACCGGGTCTTGGCCGGAGCCTGTGCGTGGCGGTCAGGGTGGGGCGTGTTCATCGGAGGGCCTGCCCCAAGAGTCTAGTTCGCGCAGCAGCGGCATCCGTTCCACGAGCTCGAGATCGACCGCAGCTCGCCGTAGAGCGTACACGGCAGCGAGCAGCCCGAGCGCCACGGCCTGGCCGACCGCGGAGAGCGTGAGCACGAGCCACAGGCCCGCCAGCGCGCCGAGCAGGTTCGCGCCGGTGTCGCCCAGCATCGCGCGTTCGCGCAGGTCGTAGGCGCCGGCGACGAGCGCCGGTCCCGCGAACAGCCCGAGCGTCCACAGCGCCCTGAGGCTGCCCGCCGCGAGCGTAGCCCTGCGCCGAGCAGGACGAACACCTTGGTCGAGCGTCCCGGACGCAGGTCGAGCAGGTTGAAGACGTTCGTGGCCAGCACCAGCACCGCCGCCGCCAGCAGCCAGCGCGCCGGTGGAGAGCCCCGCGAAGCTCATCGCGTACAGCGCGAGCCCGAGCGAGCCCGCCGCCTTCAGCGCTCCCGTCGAGAAGCGCATGCGCATGACGGCCCTCGCATGAGCCGCGCAGCCCGCGCGGCTCGCCCGCCGAGCGTGTCGTCCACAAGCCCGAGGAATGCCACCCCGAGGACGTACACGGCGACCCTGGAGGTCTCGGGATGAAGACGCCGCGCGACGTCGAGCCGTTCGCAGCGAGCACGAGCGGGATCAGCGCGAGCGAGCGCGCCCGCCAGGACTCAAGCACGCCGAACGGAAAGGCGACTCGGCCGGTCGCGGTAGTTGGGCCTGACGTGCCCGCCCTCGGTCAGCGCGCGCAGCAGAGCCGCGAGCCAGACGACCGCGGAGGCCGAGGCGAGCACGAACGGTAGGGCATGCACGTTCGAAACTAGCGACGAGAGCGGACGTGGGGCAGCTCGAGAGCCGCCAGGCAGTCCTACGGCTGCGCGAGGCTCCCGCACCGATGCGGCAGCAGCGCGTCGGCGGTCGACTTTACGCCGTAGGCCCCGTGGTCCCCGGCGAGCGCGAAGGCCAGCGCCGCGCGTCCCGCGATCGTGTCCAAGATCATCCACGCTCGCCAGGTCTTCGGCCTTGTACCAAGGGATCTGCGACGGTTCGGTGCCGTCAGCTCGACTCCCACCGCGGGCACCCCGCCGGCGCCGACGCCGTCGATCAGGCCCGCACTCGAATTCAGCCGTGCTCTTCGCCTGTTCGCTGTCATGCCCGCTCGGGTCGCGCGCATCACGACCAGCCCTTCGAGCTTGCCGAATTCGCCGTCGTAGGAGCTCAGCAGCCTGGTGTGCACCCGTCTCAACAACTGGCCACCGCTGACCAGCTGCTTTCCGATGCGCACGCCGAATTTCTTGACGAGCGCCGGATCGGAGGCAAGCGCGGTGTACTGCGTGCCCGTCGCCTGCGCGGCCAGCCCGGCGAGATCCAGCGGCTCGCGCACCGCCACGACCGCCTCGACAGTTTCCACCGGCCTGCGTCACCGCCTCGCGTACGAGCTCATCGATCTCGTCCGAGGAGTCGCCGAGAAACACCAGGCCGATGTTCTTGCCGGCTCAGCAGATCGTGCACCGCTATCGGCTAGAGATCGCTCGCGAGCGTTTCCTCGTCTGAGCAGCTGGCCTGCCGAGCTGTTCGAGCCTGTGCTGTGAGCCGCTCACTTCCGAGCGCAGGTTCTGGACGATCCCGTCTCTTCGCCGAGGAGACCAGGTTGGAGTCGCCGATCGCCACGCCGATCAGCACGCCCACGGCGAGTGCGAACAGGACGGCGGCGAGCGAGAGCGCGTGGTAGCGATAGTCGAACATGCGAGCAGACGGGCGAGACGATCAACTGCCGGAGCCGAACAGCAGTTGCAGCTTGAGCCATAATAGGTCCACCACGTCGCGCAGCGCCGGGGTCATCCACACAACCGCGATCATCGCGATCAGCCCCGCGACGATCACGACCAGCAGCGGCGCCAGCCCGGGCATCGGCCGATACAGGCGGCTCACCCCCTTGGCGTCGACCAGTATCTCGCCGATCCGCAGGCGCGTCAGGAAGGTCGAGGACATGCCCTTGCGGTTGCGATCGAGGAACTCGACGAGGTTGAACTGCGAGCCGACGGTCACGATCAGCCGCGCGCCCTTCTCGGCGGCGATCAGCATCGCCACGTCCTGGCTGGTGCCGGGCGCCGGCACCAGCTTGAAGGGCACGCCCAGCTCTTCCAGGCGCTGCCGGCCCGGCGCCCGGCCGTCCGGGTAGGAGTGCACCACCAGCTCGGTCTTGCCGTCGCGTGCCGCCAGCAGCGCCGGCTCGCCGGCGGAGTCCATGTCGCCGACGATCATGTCCGGGCGCAAGCCGGCCTCAAGCAGCGCGTCGGCGCCGCCGTCGACCGCCACCAGCACCGGACGCGTGTCGCGGATGAACGGCCGCAGCGCACGCAGGTCGCGCTGATGGTCCACGCCGCGTACGACCACCAGCGCCGAGCGGTCGCGGAAGTCGGTGCGAAAGCGCGGCAGGTCGATCCTGCCGGCGAGCAGCTCGCGCTCCTCGCGCATGTGCTCGATCGTGTTGTGGGCGAAGCGCTCCAGCGCCTCGCCGATCTCGCGCCGGCGCGCCTCGGTCTCGGCGCGCACGCGCGCCAGGTCGAGCACGCTCCTCGCGCGAGCGGCGTGCCCCTGTAGAGCACCTCGCCGGCCGCCTCGCGGCCGCCTGCGCGCGCACCGTCACCGGGTCCCCGTCGGAGAGCGAGTCGAAACAGCGAATCGTCGGGCAGGTCCACGAGCAGGACCCCCGCTTCCACGAGCAGCTGCGGGCCGAGGTTGGGGTAGGTGCCGCTCGTGGAGGCGCGACAGTTGAGCACCGCGCGCGGCTCCCGCGGCGATCAGCTCCTCCGCCGAGACTCGATCGATGTCGAGATGGTCGATCACCGCTATGTCACCCGCCGCGAGATGCCTGACCAGCAGCTTGGTCTTGCGCCCCAGGCGCACCGGACCGCTGATCTCGCGCGCCGGCATGGCCGAGCGCGACTGGCGGCGATGTCGTGACGCGGGCGTTGCCTGGTCGCGGCCATGCGTCCGAGAGTAACGGCCCGGGACTGGCCGTGAGTATCTGAGCCATCGTGAGACGGCCGAGGATCAAGCCTCGCCAGACGCAGCGAGCGCGGTGTGCATCCGCACATAAGCGAACGAGGCACGCAGCGAGGCGCCGATCATCGAGCGTCTCAGGCGGCGCGGCGCAGCTCGCGCGCGTGACGACGCGCAGCGGGTCCTGCTCCTCGGCGCCGAGCATGCGCACCAGCTCGTCACGACCTCGCGCCTCGGCGAGCTGAGCTACCGTAGCGATGGTCGGCTCGCCCGCCGCGTGTCCTTGCGATCGAGAAGTGGCGATCGGCGAGCGAGGCGATCTGCGGCAGGTGGGTGATGCACAGGACCTGCCTGCCTCGCGCGAGGCTCTGCAGCCGCTCGCCGACCGCGCGTGCGGTGTGGCCGCCGATGCCGGCGTCGACCTCGTCGAACACGAGCGTCGAGCTCCGACCCGCCGCTGGCCGCTGATGCCGCCTTCGTTGCAGCGCGCTCGTCAGCGCGAGCATCACGCGCGAGAGCTCGCCGCCGGAGGCGATCTCGCGCAGCGGGGCCGCGGCACCCCCGGGTTCGGCGCGATCACGAACTCTGCCGCGTCGGCCCCGTTCGCTTTCGGCGTCGGTCGGGCTCAGGCGCGATCTCGAATGTCGCATCGGCCATCGCCAGCGCCGCGAGCTGCTCGCGCACCCCGTCGGCGAGCGCTGGCGCGGCGCCTTGCCGCGCTCCTCGCGCAGGGCCGCGACGTGGTCGTTCGAGCTTCGCCCGCTCAGCCGCGAGCTGCTCGACGGTCTGCTCGCTGGGCGACCTCGGCGCCGAGCAGCTGCTCGCGCCTGCGCGCGCGCGCTCGGCGTGCTCGAGCACCGCGGCGATCGTGCCGCCATGCTTGCGCATCAGAGCGCTCCAGCGCGCGCAGTCGCTCTTCGACGGCCTGCAGCGAGCCGTCCTCGGCCTCGATCTGCCTCGCAGTAGCCGCGCAGCTCGCGCGGCGATGTCCTGCGCCTCGATCGCAAGCGCCGCGGCAGCGCTCGGCCGAGCGCGTCGAGCTCGTGCGTCGACGCCGGCGACCGCCTCCAGCTTGGCAGCGGCGCCGGCCAGCAGCTGCGCCGCGCCCGGCTGCATCCGAGGACTCGGGCTGCAAGCGTCTCGGCGGCCGTGCCGGCGGCCGCGCTGCAGCGCGTCGAGGCGGCGCAGTCGCTCCCGGCGCGCGAGCAGCTCCGGTGCTCCTCCTCGTCCGGCGCGAGCGCAGTCGATCTCGGCCAGCTCGTGCTCGAGCAGGTCCAGCTCGCGCTCGCGCGCGCTCGGCCAGCTCGCGCCAGGCGCTCAAGCTCCGCACTCCAGCCTGCGGTCTCGCGATAGGCGCTGGCGCACGCCTGCAGGCGCTCGGCGTGCGCTGGCCGCAGACCTCGTCGAGCATCTGCAGCTGCGCGCTCGCGAGCACCAGCTTGCGGTGCTCGTGCTGACCGTAGAAGGAGATCAGGCGCGCCCCGAGCTCGCGCAGATCGCCGACCGTGGCCGAGCGGCCGTTGACGTAGGCGCGGGTGCGCCCGTCGGCGCCGACCCGCCGCGCGAGCACCAGCTCCTGCTCGTCTGCCCCCGCGTGGGCGCACGTTCTCGGCGCAGGCTCGCCGACGATCTCCGCGCGCATGCGCTCGGGCACCGCGAAGACCCCCTCGACGTAGGCCTCCTCGGCGCCGGGGCGCACGATCCCGGCGCGAGCGACCGGGTGCCGAGCGGAGCCTCCCATCAATAGATCCAAAGCATGCGCGAGCACGGTCTTGCCCGCGCCCGTCTCGCCCGTCAGCACGTTCAAGCCCGGAGCGAGCGCGAGCTCGGCCCGCTCGATCAGCAGCAGATTCTCGACGCGCAACTCGCAAAGCACACGGACAGGTGTACCAGCGAGCACCGACGGATCGCCTCGCTCGTCGTTCACGTTCATAATTAGGGCAGTCCCGGCCGATAATCCGAGCTCGTGCGGACATGACCAGACTGGCCTACGACTCCTCCGTTCACACGGCATGGCTGCCAGCGACTCCCACAACCCCACTCGCCGCCCAGAGGCCCGCGCGACTGCCTCTCCACGGCCGAGCTGGCGGCGCGCCTGGAGGAGGAGGTCAACCGTGCCGGGCGCCATCGCACTGCGCTGAGCTGCCTGCTGGTCAGCCTCGACTGGACGTCGAGCAGCTCGCGAGCGCGCACGGCGAGGAGCTGCCGGCACAGGCGCTCGCCTATCTCGGCGCGGCGCTCGGGCGCGAGCTTCGCCGCTTCGACCGCGTCGGCCACTGCGGCCGACGGCGAGCTGCTGGTGGTGCTTGCCGGGAGCGGACGAGCGGCGCGGCGAGATCGTGGCGCGTCGCGCGCTCGGCCGGCTGCACGCGGTCAAGATCGAGGTCAAAGGCCAGCGCCAACCGCTGCGCATCTCCGTCGGAGATCGCCGCTGGCGCGAGGGGCTCACCGCCGAGCAACTGCTCGCCCAGACGCGTCTCGCCGCCCAGCGCCACGGTCGCTCGAGGCACTCGATGTCGGCCCAGCGAGCAGGGCCCGGCACAGTCCTCGGCGGCCAGCTGCCGACGCTCGACGTCCATAATCCCACGCCGTGCTCTCCGGGTCCGAGCTGTGGCTGCTGCGCCTGATGGCCGATCGAGGCCTTGCGCTGCTCGACGCCTCGACGCTGTTGATGGTGATCGAGGAGCGTGGCGAGCTGCGCGTCGCGGCCTCCAGCGGCGCGCGTATCGGTGCGCGTGCGCGTACTGCCGATGGAGGGCAGCGCGCTTGGCGCGCTGTACATGACCGGCAAGGCGCTTTCGCTGGATCGTCCCCGCGGCCAGGAAGCGACGTGGCTGCACGAGCTCGGGCTCGAAGCGCGGGCGGTGCTGGTCGAGCCGCTTCAGCCTGGAGGGCCAAGGTGGCGGACTGGTGATCGCGGCACGCGAGGACGGCAGCTTCCGCGAGCCCGACCGGCGCGCGTTCAACGCCTTCGCGGCCAGCGTCGCGCAGCGGCTCGTGGCCGAGCGCTCGGTCGAGATCGAGCGCCTGCGCTTCGGCATGGAGGCGCGCGAGCGCGAGCGCACGCGCTGGGCCAGGGAGATACACGACGAAACCGTCCAGGGCCTCGGAGCGCTGCGCCTGAAGCTCGCCAACGCTCGCGACCTCGGCGACCAGGCGGAGTTGAGCACGGCCGTGGACACGGTGCTCGAGGGCCTTGGCGCAGGAGATCGACGGGCTGCGCCACCTGATCACCGAGCTTCGTCCCGCCGCGCTCGACGACTTCGGGCTTGTGCCGGCGCTGGAAGCGCTCGCGCGTCGTGCCCAGGCGATGGACGGCCTGGAGATTCGGACCGAGATCGAGCTGGACCGACAGGCGATCGACGGCTGGACGCCGAGCTCGAGAGCACGCTCTACCGCGTCGTGCAGGAGGCGCTGACGAACGTCAGCCGTCACGCGAAAGCCACCAGCGCGGTCATCAGCGTCAGCGAGCGCGACGGCAAGGTGACGGCATCGGTGACCGATGACGGCGAAGGGCTGCCCGACGGGGCGAGTCAGACCGCGCATCGCCCGAGGACGAACTGAAGGGCGGCTTCGGTGTCTCGGGGATGCGCGAGCGCGCGGAGCTCGTGGGCGGCGAGCTCGAGCTCGTGCCGGCGCCCGGCGGCGGCGCGACGATGCGCTTGACCGTGCCGCTGGCCGGTCGCCCGACCTCTGTCTGAGCTGGTCAATTTCGGATGCCCCGCGCGCGCAGGGGGCATCGGCCATTTTGGAGCACATCCCCCTCCCCTTTATGGAAGACATCGCCGCATGCGGCGATGTCCCGGACGGTGCATGCACCGTCCGGCCGAGTCGTGCATGCACGACTCGGCGGAGGCGCGCATGCGCGCCTCCCCAGGCGGCGCATGCGCCACCTGAACAGCATCAAGATCGCCTACTCGACCAGGCCGAGCTTGCGTGCGTAGGCGGTTATCTCCGCCCGTGAGGAGAAGCCGAGCTTCTCGATCGCGCGCGCACGGTATGTCTTGACCGTGCGCTCGGCCACGTGCAGCTGCTCGGCGATCTCCGGGTTGGTGAAGCCGTTGGCGATCAGGCGCACCACCTCGCGCTCGCGCTCGCTCAGCGCCACGCCGTCCTGGGAGTCGCCTTCGCCCGTGACCATCAGCGCACCGAGCCGTGGATGCAGGTAGTTGCGCCCGCGACCGCCAAGCGGAACGCCTGCAACAGCTCGGCGGGCTCGGCCTCCTTGAGCACGTAGCTGCGCGCGCCGGCACGCAGTGCCTGGCGCGCATACTCGGGGTCCTCGCGCATCGTCAGGATCGCTACGGCAAGCGTCGGGTGAGCCACGAAGCATGTCGGCAGCGCCGCCAGGCTGGAGCCGCCCGGCATCGTCAAATCGAGCGTCAGTAGATCGGGCTTGAACTCCCTCACCGCGCGAATCGTCGAGGGCACGTCGGCCGCCTCGGCGACGACCCGGAACTCGCCCGTCTCGCGCTCGAGCACCGCACGGATGCCGTCGCGCACGACGGTATGGTCGTCCGCGATGATCACGTCGATGGGCCGGTCGAGCCCTGCGGATTCAGCTGCCATGATCAGCAACCGTATCGGCTCCACTGGCGGCAGCATGAAGCGCGACAAGCGCATCCCAGCTCACAGGTCGCACTCGCCAGGTTGGCGCAGGTAGCGGCCAACGGCACCTTTGGGACGACATCGGACTGCCCCTTTGGGACGACAAGATCGGCACCGTCTGCTCTACAGACAAGCGACCTTAGGGACGCCATCATTGCATCAGTAATGCAGCAGCGTTTCAATCATCTTTGAGCCACATGTCTTCGCCGGGAGATCTGCCCGGACCTGACACGGGGCGCGACATCGGCAAGGAGGCACGATGATCGACATAGGCTTGGCCCTAACCTGGGCAGCCATATCAGCGGCCAGCGCGAAGGGACTATCGGTGCTGGCCACGTACGGCGGCAAGACGGCGACGCAGAGCTGGAGCCGGCGATGCCGACAATCGAGGCGAGCGCCGCGCTGAGCGGCCTGCGCTCGATCGGCGCAGCGCCGGGACCGGCCGGCGAGCTGCGATGAGCCCAGCACTCACTTCGACGGATGCGCGAGTCGGAGTGCGAGAACGATTCCGAATCGCGGGCGACGAAGCTCTTGGGCATTTTGTCAATGTCGGCATGGCGTCCGCCTAGCCGGCGAGACGCCTCCGAGCCGGGCGAGATGTCGCGGTTTTCCCGTGTGTCGTCGGGCGCTCACCCTAGAATGCGGACCACGTCGCTATCAAGCGCCGAGCCACCGCCAGCGTCGAGAGGCGTAATTGCTGCCCAAGTCCCCCCGACTGCGGAGAATATTTCTTGCCTATACGGTCAACGAACTGGGAACCTGGTTCGGCTATGTCGCGCTGGCCCTGGGCGTCTACGACCACACCCACAGCGCGATCGCGACGGCCGGCCTGTTCGTCGCTCGTGGTCTGCTGCCGGCATTGCTGGCGCCGGTCCTGGTAGCTCGCACCGAGCGATCTCTTCGCCGCGGACAACTTGCCTGGCTGTACCTGTTGGAGGCGGTCCTGACAATCGCCCTCGCGGGCTTGCTGTGGCACTTCTGGCTACCAGGGGTGCTGGTACTGGTCACGATCGACGGCATCGTGGCGGTGGCGGCGACGGCGCTGCTGCGCGCCTGCGCCACGCGCGTGACGGTCGCCGACATGACTGGCAAGCCAGTCACGGACCTCGACGAGCGGCCCGAGAGGCAGCGGTCGAGGCCGCCCAACGCCAGGCCAGCGCGACGCTCAACTTCGCGTTCATGGGAGCGCTGGCGATCGGTCCGGCGATCGGCGGCGCGCTCGTCAACTCGGTCGGGGGCTCGGTGGCGCTGCTGCTCGACGCCTTCACCTTCCTCGTGTGCGCCGGCCTGCTTGCGCGCTTGGGCACGCACATCAGCCGAGACCAGCGGCGATTCGATTCGGCACGCCTGCGCGCGGTCTCAGAGCACTGCGGGCCGTCCCGGCGCTGCGCGCGCTGTTCCTCACCCAGGCGGTCGCGCTGGTCTTCTTCGCATCGGTGGAGCCCGTGGAGGTGCTCTATACGAAGTCCACCCTGGACGCGGGCGACCTCGGCTACGGCCTGCTGATGGGCGCCTGGGGGCTTGGCGCGGCGCTTGGGGCGGTCGTGTTCGCGCGCTCTGTGCGCCGCCCGCTCGGGCCGATGCTGACGTTCGGCACGCTGCTTGTGGGCCTCGCCTATCTCGGTTTCGCGGCCGCGCCGACGATCGCGCTCGCCTGTGCGGCAGCCGTCGTCGGCGGCATCGGCAACGGCATCCAGTGGCCTTCGCTGATCAGCGCCGTCCAGCAGCTGACGCCCGCCGGCTTGCACGGTCGTCTGATGAGCGCCGTTGGATCGCTGAACGCGCTCTGCCCTGCGCTCGGTTTCATCCTCGGCGGCACGATCGCCGCGCTGAGCTCACCGCGAGTCGCGATGCTCGTCGCGGGCGCGGTCGCGACGCTGGCGACGTTCGCGTTCATGCGCCTGCCGATCGGCGAGCCTGCAGGCCTCGAGCGAGGCCGCCACAAGCATCGCCACAGAGCCGGAGCTGGCGAGCGTCGCACCAGTAGTGGATCGGCGAAGAGCGCTTGGTCCACGAGCCCAACCGTCCTTAAGTACGACGCCCTGTCGGCCGTTAAGCACTACAGACCTAGCCGTACACAACAGATGAGCATTCCCACGACGACACCTATACCGGCTCTATCTGGCCAGCCAATGGATCCTGCTCGCGGGCGCCGTTGCCGTGGCCGTGCTCACGTCTCGCTCGGCGGAGTGGCACCCGATCGAACTCGTCGGGCTGCTGCTCGTGCTGAGCGTGATCGGTGAGTGGCTGACGATCACGGTGGGCAGCCAGAGCGTCTCCTCCGGGTTCGTGGCGCTCGTGTTGGCCATGATCCTGCTCGGTCCCGCTCCGGCGGTCGCAATCGGTGCGGTCGCGATCGCCGCCGACTCGCTCGCGCGACGACCCGCCCTGACAGTGTGTCTGTCGAACCTGACGACCTACGCGGTATATCTCGTCCTGGGAGCGCTGCTCAGCCGCTTCTCATCGGCGAGGGCCACGTACAGACGGTAACCCTTCGCACTGGTCGTGTTCGGCGTGTTCATCGCGACGAACCTGCTCAACTTCGCGCTGATCGCCATCCAGAAGTGCGTGCTTCAGGAAAAGTCGTTCCTGAAGCAGGTGCGCATCGTGCTCGTCCCGATGCTTCCGGGTCAGGTCGCCGCCGCCGTGCTCGCCGTGATCCTTGCCGTGGCGTACACGAAGATGGGCTATCCCGTGCTGCTGAGCCTTGTGCTTGTGCTTGTCATCTTCCAGTACCTTGCGCGCGCCCTGCTGCGCTCGGAGGACCGTGCCGAGCAGCTGGAGGCGCGTTCGGTTCGACTGGCCTCGATGCAGCTCGGCATGCTCGTGACGCTCGTAGAGACGCTCGCACTGCGAGACCGCATGACTGCGCGTCACGCAGCCGCCGTCGCACGCTACTCACGGTCGCTGGCGCGCGAGATGGGTTGCGACGAGGCCGACCAAGATCTCATCCACACAGCGGGGCTGTTGCACGACATCGGCAAGTTCGCCTTGCCAGACCGGATCCTGCACGCCGAGATCCTCTCCGACGAGGACTGGGCGGTGGTACGCCGCCACCCCCAGGAGGGTGCCACGCTTGTGGGACGCCTAGACGGTTATGGCCCTGTCGCCGATGCGATCCTCTACCACCACGAGCACATCGACGGCAGCGGCTACCCGGCGGGACTGATTGGTAACGAGATCCCGCTTCCGTCGCGCATCCTCGCCGTCTGCAACGTCTACGACACGCTGACCGCACGCGACTCCTATCGCTCTCCGATGACGCCCCAGGACGCGATCGCCGAGTTGCGCCGCGTGGCCGGACGCCAGTTGGACGCCGAGATCGTCGACGCGTTCATCGCGATGATCGAGCGCGAGGGACCCGTGACCTTCGCGCACGGCGACGACGCCGACTTCGAGGCCGAGCTGGCGTTCGAGCGGCGCACGCGTGCGCTGGCCCAGCCGGCACTGCGCTAAGCCCGCCTAGCCCTTCACGCCGCCACCCGATGCCCGGTGGGCTTGCGCCCCCACCAGCGCTCCGTTCGGCCACTGTCCTGACTCTCTGGCGGGTCATAGCTCGCGCGTCTGCGGACACTTAACGACCAAGGACGCTGCCAATCTCGGCAACGTCCTTGGGGTCAACCGCGCCTCAGAGAGAGGGCCGACGAATCTGCAATCAGCCTTTATAACCCATTGAATGCTCCTTCCGTCGGTCAGGCGGCCCACCACCCGCTCGCGACAGCCTCCATCCTCAGCCAAGCACGATGAGTGTTGAGTAGGTTTGCAGAGCATAGTATAGGCTTTGGACGAATTGTCCACTTAGTACAAGTGCATGCACGGCCTATTGCATAAAGAGGGCATTCCCGCCCCGAGACGACGGTCTTCTCCCCGTCAAACGGGTTTTTTTACGCTTGTATTGGGCGCCTTTCGAGCGAGCAAAAGCGCTGCGGAGCGATCGCCTTTCTCGATCAAAGGTCCACAAAGCTTGTGGACACTCAACCTTTGCGCCCAGATTGCCGTATCTCAACCTATCCAAGCGTTCGCGACCCCTGCTCACGCGCGTTCGGACAGGCGCCTGCGCGGCGAGAAATCCCGACCGAGAAGAGATCTGAGATGCCCGAGAGCCCCAACCCTGGTCACGAGCACCAGCTCGTGTTCACGAGCTCACAGGCAGCGCGCTATCTGGGTGTGTCGCTGGCCACGATCCGCCGCTGGACCGACGCGGGCTACCTAACCGGTTACCGCACGCCGGGCGGGCAGCGACGCTTCTCACGCGAGCAGCTCGACGGCTTCATCGACTCGCTGCAGCGCACCGGCGAGCGCCCCAGGCGCCACACGCAGGTCGCCTGATCAGCGCGCCAGACGGCCGAACTTCTCTCGCAGCCGGCGGTAGAAGGACGAGCCCGGTAGCTGGGCGATGATGCCCGCGTCGTCCATGAAGCGAGCGTCGATCGTGCCCCCAGGCGCGATCTCGCAGATCGGTCGCCCGTCAACCGAGACGTCGAGCGCCTCGTGCGAACGGTTATGGATCGTAAGACGGTCCCTGGGCGCCGCCACGAGCGCACGCGCGGTGAGCGAATGGGGCGCGATGAAAGAGACCATGAAACCCTCCACTCCCCAGGCCATAACCGGTCCGCCGTTAGCGAGGTTGTAGCCGGTGGAGCCGGCCGGCGTTGCGACGACTAGGCCGTCGCAACGCACGCTGCCAAGCTCCTCGCCATCGAGGACATAGGCAAGCTCGGCGACGCGCTCGCCGACCTTGCGGTGGATCGCCACGTCGTTGAAGGCTCGCTCCAGGCCTGTGGGCGCGTCGAGCACGATCGCCGGCAGCGGCAAGAGCTCGTAGTCGCCCTCGAAAGCGCGACGCACCCCGTCGGCTAGCTCTTGCGGCTCGATTGTCGCGAGAAAGCCGATGTCGCCGAAGTTGATCGCGAACACCGGCACTTCGGTGCCGGCATAGCGGCGCAGTGCGCGCAGGATCGTGCCGTCGCCTCCGAGCACCACGCACAAGTCGACCGAATCGCCGTCTGTGCCACCGAGCAGCACGCCCTCGCTGCCCGAGAGCTTGTGCTTCTCGGCTTCCTCGGCGTCGAAGTGCAGCGTCACGCCCGTCTCAGACGCCGCCGCGAGAAGCATCTCCAGCGCAGCTGTTGTCTGCGCAGGTCGACTGTGGGTCAAGACCGATACCTCGCGGGCAGGTCGGGCGACAAGCAGGCTCATAGCCCTACCTCGAGTGCGCGCCGGGCGACGAATCGCATCACGGCTCCACCTCTCTGGCCATCCGCTCGATGTACTCGACGTTTTGCGCCCCGCTGCTACGCGAGGACTCCGCCAACAATATGAACGTCTCGAGATTGCCCTTCGGGCCTGGGAGACCTGAGGAGCGGTAGCCGAGCACCGATGCGCCGAGCTCGAGGGCTGCGGCGCCGACGTCGATCAACGCCGAGCGTCGATCCTCGACCAGGCGCACCACCCCACCCTTGCCGACACGCTCGCGTCCAACCTCGAACTGTGGCTTGACGAGCGCAAGCACGTCGTGGCGCTCGGCGAGACAGTCGAGCACGGCCGGGAGAACCTTGCTCAACGAGATGAAGGAGACATCGAGCACAGCAAGCTCGGGAGCGTAGGGAAGCATCGCTGGCTTCATCGAACGGGCGTTCGTGCGCTCGAGCAGGGTGACCCGTGAATCTTGGCGCAGTCCGAAGTCGAAGTCCCCGTAGCCGACATCGATCGCGACAACGTGGTTGGCCCCGCGCTTGAGCAGACAGTCCGTGAAGCCCCCGGTCGATGCGCCGACGTCGAGCGCACGGCGACCTTGCACCGGCAGTTCGAGCGCGTCGAGCGCGTTGGCCAGCTTGAGCCCGCCGCGAGAAACGTACGGCGCCCGCTCGCGCACGCTCAACTGGGCATCGATCGGAACCATCTCCCCCGGCTTGGCGGCACGTCGCCCGTCCAAACCGACCGTGACCTCCCCGGCCATCACCGAAGCCGCCGCTCGCGTACGCGAGCTGAACAGGCCACGCTCGGCCAAGAGGGTGTCCAAACGCTGCTTAGCCACGGGAAGACAACTCCCGTCGATGCGTACGTAGGTTCGATGCGGGCATCACAAATTCGAGCTTTGCAAAGAATTCGGGGTCTCTGTGATCGACGTCACACAAACATGCGTTCGACTTGGGCATTATCACTCTCGACCCGAAGTACAGCAGCATCCCTCCTCCCCTCGAAACGGCCCGCCTCCCCAGCGGGCCGTTTCATTAAGGCCTTGCTCCTCCGAAAGCGCTTCGCTCATGCCCGGGCGCTGTCGTCATGCCCCGACGGTCGCCGAGCGACGATCGCTGATCGCGGCGCGGATACGCTCGGCGATGCGCTCCCCAGTGAAGCCGATCTCCTTGTGCAGCAGCTCCGGCTTGCCGTGCGTGACGTAGCGGTCCGGCAAGCCCACGCGCAGGATTCGAGACGGCGCGGTGCCGGCCTCGTTGAGCGTCTCCCATATCGCCGAGCCGAATCCGCCGGCGAGAACGCCCTCCTCGACGGTCACAAGTAGGTCGTGCTCGGCCGCCAGCTGCGCCATCAGGCCGGCGTCTATCGGCTTGGCAAAGCGCGCGTCTGCGACCGTCACAGCGATCTCGTCGGTTGCGAGCAGATCGGCCGCCTCGATCGCCTTGCCGACACCTGAGCCGTACCCGATCAGCGCGACACGAGCTCCCACGGGAGCTGACGCGCCGGGCGGGTGGGGAGCGATCAAGATCTCACCCGTGCCGATCGCGATCTTGTGTGGCTCTGCTGGTAGTTGCACGCCCGTGCCCTCCCCACGCGGATAGCGAAGCGCGATCGGACCGTCGTCGTAGCAGAGCGCCGTGTGCAGCATGTCCACCAGCAGCGCCTCGTCTCGCGGCGCCATCAGCACGATGTTCGGTAGGCAGCGTAGATAGGCGATGTCGAAGACGCCATGGTGGGTGGGCCCGTCGTCTCCGACGAGACCGGCCCTGTCCATCGCGAACACGACGTTCAGCTTCTGCAGGCACACGTCGTGCACAATTTGGTCGAACGCTCGCTGCAGGAACGTCGAGTAGATCGCAGCCACCGGCTTGACTCCCTGAAGCGCCAGGCCGGCGGCAAACAGGATCGCCTGTTGCTCGGCGATGCCCACGTCGAAGTAGCGCTCTGGCAGCGCCTTCTGCAGGATGTTCAGGCCCGTGCCCGAGTTCATCGCGGCGGTGATGCCAACCACGCGCCTGTCGCGGCGGCACTCCCGCACCAGCGCTTCGCCGAACACCTGCGTGTATTGAGGTGCCGATTTAGCCGGAGCCACGCCGGCCGTGCTCTGCCCTGCACCGGTCGTCGATGTCATTCCAGCGGCAGGCGACGCTGGCTGGGGATTTGGCGACGGGGCGGTGGGCACTCCGTTGAGAATCGAGTTCGGCTTGGCCGCATGCCACTTCTCCATGCCCGCCAAACCGCCATCCTCGGCTGGGGCGAAGCCCTTGCCCTTGATGGTCGCGACATGCACAACCACCGGGCGTTCGGCCGCCAGTGCCTCGCGCAGTGCCTCGCGCAGGGCGCGCACGTCGTGCCCGTCGATCACGCCCATGTAGGCCCAGTCGAGTTCCTCCCAGAAGAGGCCCGGAGCCCAGAACGCCTTGATCGACTCCTTCAGCTGCGGTCCCAGGCGTTCAAAGGCGCTGCCGATCGCGCCCGGTAGTCGCGTCAGCCCCCCCTCCACGCCCGAGCGCGCGTGCCACAGCTTCGGGTTGAGCCGTACCCGATTGAAATATTTGGAGAGCGCGCCAACGTTCGGGGCGATCGACATGCCGTTGTCGTTGAGCACGACCACCATCGGCGTGCCTAGGCCGCCGGCCTGCCCGATCGCCTCGAAGGCCACGCCACCGGTCATCGCCCCATCGCCGATCACAGCCACGACCTTGCCCTTGGAGCGCTCGTCGTCGAGGTGGCGCATCGCCTCCTTGATGCCGACCGCATAGCCGATCGAAGTCGAGGCATGCCCGGCGCCCATGATGTCGTGCTCGGACTCTCCGATCGAGCAGAACGGCGCGAGCCCGCCATACTGGCGGATCGTCTGAAGTTGCTTGCGCCGGCCCGTGAGAATCTTGTGAGGGTAGGCCTGATGGCCTACGTCCCACAGGATCTTGTCGCGCGGAGAGTCCAGCAGCGAGTGCAACGCGACGGCCAGCTCGCACGTACCGAGATTGGCGCCGAAGTGACCGCCGATCTCCCCCACCGTGTCGATGATGTGCTCGCGCACCTCCTGTGCGAGCTGTGCGAGTTCCTCCTCAGAGAGCTCCTTGAGGTTCTCGGGACCGTCTATGCCGTCGATGATGGTCATGATGTGCGTGTGTAGATGAAGTCTGTGATCTGCTCGAGCTCGCTCGTCGCGGCTAGTTGAGTGGTCTTACCCGCCTGCTGCTCGGCCACAGCTAGCGCCGCCTCCACGAGCGCCGACCGAGCCGTCCGGTGGGACTCCGCCGCCAGCTCCCTGGCGCGATCTATGCCGAACTCGCTCACGTATGTCCGCTTGCCGTGTCTCTCATCGCTACCTCGCGGCTTGCCAAGCGCAAGATCTGTGCCGGTCACGTCCAAGATGTCATCGACGATCTGAAATAGCACACCCAACTCCGCAGCAAAGCGCCTGAATGCAATTGTCGCAGGTCCGCGCACGTCAGCCAAGGACAGTACGCACACAACCGATGCGCCGATCAGCCGACCGGTCTTCAGCTCGTGAAGGCGACGCAACCCCTCGGCCCCTGCGGGAGCGCTTGCGCTGACGTCCACGTACTGCCCGCCAACCATGCCGTTGACTCCCGTTGCGCTTGCAAGCTCGACAGCTGCCTCGAGCACCCGCTCGGGTGCGCTTCGCCGCACGGAGAGCAGATGCTTGAACGCCTCCGCATAGAGCCCATCACCGGCGAGGATCGCTACGTCCTCGCCAAACGCCACGTGGCAGGTGGGGCGCCCGCGCCTGAGCGCGTCGTCGTCCATCGCGGGCAGGTCGTCGTGGATCAGAGAGTAGGTGTGGATCAGCTCGAGCGTCGCCGCCAGCGGCATCGCGTCCTCGTGCTCCAGCCCCACCGCATGCGCGGTGGCAAGCGCGAGCACCGGTCGGATGCGCTTGCCGCCGGCCAGCAGCGAATAGCGCATGGCCTCCTCCAGGCCCGCGGTGAGCGCCGCCTCGGAGAAGCGCATCTGCTGCAGGTAGCGCTCTACTTCCTCGCGCAGCTGCTCGGGATAGGCGGCGATCCAAGCTAGTGTCCCGACAGGAGGATCCGTCTCAGAGCAGCGAGTCCTGGCCCGGAGCGGGCTGGGAGACCTCCGCCCGCGCTTGGCGCTCGAGTTCGCTGCTCGCCTGTGTGGCAAGCGCAGCGCAGTCCTCAACCATCGTGGCGGCGGCGTCGGCTGAGAGCTCGCCCGAGCGCAGCTGCTCTGAGGCGCGCTCCAGTTGCGCGATTAGATCGTCGATTCGCTCCAGGCTCATTGCTGGGTCGCATTCTGGCGCAACTCGCGCAACGCCGCGCCCAGCACCCCGTTTACGAACCCCGGCGCGTCGCTGCCACAGAAGGTCTTGGCGCTCTCTATTGCCTCCTCGATCGCTCCCTCGGGCGGGATCGGCGTCTCCCCAGGAGCCACGTCCGGATGCAGCATCTCGATCAGCGCAACGCGCATGATGCTGCGCTCCAGTGGCTGGATGCGCTGGACCGACCAGCCGTGAGCATGACGGTCGATTACCTCGTCGAGCTCATCGGCCCTATCTGCGGCGGCATGGGCCAGCGCGAGCGTGAACAGCGAAGCGTTCTTGCCAAGCACCTCGCCCAACGGCCGCCCGGTGAGATCGTGCTGGTAGAGCGCGAACACCGCCGCCCGACGCTGCTCGGATCGGCGCACAGCGCCCTACTTTCCCGAGTCTAGGATTCGCTGCGCCTCAGCCCGGAACATCAGGACCGCGACATGTATTCGCCTGAGCGCGTGTCCACGCGGATCTTCTGCCCGACCTCGATGAACAGCGGCACCTGGATCACAGCCCCGGTCTCAAGCGTCGCGGGCTTGTTGCCGCCGCCGGAGGCCGTGTCACCACGCAGCCCAGGCTCGGTCTCGGTCACGCTCAGCTCCACGGCGCTGGGCAGCTGGATGTCAGAGGGCTGGTCGTCGATGAACAGCACGTCGACCTCGCTGCTCGGCGTCGTCCAGCGCAGCGCCTCGGCGAAAGTGGCCTCAGGCACTGCGATCTGCTCGAAGGACTCGGTGTCCATGAAGTGCGCGTCGGTCCCATCGGCGTAGAGGTACTGCATCTTGCGCGCCTCGGTGCGCACCGGAGCGGAACTTCTCGCCGGCACGGAACGTGCGGTCGATCACCGCGCCGTCGGAGGCGCGGCGCAGCTTCGTGCGCACGAACGCCCCTCCCTTTCCGGGCTTGACGTGCTGGAACTCCACGATCTTGAAGACCGTGCCCTCGACGTCGATGTGGTTGCCGTTCTTGAATTGGTTGGTGGTGATCACGAGCGAGAGAGCTAGCGGGCCGTCTGCACCGAACGCGAACGAGCTGCAGAGCGTCCGGATGCACTCGCGATGAATCCTGCAGATCGCGGGGCCAGTTCTGGCAACAATGGCCTAATGTCGTGCATGAAACCATCCAAGGAGCTGCCATGAAGACCCTGCAAGGCCGTACAGCGCTCGTGACCGGCGCCTCCGGGGGGCTCGGCACACACCTCGCTCGCCGCCTCGCGCGCGAGGGCATGAACGTGGCCGTGTCTGGCCGGCGCGAGGATGCGCTCGAAGCGGTCGCTGCCGAGCTGGGCGAGCTTGGTGTGAAGGCCGTGGCTGTACCGGCCGACCTTTCCGATCTGAACGCCACGGACTCACTGATAGAGCGCGTCGAAGCCGGACTTGGCCCGATCGACGTGCTCGTCAACAACGCCGGCGTCGAGTCGGTCGGCGCGTTCACGAGCTATACGCGCGAGGAGCTCACCTCGATGGTGGACGTCAACCTGACGGCGCCGCTACTGCTCACGCATCGCCTCACGCCCGGGATGCTCGAGCGGGGGCGCGGTCACGTCGTCTTCGTCGCTTCGATGGCTGCCAAGGTGGGTCCCGCGTTCAACGAGCCATACGCTGCCACAAAGGCCGGACTGGTCGGCCTCACCCAGTCCCTGCGCGCGGAGTACCTGGAGGCTCCGGTTGGCTTTTCTGTGGTCTGCCCTGGTTTCATCGCAGGAGACGGGATGTACGCGCGCATGGTCGAAGAGGGACACCATTCGAACCGCATGATGGGCGAGACCACGACAGAGAAGGTGGCCGACGCGGTCGTGCGCGCAATCCGCGAGGATCGCGCCGAGATGTTGGAGAGCGGCACCCCGATCCGGCCAATGCTCGCGCTCGGCGCGCTCGCGCCGGGATTCGTGGAGCGGGTCGCACCCCGCTTTGGGATCACTGAGCTGTTTCGCCGCGTCGCCGTATCGCGCGGACGCGCGTAGATTTCGTCTGCGAAACACTGCGACCAGACGACAGCATCTAGGCGCTCAAGCCCATCAGCGTGCCTCAAGCGGCCGGTGTTTACGGTCGATGCACCTCAGATGAGGCAGCTGCTGCGCGAAAACGGCATGTGTGCATTCATCGCAGCGGCGGCGAGCGCCACGATGGCGTGGCTCGGTCTGTACGGGTTCGCCTGGAACGACTACGAAAGCGAGGCGCGACCGGCCTTCGACGCGCTTGCGCAGGGACACTTTGTCGAGTTTCTGCGACTCGCGCCCGCCTACGGGGGATCGTTCGTTGAGCGGGCGCCGTTCGCGCTGCTTCCCGGCCTGTGGGGAGGCGGCGAGCTGGCCGTCTACCGCATGGTCGCGCTGCCCTGTCTGCTTGCGGCGGCCGTGCTCGGCGTGTGGTTGGTGGCGCGAATACGCGCCGAAGGGCGCTCACTCCTCAACCGAGCTGTCGTGCTCGGCCTATGCATCGCCAGTCCGCTAACGCTTCAAGCGCTTGAAATCGGCCATCCCGAGGAGCTGCTCGGGGCCTGCATGTGCATCGCCGCCGTGCTGCTTGCAAACCGCAACCGCATGGTGCCTGCCGCCCTGATACTGGGGTTGGCGATCGCCAACAAGGAGTGGGCTCTGCTTGCGATCGGCCCCGTACTACTGGCGCTGCCCGCGAAGCGGCGCCTCTTGTGCCTGATGATCGCTGGTGCGACTTCGGTCGTAGTGCTCGCTCCCCTGGCGCCAGTCTCCTCCGGCGGCTTCATATCCGGTACGCAGGCGATCGCGAACGCGCCGTCCTCGATCTTCCAACCCTGGCAGGTGTGGTGGTTTCTCGGCCATCACGGGGCGCTCGTGCATGGCCTGTTTGGTTCGCCGAAGGTCGGCTATCGCATCGCCCCCAGCTGGGTGGGCGGGATCAGCCACCCACTGATCCTGCTCGTCGGCGCGGCCGTTACCGCCTCGCTATGGTTGAGCCGCCGCCGGCGCGCCAGCAGTACAGCCCTGCTGGGCGAGCGCGACGCCCTGCTCGCCCTGGCGCTGTTGCTGCTGATGCGCTGTGTGCTGGACACATGGGACACCGAGTACTACCTGCTCCCCTGCGTGTTCACGCTGCTCACGTGGGAGGCGAGGAGACCCAGCGACCGACCGCCGGTGCTGGCGCTGTCGAGCACGCTGCTTGTGTGGCTCACCTTCCAGTGGGCGCCGGCGCACGTCTCAGCCGACGCCGAGGCGGCGCTGTTCTTGGCGTGGTCCTTGCCGCTGATGGGGCTGCTCGGTGGTCGCCTTGTACAGGCCGCGGCGCACCCTAGTCGAGCGTTATGAGCTGCTTCGGCAAGCTCGTGAGCCGCTCACAGCCGCCGTCGCCAACCAGCACTAGATCCTCGATGCGCACACCGAGGCTCCCGGGCACATAGACGCCCGGCTCGACCGTGACGACGTTGCCAGCGCGCAACGGCTCCTCAGGCGCGGTGCGCGACAGGCGCGGCGCCTCGTGGATCTCCATACCGACGCCGTGGCCGAGCCGTGGCCGAAATGCTCGCTGTGGCCTGCGTTGTCGATGATTGTGCGTGCGACCTCGTCCACCTCGCGTCCTGCTGATCCCGGCGCGGACGGCCGCAACCGCCGCCTCTTGCGCGCTCAGGACGAGCTCGTAAGCCTCTATCGCGTCAGTCGGAGAGCGTGCCGGTGGCGTAGGTGCGGGTGCAGTCCGAGCAGTAGCCGTCGAGGTAGGCACCCCAGTCGATCGTGACGAGCACGCCCGCGGCGATCTCGACGTCGCGCGGCTCGGCGTGCGGGAGCGCGCCGTGCTCGCCGCTTGCGACGATCGAGGGGAAGCTCGGCGCCTGCGCGCCGAGCCGGCGCATGCGCAGCTCCAGCTCGATCGCCACCTCGCGCTCGGTGCGCCCAACAAGCCCGCCTTCGAGCACTTCTGAGAGCGCCTGGTCGGCGAGCTCGGCGGCGGCGCGGATGCGTCCGATCTCCTGCTCGTCCTTGACCTCGCGCAGCCGCTCGACGATCCCCGAGCACGGCACCAGCTCCCAACCCTGCGCCGAGCAGCTCGCGCAGACGGGCGTGCTGCTTGACGGTCAGCGACGCGTCGTCGAAGCCGAGCGTCTGCGCGCCCCGGGCTCGCTCGCCTTCCCGAGCGCCGCGTGCCGCCGCCTCGAGCAGGTCGCCGGCGCGATCTCCCGCTCGATCTCCCCCGGCACCTGCTCGGCCGACTGGGTGACGTAGCGGAAGTCGGTGAAGAAGCGATGCTCGGCTCGCTCTCCCGCGGCGATCAGCAGCAGGCCGTTCGAGCCGGTGTAGCCGCACAGGTAGCGCACGTTCACCGGCGCGCTTACGAGCAGCCGATCGACCTCCGCTCGCGCAACGCCAAGGCCAGCTGGGCAAGACGAGCAAACTCGTTCATGCCTCGCCCCCGTCGGCCTCGTCGGACCCGCTCGACGCATCATCCGGCTGCTCCTTGCCGCCAAGCTCGTCGCGCAGGCGCTTCAATGCCAGCCGGTAGCCCTCGGTCCCCTTGCCCGACACCGAGGTCGATGCACAGGTCCTCGATCACCGACAGCTGCCGCCACGGCTCGCGTGCCTTCACGTCGGAGAGGTGCACCTCGACAGCCGGCAGCGCCGCGCTGGCAAGCGCGTCGTGGATCGCCCACGCGTAGTGCGTCCAGGCGCCCGGATTGAGCACTACTCCGTCCACCAGCTCACGCAGCGCGTGCAGGTGCTCGACGTACTCGCCCTCGAAGTTGCGTGTGAAAGAAGCGCGTCTCGATCCCCAGCTCGCTCGCGAACCCTTCGATCTGGCGCTCGAGCTCATCCAGCGTGAGCGTGCCGTAGTGCTCGGGCTCGCGCTTGCCGAGCATGTCGAGGTTGACGCCGTGCATCACCTCTATGCGAATCAGGCCGCGCCATCTGCAGAGCAGCAGCCTACCCGCGCGCCTGCAGCTCCGACACGGCGGCGTGCAGCTCGCTCGCGGGCACGTGACAGCCGGTCCGCACCTCCCCGGGCGCGTCGAGCAGCACGAACGGCACCTGTGCGCCGGTGCGCTTCTTGTCGCGCATCGTCGCCGCGATGATCTGCTCGACGTCCTCGCCGTCCAGCTCCACGCGGCAGCCCACGCGCGCTCAGCAGCTCGCGCACCTGTGCGCGCAGCTCCGGCAGGCCCGACAGCCGCAGCGCCGCCAGCAGCCCGAGGCCGACCGCCTCGCCGTGGCGGTAGCGCTCATAGCCGGTGACCGTCTCGAGCGCATGGCCGACCGTGTGCCCGAGGTTGAGCACCTGGCGGCGGCCCGCGTCGCGCTCGTCTTCGGCGACGACGGCGAGCTTCGTGCGCGCGCACGCGAGGATCGTGCGCTCGTCGAGCGGCTCGTCGGCCGCGACCCGCTGCCACAGCTCGCCGCCGGCGATCAACGCGGTCTTCAACACCTCCACGTAGCCGGCCGCAAGCTCCGCCGCGCGGGCAGCGTGGCGAGCGTCTCGGGGTCGACGATCACTCCCGCCGGATGGTGGTAGGCGCCGACGTAGTTCTTGGCCTGCGGCAGATCGACGCCGGTCTTGCCCCCGTAGGCGGAGTCAACCTGCGCGACGAGGGTGGTCGGCACGTGCACCACCGGCACGCCGCGTTGGTAGGTGGCGGCGCAGAAGCCGGCCAGATCGCCCACCACGCCGCCACCGAGCGCGACCACATGGTCGGCGCGCGTCATCCCGCCGGCGACCAGCGCGCTCCACACGAGCTCGGCGCTTGCGAGCGTCTTGTTGCGCTCGCCCGGGGCGATCTCGATCAGCTCCTGAACGCCGCCCAGGCGCTCGGCATACAGGCCGGCGACGTTTTGATCAGAGACACAGAACGGCCGCGAGATGGTCCGGTCCAGCGGCCACACACCCGGCTGCGAGCACACCTCGGCGCGCAGCAAGCCGCCGCCCGACCAGCACGGGGTACTCGCCGGAGGCCGCGCTCGCCCACAGCAGACGTCGTGCCGGCGGGCGCGCGCGGAGAGCGCGCGCAGGGCGGGCAGCGCACGCAGCGACCCACGCGCGGCGTGAGCGCCGGCAGGATCGCGTCCGCGAGCTCTCGTAGAGGCTCCCGGCGGCTTGCGTGCAGCTCGCTCGAACGCCTCGCGGTCGGACGCCAGCGGACGCTTCTCGCGCCCCGAGCTCGCGCTGCGCCGGCACGACGCCAAGCGGCCTGCGCGTCGATGTCGAGCAGCACCGTCAGGTGCGGCTCGAGCGCCGCGCGCACGCGCTCTGAGAGCACGCTGCCACCGCCGAGCGCGATCACCGAGCCCGGCCTCGCCTCGCTCGAGCAGCCGGCAGACGAGCTGCTCCTCGGCGCGCCCTGAACGACGCCTCTCCGCGCGGCTCGAACTCCTCGGCGATCGAATGGCCAAGCTCCTCTTCGAGCAGGCGATCGCTGTCGAGCGCCCGCACCCCCAGCGCCGCGGCGACTTCGCTGGCGACGGTCGTCTTGCCGGCGCCCATGAAGCCGATGAAGACGAGCGCGCGGTTGGGGATGTCGGCTACTGGCGCCATCGCGCGCGCTCTCGATACTCGCCCAAGTGGACGGCGCTCAAGGCGCCGGCCATCCGATCCGCTCGCAATATGCGTCCAGCGCTCTGGCGCGTGTCGTCGATGTGGTCGCCGCCGAACTTGCGCCGGTAGGCGTCGGCGAGCACGAGCGCGACCATCGCCTCCCCGACGACGCCCGCGGCCGGCACGGTGCACGAATCGGTGCGCTCGCGCAGCGCCTCGGCCGGCTCGTGCGTCGCGATGTCGACCGAGCGCAGCGGCTTGGTCAGCGTCGGCAGCGGCTTCATCGCGCCGCGCACGATCAGCGGCTCGCCGTTGGTCATGCCTCCCTCCAGGCCACCGGCGCGGTTGGTCTCGCGGTAGTAGCCGCGCAGCTCTGAGTAGAAGATCTCGTCGTGCGCCTGAGAGCCGGGCACGCCCGCGATCTGAAAGCCGTCGCCGATCGAGACGCCCTTCATCGCCTGGATCGAGAGGATGCCCATCGCCAGTCGCCCGTCCAGGCGCTCCTCCCAGGAGACGTGCGAGCCGAGCCCGGGGACGACCCCGAAGGACTGCACCTCGAACACCCCGCCGAGCGACTCGTTGGCCTTGCGCAGCGTGTTGATCTCGGCGACCATCGCACGCCCAGCCTCGCGCGTCCAGGCAGCGCACCGGCGAGGCGTCCACCTCGTCGAAGTCGGCGAGCGTCAGAGCGCCGTGCGCGCTCGGGCGCATGCACCGAGGCGATCTGGATCACGTGCGAGCGCACCTGCACGCCCAGCGCCGCGAGGAACGCCTTGCAGAGCGCGCCACCCGCCACGCGCGCGGCCGTCTCGCGCGCCGAGGCGCGCTCGAGGATGTTGCGCACGTCGCTCTGCTTGTACTTCTGTGTGCCCACGAGGTCGGCGTGGCCGGGGCGCGGCAGATGAACCTCCGGCGATCTCCGCCTCGACCGGCCATGGGGACATGCGCTCTTCCCAGTTGGCGTAGTCGCGGTTCTCGACCTGCAAAGCGACCGGCCCGCCGAGCGTCAGCCCGTGGCGTACGCCGGCCGTCACGCGCGCGGTGTCCTTCTCGATCTTCATGCGCCCGCCGCGGCCGTGGCCGAGCTGGCGGCGCGCCATGTCCTCGTTGAGGTCCTCCGGGCGCAGGCGCAAGCCGGCGGGCAGCCCCTCGACGATGCAGGTCAGGCCGGGGCCGTGGGACTCACCGGCGGTGATCAGGCGGAGCGTCATCTCCGCCGTAGCTTATTTGCTGTGGGCCTTGCGCCTCACGCGCGCAGCGCTGGCGTCCTTGCGTTTCAAGCTTGCCGCGCTCGCGCCGTTGCCCTTGACGATGCTCACGACCTTCAGTTCATAGACCACGATCTGGCCGTTTGCTTCGATGTATTCCAGTTCCTCGGAATGCCCTGGTTCGAGGTCGATCGTCTGGCATTCGGAGGTGCTTGGCAGGCAGATGCCCGTTCCGTGCAGGATCGGCGGGGAGACGAGCTTGAAGACCGCACCGGCACCGTTGTTCGTGACCCGTTCGAAGGAGATGCGCGGATTCTGCTTGGAGGGGAACGGCTGCTCCGGCTTGATGTCCTCGTAGGGCGCGAGCGTCGCGGACTGACCGGGTGTGGTCGAGGCGGGCCCGAACAAGACGGAGACGACGTAGGAGAACTTCGGCTTGCTCGTTTTCTTCGGGGCCGGCGCTGGCGCTTCCTGGCCGCCCGCCGGAACCTTTGCTCGTGGATCCGCCGCTGCCAGAAGATGAGGACCCACCGGAGCTCGAGCCGGTGGAGCTGCTGGAGGAGGAGCTAGAACTGGACGAACTGGAGGATGTGGCCGCTTTCGTCACGGGCGGCGAGGGCAGCGGGATGAACGGGTCGCGCGTGGGGCGTGGGCTCATGATTCTGGAAGCGCACGCCACCGGGTGTCTCGGAGACGGCCTCGTTCGGGTTCGTCGGCGCAACCGTCACCGGCAAGGCCGGCGCCGAGCCAGTAACCGGATGCTTGGCAGGCTTGCCACGGGCGCGGGAGCCGAGCTGCCTGAGGAGCCGGTCACCGCGTATGCGACGGCAGCGATCAACGCCACGGCAGCCAAGGCCACGAATGGCAGCAGGCGCCGCGAAGACAGGTCGGAGCGGATCGATTGCAGGAACTCGATCATGGCGTTGCCTTCACGACGGCGGGCGTGACCGCCGAGCCGCTGGAGGAAGTGCTGGACGCCGGCGTCGCCGCGCCCGCTGGGCTGGACGGAGTTGCCCCGCCGAGCGGTGTAGCGCCCGCGGGCAGAACGTAGGCGGTAGCGCTGATCGTGCCGGTCAGTCGCGGCGATTTGGATTTACTCGAGCCGGTCGAGCTCGCGGCCGCGCTCGTACTGGGAGCAAGGCTGATGCTGTCGATCGTCAGCAGCCGTCCGTTGACGTGCAGCGCTCCGGAGGAGGTTTGCACGGTGAAGCCTTCGAGCTGGTCGAGCAGCTTGTAGAGATCGACGAAGCTGCCGTTGAAGACGAACGTGAACGGCTCCTGGCTGAAAGTTGTGTTTTGCGCTGCCGCCGTCGCGGCAGCGCTGGAGCTGGAGCTCGAGCTGGCCGTGCCGCTGGTGCCGGCGGTGATCGAGGTGAAGCCGACGTTGCGGCTGTGCGTGGCCCTGTCCAGTGTGTATATGAGCCCGGGCGTTTCCGCGGAGGCGGGCACGGCCTGACCGAGGCTCACAAGCGAGGCGTAGGCGCTCGAGTACTGAGCCTGCGCGTTCTTGGCGCTGTCGGCCGCCGATTCGGCGCTCGCCAGCTGCTGGCGTGCCGTTTCGACTTCGGCGCTGATCTTCGCGGCTCGTTCGCGCTCGGGCGCCACCGTCGTGAACCACGCGCCGAGCAGCACGGCAAGCGCAACGATCCCTATCAGCATCAGTCGGTCACGCGTGGTCATTTGGACGGGTCTCCTGTCGAGACCGGCTCGGTGCTGCCGGCGCCGTGCGCGGAAGCCGTCGCGGCGCCTGCTGCCGTGGGCACGCTCGTCGGCGGGCGCCGCGGGCAGCCCGACGAACGTCACTTGGGTTGTAAAGCTCGGGTCACTACCGGAGCAGCTGCCAGTCGCACCGCTTCCACCACTGGCCCCGCTCGCGCCGCCGGTTTCGGCCTTGGTCGAGCTCTGCAGCTGCACTTCGCTGGCGCCGTCCATCAGGCGCAAACGCTGGAGCGCCTGCGCTACGACGGTCTGGCTGGTAGCACAACCGGTGAGCGTAAAGACCGGGGTGCTGCCGGGAGGCGTGCTGGAGGCAGGCGTCGGAGCTCGCCGCGGCGCTGCTCGAGCTGCTGGAGCTTGACGCGGTTGCGCTCGCTCCGACCGTGCCGTGCAGCGCGCTGAGCGAGGTGCCGGCCGGCAGCACGCGACCGAGCTCGTGCAGAGCGTGGGACCAATCGAAGCGCGCCTGGACGAGCTGAGCGACGGTCTCGGTGCGCTGATCGGCCATCGAGACGAAGTTGGCGTAAGGCGTCAGCCGGCCGGCGCGAGCTTCGACCGCGCTCGTCTCGGCTTTGATCTGAGCGACTTCGCCGGTCTGGCTTGAGATGCTGTGGTGAGCGCTGCCGTACATCGCGATCATGACCGCGAGCCCGACGATCACGCCGAGCACGATCAGCGCGCCGCCACCGGAGCGTCCGGTCAGATCTGAGAGCCCGCCGGCGCCCTGGCGCTGCTCGCCCGGGATGAGGTTTACAGCCCTCATCGCGGCGCCTCCTCGACCGCGAGTCCCGTCGCCACGGCAAGCCGCTCGGCGGAGACCTCGCCGGCGGCGCGCTCGTCGAGCACGCCGACCGTCTGCGGGATCAAGGGAACGCGCAGCTCGCTCTGCAGCGCCCGCGCGAAGCCTGAGATCTGCAGCGCCGAGCCGCTGAGCACGATGCTCGAGACCTCACCGCCGCCGTCCTGAGAGCGGTGGAAGTCCAAGTGAGTTGCGTACCTCGCCGGCGATTTCGCGCACGCCGCTGGAGAGCACCGGGCGCACGTCGATCGCAGGCTTCTGCGGCGCGGCAGGCACCGGATCAGCGCTGGCGGGACTCCTGCTGAGAACTATCGGCGTAGAGCGAGGGCGCAACCGGAGACGGCGCGTCGAGATCGACCGCCGCCAGCAGCTCGCGCGCCTCTGTCAGCTTGATGCTGTTGCGCTCGGCTATGTCGGCGGCCATCGACTCCAGACCGCCGCCGACACGCGGGTGAAGCGGCAGACGGTCCCCTCGGCGATCGCCATGTTCGTGAGCCCGCCCACGTTCAGATAGAGCACGCGACCCGCGTGGTCCTCGTCGGCACGGTGCAGCGAGCGGATCAGCGCGAAGGCTGAGAGATCGACGCCTTCGGGACGCAGGCCCGCCGCGCGGACGGCGGCGATCAGGCGTTCGACCATGTCGCGCTGGGCGGCGACGACGATCACGCGCTGGCGCGGCCCGGCGGGCGTGTCGATCACGCCGAGCGCGTGGAAGTCGAGCACGGCGTTCTCGAGCGGCATCGGCACCTGGTCCTCGGCCTGGAAGCGCACGGCGGTCGCCAGCTCCTTGCGGTCGGTCAGCGGCGGCAGCTCCAGCGTGCGCAGCACGGTGCGCTGGTTGGCGACGCCGACGCGCACGCGCTTGTCGAGCTTGCGAGTCGCGGAACATCTCGCGCAGCGTGTCGGCGAGCGCCGTGCCGTCGAGCACCTCGCCCTCGCGCACCGTGTCGGGCGGTAGTGCGGCGCCTGCCGCCTTCTGCACCAGGATCGAGCCGTTGACACGTGCTTGAACCGCGCTCACATAGCCGGGCTGGATGTCCAGACCGACGAGCGTCGCGCCACGCGCGAGCGACCGCCACGACTCGGCTTGAGGCTGAAATCGAGATCGAAGCGTTGAGCGATGGCATCTTGCGCTTGGTCGGCTCGATCACAACCGTGTCGGCGGCCGGCGGCTCCGGTGGCGCATCGACGACGATCGATGTCGGCCTGAGCAGGCTGAGCTCCTCGCTGTCCATATGTCCAGGCTCCATGGCGTCCATCAGTTCAGGAAGTGGGTCGTGTACAGGTTCACCAGCGGCTCGCCGGCGAAGATCGCCACGAGCGAGCCGAAAGCTAGGAACGGCCCGAACGGCACCGCGGTCTTGCGCGCCACCTGCGCGCCTTGCGGCTCACGATCGAGAGACCGAACAGCACACCCGCCAGCAGCGCGACGAGCATCGCCGGGGCCACGGCGCTGCCGAGGAACAGGCCCATCACGCCGGCAAGCTTCACGTCACCCATGCCCATGCCGCCCGGATAGGCCATCGCGGCGATCAGCAGCGCTCCGCCGGCGACGGCGCCGGCGATCAGGCGCGCGGGCTCGCCGCTGGGGTCGAGCGCGGTGCCGATCGCCAAGTGCCAGCATCGCGCCGAGCGCGGTCAGGCGGTTGGGGATGATGCGGTGCTCGACGTCGATCAGCGCGATCGGCACGAGCAGCAGGATGAAGGCGACGTTGAGCGCGATCGTGGCGGAGCTACCGCCAGCGAGCACCGCACCGACGCACAGGAGCGCGGTAAGCGCCTCGACGAGCGGATAGCGCTTGGAGATCGGCGCCGAGCAGTTGCGACAGCGTCCGCGCAGCAAGCAGCCACGAGACGACAGGCATGTTGTCGTAGGGCTTGATCGCCGTTCCGCAAGCGGTGCAGTGCGATGCCGGGCGCACGAGCGACTCGCGGCGCGGCAGCCGGTATACGACGACGTTCAGGAACGATCCGATCATCGCTCCGAACACCCCCGCGAAGGTTGCTGTCTCCATGGACGGATGATCGGCGCGCGCGTCCTCGCACTTGAGCGCTTCTGCAATCGTTCGCCCAATATCGGGGCCGCGGCTCCGCGCACCCTTGTCACCGGGTTACGCTCACGGGAATGGCAGATCGCTCCGCTCTCTCCAACTACGCCTCAACGCGGAAGGGCGGCCACTGGCCGCCCTTCCGCTACTGGTTACTGAGGCTCGAAGCATTACCTCTGGCGTAGACGCCTACCAATCGCCGGTCGGACAGCCGCCCTTGTTCGCTTCGCTGGCGGCTTTACAAGTACGCGTGACCGCGCCCGCTTTGTTGACCAGCTTGAACGTGTCTTTGGTTGCCGGAGCTTCCGTTTCAAGTTCGTAGCCAATCCCGCCTTCAAGTTCTTTCGCGGCCTTGAGGTAGCCGTTCTTGCCGCTTGCTTCTGTAATCGGGATTGATTTTTCGTATTCGTTGATCTTGGTCGTCGTGACTTCTTTGTAGCTACCGCTGTAGTCGGTCGCAATCGTCTCTGCAGCGACTTGAGCTCGTGCACCAGTTCCTTGGCGGAGGCGTCGCTAGCCTTGCTCTTCTGGTTGAGGAATGCGGGGATCGCGATCGCAGCCAAGATACCGATGATCAAGATCACGACCAGCAGCTCGATCAGCGTGAAGCCCGACTCCCCCCTTGCTCGCAAATGTCGTTGATGTCTCACCGGCAACTCCTAGCCTTGCTTGATGTTCATTGGATGCCAGTGCCCGTGTGTCGCCCATTTGCGACCCGGCTACGAGAGCCGTCGACTTTGTCTTCGCAGTCCTTGCTTGCCGTACTACGTGCCTGACTGCTCAATGATCGGCAGATCGGCACTGGGAGCTTGAGCTTCGAGGACAAGGATGCAACATATCTTCCTAACACAACACAAACAAACGGGGGCGACCTGTTGGCCGCCCCCGTTCACAGCTATGCCCTTCCAAGCGATGAAGCCTGGATACCGTTGACTACCAGTCGCCGGTGGGGCAACCGCCCTTGTTTCTTACACTCGCCGCGGTGCATGTACGAGTGATTTCGCCAGCGTTGTTGACGATCTTGAATGTATCTCCCGTGCCGGCAGCGACCGATTGAACTTCGTAGCCGGTCGCGGTCGGTGCACCGACAACAGTGAAGTGTCGCTGTCGTCGTGTCTTTGAGCGTGGCTCAATGAGCTTCAATTCCGCCGTCGTGGCACCCGCATAGCTGCCGTTGTTTTCGGTCGAGTACGTCTCCATCGTCGTCTGACCGGTCTTCACCTGTTCCTTCGCCGCGGCGTCATTGGCCTTGCTCTTCTGGTTCAGGAACGAAGGAATGGCGATCGCGGCCAGGATGCCGATGATCAGGATTACCACCAGGAGCTCGATGAGCGTGAAGCCACCCTCATCTTTCGAGCGCTGGCGCAGTCGATATAGCATTGCATCCTCTTTCCGTATCTTGGGCGCCAGCCCTCGATCCAACCGTCTCTCAACGACGATGCGTCCCTCGCCGATCCATAAAGATCGACATAGGTTCCGCCGGCTTTGCCTTACACCCTCTGGGGTGTTTGCCTTGTACCGCGGTCTGGCTTGTCAGCGCCTTCATCGACCGCATCGAGAGAGCGCTTTAGCGCTGCATCCAACTGGACACATTGCCTTGAAGCGATCTGTATACTTTTAGGAGTAACCGCTGTCAGCTCGCCCGACTGGACGACCTGCTGCTGGTGGAACTCCTGCGCGTCGACGCCCGTCAGGCGCTCACCGCCGCCGCGACACCAGGGACAGGTGACCTCGCTGGCCTCACCGCCGAGGTTGGAGATGACCTTGCCGCTGCCGTGACAGGGCATGCAGGGGCGCGGCTCCTGCGACTCGGCTGCTGCCGTCCCGGCCTCGTCCTGCTCGCCTTCGTCCTCGGCGGAGCCACGGCGCGGGCGCTTTGCGCCCGCCGGCTTGCGTTCGTCTGCGTCACTCATGGGGCCTCACACTACCTACCCGCGCACGCTTCTGGCGCGCGCAGGCTGCGCGCTTGGGGCCGTCCTGGATTAGCGTTCCGGGCGTGCGGTCGCCCACCATCCCTTGCGCTGGGTCGCCCTCGCCCTGATCACAGCGCTGGCGGCGGCCCTCAGATTGGTCGATCTCGGCGCTGTGCGACTCGATCCGTTCTACGACGCCGCGGTACGCAGCATGGGCGTCTCCTGGCACAACTTCTTCTTCGGCGCCTACGAGCCGGGAGGCAGCGTCTCGATCGACAAGCCACCGGTCGACCTGTGGCTGCAGGTGGCCAGCGTGAAGCTGCTTGGCTGGGGCTCGACCTCGCTGAAGCTGCCCGAGGCGCTTGCGGGCACGCTTTCGGTACCGCTGCTGTACGCCGCCGTCAAGCGTCCGTTCGGTGTGACCGCCGGGCTCGTGGCGGCGCTTGCGCTGGCGGTGCTGCCGATCGAGGTGATCACCGCGCGCAGCGACACGATGGACGCGGTCATGATGCTGCTGCTCGTGCTCGCGCTGCTGATGGTGGTGCGCGCCTGCGAGACCGGCAAGACAGCCTGGCTGCTGGCGGCAGCGGCGACGCTCGGAGTGGCCTTCAACGTGAAGCTGCTCGAGTCCGTCGTGGCGCTGCCGGGCCTGTTCGTGCTCGCCTGGCTGGGCCTGCCGCGCACAAGCGAGGACGGCCGAGGCGCCGAGTTTGCGCGCGCGCATGGCCAAGTTCGCCGCCGCCGCCGCCGTTTATGTCGTGGTCGCGCTGTTGTGGCTGGGCGCGACGCTGCTGTTCGCAGCGCACGAGCGTCCGTACGCGATCGGCTCGACGAACGGCAGCGCCTGGAACGCGGCGTTCGTCTTCAACGGCACCGAACGGCTGAGCGGCAAAACCGCGGAAGTAGGCAGCGCCCGTCGCGCCCCACGGTCGTGGCAGCGGCGAACTCACATCGACGGGCACGCCCATCACTCCCCCCTCCCCCACGCGCCTGCTTGCCCGCGGCGGCCAGCTGCCGGCCAAGTGGCTCGGCTGGGAGGCTCTGGCGGCGCTGCTGCTCGGCATCGCCGTCGTGATCTCCGTGCTGCGCGGCAAAACCGGGCGCGTGCAGCGTGCGACGGCGATCGGCGTGTTCGTGTGGCTGCTCACCGGGCTCGTGCTGTTCAGCGCGATGGCGCGCCTGCACCCGCGCTACGTCGAGAGCTTCACGCCGGCCGTCGCGGCCATGCTCGGGATCGGTGTCGGCCTCGTGGCGGCGCTGCAAAGCCGCGCGCGACTGCTCGCGTTGCGCTGACTGGCACTGCTGGCGGTCCCGCTCGTGGCAAGCGTCGAAGCGGTCGAAGCGAAGGTCAGCGACGCCGGCAACGTGGGCGCGCTGAATCCGCCGAGCAGCGCGCGCTGAGCGCCTACCTGCTCGCCCACCAGGGAAGCGCGCACTACGAGCTGGCGGCGGGATCCTCGACGAGCGTCGCCTCGCTGATCGTGCAGGACCAGCGCCCGGTGCTGATGCTCACCACCTACAACGGCATCCCCTTCACGACGCGTGCCCCAACTGAAGGCGCTGATCGCCCGCGGCGAAGTGCGCTACGCGTTCCTCGACTCCGTATGCGGCCCGCACCTCGCCGAGGACGACTGCCGGTTGCGCACCGGCTGCGCTGTGGATACGCGCCCACGCAACCGACGTCTCCCGTCAGGCCGGGCCTGCGCGCGGGCGGTGCTGTGGCGACTGCCCGGGACCGCTAGCGTAAGCGCCATGGACGCAACCGCTTCGATGCACATCCTCGTCGTCGACGACGAGGCCCCGTTGCGTGACACGCTGACGCGGTCCTTCTCCAAGGAGGGCCACACGGTCGAGGCCGTCGCGACCGGCGCCGAGGCGATCGAGCGCGCCGGCGGCGAGCAGTTCGACGTGGTCCTGCTCGACGTGGCGCTCGGCGCTGGCCCCAACGGCTATGACGTGTGCCGCACGCTGCGCGAGCAGCGCAACATCGTGCCGATCATCATGCTCACCGCGCTCGACACCGAGGCCGACGCCGTACAGGGTTTGGAGGCAGGCGCCGACGACTACGTCACCAAGCCCTTCGGCCTGGCCGAGCTGCGCAGCCGCATCCGCGCCGTCCTGCGCCGCTCGGGCCCGCGCGCGATGGGCCGCGAGGTGCTCAGCATCGGGCCGGTCACGCTCGACCGCAGCCATCGCGAGGCGACCGTGGATGGCGAGCAGGTCAAGCTGACCTTCTCGGAGTTCGAGCTGCTCGCCCAGCTGATGAGCGAACCGGGCCGCCTGTTCAACCGCCAGGAGCTGCTGCGCGCGATCTGGGGCGACTCGGCCTATCGCGACCCGCGCGCGATCGACGTGCACATCAGGCACCTGCGCGAGAAGGTCGAGGAGAAGCCCGAGGAGCCGAAGTTGATCCTGACCGTGCGCGGCGCCGGGTACCGCTTCCAGGAGCCGTGAGCGAGCCGCCTGCGCGGCCCAGCGGCGACGTCAAAGCGCGCGCCGGCCTGCGCCGGCACGTCCTCGGGCTGCGCCCGAGAATGCTCGCCGCGCTGCTGCTCTCGAGCGCCGTGACACTCGCGGTGGCGGCGCTCGCGCTGCTCTCCCCGCTCGAGCAGCGGCTGCGCTCCGAGGGCGAGTCGGGTGTCTTCGCGGCCATCTCCTCGCTCGCGCCCGGAGTTCGAAGAGATCGGCGTCGACCCCGCCACCGGACGCCCGGACGCCGGCGAACTGGCGATCACCGTGTCGCTGCTGCGCCACCGCTCCGGCGCCGAGGTGACGGTGCTCGACGGCAAGCTCGACACGATCTACGCGCCCGCCGACCAGGATCTCGACGTGCCCGACTACTACGCCCAGGCGCGTCGTGCGCTGCGCACCGGCAGCGGCGTGCACACGCTGATCGGCGACGAGCTGGTCGCGGTCGAGCCGATCCGGATCGGCAAGGGCGGCACGGTTGATGCGGTTGTGCTCGTGCGCCGCCTGGAATATGTGATCTCCACGGTGAAGGTGGTCAAGAAAGCGTTCCTCGAGGCGGCAGCGGTCGGGCTGGGTATCGCGCTGCTGCTCGGGATCGCGCTCACCACAACGCTGCTGCGACGCTTGGAGCGCCTGCGCGAAGCGGCCGGCGAGCTGGAGCGCCACGGGCTCGACGCGCCGATCCACCTCGACGATCGTCACGATGAGATCGGCGACCTGACGCGCGCATTCGCGAGCATGCAGGCGCGGCTGCGGCGCCAGGATACAGGCGCGCCACGCGTTCGTGGCGACCGCCTCGCACGAGCTGCGCACGCCGCTCGCCTCGCTCGACGGCACGCTCGAGCTGCTCGAAGACGACCTCGACCCGCGAGCGACTCGACCTGGACGACGCGCGCGAGCGCACGCTGCGCGCGCGCGAGCAGTCGCGCCGGCTCTCGAGCCTCGCCACCGACCTGCTCGACCTCAGCCGCCTCGACGCGGAGGTATCGCTGCGCGCCGAGCCGGTCGAGCTCGGCGAGCTGTGCCGGGCGGTGGCCGCCGAATTCGAGCGTCGCGCCGCCGAGCGACGAGGTTCACCTCGAGGTGCGCCAGCCGCCACGAGCGCGTGCTGGGCGATGTGCGATCCGGGCGCGGTCGCGCGGATCGTGCGGATCCTGCTCGACAACGCGATCGGTGTCGCGCCGCCGGGCTCGAGCGTGCACACGCAAGCCGCGACAGAGGGCGTCGTGGGCGCAGGTGAGCGTGAGCGACGCCGGCCCTGGCGTGCCGGCGCGCCGAGCGCGAGCGCATCTTCGAGCGCTTCCAGCGCGGCAGCACCTCGGCCGGGCGCAGCGGCTTCGGCCTCGGCCTGGCGATCGGGCGCGAGCTTGTGACTCGCATGGGCGGCTCCTTGACGCTTCTCAGACGGGCCGGTGCCGCAGACCGACGGCGCAGGCCACACGCGACGCCCAGCCGAGCCGTCCGGAGCCTGCTTTGCCATGCGCCTGCCGGCGATCACAGGTCGACGAGCACAACGTCGCGTGAGCGCCCACACAACGCAAGAGCTGACGATCGGCGAGGATAGGACGATGACGGCATCCTTCCGCGAGCGAGCGACCCGGGCACGGCGAACGTGCTCGAGCAGGTCGCGCAACAGGCGCGCGCGGCCGAGCGGATCGCGCTCGACACCGAGTTCATGGGCGAGGGCCGCTATCGCACGCTGCTCTGCCTGATTCAGCTGGCGGTACCCGATGGCCAGGGAGACGAGCGCATCGAGATCGTCGACCCACTCGACGGGCCGCTGGAGGCGAGCCGCTGGCCGAGGTGCTCGCCGATCCCGCAGATCGAGGTCGTGGTGCACGCCGGACGCCAGGACATAGCGCTGCTGCGCCGCACGCTCGGTGCGAGGTGAGCAACGTCTTCGATACACAGGTCGCGGCCGGCTTCCTCGGCATGCCGGCGCAATCCTCCTACGACACCCTGCTGGCGGAGATGCTGGGAGTCAGGCTCGCCAAGAGCGCGAGCTTCACGCGCTGGGACGCTCGCCCGCTCTCGGCCGAGCAGCTGTCATACGCGCGCGAGGACGTGGTGCACCTGACTGCGCTCGCCGCCGAGCTGGAGCGTCGCCTGCGAGGAGGCTGGGCGCTTGCAATGGGCGCGCGAGGAGTGCCAGTTCCTGGAGCACGTCAGCGACGAGCGCGACCTCGACGACGATCTTCGCGAGGCTGCCGCGCGTCAGGGGCATGAGCGCTGCCCTCTCAGAACGTCGCGCGCGAGCTGGTCGCGTGGCGCGAGCGCACCGCCGCAGGAGCGCGACAAGCCGGTACAGAGTGTGCTCGGCGACGCCGCGCTCGTGGAGATTGCCAAGCGCAAGCCGACCTCCGCGCGAAAGCTCGAGGAGATCCGCGGCGTCGGTCAGAACAGCCTGCGCAAGCGCGGCGAGGAGTTGCTGGCAGCTGTACAGCGCGGCCTCAGGCAAGCCCATGAGCCGCTCGGAAGCGACCCGCGCCCGCCACAACCGCGCCCTGACGACGTGCCGCTGATCGCGCTCTGCGAGGCGCTCGTCAGAGCCCGCGCGCGCGAAGCGGGCCTCGCCTATGAGCTGCTCGCCGCCCGAGCCGACCTGCAGGCGATCGTGATCGCCCAGCGCGCCGGCGAGCGCGCCGACGTGCGCACCCTGCGCGGCTGGCGCGCCGAGCTGGTCGGTAACGAGCTGCTGGAGTTGCTCGACAGGCCGGGATCTCCCTCTTCCGTGAAAGACCAGCGCGTGCAAGTGGCCGCTGAACGACGGCTCCCGTGCCCGGCAGCGGAGCTACCACTTGTGGGCGCAGCGAAGCTCGTGCATGAGGTATTCGATGTGGTTGTAAACCGTGAACATCGGCATGTACATCGAGATGACGATGAAGCCGACGATCGAGCCGATGACGATGATCATGATCGGCTCGAGGATCGAGGTGAGGGCTTTCACCGACGCTTCGACCTGGTCCTCGTAGAAGTCCGCGACCTTGGCGAGCATCGCGTCGAGCGCGCCTGTCTCCTCGCCGACGCCTACCATGTGTGTGACCATTGTCGGGAAGATCGTCGTCTTGGAGAGCGGCTCTGCGAGCGTGCCACCGCGCTTGACCGAGGCGATCACGCCGTCCATCGCTTCCTCGACGGCGATGTTGCCGCCGGTCTTGCCGACGATCTCCAAGCGCCAGCAGCAGCGGCACGCCGGCGCTCATCAGCGAAGAGAGCGTGCGCGACCAGCGCGCCACCGCGACCTGCTGGACGATCGTGCCGATCTTCATCGGCACGCGCAGGCGAAAGCGGTCCCACTGCGGCCTGCCCCCAGCTCGATTTCTTCCACTTTATGAAGACGAATGCCAACAGGCCGGCACCGCCGAACATTGCCCACCAGTAGCCCAGGACCGCGTGGGACATGTCCACCGAGACCTGAGTGATCGCCGGCAGTTTGCCGCCGAACTGCTTGAAGACACCGACGAACACCGGCACGAGGAACGCGACGAGCGCCATCATCACAGCCACCGCGAAAGTGATCACGAGCACCGGGTAGATCATCGCCGAGCGGATCTGGCGTCGCAGCGAGGCTTCCTTCTCGAGCTGATCGGCAACCTGCATCAGCGAGCCCTCGAGCAGACCGCCGGCCTCCCCGGCTCTGGTCATCGCCACGAACAGGGGGTTGAAGACCTTCGGGTGGGATTCCATCGCGCCTGAGAGCGATAGGCCTGCCTCGACGTCCTTGCGCACCTGGATGACCGTATCCTTGAGGAACTTGTTCTCGGTCTGTTCCTCTAGCACGAACAGCGCACGCAGGATCGACAGCCCGGAGGAGATCATCGTCGCCAGCTGGCGCGAGAAGACGGCCAGCTCTCCTGCCTTGACCGTCTTCATGAAGCTCAGCTCGATCTCGCGCGAGGCGTGCTTGTCGGCGATGTCGAGCACGATCATGCCGCGCGACTTCAGCTGGTTGGAGACCGCTTCCTTGGAATCGGCGTCGATCTCGCCGCGCGCCTTGACGCCGGCGAGGTCCATCGCCTTGAAAACATAGGTGCTCATCGCCGAACCCCCTCAACCCATTCCTCTTTTGGGAGGAGGAATGATCCCCTTCGGGTATGGACATAGGTGCTCATCTCATGCCGCCGCCAGCGATCCGGCTGCCGAGCAGACGACGCAGCTCTTCCGGCGCGGAAGAGCGCTCTTCGGCCAGTTTCTGAGAGACCCTGCCGGTGCGCACAAGCGACACGAGCGCGGCATCCATCGTCTGCATGCCCTGGGCCGAACCTGTCTGCAGAACCGAGTAGATCTGGTGGGTCTTGCCCTCGCGGATGAGGTTGCGCACGGCCGGGTTGGGCACGAGCACCTCACAGGCAGCCACGCGCCCGGAGCCGTCGGCAGTCGGCAGCAACTGCTGGGTGATGATGCCCTGCAGGGCAACCGACAGCTGCACGCGCACCTGGCCCTGCTGCTCGGGCGGGAACACGTCGATGATACGGTCGACCGTCTGCGCGGTGTCCTGAGTGTGCAGCGTGGCGAACACGAGATGGCCGGTCTCAGCCGCGGTCAAAGCTGTGGAGATCGTCTCCAGGTCGCGCATCTCGCCGACCAGAATCACGTCGGGGTCTTGGCGCAGCGCGGCCTTGAGCGCATCGGCAAAGGAGTGCGCGTCGGAACCGAGCTCGCGCTGGTTGACGAGGCACTTCTTATGCCCGTGCAGGAACTCGATCGGATCCTCGATCGTCATGATGTGCTCCTCGCGCGTGGCGTTGATCTCGTCGAGCATCGCCGCCAGCGAGGTGGACTTGCCCGAGCCGGTCGGGCCCGTGACGAGCACGAAGCCGCGTGGCTTGCGCGTCAAGTCGTGTGCGATGGCTGGCAGCCCGAGCTGGTCGATCGAGGTCAGGCCGAAGGGGATCAAGCGGAAGGCCGCGCCGACGGCACCACGCTGGAAGTAAGCGTTGACGCGGAAGCGGGCATGGCCGGGGATCGAGTAGGCGAAATCGAGCTGCCAATTGGTCTCCAGGCGCTGGCGTTGGTCGCCGGAGAGGATCGAGTAGACGATCTCGCGGGTGTCGGTGCCCGACAGCTCGGGGTAGCCCTCGAGGCGGTCGAGGCGCCCGCGCACGCGCACCGTTGGCGGCGCGCCGGCAGCCAGGTGCAGGTCGGAGGCTTTGCGCGCTACGACCTCCATCAAGAGGTCTGCGAAGTCAATACTCATCGTCGCGCCCCTCCGTAGTCCAAGCGTTCGGTTGCAATCTGCGCACGTGTCCTCATGCGCCCCTTATCGGCAGCGGCGAGCCACATCTCAACTGCTGCCGATCACACGGGCAATCTCCGCGATCGAAGTCAGGCCCTGGCGCACCTTCTCCAGGCCGTCGTCACGCAGGCGGCGCATCCCCTCGCGAATCGCCACCTCACGGATCTCCTCGGCCGAGCGGCGCTCCAGCGTGAGGTTGCGGATCTCCGAAGAGAGCGTCATCACCTCGTAGATGCCGAGGCGGCCGCGGTAGCCGGTGCCGCCGCAGCGCCGGCAGCCATTCGGCTCGTAGGCCTCCAGGTCAACCAGCGCCTTGTAGCCGTTGTCGCGCAGCACCTCGGCGGGCACGATCGTGCGCTGCTTGCAGTTCGAGCAGAGCATGCGCGCCAGGCGCTGGGCCAGCACGCAGTCAAGCGCCGAGGCGACTAGAAACGGCTCGATGCCCATCTCGGTCAAGCGTGTGATCGCCGACGGGGCGTCGTTGGTGTGAAGCGTTGAAAGCACGAGGTGCCCGGTAAGTGCCGACTCCACGGCGATCTGCGCCGTCTCGCGGTCGCGGATCTCCCCCACCATGATGATGTCGGGGTCGGCGCGCACCATCGCGCGCAGGCCCGTCGCGAACGTGAGTCCTGCCTTGCTCGAAACCTGCACCTGTGTGAGCCCGGCGATCTGGTACTCGACCGGGTCCTCGACGGTGATGATGTTCTTCTCGGACGTATTGAGCGCTAGCAGCGCCGCGTAAAGCGTCGTCGACTTGCCCGAACCGGTCGGCCCAGTGACGAGCACGGCGCCGTGGGTTTCGTGAAAGGCGCGTTCGAAACGGTCGCGCTCGTCGTCGGCCATGCCGAGCTTCTCGAGCTTCATCACCACCGAGTCCTTGTCGAGGATGCGCATCACGATCGACTCGCCGTGCACGCTCGGCAGCGTGACCACGCGCAGGTCGATGTGGCGGCCGTCGACGGTCAGACTGACGCGGCCGTCCTGGGGTAGGCGTCGCTCGGAGATGTCAAGTTCCGCCATGATCTTCACGCGCGAGACCACGCCCGCGGCCATGCGCCTCGGGACGGTCGTGATGTCTTGCAGGATGCCGTCGACGCGCACGCGCACGCGCACCTCGTGGCCGTCGGGCGCCATGTGCACGTCGGAGGCGCCCAGCTCGACTGCCTGGGCGACGATCTGGTTGACGAGCTTGACCACCGGCGCGTCGTCGGCGGTCTCGCGCAGGTTGACGATGTCGGCGCTGGCCTCCTCAGCCTCTTCGGCGGCTGCCGCGTCGCCGGAGACGACGTCCTCCAGGCGCGCCATGCGCGAGATCAAATCGCCGATCGCATCCGGCGAGGCGACCGCCACGCGCACCTCATAGCCCGTCATGATCGCGACGTCGTCGACCGCCAGAACGTTGGAGGGGTCGGCCATCGCCAGCAGCAGCGTGCGCTTGTCCACGAACGCGACCGGCACCGCTTGGTAGCGCTTGGCGGCGCTGTTGACGACGAGGTTGGCGGCGCCCATGTCGACTGGGAAGATGTCGAGGTCGAGGTGGTCGAGCCCGTAGCGCTCGGCGAGCGCGCGGGCGAGCCCGTCGGAGGTGATCGCTCCACTTGCGAGCAGCACGCGCTCGGGCGTGATGCCTTCGTTGCGCGAGGACTCGATCGCATGGTCGACGCGCTCGCGCGGTGCGAGGCCCATGTCGCAAATCACGTCTGTCAGAAAGCGTGCGGAGGAGCCGCGGCGGCTCGGGCTGGTGACGCCGGCGACGGGCTCGGGCGCGTACGGGTCAGGCTCGGACTCCTGCGTGGAGCCGAACGCGGGCGCATAGGCATCCTGCTCGCCGGGACGAGCAGAGGAAGCCGTGGGCGCGAACGGGCGTCCGTCGGCCTCGCCTGGAACGGCCTGGGTGTGCTCGTCGCGGTCGATCTCGACGCTCACGCTTGGTTCGGCCTCGCCGAAGATGTCGCTCTCGTCGCGCAGGCCATTGGGAGGCGTGCTCATCGCCCTCGCCCTTGGCCAAGGAAGGGACTAACCCGTTGTGTCCTCGATTCCGGCGCCGCGACGCATCGCATCGCGTGGTGCGGCTCTGCCGGTCCAGTGCTCGAAGCTGAGCGCACCCTGGGCGACAAGTACCTCGAGACCTCCGACCGTGGAAGCGCCGTGGGCTTGGGCGGCGGCGAGCAGTGGCGTTGGGCCGTCTCCATAGACCAGATCGATGACATAGGCATACCTACCGACTTGATCGGCGGTCATCTCTAGTTGGTTGAGCGCCTCGGCCTCAGTGGCCGACCGTTGCAGTCCGACCGACGTGCAGTTGACGAGCAGGTCGGCTCCAAGCGGCTTCGCGACCGCGTCGGCACCGAGGTCTCGCGCCAATTCCAGCGCTCGCTCGGGGCTACGATTCCATACCGAGACACTGGCTGCGCCCGCGTCTTGCAAGGCCCACACCGCGGCGCGGGCGCTACCACCGGCGCCCAGCACGAGGGCGCTCGGGTGGGCGGGCATCCCAGTCAAGCGTCCGAGCGCGGCGATCAGGCCGGGCGCGTCGGTGTTGTGCGCCTCGATCGCTCCGTCCACGCCGAAAGTGAGTGTGTTGGCCGCCCCGATGGCGCGCGCTGGGCCGCTCGCATGGTCGGCTAGCTCGAGTGCCGCGTGCTTGTGAGGGATCGTGACGTTCGCTCCGAGGAAGCCGCTTGCGCCAAGTGCGCGCACGGTCTGCTCGAACAGCTCCTCGGGCAACGGCAGAGCTTGATAGCTCCAGTCCCGCATCGCGCAAGCCTCGAACGCGGCGCGGAACATCGCGGGCGAGCGACTGTGAGCTACCGGCCAACCGATGACACCTAGCCTTGGCATCAGCTCCCACCTCGCCTCGCCGCGCGTCTCACTGTGGGGAGGGGACGGTACATCGCTTATCCCTTCTTGCACGTCGGGACGCGTCCGCCGTTCTTAGCGATCGCTTCGTGGTAGGCCGCGGCGTTCTTTTCGAACTGGGCGTAGCTCGTCGAGAAGACCTCCTCGCCGCAGCCATCGGCGCCCGCGACGTAGTACAGGTAGGAGACGTGCGCCGGATGGGCCGCGGCCTGGATCGCGGCGACTCCCGGATTGGAGATCGGCGTCGGTGGCAAGCCCGTATGCATGCGTGTGTTGTAAGGGGAGTCGCTGTGAAGCTCGGCTTCGGTTAGCGGAGTCGTGAAGTTGTGCAGTGCGTAGCGCAAGCGTGGAGTCGATCCCCAGCGTCATGTTCAGGCGCAAGCGGTTGTAGATGACCGCCGCCACCAGCTGACGGTCGTGCGGGATCGCTGCCTCGCGTTCGATGATCGAGGCCACGATCAGCAGCTGATACGGGGTGATCCCAAGCACCCGCGCGCGATCGACCTCGCCACCGCCGAAGTTTTCGTGAAACGCGCTCAGCTGCTCTGAGACCAGCTGCGAGGCCGGTGCGCCGACATACATTTCATAGGTGGCGGGAAACAGAAACCCTTCGAGGTTGGGGGTGTCTGCCGGCGCGCCGTAGTGCGCGAGGTCGATTTCGCTGGAGCGCTTGGACGGGAGCAGGTAGCTGCCGCGAAGTCCGTCTTGATGTGCGAGCACCGCGATCTGGGCGCGAGTGAATCCCTCCGGTATGACGATCTTCACGATCTTGGGGAATTGGGGGAATTTTTGGGCGTGCCGAGTGGTGTGAGAGGAGCACTGCACCAAAACCGAGTGCACCGAGCACGATCATCAGCGCCAGCACGATTCCCGCACGAGCCGCGAATCCCCGCGAGCCTTGCGCCTGCTTTCGGTACAGATGCGGGCGATACAGGTTCGAACTGGCAGGTAGCGGTGCGGGCGTTACGGGTGGTTGCCTGGCGGGTAGCGGCACGGACATTACGGGTAGTTGCCTGGCGGGTAGAGGTGCAGGCGTTACAGATGGCTGCTTGGGTGGGACATATGGTTCGGCAACCTCAGGCTCGACCGTGGGAGGGGCGACGTGGAAGATCGACTCGCTCGACGGGGCTGTCGCGCTCAGCGCAGGATCGACGAGCGGCGGCGGTAGCGGCGGTGTGCTCGCTCCTGTCCGCTGCAAGCGGCGACGCTCGCGCTCTTCACGCGCGCTGTTCGCGCTCCTGCTCGGTGCGCTCACCCGACCCATTCGATCTACTGTCCCTAGACAAGTGCGTGACCCTACTGGGATCTAGCGAGCCAATCCTCCAACAGCACGGCCGCGGCGCGCGAGTCCTCGCTGGTGTTGGGCTCCTCGACGTGAGCGGCGATGCGCGTGGTGAAGCGCTCGTCGTAGAGCTCGACCGGGACGGCCTCGCCGAGGCGGCGGGAGAGGGTCGCGGCGAAGTCGCGCGTCTCGCTTGTCTGCTGTGTGTCCCCGCCGCGCAAGGACAGCGGTAGGCCCACGACCACGCGCTCCACCTCACGCTCGTCCACGAGCCGTGCCAGCTCCGCGAGCCCGCGGCGGCTTGTGGGCCGCGCGACGACGGCGATCGGCGTGACGATCGTGCCGGTAGGGTCGCTCAGCGCACAGCCACAGCGCGCGCTGCCATAGTCAAGCGCCAGAACTCGCATCCATCAAAGAGCGATCGTGCCGTAGCCGACGATCACATCGCCCTCATACAGGCATGCGATCTGACCGGGAGCGGTGCGCTCGATCGGGTCGAGCATCTCAAGCTCCACGCGCTCGTGCAGACCGGCATTGGGCTCGTCCTGCACTCTGCAGGGCATGCGCCGGCCGCGGTAGCGCACCTTTACCGCGTCCACCTGGCCGCCAGTCGCGGTGCAAGGTGACCTCGCGCACACTCACCGCCGCGGTGCGTAGCTGCTCGCGTGGACCGACCGTGACCGTGTTCGAGTGCGCATCGGTCGCGATCACGTAGAGCGGGCCTCCCACGCCGTCGATCGGACCGCCGCCGATGCCCAGACCGTGGCGCTGGCCCACCGTGAGCGTATGAACGCCACCATGCTCACCGAGCTTGCGTCCCTGGCCATCGACGACCGCGCCCGCTCTTCGCTTTATGCCCCCGTGGCGCTCTAGGAAGTCGCTACTGCGTGTGCCCGCAAGGAAGCACAAGTCCTGGGAGTCCGGCCGGCGCGCGACCTCTAGGCCCGCCTGTGCCGCGTGTTCGCGCACTTCTGGCTTTCTCAGCGAGCCGAGCGGGAAGCGCAAGCGCGCCAGCGAGCTTGGTGCGAGCGCGGCAAGCGCATAGCTTTGGTCCTTGCCCTCGTCCACGGCCATCCGTAGCAGAGGCGCCCCGTCCGCTCCGGTAGCGCCCAGGAGCGGAGCCGCCTCATCGGCGGACGCGGCACCGTTGCCCAATGGTTCGTTGCTGTGAGATATGCGCGCGTAATGGCCGGTGGCAAGCGTGTGCGCACCGAGCCGGTCGGCTAGCTCGAGCATCGCGTCGAGGCGCACCTTGCCGTTGCAGCGTACGCACGGGTTCGGCGTGAGACCGGCCGCGTGGTCGGCAAGCCAGCCGTCCACGACGCCGGCGCGAAACTCCTCGCGCAGGTCGATCGAGAAGTGCGCCATTCCCATGCCGTGGGCAAGCGAGCGCGCCGAGCGCACGGCCTGGGCCGAGCAACAGCTACGCTCGCCGTCGTTCTCGGGATCGGACCACAGCTCGAGCGTCACCGCGATCGCCTGCTCGCCATCTTCGGCGACGAGCATTGCGGCCACGGCGCTGTCGACGCCGCCGCTCATCGCCACGAGCGTGCGCGCAGCAGAGTGCGCGAGCCCGGCTTGTTCACGCGCTGCCCAGCCGAGCGCACGGTGCAGCGCGTCGCTGGCCAGCTCCGCTGCGTGCTGCTTTGCCGGGCTGAGGCCGCCAAGCTCTGCCGCGATCTCGGGCGCACCGATCCGTGCCGCATCCAACAGGCATACACCACCGATCAGCTCCACCGTGGCGCTACCCGCGGCGATCGCCGCGCCGCAGCCACTGGCGTCGAAGCCCGCGTCGAGGATCCGCCCGTCCGGACTCGAGCGATCGACGGCGACCGATATGCGGATCAAGTCGCCGCAGGCCGCGCCACCGGCCGCGCCGCTACAGGCATCGACAGGGATGTGGCCCTGATGCTGCGGGAACTGCAAGTGCTGAGTGAACATCTCGACGTTCATGTCCGTCGAGTGTAAGAGGCCGCGCTCGGCTGCGGGTATGGGACAGAGGTGAGCGCCTCATGCTGGCGCGCGGACATTGCGAAGCTTGCTGCGGCGATTCAGACGACTGCGCTTTGCGCTTCTTGCACTGCCTGTTCGAGCGCGAACACGTCGGTTAGGCCTGTGAGCGTGCTCACTACCCCGTGCTTGTTGACGATCAGGATCGTCGGCGTCTGGTAGACGTGGACGACTTCGGTGATCGCGCCGAACTCGCCGACCTGGTTTGCCAGCGCTAGGTGAAGCGTGACCGTGCCTTTGGAACGGTCGGCAAGCGTCTTTGCCTGAGCGGCGTTCTGCTGGTCTACGGTGGAGCTCGGAGTCCAGAAGAACAGCATTACCGTCTTGCCCTGAGCGAGCTCGTGTTCGACCGCCACCTGCTGGGCGGACTTGGTGGAGGAGTGCTTGACAGTGCTGTGCACGCGAACGGTGGGCTTGTCGGTGGGCGCCGCGACTCTGTGTACTGGGGTCGCCTTGTGCACCGTAGTAGTGCTTGTGTGCGTAACGGTCGTGGTTGGGTTGTGCGCTTGAGTGCTTGTCTTGTGAGAGCTCGTGACCGTCCTATGCGCGAGGCTGGGAGTGACGTTCGTCTTGTGGGTCACCGTCACGCTCTGCGTGTTCTTGCCAGCGGCTGTCGTGTGCGTTGTCGTCGCGGACGCCTGAGCTTCGCCGGTGAGTGCATGCGCCCGGTTGGCCTGCTCTTCGACGTTGCGCTGAGACTCCGCCACCACACCGTGCGCTTTGGCGATCGCTCTGGTGAGCCCTTCCACGCCGGGCGCGGCTCCGTGGTAGACCGGGGTCGCCGCGGCGGGGTTGGCGCCCGAGCTGCCGTTGGCAGATGCACTGTTCGGCGCCGTCGGGGCCGAAGCTGTTGGTTCGCTCGGGTTGGAACTATGGCCGCGCAGCGCGACAGCCCAGATGAGCCCGAACACGACAACGACGCCGAGAATGATCTGATAGGGACGCGAGAGCTGAGCCATCGCCCCTCACTTCGGCAGAATCGTCGCCCGAGTTGAACGGCGACATCGGCCATGGACGTCTCGCAAGCACTTTTTCACTTCCAAAGCCCAACATTCAGGCGGGGGCTCGCCGAGCGAGACCAGAGATTCGGCTGGCCCTTTTCCGTGTCTCCGACGGATCCGCAGAACGATCGTCACGCCGATCATCGCCGTCGGCCGATCCAGAGCTATGCGAGATCGCGTAGACGCCGCAACGCGGCGTGCACGACCGTGCCGGTCTCCAGCGTCTCCTCGGACCCATCCTGCATGTCGCGCAAGACCGTCTGGTGCTGCTCCACGATCGCCAACAGGCGCGCACCAATGCGATTAGCATGTCCGCGCTGTCCCTTCAAAGAGCGGCCGGCCATCTCCATCTGCACATGCAAACCGGCCGAACGAGCCTCGCTCAAGATCTCAAAAGCGGCCGCCTTGACCTGGGGGAACGACCCATCCTCTCCCCCATCCGCCAGACCCACGTACAGGTCGACGGCATGAGCGTCCCCTCCCAGAGGACTGCCCGCGAGCAGGATCCGCTCGATGCCGGCCGCCCAGCCCATGCCCGGCGTCGCCGGACCACCCAGCTGCTGGACGAGCCCGTCATAGCGTCCGCCACCGCCGACGCCGCTCTGTGCGCCGAGTGCGTCACTCGTAAACTCGAACACCGTGCGCGTGTAGTAGTCCAGGCCGCGCACGAGCGTCGCGTCGACCTCATAGGCCATGCTTGCGCGGTCGAGCAGTTCGCGTACGGTCGCGAAGTGCTCGGCGTCGTCAGCATCGAGCTCGTCCAGCAGCCGCGGCGCTTCGCGCATCACAGCCACGGTGCTCTCGTGCGAGGAGTCAAAGGCGCGCAGCGGGTTCAGCCCGATGCGCTGGCGCACCTCCTCAGACAGGTTCGCTTCGTTTGCGCGCAGATGCTTCTGCAGGCGCTCGCGGTAGCGCTGGCGACTCTCGCTGCTGCCCAGGCTCGATAGACGCAGACACACATTCCTAACGCCCAGCTCCTCCAGCAACGTGCCGAGCAGCAGGATCGACTCGGCGTCAAGCGCGGGGTCCTCGGAGCCGAACGCCTCGGCGCCGACCTGCCAGAACTGGCGCTGGCGGCCCTTCTGAGCGCGCTCATAGCGGAAGAAGCTCGACAGGTACCAAAGCTTCACGGGTTGGGGGAGCTTGTGCATGCCATGTTCGACATATGCCCTACATACGGGCGCGGTGCCCTCGGGACGCAGTGTCAGCGAGCGTCCGCTGCCGTCGGTCAGCGTGTACATCTCCTTCTGCACGATGTCTGTGGAGGAGCCAACCCCGCGCGCAAACAGCTCGGTGGCCTCGAACGTGGGCGTCTCGATGCGCTCATAGCCGGCACCCTCGAGGATCGTGCGGGCACGCGCCTCCAGTGCTGTCCGACTCGCCGCTTGCTCACCGAGCACGTCGTAGGTGCCGCGCGGCGCTTTTATCTGCTGCCCGCTCAAGGCTGCGGTGTCATCGCTGCGGCGCGCAGCTCGGCAAGGAACGGGTTGGTATCCCACTCACGGCCGAGCGTTGTCACGCCCATGTGCCCCGGATACAGGACTGTGTTGCGCTCGAAGCGACTCATCAGCATGTCGATCGAGCGCTCCAGCGTCGCCCAGTCGCCGCCTGGCAGGTCCACGCGTCCGACCGAGCCCTGGAAGAGCACGTCGCCTGAGAGCAGCGCCGGTTGGCTGCCCGCGGAGCCCTCCTTATCCTCTACCGATACGGAACCTTGTGCGGAGGCGCTCGCGCGATCGATCGCATACGTCACATGGCCCGGGCTGTGACCTGGAGTAAACAGCACCTCGACGTCCATGTCCGCGAGCCGTAGCCGCTCGCCGCCCTTGACGGTGTGCTCGGCCTGCCAGCTCTCAAACGGGCCGAAGCCCGGCATCGTCCATTTCATGATGTCCGCAAGCACGCCAAGCTCGATCTCGGGGCAGTACACCGGCGCCCCTGTGGCTCTTGCAACCGGTGCCACCGCGCCGATGTGGTCGAAATGGCAGTGGGTGATCAGGATCGCCTCGATCTCGACGCCGAGCGCGGCGGCCGCATCGAGCAGGCGCTGCGGCTCTTCGCCCGGGTCGATCATCAGGGCACGAGTCGCCTGCGCGTCGGCGCGCACGAGGTAGGCGTTCTCCTGAACTGGACCGACCGTGAACGCACGGACATCGATCACTTTGAGCCAGCCTTACCCGCCTGCCTGGCCTTGCTCCCCATCCGGCGTTTGTACAGCCAATTGTCGGTGTAGTAGCTGATCGGCACGTACGCGATCAGCACGATCGGAAACAGCGCTATCGCCTCGTTTGGCTTTTTCAGGAGCACGATGCTGATCAGCAGCATCAGCACCGCTGCCGCCATCGCCCGGTAGAACGCTCCCAACCACGTCGGTGGCTTTTCCAGGCGCTCCTGGCGCGTCAGCTTCGGTGCCGCTGCCTTTCCGGTCTTCTCCGCCTCGGTCGGCTTGCGGCCTGTGCGCCCGCGCGACTCGACCACGCCGGCGGCATTGCCACGGTGCTTGGTCTGCCGCTTGCGCTTCGTCTGAGCCATCTCGCGCCTTGTTCGGTGATCTTTACACGGATAAATCGCAGCCCGTCACACGACGGGGCACCTAGAACCCTAGTGCGTTCTCGATCACGTGCGCTTCAGGATCGAATCCGGACAGCGGAACGTCCCCGGGGAAGTCCTCGAATGCCACCCGTGGAGCGAGACCGACGAGCTCCGCGCACGTTATCTCGGCGTGCCGGCGGACCGCCTCGACGATCGCTCGCAGCGGCAACTCGAGCGGGCGCTCGACGTTCATCGAGAGCTGGGCGACAACATCCCCAGCAGGCATGCCCCCCGCGCGCGCGGGGGGCATTGGGCTTTTGGGGGCCCCACGCCCCGCCGACTCCGCGAGCTCCCCCAGCCCATGCTCGCCCAGCTTCCGATCCAGATCAGCTCCGCCGTCGCTGACCCAAACGTCCCGCTCGACGTGGTGCAGTGGCACGCCTATCGCCCGTAGCCCCGGCAGGCCCTCGGCCCCGCCCTCGCGGATTAGACTCGCGATGCGCTTCGCGTCCTGCACGCTTGCTGGCGCCGCCAGCTCGAAGTTGAACGCCACCAGCGGCTCCCTGGCCGCGACCAGCGTGGCGCCCGCGGTCGGGTGCATAAGGGGCGGGCCGAAGTCTGGGCGCAGCTCGCCTGTACTCAAGCGCTGCGCCAAGCCGGCCACACCGCCGCGCCGCAGTTGGGCGCGCTTGCGACCCTGCGCCAGTTCTCCGTACAAGAGGACCGGCACGCCGAGACGCTCGCCGATCTCGGCGGCTACGACAAGCGCCTCCGCGCACGCCGCGCCCCTTTGACCGGCATCGAGGTAAACAAGCGGCATAACGTCGAGCGCGCCCACGTGCGGATGCACGCCGATCTCCCCGGCGTCGCGATCCTGCCCAATGTCGATGCGCTCAACGGCTGCCCGCGCGCCCGCGAGCAGAGCGCCAGACAACGAGCCCTGGACACCCGCGAGCGTGAACACCGAGCGGTAATGGTCAACATCGGAGTGGACGTCAAGCAGGCGTGCTGTTCCAGCTACCGTGAACGCCTGGCAGATCGCCTCGATTGTCGCCTGTCGGCGACCCTCGGAGACATTTGGGACGGCTAGCAGTGGCTTGTCGGGCATGATCTGGAACGAGTCGAGACATCGCCCGCGACAAGAGCCGGGCGCTCCTGCGCAAGAGGCTAAACTCCCCGCTCCCGCCGGAGTAGCTCAGTTGGTTAGAGCAGCGGAATCATAATCCGCGTGTCGGGGGTTCGAGTCCCTCCTCCGGCATCCACGAAAGTCCTGCAAACACCGCGCATTCAGTATACAGGACAGCGAAGACAGATGCCAGTATTTCCCCAGAGTATTTCCCCAGCGGTCGCTGACGTGTCGCCAGGCCACCGGCGACTCATAGTCGATCGCCCGCACTCCGACTGTTCCCGGAGCCCAACGGAGAGAGCTCCAGCCACTGGTACCTCACTCGCCGTGGGACTCGGAGGTCACCTCTGATCGGGCGAAAGCGGCGTTTTGTTGTCTTTGGGGGATGATGCGGACATGTCCACTTTTCAAGACATAGCGATGCACCGCATCGCCTTTTGGCGGCGGTCGATGAGCGTCGGCGCGCGATGGGCATGGGAGGTGCTCGATGGAACGGCGCGCATCTTGGCCGTTATCGCGATCCTTGCCGTCTCGGTCGGCGGCGTTCTACTACGCCAACCCGCAGCTGTGATCGGCGGCTTCCTCGGAATACTCACGATCTTTTCCTTCGCCGAGGGCGCCTATCGCGTGTCCCGCGAGAAGCAGCAGCAAGCTTCCAGTGGGGATGTCAATGCGATCTGGCTCAGCGGACAGCTAGCTGAGGGCAACAACCTCTTTGAACGCTGGGGGGAACATGTCTCCCGCGACCGTGAGACGGAAGTGCTGAGTGAAGCGGCCAAGTGGGAACGCGGGACGCGCGAGGGGCTAGCGGAGCGGCTACCGGAGTACGCAGGTCACTTCGGGGTAGAAGTCGGGCTTGGCCGCGAGTTCGCATGGTTCCGCACCGAACTCCGCGAGCGGACGACACTACGCCGTCGAATTCATCGCCTCGCAGAGATTGCGGAGCGCTGCGAACTGAGGCGGGGAATATGAGGGCCACGCCCATCCGGCGGAGATATACGTCGATGACGCACTTTCGCGATTATTCCAGCAGTTGCCCACTACATCCGAAACGACACATAGACTACAGTCAATGTTGTTCTCCGCACATTTCAAGATACAGCGCGGCTCAAACGACGACTGGTTCGATCCAATTCTGTAGGCGGACACGAGGCTGTTTGTTGACCCATTCCTGATCTTCCGCGACAAACAGAAGTCATGGCGAGATGCGCACAAGCGGATGATCGAACAGTACGACCGAATTTTCATGCTGCTGGCGAAGGCCAAAGGCACGACGGCAAGCCCTTATCGGACGATGGCGATAGGACAGCTAAGATTCCCAGAGCCGAAAGAGTTTTGCATCGGCTACACATCTCACGGCGTCGATGGGGCCGGAGGCGGCCCTAAACTGGCTGAGCAGATCGCTCGCGCGATGGAAGATGCGATCAAACGAGGTATAGAACATCTCGCGCACTTCGAGTTGCTCGGCATCTTCAACGAGAATATCGGACCTGACCGGATCAGCGATCTTGCTTGTACCGCGCTCAAGAAGGAGTTCGTTGACTATACGGTTAAGATTGCGGCCCGACACGGACTTCCAACAAAGAGCGTCGTCATAAAGCATGCAGGCACGGACAATAAGGGTAATATTCGCGAAGTAAAGGCAGCGCTGCCCATCAATCCCTTTTCGGGAAGTGCCATTCTTCTCGTGCCGAAGCGTTTCCTGCGACAGCTCCCGACACTCAATGCTGATGACTGGTGGCAATACGCACTGAGTAAGGCCACATTCAACCTCGAAGTCATGGAAGGGGTCGATAAGGGGAAGATCGTTCAAGAGGCCCGGCGGCATGAAGGCAACGTCCATCGCTGGACCGAAGTCATGGAGTCAGCAGTCCCGAATCCGTACGACCTCAATCAGGACACCGATCTGCTCTGGAAATGGGAACCCGAATCAGCGGCCTACGTGTCCGCCCATCCCCTACGCCTTACACCTGCCAAAACGAAGGCGGAGTTCTTCGCCGTCATCGATCAAGTGTGCAAGGCGTTCCGGCATTACGTAGAGCAGGATGGAGGTTGGGAACTCCTGTGGAACGAAGACGGTACCGCAAGAAGGAGCCAGCGTCCCAGAATCTCTTTCGTGGCATAGCCAAGCACTACTGTCGTGCCAATAACATCTCGATTGACAGGGAGGTCAAGCTAGGACGCGGACCTGTCGATTTTAAGTTCTCTACAGGCGCAGAGTTCACGGCGCATCTGGAGGTCAAGAAGCTCGACAAAGAACCAGGCACGTGCCTTCCCCGCCGATATGACCGGCGACCACTTCGTCCAACTGGAACGCGAACGAGCGCGCCAAGAGCACGAGCGCTGGGTGCATCGACCGCAGTTCGTCGGCGTCGTGGCGCTTGGCGCCGTGGCGGTATTGGCCCTAATCGTGCTGCTGGTGATCGAGGTCTTCGGAAAGGGCGGCAACACAACCGATGCGGCCGTTTCGACGCTCGGCACGGTAGCTGCCGCATCCGTGGGCGGCATCGCCGGCATGCTCACTGGGCACTCGCGGCAGGGACAAACGCCGAGTACCACAGCCAGACCACAGGATGCGCCCGTTGACGGCTGCGGTGAGATGCCCGAGTAGTTTCGCTTCTCGCACTCCTGCTGGTCGCTCGGTCACGTGTCGGGGGTGACGAGCGGACATCTCCTATTCGACGACGAACCCGAGCAGCCACCGACGATCCCTCAAAATGCCCGCAATGATGCGAAATTACTACAGAACTTGCAGAGAGCGCGTTATCCTCGACAGAGCGATGACCTTGCCGATTGAATACGTCGATGCACAGCAGCTCTGGGACGAAAAGGAGAGCGCTCGCCGCGCAGATGAGGAGGCACTGCGCTCTGGACGTAAGACGCCCGCGCAGCTCAAGCGCGAAAACGAGGTCTTTGCGCTTCCACCAGATCGCATCCGGCTCAACCTGGACTCCGCGCACTCTCTGTCCTGAGCGTGAACGATCATCCGGCAGGTAGACAAGTCGCAGACGCCTCGCCTACCGTCGCTAAACGACTTAGCCCCGGCGACATGACCGAAGTCAGCGGTCCACCGGGGCTTTCCAACGGAATTATAACCCTACGGGCCGCAAAGCACAATGACTCCTGATGCCAATCATGCAGGCCAGCCCAAGGACGGGCCGTGGCTGGAGCAATGGTTGAGTGCCCCTCGCCTTCAGAGATACCTGGATGAGGCAGGTCAGGACCGAGCCAAGGCGCTTGCTCTATACGACTGGAACGCTCGTGCCAGCGCGGCTGTCCTTCGCGACCTCGCACACTTCGAGGTCGCGCTTCGCAACGCCTACGACAGAGCCTTGACAGGCTCCGCGCCTGCGGGATACGCGCACTGGACGTTTGCCGCAACGATCGTGTTCCCGCCCCTGCACCGCACCAAGCGCGCCCATGGCAGGGCGCCATCGTCTGTGGATGTCAATCGCAAGTCACGCGCGATCATTGAGGCGGCAGTACGCGATGCAGGAGGCCCGTCGGCGTCTTCTGGCAAAGTCATTGCGAACCTGACCTTCGGCTTCTGGCGCTACCTCTCCTCGAAGGCGCACGAGAAGGGCTTGTGGGTGCCCTACCTGCACACCGCCTTCCCACCCAAGACCAGCCGCAGCGACATCGACGCCCGCGTCGGCCGCCTGCACGACCTGCGCAACCGCGTTGCCCACCACGAGCACCTCCTGAGTACAAACCTCGCAGCACAACTTGAAGACCTTCTCTGGGTCGCTGAACGGCTTGATCCGTCGCTCGCCCAATACATCTCGGCCACCACCGACATCCCGTCGCTCAATGGATCCCGCCCCTGAGCAGTGTGGCGAATCACGCAGCTATCGGCCACGTGGCCCAGCGCGGGGTGCAAACAAAGTGCGAACGTGCCCCACACCATTCGGCGACAAAGCCCGCAACGGCCTAGACGCGAATCCCTAGCAATAGAGCCAATCTAGCCGACCGAGCGACACCCCACAACACCCCTCGGGACGAATCATAATCCGCGTGTCGGGGGTTCGAGTCCCTCCTCCGGCATTCGCTAGCTTGGCGTTGCGCCTCATTACTACAACGTCTTCGTAAACACGATGCCACTGCTCACCGCAATCCGGTTCCGGGCGTTGATCGCCGTAATCGCGAGGATCAGATTGGCGAGTTCACTGGAGGAGAACTCGGCCTCCGCACGCTCGTACAAGGCCTCGGCACACCGTTCTCCCCAATCGTTGTAATCGCATCGATCAACTCCAATGCGGCGCGCTCCCGTACCGTGAACAGCGGACTCTCCGCCAAGCCGCCAACGCATAGAGACGCTGCTCGCTCTCTCCCCCGCCTTGCGCGCGTCGCGTATGCATGGCGATGCAATACGCGCAACCGTTGAGCTGCAAGGCGCGGACCTTCACAAGCTCGCGCAGCGAGGAATCAAGCTCGATCGAGCGGTCGAACGCCGCCATCGCACGGTAGGCTCAGGCGCCGCGTCCTTCAGGCTGATGCGTTCGCGATGTTCAGTCGTTGGATCGTCCAGTGACCGAATGCTAATCATCCAGGCCTCGTGGGAGCAGCCGCCGTCTGGAAACAGCGCGTAGCCGTCCGCTCCGACGGGACCCATAGTCTGTTAACCCACGACATGGCTCCAATACGAACGTCGATCTCTTGCGCCGGCCACGCGGCGGCACGGACCCTGCGATCTGCGTCTCGCGCGGCGAGAGTCTCGCTGCTCGCCACCGTTGCCCTGGCAAGCGCGATCCTCGTGACAGGCGCACCGGCCATCGCGAGCACTGCCAGAGCCGGCGTCTCAGGCTCCCCTTCGCGCGCCCACGCAGCTCACAACCCGGCGGCCCTCGCAGCCCAGTCGGCACTCCCGGTGACCGTCGCTTTCAACCCACTCGATCCCGGCCGACCGGTGGCTCAGCGATTTCTCGGCCTCTCCTTCGAGATGGCGGCGCTAAGCCAGCTCGTTCAGTACGCCAACCACGGCAACCTGGTTGAGCTGCTGCGCTCGCTTGGGCCTGGGATGTTGCGCTTTGGCGGTATCACAGCCGATGAGAACGTTGCCTGGACCGACTCGCAGACGCCGCGGCCGGCTTGGGCGACCAGTACGATCGGGCCGGCGCAGTTGAACGAGCTCGGGACGCTTGCCCGGCGCAGTGGTTGGCAGGTCCTTCTCACTGTCGGCATGGCCCACTACGAACCGACAGCCGCCGCCCGCGAGGTGGCGGCCGCTCACCGCGCGCTCGGACCCTACCTCGCCGCCGTGGAGATCGGCAACGAGCCGAACTCTTACGGCAGTCACGGCTTCCGTGAACTTCCCTGGATCGCCCAAGGCTATGAGGAAGAGGCGAGCGCCTACCGCGAAGCTATCGATGCACTCACACCAAACGTGCCGATCGCCGGTCCCGACGTCTCCGGCTCCGGCGCCTTCAGCGAATGGGGCGAAGAGGAGGCGCTCGCTCAGAGCCCGGTCCTCTTGACAGGCCACCACTATCCGCTTGGCTGCGCGCAGACGCCGCCACCGTCGATCGAAACGCTGTTGAGCTCGGCCGGGCGTGGAGCCGCGGCATTGTCACTGGCCAGCTACATGGCCGTGTCGGAATTACGCGACATCCCTTTGCGCATCGACGAGGCCAACACCGTCTCCTGCGGAGGCGTGGCCGGCATCAGCGACACGTTCGCCTCAGCGTTGTGGGCGACCGGCTACATCACCCAGGCGATGGCCGCAGGGACCGCCGGCATCAACCTTCAGGGCAACCCAACGAACTGCGTGGGATACACCCCCCTATGTGCGCCCGATACGACGGCCCTGACACAAGGAGAGCTGCGCGCCCAGCCCGAGTGGTATGCGCTGCTGCTGACGCGCACGTTGATCGGCGATCACCCTTTGCCCACAACCATCTCAGCCGAAGGCGCACCCGATATCGTCGCAGCCGGCTTCTCCGGGCCCGGCCACTCGCTGAAGGTCGTGCTCTGCAACAACGAACCCGAAGGCACGAGTCCGCTAGCTGTGCAGTTGGAGGTGGGCGCCGGCATGGGAGCCGCACAGATTCAGCATCTCACCGATTCATCGCCAAGCGCAACTAGCGGTGTGCTGCTTGCCGGACGCGCCGTCGCAGCTAACGGCTCCTGGCGAGCTCCGCTGCGAGCAGAAAGTGTCGTAGGACGTTCGGGGACAGTGACTGTCGAACTCTCGCCGGGCAGCGCGGCGCTCGTCACCGTAGCTCCCCAAAAGGCCGCCTCAAAATCTTCTAGCAGAAGCAGCACGAACGAAAATAGCTTGGCGCGGTAAGGCGAACTGGTCCGTAGCGCATGGCCTTATCTGGCTCTGTTTGGAAGGCCGATACTGAAATAGCCTGCCAATCGAAATGGGCAGATGCCAAAGCGCGCGAGAACGCCTCAGCCTCGGCTTGACATCTGCACCGCAACGGCCCAGGTGAGCTGAGAACAGATGGACAGATTCCCTCGTCGCCGGGGCTAGCGGCTTTCTCGGCCGCCACATGGTTCGGGAGCTTGGCGCTCGCGGTTACGGTGTGCGCGCGCTGATACGCGATCCCGACAAGCGAGGACTGATCGATGGCACACAGGACACGATCGCGATCGACCTGCTCAACCCAGGAGCGCAAATACACAACGCAATGGAAGGGATCGACGTCGTCTTCTCAGCTGCAGGGCAACCTTGCACACTCCAGCGGAGCGCCGATCGGCGCTCCTTCCGCGAAGTAGATCCCCATATCAATCTGGTTCTGCTGCGGGCGGCTATCGCGCAAGGCGTGCGAAAGTTCGTATACGTCACCGTCCTGGCTGGGCCACAGCTTCACGACCTTGACTATGTGGCCGCGCACGAGCGGTTCGTCGATGAGCTAAAAGCAAGCCCGATCGACCACACGGTTGTGCGAGCCAACAGCTTCTTCTACTCGTATATCGATCTGCACGACTTCGCTAGCCGCGGCCTTGCGATCAGCTTCGCCGATGGCAAGGCACGCAGCAATCCGATCCACGAGGCCGACCTTGCGCTGGCGTGTGTGGAGGCGATCGAGAGCGAGTCTCCGGAGATCGAGGTCGGCGGGCCCGAGATCTTCACCAGGCGCGAAGAGGTGGAGCTGGCCTTCGCGGCCGTCGAGCGCAAGACGCGTGTGCTGCAAATCCCTCAGCCGCTGTTCAAAGCCGCGCTACCGCTGATCCGCCTCGGCGATCACCGGTGCGGCGAGATGCTCGAGTTTCTTGCCTCGATCAGCCGCACCGATCTAGTGGCACCACAGTACGGAACTAAGCTGCTCGGCGACTACTTGCGCGAACACGCGTAACCAATATGCAGTTCCGGTCGGTGCATGCACCGACCGGCCTGGCCGCACATGTGCGGCCAGGGACAGCGCCGCATGCGGCGCTGTCTTCCTCGAGATTTGAATCGCTATGTCACCTAGTGCGCAATGAGCACGATCACCATGGGTCTCGCCCACAAGGTGCGTGTTGCTAACAACGACGAGGACATGTCGCCCCTGAGCTTCACCACCCAGCCCTCCAAAGACCATGATCGTTCGAGCCCTTCGACGTCCTAGCCAGCAAAACGGCAGCAGTGTGCGGTCCGTGCTGTGACGGACTCGAAGGTGGGTAGCTCTAGGCTGTGGCAGGTGTGTTCGGCGCCGCGACGGGCCGCTCGGGAATAGCATCGGCGCGCCGCGCGGCCTGTTCCCCGCGGCGACGAGGCCGCCACACACGCACGTATTGGGCGACAACGTAGGAGCCGATCACCAGCGCAAGCGCGACGAACTGGCCGATGAATGTCTCCCAGTTGTTGAAAAGCGAGAACCACGTTCCCATCCAGCCAGGAATCGACAGACCCTGGATTTCGGTGGTCCCAATCCAGCCGGCAAGCTGCATCTCGTTGACCTCCTCGCCAACCGACACCAGAAGCACGAACAGCAATAGCACGCCGGTAATGATCAACAGCCGCTTGTAGGGGAGGCGCTGATGTAGAGCGAAGGTCAGAACGCCGGTCGCGGCGGTGAACAGCAGGCCGATCATGACGCCCTCGAGCACGACGCTCGAGCCGTACAGCTCGCGCAGGTTCTGCAGGAAGATGACCACCTCGAAGCCCTCCCGGTAGACCGAGGTGAACCCCAGCAGAGCAAACCCCAGCAGCATGCGCCGCTTATTGGTCTCCGAGTCCGAGGAAAGCAGGCCGCGCCTGCGTTTGTGGTGGCTGGAGATCCAACCGGTCCAGTACATCTTGTGGAAGAACCAGTTCATCACGAGCAGCAGGACGATGATCGCGGGGATCCCTGTGGCAGCCTGCACGTCGAACTCGCCGCCGTGGAATTGCCCGATGAACCAGATCACGGCAAACCATGTGCCCACTGCAGCGACCAGCGCGGTCGCACCGCCCACGGCGACCGGACGGCGATAGATGCGATTCGAGCCCAGGAAGCTCGCTGTGACGGCGGCAAGCACGAGGATCGTCTCCAGACCCTCGCGGAAGACGAGGATCGCACTGTCGATGACGACTGTCGCCGTATTCAACCGGTGGTCGGTCGGCAGAGCCGTAGGATCGGTGGTGCCGCCGCTAGCGTGCCAACCCAGGATGACCGCCGTAACGGACACCGCGAGCAGGATCGCCGTCCACACGTAGAAGCTCACGCGTTCGCCAGCGCGCTTAGCAGGGCGCGGCTCGCTTTGCGCGATCTCTGTTTGTGTGTTCGCCACCAACGACTCCTGTAAACCCGACCTCGGGGCTAGGCTTTGCGTTGGGGACGCTACCACAACTTAGGGTACCCTAACAGTCTGCACCCATAATCTCGCGCACCCCATGCGACCAAGCCAAAGGCCGACTCGTCGGCAATAAACCTTGCAACCCTTCCTATGTGATGCATCTTGCAAGCGGACCTGATACTTTGACTCGCGTTCGTGCCGAGTCCTGGTCCCCACGGGGGTTAGGAGCGGGGGACCCAGTGCAGCCGAGAGGCTGCGGGGGCGAATCGTCACAGGTTGTGGCGTAGCGTAAGTACGCGAGCCCGACAGCTAACCCCGTAGGCGCCCTGAGATAACGAAAGGACGCTTTTCACATGCCGGGATTCCCGCGTGATCTCGCTGTTGCCGACCCCTGGGACGCCTCACTCTCACGCTCGCGCGCACGCCGTGAGCGAGCCGAGAAACGTACCGCTCGCTCCCCCATGCGCCTCGCCAACCTGATGGACGCACGCAATCGCTTGCCCTCGCCGCGCAATCTCGCCGACAGCGAGCCATGGGAGCGCTCGACGCTGCGCTCGCGTACCCGCAGGCGCGCCTCGGAGATCCAGTTCGTTCCCACAGCAACACGCGCCCGGCGCGTCTCCCTGGGCACGCTGATCGCGATCGCCGCCGGCCCTGCCGCGGGTCTAGCGGATGCGAGCGGCACGCCCGCCTCCACACCTGCGCCTACGCCCGAGCCTACGACCACGACCACCCACTACATCACGCTTGAAAACGGCGAGGAAGGCCGCCAGGTTCGACTGTTGCAGCATGCTCTGGGTATCCACGAGGACGGCGTCTTCGGCCCAGAAACCGAAGCGGCAGTGCGCGCCTTTCAGGCCAGCCACGGACTCGAAGTCGATGGCATCGTGGGGCCAAAGACAGGGGCGGCCTTGGCCGATAACGCGGTTCCGATCGCGACAAGCGCGGTGCTTGACGAAAACACACCTGCGGTCGCGACAAGCGCCAACGTAGTCGAGACAGAAACGACAACCAAGACACCTGCCACAGACACGACAGCCCCCGCGACGACCAAGGCATCCACACCTGCTGTCAACCCAGTCGTGCGCCTGCAGGAAACGCTCGGCGTTCAGGTCGACGGAACGTTCGGTCCCGAAACCGAGGCAGCGGTCAAGCACGCCCAGGCGCTGCACCACATTGTTGTCGATGGCGTCGTCGGGCCTGAAACTTGGCGTGCGCTGAGCCTGCACGGCACATGGCGAGCTCAAGCAGACGCTCTTCCCGACACCCCACCGGTCCGTCCATGAGACAACACAGGTCTCTGGCGCTCATGTCGCCAGTGACGCCACCGGTACCGGCGGCGAAGCAGCCACGAATGTCGCTGACCAGACTGCCGGGGTGCCGGCGTCCGCCGCCACCCCGAGCGGGAATCCGGTCACCCGCCTCCAGGAAGCCCTGCACATCTCAAGCCGACGGCCAATTCGGACCGCAGACGGAGGCAGCAGTCAAGCAACTGCAGGCACGTGACGGCCTGGCGGTCGACGGTGTCGTCGGACCGGAGACGTGGCGGGCACTCGGGCTCGACGAGCATGCGACTTTGCATCCCTCGCCCAGGCTTTTGCCCTCTACGACAAGCAGCACCGGCGCGACTGGCAGCGGTGACCAGAGCAGTAGCACAGGCGGTGAAGCCTCAGGCGTAATTGCTCGCGTGATCGCCGCCGCCGATGAAATCGCAACCCGGCCCTACGTCTATGGCGGCGGGCATGGCTCGTTCGAGTCTGTCGGCTATGACTGCTCGGGCTCGGTCTCCTATGCTTTGCACGGCGGCGGCCTGCTCAGCTCGCCGGAGGACTCCTCGGCACTCGAGTCCTATGGCGAACCTGGGCCCGGGTCGCTACATCACGATCTACGCGGACGCCGAACATGCCTGGATGACAATCGATGGTCGACGCTTTGACACCGTCGCACTGCAGGAATCCGGTTCGCGCTGGTCTGACTCGATGACCTCCACGGCGGGCTTCGTCGTGCGCCACCCGGCAGGGTTCTAGCTACGGAGAACATCTTCGAAACGACGGTGCCCCCTGCGCGCGCGGGGGGCACCGCCGTTTTGTAGACAATCCGAGCGCACGGATCTGCCCGTGAGATAAGACTGCCACCACTGCAGATCAGTCGCAAAAGAGAGGGTTCACTCGCCCCTGCGCCGAGTACCGTCCCAAGCGCGACGTAGCTTGATGTGCCTCGCCTGAAAACCGCGAAGGGAGGCATCGGATGCTCGCTCGGGCGCGCACGTTCACGCTTGAAGGACTCCACGCACGCGCAGTGAGCGTGGAGATAGACATCAGACCCGGATTGCCGGCGTTTGCGATCGTCGGGCTGGCCGACGCCGCTGTACGCGAGGCGCGCGACCGCGTTCATGCAGCGCTGCTGAACTCGGGCTTTCAATTCCCAGCGCGGCGGATCACAGCGAACCTCGCCCCAGCCGACGTGCCAAAGATCGGACCCGGCTTCGACCTGGCGCTGGCATGCGGAATACTCGCCGCGAGCGGACAGATCCCGAGCGAGCTGCTCGACACGCACGCACTCTTTGGCGAGCTCTCACTCGATGGCGAGGTACGCGCCTGTCACGGAACTCTTGCGGTCGCCGAGGCGACGAAGAAGGCCGGGCTGGCAATGCTCGTCCTGGGCACGCCGCGCGCACGCGAGGCGACACTCGTTGAAGGGCTCTCCCGTGGGCGTCGTCGAGCGCCTCACGAGCGCCGCGCGCGTACTGAGCGGTGGCGCCGGCGACCGGTTGCCCGAGCCGAGCCGAGCGCAGACCAGCATACCTCGACAAGGCCCTGATCTGAGTGATGTACGCGGCCAAGACGAGGCTGTCTGGACACTCGTCGTCGCAGCTGCCGGAGCCCACAACAGCCTTCTCAGCGGGCCGCCCGGGACCGGCAAGACGATGCTCGCCGGGCGCCTTCCCTCGATCTTGCCCCCGCTCGAGCGCTCCGAGGCGATTGAAGTGATGCGCATCCACAGCGCCACCGGAAAGCTCACGGGCGGCGAGCTGCTCACAGAGCGGCCTTTTCGGGCACCCCACCACTCGATCACGACCGCGGGCTTGATCGGCGGCGCACGGCGCGGGTGGGTCGGAGAGGTGGTGCTCGCCCATAATGGTGTGCTGTTTCTTGACGAGCTCTCGGAGTTCGCGCGTCCGACGCTCGAGGCGCTGCGCCAACCGCTGGAGGACGGTCACGTGACAATCGTGAGGGCGCGCCACTCGGCTGTATATCCGGCGCGCTTCATGTTGATCGCCGCGACCAACCCCTGCCCATGTGGGTATGCGGGCGAACGGGAGCGCTGTGCCTGTCGCGAAGCAGACCTCGCGCGCCACCGCCGCCGCTTGAGCGGGCCCTTGCTCGACCGCATCGATTTGCTCGTGCACGTAGAGCGCACGACCGCCGACCATCTTGCCGGAGACCCTCCGCTGAGCTCTGCGGAGGCGCGCGAGCAGGTGATCGAGGCGCGCCAACGTCAGGCCAGGAGATTGCGAGCAGATGGCATCCTCGTAAACGCGCAGATGGACGCACCGATGCTGCGCAGACATCTCAAGCTCGACGAGGCAGGGTGAGCAGATGATGGCTCGAGCGCGCGAGCGCGGCCTGCTGAGCGCACGCGGACAGCACCGCGCACTGCGTGTCGCACGCACGCTTGCCGACTTGGCAGTGCCGCGAGCGCGTCGGCAGCGAGCAAATCTCACGAGCGCTCATGCTGCGACCCGAGACCAGCCTCTCCGTGCGTAGAGCGGCATGAGCGGCATCTGCCAAGAGTGCACGCGACGGGCCTGGCTGCTGGCAAAGCTGGGCAGTCGGTTGGACCGCGAGATCGAGCACCACGATCAATCGCGCTTTTGGAGCGTTCTCGAGCTGCCGGATCTGGAGCTGATCGACGCGATCGCGTGGACATCGTCGGGCCGAGTTGCATGCCGCCTACGCCGAGTGGCAGCCAGCGCCGAGGTGTCGAGATGAGCAGCCGCAGGCGCTTTGCCGCCACCACGCAGCGTATCCACGGAGCCTGCGCGACGACGCACTTAGCCCACACTCGTTCGAGCTGCGCGGTGGGGTTGAACGCCTGCGAGGCCTGCTCGAAGAGAAGGTCGTGGCGATCGTCGGGACGCGCGCGGCCAGCGACTACGGCATGGAGGTGGCGCGCGAGCTCGCTCGGGGACTCGCCGCGTCAGGCATCACCGTCGCGAGCGATTTTGCCGAAGGCATCGCAAGCGCCGCCCTTGCCGGAGCGCTCGAAGCTGACGGCGCGCCATTGGCTGTGATGAGCGGCGAGCGTCGAGCGCTGCGCACCGGCGTGGTGCGCCCAGCTTTACCGTCGCGTCCTGGAGCGTGGCTGTTCGATAGCCGAGAGCCACGCAAGCTCGCGGACGCGCCGTTGGTGGCCATACGCGAGCGCTCGCACGCTGGCGCTGCTTGCCCAACTCGTAATCGTCGTTGAGGCAACAGACAAGCCCGTGGGATCTGGCCTGCGCAAACGTCGCATTCTCGCGCGCAAGACACGTCGCGGCGGTACCCGGGCGCGTCAGCTCGCCCGGCTCGAGGGGTACCAACGCGCTGCTCATGAACGGGGCACGGCTCGTCAGAGGACCCCAAGACGCGCTTGACGTGCTCTACGGAGTAGGCATCTACGAAGCCACGCGGGCAGTCGCTCGACGCACTGAGATCTCCAACCTTGGCTCGCAAATGTGCTCGAACTGGTGAGCTGCGGACAAGACACGCTGGCAAAGCTGGCGGCAAGCGGCGCACGCTCTGACGAAGTTGCCGTGGCGCTTGCCGAGCTGGAGTTGTGCGGGCTGCTCTCGCGAGGTGACGGCGGTCGATATGTGCCCTGCGGCTGCGGTCCTTCGCGGGGTGAGCGATCCCACCACCCTTCACGGTGCGAACCGAGTGGACCGACTATCTGGCCGGACCCTTAAGGTGCCTCCACGCCACCGACCGCAGACCGGTATGGAGAAGGACACGCAATAACCTCACCCAAAGGCACTTCCGAGAACATCTCCGATCCGGGCATCGACCGCTTCGAGCTGCTCGCGATCGCCTTCGGCGGCGCCGTGGGTGCCCTCATCCGCATCGCAGTGGACCAAGCTCTGCCAGCGACCGCTGGGAGCTGGCCGTGGGCAACGTTCGCGGTGAACATGACCGGCGCGGTGATGCTCGGCTATTTTGTGACGCGCCTGCAGGAGCGCCTGCCCGTATCCACCCTGCGTCGGCCATTGCTGGGCACAGGCCTATGCGGCGCGCTCACAACGTTCTCGACCGTGCAGATCGAGCTGTTGCAAATGGCCGACCAGCACCGCTATGGGCTCGCCGTCGGCTACCTGTTTGCGAGCGTGCTGGGCGGGTATTTCGCGGTGTTCGGCTCCTCCGCGCTCGTGCGCCGCGTGCGGGCGATCGCATGAGCGCGACCGCCTGGATCGGCGTGGCGATCTTGGGAAGCGTCGGCTCACTTGCCCGCTTCCTGCTCGATGGAGCGGTTTCCGCACGTAGCTCCTCGAGCTTTCCCTTGGGCACGCTGGCGGTGAACGCGAGCGGCGCCTTTGTCCTTGGCCTGCTCACCGGGTTTGCGCTCTCGGGCGAAACGCTGACACTCGCAGGATCGGCGACGATCGGCTCCTACACGACGTTCTCGACATGGATGCTCGAGACCCATCGGCTCGGCGAGGACGGGCAGCTGCTTGCGGGGGCGCTCAACGTACTCGTGAGCGTGCTCGTGGGGCTTGGCGCAGCCTTGCTCGGCCGCTCGCTTGGTGGGGCGCTGTGAGTGCTTGCACGAACATCGCATGCCAAACTCTGTACCCGAGGCGGTGAGAGTTGAGCCAAGAAGGGTTGAAGCTCACGACTTACTTCGGCGAGCGAAGCCGGGTAAAGGGCGTACTGCTGGCCGATGAGCTGCTGGACATCCACGCTCGCCACGAGATCCGCAGCAGCGTTCTGCTGCGCGGGGTACAGGGGTTCGGGGCCAAGCACCGTCTTCGCAGCGACCGTCTGCTGACCCTCTCCGAAGACCTTCCGCTCGTGTGCGTAGCGGTCGATGGACGCGAGCAAATCGAGCGGCTGCTCGCGGATGTGAGCTCGATCGGCCACGAAGGCTTGATGACGCTAGAGCGGGCTCGGACTGTACGGCGGCGCTCGTGACAGTCAGCAGGAGATCATCCTCCGCGGGAGTGATCCATCCCTTGTCGTCGGGACCGCTGATGAGGGACGGGCCTCCAGATCCTGCTCAAGCGGCAAAGCTGACGGTATACCTGGGTCGCCATGAACGGGTGGACGGCTCCCCAGCCTTCGTCGCCGTATGCAAAGCGCTTCACGACAGCGGCGTGGCTGGCGCGACTGTGCTGCTCGGAGTGGACGGCACTCGACACGGCGAGCGCGAGCGAGCGCGTTTCTTTGCGCGCAACGCAGAACGTGCCGCTGATGGTGATCAGCGTCGGCGATCAGAACCAGATCAGTGCGGCGATCGGCCGTCTCGAGCAGATGCTCAGCAAGCCATTGTTCACGCTCGAGGGCGTGCGCGTATGCAAGCGAGACGGCATGCTGCTCGAACGACCCCACGACGAGTCATTCGAGCCGGCGAGTACGGCATGGACATCTGCCAGAAGCTCACGATCGTGATCTCTCGGAGGCGGCACGTACGTGAGCGGAGATCGGTATACCTTGAGCTCGTCAGGCGCCTGCGAGCCGCGAGCGCGGCCGGCGCCACCTCGATGCGCGGGATCTGGGGCTTTCACGGAGACCATGCGCCCCATGGCGACCGCCTGCTGCTCGATCCGTCGCCATGTACCAGTTGTGACCGAGGCGATCGATACCCCCGAGCGTATCGCCGCCCTGTTTCCCATCGTCGACGAGCTGACCAGAGGGCAAGGGCTCGTCACCAGCGAGCTCGTGCCCGCCAGCTCAGCGCCTGCACAGCGCCCCTGGTCTATAGTTATGCGCCCGCGCGGCTGTAGCTCAGTTGGCTAGAGCGTCTGCTTGCCATGCAGAAGGTCGAGGGTTCGAGTCCCTTCAGCCGCTTCGCGAAAGCCCCGCAAATGCGGGGTTTTTCTTTGGATGAACACCATCGGGGACAAATTTTGTCCCAAGATTTTGTCCCAAAACTGGATAGACGCCTTCCCACCGCTGCAACGCCTGGTGTTGCAAGCGCCGGTTCGCTCGTAGACTGTTTCTATGACCACTGTCGATCGAACGATCCATCTTGGGGCAAGAACCTATGCCCTGCTGCGCAAGGAGGCCGCTCGTCGGCACCTTGACGTCGACGCAACCGCCGAGGGAGTCCTCGCCGAGAACCTGTCGGCCTCGCCTGTAGACATGGCCGAGTTGGAGCGAACGCTCGAGCGCGCCGCCCGCTTGCGCGCAATGTTGCCCCCTACCGAAGAGGCGACTTCCCTCATTCGTGCAGGCCGAGACGAGCTTGACCAGCGTGCTGAGCGCCGGTGAGCGTCGTCATTGACGCCAACGCACTCGTCGCGTTCGTAACCAACGAGGAGGCAGCAGAGACCGTGGGAGGAATGCTCCGCGCATGGAGCGCTGATGAAACACAGCTGCACTCGCCGATGCTCGCTCGTGGAGCTTGCGCGGGGGTCGGGCTAGTGGTGCGCCAGCTCGGGGAGCAGCGTGCGCGTGGTGCCGTCCGGGTCCACCAGGACGACGGCGCGGCCTTCGTCGGCGGCCCTGCATATTTCGCTGCCTATGTCCGGCTCGTCGGCGTTGATGAACAGCGACTTTTCAGGGTACGGCGAGCGTTCTTGAATCGCCAGCTCGATCGCCTCGTCCATCACGCGACCGGCTGCTGATTCGGTCTTGTCGGTTCTCAGTGCTTGCGCCATGCTTCGATCATAGCTCCGTATCCGCGCTTGATGTCGTTGATTGCAGCCCGCATACCTTCGCCAAGCGTACCGTCATGGACGGCCTCTGCTCGCTGCTTGCCGCCAGTACGTGTGTATCGGTGCAGCTCGTTCGTTCCGTGAGCGCCGTCGTACACCCGGATCGTCTCAAGCTTGCCATCCACCTCAGCGAGCAACACGATCGAGTAGTCCACGACATCGCGCTGCACCGTCTTGAAGTCGACATCCATGAAGATCCTGGGAGCGCGTTTGAGTCGCCGCCTGTAGGTGGCGCTCATACGGCCATTTCGTTCGGTAGCGGTACGGCGCTTGGCATCTCCTGGGCGAAGACCCGCGACAGCTTTGCCGCATCCTCGGCCGCCGGGCGAACGTGCAGATAGCGGGAGGTCGTCCGCGAGTCGGCGTGGCCCATCATCGCCTGCACGTTGACGAGATCGAAGCCTTGGGCTGCGAGCGTGCCGAAGGTGTGGCGCAGGTCGTGGAAACGTAGGCTCGGCATGTCGGGGTTCTCGGTGATTGAAGCGTCCCGCGCAGCCTTGTAGCGACGCCGCAGCGCAGATGGGTCCAAATGCTCACCTGTACGGGAGCAGAACACGAGATCGGCGGCGTGCGTGAACGTGGTGCGCTGAGAAAGCCGTGCGAGGGCCTGCGCCGGCTGGTCTGCCAGCGGCACGGTGCGCCCTCTGCGGCCCTTGGTGCTGTCCTCCTCGCCGAGCACATAGCTCCGCTGTATGTGCAGGCGCTGGGCGTCCCAGATGACGTGGTACCAAACCAACTTCACGAATCCCCCCAAACCGGCCCTATATCTAAGCCATTTTTCCAGTCTTTGCGGAAAGTGACAACCCGTCGGGACGATTGCCATGCAGAAGGTCGAGGGTTCCAGTCCCTTCAGCCGCTTTCGCTAGTGCCCGCTAATCGTGGGTTCTCTTTCGATTCTTGACTATCACAGGGCAGATGCCAGAATGTAGTCGTGAATGATGCGCTGATCACCGGAGGCTGCCTGTGCGGCGGCGTGCGCTTTGCGCTCAGCGAGCTACCTCACGGGGCCGGCTACTGCCACTGCACTCGCTGCCAACGCCGAACCGGGACGGCCGCATCGGCGCAAGCGCGGATCGATGGTCGTACACTCCGATTCCTGCAAGGAGAGGATCTGCTGAGAGGCTGGCGACACCCAGACGGAGGCCACGAGAAGCGCTTTTGCAGCGTGTGTGGCTCACATTTGTTCAGTCGCAGCCCAGAGGACCCTACCCAGGTGAGCGTGCGCATGGGTGCCTTCGACGAGGCCTTCGGGATACGACCAAGCTGGCGCACCTACGTTGCCTACGCCGCACCGTGGGAGCCGATTCCCGATGACGGGCTCGAGCGCTTCACCGAGGCAAAGCCGCAGTTCTGAGAATGCTCCGGGGCGCGCCGGTCGCGGCACGCGCGGCGTGCAACGCAAGCTGCCCCCACAGCCAACGCGCCAGGAGCCTTCGTGCCTCTTACGCACCGCGCAGTAAATATGCCGCTCGCCATGTGCGCAGCACCGGGCCGAGGAATGCGGCCAGCGGGCCACCAGAGCGCAGCAGCATTTCGCTCGTTGCAGCCATGTCGGGAGTGAGGGCGCTGTCCTTTGAGAGGTACAGGGCAACCATACAAGCGATGATCACCGTGTGGCGGTTCCCGCCGCGCAACTTTCGTGCTTCACAGGAGGCTCGTCGCACGATCTCATGCGCGCGGCGTACGCCCTCCTCTTTTGTGGGGTAGTGGGCGAAATAGCTGTGATCGCCGTTGGCAGTGTCCTCAGCCTCATCGACATAGCTGTCGAGCACGGTGGCCGCGAGACATACCCAGAAGTAGGCAGCATAGGTTTCTACCGCCTCCTGAGGTTGGCGCCCGGGCTCGGCGGCAAGCGCCAACAGCGCCAACACCGAGATCCACGTGCTCGCCGCGCCCGACAACTCGTACCAAGCGAGGTCTAATCGCTCAGCGAACTCCTGTGCCGTCCATTTACGCAGAGTCACATCGCGCAGGCTTGGATCGAGCTCGTGATTGAGCCCCTGTACCTGTGCGAGCGTCGCGGCACGTATCAATGTCGGGCGAATCGCGATATAGGAGGGAAGCAACACACAGGCGGCGCGACATAATTCCACCAGTAGCCGCAGATAGCCGCCGTCGTCGCGCCACGGATGGTGACGGTAGTAGTCAGAGATTGGCACGTCGGGATCGAGTGCCTCGGTAAAAGCTAGGTGCAACTGTCGTCCATTTGCCAGACCGGCTCCTGCCCCACGCTCACTCATGCTGTCGAGGAAGTCGCACATGATCTCGTAGGTCACAAGTAGCCGCAGCAGATTTGGCCTGCGACTGTCCGGTAGGGTCCAGAAGAGTGCGGCGCCATCGGTGTTGCCGCGCTTGTTATCGAGCGAGGTGAGCGCGTCGTGTCGAATCGTCTGGTCCGGTATCACCGCCGCCCTGGCGCGCCACTCGTCCACCTCCAACGCAACGGCTCTGAGCCCCCAGCGCAACTCCCGTGCAACCGCAGCCAAAAGCGCCTTTGTCTGCCCAAAGGAGATACGACTCGTATCTTTGACCGCACCCTGCATCGACTTCTCGGGCAGGCAGGACGCGTGCTCGGTCAGTCTTGAAGGGCGGGTTTCACCTGTGTCGCGAGGTAGCCAGGCAATGCCGCGATCGCCACAGCTATGGCGGTGACGATCGCGAATATTCCAATCGCAATTGGAATACCTATCGTAAAGACAACAGGGAAGCCTGTGACGCTCACCAACGCGTGGCTCAGCAACAGCTGGCCATATAGACCGAACACTGCACCGATCGAGCATCCAGCTCCAAGCAGCAGCGCGCTCTCACACAAGAGCGCGCGCCACAACTCTCCCTGGTCGAATCCGTCAACCTTCATACCGGCGAGACGTGGACGGCGTTGCCAGATCATCGCGCCCATCGCCGCCGCCATTGCAAGCGCCGCGGCGATCAGCACGAGTGCTGCGATCTGACTTAGACGCGACAGTCCCTGTCGCTGGGTCGAGCGATACGCCTGTTCGCGTTCGTATGCGCTCTGAACCATTAGTGGCGCCCGTGGACCAAGCAGTCGCCGTATCTCACCTTGAACAATCGCGGCGGACACCCCTGGCTTGACAGCCACCTCATAAGCGCTCGGATCGGGACTGGCCCAGGCCCGCGCGTAGTCATCGGCATTGAGAATCACCGCTCCAGGCGGCCAGCCAAAATTGGTCGTGATCGCAGCCAGACGGAATCGCATCGGGTTAGGTGTCGGCAATACGAAGGCTTGCCCCACATGCAAGCCCAGTTCTCTTGCAAGCGCCTGCGATAGCGCCCCCCATCCGCCCAGCCGCAGCCGCCGATTGGCAAGTGCCAAATCTCCAGTAACGATCTGATTTGGCGGAATCAGGTTTGCGGTGGTGCGTGGCGGTGCGAGCACAAGCGTGCGTTGGTCACCGACATCCAAGAAGCCACTGCGATAGATGCTCACGCGCGCAACCCCTGGCACGCGCTCCAGTGCTCCCTGCAACCGATTGTCAAAGGGCGTCGTGCCGATCGTGTTCGACCTACCGCCGGGCGAGACCCAGATATCGGTGACCCGCGTCATTTCACGTGAGACTCGATCGAGCCCGCTCTGGAGGTTCTGTCGTGCCCCCTCGATCGCGACGCTGCCGAACACGGCAATCGCCCCGGTGGCAGCGATCGCCAGCGATCGCGCACGCGTCGAGCTGGACTGCAGCTCGATGACGGCGATCCTAGGCGAGACGCCCATGACCGGACGCTGAACCATGTCGAACAAAGCCACCAGTCCGCTGAAAGCAATCGGCAGGATCAACAAAAGCGAAAACACGAGACTGAGAAATGCCAACACAGCCATCGACACACTCGAGATCCCCACGACCAGGATCGTGCTTGTGATCGCCAACCCGACTAGACCAGCCAGCAGGAGGGCAATCGCTCTCATCGCCGGCGAGCCCACCGACTTGTGAGCCACCCGTGATTGGCGACCGAAGATCTCTGCTCGCAGAGGAACCGTGACCCCGATGACCGATGCAAGTAGACCCCCGGCTGTCGCGAGCGCCACGCTTTGCCAACTCACGATCCGCAAAGAGCCGACGGGAAAGGCAAACGAGAGGTAGCCGGGATTGGCCTGCAACAGACCGTGGGAGAGTAGCTCTCCTAGCAGCAGACCTAGTAGCGAGCCGGCGAGCCCGAGCACCACCGCGTCGAACAGCATCACCTCCACGATCTCCAGCGGCGAATAGCCGTCGAGACGCAGGTCGTTGATCAGGTTGCGCCGCTGGGGCGCCGTGAGCAGCATCGCGTTGAACGCGAACAGAAAGCCCACAAGTGCGCTTATGGCCGAGAACAACTCCGTTGATTGGGTGGTTGGCCCCTCGGCCTGACCGAACACGGTCGCCTCGAAGTTCGCTGGAAGCACGTCCAACTGCCCACCGGCGATTCGCTTCAGTTCTCGTTCCACTTCGCGGTCCTGGCCGGGGCGCGGCTCGACGAGTATCCGGCTGACGGCGCCCTGCATTCCGGCAAGATTCTGAGCGAGTTTCAGCGGAGCGATCGCCAGGGGGCTGTCGACCAGTTCGCCGATGTCGCTAGCCTGCAGGATCACAGCGACAAGCGCGTTGACACTACGATCGCCGACCTGAAAGCGAACCGTTTGAAGTGGGCCGGCGCCGACCTGCCGGGTCACGGGAGCGGGCAGCGCAAGACCCTGCTGTTGGGAGAACCGGGCCGCGCTCACCCGCGCGAGCAGTCGCCCATCAAGCGCCACAAAGCGCGAATCGACGCCCACAAGATCGACGGACGCCGCACCGCTGGGACCGATCACGTTCACACTGCGTTGAAGAACCGGCGCGGCAGCCTGCACGCCCGGGAGACGATCGATCTCAGTGAACAGCTGTTCGCTGAAGCCCTGCGGATCGCGGGCCGCCAGCTGTAGCCGTGCTTCGCCAACGAGTCCGTTCGTGAGACGCGTAACCGAGCCAGCGAGGCTCGTGTTGGCCACCTGCGAAGCGAACAGCAGCGCAACACCGACAGCGATGCCGGTGACCGCCAACAACTCCTGCACAAGCCTTGCACGCAGACGCACGCGATAGAGGTAGAAGATTGTCGAGAGCCTCATATTCTGCTCAGCCGCGGGGAGCTGCAGCGCATCCTCTACTCATTGCGAGCTGAACGGCTCATACGCGCGATCCGGCTCGTACTCGACGAGTCGACCGTCACGCAAAGCATGCACCTGATCGGCGAACGCGGCCGCCCTGGGATCGTGCGTGACAAGCAGCACAGCCACATCGCGTTCGTGACACACCTCGGTGAGCAGACGGAGCACTTCTCGACCACGGTCGGTGTCGAGACTACCGGTGGGCTCGTCGGCGAGCACGAGACTGGGTCCGGTGGACAGCGCTCGCGCGATCATGACCCGCTGGCGCTCGCCCATCGAGAGCTGCTCGGCACGCTGCCCGGCGCGACCGTTGAGCCCAAGCCGCTCCAACAACGGCGCCACTTGACGCTGCGCGTCGCGCCGTCCGGTACTCGCCAACAGCTTCAGCGCTGCGTTGTCGTCGGCGCGGACTCCCGGGATCAGATCGAGTGACTGGCGGATGAAGCCGAGCTCAGAGCGCCGGTAGTGCGCCCGCTCGCGCGCCGAGAGCCTGGAGACATCTCGCCCGTTGACTCTGACATGGCCGCTGTCTGGGGCCAGTAGGCCCGCGATCAACATCAGCAACGTCGTCTTTCCCGAGCCGCTGGGTCCATAGAGCGCCACCAGCTCACCTGCCGCTACCGACAGGCTTAGGCCGTCCACGGCGCGCACTATCTCTCCGTCGCCCACGCGATAGTGCTTTACGACCTCGTCCAATTGCAACATCAGAGCGCTCCAAGCCACCCGCGGCCGACATAGCGGCTGCGAGAAGCGACGGTCAAAAAGAGGATAAAGGCGATGGGCACTCTAAGTTTCAGTATCGCTCGCGAGAACAAGCGCCCCGATATCGCTATCGGGGGCCACCTCACCGAGCCCTCTTCAGATCTCCGCGTCAACTCTACCCGTGCCTTTCCAGCTGACCGACGGATCCTGTCTGTGGACAATACTCCAGTAACCGGATCGGGTCCGAGATGCCCGCTGCTGAGCCGTTTACCCCAAGAGCACCGTCGGCACTCGCAACCTCACCAATAACCAATGGCTCTGCTGGTTCTTTATGGCTTTGCGGGTTCTTTTGACTTTTGTCGACTGCTGGGAGAAGTTAGAGACATTTGTTGATTCACCCAATGCAGAGGAGTCAGAAACATTCGAACAGAGCATACGCAGAGTCTGGGTCCCAGTGAGCCGCATCCTCGGACGCGATCTCGCCCGCGATCTCTCGAGTGCGATATCGAACGCGGTCTCAACTGTGACCTCAGGCAGCCCGCAGGCGGTTCTCGAACGGCCCTCGAACGCGGCCTGGCCCGCTCGCGCCGTTGCCGCCGATCGATCCGTGAGCTTGCACGTCCGTGTAGGCTCTCGCCGCATATGGAGCCGACCCGATGAGCCTCGTCCAACTCGACCATGACGGCCCGCTGGCGATCATGAGCATCGACAGCCCGCCCCTGAACCTGTTCGACCAGCAGTTGATGGACGAGCTCTCCGACACGGTCGACCAGCTCGCAGCCGCACCGCCACGCGGCCTGCTCGTCAGAGCTCAGGGACGAGTCGTCAGCGGCGGCGTAGACGTACACGTCTTCGACGGTCTCAGCCCAGAAGACGCCGCCGCGATGTGGGTAAGCCTGCTCGACCTCGTCCATCGTCTCGAGCAGTTGCCGCTGCCCACGGTCTTCGCCGCGCACTCGCTGTGCCTGACGGCAGCATTCGAGTTCTCGCTCGGCTGCGACATCCTGCTGGCAGCCGAGTCGGCGCGCTTCGGCCTAGTAGAGACAGTCGTGGGCCTGACACCGGCAATGGGCGGCACCCAGCGCCTCGCAGAGCGGGCCGGACCGGCGCGAGCGCGTGAGCTGGTGATGACCGGCGAGCTGTACGATGCCGCCACCCTCGAGCGTTGGAACGTAGTCAATCGAGTGCTCCCAGACGAAGGCTTCGACGAGGCAGCGCACGCGTTTGCGCGCAAGCTCGCCGACGGCCCCACGCGCGCGCACGCCGCCACCAAGGCGGTCGTGCGAGCGTGCCTGGACAGAGGTGGCGCCCTCGGTGCCGACAAGCGCGTACCCGACCTCGCGGGCGGTCTGTTCGCAACCGAAGATCTCAAGCGTGCGGTGCACTCGTTCCTGCAGGACGGACCAGGTCGCGCGACCTACGAAGGTCGCTGACCAACCTCGCCGCGCAGTGAGTCAAAGCGGATGAGGTGCGAAGCCGGGTTGACAGGCGCGAAAAGCTCGAGCAGTACACGGCGAAGTCGCGAGAACACGCCAAACCGCGAGCCAGTCCGAGGCGAGCTGAACTTGCCGGCGAACGCCGGCGCCGCTGGATCCAGAGCCCTCAGACTGCCACAGGGCGATACTCGCGTGTCGTCGGATTTTGCTCGAGCAGACCGACCGAGCGCAGCGTCTTTACATAGCGGTGAGTCGTCGACGGGGACATGTCCAGCTCTTTGGCGAGGTCGATGATTGCCCGCCAAGGCCGTTCCGGTCCGTAGCAGGAGAGAATCGCCAACCCACGCAACAGCGACTGCGAGAGCTGCGGATCGCCCAGCGCGCTCAAGAGCGCGAGTTTGGTCTCTTCGTGTAGAGAGCGGCGAGCGTAATGGTCGCCGCTCGGCTCGGTATGGGCGTTATCGAGCGCGGCCACCAGCAGACTCGAGACCGTGCCGTTGCTGGCATGGCCGGCAGAGCGGATCACTTGCTCGATCTGCGCTGGCGACAGTGCGATCGCAATATCTTGATCTTGCGTCATGACTCTGATCATCCCCAATCTCACCCACAGAGGCGCACTCCTTACGATCCACATTTGGGTACTACCCAGCCCGTTAACAAACCATTCAATTTCTAGTAATCGATTGTTTCTGTTGCGCATAAACGGCCTCTTTGGATCACTCGTATGCAAATAAAACTTTGAATTAGGACGATTCGCAGGGATCCGGAAGGGCCGTTACCAATCTGCCAGCTTGAGACCGTTGGGCAAATCGGCGGCAACTCCTAGCGTCGCTCGGCTCACACGGATACAGCGCCCCCTGCGCTCGGCTCAGCCAAGCGTGTGCGGACGGGGTAGGAGGCTCTGATAGACACCTCCTCCAATGAGCACCTCGCCCACTCGACATCGCACCGCACGACGCGTCGGCATCGTGGCGGCTGCAGGGGCGCTTGCGGCACTATTCATCTATGCGCTCAGCCGGTTGAATCTGCCGCGGGTCGGCCATGCGCTGATCTCGGCAAGCCCGGGCTGGCTCGTGCTGGCGCTCGCGCTGATGATGCTCTCGCTGCTGGCGCGGTCGGTCTCCTGGCACGCTATCTTGCGCGCCGCGCTGCCCGACCAGCAGCTGCGGTGGGCGCCAATCGTGCGCGCCACGATGATCGGCGTGATGGCCTCCGCGGTCTTCCCGGGCCGGATCGGCGAGCCGACGCGCGTGGTCGTGCTGAGCCGCCGTCTGCAGGGCCCCGCACCGCGCACGATCCCCGTCGTCGCCGGCACCGTCTTCTCGCAGACGCTCATCAACCTGGTGGCGCTCGGGATTCTGGCCGCCGTTACGTTCTCGAGTGTGCCGTTGCTGCGCGGCCACGCCTCCGCCCTGGAGGACGTGGTCGCGGCGCCGGTGTTCGTGGCGGTGTTCGTGCTTGGCGGCCCTCCCCTACTGCGCCTGGCCCAGCGTTCGCGCAGCGCGCGCATCCGTGCCGGGGCAATCGCCTTTGCCAGACTGCTGCGCCTCGGGCGCCAGGGCCTCCTCGCATTCGCAAAGCCGCGCTACGGAGTTCCCGCGGTGGGCGCGCAGCTGTTCGCCTGGGCACTGCAGTGGGGTTCCTGCTACATGGTCATCCTCGCGCTCGGCCTGAATCCACAGGCCACCCCGGTGACGGCAGCCGCCATCCTGCTGGCCGTCAACGTCAGCGCCGTACTGCCAGCAACCCCCTCGAATGTCGGCGTGTTCCAGGCCGCCTGTCTGGTCGTGCTCGCCGCCTACGGCGTCGGCGCTGGACAGGGCCTGGCTTACGGGATCATACTGCAGGGGATCGAGTTGCTCACGGCGCTCATACTCGGTGTGCCGGCTTTGCTTAGGGAGGGCATGACCTGGCAGGACATCCGCCGCAGCCGAGCAGATGCGGAGACGCCGAACACCACACCGCAATAATCCTGGGTCTAGGCAAGCCGACCGTGTGGAGCGGCCAGGGCGTTAAGCCTCAGCTGACAAGTGCGCGTACTGACTGGCGTAGCGAATGCGTTGTCTTCAGCACCGCCGTAGGCTCGTATCCGCAGTGGGCCATGCAGTTCTCACAGCGAGGATCTTTGCCGCGACCGTACTTGCTCCAGTCGGTCGTTTCGATCAGCTCCTTGTACGTGGCGGCATAGCCGTCTGACATCAGATAGCAAGGACGCTGCCAGCCAAACAGGGAATAGCTCGGGATGCCCCAGGCGGTGCAGTCAAATTCGGCTTTTCCTTCGAGGAAGTCGAGGAACAGAGGACTATGGTTCAGGCGCCACTTCTTGCGCCTGCCGCCGGCGAACGCCGCGCTGAACAGCTCGCGTGTCTGGCGCACGCCGAGGAAGTGCTCCTGGTCGGGCGCCTTCTCATAGGCGTAGGCGGGCGAGATCATCATTTCGTCGACTTCGAGGTCGTCGTTGAGGAAATCGAGCACGTCGCGCACCGTCTTCGGCGAGTCGTGCGTGAAGAAGGTCGTGTTCGTGGTCACGCGAAAGCCGGCGGCCTTCGCAGCTTTGATCGCGGAGACGGCCTTCTCGAACACGCCTTCGCGTTCGACCGAGGCATCGTGGCGCTCTTGCAAGCCGTCCATGTGGATCGCCCAGGCAAAGTATGGGCTCGGCTTGAAGCTCGCGAGCTTGCGCTCCAACAGCAGTGCGTTGGTGCACAAGTAGACGAAGCGCTTGCGCTTGATCAGCTCAGAGGCGATCACGTGGATCTCGGGATGGATCAAGGGCTCGCCGCCGGCGATCGACACCATCGGCGCGCCGCTCTCCTCGATCGCCCCGACCGCCTGCTCGACCGACATACGCTGGTGCAAGACGTGCTCGGGCTGCTGGATCTTGCCGCAGCCGGCGCAGGCCAAGTTGCACTGGAACAGCGGCTCCAGCTCTACGATCAGCGGAAACTTCTCGCGCCGCGCCAAGCGCTGACGGGTCAAGTACCAACCCATTCGCGCACCCTGTCTAGCTGAAACCGCCATCTAGGAACCTCGCTCATTTGCCGCGGGCCCATCGGAGATAGCCCCGAGACCCGATCCGGTGCCGCCGAGCACGGTGTGCGCTCCCTGCTCGCGCACCAGCTCCTCGAGTACCGCCGCTACTCGACGCAACGATAGCGCCGCGCGCGCCGCTCCCGCCAATGTCAGCAGCGGACGCGTTACCTCGCGCGAGGGAGTGTCCGCCACGACGCGGATCACCGCGAACGGTCGTCCTTGCGCACCATCGGCGAGCCATGCCGACTCCATGTCCACGACGACGCCTCCACGTTCGCGAAGCTCGACGCGCTTCTCACCGTGAGCGATGTGTGCCACCGACACCACCGCCGCCTTGCGCACGGCGATCCCGCGTCGCTGAAACGCCTCGGCGAGCGGCCCAGCCGAAGGGCAGGCAAGGCGCACAAACCGACCTATGCTTCCCGGCTCGCTGCTCTCGTCGGCACCGATGTCGCTGTACTCGTCGCACTCGCCGTCAAGCAGCTCGTCGGCGACCACGACGTCGCCCGGCTCACAATGATCGTCGAGCCCGCCGCACACGCCCATCACTGCCAGCGCAGCGGCCGGATCGCTGCGCAGTCTTGGGACCGCCGCGTGCGAGCGCGCGGGGCCCATCCCCGTCTTTTGGATGCGCAGCTTCCTCCCACCCGCCTTGATCGCGAACGCCTCCAGACGCAGCGGGGCAGCCACCAGCAGGTCACTCATACCAGCACCTCGCGCACCGCGGCCCGCCTGCCCATGCGAACAATCCTCGCACCTCGGTGTTCCAGCTCATGTGAGCACCTCTTGCGCGGCGGCGTGCCCGCTGAGCACGGCCCCCTCGAGCGTCGCCGGCCAGCCCGTGTCCGTCCAAGCCCCGGCCATAACGAGGCCGGCCACGCTCGTCCGCGGACCGGGGCGCAAGGATTCCGTGCCAGGACGTGCGGCAAAGGTGGCAGCGTGCTCACGGCTGACGTGCACGCTGCGCACGACCGCGCCGCGAGCTCGGGGAACAGCTCCTCCATCGCGTCCACATAGCGCTCGCGCAGCTGCTCGAAGGAGAGCTCCATCTCCCCCGCAGCGCCGGACAGCGATATCGCCAGATACTGCCCGTCGTCGAGCCCCGCAGCCTCGCTGCGATCGAACACGTACTGCACGGGTGTCCCAACTCCGGCCGCGAACTGCAGGTCACACACACGCCGGTCGTACACGATGTGCACGTTAACGATCGGCGAGGCCCCCAGCCCGCTCCAGCGGCTTGCATCTTCGCCGAGCAGCGGCTCGAGCAGGGCACTCGCGCGCTCCTGGGGCAGCGCACACACGACCGCGTCGGCCTCCAACTCCTCGCCGCCGGCGCGCACGCGCAGTGTGTATGCCCTACTCCAAAAAACGCGATGCCCCCCGCGCGCGCGAGGGGCATCGAGCTCAGGAACGACACGCTCCACCTCAGCCGCATCGGCCCCAACCCGCTCGCCCCCTTCGACCAGCTCTACCGCTTCGACCCGCACTCCGAGCTGCACGTCAACTCCCGCCTGTCCCAACACGCGAGCCGCGGGATCGCCGAGCGTCTGGCTCAAGGGCCGCATGTGAAAGCCGATGTCGCCTGCGTCGTTGTGGCGCAACAGCCCCGTCTGCAGCACGAAGGCACCGAGCGCCAATGAGCCCTCCGCGGCCGGCAGGTTGAGCGTCGGCAGCGCGATCAGATCCCACAGCGCAGCCACGCTCGCGGGTCCCTGGCCGTGCACTGCCAGCCACTCGCCGAGCGTGCCGACGGCTCCCTCTAGGTCGAGCCGCCTGAGCGCAAGCGCCGCGCGGGCAGCGCTCAGGCGCTGCGCCAACGTCAGGTGGGAGTAGCTCAGCAGCGCACCTGCCAGGTGCAAGGGCGCCGGCAGCCCGTTGCGGCGCAACACGACTTCGCGGCGATGTGGACTGAGCACGGGTATCTCCAGGCGCGGCTGGATCGCCACGCGCTGCTCGCTGCCCAAACGCGCGAGCAGCCCCAGATAGGCAGTGCAGCAGCGCAAGAACACGTGCTGACCGTTGTCGAGCAACAGCCCTTCTCGCTCAAACGAGTAGGCGGCGCCGCCAAGGCGTGGGCGCACCTCGAGCAGCGTCACCTGTGCGCCGGCCTCCGCGCAGTCAAGCGCAGCGGTGATCCCGGCGAGGCCGCCGCCCAGCACGACCACGCACCGCGCGCTCAAGTGAGCCTCGCACGATCCAGGCGAGACAGTTGCCGCGAGCTCAAGCGAGCCCAACCCCACCCAGACAAAACAGCCGCCACGCGCTCAACGGTGCGCCCCCAGGCGCACGTGGGGGCCGCGCGACCCGTACCTGCGGGACAAGCGCTCAAGGAAACTGCCAACGTCGATCGCGAACCGGCGGTCGCCCGAGCGCGGCCGTGAGAATGCTGCGGCTCGCCACCCAGCCCTTCTCCCAGATCGGCAGCGACACGCGCACCGTTCGCGAGCGCTCGGGATCGTCTTCGATGCGCCTGAGCACACCCCGGTATATGTTCGCCATCGCAAGCACACAAGCGCCACTGCGGCGATCCAGCAGCGGCACCAGCTCGAGGCCGCGATCGAACCATTCGCCTGCGCGCCGCGCCTGAAAGCGAGTGAGCGCGTCGAGCTGGCCCTCCCCACCTTCGAAGCGTCCGTCGTCGCTCACTTGGTAGCGCCGCAGATCCTCACGCGGGATGTACACACGCCCGAGCGTCGCGTCCTCGCGCAGGTCTCGCAGGATGTTCGTCAACTGCAGGGCGACACCGAGATCGTCGGCGAGACGATGCGCCTGCTGCTGCTCGCGCGCGCCGAAAATCGCCAGGCAGAGTCGGCCGATCGACCCGGCGACCAGGCGGCAGTAGACGAGCAGATCCTCGAAGCTCTCATAGCTCGTGCCCTCGACGTCCATGCGCACGCCGGCGATCAGATCCTCAAGCGCCTCGATCGGCAGCGAGAAGCGCTCGTGGGCGTCGGCAAGAGCCACGATCACCGGGTCGCTGCTCGACGTCGAAGCTGCTTGCAACGCCCGCTCGGCCACCTCGAGTAGCTCTAACTTTCGAGCCCGATCGATCTGCCCGTCGCCGATGTCGTCGATCCTCCGCGCGAAGGCGTAGACCGCGCACGTCGCGCGGCGCTTCTCGCTTGGCAGCAGCCTGATGCCGTAATAGAAGTTGGCGGCGGCCCTGCGCGTCAGCGACTCACAGTGCTCGTAGGCTTCGGTCGGGTTCATCTCAGCGGCAGGGTCGAACTTGTGCCGGCTGCACTGCCGAGGCTGCGCGCCAGCACGCTTACCACGAGCCGCACACGCTTGCGGGTGCTGGGGCGCGCTACAGCGCCCAGCACATCGAAGTCGGCTCGCTCGATCGCCTCGAGCGCCGCCTCACCACCAGCGACGAAGCCGGCCAGTGCGAGCTTTGGCCGTCCATGCACGTCCGCGACGAGTGGCAGGCCAGCGGCCAACAAGGTGGTCCGCGCCCGCGCCACCTCGAAGGCGATCGCTTGGCGCAGACGATCGGACTGGCACGAGAAATCGCTGCTAGGAGTGGGCGAAACAGCCGGCACGCCCTTCAAATCCAAATCATGAACACCCTGCGAGCACAGCTGGGCGAGCTGCTCGTGCGAGCAGTCAAAGCGGGCCAAGTCCTGCGCCGGTAGGTAGTAGCGGCCGCGACGCACGTCCTCGCCCAGATCCTGGATGTGCTCGACCAGCTGCAAACCAGTGCATACGTGGTCTGAGAGCTCGATCCGCTCGGGGCTGGCCAGCTCGAAGACACCCAAGACCAGCTCACCGACTGGGTTGGCAGATAGCGAGCAGTAGGTCTGTAGCTGCTCCCAGCTCTCATAGCGCTGGCTGCGCTGGTCCAGCCGGTTGGCGCCGATCAAGCGCACGAATGCCTCGCGGGGCAACGCGCATTCGGCAAGCGTCTGCTGCAAGCGCACGAGCAGCGGGTGACGGGCGCTGCCGGCGTATGCGCGGTCGAGCTCTCCCTCCAACCAATCGAGCGCCGCCATGCGATCACCTGTCAGCTCGTCGCCCAACTCGTCGGCGAGGCGCGCAAAGCCGTAGACGGCGAACAGCCGGCGACGGTGCACGCGTGAGAGCACGCGCATCGCCACGGGGAAGTTCTCGGCGCTCGCCTGCTCCATCACCGCACGCGCGCTCGGGGCTTGCGCCGGCGCCAGCTCGAGCGGTGCGGCGTGCATCATCGGCGCCCCGCCGATAGGCAGCGGCCAAGCGCCATCACAGGAAACACGAGCCGGTAGAGGTGATAGTTGATGTAGTAGTCGCAGGGAAAGCCGGTACCGGTGTACTGCGGCTCGTCCCAGCCGCCGTCCTCGCGCTGGGTGTCCACCAGCCACTGCACGCCCCGAGCAACCGCGTCCGAGCGCTCGCCGGCGGTGTGCAAGGCAAGCAGCGCCCAGGCTGTCTGTGAGGCGGTGCTCTCGCCGCGCCCGACCCACTCGGCGTGGTCGTAGGAGCGCGGGTCCTCGCCCCACCCACCGTCGCTGTTCTGGTGTTGCTCGAGCCAGGCCACCGCGCGCCTGATGCAAGGCTCGGAGGGCGCCACACCGGCCGCGAGGAGCGCTGGCAGCACAGCACCGGTGCCGTAGACGTGGTTGACCCCCCAGCGCCCGAACCAGGAGCCCCCTGACTCCTGGCGCTCGATCAACCAGCGCACGGCCGCCACGGTCTCCGGGTCGCCGGCGCGGCCGAGCGCCGCGAGCATCTCGACCACGTGCGCGGTCACGTCCGCGCTCGGCTCGTCGATCACCTCGCCGAAGTCCAGAAACGGCAGCTCGCGCACAAGCGAGCGCGTGTTGTCGGCGTCGAAGGCCCCCCATGCGCCTTTGCGGCTCTGCATGCCCTTGGTCCAGCTGACCGCGCGCTCGATCGCCGCGATCAGGCGTCTTTCGCTTAGATCGGGGGACATGGTTTTGCTTGCCTGAGCGGCGGGGTCGATGCTCCGAAAAAGGCTATGCCCCGCGCGCGCGGGGACGGCATCGCGCAAACGCAGCAACGCCAGCACCACCTCAGCCGTGTCGTCGACGTCGGGGTAGTTGCTGTTGGCAAACTCAAACGCCCAGCCCCCAGGGCGTAGGCTGGGCCGGCGCTCACGCCAGTCGCCGGGAACGCATACCTCCTCGCCGAGCAGCCATTCGCCGGCGCGAACCAGCGCCGGATGCTCGCCCGGGAGACCGGCGTCGCTGAGCGCTATAACGCTCAGAGCAGTGTCCCACACCGGCGACTGGCAAGCCTCCAAGCGACGGCTACCTGCCGGTGCGATCGAATCACCTACAGGTAATGGGCCTTGCGATTCGTCGTCGTGCTGCTCCACCATGAAACGGTCGAGGCCTTCGATCCCGCGTCGCATCAGCGGGTGCTCGAGCGCGTAGCCGTTCAGGCGCAACGCCATCAGTGAATACACCCACGGCGGCTGAATGCCGCCCCAGGAGCCGTCGGCCTCTTGGCGGCGCACGATCCAGCGCTCCGCACGTGCCATCGCGATTCGGCGCAGCAACCGCGGTGGGCGACGCTCGTAGGCGCGCAGAACGCGATCCAGATGCGTCAGCCAACGGCCGCGTGCGCTGGTTGGCTTGGCTGCTCGCCAAGGCTCTGGGCCGCACAGCTCCTCCAGCGCGAACGGCAGCTCGTGTCGCGGGCGATGGGCCATCACGAGCGAAAGCGCCACGATCGTCTGGCGCGCCCAGCAGGCGAAGTCGTAGATGTTCAGCGGCACCGACGAGGGCAGCAATACGATCTCGGGCGGCAGTGCCGGCACCTGATCCCACGACCACAAGCCGAACAACGCAAGCCAAACGTGCGTGAACACGCGTGCGCGCTCGATGCCGCCATGCGCGCGGACGAACTCGGCGGCCGTGCGCATGTGCCCGGCCTCTGGCTCATCCCCGGCCAGGCGCAGCGCCCAGTAGGCCTCGATCGTCGTCGACAGCTCGCCGGGTCCATCGTGAGAATTTGCCCATGTTCCGTCTGCGCGCTGCTGTGAGCGGATCCACGCAGCCGAGCGCTCGGTCTCATCGGCACGACGAATGCCCAAAAACTCGCGCAGGAGCATGTCCTCCGCGTCCATCGTCACGTTCGTCTGCAGCTCGCCACGCCACCATCCGGCCTCGTCCTGCAGTGAGAGCAGGCGCTCACGGGCCAGCTCCAATGTCACCTGCGCCTCGCTGACTGTCTGCGCGATCTGCGATGACATGGTTGGGGACGCTAGAGAGTTTTCCCTGACGATGCTGTGGGCACGAGCGCCTCCGGGCGCCCTTCCTCGGCAATCACTGCGCGCAGCAGCGATCTTTGAGAAATCGTGACAGGCGCACTGGATGTGAAGCGGTACACGATCAGACCGTTGATGTCACGTCGTTCTGCGAGATGGAATCCGCGTGCCGGCGCTCGCTCAGCGTCGGGACGCAGCGGAGCGTAGCCGGTCTCGTCTATCTCAGTCACGCTGACGCTCTGCCCCGCCGTCAGATTGCTCAAGCGTGGCAGGTAGTACTCAAACGGTGCCGAGCCTAGCTCGACAGTCGTGATCACATGCTTGGGCTGAGCCGAGCGCAGCACGCCCGCCACCCCGGACCAGTCGCCGCGCTGCAAGCGCGGGCTGAGATTCACATCGATGCTGAGCACCAGGAAGACAAGTGCCAACAGGCCGGCGAACGCCATGCCGAGACGGCCCGTGCGCTCGGCTGCGATCACGATCGCAAGCAGCGCGCTCAGTGGCACCATCGCCGCCACGAGGTTGCGCGGCGCCAAATAGTCGGCGCCAAGCAGCGCCAGCAGGACGGGCGTGAGCACGCCTGCCGCAGTAATCGTCAGCGCGATCAGCGCGCCGCGCTCCTCGCGGCGGGTGAGAGTGCTCCACAGCCCGTACAGGACTCCCGCCAAGATCAAAAGCGCCACCAGCGCCTCGATACCGTGCCCGAGCGAGGAGCCGCTGTAGCCGGTCAGGTAGTACTGCGGGATCGCTTCCAGACGGCTGACAAGCGCCCATTCGCCGATCCACTGCGTGCCATGGCCCCCTTGGGCGAGGATTAGCGGGATCGACGCGAGCCCGACAAGTGCCGGCAACGCGAGTGCGCACAGCACACGCAGGAGATTTTTTGGATTTGAAGTTCGTTCCCGTGGTGTGAACTGGACGCCACCACGATCGTCCGGTTTGGCGATGCCCCCTGCGCGCGCGGGAGGCATCGCGTTTTCGTCGCTCCATCCACCCGTAACCGCAAGCCACAGCAGCCACAACGACATCGGGATAACCAGGAACACGGCGAAGTAGTGGGTGAGCAGAGCCAACGAAGTCGTGAGCGCGAACTCCGCGAGTCGCCGGTTTGTCGGCTCGTCCATGACGCGCAGGAAGCACAGCAGCGCAAGCGAGGCCACGAACACGAATAGGGCGTAGGCGCGGGCCTCTTGCGAGTACCACACGAACAGCGGGTTGACTGCGACGAGCGCGGCCGTGACGATCGCCGTGCGGCGGCCGGCCAGCGCAGAGCCGATCGCCCAGGCGACCGCCACGGTCGCGATCCCGGCCAGCGCGGAGAGCAGGCGTAGAGCCACCACACCGGTGCCGAGCACGCGCGAGAACCCCCACTCGAGCACGTACCAGAGCGGCGGCGTGTTCTCGGTATGCACGACGTTGTGCAGAGTGGCGCCGAGGCTCACGCGCAGGACGTGAACGGGCGTGAACGCCTCGTCGTACCAGAAGCTCTGCAGGCCCAGTGTACTTAGACGTAGGGCTGCCGCGAGCAGCAGGATTGCAAGCAGCGGCCACCACAAGGCCAACGCAGCGATCGACCGTTCATGCCCAGCTCTGTCCGCCGCCGGCTTGCGCCGGCCGCTGAGCGCCGCCGAGTTGACGGCCGAACCGCTCACGGGTGGCCGAGTGGCAACGGCGGAGACGGCGGCGAGCCGGCCGGCGGCGAGCTCAGACCGCACAGGGCCGTTTCGGCTGCCAGGCCGAAGCACTTGTAGCGGTTGGCGCGCAGGTCCGCTTTGTACGGCGGCAGGTAGTAGCCACCGGTCACGCTGCGCATCCCCGAGACGACTGCTCCAGCGAGCATCAGGCACACCTGTGCGCGCTCCCCCGGCGCACCCGGCGATACGTTCCCGCAGACCGTGTCGCGCGTGCTGTAGGTCTTCACGTCCTGCTCGGTGTCCAGGTTCACATAGTCGTGGCCGGTCACCGTGCGCCATGTGAGCAGGTCGGCCTTGAGGCGATGGTTGACGTGGGTTTGCTGCACCACGTCGTTGACCGTCGCCACCGCCAGGAAGATGCCGAGCAGGATCAGGATCGTCGTCTCCGCAAGGCGCAGGCTGCCCAGACCGCGGCGCTCGTGCTCGAGCGGCCGCGCCCATTCGGGTAGCCAGCCCCACGCCTCGCGCTTGGCCACTGTCGGGATCTCGCTCATGCCGCTGCTCGGAACTTGCTCATCGCTGTTGGGTACTCCCTCATGAGACGGGCGCAAAAAGTGGCGCGGTCTGGTGGACGACGAACAGAGCCTGTACGGCGAGCGTCGCGTAGAGCACACGCCGGTCGCGGCTGACAGCGGCAAGCGGCAGCGACCACAGCATGTACCAGGCAAGCAGCCAAGTGCTAGTGACCGCGATCGCAAGCAGCGTCCAGGCCGAGGCCGCCACCCAGTCATATCCACGCCACGTGCGCCACATCAGGTGCAGCACGATCAGCACGAGGCCGGCCTTGAGCAGATCGTGATCGATCGGGAACACCCCAGGCTTGCCGAGGAGGTGTGCGATCTCGGTCGGGAAGCTGTCGGTGCCCACGAAGGCCGCATCGCGGTTGAGCGCCGAGACGACGTCCACACCGTGGATCCCGAAGACGACATAGGCAACGAGCGCACCGCTGACCGCTGCCGTTACGGCTCCGATCAGCGACGCGAGTCGACGACGGCTGAGCAGTATGAACGGCAGCAGCACGATGCCGGTGGCCTTGATCAGCGTCGCGCCCACTACCGCAGCCCCAGCGTAGGTTTCGCCGCGCGGGCCAGCCCGAAATGCACGCTCGATTTCCCCCCGCAAGTGGCCACCCGAGCCCACCTTGGCGGCCACGCGCCCGGCCTCTGCGCCTGAGCCGCCACCCGCCGCCATGTGACCGTGATCGCTCGCGAGCGTGAGGACGACCGCGCCCATCAAGAACAGCGTCATGATCAGGTCGTTGTGAGCACCGCCAAGCCCGTAGATGACCCACAGCGGATTGACGCCGACCACGATCAACGCGAACTTAGGGTCCAGCCCGCGCATGCGCGCGCAGCGCCACGTCAGCGCGAGCGTGCCGGCGCTTGCCAATAGCGCCTCAAGCTTCATCCCCCACAGCGCCCCAACCACACCCAGCGGCGCCAGCGGGTAGGACAGCAGCGTGTACAGCGGCCCATAGGCGGTCGCCACCTTGACCCAGTCCTTGCCCACGTAGCGGTAGACCGGATCGGCCGCGATCGAGGTCGGGCCGTGCAGATAGGGATTGACGGCGTGTACCACCCCCATGCGCGCGTAGGCGATGTAGCTGAAGACGTCCGTCGAGATCAAAACCGGACCGACGAACACGATCAGCTGCAAGGCGATCGTCAGCGCGATCGCCCAACGCGAGGAGATGCGCCGCGCCAACAGCAGGATGCCGACGAACGCGCCGCTGTAGGACAGCAGCGCGATCAAAAAGACGCGATAACCGAGTCGCTCGCCGACGCCGGCGAGCCAGGAGGCGATGTCCGGGGACTTGGGGATCAGCGGCGAATGGCCGACCGCACCGTCGAGAACGATCTCGAGCGTGGCGGCGAGCAACACAAGGGTGAGCACGCCGGCGAGAACCGTCGCCCAGTCACGCGTGTGCTCACGCGCTCGCTCCTCGCTCACGAGCGCGCTTGGCTCGACTATCGAGCTCAAAGGACCTTCACGACTCGAAGCGCAGGACGTCGAGCGCGCCGGTCATCTCGAACACGCGCTGCACCGGCTCGCTACCTGCCAGCAGAACGAGCTCATAACCATGCTCGCGCGCGCGAGCGTCGGCAAGCAACAACATGCGCAGGCCGCTGGAGTCGATGAACGCGAGCCCTTTGAGATCGACCACGACGCGGGCGGGCGTCTGCTTGTCGATCGCGGCGAACTGCTCTTCCATTTGGCGCGCGGATGCCAGATCGAGCTCGCCTCCTAGGGAGACCCTGATGGCGCCGTCCACCAGCGCACTCGATATCTGAAGGCTCCCGGGCCTCAGAGGATGCCCGCTCATCATCCGGACTCTAGTGCACGTAGTGCCCGAATTGCGGGCACTACGTAGCTCTGAGGATGTCTCTCAGGCGCCACTGAATCCGTCTCAAACCACGGTGTCCGTTTTGAGGTGGCTTCTCAGCCCAGCGAGGTCCACACCGTCTTGGTCTCCAGATAGGCGTCGAGCCCGTCGTGACCGTGCTCACGCCCCACGCCAGAGGCCTTGAAGCCGCCGAAAGGAGCGCACGCGTCCGCGCCGCCCCAGTGGTTTATGTACACCGAGCCGGCACGCAGCAGCGCGGCCAGCCGGTGGGCGTTGCCAACGTCGCGTGTCCATACGCCGGCCGCGAGCCCGTAGTCGGTCGCGTTGGCGCGCTCGGCCACCTCCTCGAGCGTGTCGTATGGAGAGGCCACGAGCACAGGCCCGAAGATCTCCTCTTTGGCGATGCTCAAATCGTCTGAGCTGGTGGCAAACAGTGTCGGCTCCACAAACCAGCCGCCACTGTCGGCGAGCGCCGTGCCACCACCCGCAAGCAACTCCGCGCCCTGCTCGCGACCGGCGTCGATATAGGACATCACACGGTCACGCTGCTCCGCGGAGACGAGCGGGCCGAGCTGGGTTGCGGGATCAAGCCCGGCGCCCAGACGTGTTGCCTTGGCCTGCTCGGCCAAGGCGCTTACGATCTCATCGAAGCGCTCAGCCGGCGCATACAGCCGCGAGCCCGCGTTGCACGCCTGGCCCGAGTTGAAGTAGATCGCCTGGTAGGAGCCCTTGACGGCCGCCTCGATGTCGGCGTCGGGGAGGATCACGTTCGGACTCTTTCCTCCGAGCTCGAGCGTCATGCGCTTTAGCGCGCGCCCGGCCTTGGACCCGATCTCGCGACCCACGGCCGTCGAGCCGGTGAATGCGATCTTGTCGACGTCGGGGTGATCGACGAGCGCGGCGCCGGTCTCGCCGTCGCCGGTGAGCACGTTCAGCACGCCCGGCGGGAATCCGGCCTGGAGCGCCAGCTCGCCGAGGCGCAGCGCGCTCAGCGGCGTCTGCTCGGCCGGCTTGAGCACGATCGTGCAACCCGCCGCCAGCGCCGGGCCGATCTTCCAGGCCGCCATCAGCAGCGGGAAGTTCCACGGCACGATCTGCGCACACACGCCGACCGCTTCGCGGCGGGTGTAGCAGAGCATGTTGGGCGCCGTCACCGGCAGCACGCTGCCCTCGATCTTGGTCGGCCAGCCGGCGTAGTAGCGCAGGTGAGCGATCGTGCCGCGCACGTCCACGTACTGGGCGAGCTTCACCGGCTTGCCGTTGTCGAGCGACTCGATCTGGGCGATTTCCTCTTCGTGCGCTTCGATCGCGTCCGCCAGCGCCATCATCAATGCGCCGCGAGCGGAGGGCGCCATCGAGGACCACGGGCCGCTCTCGAACGCCTCGCGCGCGGCAGCTACGGCGCGAGCGACATCCTCGGCGCCCGCCTGGGCGACGGTGGCGATCTCGCGGCCGTTTGCCGGGTCGAGCGTCGCAAACGTACGACCGTCGGCAGCCGGCACGCTCTCCGCGCCGATCAGCAGGCCGTGCTCTTTGGCGATGAAGTCCCGAGCGCCGTCGCCGAGCGCGTCAGGCAGGGTTGGTTGGGCAACGGTGTTCATCGAAGCTCCTTTAGGGCTTGAGGACGATCTTCAGCGCCTCGCGGCGGTCATATAGAGCGTACGCCTCCGGGGCCTGCTCCAGGCTCATGTGGTGGGTGACAAGTGCGGTCGGGTCGAGCAGGCCGGCGGACATCATCGCCATTACCCGGTCGACGTGGCCGATCACGTTGGCGTGGCCAGCGCAGACGTGCAGCGACTTGATCCACAGCAGGCCCATATGCACCTCGGCGCGCTCGGCGTAGACGCCGACGGCCTGCACCGTGCCGCACTTGCGCGTCAACTTCAGCGCCTCCTCGAAAGCTTGTGGGTGGCCGACCGCATCGATGCACACGTCCACGCCGCGCCCTTCGCTTGCCTCGCGTGCCGCCGCACGCGGGTTTCCCTCGCTCAGGTGAACGGGTTGCGCGCCGAAGCTCTCGGCCATTGCCAGACGCTCTGGAACCGTGTCGATCGCGATCACGTGCGCGGCACCGCAAGCACGGGCGGCCTGCACGGCACACAGGCCCACCGGTCCAAGGCCGAGCACGGCGGCTACGTCGCCTGGGCGCAGGCCACTGTCGGCGACGGCGTGAAAGCCCGTGCCCATAACGTCGCCAGCGAACAAAGCCGTCTCGTCGCTCATGCCCGCCGGGATCTTGCGTAGGACCAGCTCGGCACTTGGCACCAAAGCCCGCTCGGCCTGTGTGCCCTGCAGCGAGCCAAGCGCCGCGCCGTGACCGAAAGTGCGCGAGGAGTCGCACTTGTGAAACCAGCCTCGCCGGCAGAAATAGCAGTGCCCGCATGCGGTTTGAAAGCAACCGAGCACGCGGTCGCCGACCGTCACACTATGCACCGCCTCGCCGACGGCAAGCACAGTGCCGACGTACTCATGCCCGATCGTAAAGCCCGGCTCGATCTTCACACGGCCGTGGTAGATATGCAGGTCCGACCCGCACACACCCGTCGCCTCGATCTGGACGATCGCATCGCCGGGATCTGAGAGCTCGGGCTCGGGGACGTCCTTGACGAGTACCTCGCCGGGTGCTTGGAAGGTGACGGCACGCATCGAAGATGGCAGCCTAGTGCGTATGCTGCGCAGATGCCCGACAGCATGTCCAAGGCGGTCCTGATCACCGGCTGCTCCTCGGGGATCGGCGAGGCGAGCGCAAAGCGGCTGGCCGGTCACGGCTGGAGCGTCTACGCAAGTGCGCGACGTCTGGAGTCGATCGAGCACCTCACCGACGCCGGCTGCAAGCTGCTGCAACTGGATGTCTGCGATGAGCCCTCGATGCGCAGGGCGGTCGAGACGATCGAGCGCGAGCACGGCGCCGTCGGCGTGCTCGTCAACAACGCCGGCTACTCGCAGGGCGGGCCGATCGAGCAGGTGCCGCTGGAGGCTGTGCGCCGCCAGTTCGAGACGAACGTGTTCGGCCTGATCGCTCTGACCCAGCTCGTGCTGCCGGCGATGCGTACCCAGCACTGGGGCAAGATCGTGAACATCGGCTCGATGGGCGGCAAGCTGACATTGCCCGGCGGCGGGCTCTACCACGCGACGAAGCATTCGCTGGAGGCGATCAGCGACGCGCTGCGCTTCGAGGTGCGAGGCTTCGGCGTGGATGTTGTGCTGATTGAGCCCGGCTTGATCGTGACCGAGTTCGGCAAGACGGCCGCCGCCACTGTCGGCGAGGCCGACGCTAACGTGCAAGCCGAGAGACGGGGCCGGCGATCCCTATAAAAAGTTCAATACGAAGCTCGCAGCGATGACTGAGAGCGTCTATGAGGGCCCGATGCGCCACCTCGGCGGCGGGCCGGATGTCGTGGCCAAGGCGATCGAGAAGGCGATCTCGCGGCGTCGCCCGCCGTCGCGCATGTTGCTTACTCCCTCCGCGCGCCTCACGGTGCTACAGCGCAAACTGCTGCCCGACAGGCTGTGGGACGCGATGTTGCGCACGCAGATGCCAGAGCCGCGCTAACGCATCGCCCAAACGCCTCGACCTGCCCGCGCAGGGGCGCGCGGACCGACCTCAAAACCCTGCGCGTAGTCCACGCCGTACTCGCGCAGTAAACGCATCGTCGGCTCGTCGCCGACGTACTCGGCGATCGTCTGCTTGCCCATGCCGCGAGCGACGCCGACGAGCGCCTGCACGACCAGTTGATCCTTGTGCGAGGAAGGCAGCGTGCGGATGAAGTCGCCGTCGATCTTCAGGTAGCGGAACGGCAGTTGCTTGAGGTATTGAAAGGAGCCGAAGCCCGCGCCGAAGTCGTCGAGCGCGACCGAGCTGCCGAGCGTGTGGACGCCTTCGCAGAAGCTCTGGGCGCGGCGCATGTCGCCGATCGCGGCTGTCTCGGTGACCTCGACGACCAGCCGTCCTGGATCGACGCCATGGCAGTCGAGCTCGCGCTCGATGTGGGCGAGCATGCCGTGATCTGTGATCGACAGAGCGGACAGGTTGACGGCCACGCGGGCGTCGCGCTCGGCGAGCTCGCCGCCCATCAGGGTGATCACCTTGCCGACCACCATGCGGTCGATCTCTTGGATCAGGCCGTAGCGCTCAGCGGCGGGCAGGAAGCTGCACGGAGGCGTGAGTGGACCATCGGGATCGTCTGCCAGGCGGATCAGCGCCTCGTAGTGTGAGACCGCTCCCCCTTGCAGCGAGACGATCGGCTGGTAGTGGAGCACGAACAGGTCCTCGTGCAGCGCGTGGCGCAGGCGTCCCAGCCACGGTCGCGGGTGCAGCCCAGCTGGTGAGGAGAAGTTGGCCGGACCGGCCGGGTAGCGCCGGCGCCGGTCTATCGAAGTCCCACCCGCCCGCATGTCGCGCGCTCGAATGACGAAGCTGGAGCTGGTGTCGGTCGTGGAAGTTGGCATCGCGGCAATATTCATCGAACGTCACCCTAATACTTACGAGTGTCCAGGGATGTGGAGGTTTTCGACCGAAAGCCGCAGCGAACCTGCTCAAAAGTGCACAATCGTGCCCAGAAACAGCCTCAGCAGCGCCATGTCCGCCTTGCTCTCTGTCGAAGCGCTGCGTTAGAAGGCCAAGGCATCGCTCAGCGCGAGGATGAATACGGCCTGCGCGCCCGGTCTGAGACCACCAGCAACAACGCCAGCAGCACGAAGTTCATGACCACCGAGGAGCCGCCGTAGGCGACGAACGGCAACGTCACGCCGGTGAGCGGGATCACGCGCGTGACGCCTCCCACGATCACGAACACCTGCATGGCGATGATGAACGACAGCCCGACCGCCAGCAGCTTGGAGAACGAGTCGCGCGCGAGCATCGCCGTCTTCAGCCCACGCGCTATGAAAAGCAGATAGGTGAGCAGCAACGCTCCCGCACCGACGAGCCCCAGCTCGTTGACGATGACCGCATAGATCATGTCGCTTTCCGGCACCGGCAAGATCGCTTCGCGCGTATGCGGGATCACCAGCAGCGACTGGTCGAAGCCGGTGCCGAGCAGACCGCCGTCGGCCTGAGCGAACAGCGACTGGCCAAGCTGGTAGCTGACGCCGCTGTGGAACAGCTTCGGTTCCAGCGGATCTTCCCAGGCGAGCACGCGCGCGTGGACGTGCCCAACGTGGCCGACTACGAACCATGCACCCAAGCCAAATAGCACGAGCCCGATCAGCGGGAACGAGAAGCGGCCGGTCGCGACGTACAGCAACGCGAGGAACGCTCCATAGAACATCAGCGAGGTTCCCAGCTCACCCGTGAGCAATAGCGTGCCCATCGCGGCCCCCCACACGACGAGCATCGGGCCGAACTGCTTCATCGGCGGCACGGTCAGGCCGAGCACACGCCGCCCCGCCGTCACCAGTATCTGGCGATTGTCGCGCAGGTAGCTGGCCAGGAAGATCACGATCGCGACCTTCGCGAGCTCGGCCGGTTGGAACGAGACCGAGCCGAAGTGGATGTCCAGATAGGAGCCGTTGACCTGCTCGCCGATCACAGGGAAGCGTGGCAAGACCGCCATCAGGATCCCGACCGCGGCGATCGTGTAGCGGTAGCGCTCGAGCACGCCGATACCCGTGCGCCGCAGCCAGAGGATCGTGGCGGCGAAGAGGATCAGCCCGAGCACCATCCACTGCGCCTGCTGGCGCGCCAACGATGGGTTGATGCGGTAGACCATCACGATACCGACGCTCGCGAGCACCGCTGCCAAGGGGAACAGATACGGATCGGCGTAGGGCAGCGCGAAGCGGATCACCAAGTGCGCGGCGAAGCACAGGCCCAGGAACAGCAAGCCGTAGGTGAGCGACAGGCTCGAAGACACGGTTGAGCGTGACGTTCGTGGAGGCCTCAAGCGTGCTGTTTTCCTGCTGGATAAAGATCGCCGTGAAACCGGCCGTCACGAGCAGCGCCGCGGGTATGAGTCCGAGCAGCTCGCGGTTGCGGGGCTTGAGCACGAGCCGAGCGTACCGGGATGCCCGGCGCGGCAGAGACACTGCCTGGCTGCGCCCAACGTACCCCGCGAGACCGCGCCGGCCTCGCGCGCACGGCCGGCCAGTGCGCGAGGGCCGAGACGCTCGCTAGGCTGACCCCAAGGGCCAGCCGTGGTGGGTGGTGGCTGCCCGCTTACCATGAACGTCCCTCCGGTGACACCTCTCGATGACGAGCCTCCGCCGTCGCTGGCTGGGCACATGTGGCGACGCTTTGCGATTGCGTGCGTGCTGATCCTGTTGCTGAGCGGCGCCGCGACGGCTACTTTTGCCCTGACTAAGCTCAACCACATCGCCAATGAGGTTTTCCCGCGCACCAGTCAGCTGCATGTAGCCAAGGGCGTGATCCAGGCCTCCTACAGAGGCGAACCGCAGACCTTTCTGATTATCGGCTCGGATAGGCGTGTGGGGTCCAAGGATGCCTATGACCGCAACAATGCGGCGCACAGCGACACGCTGCTGCTCGTGCGTCTAGATCCTGCGTCCGGACAGACCTCGGTGCTGTCAGTACCGCGCGATCTGCTCACGACGATCACGACACGCTCGGGTCACGTCTACTACCCGCGCAAGATCAACGCCGCCTACACGATCGGCAGCCTCGAAGGCGGCAGCGACCGCGCCGCGGAGTTGGCGACCGAAACGATCGAGCACCTGCTGCACATAAAGATCAACGGCGTAATCGACATCACCTTCAGGGGCTTCATCGACATCGTCGACACGCTCGGCTGTGTGTACGTAAACGTCGATCATCGCTACTTCAACGAACCGAACGGGAGCATTGAAACCAACTACTCCGCGATCAACCTGCAACCCGGCTATCAGAAGCTCTGCTACGAAAAAGCGCTCAGCTATGTGCGCTATCGCCACGACGACTCGGACTTCGTGCGCGTCGCCCGCCAACAGGACTTCATCCGCGACCTGCGCGAGCAGGTGCCGGCGAGTCAGATCATCGACGAGATCGACAAGGTCTCAAAGGCCGTCGGCAAGGCGGTCATAAGCACGTTTCACTCCTCGGCCAGTCAGCTAATCGAACTCGCCGAACTCGCCGCCTTCTCCCAGCAGAAGCCCCTGCGCCAGGTCAAGTTCCAGGCCGAAAACGTCAACGCGATGATCGATGGCGAAAGCTACGTGACCACTTCTCCCACGCTCATCAAAGCGACCGTCGATGACTTCTTGTACGGCCACGAACAGCTCAAGCTTCCAGCCAGCTCATCATCCTCCTCCCCCCACCCCCACCACCACAGCTCGCACGGCCCCTCAGACGCGCAGCTTGACCTCTACCCAGTCTCTTCCTCCGGCCAAGCGATGGCGCTCACGGCGGCCCCAGGCGTGCCCTTCCCGCTGTATTACCCAACCATCCAAACCGGGCCGGCGATACCGCAGGAGGTCCACACCTACACGTTCGAAGACCCACAGAAACACGTCCATCATGCGTATGTGGCCGTCTGGCAGGAGAACTCGCTGGGTGGCTACTACGACGTCGAGGGCATGGACTGGGTGAACGTTCCCTTGTTCGCTCACGCCCGTGTACAGCAGATCGGTGGGCGCAGTTATCTGATCGTGGACGACGGCGAACACATCCACGACATCGGCTGGCGCGTTGGCAGGGTTATCTACTTCGTTACGAACACGCTGCTCGAGGACCTCTCGAACGCACAGATGATCGCGATCGCCGAGACCACGCGGCCGCTGCGCTGACTAGATCAGGCTGTGGCCCTTGCGTCGTCTAGCGCGGCGTTGACGAGCGCGTCCGCGTGCGCGTTCTGGGCTCGCGGCACCGAACGAATCTTCCAGGCCTCAAACGCGCGCAAGGCCGCCATCGCTTCGCTGTAGAGTAGGCGCATCGCGACGTGCTTGACCTTGTAGCGGCCCTGAACCTGCTTGGCGATCAGCTCGGAGTCGTTGACGACTTCAACCTCAGTTGCTCCAAGCGCGACCGCGCGCGCTAGGCCCAGTAGCAAGGCCCTGTACTCGGCCACGTTATTGGTGACCGTTCCCAGCAGTTCAGATGCCTCGTCCAGAACCTCTCCGGAGGGCGTCGAGACGACGCTTGCGGCCGCTGCGGGCCCAGGGTTGCCACGCGAGCCCCCATCGACATGCACGACTACCTTCATCTGAGGCTAGTGTCCCGAGTCACAAATTCGGTGAGTATTACCCGGATGGATGGTCATGATCTGAGGTTTGACGACATCGGTCTGCGTGCCGGTAGCACGTGGGCCGATATCGTCGAACCTCAGGCGCGTCCAGGCGTCGGGGAATACGATCGAATTTGTGACTCGGGACATTAGGAGCCGTCAACGAGCGGTGGCAGATCTCCCGGCACGCGGGCGCGGCGCCGATCACGGATGACGCGACGCTGCAGGTCGGCCTCGGAGGGGCGCGAGCCTCGCGCGCGGCGGTCGGAGTCGCGGCGGTCGATGATGACCGTCACGTTGTCGTCGTTCTCGTAGCGCTTGACGAGCTTCGGATAGAGCTCGTCGGCAAGCGGCTTTGGCACCACGCAGTAGATCATCGCCTTAGATCGTACTGCGCGCAGAACGCGACAGCCCAGTGCATCGCCGGCCAGACCCCAAACCCTCTCAAAACGGTCGCAGCTCGCGCCTCTATTGGCGAGGCGCTCAGGCGCTCAGCGCAGAGAGCTCACCGCGCTCATCCGCAACGGCGTTCGCGAGCCGGTCCTCTTCAGGCAGCTCGTCTAGCTCCATGCCCTGGGCAACAAGCTGCGAGCCGGCGGCCTCGTCGCCGAGATCGACCTCGTAGCGGTACCAGCACAGTTCCCAGGCGACGACTATCGCGACCGCGCTGCCCGAGTCCTCGAGTGGACGCACGGTCACCGAAGGCGCGCCAAGCGAGCGTGCGACGCCGGCTACGCGCCTTGGTTGCTCACCGGCGTTGAAGACCTCGAGCGCTCGTACAACCTTCAACTCGCCTGCGGTCGAGGCGCCAGAGCTGGAGACGCCGGCCGTGGGTGCATGTTCGGCGGACTGGCTGGCCCGGGCTGGACGAGCGCGCGCGGTGCTCGAATCCTCCGGATCGCCGTCGAGAGGCGGGAAATAACCCTCAGCGCTCCACGCGCCCTCGCTCGATTCCGATGCTCCCACAGAGCCGATGTAGAGCTCGTGCTCGCGAAGGTCCTCACCCTCGGCCTCGCCATCAAGGAGGTCGTAAAGACCCTCCTCGGAAAGCTCCACGCCCGTGTCGGTCCCGTCGAGGTCAGCGGCGGCGTGGCGTTCGCGATGCAACGGGCCCTGGCCCGGCTCGCGCAACTGGCGTAGCCGTCCGAGCAGTGAGCCGGCGCGGCGCGCGCGGGTCGGGCGGACGCTCGAAGCGTGGTTGTCTGCCTCTCGCAACCAGCCCTCGGCCGCGGCCCGAGGTACGCACAGCTCGCAGACCGTGCGGCGCTGGCCGCCGGCAAGAAACACATCGGGTGTCTCTCCCCGCAAAAGGCTTCTGCCGCATACGTCGCAGGCGACGACCGGGTGCGAGGTGACGATTGCTCTAGTGGCCATCAGCCCACCAGAGTAACCGGACGCGCAAAACGGCGCTCCCCGCTCGACCGGAACGGCATCCGCTCGCGACCGTCGGGCCGCTCGACCGGGGCTCACGCGTGAGCGCCGGCGCGAGCTGCGGCTTGCTCGCCGTCGTGGCCCTCGAGCACCTGCGGAGACCCCAAATGCACTAGTCGAAAGAGGCCTCTTGCATGCGCCCGCGCAGGCGCAGCACGGCCTTGGTGTGCAGTTGGGAGATGCGTGACTCGGTGACACCGAGTACCTCGCCGATCTCGCGGAGCGTCAGGTTCTCGTAGTAGTAGAGCGCGATCACCAGCTTCTCGCGCTCGGGCAATGAGGCGATCGAGTCAGCGATGCGATCCTTCAAGTCGCCGACGTCGAGCGCACGCGAGGGGTCTGGCGCGTTGGGATCCTCGATCGTGTCCATCAAGCGACACCTGGTCTCCACTGGAATCGGACACGCTCCACAACTCGTCCAGGGCCGCCACCGAGGAGTGGGATATAGCAAGCAGAGATTCGTGTAGCTCGGACACGGTCAGCTCCAGCTCGACGGCCATCTCCTCGTCGGTGGGGGTGCGCTGCAGGCGATGCTCGAGCTTGGTGTTAGCGCGCTCGATCTCCCGCGCACGTGCACGCACGCTGCGGGGCACCCAGTCGATCGAGCGCAGCTCGTCGATGATGGCGCCCTTGATGCGGGTGATGGCGTAGGTCTCGAACTTGATCTCACGCGAGATGTCAAAGCGCTCGATCGCCGAGATCAGGCCCACGAGGCCGTAGGAGACGAGGTCTGCCTCCTCAACATGCGGAGGCAGACCGGCCGCGGTGCGGCCGGCCACGTACTTGACCAGCGGCGAATAGGCAACGACCAACCGCTCGCGAGCGCGAGGGTCGTTGTCATTCTTATAGCGCCGCCACAGTTCGCGCAGCTCAATCGCTTTGACGTTCGTCTGCAGGGTCTTCTCCCGCCGATCAGGCCCTAGGGTGACTGCGCGCATAGGCGCTTCTGAGTCTGGCGGACTCTACCCGAGTGTAGACCTGAGTGGTTGAGATGCTCGAGTGGCCGAGCAGCTCTTGGATCGAACGCAGGTCGGCGCCACCATCGAGCAGGTGGGTTGCAAAGCTGTGGCGCAGGGCGTGAGGCGAGATTCCACCGGAGATTCCGGCGCGCGTTGTCCATGCTCGCAACCGGCGACGCACGTCACTCGTGCCCAGTCGACGCCCAGAGCGGCTGAGAAATAGCGCCTGCTCACCAGGGGCGGCCCTGCCCGTGCGCGCGGGCGTCGCAGCCTGTCGCGCGGCATCGCGCCCGGGGGCACGTATGAGCGCCGGGCGACCTCGCTCCAGATATAGACGCACAGCACCCAGCGCCAGCTCGCCAACCGGGACGAAGCGAGTCTTGGAACCCTTGCCCTCGACCCGCAGTTGCTCGGCGTCATGGTCGACGTCCGCGACATCGAGCGTGACGATCTCCTCAGCCCGCAGGCCGCACGCATAAGCCAGCTCGAACAGCGCACGGTCGCGCAGCTCGAGCGGACCGCCGGCGGGGATAGAGTCGAGCAGACGCGCAACCTCCGGCGCCTTCATAACACGGGGCAAGTGAGAGGCGCGACGCGGCGTGGCGAGCAGATCGGCCGGGCTCTGCTCGATGTGACCGTGCTCGCGTTGGCTACGAAACAGGGCACGGACCGCGGCGAGCTTGCGTGCGGTCGTGGTGGCCGAGAGCTCGCGCTCGGTGAGCATCGCCAGATAGCGACGGATATCGCGAGGACCAACGGCTGATGGTGCAATCCCTTGGGCGTCGATCCAGCAAGCGAACTGCAAAGTGTCGACGGCGTAGGCGCGTCGGGTGCGCGGAGCGGCGTTGGTACGGCGCAAATCCTCGTCGAGCAGCGAGAGCGCTTGCAACCAAGGTCCGCTGATGCTTGGGGCTGTCTCGGCCGTCGCAGTGCTCATCACCACGCCTAATTCGCCGTGACGGGCAGGCACCCTGCCGAGATCTGGTCTATGTCGCTGACGGGGATCGCGCGAAACCTGCCCGCGAGTCGATCAGTGGGGGCTTACGAGCGTTGAGTTGGGTACGCTGAGCACCGGCGCCAGCAACTGTGCAAGCTCAGGCCAGTCGCGCGCGCCGAGCACGTCCTCGACCTCGCACAACTCTGCATTCCATGGGTGCAGGATGGTCGCCGCGGCGATCCCATGCTCGATCGCGGCGCTGATATTGAGTGGGCTGTCATCGACCAGGATGTCGATGTCGAGCTCCACGCAACGGCTGATCTTGTCGTAGGAGCAGCACAGATCGTCAAACGGGAGCCCGAGCTGCTCCAGCCAGCGCGCTGTGGCCGGAGCGCACGCGTTCGTACGATGGCTGGTGATGTGGATGAAGTGACCTTGCCGGCTCCATTCGCGGACCGCCTCGACGGCGCCGGGATAAGGGCGACCGGCGAGGATCGTCTCGTCGCAGTGGCTCTCCTCTATGCACAGCTCCAGCTGATCTGCCCGCAAGCGAGTGATACCCCAGGTGAACTGCTCCTCGTAGGGTAGCTCAATGCCAAAACGCCTCCGAGAGACCTCCGAGAGGACGTCCCAATAGTGGTGCAGGGTTGAGTCGACGTCGATGGCGATGCGCATTGGCTGTAGATTATTCACAGATGAGCGGCGTAGGCACTCTCGACGGAAGCGACCAGCAACAGTCCTATGGCCCGGAGGGGCGCTCGAAGTGGCTGGACGTCGACTGGCGCGAGCACCAGCGCTGGGTAACGGTCGACGGGAACCGGGTCAACACGATCGATATGGGCGAGGGCCCGGCGATCGTGTTCGTGCACGGGCTCTCGGGCTCTTGGCCGAACTGGCTCGAGCAATTGCCTGTGTTCGCTCGGGATCACCGGGTGATCGCGATGGACCTGCCCGGCTTCGGTCATTCGCCGATGCCGAATGAAAACATCACGATCTCAGCGTATGCGCGCACTCTTGACGGGCTGCTGGAGACGCTTGGGGTGAGCGCCGCAACGGTGGTCGGCAACTCGATGGGCGGGTTCGTCTCCACCGAGCTTGCGATCGCCTTTCCCCAGCGAGTGGAGCGCCTGGTGCTTGTGTCCGCGGCGGGGATCAGCACCTATCGTCACCCAGGGGTCGAGCGGGCCGGCCCCTACCTACGCCGCCTCGCGCCGATGGTGGCGTTGTACACCGGGTGGACCGCCGCGCAATCGGACTGGGTGACACGCCGGCCAGGACTGCGCAACCTGACGCTCGGGCTTGTCACACGCCACCCAGACCGGCTGCCGGCGGCCCTTGCCGCCGAGCAGTTGCGCGGGGCAGGCAAGCCTGGTTTCATGCAGGCGCTACAGGCCAACATCGACTACCCGATCGAGCAGCGCCTGCCTGAGATCGCCTGCCCGACGCTGATCGTGTGGGGTGCGGAGGACAAGGTGATCCCGGTGGCAGACGCAGACGTGTTCGAGCGGCTGATCCCGAATTCGCGCAAGGTGATCTTCGAGGACACCGGGCACGTGGCGATGCTCGAGCGTCCCGCATCGTTCAACGAGCTGCTGAGCGAGTTCGACTCCGAGTAGCGCGCTCCGCTCGCCGCCATGCCTTGGCGGCGGAGCCCACAAACTTTGCTTACAGCTCAGCTCGTGACCGCACCTTCGGCGGCCGAGCCCACGAGCTTTGCGTACTTGCGGATAGCCACGTCGATGTGCTCGTCGGCGCGTGGTGGCTGAACGTAGGCCGACAGGCGCTCGGCGATCTGCTCGTCGGTCAAAGCGACGTCGATGCGACGCGCTTCGACGTCGATCGTTATCTCATCGCCGTCAGTCAGCGCGCCGATCGGCCCGCCCCGAACAGCCTCAGGCGCTATATGAGCGGCCATGAAACCGTGTGTGGCACCGGAGAAGCGCCCGTCGGTGATCAAGGCGACGCTCTCCCCCAGCCCCTCGCCGACGATCGCGGCGGTGACGGCGAGCATCTCGCGCATGCCGGGACCGCCCGCTGGGCCCTCGCCGCGGATCACGACCACGTCTCCATCGGCGATCTCATGGGCGAGCACCGCGGCCATGGCGGCCTCCTCTCCATCGAACACATGCGCTCGGCCGATGTGGTAGCGGCGCTCATGGCCGGCGAGCTTGACGACACAGCCCTCAGGGGCTACGTTGCCGCGCAAGATCGCAAAGCCACCGGTGGGCTTCAACGGATCGCCGAGCGCTCTCACGACCTGTTGACCAGGCGTTTCGTTCGCGAGCTCGGCGTGCTCTCCGATCGTGCGGCCTGTGACGGTAATCGCATCTCCCCGCAACACACCGGCTTCCTGAAGGCGGCGCATGACGAGCGGCACGCCGCCCGCCTCGTACAGGTCGGTTGCTACGTACCTGCCACCTGGCTGCAGGTCACAGAAGAGGGGCGTCGCGTCGGAGATGGGGTCGAACTCCTCGATCGACAACGGCACGCCCATTTCGCGAGCAACGGCCAGCAGGTGCAACACGATGTTGGTGGAGCCGCCGCTTGTCGCGCCGGCGGCGATAGCGTTCTCGAGCGCCGGCTTAGTGATGACCTGACTGGGGCGTAGACCTCTGCGCAACACGTCCATGACCAGCTCACCGCAGTCGATGGCCACCTGCAACTTGCGTCCGTCCTCGGCCGGCACCATCGAGGAGCCCGCCGGCGAGATGCCAAGCACCTCGAAGGCCATCGCCATCGTGTTGGCGGTGAATTGGCCGCCGCACGCGCCCGCACCGGGGGAAGCCGCCTCCTCCAGCTCGTGTAGCTCCTCCTCAGTGATCTTGCCGGATGCGAACGCACCGACCGCCTCGAACACCTGTTGGATCGTAACGTCCTCGCCCTTGTAGTGGCCGGGACGGATCGAGCCTCCATAGAGCATCAGGCCGGGGATATCCAGACGAGCGAGCGCCATCACCGCGCCAGGGATCGTCTTGTCGCAGCCGGAGATAACCACCAGTGCGTCGAATGCGTGAGCGGAGGCCACCAGCTCGATCGAGTCGGCGATCAACTCGCGCGAGACCAGCGAGGCGCGCATGCCCGAGGTGCCCATCGTGATGCCGTCGGAGATGGCGATCGTATTGAGCTCCATCGGCGTGCCGCCGGCGGCACGGATGCCCTCCTTGACCTTCGCGGCAAGCACGCGGTTGTTGAAGTTGCACGGCATCGTCTCGATCCAGGAGTGAGCGACTCCGACGATCGGCTTGGCGAGGTCCTCGGCGGTGTAGCCGATCCCGTGCAGATAGGCGCGCGCGGCCGCACGCTCAGGCCCCTCGATCAGGGCGCGCGAGCGGTGCTTTACGTCAAAGGGCTCCGATGTGCTCACAGCGCGGGAACACTACCGGCGCGACGTGGCGCTCGCCTGTATGACTCGGTGTGCTCGCGCTCCCAACACGAGAGGCGAGCGAGATCGCGCCGTGCCTTGGCGACGCGAATCTGACGTCCTGCCAGGTGCATGTTCGCCTGTTCGATCAGAGCGCCCTCGTCGGCCGTGAGCGCCATCCACTTGGCGAGCACGTCGTCTGAGTCCGGCAAACGGGTGCTGCCAAATGGGCGGGTGCGATCTGGGAACTCGATGCAATACTCGCCGAGCATGTGGTTTGCTGAAGGAACATAAGCGAGGATCGGCTTGTGGGGATAGATGAGGTAGGCATAAGGTTGCGCCTCCAACGTGCCCCACACGCGCAGAAAGCCGAGCTCGCTGTACATGGCCCAGTCTTCCTCGTTGACGCACGAGCGCAAGAGCGCGCGTGCACGTTGCTCGGCGCGCAGTTCGCGGCCCGGATCGTATTCGTCCACAAGCTGGGGGCGCTTGTGTTGCGTGTGCTCCGATAGACGTAGACGCGCCACGTCGATCGAGCGCTTCAGATGCGGGAAGGCCAGCACTGAGAGCAACATCACCAGCATCAGCGCCGCGGTACCGAGAGCCAGCGCCATCAGCCGCCTCCGGCGGCACGGGGAAAGAAGATCACGCGCTCAGCGTCTGCCGGGACATCCTCGAACCTGCGTACCAGCTCTGCCTCACGCCTTCCCGAGTGCGTCAACGTTGGGACTGCAGCCCACATGCCTGCTTCCAGTTCGCGGCTGAAGGTCTCAAGCAATTCGCTGTATTGCTCGGGCACCGCGACATCGCCCTCGGCTAGTACGACCTCACCATGACCGGGCTTGACGCGTAGCAGCTTCATGCCTTGCGATTATGGCAAAGACGAACAGGGCCCAATTGGGTCGCGGCCTCAGGACGAACGCATACCAGCGAGACCGATCATGTCGACCGGACCGGGGCCTCCCCCGATGTCCCGCAGACCGTTAGCAACCGCTTCTCCCGCCAGCGCTCGGGCTATAAACGCGGCTTGTAGAGGCGGGCGTCCCAACGCCAGCTGGGCCGCGAGCACTGAGGAGTGGGTACATCCGGAGCCGTGAGCGGCCCCGTCCGGATGCCGCTCACCGGGAATCTCGACGACCTGCTCGGCCTTAGCGCCCCGCTCTAGAAACAGGTCGATCGCTTGTATGCGATGTATGCGATGACCACCGGTGAGCACGACGATTCCCGGGCCGAGCGAGGAAACCGCACGCGCGAGGGCGATCCCCTCATAACCCTCGCCCTCCGACGCCGTCTCGATCTGCTCATCCCGCCACGACTGGGCTGCGTAGCCTGCCAGCACACGGGCCTCGGGAACGTTCGGCGTCAGGATGCTGGCGCGCGGCAAGATCTCAGCTACGAGCGCACTCGCAGCGTCTCGGTCCAGCAGCGGGGCGCCAGACTCGCTGACCATCACCGGATCGACGACCACCGGCGTCTCGGCGGGCAGCTCGTCCAGCGCGAGCGCTACCGCATGGACGATCTCGACGCTGCCAAGCATCCCCACCTTGACGGCGTCCACGCCGATGTCAGCGACCACCGCACGGACCTGAGCGAGGACGATCTCTGGAGGGAGGGCGTATACGGCGTCGACGCCGAGCGTGTTCTGTGCGGTGATCGCGGTGATCGCGCTCATGCCGTGGACCCCACAACGCGCAAAGGCCTTGAGGTCAGCCTGAATGCCAGCGCCGCCGCCAGAATCCGATCCGGCGATGCTCAGCGCGCGAGGAGTGCGTGCGATATCCGACATGCCTTCGCGGCGCGTCAGGACACGCGTGGGCGCTTACGCGCTGGGAAGATCGCGTAGCTACCAATCGCGCTGACGAGCAGCCGGCCATCCTCATGGCGCACCTCGCTGTGCAATACGGCATTCGTGCGGTTGCGCCGATCGAGCTCGGTCTTACACACTATTTCGCCCTCGGTAGCCGTTTGGATGTAGTTGATCGAGATGTTGAGCGTCGCGATGTGCTCATCCTCGGTCGTGTGCGGCCATAGCGTGGAGCCCATGCAGTAATCGACAAGCGCGTACGTGACCACACCCGATAGCAGCCCGCCCGCGTTGATCAGCTCCGGGCGGATTTCGAGGCGAACCGTATCGGCACTGTCCCAACGCATGCCCATGAAGCCGCTGACGCCATCGATCCCGAAGCGATCGGCACTCCGTTGACTTGAGTCCTCACGCATGGCGACTGAATTACCCCGCCCTGCAGCGTCAGCTCGAGGTGAAGCGGCCGAATCGCCCCGTCCCGCGGCGCCAACCTTGAGGGCGGTGGCTGAACGACTCTGGCTACGGCCCTCCGCGCACGCCTCTGGCGTGCCCGTTGAGCGGCCGGGATTGTCAGGGGTGTCGTTCATGGGATACGGGCAACTCGGGATTCGGTAGGCCCAGGCCAGGATATCCGCCCATCAGGCAGCTCTGTGAGGACGCGACATGTATTTGACCGTGAATTGGCGCAAATGTGTGCTTTTCGTCACATTTTTCGCCGTATGGTCGAGACATGGCACCCGAGAGCCCGTCTCGCGCCCGGCGCACCCGCACCCCGTGACCCGCGACGGGTGCTGGGCACACTCGGCGAAGACTTGGCTGTCGCCCATTTTCGACGGCTGGACTTTGTGATCGTCGAGCGCAACGTCCGGACCCGTCATGGCGAGATCGACCTGGTCGCATTCGACGGCCGAACGCTTGTTTTCGCCGAGGTCAAGACGCGCAGAGCCAGTAACCGTCGTCGTGGCCTCTGCCCCGAGGAACAGCCGCTGGCATGGCTGAAGTTCAGCCAACGCTCACGCTTGAAGCGGCTGGCCTGCGCCTGGCTGTACGAGAACACCGCCGCACGCCCCAAGGCGCACACGATCCGCTTCGACGCAGTTGGTGTGATCGTCGACGGCTCAAACCGGCTGTTGCGCCTCGACCACATCGAGGGGGCTTGGTGAGCGCCACTTGAACGAGTGTGCGCAGACATTGCTTCTGAGCCTGGACTCAGCTGAAGTTCACAGCGCCAGCTGCTGATAGGCAGTCGACTGAAACGACATGCGGTGCAGTGGCGAGACGCCCTGGCGGCCGATCGCTTCGCGGTGCACCGGCGTGGAGTAGCCGACGTGCTCGGCAAAGCTCCAGCCCGGATGCAGCTCGTCGGCGTGATGCATGTAGCGGTCGCGCGTGACCTTCGCCACGATCGAGGCGGCCGCGATCGCGGCGCTCGTGGCGTCGCCGTTGACGATCGGTCGCTGCGGACGCTCGAACTCGGGGACGGCGAAGCCATCGATCAAGCACATCGACCTCGCCCGGGACACCGCTCGTCACGCCCCTGATCGCGTCGCGCAACGCGGCCAGATTCGTCTTGTGCAGTCCTCGCGAATCGATCCCCTGCACACAGCGCGAGACGACGGTGACGCGCAGCGGCGGTGCTCAGCACGAGCGGATAGAGCTCCTCGCGAGCCTGCGCTTTGTGCTGCTTGGAGTCGTTCAGCGTCGCGAGCGCGCGCAGCTCGCGCGTCGTGAGCTGCTCGTAGTCGAACAAGCACCGCCGCGGCGACGAGCGGACCGGCCAGGCAGCCGCGTCCCGCCTCGTCCGCGCCCGCGACCATGCGCACCCCGAGCGCCCGGTCGAAGGCGAACAGACGTTGTCCGCTTTTGTTCCGCGCGCGACGACGAGCGACTCGCCGAGAATAAGGAGCTCTCGAAGAGCTTATGCGCTTAGGGCGTGAGCCCTTAGAGGAAGCCGATGCGGTCGGGAGGCCAGTAGGTGGCGAAAGCCCCTCCGATGATCCAGCTTGTGGGGACAGGTCCCCAGAACCTGCTGTCGTCCGACTCGCCACGATTGTCCCCCATCATGAACCAATGACCGGCGGGTATCTTGATCGGCTTGGGGAAATTGCACTCCGAGGCGCCACCGCACGGGTTGATGTAGGAGTCTTTCTCTCGGACGACTGTCGTATCAGCCGCCTTGCGGAAGCGTGGCCTTCCTTGATGTAGATCGTGTCTCCGGGCCCGGCCACGACCCGCTTGATGAAGTTCACGCTGGCCTCTTCGGGCTCAGGCGTCGCGCAAGCCGCGCCACCGGGGGTGACCATGTGAGGCTGCGGCCGCACACCTGCTGTTCGGCGTCCTTGGGCGGATGGAACACCACGATCTCGCCCATGTGCGGTTCTCTGAAATGCATGTCGATGCGGTTCACGAGCACCCGCTGACCTACCTTCAAGGTCGGTTCCATCGAACCACTGGGAATCCGATAGGGCTTGACGATGAAAGCCTGTATCGCAAGCGCCAGACCGATCGCGACCAGCACGATCACGATCAACTCGACGATCGAGTTCGTTCTGGACTTCGGCTCGCCCCTATCCTCAGCCCGCTTCACCGAGGTGGGTCCTTCCTTCACGCCGAGGGCTCGCCGGCTCCAGCGTCGCCGGCGTCGGAGGGGGAGTCGGCTTCGTCCGTGGCCACAGTTGACGCGTCTGCGTCGTAGCCGCGCCGCCCGTCTCGGGAGCCCCCTCATCCGAGTCGGACACTGGCGCAGCGGAAGCGGATGGCTCGTCTTGAGCTTCAATCGAAGTCGTTGCCTGTTCGGCTCCCTCAGCGTCGGCGGCGGCCTGTGCCTCGGTGTCTCCTGCCTCGGTTCCCTGCGTCTCGGCACCTGATCTCTGCTGCCGTCTCCGCCGCGGTCGCACCGTCGGCGTCGGTCGCCTCCGTCGGCTCGTGCAGCAGGCCCGGCTGACGGTCTCCTCAGGGCCGGTGTAGCGGCGCTCGCGCACTCGTGCGCGCTTGCCGACGCGGTCGCGCAGGTAGTAGAGCTTCGCGCGGCGCACGTCGCCCCGGGCCGCCACCTCGATGCGCTCGATCTTGGGCGAATGCACCGGGAACATGCGCTCGACCCCCACGCCGAAGGACTGCTTGCGCACCGTGAACGTCTCGCGTGCACCATGTCCCTGACGCTTGATGACCACACCCTCGAATACCTGTATGCGGCGGCGGGTGCCCTCGATCACCTGGAAGTGGACCCTGACGCGATCGCCGGGGGCGAAGTCGGGGACGCGGCGCAGTTGCTCACGCTCGATGCTTTCGATGACGGTGCTCATGGCAAAAAGAAGGCGCCGTGTGAGCGAAAGTCGCTGCACTGCCCGACGCGCCCGCGAATGGTAGCGAACCGCCGCGGCGCTATGGAGCTGCAGGCGTGCGGCCAACCGCGAATCCTCGCCAGCATCTCCGCTGCTCGCCTCCACGTCGCTGCGTCCTCTGCTCGCTGCGCGCCACTCGCGGATCCGCTCGTGGTGACCGGACAGCAGGATCTCCGGCACGCGCCAGCCGCGGTACTCGGCGGGACGCGTGTAGTGCGGGTACTCGGGCTCCCCGTCCAGCGCCTCGCTGAATGACTCCTCGACGGCCGACTCGACGTGCCCGAGCGCGCCCGGGAGCTTGCGCAGGATCGCGTCGCAGACCACCATCGCCGCCGGCTCCCCGCCGGAGAGCACGTAGCGGCCGATCGACAGGGTCTCGCTCGCGAAGATGCTCGACGATCCGCTCGTCAAAGCCCTCGTAGCGCCCGCACAGCAAGGTCAGGGCCGGCTCGGCCGCAAGCTCCTGCACGTAGCTCTCGTCGAGCACCCGTCCCTCGGGCGCAAGCGCGATCACGCGTCGGTGCTTGCGCACCTCGGCCGCGTCGACCCCGTAATGAGCTCGCAGGGCGGCGTCCATCACGTCGACGCGCAACACCATTCCGGCGCCGCCGCCGAAAGGCGTGTCATCGACCTGTCCGCCGCTCAGGGGCGTGTGCTCGCGAAAGTTCACGTAGCGCAGCCGCGAGCCGCCGTCGAGCGCGTTGCGCACGTGGCGCTGAGTCCCGAACCACTCAAACCACTCGGGGAACAGCGTGAAGATGTCGATCTCCATCAGTCCTCTCCCAGGAAGCCATGTCCACGTCGATGCGCCTTCGCTTCGGATCTACGTGACGGACCGCGTCGCGCACCATCGGCACGAGCAGCTCACCCGCCGAGGAGCCCACCGACTTGTGCCGGCCGTCGGCTTCTGACGCGACGAGCCGCACTTCCAACGCCTCGCACGAGGGAAGCTCCACCAGCCCGCTGACCTACCCACGTGCCGCTCGCCGTCGACCACCTCACAGCCCTCCAGTTCCTGCGCCCACCACTCGCCCTCTTCCAGCGCCGGCGCCTCGGCGAGCTCGACCGTCAGCTCGCACCCTCGCAGCGCCTCGGCGGCCGCGCGATCCTCGACCCCCTGCAGGCGCACGATCGGGTGCTCGTCCGTTCCGGCCCGCCTGACGACCGTGGCCGGCGACCGTCGAGTCTCACCGCGTGCCAACGGCCAGCAAGCGAGGGCGCGCGCCCGTGACGTAGAAACTTCCGTCGAGGCCGTGGGCACGACCCACACGACCGGCCGGACAGCGCCCGACCATGGCCCCCATCGCTGTTCTTGCGACCATTTGGCGCCGAGGACGCGCCGTCCTCGTCAGCCGGCGTTGCGTCCTCGCTGCTCGCCTTGGGCTCGCCCGCGCCGGCGTTCACCTCGCTGCTCCTAATCGACGATGTCGACGAGCACGCGGCGCTTCTCGTTCACTGCGGCGGCCTTCACAACCGTGCTCAACGCATGGGCGGTGCGCCCGCCGCGGCCGATCACCTGCCCGTAGTCCTCGTCCGCCACGCACAGCTCGAGCACCACTGTACCGTCGTCCTCCTCGAACTGCTCCACCGATACCTCTTCGGGACGGTCGACCAGACCTTGAGCCAGGTACTCCAACAGCTCTCTCATGACCTCGCGGGACATTCCGATCACCCGTGCGAACATGCGACTGCTGCTGATGCCCTGGATGCGCAGCAGCTTGGCAACCGTGTCCGACGGTTGCGCCCCACGCGCCAGCCAGCTCTTTGCCCGCTCCTCGTCGATCACGATCGTCGAGGGGTCCGTCTGGGCGTTGTAGTGGCCGATCGTCTCGATCACGCGACCGTCGCGCGGAGAGCGCTGATCGGCGACAACCACTCGCCACACTGGGTTCTTCCTTGCGCCCACACGCGTGAGCCTAAGCCTTACCGACACGGTTTCCTCTCTGAGTGCTTTCCAGTCCAGCTTGAGAGCTTAGACGGTTAGGTGACTGGTGAATGATCGGGGTTACGGCCGACGTCGCCAGAGGCCCATACTGAGCCCCATCAGCGAGCCTGGCGCATCAGCGCCCCGATATCGGGCATCTTGCCGCGGCCGACCTGGCGCATCATCTTGCGCATCTGGCCGAACTGCTTGACGAGCTGGTTGACCTGCTGCACGTTAGTACCCGACCCGCGTGCGATGCGCAGACGGCGCGAGCCCTTGATCAGCTCGGGGCGGCTGCGCTCCTCGGCGGTCATCGACAGGATGATCGCCTGGATGCGGTCGAGCTCGCGCTCGTCGACCTTCATGTTTTTAGCTGCGCGCCGGCGAAGCCCGGGATCATGCCCAGCAGGTTGGTCAGCGGCCCCATGCGGCGGATCGTCTTGAGCTGGTCGAGGAAGTCGTCGAGGCCGAACTCGTTGCGTCGCAGCTTGCGCTCCAGCTCCGCGGCCTGCGTCTCGTCGAACTGGCGCTCGGCGGTCTCGATCAGGCTCATCACGTCGCCCATACCGAGGATGCGCTGGGCCATGCGATCGGGATGGAAGCGCTCGAACTGGTCGAGCTTCTCGCCCGTGGAGGCGAACATGATCGGCTTGCCCGTGACCGCCTTCACCGACAGCGCCGCGCCACCGCGGGCGTCGCCGTCGAGCTTGCTCATCACCACACCGTCGAACTGCACGGCCGCGGCGAACTGCTCGGCGACGTTGACCGCGTCCTGGCCGGTCATCGCGTCCACCACGAGCAGCACGTTGTGTGGCTTGACTGCGTCGCGGATCTTCACGAGCTCGGCCATCAATGCCTCGTCGACGTGCAGCCGTCCGCTCGTGTCGACGATCAGCACGTCCTTGCCTTCTTCGCGTGCGCGCTCAAGAGCCCACGCGGCGATCTCGACCGGATCGCGTTCGGGGTGGGTGGGATCTCGGTAATACACCGCTGCGCCGGCCTGAGCGCCAACCTTCACGAGCTGATCGACCGCCGCGGGTCGATAGACGTCGCATGCCGCCAGGGCCACCGAGGAGGAGTGCTCCTCGCGCAAGTAGCGCGCCAGCTTGGCAGTGGCGGTCGTCTTGCCCGAGCCCTGAAGGCCGGCCATCAGGATCACTGTCGGCGGTCGCGGTGAGAAGCTCAGACTGGCCGAGGCCCCGGTGGGTGGGCCTCCCATCAACTTCGTCAGCTCATCGGCGACGATCTTGACGACCTGCTGGCCCGGATTGAGCTTGCCGACGATGTCAGCGCCAATGCAGCGCTCCTTCACATCGCCTGTGAAGCCCTTGACCACCTTGAAGTTGACGTCGGCCTCCAGCAGCGCGAGGCGGATCTCGCGCATCGCCCGCGTCGATGTCCTTCTTCAGTCAGCGTGCCGCGCTGGCGCACATCGCCGAGCGTCGCCTGCAGCTTCTCGGCGAGAGAGTCGAACATCTGACGCTACTGCGGACGGCTTCTGGCTCGCCTACGCGGCGCGCGATCGCCTCGCCGATACCGCCGAACGCCTCGGCGAACTCCGAGGGGATGACGAACACCTTGTTGGAGTCGCCTTCGGCGAGCGAGGGCAGCATCTGCAGGTATTCGTAGCTGAGCAGCTCGCGCGAGGGTTTGCCCTCGTGGATCGCTTTGAAGACGGTGTCGATCGCCTTCGCTTCGCCCTCGGCGCGCAGGACGGCGGCCTGGCGGTCGCCCTCGGCGCGCAGCACCACCGCCTGCTGCTGGCCTTCGGCGGTGAGGATCTGCGCCTGCTTCTCGCCTTCGGCAGTGAGGATCGCCGCGCGACGGTCGCGCTCGGCGCGCATCTGCTTCTCCATCGCCGCCCTGATGTCCTGCGGCGGGTCGACCGACTTGATCTCCACGCGGTTGATGCGTATCCCCCACTTGCCGGTCGCCTCGTCCAGCACCACCCGAAGCTGCGTGTTGACGCTCTCACGGGCGGTAAGCGTCGCCTCGAGCGACAGCCCACCGATCACGTTGCGCAGTGTGGTGACGGTCAGCTGCTCGATCGCCTGCAGCGGGTTGGCGACTTCGTAGGTGGCCGAGCGGGGATCGGTGATCGTGAAGTAGAGAACCGTTTCGATCGCGACGACGACGTTGTCTTCGGTGATCACCGACTGCGGCGAGAAGTTGACCACCTGCTCGCGCAGATCGACCAGCGGCTTTACGCGATCGATGAACGGCGTGACGAGCGTCAGACCTGGCTCGAGCGTGCGGCTGTAGCGACCGAGTCGCTCCACCACGCCTGCACGTGCCTGAGGAATGACACGGACCGTGCGCGCTGCCGCGATCAGTGCGAACACGACCAAGACGGCTATGACGATGAGAGCGACCATAAGGCTGATTCGTCCTTTCTATTCCGATCTCCCCAGAGGTTAGCTGTGACAGCTGAGCGACTGAGTGGTTGATGGCGAGGTCTCTTTACCCGGCGGGTGAGAACCCCTCGTCGAGCAGCAGTGCCTCTCAATGCATCACGAGCGCCGTCGCCCCGCGTATTTCGACGACTTCGACGCGTTCTCCAGGGTCGAATATCTGATCTTCGTCGAAGCTGCGCGCCGTCCACACCTCGCCGTCGATCTTCACGCAGCCGACACCCTCGTCGTTTGCGATCCGCTCCAAGACGATCGCCCTGCGACCGATCAGCGCCGCCGCACCCGTGCGGATCGACGGGGGCAGCCTGCGATGGCGCTTTGCCACGGGTCGGAGCGTCGCGAACACGAGTCCCGAGGAGAGCAAGAAGACGATCACCGCGAGCAGAGCCCCGACGCCCAACAAGCTCACGACGGTCGCAAGGGCCGCCCCGGCGGCGAACGGCGCCAGGTAGAAGCCGCCCTGGTGCATCTCCCCGATGCCGAGGATGCACGCTACCGCCAGCCACAGGATCCAAGCGTCCATGACTTGATTATGCCTCGGCCACCAAAGCGCGAGCGAAATCTTCTGCATCGAACGGGCGCAGGTCCTCGAGTTGCTCGCCGATCCCGATCAGCTTGACCGGCAGCCCGAGCTCCCGCGCAATCGCGAGCGCGATCCCACCACGGGCGGTTCCGTCGAGCTTGGTCAGCACGACACCGCTGACACCGGCCGTTGAGGCGAACATCTGCGCTTGGCGCAAACCATTCTGACCGGTGGTCGCATCCACGGTCAGCAGCGTCTCGTGCGGCGCACCATCGAGCTGTCGTGCGATCACGCGCCTGACCTTCGCCAGCTCCTCCATCAGATCGTCCTGGGTATGAAGCCGCCCGGCGGTGTCCACGATCACCACATCGATTCCCCGCGCTCGCGCTTGCGCGACCGCCTCGAAGGCGACCGACCCGGGGTCTGAGCCCTCAGGTCCCGTGACGATCTCACAGTCGGCGCGCTCGCGCCCAATCTTCCAGCTGCTCGGTAGCGGCCGCACGGAACGTGTCCGCGGCACCCAGCAGAACGCTCACTCCCAGCTCCTTGCGCAGGTGCCAGGCGAGCTTGCCGATCGTTGTCGTCTTGCCGGTGCCGTTGACTCCGACCGCGAGAATCACAGTCGGCTTGGCGCGAATGTCGATCTTGTCGTGCTCGCTGCGCGCGGTGTCTGCCAACAGCTCGATCAGCCGCTCGGACAGTTCCTCGCCGCTACTCACGTCACCGTCGGTAGCCTCCCGCTCGAGCGTCTCGACCACCGCGGCGGTCGTGCTTGCGCCCACGTCGGCCATGATCAAGGCCTCCTCCAAGCGTTCCCACGTGTGCTCGTCGAGCGTGGCAAAGAGCGTCGCCTGGATCTCCGACCCAAGCGCTTGCCGTGTCTTTGAGAGGTTTTCGCGCAGACGCTTGAACAGCCCTCGACGGCGTTCGCCGCCCTCCCCGGACTGAGCCTCGGCCGAGGCCTGCGTCGGCCCATCGGTGATGAACAGCTCAGACCAGTCGCGTGGCATCGCCTATGCGACCGGAGCGACCCGCGGCGGATCCTCCACAGCGGCCACCTGGGGCGCCAGCTCCTCCTTGGGGAGCCGGCGGGAGAGCACCTTCGAGACGCCGTTGTCGGCCATCGATACGCCATACAGCCAGTCGGCGGCCTCCATCGTGCGCTTCTGGTGGGTAATCACGATGAACTGAGCACGGTCGGCGTAGCGACGCAGCAGCGTCAGGAAGCGGTCGAGATTGAGGTCGTCGAGCGCGGCCTCAACCTCATCGAGCACGTAGAAGGGGCACGGTCGCGCCAGGAACACCGAGAACATGAACGCCAGCGCGGTCATCGACTTCTCTCCGCCGGAGAGCAGCGACAGCCGCTTGGTCGACTTGCCTGCCGGGGTGATTTCGATCTCGACGCCCATCATCTCCTCAGCGTCCTGCGGGTCATCCGCGTCGGCCTCGATCTCCGCCGCCGCCTCGGCATCGGCGCCTCACCGTTTTCCGGCGCCGGCTCGCCGCCGAGCACTGCGCGTGGAGCTTGCTCGTCCTTGACCAGGCGCAAACGTCCGCTGCCTCCGGGAAACACGTCGCCGACGAGCTCCTCGAAGTTGCGCGCCGCGGCGCTGAACGTCTCGTTGAATGTCTCGTGGATCTGGCGGTCGGTTTCGCGGATCACCGCCCGCAGCTCGCGCAGCGCCGTCTCCAGGTCGGTACGCCGCTCCTCGAGCTCCTCGACGTGAGCGACCGCCTCGGCGTACTCGTCCTGGGCAAGCGGGTTCACCGGACCGAGCTGCTCGCGACGACGCGCCAGACGCTCCAGACGTGAGCGCAGCGCCTGTTCCTGCTCCTCGCCGAGAGGTTCGACCGCCTCCGCATCGGACTCTTCCCACGCGGGCTCCCCCGCGCCCGCGGGGCGCGGACGATCCGCGGCATCCTGTGGCCCATCCTCAGGCTCGCCCCCCGACGCGTCGAGACCGCTCTCCTCGCCCGGCTGCGTGCGCCCCACGCCCGGTACAGGCAGCTCCAGACGCTCACAGACCTCGCGCAGCTCCTCCTGGGCCTCGGCCGCCTGATCGCGCAAGCGCTGGGCGGCCACCTCGGCCCCGGTCACGGCCTCGCCCTCGACGCGCAACGCCGCCTGAATCTCAGCCTCCTCCTGGGCGCAGGCACGTAGCTCGGCGGAGACCTGCTCGCCCGCGGCGCGGTCCTCGCTCAGCAGCGCCTCTATCTGCTCCAAGAGACCTGTCATCGCCTCGGCCGTGCCGGCGAGCACCGTCGCGAGTCGCTCGGCGCGCGGCGTGAGCTCGAGGTCGGCTGTGCGCTGGGCTCGCAAACGCTCGATTCGCCGTGCGCGCTCGGCCCGTTCCGCCTGCCTGCGCTCAGCCTGCCTGCGCTCAGCCGCCAGCTCACCTTGCAACTCCGCGCGACGCACCGCCAGCGGTCCCTGCTCGGGCGCAGCCTTGCGCTGCTCGATCAACCAGACCGCTTTGCGCTGAGCCTCGGCCACCTCGCCCAGCAGGCGCTCGCTATCGCGCAGCGCGCCATCGGCATGGTCTCGCGCCAGATTGGCCTCGCGTGCCTGCTCAAGCGCCTGCTCTACCGCTGCTCGGGCCGCGTGCTCGCTGACGACGGCTTGCTCGCTATCGGCGATCAGTCGATCGCGCTCGTTGCGACGTGCGAGCACGCGCTCGGCTCCGCCCTCGGTCACTTGGCGCAGCTCGCCCCAGCCGGCAAACAGAACCCGCCCCGAAGCGGTGCTCGCGACACCGCGGAAATCCTCGGCCACATCCTCCAGACGCTCGACCACCCAAGCATCGGCAAGCAACCTGTGCGCGAGCGCCAGCACCGGACCCGACCCACCCAGCAGATCGGTCAGACGCAGCGCGCCCGCCGCGGGCGGCCTACCGGCGAGCTCAGTCGAGCGGTCATCCTCCTCCTGGGTGACGGTCCCGCCCTCACCGTCTCGTCCCGCCAAAGCATCCTGCCCCACAGACCCATCGCTCTCGATCGCCGCGTCTCCCGCGAGCAGGGCCGCGCCGCCATCGGGGCCAACTCCGTCGAGCAGCGTGCGAGCGCCGTCCATGTCGCGCACCAGCGCCGCATCGAGACGTCCACCAAGCGCAGCGGCAAGCGCAAGCTCGTAGCCCGGCTTCACTTGCAACGCATCGCTGAGTGCGCGTGGCGCGCCCGCCTTTGCGCCGTGGGCGCCGGCATGGCTGCGCAGGAACTGGTTGGCCGCGGCCAACTCAGCGCCCACCTTCGCCGCCTCGCGTCGTGCCACCTCGGCATCACCTTCGAGCTTGCGCAAGCCACCGCGCGCAAGCTCCGCGCGCGCATCGGCCTGCTCGCGAGCCTCGCGGGCCGCCTGCGCTTGGGCCTCGAGCTCGGTCACACGCGCACCCGCCTGCTCGCGTTCGCGCTCCAAACCTTCGATCTCGCGCTCCAGCTCGCGCTCGCGTTCGCTGTCGATCTCCACGAGCGCCGTCTCCAATGCACGTACGCGATCGACGCTTGCCTGCTCCTGCACCAGCTCGCCGCCTCCCTCCCCGGGACCCTGCTCGAGCGCGCCGAGCTCGATCTCGATGCGGCTCGCGCGCTGGGCAAGCGTGGCGGCCGTGGCGGCTGCCTGCTCGCCGCGCATCTGTAGGCGCTCGCGTGCTGAGCGCGCCTCGTACACACGCCTGGAGAGGGCATCGTGGCGCTCGGTGCGCTCGGCCAGCGTGCTCTCTGCGCGTCCCCGACGCTCGACGACGGCGCGCAGGCGAGACTCGATCTGCTCGCGTGCCGCCCTTGCCGCCTGCACGCCTTCCTCGGCCTCGACGAGCTGCACTCGCCTGGCCCTGACCGCCTCGCGAGCTAGCTCGAAGCGAGCCTGCAGTATCTGGTGCTCCAGGCGCTCATGCAACTCGGCGGCCTCCGCTTGGCGCTTGAGCGGACGTAGGCGCGTGCGCGCCTCGCGCTCCACGTCGAGCGCCCTGTCCAGGTTCTCTTGGGTGCGCTCCAGCTTCAGCTGCGCGCGGCGGCGGCGCTTGCGGTGCTTGCCAAGGCCCGCCGCCTCCTCGATCAAAAGGCGCCGGTCGCGCGGCTTTGAGGTCACGATCGCCTCGACCCGACCTTGGGAGATGACGGAGTGGGTCTCCTTGCCGAGACCTGTGTCGGAGAGTACCTCGATCACATCGACGAGCCGAGCGCGCGCGCCGTTGAGGCGATACTCACCGTCGCCCGAGCGGTCGAGCCGGCGCACGATCGATATCTCTGAGAACGGCAGATCGACGGTCTCGTCGGAGTTGTCGAGCACGATCTCCACCTCTGCGGCGCTGCGCGCCTGCACGCCGCGGCCGCCGCCGAAGATCACATCCTGCATCGACTGGCCTCTGACGGCCAGTGGCGACTGCTCGCCCATCGCCCAAAGCAGCGCGTCGGTGACGTTGGACTTGCCTGAGCCATTCGGCCCGACCACGACGCTCACGCCCGGCCCGAAGTCCAATTTGGTGCGGTCGGGGAAGGACTTGAAGCCCTTCAGGGTGAGCGACTTCAGGTGCATAGGGCTATGCCTTGGCGAGGCTCTCCAGCGCCTTGCCCGCCGCCTGCTGCTCGGCGTGCTTCTTGCTGCGTCCCCGACCCTCGCCGAGCGGCTTGCCCTCGAGCAGCGCGACGACCACGAATGTGCGGTCGTGCGGTGGGCCGTGCTCGTCTGTCACCTCGTAGGCGATCGTCTCCCCTCTCCTGGCAAGCGTCTCCTGGAGGGCCGACTTGAAGTCCAACGGATGCTCCAGCGCATCCTCCATCTCCGGCGCAAACGCCTCCACGACGGCCTGCGCGGTGCGCTCGTAGCCCGCGTGCAAATAGCAAGCGCCGATCACGGCCTCGATCACCGACGCGAGCACACGCTCCGTCTCCAGCAGGCCCACGAGCCTGCCATCGCCGTTCTCCGGCGCAGCCGCGCGCAGACGCTCGCCCACCTGCAGGCGTTCGGCCACGGCGCGACAGGAACGGCCGGACACCGCCTGCGCGCGGATCTTGGTGAGCCGGCCCGCCCCGAAGCGCTCAGCTTCAAGGCGCGGATAGAGGTGCGCCGTCACCGCCAGCGCAAGCACGCTGTCGCCGAGGAACGCCAGCCTTGTGTAGGAGTCGCTGCGCCGCTCGGTCCATGAAGCGTGCGTGAACACCTGCCGCGCCAGCTCCTCGGGCAGCTCCTCGAGCAGCGAGCGCAACAGCGCCACCCCCTCCTTGCTCTGCACGCTAGGGACCCTCGTCAAAATAGATGGTGGGTTGAGGGTGCCGGGCCGTGGATGGCAGACGCCGCACACGAGCGCAGGCGTACTGGTGGTACGTCGAGCATCGTGGGTGGTGTCTGACGCCGCGGAACGGCGGCCTCAATCCCGGCAGATATTTTGACGAGGGTCCTAACCATCGTTTGAGTGTGCCACGACGAAATCGACCGCATGGCCGACTGTGAGGATGTCAGCGGCCTGCTCGTCCTCGATTTTCACGCCATAGGTGTCCTCGAGCTCCTGCACGAGCGTGTAAAGGTCCAGCGAGTCGGCGCCCAGATCGTCCTTGAAATGGGTTGTCTCTCCGATTAGTTGGGGCTCGACATCGAGCTCGTCGGCCAGATGGGCCTGTATAAGGACGAACACTTCCTCGCGGGTCATTCGCTTGCCAGGCTAGCCGGATCGCCGGACACAGGAGTGCTCCTCAGCGCGCCTGCCTCGTCGAGTGCGCTGCGCGTCGCGCCGACCACATCCTCGCGCACCCCGCGCTCGGCGCGCAGGATCGCCTGCGCGAAGCCGTGTCTGGCAAAGCGCCCGTGCGGGATCACCGCGAGACGACGCAAACCCAAAAGATAGGCCCCGCCCTCTCCTTCGGGATCGATTTCGTCGCGAAAGCCACCTAGCGAGGGGCGCAACAGCATCCCACCCAACTTGCCCCGCAGCGAGGACGTCGCGGCGTCTCTGACCGCGCGCAACATCGTCTGTGAGACACCCTCCATCAACTTCAGGGCGATGTTGCCGGTGAAGCCATCGGTGACAATCACGTCGGCCACCGCATCGACGATGTCGCCGCCCTCAACATTGCCGACGAAGCGCAGCTGTCCATCGCTGGAGCGTTGCGCGAGCTCCTTGCCCGCTTGCACGACCAGCTCGCTGCCGCGCTCTGACTCCTCGCCGTTTGAGAGCAAACCGACGCGCGGGCGCTTGACGCCGAGCACGCCGCTTGCGAAAGCCGCTCCCATGAAGGCAAACTGGACCAGGTGCTCTGGGCGCGCCTGCACGCTCGCGCCAACGTCGAGCAGCGTCACAGCATGACCTGGGACGGGTATCGGCAGTGCGAGCGCTGGACGGTGGATACCGGGCGCGCGCTTGACGTTGAACAGGCCGGCGGCGAGCGCCGCTCCGGTGCCGCCCGCACACACAAGTGCATCTGCACGACCCTCACCCACGGCTCTTGCGGCCCGCACGATCGATGCATCTGGCGTGGAGCGCACCGCTCGCACAGGGTCGGGGCTCTTGGCGACCGACACGGGCGCATCGACCACCTCGACACCCGGCCCGACGTCGCCGAGCTCGGCGGCCGGACCGAACAGCAGCACGTGCACGCCCTGCTCCGCCGCGAGCCGCGCGCCGGCCGCGACCTCGGACGGTCCCATGTCGGCACCATTCGCATCGACGGCCACGACCGTGTGTGTGCGCACGTCGGCCTGCGCTGCGCGGTCGCCGCGGCTGGCCGACCCAGTCATGCTTGGCGGCTACTCGTGGTCGTGGTCGTGATCGTGGCTGTGCGCGCCGGGCGCTACCACCTCACGACCTGCATACGTCCCGCACTCGGGGCACACGCGGTGTGGCCTGCGCGGGCTGTGACAGCGCGGACACTCGTTCACCGTGGGCGCCTCGATCTTGTGGTTGGCGCGACGTAGCGCGGTGCGACTGTGCGATTGCTTTTTCTTGGGGACGGCCATCAGCGCAACAGGCTACCAGGGCCAAGACCGAATAGCCGCATTGGTACTAGTCGCCGTTAGGACTAGCCGCATTGGGACTAATCGAGCTTCAGCTCGCTCAACTTCGCCCAGCGCGGGTCCGGTGGACGCTCGTGGGTGTGCTCGGGGCCGGTCTCGTTCAGATCGGCAGCGCATACGGCACACAGCCCAGCGCAATCCTCGCGACACAGCACCTGCGTCGGCAAGGCCAGCACGAGAGCGTCGCGCGCCCAGCCGGCCAGGTCGAGCGTCTCATCCTCCAGATAAGGGCTCGAGAGCTCCTCTCCACCGCCGGGCCGGTCGACCTCGCGTACATCGACGTCGATCTGCGGCGCCGCATCCTTCAGACAGCGCATGCAGGGCCCCACAAGCGTCGCGAGGAAACGCAGCCGTAGCGCGTAGCCGTTGCCGAGCATGCGCGAAACATCGAGCCTCACCGGCAGCGTCGCGGGCGCTATCTCGTACGACTCTCCTCCGAGCGTCAGCGGCTCGACATGCACCGCCAGCTCGAAGCTTCTCCCCTCGCCGGCGCTCAGGCGCAATCCACTGAGATCGAGAATGTCCGTCACGGCGGCCATCCCTCCAGGTTAGTAATAGGTCAACTGTCGGGCTCGAAGGACGGTGCAGAGAGCATTGGCGCGAACCGGTGGCTGGTGGGGCGCATCCTGTGGGGAACTCACGAAATACAACCTACGAGTTATAAACGAGGCTTTCGGCATCGGCAAATGCCCAAAGTGGAGCAGGGGCACGCACACCTAAGGTGGAGCGCCCAAACCGCCGGCTCTTCAGGCCGTCAGCTCAAAGGAGCCCCTGCGCGCTTGGTCCGCGGGCCTTGCAAGCTAAGAATGTCGCTTGCGAGACTTCAGGCGATCTCGTGCAGCTCGCGCTTGAGCACCTTGCCTGTCGCGTTACGCGGCAGCTCATCCACGAACACGACTTCGCGCGGCACCTTGTAGCGCGCCAGGTTGTGCTTGACGTACTCCTTGACGGTCTCCTCGTCCAGGCCTGAGCCCTCGCGCGCAACGACGAACGCCTTCAGGCGCTGGCCGAACTTGCGCGTCCTCGACGCCGATCACCGCGGCCTCTTCGATCCCCTCGTGGTCGGCGAGCAGGTCCTCGACCTCGCGTGGGAAGACGTTCTCGCCGCCGGAGACGATCATCTCGTCGTCGCGGCCGTCCACGAACAGGCGCCCGCCCGCATCCATGCGGCCAACGTCGCCGGTGCTCATCAGCCCACCAATTATCTCCTTGCCGCCGCCGCCGGTGTAGCCCTCGAACACCATCTCGTTCGCCACGAATATGCGCCCGTTGGTGCCGCTCGGGACCTCCTTGCCGTCCTCATCGAGCAGCTTCACGACCGTGCCCATCGGCGGCTTGCCGGCCGTGCCGGGAGCCGCGCGCAGGTCGGCGGGCGTGGCGATCGTCGCCCACGCCACCTCGGTGGAGCCGTACAGGTTGTAGAGCACGTCGCCGAACGTGTCCATCGCGCGGATCGCAAGCTCCCCCGGCAGTGCCGAGCCGCTCAGGGCGATCACCTTCAGTGCGTGCGTGTCGTACTTGGAGATCGTCTCGCCCGGCAGCTCGAGGATCCGCTGCAGCATCACCGGCACCACCGCCAGCGCCGTGGCACGGTGCTCTGCGACCGCCCGCAAAGTGTCCTCGGGGTCGAAGCGTCTGCGAAGCACGAGCGTGGAGGACAGCGGCAGGCCGAGCGTGAAGTGCGCAAAGCCCCACGAGTGGAACATCGGAGCGGCGATCATCGTCGTCTCGCGCGCCTTCAAGGGGATCTTCGAGAACAGCGCCGCGGCCGGCTCCAGCGAATCGGGCTGTTTGCGTGCCGCCCCCTTGGGCGTTCCGGTCGTGCCGGAGGTGAGGATCACGACCCTGCCGCTCTCGGCCGGCGGGGTCAGATCGGCAGTGCTGCCTCTGGCGATTAGGTCCTCCAGCAGCGGGTCCGTCTGCTCGACACCCGGCTCGCTCCATGCGACGAAGCGCTTGCGACCCTCGCCGCCGTCGCCGACGAGATTGGCGAAGTCCGCGTCGTACACGAGCCCCGCCGGGTTCTCACGGCGCATCACGTCGGTGATCTGCGGGCCGGCAAACGCCGTGTTCAAGTACAGCGAGTTGGCGCCCAGCTTCGAGCACGCGATCGTGGCCTCGACGAAGCCACGATGGTTGCGGCACATGATCGCCACCCCGTCGCCTTCGGAAATCCCCGCCGCCTGCATTTCGCGGGCGAGCGCATTGGTGCGCAGCTGCACCTCTTCGAAGGTGAGCGTGCCGCGCTCGTCGACTATCGCCGCACGATCGGGAAAGCGCGCAGCCGAGCCGGTGTAGGCGGCCGCGGGCGTGGCGCCCCAGCGCTTCAGCGCCACCACCGACCTGACGGCACGGTCGGGCCGCACCGGCGTGAGGATGCCGGTGCCGAGCAGTACCTTGGCGACTTCCAGTCGATACTTGAGCGGCGAGCTCACGCGGGCACCCTACCCAAAAATGCTCGCTCCGCGCATATGTGCGTCCGCGAGTGGGAGACACCCAAGAGCATATTCAGTCATCCATGATGAGATGCCGGTCGGTACACGCAGCTCTTATGACCAAGTTCCGGTCGGTGCATGCACCGACCGGCGAGGTCGCACATGTGCGACCTCGTGCGGGGCGCGCATGCGCGCCCCGAGCAGGGCCGCATGCGGCCCTGCAGGCCATGTCGCATGCGACATGGCCTCCCCCAATTCAGCACAGAAAAGCTAGTCAGGCTACCGGCAAACTACGAAACTTCGGCGGGTTCGTCCTTACCCTGCAGGCGCTCGCGCCCGCGCTGCACCGCAGCGATGAACTTCGAGAGGTTGACCTCAAGCGTGCCAAGGATCTCATCCGCGTAGTCCTCCGCGCCAAGCCTGATCTCGCGCTCGCGCGCTCTGGCGTCCTCGACGATGTCCTCGGCGGCACGCTCGGCCTGCTTAGTGACCTCCTCCTCGCCCACGAGCTTCTCCTGGCGCTCGCGCGCCTCCTTGACGATGCGCTCGGCCTCCTTCTTGGCCTCGGCGAGCATCTCCTGACGCTCCTTGACGATCCAGCGCGCCTGCTTGATCTCCTCGGGGATCGTCGCGCGCATCTGGTCGAGGATGTCGTAGATCTCCTCCTTGTCGACCCTGACCTGGTCGGTCATGGGCACCGACTTGGCGTTGTGCACCAAGTCGTCGAGCTTGTCGATCAGCACCAGCACGTCCATCAGCGATCACCTCCGTGGAGCATCCGATATGGCCCCACGACATAAGAAAAGGATATGAAGGGTCTCACGTCAACCAAAGTTCGTCAGCGCGCGAGCTCTTCCTGCAAGCGCGCTGCCACTCGTGGCGGCACAAGGTCGTCGATTCGCCCGCCGAACGTCGCCAGCTCCTTGACGCCGCTCGAGGACAGAAAACTGTATTGCGGTGAGGCCATCAGATACACCGACTCTATCTCGGGATCCTGTCTGCGGTTGAGCTGATTCATCTCGAACTCGTACTCGAAGTCCGAGATCGCCCGCAGCCCCTTGACGATCGCCTTCGCTCCAACCGTCCTGGCGAAGTCCACGACAAGCGTGTTGAACGGCTGCGCGCGCACGCTCGGAACGTCCGCAAGCGCCTCTTCGATGAACGCCATCCGCTCCTCGATCCCGAACAGCGTGGCGTCCTTGCGCACCGAGCGGTTGACGACCGCAACGACAACCTCGTCGTACAGATCCACCGCACGGCGGATCACATCCAGGTGGCCGTTGGTGATCGGGTCATAGGAGCCCGGGCAGACGGCTATCGACTTGTCAACGCTCATCGTTGTCCTCTGTGCGGTGGATTGTGATCGTGGTGTCGCCGTAGCGCTTGCGCTGCGCCACGGCCAGAGGCAGCTCGGCCGGCGCCCGCCGATCGCTCTCGACCACCACGCGCGCGCCCGGGGCGAGCACGGTCGGCAACAGCGCCGACAGCTCGCGCTCAGAGTCGCGTAGCTGACCGTATGGAGGATCGACGAACACGAGATCGTACGTTTCGCCGGCTCTGCGTGCGCTGCGCAGTGCCACGAGCGCCTCGCCCACCCTTACCCGCGCCTGCGGCTCCGCAAGCTCTAGTCGAGCAAGATTGCCCTTGAGCACCGCCACCGCGGCAGCATCGCGCTCGACGAACAGCGCCTTCGCAGCGCCCCTGGATAGCGCCTCGATGCCGAGCGCTCCGGTCCCGGCGAACAGGTCGAGCACGCTTGCCCCGTCGATCGGGCCGAGCATCGAGAACAGCGCCTCGCGCACACGATCGGACGTCGGCCGCGTCGTGCGCCCACGCGGCGCGCTCAAGCGCCGGCCGCCCAAGCGTCCCGCGATCACCCTCATGCCGGGATCGGCGCCAGCACGTGCGCGCCGAACGTGCGCTCCAGCTCCGCGCCAAGCAGCCCGTGCAGCGGTCCGCTCAAGCCAGGATCCTCCACCAGGATCGCGCGAGCCCGTGCGCGAGCCCGCTCCAACAGGTCAGTGTCCTCGGGCAGGATCGCGAACTTGAACTGCCCGACGCCAGACTGGCGCGTGCCGATCAGCTCTCCCTCCTTGCGCAGCCGCAGATCGATCTCGGCGAGCCTGAACCCGTCGGAGTGCTCGGCGAGCGCACGCAAGCGAGCCGAGCCTGCCGGCCCAACGAGCATGCAGGTCGAGCTGTGCTCGCCGCGGCCCACGCGTCCGCGCAACTGGTGCAGCTGAGAGATACCGAAGCGCTCGGCGTTCTCGACCAGCATCACCGTCGCGTTGGGCACGTCCACGCCGACCTCGATCACAGTCGTCGCCACCAGCACCTGCGCACGCCCGGAGGCGAACGCCTCCATCGCCTTCTGCTTCTCGCGCGAGCGCATCTGTCCATGCAGAAGCGCAAGGCTCCAGCCGGCCAGCTCGCCGGCGCGCAGACGCTCGAACTCGGCCGTCGCCGCCTTGGCCTCGCCCACCTCGCCCACCAGCTCGACCTGCTCACGCCCCTGTGTGGGCTGGTTTTGGCCATTAGGGGACGTGCCTCGGTCCTGCCCGGAGGCCTCCTGCGGCGCTTGCTCGACAAGCGGGCAAACCACATACGCCTGACGCCCAGCCCGCAACTGCTCGTGCAGCACGCGATAGGCCTGCTCTCGCCCAGCCCCACCAGTCACGATGCTCGTGGCAATCGGCTTACGCTCGCGTGGCAGCTCGCGCAGCACGCTGCGATCGAGGTCGCCGTAGCGCGCGAGCGCGAGCGTCCTCGGGATCGGCGTAGCGGTCATGTGCAGCACGTGCGGGCGTCGGGAATGTTCCTGGCCTTCCAAGGCTGCACGCTGGCGCACGCCGAAGCGATGCTGCTCGTCGACGACGGCAACCGCCAGCTCGCGAAAGCGCACCGAGGGCTCGATCAGCGCATGCGTGCCCACCACTAGCGACAGCTCGCCGCTGGCGAGCTTGCCGAGCGTGTCCGCTCGCCGCGCCGCCGCGGTCGAACCAGTGAGCAGCGCCACGGTTACCGACTCGCCGCCGAGCAACCGTTGCACCGTGGCGAAGTGCTGTTGGGCGAGCGTCTCGGTCGGCGCCATCAGTGCCGCTTGTGCGCCGTGCTCGACGGCACGCAGCATCGCATGCAAGGCAACGACGGTCTTGCCGCTGCCGACCTCCCCCATCAGCAGCCGCTGCATCGGCTGCTCCCGTTCGAGGTCTTCGGTGATTGTGGCGATCGCCTTGCGCTGGTCGCCGGTCGGCTCGAACGGCAGTCCACCTTGCAGCCAGCGCGAGCTCAAGCTCGCCGGCTGGTTCAACGTCAGAGCCTGTCCTTGCGCTGCTCGCCTGCCGCGACGGATCAGGAAAACCAGCTGGCTGAGCAGCAGCTCCTCGAAAGCAAGTCGCTCGCGCGCGCGCTCAGCCTGCGCCCCCGCGCCCTGGAAGTGCATCGCGCCGAGCGCCGTCGCCCTAGCGGGCAGGCGCTCGGCGACACGCACGCCAGCGCTAAGCGACTCCACGATGTCGGCAAGATCCTGGCGGCGCTCGCGCACGAGCGCCAGGATCTGGGTAGAGCTGACCCCCTCCGCCGCCGAATAGTGGGCTACCGAGCCCGTCTCATTGGTAGCGATCTCCGAGCCGACTGCATGGTGGGAGACGCGAAAGCGCCCGCCACGGTCGGCCTTACCGTGCAGCACCAGGCGCGTGCCGGGCGGATAGCGACTGGCAAGCCAGGGCTGGTTGAAGAAGGTCGCTCGCATCGAACCGCTCTTGTCGAACACGCTGGCCTCCACGAGCCCGCGCATGCCGCGCTTGCGCACCGCCCGACTTGCGATGGAACGCACCTGTACCGCTACGGTTGCCTGCTCGCCCTCGCGCAGTGCACTCACCATGCGCGCCTCGCGATGGTCGCGCGGCAGGTGCTCGAGTAGATCGCCGACCGTCTCGATCCCGAGCGCCGCCATCCCATCGGTCGTCTTGCCGGCCGGGAGCTCCAACGGCTCGGCCAGCCGCGAGGGACGCGGCCAGCGCACCGGGGCGGCCAGCATCTGCGCGCGTGTCAGCGGCAGAACGTCTGCGAAGCCGACCGGCAACCGGTCGCGCTGGTCACTCGGCGGCGAGCAGCCACCAATAGGCCGGCTGGCCACCGTGGCGAAGCTCAAGCTCGACATGACCATCCATGATGCCCTCCAGCGCAGACAACTCCAGAGGCGCGCCGTCGCCGGCAAGCACGCTGATCAGCTCCGTATCGGCCGCAAGCGCCTGCAGCACCGCCAGCAGCGTCTCGCGCGGCTCGCCCCAAGCGACCACCTGCTCCTCGACGAAGCCCACCGCGTCCCCTTGCTGGAAGCGACCCTGGGCATCCGCGCGCGCCGCAGGCGCAACCGCACCGGTCCTCAGCGCATCGAGCGCTTCGTGCATCGCCTGCGCGTTCTCCTGCACACCACGGTCGCTCTGTAGCGCCACCGCAACCGCAAGCCCAGCCTGCTGGCTGGTGGCCGGCACCACGAGCACCTGCTTGTCTGACAACTCGGCGGCGCGCTCGGCGGCCATCACGACGTTGGCGCTGCCTGGCAGCACGACGACCTCCTCGGCCGGCACCTCGTGGATCCCCGCCAACAGCTCGTAGGTCGAGGGATTCAGCGTCGGCCCGCCGTCGATCGTGTACACGCCCAACTCGCCGTACATGCGCGCAAGTCCACTCCCGCTGACGACCGCCAAAGCACCGCAGCGCACGCGCACACCCATGCCGGCCCGCTTGGTGGAAGCCGTGGGGGCGCCGTTTTCGCGGCCTGCCTCGGCAGCAGCCCCGTTGGTCGAAAAGCCTCCCGCCAAGCGCTGCTCGCGCTCGGTCACCTGTGCGCGCATATCGGCCACATCCAGATGGGACACCTCGCCAACCCCGTCGAACAGCGCGGTGGCGCGCTCGGGCTCGTCGGTATGCAGGTGGATCTTCAGCGTGTTGGGGTCGCCGACGACAAGCACCGAGTCGCCAAGCTGCTCGAGCGCCGGGGCAAAGCTGGCCGGCACCAGCTCGCGGCCTGTTACGGCGAAGTTGGTGCAGTAGCGGTAGGTACTGGAGCTGTGCTCGGGATGGGTGATCTTGGCCGGCGCAAAGTGCTCCAGCTCCGGTGGCTCCTCGTCGCGCAGCGCCGCCACTACACCGGCGAAGATCACCGTCAGCGCGTGACCACCGGCATCCACGACGCCGGCGTCGCGCAACGCCGCGAGCATCTCCGGTCCACGCTTGACCGAGTCGGTTCCGGCCTCGACAGCGCGTTCGAGCGTCTTTGCGATCGCCAGATCCTGCTCGCGCGGCTCGGTCGCCGGGCCCAGTGGCGCCGCGTCCTCGCCGTGCGCAAGGTCGGCCATGATGCCGTGGGCCATCTCGCGTGCGACCGTCAAGATCGTGCCCTCAGCAGGCTCGCGCACAGACGCATAAGCGCGGTCGGCGGCGTTGGCAAGCGCGGCCCCGATCAAGGTGGCGTCGATCAGCTGGCCGGGGCGGCTGACGAGCTCCTCGGCCGCGCCCCTGATCAGCTGCGAGAGGATCACGCCAGAGTTACCCCTCGCTCCCAGCAGCGCTGCACGCGCGACCGACTGAACGATCTCCTCGCGCCCGATCTCATCGATCGTGCGCGCCGCATTGCCGTCCTGCAGGCGGTCGAGCTCCTCGAGCACCGCCCTGAGCGTCAACACCATGTTGTCGCCAGTGTCGCCGTCGGCGACCGGGAACACGTTCAGATCGTTGACCTCCTCGCGGCGCGACTCCAGATGCGCGAGCGCACCGGCCACGGCGGCTCTGAAGCGAATCAGATTCGTGTCGGTCACCGTGCCAGCTCCATCACGCGCGCCCCCTCAGGCGCTCTCAAGACCATGCTCACAGCCCTGTCATACCACCACAGCCACCGGTCGATCCGCCCGCGGGCGCATGCCGAGATCTTCGATCCTCGGAGTCAGAGAGCCTTCGTGACCTTGCCGGCCTTCAGACAACGCGTGCAGACGTATACGCGACGGGGTGCCTTGCCCACGAGGATCTTGACCTTCTGCAGGTTGGGATCGAAACGCCGCTTGGTGGCGACCATCGAGTGACTGCGACTGTTGCCGAACGCGGGACCCTTCCCGCAGCTGTGACATATCTTGGCCATGAGGATGCGCAGTCTAGCCGCTCTGAAGCTCCGAGCGCAATGCGGCCATCCTCAGCACCGCCTCGGCGGCATGAGCGACCTTGATCGCGCTTGCCTCCTCCAGCGCGGGCCATGCGCCTGCTCCATCGTCTCGCACGTGAGCACTCCAAACGCACATGGCACGCCGGTGCTCAGCGACACCTGCTGGATCCCGCGGGCAGCCTCGGCGCAAACGTAGTCGTAATGACTGGTCTCCCCACGGATCACCGCCCCCAGACAGGCCACACCCGCAAAACGGCCTGACTGCGCCGCATAGCTGGCCGCCAATGGCAACTCGAATGCACCGGGCACGTCGAACACCTCGACATCCGTGTGCCCGGCCCGCGCGAACGCGTCGAGCGCACCTTTTTCCAGGCGTTCGGCAAGGTACTCGTAGAAGCGCCCGATAACGATCGCAAAGCTCATTTGCCGCGCTCGCGATCCCGCTCGCGCTCGGAATGCAAGAGCTCCGCGTCGAGGTTGAGCCCCTGATGGTGCAGGATGTGGCCCATGCGCTGAGCCTTGGTGCGCAGGTAGGCCTCGTTGTGCTCATTGGGCGCGTGCTCGATCGGGATCTGCGCGCTGACCGACAGGCCGTAGCCCTCCAGACCCTTGATCTTCTTAGGATTGTTGGTGAGGATGCGGATCGAGCTGAGCCCGAGATCCACGAGGATCTGAGCGCCGATGCCGTAGTCGCGCAAATCGGCGGGCAACCCGAGGCGCTCGTTGGCTTCGACGGTGTCAAGGCCGTCCTCCTGCAGGCGATAGGCGCGCAGCTTGTTGAGCAGGCCGATGCCTCTGCCCTCTTGGGAGAGGTACAACAGGACCCCCTCGCCCTCGCGCTCGATCATCGAAAGCGCGGAGGTGAGCTGCTCGCCGCAGTCACAGCGAAGCGAATGGAAGACGTCGCCAGTCAGGCACTCGGAGTGCACGCGCACGAGCACGTCCTCGCGTCCAGCGACATCTCCCTTGACGAGCGCGACATGGTGCTTGTCGTCCACCAGCGAGCGGTAGCCGACCGCCTCAAAGTCGCCGAAGGCCGTCGGCAGACGCGTGGAGACGACGCGTTCCACAAGCTTGTCGTGACGCCGACGGTAGGAGATCAAATCCGCGACGGTGATCATCTTCAGTCCGTGACGAGTGCAGTAATCAACCAGATCGGGTACGCGCGCCATCGTGCCGTCGTCGTTCATCACCTCACAGATCACACCGGCCGGGTTAAGACCAGCAAGTCGTGCCAGATCGACGGCCGCCTCAGTCTGCCCCGCCCGCTCGAGCACTCCTCCTGCACGGCTCTTGAGCGGGAACAGATGACCGGGCTGGACGAGATCGCGCGGCGCACTCTCGGGATCTATCGCAACCTGGATGGTGTGCGCACGATCGTGTGCTGAGATGCCCGTGGTGACGCCTTCACGAGCCTCGATGGAGACCGTGAACGGCGTTTCGAACGACGACTCGTTCTTGGCTGCCATCAAATCGAGCCCGAGCTCGTCACAGCGCTCCGGTGTGAGCGAGAGGCAGATCAGCCCGCGCCCCTCCTTGGCCATGAAGTTGATCGCCTCCGGTGTGGCGAACTGGGCAGCCATCGTGAGATCGCCCTCGTTCTCGCGATCCTCGTCGTCGCAGACCACGACCATCTTTCCCTGCCTGATCTCCTCGATTGCCTCCTCGATGGTCGCGAACGGGGTCGTTGTCTTGGACTGGCTCATATGTGGGCCTCCGTCTTCAAAAGTCGCTCGACATGCTTGGCAAGGATGTCCGCCTCTATGTTGACCCGATCCCCGACCTGCGCCTCCCCGAAGTTCGTGCGCAAGAGCGTCTCTGGGATCAGCGACACCGAGAAGCCCCCATCGCGAAGCTCGCTCACCGTCAGGCTGACGCCGTCGAGCGCTACCGAGCCCTTCTCCACCAGATAACGCGCCAGCTCGTCATCCACATCGATCTCCAGCACACGCGAGAACCCCTCTTCGCGTAGCTCGGCGATCTTGCCGGTTCCGTCGACGTGGCCCTGCACGATGTGTCCGCCAAGGCGCCCATCGGCGCGCAGCGCAAGCTCCAGGTTGACGCGCGAGCCATTCCGCAACTGCTGCAGCGATGAGCGCCTCAACGTCTCCTGCATCGCCTGTGCGCGGAATGCGCCGTCGTCGACGGCGGTGGCTGTCAGGCATACGCCGTTGACCGCGACGGAATCCCCCTCGGCCAGTTCGCCCGCAAGCGCCGTCGAGATCTCGAGCGTGGCACCATCGGCGTCGCTCTCGATGCTCTCGACGCTTCCCAGGTCTGCGATCAGGCCGGTGAACATCTTGACAAGGTGGTCGTATTTGGCGTCATCGACTGGTCACCACTCCCGCAGCCGTGCCGAGACCAGAAGGTCATCGCCAACACGATCACAGTCGAAGCTAAGCGCACGCAACGCCTCGGAAATGCGCTCGACGCCCTCACCCTCCAGCGGATCGCGGGCGGTGCGGCCGCCGAGCAGGATCGGCGCGAGAAAGAGCCTTATCTCGTCGATCTCCCCCGCGTCGAGAAACGCTCCCGCGAGATGTGGCCCGCCCTCCAACAACACCGAGGCAATCCCGCTCGTGCCAAGCTGGTCGAGTGCCGAGCGCACACGTGCAGGCTCGTTCTGCCCCGTAGCGACGAGCACCTGCGCGCCGGCGGCCTCCAGCGCATCCGTGTCGGCACGGGCGGCAGCCCGCGAGACGCACACAGTCAATGGAACCTGCTCTGCGGCGGCAACGAGTTGCGAGGAGATTGGCAGACGCGCGAGCGAGTCGAACACGACGCGCCGCGGCTGACGAGGGAGTTCGGCCGGGATCCCGTCGGGTCGCGCGGTGAGCTGCGGATCGTCAGCGAGTGCGGTGCCGATCCCAACCACGACCGCGTCCACAGAAGCCCGCCAGGTATGGGCCAGCAGCCGGCTTTCCTCGCCGCTGATCCATTGCGAATCGCCCGCCCTAGTGGCGACCTTACCGTCGAGTGTCATCGCCGACTTGAACAGCACCCATGGGCGCCCCACGCGTGCGTGCTTGCGAAACGCCTGGTTGAGCAGGCGTGCACTGGCGGCCAGCTCGCCGTCGGCGACCACCACCTCGACGCCCTCGTCGCGAAGAATGCCCAGGCCGCGCCCGGAGGCCTTCTCGGTAGGGTCGTCGGAGGCCACGACGACGCGAGCGATGCCGGCGCGCATGATCGCGTCGGTACAGGGCGGTGTGTTGCCAGCGTGGCAGCATGGCTCGAGCGACACGTACAGGGTCGTCCCGGTCAGATCCGCCGGCCCGCAAGCTTCGATCGCGTTGACCTCGGCGTGCGCGCCACCGTAGCGCTCGTGCCAGCCCTCGCCTAGAACCTCGCCGTCGCGCGCGACGACCGCCCCCACCAGCGGGTTGGGCTTGACCTGCTCGGCGCCGTTGCGCGCGAGCTCGATCGCTCGTCCGAGCAGCGCCCGGTCGGTGTCTGTGGTGATCGCCATGCCTTCCTTCAGGATAGGGCCTGAGGCCCTATCGGCTACGAGCGCAGCGCCCACCGCGTAGGCGATATACGGTCATTTCCGGCCCAGGATGCGCATAGGAAAGCGGGTAATAGTCAAACGACCAGTCGAAGCTGAATCGCGTCGGGCTGCTCCCCGGCGAGTAGGGCGAGACGCGATAGGCGACTTCCGCCTGGGTGGCCAACACGTGGTAGTAGGCGCTTGCAAACGGTGCGGCACGCGGATCGGCAAGCGCGCGACCAGACTCGGTGGAGCCGACCACCACCCAGCAGTAGCCAAGGTGCTCATACCAGCCGATCAAGGCCGGGCTGAGCGTCGTCTCATAGTCTTCGAGGGCCACTTGGTGGATCGCTTGCGGAGCAAGGCTCCCGTCCGGTGCGATCACCGATTGCAGCGACTGGTACTTCAGCCAGCGGTCTGAGCGCGAGCCGCCCGAGCCTTCTTCGATCCACGAGTCGAGCACGACTGGCTCGACCACGATCGGGGTGCCGCGCGGCACATGGGCGACCATCCAGGCCCGCGTGATGTTGCGCGTGTCCGCGCGCGAGAGTACGAGATCGTTGTGGACGCTGTAGACGACGCCCTGGGCGAGCAGCACGATCGCGATGAGGGCCCCGACGAGCAGCGCAAGGCGTATGCGGCGAGACGCACTGGGCGACATGCCCCCCGCGCGCGCGGGGGGCATCGCCTTTTCGACGATAAGACGCACGAGCTGCGAAGCGAAATAAGCAGCGAGCACGCACGCAATCGGGAAGATCGGTAGCAGCCAGCGGCCGAAGTAACGGTCCTGAAGACCCATGAACGCCAAGAACAGGATCGCCGCCGGCACCAGCAGCCAACCGATGCGCGCGTGGCGGCGCCAGATCGTGATCGCGCCACCGAGCGCCGCCAGAGCCGGCACCCAGCCGAGACCCCATGAAAATGACCACAGGTAGTAGAAGATCCCGATCTCCTTGGGCGCACCTAGCTTGCCTTGCGCTTCGTCGGAGAGGCTCGATTGGTGTACCAGTTCGGAGTAGAACAGTTTGAAATCCAGTAGCGCGTAAGGATTGGCGATCAAGAACGAGATGAGCGCGCAAACCCCCGCCAGCACTACGCCGATCACCACGCCACGCCCGGGCTGCCCGGAGGTCACGTTGCCGCCGGTCGGCTGACCACGGACCGGACGGACGCGCGTCGCGTCGATCGAGTCCAGATAGTGCGCGGCGGCGGCCACGACGAGCGGCACGATCGCGATGCCGGCCGTGTACTTGCTCGCACACGCCAGCCCAAGGCCTATTCCAGCGAGCGCATAGTCGCGCTTTCGCCCATACCGCATCACGCCGGCGCTGCCAAAGAGCGACAGCGTCAGCGGCAGCAGCGTGACCACGTCGTTGAGCGCCAGGTGCCCGTAGGACACCGGCAGGAACGCAACCGCCTCGATCGCGGCCGCGAGCAAGCCAATGCGACGGTTGAACAGACGAGCTCCGAGCAGATACAGCATCCACACGGAGGCTGTCCCCAACAGGGCGACCGTCACCCGCCCCACCAAGAACACTTCGCCAGGGTGGTGCGCATATTCGCTGCGCACGCCGTGGGCTCCCCCGAACCAAGCGTCGAACACGAAGTGCAGTACGTAGGTGAGCGCGGGCGGGTTGACGAAGTAGCGCGGGTTCAGCCCGTCGGAGAACATCGTGACGGCCTTCGGCACGAAATGGCCCGCCTCGTCGATGTTATAGACGTAGGGCAGTCCCTCCTTAATGCCCCATAGGCGCAGGCCGAGCGCGACGCACAGGAGCAGCGCAAGCCCGCACCACGCCCAAAGTCGTCCCTCGCGATCCGCTGTCTTCACGTCTTGCGAATCACGCGGGGCGTGCACAGGAGGGCTGCGAACGTGCGTCGAGCTGCTGTCCGACTCAGCCGGCGACATGCGCCCTGTGCTCAACAGTTGGCATACACGGCGTAGTAGCGACTTGTGTACAGGCGTTTGTAGTTTGCCGGTGGCACCTGATTGCGCGGATCGTCGCCGACGTCCACGATCGCATCGACGAATACCGCTTCGCCGAGCGGGTAGACAGCGACGCTGCCACGGCGCAGCCGATCTTCGAGCTGATAGGAGCCCTTTAGTGCGTCCGCGCTGGCCTCAGAGCGAGCGACGATGTCGCGCTGACCCGTGCTACCCAGGATCCAGCGCGCGTCAGGGATCAGCTTGTTGTTCGGCAAAGACAGCAAGGGACAGCTTTTCAGCTCAGCCGCTACAACCGGGCTGTGGAGGGCACTTGCAAGGCCCTCGTGGAAGTTCTCGTGGTCAGCCAGCGTCGTACGCAGGCTTGAGAGGCTGAGCGTGTTCGCGGCGGACGCGGCGCCGTAGAGGATGAGCAGCGCGGCCGCCACCACCCATAGGCGCCTCAGCGCCGTCCCGGGCTCGAGCATCGACCAACCACCGACCGCGACCGCGCAGAAGACGAGCATCACGACCGAGGAGCCGATCATGTAGCGATCGACGACCGACGCGCCCACCGCGCCCTCGGCGACGAACACGAACAGCAAGGTCCCGAGTACGACCAGTGGCACGAGCACACGCCGCGGGGTCAACCAGATCGCGATCAACGCACCGGCGATACTGCCGAGCACCACCGGCAGCTTGTCGATCCGCACCGCGTAGTTCCAGGTCGAGGAGAGAACGCTTGAGAAACCCTGCGTACGTTCCAGTTCGGAGGCGAGACCGGAGGTGGAGTGAAGCGAGTAGAGCGGATCGCCTGTGACCACGGCGTCGACGCCAATCCACAACAGCGGCGCGATCGCGGCCAGTGCCAGATAGCGCAGGCGCGTACCGGTGCCAGCCGGGTAGGCACACCACAGCCAGTAGACGCCACTCAACACCCACGCATCGGGACGCAGTAGACCAGCGGCAGCGAGCAACAGGAACACCAGCGGCCCGCGCCGCGGGCGCTCTATCTCAAGCGCCGTTGCCCACACGACGAGCGCGACATAGCTGATGTCGAGGTAGCCCTGGGCGGCGAGATTCTCGATGAAGAAGCGACTGAGCACGAGCAGCCCGGCGAAAGCGCCGACGATCGGGCCGAAGCAGAGCCTGCCAAGCCGGTAGAGGCCGGCGACCAGCGCCACGAAGGAGACGATCGAGCCGAGCACGACCAGGCGCGCACCGCTTTGGCCGACGATCGAGCAGAGCGCCCCGAAGGCGATCGCAAGAGGGTGCTCGGTCGGTCCGCGATAGACGTTGAAATCGGGCGTGTGCAGGTGCAGCAGGTCCCGTCCCCACAGCAGCGCGTAGAAGGAGTCGTAGGTGGGATACGTGGGGAAGGCGAAGTAGCCGACGAGCGCCAGTACGCACATCGCGGCGAACGCAAGCTTCGCCCACACCGATGCCGGCACGGCACGCAGTCTTTGCAGCGAGCCACCCTCATCACCCAGCCTAGGCCGTGTCAGTATCGCGCTTGCCATCCGGCCGTAGAGCCCTCGAGGGGATAGGCTTTGGCCGGTGAAGCTCATCATCCAGATCCCCTGCTTCAACGAGGCCGAGCAGCTGCCTGCCACGCTTGCCGACCTGCCGCGCCAGATCGCCGGCTTCGACGTCGTCGAGTGGCTGATCGTTGACGACGGCTCGACCGACGAGACGATCGGCGTTGCTCGCGCGCACGGCGTGGACCACGTGGTGCGCCTCACCAACAACAAGGGGCTTGCCGCCGGCTTTCAGGCTGGGCTGGATGCTTGCTTGAAGCTTGGGGCCGACGTCGTGGTGAACACCGACGCCGACAACCAATACTACGGCGGGGACATCGTCAAGCTGGTCGGGCCGATCCTCGAGGGTCGTGCCGACATGGTTGTGGGCGACCGCGAAGTGAGCAACATCGAACACTTCTCGGCGCTGAAGAAGGTTTTGCAGCGCCTTGGCTCGTGGGTCGTGCGCCAGGCCTCCTCGACCTCTGTTCCAGACACGACCTCGGGCTTCAGAGCCTATAACCGCGAGGCCGCCATCCAGATGCTGGTGGTCTCGAAATTCACCTACACGCTGGAGACGATCATCCAGGCCGGCAAGCAACTGGTCGCGATCGACCACGTCCCGATCAGGACCAACCCGAAGACGCGCGAGTCGCGCCTGTTTCCCTCGATGGGTGCTTATGTGCGGCGCAACTCGATCTCGATCTTTCGCATCTACGCACAGTACGAGCCGTTGCGCGTGTTCTGGAGCCTGGCCGCGCTGATCGGAGTGGCGGCGCTGGGCGTGTGGATTCGCTTCGTCGTCGCCTACGCCGAAGGCAACGGCAAGGGACACGTGCAGTCCTTGATCCTGGGTGCCGTGCTGTTCATCGCGGCGGTCGTGCTGTGGGCACTTGGCGTGATCGGCGATCTGCTGGCCGCGCAACGCGTGATGACGCAGAAGACCTTCGAGCGGGTGCGCAGGATCGAGCTGCAACTCGGCGTGGAGCCCTCTCACTACGAAGCCAATTCGGCCCGGATGGACGCCAAGGACGCAGACCCACCTGTCGATGACCACCTGCAGAGCACGCGCGAATCGGAGAGAGCGGTGGAGGTATGAGCAGCGGCGTGACTGTGTCGACGGACGGCGTCGTCACCGGCAACACCTACGACAAGTACGGCTCGACCAATCCGCTAGTGCGGCGCATGATGGCCGGCTTCGAGCGCACGCTCGACGAACTGTTTGCCGCTGCAAGCCCTTCCTCGCTGCTGGATGTCGGCTGCGGAGAGGGCGTGCTCGTGCACAAATGGGCACAGCGACTCCAGGGAAGCCGCGTCGTGGGGATCGACCTCGAGGAGCCCTCGATCCAGGCCGGCTGGGAGCAGCGCCAAGCGCCGAACCTCGAATACAAAGTGATGCGCGCCGAGAACCTGCCGTTCGCCGATAACGAGTTCGACGTTGCCTGCGCGATCGAGGTGCTCGAGCACGTGCCCGATCCCGAGCACACGCTTGCGGAGATGGCGCGCTGTGCCGAGCACCGGCTGCTGGTATCGGTGCCGCGCGAGCCGCTGTGGCGGATGCTGAACATGGCTCGCGGCGCCTACTGGTCGCAGCTGGGCAACACGCCCGGGCACCTCAACCACTGGTCCAAGCGCTCGTTCGTACAATTGCTCTCGCGCTATGGGAACGTTGTCGAGGCACGCTCGCCGTTCCCCTGGACGATGCTGCTTGTCCGCCTCGGGTGAGCAGCCCACGGCGGCGCCTGGAGCTGCTGCAATGACGGGCCGACCCACTACGACAGTCGAGCAGGCCGCGGCCGAGCAGGAGCGTGCACGCCAGAAGTCGACTCGCTCATATGGCAGCGGGGCGCGTATCCTGTCGATCGGGATTGCCTCGACCGGGATCCTGACGTTCGCCTACTTCTCGATCGCCAGCCACGTGCTCGGGGAAGTCTCGGCCAAGCGACTCGACCTGTTGTGGTCGATCATGTTCGTGATCATCTCGGTGATCTATCGACCGATCGAACAGTTGCTCTCGCGCACGATCGCCGACCGCCGTGCACGCGGACACGAACAGCATTCAGTACGTGTGCCGATCGCGATCCAGGCCAGCTTCGCGCTTGGTATTTCTGATCCTTGCGCTGGCATTGCACGAAGTGCTGATCGACGACGTCTTCGACCACTATGCCGCGCTGTATTGGGTATTGGTGGTCGGCACGCTTGTATATGCCGCCAGTTATTTCGCCCGGGGCTGGCTGGCGGGGCACGAATACTTTGGGCTATTCGGCGGCCTGGTGCTGATCGAATCGCTCTCGCGCCTGTGCTTTGCGCTGGCAGTAGCGCTCGGCATCGCCAGCGGCCAGACCGCGGTTGTGTTGGGAATCGCAGCGGCGCCCTTCGTCTCGCTCGTCGTCGTGCCGGTGGCGTTCGCGCGGCGCTCCGGCGAGCTTCGCGGGAAGCCGGAAATGGAGGAGCTCGAGGAGCTGGACGCTGCCTTGGCGGGGCCTGGGACTGAGGGCATCGAGGAGGCGGTGGCAGCAGACGAGTTGTCGCTGCGGCGCGGCTCGGGGTTTGCATTTGCCGTCTCTGGAGTGATGCTCTCCGAGCAGACGCTACTGAACGCGGCTGTCTTGACGGTGGACATCACCTCGACCAACGTGGCGCTCGCCGGGATCGTGTTCAACGTGCTGCTGATCGCGCGCGCGCCGCTGCAGCTCTTCCAGGCGATCCAAACCTCGCTGCTGCCGCACCTGACAGGACTTGAGGCAACCGAGGGCCACGATGCCTTTGCCAAGGCGATCCGCATGACGGTGATGGCGATCGCCGCGTTCGCATTGGCGACGGCGCTCGGCTTGCTTGCGATCGGGCCACCGGTGATGAAAACGCTGTTTGGCCAGAGCTTCGAATACGGCCGCGTCGGCCTCGCGCTGATCGGACTGGGGATGGGCATGCACCTGACCTCAGGGGCGCTCAACCAGGCCGCGCTGGCCCGCAACCAGGCGCGCACCGCCGCCACCTGCTGGATCGTGGCAGCCGTGGTGTTCGTCGCCTGGATGCTGTTGCCGCTCGTCTCAGAAGAATTGCTGCGCACCGAGATCGGATACCTCGGCGCTACCAGTCTGCTTGCTCTGATGTTGAGCTTTGTATACAGGCGGGGAGCACCGCTACGTCAGAGCGTGCCGGCCGCGCTAGTGCATCGTTAAGCTAACCCGCCGCAGTGCCCGTCGCTCGTGCGACGGGTCAGAGTGCGCCGGTGGCGTCGGCCAGTCGGCGATAGGCCGCGGCCGGATCGGGCTCGCCGAAGATCGCCGAGCCGGCAACGAACAAGTTTGCGCCCGCTGCTCGACATGAGGCGGCGGTGTCGGTGTCGATGCCGCCGTCGACCTCGAGCGCGACACCGTTGCCGTCGCCGTTGCCGAGAATGTGGTGCAGCCGTTCGATCTTGTCGAGCGAGTGTCGATAAAACGCTGTCCCCCCAGCCCGGATTGACGGTCATGCATAGCACCAGATCGATCGCGTCGGGCAGCTCCGCAACCGCGCCGACCGGTGTCGCCGGGTTGATCGCAACACCGACGCTTGCACAGCCCTCATGCACAAGGCTTGCCGTGTAGGCGATATGAGGCGTGGCCTCGGCATGGAAGGTGATCGAATGGGCGCCGGCTTTTAGGAACTCGGGGATCATGCGCTCGGGGCGCTCGATCATGAGGTGCACGTCGAGCATCGCCCCGACCTGCTCGACAAGCTCGCGCAGCGCGCCAACCACTATCGGGCCGAGCGTGATCGACGGGACGAAGTGTCCGTCCATAACGTCGACGTGGATGACACGTGCCCCCGCGGCAAGCACCTCCTCCACCTGTACGCCCAGCCGCGCGAAGTCGGCCGAGAGGATCGACGGCGCCACACGCACCTCGCGCAACAAGTCTCCGCTGGACATGCTCAGATCCTCTCAGACAACGAGCTCATATGGACACTCAGAGCAAACTGGGCGAGGACGCACCGAACACAGTGTGCTTTTCAACACATAGGGTGCGGGAGGACGCCGTCCAGCGCCGCCATGTGTGTTCATATGGCCATCAACATCGAATCGCCGCAGTTATTGCACTTGAGGATCGCAGTCGATGACATGCGCACGATCGTCGAGTGCTCACCACAGTTCGGACATACCGAGGACAGCTCGAAACGGTGCAGACAGTAGACACAGCGGTATCTGCCCGGGAGGTTTGTAGGCCGCAGCCACGGCTCGCTGCAGTTCGGGCACAGTGGACCGAGATCGACCGGATCTTTCTTCGGTGCAGACTGAGCGTCGTCCATGCCTATCAGAGCCTACCCGTGGAGGGCTCCTCTACTCGCCGCACCCGCGCGATGAAGAAACCGGCCGTCTGATCGCGGTGGGGCATCGTCAGCAGAGCCTCCGACATGCTGGGGTGGACATGGGATTGTTGTTCGTGGCTGAGGTCATCGAGTGCGAAGTGTGGGTTCTGATCGAGGAACCGTTCGATCTGTTGCTCGTTCTCTGCTGGGGAGATCGTGCACGTGGAATAGACCAGCACGCCGCCCGGACGAAGCGCCTGGGCACCTGCTGTGAGGATCGCCATCTGGATTTGTGCCAACTTCTCGATGTCCTCGGCGGTGACGCGCCAGCGCAGGTCGGGGCGAGCTTGGAGCGTGCCCAGGCCAGAGCACGGCGGATCGACGAGTACGCGGTCGAAAACCGATCCCTCGGGACGCGCCAGCGCGGCATCCGCCAGCTCGACGCGGACACTGTGAGCGTGCAGGCGCCGCGCGGTGTCGACAAGCTCGGCGGCGCGCGCACGGTTGCGCTCGACCGCGAGCACTTCGCCCTCGTCGCCCATCAGCGCGGCGATGTGTGTGCTCTTGCCACCCGGCGCGGCACAAAGGTCGAGCACTCGCTCGCCGGGTTGAGGGTCGAGCGTGCGGGCGACCAGCATCGCCGCGCGCGACTGGGCGACGACCGCGCCCGACTCCCATAGATCGGAGCCGTGAAGGTCGAGCGGGCCGTCGAGCACGAGCGCCTCGGGCAGCTCGGGGTCAGCGATGAGTGGGCACGCCGAGTGCAAGCGCTACGTCGGCGGACTTGGCGCACAGCGTATTGACCCGCAGCGCCAGCTCGCCCGGCTCGTTGTCGCAGGCCATCAGTGCTCGCGCGTCTTGCGGGCCGAGCTCTCGCCACCACAGGCGCGCGATCCACTGCGGGTGCGAATGCGCGACAGCCGCCTGCTCTGGCGTGTCCTCGCGCAGGCCCCCAAGCAGCTTGTCGGCCCCTTCGCGCGCGGCGCGACGCAAGACGGCGTTGACCAATCCGTGGCCCGAGCTCCGTTGTGTCTTGGCAAGCTCGACGCAGTCGGCGACTACCGCACGATCTGGCGCACCACTCGAGATAGAGCAGCTCGTACACGCCGAGCCGCAGGGCCGCCAACAGGGGCGCGTCGAGCTTTGCCACAGGACGCGAAGCCAGTTGCTCGATCAGGTGGTCGAGCGTACCTCGGCGTTGGATCGTGCCGTAGGCAAGGCGCATCGCAAGCGCACGGTCGCGTGCATCGAGCTCGCGCGCCTCGGCTTGCAACGCACGATCGGCATAGGCGCCCTGCTCGAAGACGCGGCGAACGACCGCGTAGGCGCAGCGACGGGCAGGCGCGATCGGCACACCGGCATCGTGCTTAGGGGTCCGTGCGTCGCTACGTGGTTGGGCCATCAGGCGCCGGGCAGGCCATGGCCGCGCAGGAAGGCCTCGGCTGCCATCGGCCGCTTTCCGGGCAGCTGGACTTCGAGCAGCTCTAGCGCTCCCTCTACGCAGTCCAGCAATAGGCGACCATCGCGAGCATGTACACCCTCACCTGTGTTCGTTACCGACAGCATCGCCGGCGCGGCGCGCTGCACGCCGAGCAGGGTCCCATCGGACAGCGCGACGCGGGCGCCGATGTGTGGGCTCAAAGCACGCACTACGCGCTCCAGCTCGATGGCCGGATGCGTCGGGTCGAGCAGCCGGTCGGTGGGACCGATCTTCTCCGCGTACGTGACTTGGCGCTCGTCCTGCTCAGCGAATGCCAGCGCCTCGCCACGATCCAGCGCCCCGAGGGCGCTGAGCAGCAGGTTGCCGCCGGCGCGCTCGAGCCGGCCAGCCAGCGAACCGAAGGTGTCGTCGGCATGTATGGCCTCGCTCGCTGACAGACACACCGGTCCGCTGTCGAGACCGGCGGTGAGGCGCATGATCGAGACGCCGGTGCGCTCGTCGCCGGCCATGATCGCGCGCTCGATCGGGGCGGCGCCACGCCAGCGTGGCAATAGCGATGGGTGCACATTGAGCATCTCGTAGTCGGAGAGCAGCGGCTCCTTGACGAGCGCACCGAATGCGCAGACGACAACGGCATCCGGAGCGAGATCGGCAATCAGCTCACGCACGGCGGGCTCGTTGACGCTCTCGGGTTGCGCCACCTCCAGGCCAAGCACGCGGGCGGTCTCTGCGACGGGCGGCGAGGCAAGCTTGCGACCCCGTCCCGCGGGTCGATCCGGGCGCGTGAGCACAAGCGTTGGGGCGTAACCGTCGGACTGCCCGCGCTCCCCGACCAGACGTATCAGCAAGGCCGCGGCGAACTCGGATGTACCCAGGAAGACCGTGCGCATCAAGGGCGTATCGCGCCTACACCGCGCTTGTGGCCGCGACTGCCTCGCGCATTTCGCGCATCGTCTGCTTGCGCAGCTCGCGCGGGATCCGGTCGAGGATCAGGACACCGTCGAGATGGTCGATCTCGTGCTGGATGACGCGCGCCTCCAGCCCCTCCGCCTCGACGACCAACTCCTTGCCGGCGACGTCGCGGGCGCGCACACGTACCTGTGCGGGACGTTCGACCTCGACGTGCACGCCCGGCAGGCTAAGACAGCCCTCCTCGAGCGTCTCGAGCTCCTCGGAGGCCCACTCGATCACAGGGTTGACGAGCGCCGTCAGCGGGTCGTCGCTGTAGGCGCAGTAAACAAGCACGCGGTGCAGCACGCCGAGCTGGGTCGCGGCGAGGCCGATACCGAGCGCGTCGTGCATCAGCTCCCCCATCTGCTCGACCTCGCTTGCCAGCGACTCGTCGAAGCGATCTACCGGCAGCGCTGTGGCCCGCAGCACTGGGTCGCCGAACTTGCGTACATGGCGCAGCGCCGCGTCGCGGCGCGCCCTTGTCTCCGGGTCGAGCTCGGCTACCGTCGAGGCGCCCTCCTCGGGCTCGACCTCTGAGTCCATCACCTCTTCGTCGCTCATCGTCCCCAAGTCTAGGGCGAGCCTTCAAAGGCGGGCGGACCGACGCTCGCAGACGGGCTATTGGGGATCTACGTCGACGCTGAAATTGACGCCGCTGTGAGCGCGGGAATCGGCCGTTTGCTGAACCGCGGCGCCGATCAGACCGATCGCCTGCGAGCGCTGCTCGGGCGGCGCCTTGACGACCAGTACCTGACGCTCTCGTCCGCGTAGGCGAAATAGGCCGGCGGGACCTAGGATGCTGCCGCCGCAGCCGGCCAGTCGCTCGCGCAGCGTCCTAGCCGCAGTATGTGCCTGCGCAGAGTGCTCGGCAGAGCAGACCACGCGGATCAAACTCGAGAAGGGCGGATATTCAAGCGCGCGGCGGCGCTCAAGCTCGCCGGCGAGGAAGCCGTCGCTGTCGTGCGCGGCAGCATGCACGATCGAGCGAGCCTCGGGGGCGATGCTCTGTACGAGCACGTGACCGTCGTTACCCGCGCCCGACACGGCCCGCAAGCTGCGTGACGAGCGCGAAAGTGCGCTCCTCCGCACGGAAGTCGGGAAAGCGCAAGGTTGCGTCGGCGTCCAGCACAACGCCGAGCGTGACATCGGCGAAGTCATGGCCCTTGGCGACCATCTGCGTGCCGATCAACACACCCGCAGACGCGGCCTCGAAGCGGCTCAAAAGATCGCTCACTCCGCCGTCGCTCCAGCGCGTCACGCCACTCCACCAGCCGTGCCGGCGGTGGCTCCGCGCACACCGCCGATCGTGTCCGCGTCCAGCCGGAAGACCGGGAAATCGCCGTCGTCGAGCGTGGCGGCGAGCTCGTGCTGGAGGCGCTCGGTGCCGGCGCCGTGACGGGCAACCGACATCGAGCCACACGTGCAGCGCTGCGGAGCATGCTCTTGGTGGCCGCAGTGGTGACAGGCGACGATCCCGCTCGCGCGGTGCAGCACGAGCGCGACGTCGCACTCGGGGCAGCCCCAGACACGCCCGCACTCACGACAGCTGAGGAAGTTCGACCAGCCGCGACGGTTGAGCAACACGATCGCCTTGCCACGCGCCGAGCGCACCTCCCTCAGGGCCTCGGCCGTGAGGGTATGCAAGCCGGGCAGCTGGTTGCGCATGTCGAGCACCTTCACTTGAGGTAGCGGCCGGCCATCGACGCGGCGCGAGAGCCGTATCGCGGCCGTGGCCTGCTGCATGCTCTCCGGACGCGGGGTGGCGCTACCGAGCAGCAGTAGCGCGCGCAATCGCTTACACGCCGCGCGGCGACGGCACGCGCGTCATAACGCGGATCGCCCTCGTGCTTGTAGGAGGAATCGTGCTCCTCGTCGACCACGATCAGCCCGAGCCGCTCGATCGGTGCAAAGACGGCCGAGCGTGGCCCCACGCATACGCGCGCCTCCCCGACGCGCAGGCGCCGCCACTCCTCGCGGCGCTGGGCCACCGTCAGGCGGGAGTGCAAAACGGCCACGGTGTCGCCGAAGCGCTCGATGAAGCGCCCGACGATCTGCGTGGTGAGCGCGATCTCGGGGACCAGCACGATCGCTCCACGTCCCTGCTCCAGCGTCTCGGCGCAGGCACGCAGGTATACCTCCGTCTTGCCCGAGCCGGTGATGCCAGCAAGCAGCCGCGTCTGCGACCGGCCGCTGCGCAACGCCAGGATGAGATTGCTCAGCGCCGCTGCCTGCTCGGCGGTGAGCGTGGGCGGCTCGGCAGTGCGCGCGCCGAGCCGGACGTGCTTGGGCAGCGTAGGTCGAGTGCGACGTTTTCTTCCGCTCAGACGGCGCGTGGCCGCGGGTGGCAGCACGAGCGCAAGCGCCCTGGCGAGCGTGGAGCAGTACTCCTCGGCCAGCCATTCGGCGAGCGCCACTAGGTCGATCGGCACGCCCAACTCGAGTGCGCGCAAAGGCGCCAAGAGCTTCTCCTCGGAGACCTCGCTGTGGTCGGTAAGCGCCGTGACAACACCGAGGATCTTGCGTCGCCCGAAGGGGACCACGAGCATCGAGCCGACGGTAACGGTCTCGCTCAACTCCCCAGAGAGGCGATAGTCAAACGGCCCGCGCAACACCCGGGCCGTCGTCATCGGCTCGACCTGGGCTATCGCTGACACATACCCACACTAAAGACAACACCGGACCACATCGAAGCGCCCCGCCACGAACCGCCGGACCGCCTCGCGACGCACTCTGCGGCCAGGAGGGGCTCTGGGCAAGCCAGACAAGGACGCACTGACCGCCGTGTGCTGGCCGATTGGAGATCCCATCGATCTCCAATCGGTACACAAGGGAGGGAGGACGCAGTATGGCGCCGCCCAGAGCCCCTCCTGGTCAGACGCCGGCGCCGGCCGCGGTAAGCCCGGCTGCCGCGCGCAAAGCCTCGGCCTTGTCGGTCTTCTCCCACGTGAAATCGTGGTCGTCGCGGCCGAAATGACCATAGGCGGCGGTCTTCTGGTAGATCGGACGGTGCAGTTTCAGCTCCTCACGAAACGCCCCGGGACGCAGGTCGAAGTGCTCGTCGACCAGCTTTGCGATCTGCCCGCGACCGATCTTCTCGGTGCCGAACGTCTCGACCATGACCGAAACCGGATGCGCGACGCCGATCGCGTAGGCGACCTGCACCTCGGCGCGGTCGGCCAGGCCTGCGGCGACGATGTTCTTGGCGACCCAGCGCGCCGCGTAGGCAGCGGAGCGATCGACCTTGGAGGGGTCCTTGCCGGAGAAGGCACCGCCGCCGTGGCGCGCCATGCCGCCGTAGGTGTCGACGATGATCTTGCGCCCAGTCAAACCGCAATCGCCCATCGGCCCGCCGATCACGAAACGTCCGGTGGGATTAACGAGGAAGTTCTTGGTCAGCTTCTTCTCGTCGTAGAGCTCGGCCGGCAGCACAGGGCGCAGTACGTGCTCGAGCAGGTCGGGCTTGATCAGCGTCTCAGAGTCGATGCCGTCCGCGTGTTGGGTGGAGATCAGGATCTTTTCGATCTCGACAGGTCGTCCGTCTTGGTAGCGGACGGTAACCTGCGTCTTTCCGTCAGGGCGCAAGTAGGGAAGCACGTCACCCTTGCGCACCTCGGCCAAGCGCTTGGAGAGCTTGTGGGCCAGTGCGATCGGCAGCGGCATCAGCTCCTCGGTCTCGTTCGAGGCGTAGCCGAACATCATCCCCTGATCGCCCGCGCCGGCGATGTCGAGCTCGTCCTCCTCGGCCGGGTCATGGCGCGTCTCATAAGCCGCGTCGACGCCTTGGGCGATGTCGGGAGATTGCTTGTCGATCGCGTTTATAACCGCGCAGGTGTCGCAGTCGAAGCCGTAGGCGGCGTTGTCGTAGCCGATGCTGACGCACCGTCTCGCGCGCGATCTGCGGGATGTCGACATAGGTGTTGGTGGAGATCTCGCCGGAGACGACGATCAGGCCGGTGTTGACGAGCGTCTCGCAGGCGACACGGCCGTAGGGGTCGTCGGTGAGCACGGCGTCGAGCACACCGTCTGAGATCTGGTCGGCGATCTTGTCGGGGTGTCCCTCCGTGACCGACTCGGAGGTAAACAGGAACTCTTTATCGGAATGTTGGCTCATGGTTGAGGATCGGCTCCATGCGTCGCTTGCGAAGTGGACAGCAGTCTATGCAGCCTGCACGCGTGTGCGGGTGCCGCGCTCGACGAAGTCGATGATCAGCGGCACTCCGTCCATCCCATAGCGGGCGCGCAGACGGTTCTCGATGAAGTAGGCGTAGTCGCGAGTGACGCGCGCACGCGAGTTGACCTGGATCGCAAAACGAGGCGGGGCGCTCCGTCGATCTGGGTCATGTAGATCAGCTTCAACCGATGCTGACCTGAGCCTCTGCGCGTGCCAACGGGCGGCTGGCGCGCCTGTACGGCCTCGGCCAGAAAGCGGTTGAGCTCAGGCGTTGGGATGCGCCCGCGGCGGCGGTCCCCAAGCGCAAGCGTCTCGGCGATCAGGCGCGAGACGTTGCGGCCTGTCTTGGCGCTGGCGGTGAGCACGCGCGGACGCAAGCGCAGCTTCGCGGCGACGACGGCCCGTTCGTGGTCGAGATCCTGCTCGCTTCCTTCGTTTAGATCCCACTTGTTGAGCACGATCGCGGTGGCGCAACCTGCCTTCATCGCCAGCTCGGCTACGCGCAGGTCCTGGGCGGTGACGCCGTCGGTTGCGTCGCAGACCACCAGCGCGACGTCTGCGCGTTCGGCGGCGCGCTGGGAGCGCAGCGTCGTGTAGTACTCGACCGAGTCGGCAACCTTTGACTGACGCCGCATGCCGGCAGTGTCGATCAGGATCAGCCGGCGACGGCCGGTTCCATCCGGGGCGTCCACCATCAGTGGCGTGTCGATCGCGTCGCGAGTGGTGCCCGGCGACCTCGGAGACGATCACTCGCTCTTCGCCAAGGAAGCGGTTGACAAGCGATGACTTGCCGACGTTTGGGCGGCCGATCAGGGCAAGTCGGATCTCGTCGTCCTCGTCCGCCATCTCCCCTTCAGGCGGCAACAGCTCGACAATCCGGTCGAGCAGATCACCCGTGCCGAGGCCCTGTGCCGCGGAGACCGCAAGCGGCTCGCCGAGGCCCAGGCGATGGAACTCGGCAGCCAGCGGCAGATCTGAGACCCCGTCGCACTTGTTGGCGGCGACGATGCTCGGCAACGGCGCGCGGCGCAAGAGCTCAGCCATCTCCTCGTCACCAGGCCGGCTCCCCGCCTTGGCGTCCACGACGAGCACCGCGACCTTCGCGTCAGCCAGGCCCGCGCGCGCTTGCTCGCGGATCGAGCTGGACAGGGGATCCTCGTCCTTGAAGTCAACGCCGCCAGTGTCGATCAGCGTGAACGTGCGCCCGTTCCACTCGCACTCGATCTCGTTGCGATCGCGCGTGATCCCCGGGCGCTCGTGCACGACTGCCTCGCGCGAGCCCGCCAAGCGGTTGACAAGCGAGGACTTGCCCACATTCGGATAGCCGACTATCGCCACCTTCTGCATGAGGTGAGTATGACCGGCCTGAGCGCCGGTGCCAGCTAAGGCTCTCAGGCCGAGGCAGCGGCCACTCGGGCATTTGAGCGCGGCCTCAGACTCATCCCGACGAGAGCGCCGCGTTGGCAAGCCCTGCGATGTGCTCGACCACCTGCTCGAAGCTCATTCCGGTCGTGTCGAGCACCACGGCACCGGGCGCCGCTTCCAGCGGACTGTGAGCACGGGTAGAATCGCGCGCGTCGCGCAGCGTCTGCTCAGCCATCACGATCGCCTGATCGCTGCCCAGCTCCACCGCTCGGCGACGAGCGCGCTCTGCGGGGTCCGCCGTCAGGTAGACCTTCAGCTCCGCCTCGGGCGCCACGACGGTGCCTATATCCCGACCCTCGGCAACACAATCGCCGCTTTCGATCAGCTCGCGCTGCTTGACCACGAGCGCTTCGCGCACGCCCGGGTCGGCAGCTACTCGCGATGCCGCCTCGGAGGCCTCGGGCGTGCGGATCGCGTCGCTGACATCACGCCCATCGAGCAGCACTTTCCCTGCCAGCGAGCCCTGAACTGAGCTCGCACCCGCGACAAACTCGATGCGAGCCGAGCGCGCAAGCGACGCCGGTTCCCGATCCGGAGAGTCGAGCGAGAGCAGCCCTACACAGCGATACATAGCGCCGCTGTCGAGATAGGTAAAGCCGAGTCGGCGCGCCAGCGCACGCGCAACCGTGGACTTGCCCGCACCTGCGGGGCCGTCGATCGCGATCAGCACGGCTTGTATACGCCCTGACGATGCGTGCTTCTCCGGCGAGTAGCTCCTCGGACAAACGCCCGCGCGATCTTGGCGGAAGCGCAAACCTTCACGAGGCGAGCGCCTTGATGTCCTGCACGAAACCCGGATAAGACACGGCCGCCGCCTCCATCCCGTGCACTGTGACGCCCTCGCGCGAGGCCAACCCGGCCACGGCGCCCATCATCGCCATGCGATGATCGCCGGCGGCGTCGATCGCGCCGCCGCGCAAACCACCTGTGCCTGTCACGGCAAAACCGTCCTCCAAGGCATCGATGTCAGCGCCGATCCCGCGCAGGCCCTCGACTACGGTCGCGATGCGATCTGACTCCTTCAGGCGCAACTCCTGGGCACCGCGCACGACTGTTTCCCCTTCGGCGAAGCAGCCCAGCAACGCAACAAGCGGCAGCTCGTCTATCGCCAGTGGGACCTCGTCCGGTTCGACGAACGTACCCTCCAGTGCTCCATGGGCGACGTCGAGGTCGCAGATCGGCTCCTCTGCGATCAGCTCGCCGCTTTCGTCCTCGAGGTCGCCGAGCACGATCCCGCGCATGCGCTGCACGATGCGTAGGAACCCTGTACGCGTCCAGTTGGCGCCGATGTCGCGTACGAGCAGGCGTGAGCCCGGGACGAGCACGCCCGCGGCAACAGCAAACGCAGCTGAGCTCGGATCGCTCGGCACGATCACGCGGTCGAGCACGAGCTCGTCGGCGTTGACGACCGTCACGTGCTTGCCATTGCGGTGGATGTTGACTCCGGCACGGAGCAGCATGCGCTCAGTGTGATCGCGGCTGCGTGCAGGCTCGCCCACCGTCGTGGCGCCATCGGCTGCCAGCGCAGCCAAGAGCACGCACGACTTAACCTGGGCCGAGGCGACCGGCAGCTCATAAGCGATCGAGCGCAGACGTGCGCCGTGAATCGTGAGCGGCGCGAAGCGTCCTTCGCGCGCGTCGATCGAAGCACCCATGAAGCGCAGTGGCTCGGCCACACGGTCCACCGGACGGCGGCGGATCGACTCGTCGCCGTCGAGCGTGAACGAGCGGCCCTCCTGCGCAGCGAGCCAGCCCGATAGCAGGCGCAGCAGCGTGCCGGCGTTGCCCACATCGATTGGCCCAGCGGGGACACGAGCCTCGCGCAAGCCCGTTCCCCGCACTGTGATAACCCCATCGCGCTCGTCCACCAGCGCGCCGAGCGCCTGGACCGCCGCGAGCGTGGAGTCGGTGTCGGCGGCGTGCAGATAGTTCTCGATCCGCGTCGGCTCGGAGGCCATCGCACCCAGTAGGGCGGCACGATGAGATATCGACTTATCGGCGGGAGCCCTCAGCTCGCCGTGCAGCCCAGCAGAGGGCTCGAAGCGCACATCCATCGCGGTCAAGCCTACGAGCCCGAGACGAGTCCTGCTCGCCACAGTCTCGCTCGCTCCGCGCGCGCACGTTCGTTCCATGCGGTAAGCCGCTGTGCATCGCCGGCGCGCAGCGCGTCGCGCACAGCGCTCAACTCGTGAATTACCCCCTCGAGCGCCTCGGCGAGCAGGTCGCGGTTTGAAAGATATATGTCGGTCCAGATCGCGGTGTTGGCTCCGGCCACGCGCGTGGCGTCGCGGAAGCTCGGACCAGAGCCAAGAGGAATGTCTGGGTCGAGTGTCGTCCCGTGTGACTCGATGGCCTGCACGGCCTGTGCGACAAGCACATTGGCGAGTACATGCGGCAGGTGCGAGACGCTCGCCATCAGGCGATCGTGGGCATCGGGCTCGATCGCCGCGGGCCGCCCGCCAATGCGCTCGATCAGTCCACGCAGGCGCTCAACCGCCCACGGTGCGGCATCAACGGAGGATGTCGCTTTGGCCTCGGCAGATGCCGCACCCTCCCCTGGCTCTTCGCTCGCGCCGCTGGGCGAGCCTGCGCCGACGGCAGACCATGCCGCTCCGGCCACGGGCGTGAGATACCAAGTAGCGCCCTCAAACAGATCCTCGCGGGCACTGGCTACTCCGGCCGTCTCCGCTCCGGCCAATGGGTGCCCCCCGACGAAGCGTGGATCGGATATCGCGCCGACGATCGCGCGCTTGGTCGAGCCCACGTCGCTGAGCGCGCATTCGGAGCCGGCTGCCTCCAAAGCGAGCAGAGCAGTGTCCGTCGCCGCGCCGACTGGGGTGGCTATGAATACCACGTCGGCCTCGCGCACAGCGTCTGAGATCGCAAACGCCGGCTCGTCAATCGCGCCAAGCTCGACGGCGCTCGACAGCGCGCTCGCCTCACGGTCGTAGCCGACGACGTATGCGCCGGTGCGACGGCGCGCAGCCAGGCCGATGGAGCCCCCGATCAGCCCGACCCCGAGCACCGCCAGCCTCACGCCGTGGTGAACGCCTTCCCCGCGAGCGCCGCGGCGCTCTGCACTGCCGCCGCGTAGTCGGCGAACTCGTCCGCAATCAGCGCCTGTGGCCCGTCGCAGATCGCCTCGTCGGGGTTCGGGTGCACCTCGACAATGATCCCATCGGCCCCGGCGGCAGCCGCCGCCAGCGACAAAGGCAGCACGAGGTCGCGCCTGCCCGCCGCATGGCTTGGATCGACGATCACCGGCAGGTGCGAGAGTTCCTTGAGCACCGGCACCGCCATCAGGTCGAGTGTGAAGCGGTAGGCGGTCTCAAACGTGCGGATCCCCCGCTCGCACAGCATCACGTTCGGGTTGCCCTCCTTGAGGATGTACTCGGCGGCCATCAGCAGCTCGTCGAGCGTCGAGGATAGCCCACGCTTGAGCAGCGCCGGGCGCCCCGAGCGCCCGACCTCGGCCAGCAGCGGGTAGTTCTGCATGTTGCGCGCGCCGATCTGCACAACGTCTGCCACCTCGAGCACCGGCTCCAGGTCGCGCATGTCCATCAGCTCTGTGACGATCGGCAGGCCGCTCTGCTCCTTTGCCTCGGCAAGCAGCCTGAGTCCCTCTTGGCCGAGCCCCTGGAAGGCGTATGGAGAGGTGCGTGGCTTGTAGGCGCCGCCGCGGAACAGCGCGGCACCGGCGTCCTTGACGACCTCGGCGGTCGTGAGCGTCTGCTCGCGCGTCTCGATCGTGCAGGGACCCGCGATCAGGGCAAAGTGCTCGCCGCCGATCTTGCGCCCCTCGATGTCGAGCACGGTGCGCTCGCCGTGACGCATCTGCGAGGAGGCGAGCTTGTAGGGCTTGAGGATAGGCACGACGCGGTCCACGCCGGGTTGGCCCTCCAGGCCCAGGCTCTCGACGCTCGCGTCCTGCTCGACGTCGCCGATCGCGCCAATTATGGTCACGCGCGCGCCTTGACTGCGGTGGGCGAGCGCGCCAGCTCGCTCGATCTTCTCTACGACCGAGCCGATCTCATCCTCGGTTGCGGTCTCCTTCATGACGATCATCATTCGTTCATCCTTTCAAGTACGGGTTGGTTTTGGGTGCTCGTCTGTTCCGTGTGCACCGCGTCGCCAAGGCGAGTCGCGATAGGCATGAGCCCGGTAACGGCGCTCGATCCTCTGAAGGATCCAATGCGGCCTGTCGGTCTCCGCTCACGGACGGAGGCAAGGCCGAAGCGCCTAGCTAAATCGCCAGGCGCAGCGAAACGACCGATACGACACACGAGCACACGCGGGCGCGAGTGCGGAAGCGGATGTCAGGGCGGTCGTCTGCATGATCGTCTACAAGCTTTGTAGCAGACGTCTTGCCACAACACAAACATCCCGCGTTGTCCGCACCAAACGGGATGATTCTGTGGCCATGACCGCGTCATCATCTACGTCGCAGACAATCGATCTTCCAGCAGGGCGGAAGGAACGCGGCGCTTTTTTCACACCGCCGGCTATCGCCGACTACCTCGCTTGGTGGGCGGTCGGCAACGACCCCACCGCCACAGTGCTCGATCCCACCTGTGGCGAGGCCGTGTTCTTGCTTGCAGCCGGAAGGGAGCTGCGCAAGAACGGTGCCGACCCTAGCGCGCTACGCAAACAGGTCATCGGCGTAGATATTCACAAGCGGTCCCTTACCGAAGCACGACATCTACTCAGAGCCGAGCATCTTGATGCACGATTGCTGCCGCACGATTTCTTTGATCTTGCACCTCCAAGCCAACTGGGCTGCCTGCTTCCCGAAGTCGATGCCGTCATCGGCAATCCGCCCTTCGTTCGCTATCAGGAACACCAAGGTATCCGCCGTAAGCGGTCGGCGGAGGCCGCGCTCGCCGAGGGTGTGCGACTGTCCGGACTTGCTTCGTCGTGGGCGGCGCTGCTCGTCCACTCATGCTCATTTCTAAAGCCAGAGGGCAGGCTTGCAATGGTTCTTCCCGCCGAGCTGCTCACGGTCCATTACGCAGAGCCGATTCGACGATGGCTCAGACAACGTTTCCACGCTGTCCATCTGGTCCTGTTCGAGCGCCTTCAGTTCGCCGATGCTCTCGAGCAGGTGGTCTTGGTAGTCGCGCATGGTTCTGGCGGTTGCGAGGCGCTCTCCCTTTATCCAGTGGCCGATGCATCCGAGCTGCAAGGGCTTCGACCCTTCGACCATTACAACGTCACGCCCTCGAACGAGGGGAAGTGGACGGACATGCTGCTCCCAACCAAGCATCGCCAGCTCTTCAGGCGAGTGGTGGATAAGGGTTTCGTTGCGCTTGACGACTACGGAACTCCAGAGCTTGGGGGTGTGACCGGTGCAAACTCCTACTTCACGCTGTGTGAGTCGGCACGCCGTGAATACGGTCTTGAGGACAATCAGCTTGTCCGCATCAGCCCTCCAGGCACGCGACATCTGCGCGGACTTTCTTTTACAAGCCGAGACTGGACAGCACTGCGAGACGCCGACGAACCGGTTTGGCTGCTGCAACCGCGGGAGGAAAAGCCTGCGGCGGGTCTGGCCCGCTACCTCGCGCTTGGACGAAAGATCGGGGTCCACGAGGCTTACAAGTGCCGAATCCGCGATCCATGGTGGCTGCCACCGGTAGCGCCACGGCCGGACCTGTTCTTCACCTACATGAGCCATCGCTACCCGCGACTGGTCACGAACGCGGCGCGTGTGTCGTTCCTAAACTCGATGCATGGGGTTCGCCTGCGCACTCACGCACCAGCCATCGCCGCGAGCGCTCTGCCGCTTCTAGCGATCAACTCGGTCACGATGCTCGGTGCAGAGTTGTTCGGACGCTCCTACGGCGGCGGAGTCCTGAAGATGGAGCCGCGCGAGGCCGCCACGCTGCCGGTGCCGTCAACAAGCGTCTTGGTAGATGCATGGACGCGGCTGAACTCGGAGCGAGCAGCCCTTGACCAACTACTGCGCGATGGCGCGTGGGAGACTGTCGCCGGACGCGTTGACGAAGTCATTCTCGGTGACGTGCTTGATCTGAGCAAACAGCAGATGAGCGAAATGCGACAGGCAGCGCGACTGTTGCGCGAACGTCGGCTCGGCAGAAGCGGCCGCAAAGATTGACGACGTGAGCTCTCTCGAACAGCGAGTTGGCAATCCACTGGAGAAGTGGAAGCGCCTTCAAGAGAACGTCGAGCGGAGCGGCATCGTTAGCTTCGCTCATGTTCAAAACGACTGGCTGGATCTGATGTGGACTCTCGACACCTATCGCGTCGAACGTACACTTCCCGACGGCTTCAAGGACTTCGGCGCCTTCAATCGTGGCAAGGGCAACTGGTTCGCCGAGATGGTATGCCTATTGCTCGCAAACCGCACACATCACAATATTGCGGCCCGACAGAAGGTTGGCGGATTCTCACAGCAACATCAGGTCGATGTCGCGTGGCCAGCACGCGGCGAGGATCCCTTGATCTGCTGCGAGACCAAGGTCACAGGGGCACCGGCCTTCGGCTCCATACCTGCGCGTGGCGCGATGAAAGACTTCTCAAATCGGCGCAAGGAGCTCAAGTTCGCGGCCACCGACCTGAAGCTCTACCGCCGCCAAGAGCGAACAAAGATCGCCCACTGGGACGTGTGGCGTCGCAATGAGCCACCCAAGACGTACTTCCTTTGGGCGGCGCGACTCGACCATCCTGGGGAAAAGATCGAGAGCCTCGTCCGCGAAGCTCGCATCCTGATAGATACTTATCTCGATGGAGCGGGATTGTTCGCATGGCGTAGCTCAGACTCCGGCGAAGCCTATGAACCCGTGTCATTGCCATCCGGCGAGCGCGTGACATCGCTCGATGACGTCCTCTACAGAATCGCTTCGGAGATCGAGTCGCTCGTCGATGAGAGAGGAGAGCCGCCTCCGCCGATCGAGCCACATAACCGCGCGGTTACTCTTGACCTACTCGCAGGCGATGATGATGGCAGCGTCGACGGATAGCATTCGTCCTAGACGTTTGTAGTTTTCTGTCCGCAGCAGCGGTTAGTTTTTCGCGAGCGCCCGTTCAGGCCTGATACGCGGACTGCCTCGACGCTCCGCGTGCGGCTGGCGCCGCCGGCAGCCGGCGGCGCCAGCGCTCAAAATTCAGCTACAGCACTTCCGCGAGCGCGTCGAGGAAGATCGCGTTCTCCTCGGAGGTGCCGTAGGTCACACGCAGCGCACCGGGCCTGCCGAGCGCGCCGCCGCCGCGCACGAGCACGCCGCGCTCGGCCAGGCCCTGCATCATCCCCTGCTCTCGCGCCGTGGCCTGTTCTGGGCCGTCCTCGCCGAGAGCGAACCAGCAGAAGTTCGTCTGCGACTGCGCCGGCTCGATTCCAAGCGCCCGCAGGCGCTCGTCGACTGAGATGCGCTCGGCGATCGTGCGCGTGACGCGCTCGGTCACGGCGTCCTGGTGGGAAAGCGCCTCCACGGCCGCGACCTGGGCGACGGCATTGCAGAAGAAGGGTTGGCGGATCTGATCGACTGCGCACGGCAGATCCTCCGAGCCACACAGCGCGAAGCCAACGCGCAGGCCGCAGAGCCCGTATACCTTGGAGAAAGTACGCAGCAGTACGAGGTTGGGATGGTGCGCGAGCAGCTCGACCGACGCGTCGGGGTCATCGAGCAGGTTGAACTCACAGTAGGCCTCATCCACGATCACACAAACGTGCTTGGGCACTTCCGCGACAAACCCTGCGATGTCCGCGAGCGGCAGCGCGGTGCTCGTAGGATTGTTTGGGTTGCACACGATCGCAAGGCGTGTAGCGACCGTGATCTCGCGCAGCATCGCGTCGAGGTCGTGGCAGTCATTGGCGTCGAGCGGGACGGTGACCGCGCGCGATCCCGAAGCAGCACTCAGGTGGGGGTAGACAGAGAAGGACGGCCAGGCATACACGAGCTCGGCGCCGGGCTCCAGGAGCGCCTCGCCCGCGGCGAGCAGGATGTCGCACGAGCCGTTGCCGATCGCGATCCGCGAGACCGGGACACCATAGCGCTCGGACAGGCGCTCACGCAAGAGCGAGTTGGTCGGGTCCGGATAGCGGTTGAGCGTCGGCAGCGCCCCTTGGATCGCGTCGATCACCGCCGGTAGCGGCGGCCACGGCGACTCGTTGGATGCCAGACGCACCTTCGGGGCGCGATGCGCGTAGCCGCCGGCGGCAGGATAGACGGGGATGCGCGCGATGCGCTCTGAGAACTCGAGTGCCATGCCGTCTATTGTGGCGAACGAAGCGACGACTCAGCCCGTCGGCTCTCTGATCGCTTGATATTCCGGGCGCTACTGAGCCGCCTGCAAGTCGGCTCGCAGCGTGGCTGCCTCGCGCAGATACACGTGTCTCGCCTCGTGGTCCTCATCTGCGTAGTAGTGGATCAACACACGAATCACCTTGGGTAACGAGCCTGGCACCGGTATCTCTCGCGCGCACAGCAGCGGCACCCGCTCGAAGCCCAGCGCGCGTGCCGCCACCGCAGGGAACTCGGCGGTGAGGTCGTCGGTGAGTGTGAAGATGCAGCTCACCACATGATCGGGGTCGAGCGAGTTGCGCTCCATGATCTCCTGCATCAACTCGGTCGTCGCGCTCAGGATCTCCTGCGCATCGTCCTGAGATACCGAGATCGCGCCCCGCAGGGCATAGAGGCGTTGCGACATCGACGCGATTCTTTCAGAGCTGCCTCATGGAGTCGCCGCTCACGACTCGCGCGCAGGCCAACGCCTCTTCGACGGACCGGCCACTGGCGCCACTGATTGCTTGCGATCCTCTGGGCCACCGCGCAGGCGCGCGAGCTCAGCCTCATTGAGCCGTCGAGACGCGCCTGAGGCGAGCTCTCCGAGCTTCAGCCGCCCGAACGCGATGCGCTCGAGCGCGACCACGGGATGACCCACCGCCTCGCACATGCGCCGCACCTGACGGTTGCGACCCTCATGGATCGTCACTTCCAGTGCTCCCTGTCCCGCCCGCCGCACCTGCGCGGGAGAGGTCGTCCCGTCCTCCAAACGCACCCCCGCGCGCAGCTTGGCAAGCGCGCTCTCGCCAACAGGCCCCCCACCCAGGTGCACGCGGTAGGTCTTGGGAACTTCAAAGCTCGGGTGCGTCAAGCGCTGCGCGAGCGCGCCGTCGTTGGTGAGCAGGATCAGCCCACTCGAGTCGGCGTCCAGACGGCCAACGGGATACAGGCGCCGCGTCTCATCTCCGACCAGCGAGACGACAGTCGGGCGACCGTGAGTGTCCTGAGCTGTGCTTAGCACTCCGAGCGGCTTGTTGAGCGCATAGACGACCGGCTGCTCAGGCCCGGCGACCGGGCGCCCGTCAACCGTGAGAGAGAGCTGCTCATCAACATCACGCGCGGGATCGAGCACAACTTGCCCGGCAACGGTCACCCGTCCTTCGGCGACCATCGTCTCCGCGGCGCGGCGCGAGGCCACTCCCGCGTGAGCCAGATACTTGGCGAGGCGCATAGGCTACAACGATAGGGATATGGACCTAGAACTCCTCGATCAAACGTTGGCCGCGAACGGCCAGCCCGCGTTCCGCGCGCACCAGGTGTGGGAATGGGCCGCCAAGGGCGTCTCGGGCTATGAGCAGATGACCAACCTGCCCGGCCCGCTGCGTGCATGGCTAGGCGAGAACGTTCCGTTCTCGAGCCTTGAGCTGCGCGAGCAGCGACGCGCGAGCGACGGTACGGTCAAGGCCCTGTTCACGACCGCCGACGGGCGGCCCTTGGAGGCTGTGCTGATGCGCTATCGCGACGGGCGCAACTCGATCTGCGTCTCCTCGCAATCGGGCTGTCCGCTGACCTGCACATTCTGCGCCACCGGTCAGATGAAGTTCGGTCGCAATCTGAGCGCCTCTGAGATCATCGAGCAGGCGCTTCACTTCCGTCGCATGACTGCCATCGACCATTGCGTGTTCATGGGCATGGGCGAGCCGATGCTCAACCTCGACAACGTGCTCGCCGCCTGCGAGCGCCTACCCGACGTCGGTATCACTCATCGTCGCACCGCGATCTCCACGGTCGGCTGGATTCCGGGGATCGAAGCGCTCACCGAGCAGGACATGCCGCTGCGCCTCGCGCTCTCGCTGCACGCCGCCGACGAAGCCTTGCGTAGCGAGCTGATGCCAGTCAACGAGCGCTACCCACTAGCCGATGTGATCGAGGCGTGCCGTGTCTTCTATAAGCGCAAGCGCCGCCGCGTGTTCGTCGAGTACGTGATGCTCGCCGGCGTCAACGACCGTTATGAGCAGGCGCTCGCGCTCGCCAAGCTGCTCGAACCGCGCGGTCCAGGTGAGCAACCACACATGTTCAAGGTCAACCTGATCCCGTACAACCCGACCGACTCTGTCTACGACGGCTCAAGCCGCGAGTCGATTGCGGCGTTCAAGGGGGCGCTGGAGGCGCGCGGCATACCCGCCACGGTACGCCTCACGCGCGGGCGGGACATCGACGCCGCCTGTGGGCAGCTCGCGGCACGTGCCGCCTGAGCGCCGCCGACCCCTGGCTCGACCTCGGCGACAAGCCCGACCGACGCGTCGCTACTGAAGCTCGGGTTGAGGGCCGCCGCCCGCGCGAGCCTCACCGGCGCGCAACAGGCGGTCACGCAACTCGGCCTGCTCCTCAGGACTTGGATCCCACTGACCCACGTCGGGCAGCTCATCGATCGTGCGTAGGCCGAACAGCTTGAGGAATTGCGTTGTCGTGCGGTACATAACCGCGCCGAACTGCGAGCGTCCGGACTCTTCCACCAGCCCACGCTCCAACAGCGTGGAGACGGCCGAGTCGGCACTTACGCCACGAATACGTGTGATCTCAGGACGTGAGATCGGTTGCAGGTAGGCGACGATCGCAAGCGTCTCGGCTTGCGCCGGGGTCAGCACCGAGGCGCGCGGGCGACTGAACAGGCGCCTGGCCGACTCCTCGGTCTCGGGATCGCTCGCGAAAGTGAAGCCACCACCCAGCTCGCGCAGGTTTATGCCGCAGCGCCCCGGCGCGTAGCGTTCTGCCAGCTCGGCGAGCGCCGCGATCACCGGCAAGCTCCTGGGCAGCGGCGGCGTCTGAAAGCTCCTGGGGGCTGAGCGGGTCAGGCGCCAGGAACAGCAGCGCCTCGATCGTGCGCACGATGTGCGGCTCGGGATCTGGCAAGCCTTCGATGTCAAGTGCGCTGGCTGCGAGGTCAGCCATTGCGGCGACGTCCTCACCGTCGGTCTCCTCAGCATGCTCGACCCCCTGTGCCAGCAGCCCAGGACTATCGAAATCCTCGTCGTGGGCGTGCTCGCTGACCTGCTCTGACTCGACATCTGTCACAGACACAGGCTCTTGATCGGCAGATGGCTGCCGATCCTCAAGCGCCGGGCGCTCCTGCCCCGGCTCCTCGCTCATCCGGCGCGTGCGTGTCGCGGCTCGGCGGCGACGGGATGGACAGCGTGGACGGCAATCTCGCCGAAGCTCTCACCCTGCTCCCACCAAGCCTCGCCACGCTTGTAGAGCTCGAGCAGTGCGAACACGGTCACCGCGACGGTCATGCGATCCTCGCCGCGCACCGCCTCCTCGAAGGAGAAGTCGCCGCGTCTGAGCAGCTCGCGCAGGCGATCGAGGCGCTCGGCGACGGTGACGCGCTGGATCGAGATATGGCGCAGGTTGATCGTGGGCGGCATGAGCAACAGCCGCCCGATTGCCTGCCCGAGCATCGCGGCGTCCTGTGAGCCGTCGCTGGGCGCAACGACCGCCTTGCGCAGATGGGCCGGCAGCGGCGCGCTGCGAAAGCGAACACCCTCCTCGGCCTTGAACAGCTCCAGCAGGTGCGTGGAGGCCGAGCGGTAGCGGCGCGCTTGCAACATTCGCTCCAGCAGCTCCTCGGCCGCCTCGCCCGGCTCGATATCCAGCAACTCCTCGCTGTCCTCGACCAGCATCAGGCGCGACTTCAGTTCCAAGAGCGCCGCGATCAGCACGATGAATTCCGTGGCCGTCTCCAGGTCCAGCTCGCCGCGACCCTCCAGGTGATCGAGATAGGCGAGCACGACGTCGGCCAGCTCGAGCTCGAGCAGGTCAACCTCCTCCCGCAGCACAAGCGCGAGCAGCAGGTCAAAGGGGCCGCTGAAGATCTCCAAGTCGAGGTCGAGCGCGGGTAGCGTCACTTGGCTACCGTACCGTGCGCGGCGGACCTACGCCCATGCATTCGCGCACGTCGACGAGCGTGTCAGCCGCGATCGCGCGGGCACGCTGTGCCCCGCCGGCGAGCACGGCCTCCAGTGCCGGCTCGTCGCCGCGCAACTGCACGTAGCGCTCGCGCACGGGCGCAAGCATCTCGATGACCGCTTCGGCCACGGCCGTCTTGAGATCTCCGTATCCACGCGCGTCGCGCATGTCCGCTTCCACCTGCTCGGGTGTGGTCTCCCGGGCAACCGCAAGGATTTCGATCAGATTGGAGACGCCGGGCTTCTCCGGCGAGCGCTCGATCTCGCGGCCGGAGTCAGTGACGGCCGACTTGAACTTCTTGAGGATCGCGGCGGGCTCGTCGAGGACGTGGACGGTGCCGTGCTCGGAGCCCGTGGTGGTGGACATCTTACGCGTCGGGTCCTGCAGATCCATGATCCGCGCGCCAACCTCGGGGATACGGTGCTCGGGCACTACCAGCACGTCCCTGCCGGCGCCGAAGCGGGCGTTGAAACGACGCGTGACGTCGCGCATCAGCTCCAGGTGCTCGCGCTGATCCTCGCCGACGGGCACCTCGTGCGCGCGGTAGGCAAGCACGTCGGCCGCCTGCAGGACCGGGTAGAGGAGCAGCCCCGCGGAGACCAGTTCGCGCTGCTGCACGGACTTGTCGCGGAACTGGTGCATGCGTTGCAGGCGCCCCAGCTCGGTGACCGAGCACAGCAGCCAGCACAGCTCGGTGTGCTCGGGCACGTCACCCTGACGGAAGAGGATGCAGCGCGCTGGATCCAGGCCGGCGGCGAGTAGTAGCGCAGTGAGGTCGTACAGGCTGCGGCGCAGCTCCACCGGCTCGTAGGCGACGGTCGTCGCGTGCAGGTCGACGATGCAATACAGCGCCTCGCCCCGATCCTGACCGGCAACGTACTGGCGGATCGCGCCGATGTAGTTGCCCAGATGCTTTGTGCCCGTGGGCTGGATGCCGGAGAAGATGCGCACAGGAAGGACACTATTGGAGATACAGGCAGGACACCTCGATTGGTCGACGGTCGCATGGCGATGCCCACTCGAACCGCTCCAGCGCACCCATTGCCCCAGGCTGTCCCCACCGTCGCAGCACCCGCAAGCGCAGCCCCGCCCCCAAAGCACCCCAAGCCAAACGCAAACCCGGCCAGGCAGCACCCGAGTACCGCCACCACCCCATCCCAGATCGCATCCGAACGCCTCCCGTTTCAGAGCTCCACGATAGGGCCCAAGTAGACGCCTAATAAACGTTGGTCAAGATCCATATACACATCGCCGGTCGCACGTCAAGCCCTCTCTCGACGATTTCAAATCAGGGCCCCGAGCGAAACAGAACTAGACCAAACTAAACACGTTGATGTGGCTTCAGCGGTCTATGACCACGTTCGAGTTGATACAGAAATAAACAGGTAAAGTATGAATATCGCTAACACAATCTCACGGGCTCAGACGACACGCAGCGACGCTCGCCGCCACCACCACTTCCCACCGGCCCGCGCAAACACCCCCGAAAACCCAACCTACCCAGACATTTCGACTACCGTCCAGCGAACACAGTTGACATAAACCGCGACCATGTCCACAAGTAAACATCATGTCTGCTAAAGATCGCAAAAGCACTCAACGCGAACGACTTCTCACCGGCATGATCGCCGCCGCCAACCGCGACGGATACGCCGGCGCGAATGTCTCCCAGGTCATTTCCCACGCCGGTGTTTCCAGACCAACCTTCTACGACTACTTCACCGACAAGGACGACTGCTTCCTGCAAACCAACCGCGACATCGCCGGGCGACTGCTCGCGCAGATCGGCGACGCGGTCGCGCAGGCCAGGCCTGAGCAGGCGCTGCAGGCGGCGGTACGCCGATTGATCCAGCGCGCCGAAGTGCAACCCGCCCAGGGCTACTTTCTCGCCAACGCGACAATGGCGGGCGGCCCGAGAGCGCTCGACGAGCGCGACCGCACGATCGAGCAGATCGACCGAATCGTCGAGGACGCGCGCGCGAAGACACCACCCGAGACGCTCAGCCCAGACCTGCCGACCCGTCTGGTGGTCGGCGGCGTGCACTGGCAGCTATCCCCGCGCCTGCGCCGCGGCGAAACCGACCTCGGCGGATTTGCAGACGAGATCACTGCTTGGATCGAGCGATACGACCAGCCATACTGCGAACACGCCTGGCACACGCTCGAGCCGGGCCCGCCGCCACCGCACTCCGCACACATCTCAGATCTGGCGCTGCATGCACCCCGGCCACTGGCTCCGGGACGATCGCGCTTGTCGAGCGCCGAGATCGCACGCAACCAGCGCGAGCGCATCATGTACGCCACCGCCGATCTCGCCGCCCGCAAGGGCTACACGGCCACCACGATCGCCGATATCACCAAGGCCGCCCACGTTGACCAGCGCGTCTTCTACACTCACTTCCGCGACAAGCAGCAGGCGTTCCTCGCCGTCCACGAACTCGCGATCCACCAGATCCTCGCCGTCGGCGCGCGCGCCTTCTTCAGCGCCAGCGACTGGCCCGAGCGCATCTGGCAGGGCATCCTCGCCTCAACCCAATTCACGGCCACCTATCCCAACATCAGCCACATGGGCTACGTTGAGGCCCACGCCGTCGGCGCGCCGGCCATACAGCACATCGAAGACAGCCACCGAGCGTTCTCGCTCTTCCTGCAGGAAGGCAACCGGTACGCGCAAGCGCCCGTATCGGACATCGCCACACAGGCCATCACCGCCACCGTGTTCGAGATCGGCTACCGCCAGACACGGGACGGGCGCGCCGAAGAGGTCCCCCGCCAGGCCCACCTGGCCACCTATCTCGCGCTCGCGCCCTACCTGGGCCCGCGCGCCGCCAACGAGTTCGTCGACGAAAAGCTGCGCGAGGGTGCCTCAGACGAGCCCTCCCGCGATGGCGTCAGGACAGAGCCTGGCGGATGACCGGGCGCTTCGCCGCGGCGACCTCGTCCAGCCTGCGCACAGGTGTCGTGTACGGCGCGTGCTGAGCGATCCGCGGATCCTCGGCCGCCTCGCGCAGGATCTCCGCCAACGCTTCGGCAAATGCGTCGAGCGTCTCCTTGGTCTCGGTCTCCGTCGGCTCCACCATCAGCGCCTCGTCAACGAGCAGCGGGAAGTACACCGTCGGCGGGTGGAAGCCGAAGTCGAGCAGGCGCTTGGCGAGGTCCAGCGTCTTGATCTTCAGATCGCGCTTCATCGGAGCCCCGGACAGCACGAACTCGTGCAGGCAGAGATCGCCGTAAGCGAGCGGCAGATGCTCTAAGACGCCGAGTTGGCGCAGGCGCGCGAGCAGGTAGTTGGCGTTGAGCACAGCCGTCTCGGAGGCGTCCTTCAGGCCAGGGGCACCGAGCGAGCGGATGTAGGCGTAGGAGCGCACGAAGCAGCCGTAGTTGCCCTGAAAGCCACGCAGGCGGCCGATCGATTTGGCGCCGGGCCAGTCCTCGACGAGCTCGAACCGCGGACCCGAGCCGTTCGCGTCCGCGCCGGCGTCGCGGCGCACGATCCGCGGCACAGGCAAAAACGGCTCGATGCGGTCGGACACCGCGATCGGCCCGGAGCCAGGTCCGCCACCCCCGTGGGGCTGGGTGAATGACTTGTGCAGGTTGAAGTGGACGATGTCAAAGCCCATGTCCCCCGGACGCGAGAGTCCCATGACCGCGTTGAGGTTGGCGCCGTCGTAGTAGAGCGTGGCCCCCACCTCGTGCACGATCCGCGCGATCTCCTGGATGTTGGCGTCAAACAGGCCGAGCGTGTTGGGGTTGGTCAGCATCAGGCAGGCCACGTCCGTGTCGGCCTTGGCACGCAGGTCCTCGAGGTCGACGCCGCCGTCGGGGTTGGTGGCGATCTTGACGACCTCGAAGCCCGCCATCGTGACGGTCGCGGGGTTGGTGCCGTGAGCGGTGTCGGGGGTGAGCACCTTGTGGCGTGTCTCTCCGCGTGCCTCGTGGTAAGCGCGCGTGAGCAGCACTCCCGCGAGCTCGCCGTGCGAGCCAGCGGAGGGCTGTAGGCACACGTGGGGCAGGCCAGATATCTCGCCAAGTGCCCGTTCGAGGTTCCACATCAGCTCGAGCGCACCCTGGGCGCGCTCGGGGTCCTGCAGCGGGTGCAGGCGCGCGTGGCCGGGAAGCGCCGCGACGCGCTCGTGCAAGCGGGGGTTGTGCTTCATCGTGCAGGAGCCGAGCGGATAGAAGCCGGAGTCCAGGTCGAAGTTGCGCTTGGAGAGGCGCACGTAGTGACGCACGATCTCGGGCTCTGAGACCTCTGGCAGGCGCGGCGGCGTTGCACGTCGCAGGTGGGCAGGCAAGAGCTCGTCGAGCGACACGTCGGGCACGTCGAGCTCTGGGCACTGAAACGCGCGCCGCCCGGAAGCGCCGCGCTCGAAGATCGTGACCGCCGGCTCGCGTTGCAGCGCGGTGTCGGTGCTGTGAGTGGGTGGTCTCATGCGCGCGCTCCCACCTCGTGCGGTCCCCTCGCCTCATCGCCGGCTTGCCCGCCTGTCTGCTCCCCGCCACGGGGTGCCTGCCGCTCGGCGGCGACAGCCTCTCCCAGCACCTCGGCCAAACGATCGATGTCGGCACGCGAGCGTCGCTCGGTGATCGCCACAAGCAGGCCGCCACGGTCCTCCTCACGCCCCGTGAGCGCATGCAGATCCGCGCCAGGATTGACACCCGCGGCGGCGCAACGACGGACGCACAGCGGCGACATCCGCGTCGAGGCGCACGGCAAACTCGCGCACCACGGGCTGGGAATGCAGTGGCGAGACGCCATCCAGCGCGCACAGCGCCTCGCGCGCATAGTGGGTGCGCCTCAGCAGCAGCTCCCCCAGCTCCACGAATCCCTGCCGTCCGAGCCACGACAGGTAGACGACTCCCGCCAGCGCGTTGAGCGCCTGCGAGGTGCAGATGTTGGAGGTGGCCTTCTCGCGGCGGATGTGCTGCTCGCGCGTTTGCAGCGTGAGCACGAAGCCACGGCGACCGTCCACGTCGGTCGTCTCCCCCGCGATGCGCCCCGGCATCCGCCGCAGATAGTCCTCGCGCGCCGCGAAGAAACCGAACGAGGGGCCGCCGAAGTCGAGGCGATTGCCAAGCGACTGGCCCTCCCCCACGGCCACATCCACGCCACACTCCCCGGGCGGCGCGAGCACGCCGAGCACGATCGGATCGACCTGGGCGATCGTGACGAGCTGCTCGCCACCCGCGGCCTTGGCGGCGGCGGACAGCGCGGCGGCGTCCTCGACGGCGCCGTAGAAGTTGGGCTGGGCGAAGATCGCGGCGCTCGTGTCCTGGTCGATCGCCGACGCCCACGCGTCGGAGTCGGTGACGCCACCCGAGAGCGGAACCTCGACGACCTCGATCCCGTAGCCGTGCGCGTACGTACGCAGCGTGGCGAGCGTGTGCGGGTGTAGCCCCGCCGAGACGACAAAGCGCTTACGACCGTTGTGGAGCTTTGCCAGATAGCCGGCCGAGGCGACCGCGCTCGGTCCCTCGTACACCGAGGCGTTGGAGACGGGCAGCCCCGTCAGCTCGCAGATCGCGGTCTGGTACTCGAACATCACCTGCAGCCCGCCCTGGGAGATCTCCGGCTGGTAGGGCGTATAGGGGGTGAGGAACTCCGAGCGCTCCATCAGCATGTCCACGATCGCGGGGACGTAGTGGTCGTACATGCCGGCGCCGAGGAAGCACAGCTCGTCCTCGGCGCTGGTGTTGCGGGCGGCAAGCGCGCGCAGGTGCTCGTAGACGTCCTGCTCGCCCATGCCATCGGGCAGATCGAGCGGGCGGTCGAGCCGCACGGCCTCGGGAATCTGACGGTCGAAGATCTCCTGCACGGAGGAGACCCCGATCGCCGCGAGCATCGCGGCGAGGTCGCTATCGGTGACTGAGGTGTACTGAGTCAAGTGAGTCTGAGCCTAGCCGCTGCGCGCGACGGCTCCGTCAGGCGCCCAGCGTCGCGCTGTAGGCGTCGGCGTCTAGCAGCGCTTCGCGCTCGCTGGGATCGGACATGCGCACCTTCACGAGCCAGCCCTCGCCGTAGGGGTCCTCGTTGATCGCGTTGGGGCTGTCGGCGAGCTTCTCGTTGACCTCGACGATCTCACCCGACAGCGGCGCGACGACATCGGAGACCGCCTTGACCGACTCGACCTCGGCGTAGGGCTCGTCCTTGTGGACGATCGTGCCTGGTGAGGGCGGGTCGAAGAACACGACCTCACCGAGCGCGTCCTGCGCGAACCATGTGATCCCGAGCATCGCGACATCGGGGTCCTCGGCGTCGATGCGGGCCCAGTCGTGTTCGGGGTGGTAGAGCAGGTCGTCTGGATAGCTCGACATTTCAACTGGCCTTTCGATAGAGCGGCTTCTGCTTGACGATCGCCGGGCGAATCTTGCCACGGACATCGATCTGAAGCACGGTGCCGACGGCTGCTTGCTCGGCGGGAACATAGGCCATGCCAATGCCGGCGCCCAAGCTGGGCGAGAGCGTGCCGCTGGTGACCACGCCGCCGCCCACGATCGGATTGCCTTGGCGGGCGATTCCCGGACCGTCGATCTCGAACGCTACGAGCCTCTCCGGCGACCTCCCGGCAGGGCTGCGCCCCAGCTCCGCCGGGGAGTCAGAGGACGAAAGAGCCGCACGCGCCGCGCGGATCGCCTGTGAGCCGATGAAGCTCGTGTCCTCACGACAGCACCAGCCAAGACCCGCTTCGATCGGATTGCGCTCGATTGACAGGTCGTTGCCGTACAGGTGAAAGCAGGCCTCCAGGCGCAGCGTGTCGCGCGCGGCCAAGCCTGCAGGCACAGCGCCACGACGGCACAGCTCGTCCCATAGCGCCGGCGCATCGCCGGGCGCGAGCAGCAGCTCGACACCGTCCTCGCCGGTATAGCCGGTTCCGCACACGAGCGCCCCGGCGCCGGCAAGCCGACGCATGGCCGTCGTCATACGAGCCGGCAAAGGCGCATCTGAGACGGCCTGCACGATCTCGCGTGCCAGCGGACCCTGAACAGCGAGCATCGCGTAATCGTCGATACGGTCGTGCAGCTCGACGTCGAAGTCGCCGGCGTGCGAGCGAAACCAGTCGAGGTCGCGCTCGTGGTTGGAAGCATTGGTGACAGTCAGGTAGCGCTCGGGCTCCAGGCGATAGGTGAAGAGGTCGTCGATCACGCCGCCCTTCTCGTCGCACAGCACGCTGTACTGCGCGCCGCCGATCGCGATCTTCGACGACGTCGTTTGAGAGCAATCGTTGCAACAGCGCCTCTGCTTGCAGACCGACGGTTTCGATCTCCCCCATGTGCGAGACGTCGAAGATGCCGCAGCGTTCGCGCACGGCCATGTGCTCGGCGCGCACGCCATCGGGGTATTGGACAGGCATCTCCCAGCCGGCGAAGTCGACGAGCTTCGCTCCGGCCGCGACGTGGCGGTCGTAGAGAGGGGTGCGGCGCACGCGCGCAGGTTATCGAGGCGAGCGCGGACGGCACATGCTTACTAAGGCTGCGTTCGAGCCGACACAAGTGCTGATCAGCCGCCGGGCACATGAATTTGAAAAGCCGAGGAGGTAGTCAGGTGGCGCATGCGCCACCTGAGGGAGCGCATATATGCGCTCCCGTGACGCGCCACATGTGGCGCGTCGATCAGGACGGTGCATGCACCGTCCTTCACCCCCGCACATGTGCGGGGGTGCCGATGGGCGCATGCGCCCATCGGAGACATGCCGCATGCGGCATGTCTCGGGCCGCACATGTGCGGCCCGACTCGGTCATTCAACTCAAAGCACGCGCTCGACGCTTCATGCCGATTCAAAGCATGCAGCCAGCGCTCCTGCGCAGGGTGACTACCGCAAGAACGGGGGTACGTCGATGTCGTCGTCGGAAATCTCAAGCGCCGAGCGCTGGCGATCGTCGATGCGCGGGCCGCGATCCGGGCGCCCGCCCTCGCGGCGCTTGCGGTCACCACGCACGGCGCGTCCGGGACGGTGGTCGAAGCCCGTGCCGATCACGGTGACGCGCACGTCGTCGCCCATCGTCTCGTCGATTACCGCGCCGAAGATGATGTTCGCGTTGGGGTCGGCGGCATTCTGGATGATCTCGGCGGCGTCGTTGACCTCGAACAGGCCGAGGTCCTTGCCGCCGGTGATGTTCAAAAGGATGCCGGTGGCGCCGTCCACAGACTCTTCCAAGAGCGGCGAGGAGATCGCCGCACGGGCGGCGTCGGCGCTACGGGCCTCTCCGCTACCGCTGCCGATCCCCATCAGGGCCGAGCCGGCGTCGTGCATGATTGTGCGCACGTCGGCGAAGTCGAGATTGATCAGGCCGGGAATCGTGATCAAGTCGGTGATGCCCTGCACGCCCTGGCGCAGCACGTTGTCGGCCTCGCGAAACGCGTCCAGCATCGAGGTGCGCCGCTCAACCACGGCAAGCAGCTTCTCGTTGGGGATCACGATCAGCGTGTCGACGACCTCGCGCAGGCGCTCGATGCCCTCGATCGCCTGGCGTCCACGCTGGGAGCCCTCGAACTCGAAGGGCCTGGTGACCACGCCAACGGTCAGCGCGCCGATCTCGTTCTTAGCGATCTCCGCGATCACGGGCGCTGCTCCGGTGCCGGTGCCGCCGCCCTCGCCGGCGGTGACGAACACCATGTCGGCGCCCTTTAGCGCCTCCTTGATGTCGTCGCGCGACTCGGCCGCGGCGCCGAAGCCGACCTCGGGGTTGGCACCCGCGCCGAGTCCCTTGGTGGACTCGTGGCCGATGTTCAGCTTGATGTCGGCGTCGCACATCGCGAGCGCCTGGGCGTCGGTGTTGGCGGCGATGAACTCCACGCCGCGAAGCCCTGCGTCGACCATGCGGCTGACCGCGTTGGTCCCGCCTCCGCCGACTCCCACGACCTTGATGACCGCCAGGTAACTGCCGCCGCTCTCCATGATGTCCGAAGCCTTCAGTAGGTGTTTAAGGTTTGCCCCGCGTGGCGGAGCCAGCCTTCAGAATACGCAAGTTATGCAGGGAACTTCGCCCTGTCAACGGCAACCCTCACTCTCGCAACATTCGTTGCAGAACCGCGAACCCTCGACTACCGCTTGAGAATTGGCCTCTCACCATGGTAACCCTCGAGTCGAGGTTGATGCTGCCTAGCCGCTTTCGCTGGTGCCCGCTGACGCTTCTGTGCCGGGCGATGTCGAGGCTTCGCTCGCGCCGGGAGCCGCGCTCGAGGTTACGCCGGCGGCAGACGAAGAGGAGCTGGCTTCGCCGCTGGAGGTCAAGGCACCAGCGGCGCTGGAAGTGCTTTCGCTTTCTTTCGTGGCGCTTTCGCTTTCGGCGGTGGTCGATCCCGATGAAGGAGTGGTGCTAGCGCCAACGGCGTTGGCGAGGCTTGCCGCGAGTGCGGCCGCGGTGGGTTCGGATGTGCTGGTCTGCAGAGGCGCGCCGCTCGTCGAGGAGCTCGTGGTCGAACCCGAGCTCGTGGAGAACCCGGCTGCCGGGCGTTCGGGCAGACGCACGTCGATGTACAGAGCACCGGCCGAGCTGGGCGAGACGAGCACGCGCGCGAGCGACAGCCACTTGGCGTGCGGGCGTGTGTCGTTGCCGAAGTAGACGACCAGCCCGCTGCGCGTCGCCACCGTGAGCCCTTCGGGACCCTCGTAGACGCGCGTCACGAATCGAGCAAGCGGCGCCGGTGCCGCGCCGAGCACCGTCACCGCCGCCAGCGCCGCGGGTTCGTTGAGGCGCGCTCCAGGCGCCGGCTCGACCGAGCCGCTCACGCTCGGCAGGGAGCTCGAGGAAAGCGCCGGGCCGAGCACGGTCCCGTCGGCCGCGACGGCCGTGCGTTGCCCGGCCGAGACGAACTCGGCAACCGGCGGACGCTCGCTCACCGAGATGCTGACGGTATGCGGAAAGCTGGTCCTGACTTGCAGCGCCGCGACGATCGCATAGGAGGCGAGCGCGGAGCGAAGCGCACCGGCGTTGAAGTCCATCGTGGTCATGCGCCTAGCCGAGTCCTCAAGCGCCGCTCTGATCTCGATCGCCTCCGGGCCGTGCACACCGGATATGTGCACGTGCTCAACCGCGACTAGCGAGGAGCCGCGCAGCCACAGCCAGCCGCCGCCAAGCAATGGCAGCGCCACTAGCAACACGACCGTCGTGCGCAACGCGAGCCCGTTGCTGGACAGCCGCCCAAGCGCCTGCCGGGCGTATGCCGTCGGGGCGCCGCCGCGCTGTGCTTTGCGCCCTGTTCCAGGACGAGCCCCACGACTAGGCAGACGGCGCGGGAAGGGAAGCGACAGCTCCATCCGAGCTTGTTCGACCCCGAGCCGCCATCCCCTTGTCCGCGCGGCGCCAAAGCCGCAAACAACGCCGGGCGTCGCACGCCCTGACCCATCCCCGTCCGCTGTTGACAGTCCTAAGGAGTCTCGCTCTCGACGCCGAATACCAGTCCAAGTTTGACGCTCGATTCAAAGCACGCCCAAGTGCTGCCGATTCCAAGATACGGGGCAAGTTCGGTAGTCGCTGCCCGAGGTTTTTGAACTGTTCCGGAGAGGGTACAATTGCGCAGTCCGCTGCTTCAGCTTCACCGACGAGGATGAGACATGAGCGCGATCAGACTTGTTGAGCGTCTGAGCTTGGTCGTAGTGCTCGCGATCGCGCTGCTGTGCGTGGGCATCGGGTTCGGCGTCGGCGGGCTGGAATCGCGATCCTCGAGCGCCTCCGATCAGCGCGGCGAGTTGCCGCCAACCCACCTCACCGCCCTCCCCCACCAGTCGATCCTCGACGGCACGATGCCGCTACGCGTAAGACTCTCGGCGCCGCCCGCCTCGTTCTCCCCGCGCCCGACGCTGAGCCCGGCTGTCGCCGGCACCTGGACTACGCACGGAGACTCGGAGCTCTTCACGCCCGCCTCGACACTCGACCCATGCGCCAGCTACACGCTCACGATCCCGGCCGCCAGCACCGCCGTCGCGCACTCGCCACTGGCCAAGCAACGGACGGTCGCCCTGTCCGTGCAGTGCCCCTCGACGAAGGGCCTGCAACAGACCCTGGCACGGCTCGGATATCTACCCTACGGCGCCCACTCCTCCACCCGCGCGCGAGCATTCAAGGCCGAAGTTGCCCAGGCTCAAGGCGCCGGCGCCACAGCGAACGCGACAGCACCCGGACAGGCGGCCAGCGGGGCCTCGGACACCGCGACCGCGGCACAAGCGAGCGCGTCCAGCTACTCCGCCGCGCATGTAGAGAGGCGTGTCGCGGCGATCGACGCATTCGACCCATCGCCCGAGGCGCCCGACGCACACGTGAGCGACGCCCCGCCGCTCGAATACGGCCAGCTCGACGAGACGACCAAGGGCGCCCTGATTGTGTTCCAGTCCGAACACGAAATCGAGGCGACGGGCAACCCCGAAGCGGCGACATGGAAGGCGCTGCTGCGGGCAGCCGAGAAGCACGAACGCAACCCCTCTCCTTACACGTTCGTAACGGTCACCGAGTCGCTGCCCGAGACGCTCGAGGTCCACCGCGACGGCCGCGTGGTGTTCTCCACGCCAGCCAACACGGGCGTGCCGGGCGCCGAAACCGCCCAGGGGATCTTTCCGATCTACTCCCGCTTCGTATCCACCACCATGACCGGCACCGACGTCGACGGCACCAAATACACAGTGCCCGACGTCCCCTGGGTCAATTACTTCAACGGCGGCGACGCCGTGCACGGATACCCACGCGCCTCCTACGGCTTCCCTCAGTCCAACGGCTGCGTCGAGCTGCCGATCGAAGCGGCGGCGCAGGTCTACCCGATGCTCAAGATCGGCGACATCGTCGAGGTGACCTGAGGATTCAGGTCTCGGGCACGTGGAGCATCCTAGAAGTACTGCCATTCTGTTCAGCCGGCGATAGCGCGCTCTATAAACAGCTGTGGCCGCCCCATCCGGGACGGCCACAGACCTTTCAGGCCGCGTTCGCTATTCGGCGAGCGGTACTTCAGCTTCGGATCCTTCAGTCTGACCTTCGCCCGGCAACGAGGAGTTGCCGGGCGCCTCCGGCGTCAGCGCCGAGGCCGGCGCGGGAGTCACCTGGATCGTGAAGGGCGCGCTCACCGCACCCTCGTTCTCCGCGTCACCCGGGACACGCACCCGGAAGACCTTCGTGCCTGCGTCATAGACGATGTGCACGATGGCATACGCCGAACCGGCACCGATGCTCGTGACCTGCACGACGTGGAAGCCGTTGCCTGAGGCGTTCTGGCGCTCGAGGTAGACGATGTGCCCAGTGTGTTCTGGGGCGACCGTACCCTTGAACGCCAGCGCTTGACCGGCTTGAACCGTGCTCGGCGAGACTTCTGCCGTGAGCACGTCCTTGACTCCCTCGTACAGCACCGCCGACTTCTCACCGCTGGCTTTGCCGCCGGTCCTCACCTCATAGAAGGTGTTGTAGATCGGCGACTGCGCGGGGAACGTGTATTCGCCGCCGACATTGGTCGTGACTTCCGATACCGGCGCGAAACCGTGCTGTCTTGCCGTGCGCTCGAACAGCGTGACCGGTGTGCTTGGGAGACCAGCGGCCACACCGCTGATCGTCACCGACTGCCCATAGATAATCGGGTCTGAGGAGGCACTGATCGTCAGCTGCGGGTTCTGAGCCTGGGATATCTCATATGTGAGCACGTTTGACGGGCTAGGAATGTTCACCCCGTGACTGCGAACGAACACACGCAGGTTCGCGTCGCCGGGAACGACGAACGTATGCACGATCGAGAACGCACCTTCGGCGCCAACCGTGCCATCGCCGATCCGTCGCCATTCGTTGCCGGTCAGCGCGTTCTGGCGCTGCAGGATCACCCGCGAGCCGACATCGGCCGGAGAGACCGTACCGGTGAACGTCACGGCGTTTGACGTACCAGTGAGCAGCTGTGAGCCTTCCGGCGGGCCGTTGAGGGTGACCAGTGCCGCGACCCGCACATGCCTGCGCCCGCTCTGAGCGCCGTGCGAGCGCACGAAGAAGGAGCTGTTGGTCTGGACACCGGTCTGCGCGAGCTCATAGAAGCCGAGCGGGCCGGTCGTCGTGCTCTGCACTACCGTGTATCCGGGCGTGCCGTATGAGTGCTCGAGCAGCGTCACCGTCTGCCCCTCGGTATTCACACGACGAGTGCAGAGGAGCCGTCCGAAAGCGACGACGGGATCTCCGACGGTGATCTGCCGGGGCGCGACGTTGAGGTCGATGCGGCAGCGGCCGCTCGGACTCGAATGCTTGTGAGCAGACGCGGCGGCCGGGACCGCCAGCGCGAGCAGCACGGTGGCGGCGGTCGCCGCTTGAGCCAATTTACGAAGACGCATTGTGCGGTCCTCCCATTGAGGTTGTGCTTAAGCTGCGGTGTGCAACTACGGCTATGACCGTGCGTCAACCTCAAAGGTTGGGCAGTTGTTCTTCTTCGAGGAGATGTTTCTTGGCGCTGGACGCGCTACCCTTGCCACTCGTCTGACCGGCCCCGCTCGCTTGGCTTTTGTGCGTCGCGGCATTGCTCTGTTCGCTCGAGTCACCAGTTCTGCCTGTGCCGGCGCCCCCTGTAGCGCTTTCTGAGTCGCCTGCCTGTCCCCCGTCATGGGGGGTGCCCGTGTCCGCGCCTGTGCCGGTTTCTTTGTTGTTGGCAGTCGAGCCGGATTTTTCGGTGCCGGCGCTTGAGCCGGTTTTCCCCTTCTCGCTGGTCGAGCCGGATTTTTCCGCTCCAGTTGCGGCCCCAGATCTACCTGCGCCGTTGGTCCCACTGGCCTTTTCGGCGCCGCTGGGAGAGCTTGTCTTGCCTTTGCCGCTACTAGTGCCGGTTGTGCTGGTCTCTGGATCTGTGCCTGTGGTCGTGATGCTCCCACCCCCCGTGCTCGTCGTTGGAGGACGGCGCTTTCCCTTCGTTGTTTCCTTGCTTTGGCTCCCTCCGCTGGTCCCTACCGTATTGAGAGAAGTCGAGCTGGGGAGAGCGTGTCGATGACGGGTACGCACGGACACCGGCGTAACAGGGGTCGGCGGCGGCTTAGGGGCTTTTACAGGCTTCGATGCGACCGGGTGACGGCGACGGAGCGCTTTGCGGCGCTCCTTGCGCAGGCGGGCGCGACGGCGCGCTTCGCGCAACCGCAGTGCCCGACGCCCCAGTGCTTCGCGGCGCAGCTTCGCGCGTAGCTTTCGTGCCTGTGCGTTTCGTGCCTGTGCGATAGAGCCCTCGCCCGCGGCTCTCTTGCCAACCGTCGGCTGGCGAGGGACCGCCGTCAAGGCCACATTCGACGGACTGGTGTCTGTGAGGGTAAGCAGCCCCTGCGCTCCTGCGCCGCTCGTCGGGGACGTGAAGGGATCGACACTTGCGAGAGCGCCCGGGCCACTAGTGTCGCTGAGCGCTGTAGCGGATTCTTGAGCCTGTGTCCCAGGCAGGCCGTCGCCTGGAACAGCGATCGACGCCGTGCTGCCATACGAACCGTCGCTGGAGCCACCGCTAGCACTCACCCCACTCCGGTCCGCCGCGAAAACGGCAAGTCGTACACCGGCGAGCCGGGATGCTCTCGCTGTAGTCGGTCGCTGAGGAGTCGCCACGGTGCCGGCCGCAGCGAGCGCCACGACCGCTCCGCCGACGGCGAGCTTGGTGACCAGCCCGCCCCCGACCAGCGCGCCGACGCTCGTGCCTGCGCCCGCACTAGCACCGGCCGTGGTGCCCACCGCAGCCGGTCCGCTCGTGGCGATCCCGCTCGCGGCGGCGGTCCCGGCACTCGTGACCCCGGCGCTCGTGCTTGCGGCTCCGCCGGCTGATGAGGCTCCGGCACCCGCTCCACCGATGCCCGTCGCGCCGGCCACGTGCGCACTCCCATGTCCGAGGATCGCGGCCATGAGCCCAGCGCTGGGCGCCACCGGCAGCAGGGTCGCGAGCGACTCTCGCTGGGCGCCTACAGCGAGCTGGAAGTCGCGACAGCCTGTGCACAGGTTCAGGTGCCGTCGCAACGGCCCACGCCGCAGCTCGCCGCCACGAGCCACCGCGAGCTGTTCGCGAATCACCTGGCAAGGTGTCTCGCGTGCGTCGCGATCGGCGATCAGGGCGCTACGCGCTTGGTAGATAAGCGCCTTGACCTTGCTCACCGGACACCCCACGATCGTCGCGATCGCCTGGTGGCTGAGATCGTCGAGCTCTGCCAACAGCAGCGCGCTGCGCTGATCCTCCGCCAGGCGCCCGATACCGTCGAGCAGCTCGCGCAGATCCTCGCGCTGGCGTACTTCATCCGATAGTCCGGCGAGCGCCGGGGTATGGTCCTCAAGTGCCGTGGTTGGACGCCGTGCCGCGATGGCCGATAGGCAACAGTTACGCGCGATCGCGTAAAGCCATGGGCGTAGATCGCGGGGCGTCGTCCCGCCGAGCAGCGCGCGGTGGGCCTTGATGAAGGCTTGCTGCAGTGCGTCCTCGCCATCGTCGCGATTGCCGAGCATGTGCCGGCAGTAGGCCAGCAGTGGTGCATGATGGCGCTCGAAGATCGCGGCAAACGCCTGCTCGTCGCCGGCCTGCGTGCGGCGCACGAGCGTGGCGTCATCCTTGCGCAGGGGAATGCCAAGGATCTTCCGCCGTCCAACCTGCGGCTCAGCGTTGAGCATGGTTCATCGATCCCCTTTGGGCGGGCACGCAGGCAGGCTTGAAGTGGCATACACCAACATCACCCTTGAAACCCGCTTTAGGTTGGCGAGTTGCGCCGGAATCCGGTCGAGGGCCTCTCCTATGCTCCTACCGCTAGCGACGAGCGCACTTCAAGGTTGATGGGGGTCGCTGTGCACGCTGGCCCTGTGTTTGGCCTTGCGCGCCGCCGAGCGCTCAGCGTTCTTCTCGCGCGCCTGACTGTATGACTGCGCGACGAGCGTCTTGCCGTCAGACCATCCGAAAGCCCGGACGAGCAGCACGATCGCAAAGAGAATGCCCCAGGCCGTTGTCACCAATTGTTGAGCCACCGAGTAGGCGGTCGCGTTGGACGTACTGGTTATGCCTTTCAGCGAGAGCACATTGAAGCCCTGCACAACGCCGGCGCCGCCCGGCGTCACCGAGCTGACATTCGCTATTGAGTTACCGGCAACCACACGCATCAGAGTGTGAAAGCTAACCGGGATGTTGTAAGCCGATAGGAACACGGTGATCGTCCCAAGCATCGCGACCCAGGCGATCGCCTCGGGAAGTACGACGCGTCCCAGGAATGCGCGGGCGTGAACAAGTATCTGCGCGCCGACCTTGGCCTGCTCCCACCATTGCTCGATGCGCCGGCGAAGCACTCGCCCCACCAGGAATAGGAGCATGGCGGTGCCCACGAGCAGGATCGCGGTGGCCCAGGGATGTTCGCTGATGAACCCCAGCTGGAGCGAGAACGACCCGCCGACCGTTAGGAACAGGTACAGGTAGCAAAATGCGCCGATCAATGTGAAGAAGATCTTCTGCACCGCCATCCCGGCCAGCACACCGGCGAACGTGGCGGCGGCGATGATCGTGGTGAACATCAACAGCATCGCCAGCGTGCCGATGTTCGCCGGCAGAACGGAGTTAAGCGCAACCGCGGCCGCGTAGCAAGCCAGGACCTGTATCCAGCGCACCTCAGAGTCGGGATATCCGTAGCGCAGAATCGAGTACCAGGCATACGCGGTAGCGGTGGTCTGCAGGCTGATCAGCGCAATCGCCGCGACCACATCGCCGAGCGGGATTTTCGTGAGTGTGTCCCAGATGTGTTTGAACCAACTCGTTATGTCCCAGCCGGCAAGCGTCGCCGCGGCGCCGATCACGACGATGACCAGTACGCCGATCAGAATCCGCCTCGGGTGCAACCGTCCTTGCCAAGAGACACGCTCCTGCTGAGTCGCCATCCGGGTGATCTTACGGGTCGCTCGACCAACCACTAGGGACGAGCTAAGCCTCCACGCGAAGACTGTGCCCAGGACTTATGCTGATCGCAGACGATTCGCCATCCGTAGCGTGACTCAAGGAGGTTGACCGTGCCGTCCAACGATCAGACAGGCCGACAGCAAACGGATGAGACACCACCCGATCTGATGGGCAGACGAATCGAGAAGCTGGAGAGCGAGTACGGCAACCGCTACCGGCTCGAGCCGGCGCCCGACAACAAACTGCCCAAGGGCGGCATGCCGGCCGAGGACGCGCTCGGGCTGGTAAGCGAAGAGGTGTTGCTCGACGGGATCCCGATGCGCAACCTGGCGACCTTCGTCACGACCTGGATGGAGCCCGAGGCAGAGCGCCTGATCGCCGGATCGCTGCACACGAATTTCATCGACCACGCCGAGTATCCGCAGACCGCTGAGATCGAGCAGCGCTGCATCCGCATGCTCGCCGACCTCTTCAATGCGCCTGGCGATACGACCGGAGCGCGCACACAGGGCTCCTCCGAGGCGATCATGCTCGGCGCGCTGTCGCTGAAGTGGAAGTGGCGCGATCGCCGCCAGGCTGAAGGCAAGTCGGTCGACCGGCCCAACCTCGTCTTTGGCGGCGACGTGCACGTCGTGTGGGAGAAGTTCTGTCGCTACTTCGACGTCGAGCCGCGCATCGTGCCGCTCGCGCGAAGCAAGTACACGATCGGGCCTGAAGACGTGGAGCCACACGTGGACGAGAACACGATCGGCGTTGCAGCAGTGCTCGGGACCACCTTCACCGGACACTCCGACGACATAACCGGGATCAACGACTATCTGGTTCAGCTCAAGAACGAGAAGGGGCTAGACGTTCCGTTGCACGTGGACGCGGCCAGCGGTGGCTTTGTGTGGCCGTTCCTCTATCCCCACACGGAGTGGGACTTTCGCCTGGAGCAGGTCCGCTCGATCAACGTGTCCGGCCACAAGTTCGGCCTCGTCTATCCCGGCATCGGCTGGCTCGTGTTCAGGGAAAAGAGCGACCTTCCCGACGACCTCGTGTTCTATGAGAATTACCTCGGCAAGCGCGATGCGACGTTCACGCTCAACTTCTCCACCGGCTCGGCGATGGTGCTCGCGCAGTACTACAACTTCGTGCGCTACGGCCACGACGGCTACCGCTACATCATGGAGACGATGCAGTACAACGCGCGCCTGCTCGCCAAAGAGATCGTCGACTGCGGCGAGTTCGCCCTGATCGGCGCAGAGCAGGAGGAGCAGCTGCCACTCGTCGCCTTCCAGTTGGAAGGCGAACACTCCTACGACGAGTTCGACGTGGCCTCTCAGCTTGCCGCCGAGCGAGGTTGGATGGTGCCCGCTTACACGCTGCCGCCCAACGCCGAGCATGTGAAGATCATGCGCGCGCTCGTCAAGCAGACGCTCGGGCACTCGCTCGTGGCGACGCTCGGAGCCGACATCCTCGAAGCGTGTGCAACGCTTGAGAAGAAGGGCCGCCTGCACGAGTCAGACCGCAAACGGGTCAAGACAAACCCGGGTTATTGAGCGGCCGCGCGGCCCAGCGCGCCACGTCCGGAGCGCCACTCGACACACAGGATTCCAATCACTTGCATCGAATCTCGTGACAGGTGTCACAAGGCACCCTTACCGAAGGAGTGCATATGCGAGGGGTAGGCAGTGCGTTGTTCGCCGGCATCCTGTTGCTGGTAGCCGGAACCATCAACATCATCTATGGCATCGCCGCGATCGGGAACGCGAGTTTTTTTGTGAACAACAACCGGTATGTGTTCGCAAGCCTGCACACGTGGGGTTGGATCACTGTCATCCTTGGTGTAATCCAGCTGACCGCGGCGCTTTCTCTGTTCGGCGGCGGCGCCTACGGGCGCGTTGTCGGGATCATCGCGGCCACTATCGGAGCGGTCGGCTCGTTGCTGTCGATTGGCGGGCAGTACCCGTTCTGGTCACTGGGCATCTTTGCGATCTGCCTGATCGTGATTCACGGACTCGCTGTTCTTGGCGAGCCCAAGACGACCTGAGCCGAGCTACTCAATCTCAGCCGACAAGCCGGCGCGCGCGCTTGCGCGCCGGCTTGTGGCTACTCAGCCCAAGACCTTTGCCTTCGCCTCCGCGAACTCCTGATCGGTCAGCACGCCCGACTCGTGCAGCTGCCCTAGCTCCTTCAAGCGCTCGATCGGGTCGGCTTCTTGAGCCGGCGGCGGAGCTGCATACGCTTGCTGCGGGGGCGGCGCGGCAGCCGCCTGCTGCTGTTCTTGAGCGGCCCAGCGTCCTTGCTGGCGACGACTGACACGATTTGAGACGGTTGTAGCCGTGCCGGCAACGACGGCGGTGCGGGCCATGGCGCGAAGTAGTGGCATGGGATACGCCTTTCAGTTCAGGATGCGCTCTCGAGCGCATCGAGTGTGTCCAGGACGTCCTGCGCGGCGACCCGCTCGAACGCAAGCACTTGTCCGCCGTTGCGGCGCACAGCGGTCGCAAACGGCGCCGCCCAAGCATTCTCGAAACAGATCATCAGCGCCGCTTCGCCGGGTTGGAGCGCCTCGCCGGCGGTGCTCGCGTCCTCGTCACCGAGCATGCCTGTGCGCGCTCCGGCGAAGACCAGCAGGTCATCCACCCCATCGCCATCGAGATCGGCGATCTCCAGGCCAGAGATGTTTCCCTCGCTGTCCTTCTGGACCATGAGCACGTCGAGCACCCTGATGATTCCGCGATCCACGAGATCCACGAACAGCGGGATCGCCTCGCCGGTGCGTGGAGCGTCCGGCGGATAGCCGATCACCACGACATCGACAGGACCGAGCTCCAACTCCTCATTGCTCATGGCTGCTCCTCTTTGTTTGGCCTGCTCTCCGCCCCGGCCCAACGTGATCTGATCGGCGCACAGAAGCACTCCCAATCGGGAGTACAGCCGAGTGTAACGCCAGTCCTGTCTCGCCAGTCCCTGGGCCCGGACCGCCGTGCTAGGAGCAGTTGAGGGGTGCGAGTGCCTGTTCGTAGCTGGAGGCGAGCTGCGTCAACGACGATTTGAGCTGTGTTTCGAGTTTGGTAAGCGAAGGTTTGGACACCAATTCCGAGAGGATCGAATTGATCTGGCCTTCAAAAGTGCGGGTTGCCGCCTGAACCTGTTCCTTGCGCGCTGGTTGGAGGTCGGGTTGAGCATTCTTGATCGTCGTGAGGTCCTTGCCGATCGCTTCCACGCCGCTCTTGGCTTCGGTGAGAATGCTGGTTGAGAGCGTCAATTCACTGAGCTTCTTGACTTCCTTGGAGATATCTGAGCGCGCTTGGCATACCTGGGCCTTCGCTTTTTCCTGGGAAGATTCGCCACAGGAGGCAAGCACGAACACGCTGAGCAGCGAGGCGATCACGACAAGCGACTGGCTGCGGACTCTGTGCACCAAGAAGACATCTCCGAGAGATGGATTACCATCACAACACGAACGGAACCGTTAGCAGTCTACAGCGGTGGACTCCCCGGGTGTCAAAATTCGTACCTCGACGCTGGGTGCCAAGCGCGCGGCGTGCTCGGCGAACAGACGCGGCGGGTCTCCGAGGCGCGCGCGGTAGTTGCGGGCAAGCCCGATGGGCAGCAGGGTGCCCCAATGTATGGGTATGGCCATGCGCGGCCGGAGCAACTCGACGGCGTGAGCCGCCTGGAGTGGATCCATGTGGCCTGGGCCCAACTTCGGACCCCATCCCGCGACTGGTAGCAACGCGATGTCGGGCGCCGGCGAGAAGCTACCCATGCCCGCGAACATTTCTGTGTCTCCGGCGAAGTAGACCACGTGTCTGCCTGCAACGAGATAGCCGAGCGCCTTGGCCTGCGGACCACCCAGACGCCCACCGTTGTGGTGGGCAACGACCGTCGTGATCTCGAGCTCGGCCACCTTCAAGATGTCACCGACATCTACCTCCGACACGTTGGTAAACCCCTTGCTCGCCAGCCACGCGCCGGCTCCGCTGGGTACGATCAGACGCGTGTCGCGACCCAGACGCCGCAATGAGGTCAGGTCGAGATGATCGTGGTGGGAGTGTGAGATCAGCACCGCATCCGGGCCGGCGAACACCCTTTCGTCAACCGGTGGTACCTGGCGGCGTAGGTGCAGGACACGACCGCGCAACAACGGATCGAAAAGCAGGCGCACACCCTCCAATTCGACCAGCACCGTGGCGTGTCCCAAGAAGACGATACGGTCTGTGGCTGTGTCTGCGTAGCGGACAGCATCCGCACCATCGGCCATCGACGAGAAGGTAGCAAGTGCTGGATACAGCGATCGATGAGCGCAACAACCAACGTCGTCTGAGCAACGTGCGGGCGTTGTTGGGGTTCTGTCGTGAGAACGGCGGCGATGCTTGTTGTCCAGGCGCTGGTACTCGTGGCCATGACCGCGCTTCTGTCCGGTCGCGACACGCTCTCTTTCGATGCGGCGATCCTGGTTGCCGCCGCGATGGCGATCATCAACGCGGTCCTGTGGCCGCTCGTCATACGGGTTGCGTTGCCGCTCACGATTGTCACGTTCGGGCTCGGCTCACTCGCTCTCAGTGCCGGCATGGTCGCGCTCGCCTTCTACGCGGTCGACGGCAAGACACCGTCGTTCTGGACGGATGTGGCGATCGCGTTTGGCCTGGCGCTCGTCTCGATGCTTGTAGCGCCGCTGCTCGACGTCGACGGCGACGCTCGCCACTTGAGAATCGTGCGCAGGCGGGTGAAACGCACCCGCCGCGATAATCACACAGACGTTCCCGGAGTAATCCTGTTCGAGATCGACGGGCTTGGAGAGAAAGTTTTGCGAGAAGCAATTCGCGACGGGCACACTCCCACGATCGCGCGCTGGCTGTCAGACGGCTCCCACCGGATGTTTGGCTGGGAGTGTGACCTTTCCTCGCAGACGGGCGCAAGCCAAGCGGGCCTGCTGCTCGGCAGCAACTGGGACATGCCCGCCTTTCGCTGGTATGAGAAGGAGTCCGGGCGCACGATGGTCTCCAACCATCCCGCCGACGCGGCCGAGATCGAGCGTCGGCGATCGACCGGCGCGGGCCTGTTGGCAAGTGCGGGGACCAGTCGGGGAAATATGTTCTCGGGCGATGCCCCACGTTGCACGGCGACGATGAGCATGATTCGCGATCGTTCGCGGTCGAAGGCTGGAGACCTGTTCGCCTACTTCTCCGACCCCTATGGGTTCATACGGACGATCGTGCTGTCGCTTGCGGACATTACCTATGAGCGCCGCGCAGCCTTCCGCCAGCGGCGCTCCGGCGCGGCCCATGTCGACCGAAAAGGCCTGTATCCGCTGATCCGGGCCGCGATCGCGGTGGTCATGCGCGACCTCGTGACAGCGCTCTTGATGGCGGACATCGTCGAGGGCGTGCCGGTCTCCTATGCAACCTTCGTGGGCTACGACGAGGTGGCCCACCATTCGGGGATTCGCGAGCCCGACGCCCTAGCGGTGCTCAAGCGACACGATCGACAATTGGCTCGGCTAGAGCGTGCGACGGCACAATCGCCTCGCCCCTATCGCCTCGTGGTGCTCTCCGACCATGGCCAAACACAAGGCGCTCCGTTCCGCCAACGCTACGGCGAGACGCTGGAGGATGTCGTGCGTGGAGCCTTGTCCCAAGGTGAGGTATTCGCACCGGCAGCAGTTGACGAGGCTTGGGGCGACGTTGGCGCCGTATTGGCGGACGCGCGCCAGGAGCCAAGCGTCGGCGGGCGGATGCTGGCGCGAGCCACACGCAGCCGGTCGGTCGATGGCACGGTCGCCTTGGGACCGAACCGGGAGGCGCTTGCCGAGCGCAACGCCATCAGCCCTGCGGGCGAGCAGCAGCCAGACGGCAAGCGCACAGGGTCCAGCGATGCAGAAACGAATGGGACCGGCGTGAAGGAGGCGATCGTGATGGCCTCGGGCGGCCTTGGACTCATCTATCTGCCATCGAGTCGGGAGCGGCTGACCATCGAGCAGATCATCCAGGCGCACCCCCGCCTACTAGATGCCTTGGCGGCGCATCCGGGGATCGGCTACGTGATGGCGCGCTCGCAAGAGCACGGTGCGCTCGTGATTGGCGACGCCGGACAGCGGCGCCTGAGCGACGACACAATCGATGGCGATGACCCGCTAGCCGATTTCGACCCGACGGCAGCAGAACACCTGCGTCGCCACGACAGCTTTCCCCATTGTCCAGACATCCTCGTCAACTGCATGTACGACCCGAGTACAGAAGAGGTAGCCCCGTTCGAGGAGTTCATGGGCTCCCACGGTGGGCTTGGCGGCCCGCAGACCAAGCCGTTCGCGGTCGTGCCGGCGGAGTGGCGAGAACCGCGGTCGGCGATCATCGGCGTGGAGGCGATGCACGAGGCGCTGCGGGAGTGGGTGGCGCAGTCGCGCGCTCACAGCTGGACGGGCGATTAAAGTCCGCCCGCCCGTAGCTTGCCCTCAGGCCCCTGGCCCCTGGCCCTATCTCTTTCGTTTCTTCGCCTTGGTTGCCTTCTTCTGCACGAGTTGGACGCTCTCGCGCTTCGTGCTCGCCGGGGCAGGGGAAGACTTGAGGATGGTGAGGCTTGCGCTGAGCTTGCCGTGACCGGCCTCCAGCAGTGCGCGCCCGGCCGCGGTGAGCTCGATCGTTACGCTCCCGGTCTTGCCCGCCGGGATCGAGAACGCGGCCATTGCGATCGTCTTGGCTTTGGCTTTCTTTCCGTGCTCGCCTTGGCCTTTGCTCGTGACCGTGAGCGTCAGCTTGCCGGTGCATGGGGCCGTGCCCGCGCAGGTGAGCTTGACCGATGCCTTACCGCCGCTCTGAATGCTGAGCACCGCCCCGGTCAGCGACACGCTGCCGGCGACCGCGATTTTGGCTTCTTCCTGCTTCCCTTTCGTCGCGGCTTCTTCTTGATGCTTCCTGGCCGCGAGCGTTTCTTCTTCCTGGCGCTTGGCCGCCGCTTCTTCAGCTTCGCGTCTTTCCCTGGCTTCTTCGTGGATTGCGACACTGTTGGCGCTCACCGCACTCTTGCTCCCGACGGCGTCGGTCGCCGTCACTTCGCAAGAGATGCTGTGGCCTTCCTCGGCCGCCGTCACGGTGTAGACGCTCGATTCGGCGCCGCCGATCGCCACGCCATCGCGCAACCACTTGTATGTGTAGGAAGTCGGGGCTGGGGTGGTCCACGTCCCTTGCGAGCACGTCAGTGTCTGCCCGACGGCGGCCGTTCCGCCGACGATCGGTGGCACCGTGTTTTCGGGGGCTGTGAGGCCGGTCACTTCCAGGTCGCGGGTCGCGCCAGCTTGGTTGGTGTACTCGCCGAACGCCAGACACGAGCCCACCGCGGGGCACTGGACCTCGCCAAAGATGACTCCTGGGTTGGTCGCGGCGTTCGCCGGCGCGGCGACTTCCCTCGCCTGACCCCACAACCCGCCCGCCTCTTCGGCGACCGTCGCCTCCTTGTTGCCATCTTCGTCTCTGTACTGGCCGACGAGTACGCACGCACCCGACGCGGTGCAGGCCGGATGGAGAGCAATTTCCGGGTTGGTCGCGGCGTTTGCGGGGGGCGCGATCTCGCTCGCCGACCCCCACGCTCCGCCCGTCTCATCTGCGACCATCACCTCCAAGTCGCCGGAATTGTCAGTGTATCCAGCTGTGATGACGCACGAGCCCGGAGCGACACACGCAATCGAAACAAAACCGATTTGCGGGTTGGCTGCGACGTTCGCGGGAGCCACGATCTGGCTTGCCGGTTGCCACACCCCACCCATCTCTTCGGCGACCATCGCCTCCCGGCCACCAGAGCGGTCCACGTAGCTGCCGTCGGCCACGCACGACCCCCCGGCAACACACACGACTTCATTAAGCCTTGATTCGGGCTTGCTCCCGGCGTTTGATGGCAACACGATCTGACTGGCCCGAGCCCATTTGCCGCCGGTCTCGACCGCCACCATCGCTTCTTGAGTACGAGTCGAGTCGTCCCCGTATTCGCCGATTCCGATACACGACCCAGCCGCAGAGCAGGCAACCCCACTCAGATAGGATCTTGATTCGCCTTCATCGTTCGCGGGCAGCTCGACAGCGGTTGCTGGGTCCCACACCCCGTCTGTCTCTTCGGCGACCATCGCCTCCCGATCGCCATCTTCATTACTGTACTCACCGCGGGCCACACACGACCCAGCCGCTGGACAGGCAACGGAGACTAGGTGAGCGTCCGGGTGGCTTTCCGCGTTTGCCGGCGGCTTGATTTCGCTCGCCGTGCCCCACATTCCGCCAATCTCGGTCACCGCCATCGCCGTTTCGCCGTCACCTTCCCTGATGTAGGAGCCGACCGCGACGCAATCACCCGGTTCGGTGCACGCGACCGAAGGTTCAGCAAACCCAAACCCGGCGTTCTGGCCGCTTGTCGCAGCGCCCGCCGGCAGGGCGATCTCGACCGCATGGCCCCACGATCCGTTGACCCTGGTGGCGGCCATCGCCTCCTTGTTGCCAGCTTCGTCGGTGTAGGAGCCAACGCCCGCGCAATATCCCGTCGTGGGACAGGCCCCCCAATCGAACAGGGCTTCCGGTTCGCTGCCCGCGTTCGCAGGTGCCGTCACGGCCACGCCAACCCATGGCGACCACGCGAACGGCGCGGTCGAGAGCTCGGGGGGTTCGGGAGTTATAGTCGTGGTGAAGGATTCTTCGTTTCCATAGCTCGTGTCCGCTTCGTTCTTGGCCACCGTGCGCCAGTGGTAGGTATGGCCCGCCGCCAGGCCTTCGACCTTCGCCGACAGGGTCTCTTCACCTTCCCCACCGATGCCGCCGCAGGACACTTCGTGTTCGGAGACCGACGTTTCCCCATACTGGAAGAAGCATCGAGTCGGCTCGCCCTCATTGTCGATGCGCGCTTCGAGGAGCACGGCGGTGGCCCAGCGTTCGGAGACGGACTCGCTGAGTACGTCCGGAGGCACGGCCGCCGTCTTGAACTTTACCGGCGTGCTGAGTTCGCCCAGTTCAAACGTTCCGCCCCTGTTGCGGGCGCCCAGGCACACCGAGTATTCGGTGTCCGGAGTGAGCCTTGACAGAGAGGCTTCCACGGGCTCGCCCTTGGCCCCCGCAGCCACCCCCGGCGGCGTTGGCGAACTGGCTTCATTGCAGGTGAACACACCGCCGCCGTAAAAGAAGTCGTATTCGACGAGCGCTTCGGAGCTCGCGGCTTTCGAGTCCAGCACGCCGTGGACGACCGCCGTCCTCGCGGTGACGTTCGTCACCGCTTCTACCGCACGCATTTCCGGGACTTCGGGCGGTGGGGCGGCGAGGGCGGGGGCAGCTGAGATGCAGCCAGCAATGGCAACCCAGACACCGCCGGCAACGGCAAGCAGACGAATCGATAGTCTCACGATGGTTCCTGTTCCCCTGGTAGTCAGGCGAGGCAAGAGCCTGGCTGAGGCGACTATACATTACATCGTTAGATCATCATGCGATGACTAGCTCAATAGCTTGGGCTTCATGCGAGAGGGTTTCGTGAGCTTTGCTTCCGCCTTCGCGCTGCCTAGTTCTGCGCCTCTGGTGTAGGCGTTTACGGCCGCCGAACGGTCGCCCAGCTCCTCTAGGATCGTCCCTTGACGGAACGCGGCCTCTCCGGCGAGCGGGAACTCGTCGAAGACGGCCGTCTGTTTGTAGTTCTCGACGGCCCTCTCGAGTTCCCGCGGCCGTTCGCGATCATGCCGAGGTAGAACGAGGCGAGGGCGCCCGCCTTGGGATGGTGCGCTCCCTGAAATCCCGTGTTGTTCAGGAGGTTGTCTATCCGCTCCTGTGGCGAGCCTTTCTCCAGCTCGATGCCGGATAGCACACGCTCCACGAGTAGCATCGTGTTGAAACCCGCACCCCGTGAGAGACCGGCGTCCAGCGGCAAGTCCAGGTAGAACGAGAGGAAAATGAGCGGGGTGCGCCCCAAAGGCCCAACCCCGACTCACCGGGATAGGGCTCCCCTGACGGCCCACACCTATCGCGAGGGCTAACGTTGTCGCCTGCAGGCGGCTGCATAAATCGTGGATCAGCTACGGACTTTCATGGGCTTGTGCGCGAAAGACCGAGATGCGTGGATGCGCGGATTCTCCGCGATTATCATCGTTTCAGGCACTTCTGGCGACGAGTGCAGAACAATCCGGCGCGAGCATTCGGCATCCGCCGACCCGGCAGCAGGCTAATGCCACGTCGGCACTAGGCTAGAAAGTCGCTACGGCCGTCCTCGACGCCGCGCCACTTGGCCTCCGGGTCGAGCCCTCGGCACCTTTAGTACCGCCAACGTGATTCGAACCCGTGTTTTGATCCCGATGACCCAGGCTCAGTCGAGCATTAGACTCACTTGCTACGTTGCCAGGTCGTAACCGGCGACCATGCCCGTTAGGTCCGCCTGGGGCCGTCCTGCCGGCATCAAGCGGTACCGGCGACCCATCGGCACGGTGCCCCAAGAAGACCGATCCTGCGCCACCTGTGGCTCCCAGCTCGGGCTCAGAAAGATCGTCTACACCACAAACGCTATCGAGTCGCTGAACGCCCGGTTCCGCAGAGCTGTTCGTCACCGCGGACATTTCCCGAACGAGCAAGCCGCGATGAAGGTCCTCTACCTCGTCGCCACCACAAAAAGACAGAACCGCGAGAACATGACCGGACGAATCCACAACTGGAAGCAAATCCTCAACTCCCTAGCAATCCACTACGGCGACAGACTCACCACCACCAACTAGAGCAACACACACATGACCAACAAAGCCACTTACACAAAAAAACTGACAGACCCATGGCCTGCCAACAGCTTGGTCGAGTTCGACGGCAGAAAGCCCGTGAGGGCTTCGATGCGCTCGATTCGAACCCCGGCATCTACAGCGACTTGAACCCCTGCCGAAGTCAGCGAGACGCAAGCTCAGAAATCCACGAATCGTGTTGTTGCCACGATGCCACCTCAGCGACCTGGCCTAGGAGGTTCGCGACGCTAGGACCAAGATCCACCTTCCGATCATCCAAGACGGCCATCAGGCGATACCCGTTGACCTTGCTCAAGTCGCCGAACTCGGCGTAGACGGAGGTAGCGACACTCCACGGTCGCTCCCCACCCACAGGCTCGATGACCGTCTCGGTCTTCGGCACAAAGAGCGACGCCAGGTAGGGGTGGCCAGAGGCGCCCTCGATCTGGCGTTTCGCTTCGACCTCGATATCTCGCTGCTGAAGCTTGCTCGCGATGACATCAACGAACTCTGTTTCCTTGGGTGCCCGGCGCCGAAGATACGTCGCAGCCTCGGCCACACTGACGGCCGCACTCGCTATTCGCTGGCAAGCATCAGCGATATCCGCCTCAGTCTCGACCGTCGTCGTGATCTGGCCACTATCGAACATGGCGTCGAAGCGACGGGCGATCTCACTAGCCGGACTACCGATCACTTTGGAGGTGACCTTGCCGGCGAGCGTCGCATCGGCCACGCCCCCATCGGACACCACATACCGGCCATCAGGCGCACTTTCGACCCGCACGACAACCCCATCGCCGTCCGGGTATTCGAATGGCGTGAGTACCCGTAGACGCCCATCATCGCAGCGCGCATCGACCTCGCTGCCAAGGAGCTCGCGCAGTTGCTGGGCTATGTTGACGTCGGAAATCATGATGGGATGCGCAATTGCTCTCCAGATGGTGGTGGCGACTTATAGGAGCCGTTGGACTCTATGTTTGCACGTACGCAAAACGCTTCAAACGCTGCGGCGTGATCTTGCGATCGTTCGAGTTCGACTGAGGGACGCGCAAGCCTCATCCCGAACTGCGGGTGCCATAGGTGCTCGTGGTCGTGTTCGCGGAACCGGCGGGGCCAACCAGATGGCCGTCCGATCGGATTATTGTGCCGCTGTGGCGGTGGCTGCGCGTCCCAGCGTAAGACCTCGTCACCCATACGCAGCAGCTTGAACGTCCAATGCCGAGCATGATCCACATGAAAGACGAGCACGATCTCGCCTCGCCGCACACCGACAGAAACCACCGGCAGGCGAGCGATATGAATGTCCTCACTGCGCTTAGTCCATTGAGCCTGCCTAGACGGCTGGACCTCCTTGCTGAGCTCGAGGAAGTCATCGACATCAGTTTGCGAAAGCGCCACGCCGACGGTATTCAACATGCTAGGAGCGCGTCCTGCTGGGCCGTCGAACGCCGCCATGACGCACGACTGGCGCGAATCCTGGCGCGCACCTGACCCTGAGACACGAAAGGCCCCATAAACTCGGGGCCAAACGCAATACCGCCAACGGGATTCGAACCCGTGTTACCGCCGTGAGAGGGCGGCGTCCTAGTCCCCTAGACGATGGCGGCCTGTCTAGTCGTCGTCGAGGCTAGCAAAGCGGAGGGCAGAACGGGGGTTTGGCACAGCGGAGCACGGCGACTACAGGCGAGGCCGATCGTGCGAGCGGTTCACTCCCCCCTTGGCCTCGGTGCGATATCGTCGCCTGCCCCGACACGCGGATGTGGCGGAATTGGTAGACGCGCGGCGTTCAGGTCGCCGTGTCCGTAAGGACGTGGAGGTTCGAGTCCTCTCATCCGCATGGGAAATGCCTTGCAACTCGGCTTGTCTGCTCACCCTGAGGAGCTACACCCTCGGAGCCGCCTCGACCGCCCGCTGGCTCTTCCGATTCAAGCGGATTGAGCCGCGAGAGAGCGCTTGCTACAACGCGGGTCGTGACCACCGCTGCAGGCAGAACGTAGCGCCTGCAGCGCCGTGGTTTTGGCGTTCACGGCCTTGACGTAGGCGACCCCGGTCGCCTTGACCTCGTCTACGACAATGGTAATCAGGACGGCCGGAGGCTTGTTGCGGCCACCCAACTCGCTCCAGAAGGCGTTATTCATCGTTTCGGTTTCCTTGGCGATCTCACTCTCCGTGTTCCCGGCGGGTTCTTGGAATCCGAACTCGAGCTCGTCGATCCGGTCAACCAGGCCGTGGACCTGCGTGTCGAGGGTCGCGCGCTGGTTGGGCGCGAACGCCCAGGAGTGTTCAGTCACGAACACGAGCGCAGCCTCCCGCGCGGTCGCTGTCTGATCGTAGCTTGCGCTCTGCGCTTGGGAAGCGGCTACAAAGCTGGTGAAGGCCGCGCCGACATTCTGGCTGTACTGCGCGCGACTGACGCCGGCGTGCACCCAGACCAGCAGCCCCACGACCAGCCCACCGCCGATCACGACGACGATGAGTCTTGCCATGTGGGTCTTCGACTGCTCCGAGCTTCCGATTCGTGGGAACAGCGCGGCAACCCATGGCAGCACGATATTCACCGCAAGGGCGAGCGTTCCGGCACACAGGACGAAGGCAACGTAATCGAGGAGGATCCCGCCGGTCGAACCGTCGACGGCACCGCGCACGGCTATGAGCTCCGCCGGGCCGGCGAGAACAACGATCACAACCAACGTGTAGACCAACACGCGCTCGCTGTCCTGCAGCGTCCCGTCACGCCGTCCACCCCGCCTCGAATCTAGGACTGCACCTCCGAAAAGAAGCGCAGGGATCGCAGCCACAGCGAGCTGAAAGAACGCTTGTGTTGCTGACGCGCCCCCCACCAGACAAGCGTATAGAAGAATCTCCGTGAATGCGATCCATCCGTACTGTGTCATCTGTCGGCGGGCGTGTATTGATCCTCGCCGCGATCGGAGCCTTCGTGCTGGGCACGCTGCCGTTGAATCCGATCGATACTGGATTCGCGCTCGAGTGGGGCCGGGAACTTGCCCATGGGGAGCTCCCAAACGTGCGAGACCTCGGCGCTTCGACACCCCACCCCCTTTCGATCGCATTGGGCCTGATAGCCAGCCTCACCGGTCCCTATGCGCTCGACGCAATGGAGGCACTGGTGCTGCTGGCGGCCAGCGGAGTCGTGTTGATGCTGGTCAACATGGGCCGTACCGTACGACTGCCGTTGATTGGGCTCGCCGCCGCGTGCGTCCTACTTGCAAACGGCAAGTTCCTGTTCTCCGCGGTGGCGCTCGCGACGCCGGCGGATATCCCCGCCCTGGCGACGGTCATGGGTGCGCTTGTGCTCGAGCTCCGGCGACCCCGGCGCGGATACGCGCCGCTGTGCCTACTGGCGGCGGCGGGCCTGTGGAGGCCGGAGGTGTGGCTGATCTCAGGCGCCTACGCCGCCTACTGTGCGCCGTCGTTCGCACGAGGCCCGCGCAGATGGCTCGCAGCCTTGGCGATCATAGGTCCCGCGGGGTGGCTCCTGAGCGACCTGGCGCTGACCGACAACCCGTTCTATTCCCTCACATACACACGCTGGGCCGCAGCGGTGGCCGCGCGCCCGAGAGGAATCGCAGAAGTGCCCTCGGTGCTGTGCAGCACGCTGACCGAATACTTCAGTACCCCGGTACTCGTCGCGGCTGGTCTGGGTGTGTTGATCGATCTGCGTGGCGGCATCCTTCCGCGCCTCCTACTGGCCTGGTGCGCCTTCACCCTCATGGCTTTCGCCGCTATCGGCGCTATGTCACTCCCGGTCCTCAGCCGCTATGCGCTGCCGACCGTGGTGGCCACAGCCCTGTATGCCGGGCTCTTCTTGGGCGGCTGGAGCCGCCTGCCAAGCGGCTGGACTCGACGAACCTGGCAGCTTGGGGCGGCTGGGTGCGCGATCCTGATCCTCAGCGGTGCGTTGGCAGACCTGGAGCACCTCTCCAGCGAGCAGAGGCGCCTCAACGAACTCGGCCGACTGGACCGCAACCTCGCCGCTCTAGTCAGCAGAGGCGCAATGAGCAACCTCCTCTCAACCTGCCAGCCGCTGCAAACGTCTTACCAGATCGTGCCGCTGCTGGCCTTCGACCTTGACACGAGTACCCGGAACGTCGTCCGCGTCAACAGCGGCATTCCCGACGGGGGCATCGTCGTCCAGCCGGCCCACGCTCAGAGCCTTTTCGAAGCCCAGCAGCTGTCATCAAGAGCCTTTCTACGACACGGCTTCGTACTGATCGCGGCCAGTCGCGACTGGCTCGCTTTTGCCCGCTGTAGATCGCGCGGCATGCGAGCTAGCTCAAACTCCCTAGCGGATGCCCGCTATCGAGAACGGATATCCGAGCACCGGAGTTTCACGGAGAGCTTTGTGTATGCTGGCGCCCAACCAGCAATGCCCCGATAGATGGAAGTGAGCTAATGATCAGGCAAGTAGTCGACCGGGGCGAAATGCGCCAGTACGTCGAGGCGCTGCGAGATCAGCTCGACGCGCCGCAGCTCAAGAACAAGGCCGCGCAGGCCGCCGACACGCTCGAAGGCACCGGCGATCCGGTTGAGAAGCTGCGCGAAGCCCTGCCCCCCGTGACCGAGAAACTCGCCTCCTCCGGGGCCGACACCGCCGACGTCGCTCCCTTCATCTCGCGCGACCCGATCCAGAGCCTGCTGCAGAGCACGCTCGAGGACAAGTTGCGCGAACGCGGCGTACCCGGCGAGGCACCCAAGCATCGTGGCTTTCTGGCCTGGCTGATCCACCTGATCAAGTCGATCCTGCATCCCGTGCGCTTCGGGCCCGACGATCCCAACTGGGTGATCGACGTCGCCGGGTCCGTGCTCGAACGCATGGCCAAGGGCAACCATGCCTTCAATTCCTTACCGGCCGAATACGAGATCTCAGATAACGCTCGCGTCGTGATCGTCGGCGACTGGGGTACTGGGTTGCCGCGCGCGCAGGAGGTGGCGAAGTTCATGGCGCAAGAGGTCTCCGAGGCACTGGCCGAAGGCCGTGAGGCCCACGTCATCCACCTCGGCGACATCTACTACTCGGGGTTGAAGGGAGAGGTGCGCCGGCATGTGTTGGCTCCCGGGATGTGGCCGGTGAGCACAGAGCAGGCGAGCGCCGGTGTCACCTCGTGGTCGCTCAACGGCAACCACGACATGTACAGCGGCGGCTTCGGCTACTTCGAGACGCTGCTGGGAGACGAGCGCTTCTCCAGGCAGCGCTCGCCCGACGGCAAGGCCACGAGCTTCTTCAGGCTGCGCTCCCCCTCCTGGGATTTCCTGGCGCTCGATACCTCCTGGGATACCGACGTCCTCTCGAGCGGCTTTGTCGGCGTGCTGCAGGACCCTCAGGCCGAGTTCGCGCAGCGTGTGGCCGGCGAGTCTGCGCGCAAGCTGATGCTGCTCAGCCATCACCAGCTGCTGTCCGTCTATGACAAGGAGGACCTCGGCCCCACGCTGGAAAAAAAGCTCGCCCCGGTGCTCGACGGCGGCCGCGTAACCGCATGGCTATGGGGCCATGAGCATCGCTGCATGGGCTTCGAGGAAGCCAAGCAGGTGAAGATCTCGCGCTGCCTCGGCCACGGCGGCGTGCCGGTGCTGATGGAGCACAAGCCGGGCGAGGAGATCCCCTCGCCAGGGGAGTGGGAGGAACGCGACTTCTCCGAGTATCGCGGCGAACATTGGGGAAGGATGGGATTCGCGATCCTCGACATGGCCGGACCACAGATCAAGATGCGCTACCGCAACGAACTGGGTTTAACCTCGCGTGAAGAGTTAATCGACTGACGCGATCGAAGAGCCGTCGAGCGCACTACAGCTCGGCCGCTAGCGTAACCGGCTCATCGAGTCCGGGTCCCGGGAACGCGTTACGACTTGGCCACTTGCGCGTCCGGGTCATCGAACGCCGGGTCCTGCGGCGGCTCGAGCCATTCCTGGCTTTGGCTGAGACCGGCGACGCTCTCCAGCCCTTCCGGGACGACGCTCGGCGGCGCCTTGAAGGACAGGAACCACGAGTCGATGTGATCGTCGAGGATGCCTTCTGTCGAGGGGAAGTAGCCGCAGAACAGCGGACGTGAGGAGATCCCCAGCCGCTTGAGCGCCTGCACGCGCGGGTGCTCGCCGACCTGCAGGCGCGCCGAGCGCGTCAACGGCAGGTTGAAGCCGGCGCGTCCGCGGAAGGAGATGTTCGACTTCATCAGCATGCCGCGAAAAGCGCAGTAGTTGGACGTGGCAAGCGACAGCGGCAAGGCCTCGAAGCAGGGACGGTCGACCTCGATGCGCACGCACAGTTGTCCGTCGAGGTCGTATTGGCTCGATACCTTGCGCGGGGCGATCACGAAGTCGAGGTTGGCCTGGTGCTTTGGCATCCCCCAGATGCCCTTGCCGCCCTTGACCGAGACTTCGCTTGAGACGGGCAGGTCGATCACGTACTGACCGGTGCCGTAGAGCCGCTGGGCCAGCGGCAGCGCAGGCGTGAAGGCCGGGGCAGGGCGCTCGCCGTGGGTGCACGCGATCGCAACGGAGAACTCGATGTAGCGGCCGATGTTGGTGGAGCGATAGTCGACCACCGAGATCAGCAGCAGCGCACGCTCGCCCCATATGCGCAGTGGGTGAACCTCATCTCCCGGCAACAGCTCTGCGGCCGCGCGCGCGTCGATCGAGAAGGCCGCCATCAGAGCCGGGCTTTCGTGGGAGGCGACCGGCAGTGTGAAGGGGATTCCGTCCACGAGCGCGTGGCGGCCCGACTCACGGCGCAGACGACCATCGGACTCGCCCAGCAGGCAGTCCACAATTTTCACGCGACCCCCTCCAACTCAGCAAGAATCGTCGGGAATACGTCGCGCGCCGCCCTGTCGCCTATGAACATGTCGAGATGGCCGTAGCCGTCGAAGATGTGCAGCGTCGTACGCTCGGGAGCATGGTCTGAGTACCAGGCGTGCGAGAGGCGCTGGCTCTCAGCCGTGAAGCAACGATTGACGGCGCCGGCGATGAACGCTATGCGAGCGTCGGTCTTTGGCGCCTGGGCGGTGAAGTCGTGCGGCAGCTCCGGATGATCTTCGACGGCCAGCAGGCGGCGTGCTCGCACGCAGCGCAGAATCTGGAGAAGAAGGTCAGCGGCACAGCCGCGAACTCGCCCTTGAGCCATTCGTGGGTGGGCTCGTTGAGGTTCTCGTGGCGCCACAGCGTGGGCTTGGACGCGCCGTAGGTATAGCTAGACCACTTGCACACGCTGTTGTCACACTCGTGATGGTCGAGCTTGATCCAGGCGTCCACGAGCTTCGGCACGATCCACGGCGCGCCGACTCTTCCCCATTGCGGGTCGATGTAGCCGAGCACCCTTGCCGTCGCGGGGATCATGCTGCGCAGCTTCAGGTTCGCGAGCCGCGGGACGACCGGATGGATCGAGACGGCGTTGGAGACGATCGTGCGCACCTGCGGCACGAGCCCCGCGAGCGCGCTCATCATGAAGCTGGTGGAGCCCTGACAGTGGATCACCGCCTTGATTTCATCCGAGCCGGTCTGCGCGCAGACGGTCTGCACAGCCTGCGGGTGGTCATAGACGGCCGCCTGGTCGAGCGTCCAGTGATTGTGAGGGATTTCGATCGAGGCGCGCCAGTTCTCCAGCCACACGTCCCAGCCCTCATCGACGAGCAGATCAACGAGGTTGCGCCCGCTCGGGGCGCGGAAGATGTTGGCGCGCACGCCCGCGCCGTGCACGAGCAGCACCGGGCCCTTCGCCGGCGTTCGCTCGCCGCGCACGTTGATCACGTTGCATCTCAGGCCGTCGCCGGCGGTGAACTCGACCACGCGCTCGGCCTGCTCGCTCATCGAACGGTCTCGGGCGTATCTCGAATGCCGTGACGAGCGTCGCTCACGCTTTGCCCCCTGGCCCGTACACGCTCCACAGCTCGCCGGCGAACAGCTCGCCGAAGCGCGTGATCGCGTCCACACGGTGTGCCGGGTCGGTGCGGAACGTGGTCAGCTGACGCGCGAAGTCGAGCGGGTGGATGTGCAGGATGCCGCTTGCCACCAACTGCGCGGTGGCGTCCTGCTCAGGCGCCAAGTGACCCTCGAGTACGCGCGTGAACAGCGTCGTGGTCTCCGACCAGACGTCGAGACCGTGATCGTGGCGGACCTCCTTGAAGCCGGTCATCGTCAGCGGGTGCTGCTCGCCGTCGGCGAACTGCAGACGGTAGAGCATGCGCTTGCTAACCAGGGCTCTCCTCCACGAACAGGTTGAAGACTCCTTCGTCGACGGGCAGCTTGCCGCCGAAGACATCGGAGTCGATCCAGCCCTCGGCACGGGCGGTGTGACGCGGATCGGCGATGAAGCGGTCGATGTCCTGCGTTTCGATCGTCAGGTGAAACATGAAGGCAGTGCCCGCGTCCTTGCCGGCACGATAGCCACGGTCGAAATCGGACTCGCCGAAGGTTACGTAGCCCTTCATCTCCTCTGTAAAAGCGAGCGAGGTCATCTCAGCTGGGCCCCTTTCCTTCGTCGAGTATCGCGTCGGCAAAGCGGTCTGCGAGCGCCGCGATCGTCAGCGATGGGTTGGCGCCGACCGGCCCGGGCATGACCGAGCCGTCGGCGATATGCAAGCCTGGTTGACCGAAGACGCGACCGAACGGATCGACCACACCCTCCTGCGCGGAGCGTCCCATGCGACAACCGCCCAACGAATGAACTGTGATCACGCGGTTCACGTGCCAGATCGGGTTGTCCAGGAAGTCGGCGCCGAGCTCATTCGCCACTTCGCGGGAGAGCTTGCGGACGTGATCGAAGTAAGGAGCTGAGCGCCCGTCCTTGGACCAGTCGAGCTCCAGGCTCCCCTCCTGGATCGACATTTTCCCGCCGGGGATATCGCGGCCCATGCCGAGTAGCGGCAGCAGGCCGGAGGACAGATCGCAGTTGCCGAGTAGCGCCGAGGACAGATCGCCGACCTCGCTGTGGCGCTGGCCATGGATCAACGACCACACGTAGTGCGCGATCTTCGGCAGCGCTTTCGCGATCGCCTCCGGCTCCTCGAGCATCTCGAGCATCCAGCCGCCGAACTGCGGAAAGCCCGCGTCCTCGAGGTAGAAGCCGCGGCCTTCGCCACCTTCTAGCTCGTCGGGCATGCGGATCGCGCTCGTGATCACAGGGCCGATGCCCGGTTCGATCTCACGTGCTACATGCCTTCCCTCAGCGTTCTCGCGTGTCGCACGTACGGCGAAGGTGAGCAGGTCGCCGTTGCCGGAGAAGCCAAGGCCCAGCTGGTCGGAGAGCGCGGGCAGGGCAGCGCGGTTGCGCAGCATCAGCCAGTTGGTGCCGAGCGTTCCGGCCGAGACGATTAGGTGCTTGCAGCTGAGCGTCTCGAGCTTCAGCGCCGCGGTGTCGGTGACCTTGCCTTCGGAGGCTGGGTAGTGGTAGACGTAGTGAACCGTGTAGCCGCCGCCCTCGGCGGGCTCGAACGAGCGCACCTCGCAGAGCGTGCGTAGCTCAGCGCCCGCCCGCGAGGCGTAGGTCAGGTAGTTGTAGTCAAGCGTGTTCTTCGCGCCGTAGTTGCAGCCGATGTCGCACTCCCCGCACATTTGGCAGGTGGTTCGGGTGCGTCCGTGCAGATTGGGCTCGGCCTCGCGGATCGGCTCGCCCGGGACCGCCGGCGAACCGTCATTTGCGAATGTCACGGCAAGCGGCGTCAGTAACCAGTCGAGCCCTAGGCGCTCTGCCGCTTCGCGGTAGGCGAGCACCTTTGGGGTTTGGTCATACGGCGACTGGTCGAGTGGAAAGCGCTGCACCCCGATGCGCCTTTCGACCTCGTCGTAGTGAGGATCGAGGTCGGCACGGGTCACCGGCCAGTCCTCATAGCCGCCATTGGCCAGGTCTTCTTTGACAAACCAGCGCTCGTCCTTGCGCAGGAAGACGTTGGCGTAGATCAGCGATCCTCCGCCGAGCCCGCTTGCACAGAGCGCGTCGATCCCGCTGAAGGACCAGAAGTCGAACATGCCGTGCAGGCCTTCGCTCGGGTCCCAGAAGTTGCGCTTCATCGCAAGTGGGCTGCGCGGAAAACTTGTCGGTGGATAGGCCTTGCCGCGCTCGAGCACGCATACGCTCCAACCCGCCTCGGCTAGGCGGGCGGCCGTCACCGAACCGCCGAACCCAGAGCCGACGACAATCGCGTCGAAATGCTCGGGAGCGCCACCCACCGATGGGACCATGTCGGAATAGTACGCGTTAATGGATTTCTACTGATGTCCCATCGCCCAGCTTCCGCTGGACTGGCTACTCTTCATCCCCGTGACTAAGACAAGATTCATCACACTGGCCTGCGCGCTCGTCACGCTGGCGGGCGCCGGCGTAGCGCAGACCAGCCTCGCGGCCACAGTCTCAAGCGCCGCCACGCAGACAACGCCGGCCGACTCGACGACAACCACTACGACCGGCCAGACCACGCCCAGCACGACCACCGGCACACCCTCTACACCCGCCAGTACACCCCCGACTACAACGCCGTCCAAGCCGGCCCCGCGTACGCGTCTCACCGGCCTGCCCTCGGGGCGATCGCAGACGGGACCGCACGACTCGTGGTTCGCCTGTCGGCAGCCCCGGCACCGAACTCGCCCGCGCCGATGCTCAGTCCCAGCGTCGCCGGGACGTGGAAGTCGATTGGCGACTCCGAGTCCTTCACGCCGAAGTCAACGCTCGAGCCATGCAGTAGCTACACGCTGACCGTGTGGGCCGGCACCGACGCGACTCGGACATCCCCCACTCGGCAAGGCCCGCAGGCAGACGCTGCGCGTCGCCTGCCCGTCGCTGCGCGGGCTCCAGCAGGCGCTTACGCGCTTGCGCTACCTGCCCTACACGATCGACGCCGCTCACGGCCGTAACAGCGGCGCACGAGCCGAGAGTCGGGGCAGCGCCGCGCGCTATGCCTTCGATCCACCCGCGGCGAGGCTCGTGGCAAACGTGCCCGACGCGCCCGGGCTTGCCTACGGCTCGCTCGACCCGACCACGCGCGGCGCGCTGATGGTCTACCAGTCAGATCACGGACTGCCCGCCACCGGCACAGCCGGACGGCTCGACCTGGGCGTCGCTGCTGGCGGCCGAGACACTCGGCCACGGCGACCCGACGCCATACACGTTCGTGACCGTGAGCGAGTCGAGTCCCGGAGACGCTTGAGGTCCATCGCGGCGGGCACGTGGTGATCTCCACGCCCGCCAACACCGGCGTGGCCGGGGCGGAAACCGAACGCGGCACTTTCCCGATCTATGCGCGCTACGTGTCCACGACGATGACCGGCACCAACCCGGACGGCTCGCATTACAGCGATCCGGGCGTGCCGTGGGTCAACTACTTCAACGGCGGCGACGCGGTGCACGGCTTCCCGCGCGCGCTCCTACGGCTTCCCGCAGTCAAACGGCTGCGTGGAGCTGCCGATCGGAACAGCGGCTCAGGTCTACCCGCTGCTCGCGATCGGCGATCTCGTAATCGTCAGCTAGCGCTCCGGCGCCCTGGCGGCGACGCTGGGTGACCACGGATCGAGGCGCCCATTGCCACCAGCAGCACGCCGGCGACGATCACCCAGCGCAGATCCAGACCGGTGAAGGGCAGCGTTTTGGCGCTGCGCGTGGTCGCGGTCGGTTCGGTGCTCGTTTTGGCCGGTTCGCTGGTTTTGGCCGGTTCGGGTGTCCTGGAGGTCTGCTCGGCGCACTTTCTTTGGGAGTGCGTCGACGTTTTAGTCTTGTCGGCAGCCGTTGTCCTGTCGTCGTGGTGGTCGTGCGCAGTCGTTGTTGTCGGCGGCGGGGTGGTCTGGCTGTAGCCGGTCGTCGGTTCGGCTGCGAGCGCCGTGCCGGGCACGATCAGCATCAAGCGCGAGCGGAAGGGCCAGCAGCCCGCGCACCGTCGCGGCGCCGGCGCGAGCGTGCGCGGCCGATCGATGTCGCCTTTGCCGGCTGTGGCCCATCGCAGGCCGTCAAGTCGTTTCGCATGTTGCTATCTCCCGCGTCCGGTGGTCGCTTGGGCCCCTCTTTGAGCGGCCCCTCATTTCCTTTGAGAGCCTTGCCAATCGCTTGGCGATGCTGCGATGCGCATCAGTCTATCCGAGGAACCTTTTTGCTTGGGCGTCGATTCTCCTGCATCTTTGCCCGCAATCCGGACGGGTCATGCACCCGTGAGCGCCTCACGTCACCGCCAACGCCCTCGGGCGCCCACTCCATGCGCCCACTTGACTCGCCCCTCAAGCGTCCCGTCGCTGCAAATGCGCGCGCAGCACCTTCTTGTCGAACTTGCCGACGCTCGTCTTGGGCACCTCGGCGATGAAGGCGAACTCGTCCGGCAGCCACCACTTCGCGACGCGCCCGCTCAGGTGCGCCTGCAGGTCCTCGGCGCTCACCTCGGCGCCCTCGCGCACCACCACGCAGCACAACGGCCGCTCGGCCCACCTCTCGTCGGGCTTGGCGATCACCGCGGCCTCGATCACGTCGGGGTGGGCCATCACCTCGTTCTCGAGCTCGACCGAGGAGATCCACTCGCCGCCGGACTTGATCACGTCCTTGGAGCGGTCGGTGATCTGGATGAAAGCGTGCTCGTCGATCGAGGCGATGTCGCCGGTGCGCAGCCAGCCATCGTGGAAGCGCTGCTCACCGGAGTCGTCGTTGAAGTAGCGCGGCGGCGATCCACGGTCCGCGCACCTCGAGCTCGCCGGTGGACTCGCCGTCCCAGGGCACCTCAGCGCCGTCGTCGTCAACGAGCCGTGCCTGCACCCACGGCAAGCGGCTTGCCCTGCTTGGCGCGCATGTCCCAGTAGGCGTCGTCGTGGCCGGCGCTCTCATCCGGGCGCGAATAGGAGGCGACGGGGCTCGTCTCGGTCATGCCCCATGCCTGGAATACGCCCACGTCGTGGCGCTCCTCGTAGTCCTTCATCAGCTGCCGCGGCACGGCCGAGCCTCCGCAGGCGGCGTTCTTCAGCGAGGAGAGGTCCACGTCGTTGGTGTCGGCGTAGCGCAGCATGTCGGCGAAGATCGTCGGCACGCAGCCCATGATCGTGGGCCGCTCGGCCTCGATCAGCTTCGCCAGCGGCTCGGCCTGCAGGAAGCGGTCGGGCATGATCAGGTCCGCGCCGGCAAGCGCGGCGGCGTGCGGGATGCCCCAGGCGTTGGCATGGAACATCGGCACCACCACAAGCGCCCGATCGCGCGTGGAGAGCCCGAGCGCATCGGTCATCAGCGACGCCGAGGAGTGCAGGGAGATCGAGCGGTGCGAGTAGAGCACACCCTTGGGGTTGCCGGTGGTGCCGCTCGTGTAGCAGAGCGCGGCGGCCTGGCGCTCGTCGACCTCGGGGTATTCATAGGGCCCGGTCCGGCCTCCTCGAGCAGATCCTCGTAGCGCAGCGCGTTCGGCAGCGATGCCGGCGTCCGCCGTGCGCCCATCACGACGTAGTGGCGCACGCCCTCGAACGTGGGCGCAAGCTCTTGCAGGATCGGCACGACCGAGTCGTCAACGAAGATGACGCCGTCCTGCGGCGTGGTTGACGATGTAGGTGAGCTGCTCGGCGAACAGGCGAATGTTGAGCGTGTGCAGCACCGCCCCGACGCACGGCACCGCCATGTAGAGCTCGAGGTGGCGCTGGTTGTTCCAGGCGAACGTGCCGACGCGATCGCCCTGTTTGACGCCAAGCCGATCGAGCACGCGGGCGAGGCGATCGACGCGCTCTGCCACTTCGCCCGTAGGTAGCTCGCACGGTGCCGCTGTCGGTGAGCGTGACCACCTCCGCGCCGGGATGGACGCTGCGCATGCGGTGCAGCGGATGGTGCAGCGTGAGCTGGAAGTCGTCCTGCATCAACCCTTCGAGCATCTCCCCTACTCCCTCTTGGTTGCTTCTCTGCGCGGTAGGACATCACTGTAGATCGCGCGCGTGCGCTGCGCGACGTCGCTCCAGTCGAAGCTGAGTACGTGCTCTGAGGCCTCTGTGACCAGACGATCGCGCAGCTGCTACATCGACGAGCAGGCGCTCGATCATCACGCCCAGGTGCTCGGGGTCGCCGCCGTTGAAGCGCAGGCCGACGCGCTCGCCGGCGGGCACCACCTCGCGCAGGCCGCCGGTGTCGGCCACGATGCAAGGGCAGCCCGAGGCCATCGCCTCCAGGGCCACGAGCCCGAACGGCTCATACAGCGATGGCACCACGCACAGGTCGGCGATGCGATACAGAGAGTGCAGCGCGTCGTCGCCGATCCAGCCGAGGAACACGCCGTGCTCTGAGAGGCCGAGGCGCTCGGCCTGAGCCTTCAGCTCACCCTCGTGGGTGCCGCTGCCCGCCACCAGGAAGCGCACGCCCGCGACTTTCTCGATCACGCCCGGGAGCGCGTCGAGCGCCAGCTGAAAGCCCTTCTCATAGACCAGGCGCCCCACGAGCAGGACGAGCTTCTGCTCGGGCTGGGCGAACTGCAGGCGCAGCGCGTTCAGGTCATCGACGGGGCGCAGGTCGCGTGGGTCGATGCCGTTGGGGATCACGGTGATGCGGCGCTCGTCGATGTCGTAGATGTCGGCGACGTGGCCGCGCATGTAGTGCGAGCAGGTGATCACCGAGTCGGCGCGGTGGGCCATCCAGCGCTCGATCGCGTGGATGTCGGACTGCGGCGATTTGTCGACCCAGCCCTGGTGGCGGCCGTGCTCGGTGGCGTGGATCGTCGTCACGTAAGGAATGTCCGAGACGTTCGGACGAGCGCCGACGGAGGCGTGCGCGACGAGCCAGTCGTGGCCGTGCACGAGGTCGTAGGCGTGCTCCTCGGCCAAGCGCCGCCGGCGGCAGAGCATGTCGTCGTTCATCCGCTGCCACCCACCCGAGGAAGCGATCGAGGTCGAGCGGGAAGCGGGGCTCGCTCACGCGGTGGACGGTGACGCCGTGCTGGTGTTCGCACGCCGGAGACTCGTCGCGCCCGCGCGTGAGCACATCCACGGCGACTCCCTGACAGACAAGCTCCTCGGCCAGCTTGCGCACGTGACGGGCCAGGCCACCCTCGATCACCGGGGGGTACTCCCAGGAGAGGATCAGGACGCGGTCGGCCACCGCTTAGACCCTAGCTGTAGGCGGCGTCTCCATGACCTCGACGGCGCTCGGGTTGGAGTCGATCAGCACGAAGCGGCGGCCGAGCTGCGCCGCGACGGCGCCGAGCGTGCCGCTGCCGGCGAAGAAATCCAGACACCAGTCGCCAGGGCGCGTGGAGGCACGCACCATGCGCCGCACGATGCCCTCGGGCTTCTGCGTCGGATAGCCGGTCTTCTCGGCGCCGTTGGTGGGCACGATCGTGTGCCACCAAACGTCGGTAGGCAGCTTGCCGCGCGCGGCCTTCTCGGGCGTGACCAGCCCGGGCGCCATGTAGGGCTCGCGGTCAACCTCCTCGGCGTCGAAGTAGTAGGCGGCCGGGTCGCGCACATAGACGAGGATCGTGTCGTGCTTGGACGGCCAGCGCCGGCGTGAGCGCGCGCCGTAGTCGTAGGCCCAGATCAGCTCGTTGAGAAAGCACGCGCGACCGAAGATCTCGTCGAGCAGCAGCTTGCAGTAGTGAGCCTCGCGATAGTCGATGTGGAAGTAGAGCGTGCCCTCGCGCGCGAGCAGCCGGTGTGCGTGCTCCAGGCGCGGAGCGAGGAACGCCAGGTAGTCGTCGAAAGTATCGCGATAGGAGCTCTCGGCGAGCAGTCGCGTGGCGTAGCGCCGTCCCTCGAAAGCCGATCCTGTCGCCCTGCCTCGTCGGAGACGGTCTGCAGCGTCCTGCGCGTCTGCGCGCGCCCGGTGTTGAACGGCGGGTCGATGTAGATCAGCTGGAACGAGCCGTCGGCAAAGCGCGGCAACAGCTCCAGGCAATCGCCGAGCAGGATCTCATCCTCTGAGGGTGGCTTGGGCGAGCCGCTCACGTACTGCCCCCGCGGACAAGGAAGATCGCCGCGAGCGTCGCCGCACCGCCGTCGCCGGGCGCGAGATCAGCGCCGGGACGCGAGATCGTCAACGTATGGGGTCCCGCGTCTAGGCGCGTACGGAGTGGAGTAAGGACGTTGACCACGAGCGAGTTGCCGTCGAGCTGCCCGCCGAGCGTACCGAGCTTGAGGCCGTCGATGCGAACCGTCAGCGCACGCATGACGTCGCCCTTCAGCCACAGTTCCCATACACCGGAGTGGGGAAGAACGAACCTGGCGCTCAGGGTTCCCGCGCCACCCATCACGATGCCCTTGCGCGAGAGCGTCCAGCCAAGCGGGCGGAACGTACGCGCGAGAGGCACCTTCACGAGCCGGGCAACAGGCGCTCCGGCGGACAGTCTGCCGCGCGCGACACCACCCGGGATGCGACCCCACACCTGGTAGTAGACACCCTGCCAAAGCAGCCGGTAAGCGGCAGACGGGCGTCCGGCGGTCGGGTCGCGCCGGGTGACGATCAGCGGGTAGGACGCAAATGCCGCGGGAGCGATCTTGTTGAGATCGACCGGGTCCCCGTAGCCGCCGGCGGCCGAGGCGAGCGCGGGCGGCGGATAGACGAAGTCGGGCCCGCCGACGTCCATGTCGCGCAACTCGTACAGGGAGTATTCGTCGAAATCGGTGAAAAGCGTCGGCCCGCGTCCGGCAAAGCGCTTGTTTATGGACGCAAGCTCTTCATAGCGCGCGGTGGGTGCGAGATTCGAGCTGTGGTAGAGCAGCGCGTCGGAGCACAGCACCCCGCTCACGAGCAAGAAGGCAACAAGCGGAACAGCGATGCGCATGCGCGAGTCGCGCAACGCCGCGATCCCAGCCCAGGCCATCAGCATCACCGCGGGCGAGGTCAGCATCAGCGTCTTCGCATTTGCCCAGGTGCTGGCAAAGCCCACGAGCGCGAGCCACACGATCACCATCCCAGCGAACCAACCAGCCAGCGCATACCGACGGGAACGAACAATATCCCCCACTCCCACCACCACAAGGACGAACACGAGCGCGATCAGCACGATCGTGAGCGTGAGGGCTCCGCCGGTTGGCAACAGCTTGTAGCTACCGCCAAGCCACACACCGAAGAGTTGAGAAGGACGCAGCGGCGAGTGCAGGTTGCCGGAGTTGGCGGTCGAGGCGATCGCCTGCGCGACGTTCAACGAGCCGGAGAGATGGGCCCATGTCGGCCAGGCCGCAACGAGCAGCACGAGCAAGCCTGCCACGAACAGCGCAAGCAAGCCGCGCCATTGGCTTTGCCCGCGCGCTCCACCGACACTTAGTTCCGGCGGACTCCCCTCATCCCGGCGGAGCGCCCGACTATCGCGCAGATCGACGAGAGCCACACTCGCGAGCACCAGCCGAAGCGGCAAGCGCCCATGCACCGAACGCGATGCCGAGCGCAGCCACGCCGGCGGCGACCACGAGCGCGAATGGGATCGCCGCGCGAACCCCCAGCCACAGCCAGCGTCGATGATCCACGACCAGCGCGCCCATGCACAAGATCAATGGGAGTGCCGCGATCTCCTTGACCGAGCCGATCAGCTCATATGCGTACACGAGCGCCGGCAGCGTGATCGTGAGCGTCGCGACCGCCGCCCAGCCGCCGCGCAAGCCCACGCGCCGCACAAGCACCCAAGCTGGGCCGGCGGCGGTCGCGAGCATGAACGCGACGAATGGCTGGAACGTCCAGATCAGTGGCAGCCCGAGCAGGAATGAGCTGCCGCCGAACAGCGTGTCGGCGCCCGAGGGATAGCTCGATCCGTAGTAGTTGCGAACAAACAGCCCGTAGGAGTTGTGCAAGTCGAGGTGCGAGTAGTCCTGCCCGTGGCGGATCAGGAAGTCTGCACCGAGCATGTGTACGGCGGAGTCGGCGAGCGCCATGTAGGAGGAGAAGGTCGGCCGTCCCGCGAGCAGCACCGGCGCGAGCGCCAGGACATAGGCGAGCGGACACACGAGCAGCTGCCAGATGGAGCATGCGCCACACGCGCGCGAGCGCGCACAGCCGCTGCCGTCCAAGCAGCAGCCCGGCGAGCGCGAGCGCCACGAGCAGGTAGGAAGTCGCGGGTGCGAGCGGCGCAATGTACGTGCTCAGCTGTGAGAGCACGATCGATGCCGCGGCGCCGACCGCGGGGAACAACATCGTCGGCAGCAGCCCGCCGCTGGCCCGGTCGACCAGCAACGCCCCGCCGAGGCACAGCAGCGCGAGCACAACCGGGTAGACCAGCGTCGTGAGCACGAACATCGGCGGCGGCCGATGCTACAGACGGCACGTCGCGAGGGCGCTTGTGGGGGCCCTCGCCTCAGCCTGCGCGACCCTCTGCTGCACAGCGCGATGCGGACCAGGCTAATGCACTGAAACCTGGGTGCAGCAAAAGCAGACATACAACCGAACGGTTGCACGTTGCTAGATACTTGCAAATGCCGCAGCCGCGTCCGGCAGACGGTCGTCGCCCCAGAAGAGTTGTTCGCCGACAACAACCGTCGGCACGCCAAAAACGCCCAGCGCGTGGGCAGCGTCGGTGGCAGCGCGCAACGCCAGCTTGACCTCCGGATCGCGCGTGGCCTCATCGACCGCCTCACGGTCCAAGCCGGCCCGCTCGCCCGCCTGCAGCACGTTCTCCTCAAGCGCAAGATCGTGGCCGCGGGCGAAGGCGTGGCGAAACGCCTCGATCGCGAACTCGCGACCATGGCCGACCTGAAAAGCGTAGGTGGTCGCGCGCATCGCGTACAGATAATTGGTGGGCCAAGGCTCCGGCCAGCGCACGGTCTCCAGGCCGTAGTCGCGCGCACGTCGCTCGACCTCCGCGATCCCGCCCTGGCGGCTGTCATCCCCGCCAAGCGCCCACGAGGAGCGCCCGTTGGCCTTGAACAGGCCACCAAGCGACACAGGCTGCCAGACGGCCGGCTCGGGCAGGACATCATCGATGCGCTCGGCGGTCAGGTAGGCGTACGGTGATCCGAGGTCGAAGTAGAAGGTGGCTTCGGGCATGGCGATCCTCTCTTCCGTCGTGCTCGGGATATGCGCTAAGTGCACGATATGAGCTCGCTCAAGTAGTTGAGTAGCTTGCTCTGAGACCGGCCGACACTCTACGATCTCCCCAATGAGCACGGCAAGCTACGCGGCAGGCCTGACGCCTGCTCGAACGCAAACGCTATTCGGCAGGGTGATGGGGCTCGTGGCGCTGACCACCGGTTTCGCGACGCTCGGCGTATACGTCGCCCGCGAAATGGGCGGTGCCGGTTGGTTCATCGCATGGCTGGTCGCGTTTGGTTGCCTTTTCGGCCTCAACGCCGCAAACGCGCGCGGCAATCACCGCCTCGCACTGGTGTTGCTGTTCGCCTTCGGTCTGTTGCTCGGCGTGGGAGTGTCAAGCACCGTCAACTACTACTCGGCCACCGATCCGACCGCGGTACGTCAGGCACTCGGGGCCACCGCGCTGTTCGTCGGCGGCCTCGGCGCGGGTGGCTACGCGATCCGGCGCGATCTCTCGTTCCTGTACCGCACGCTGTTTTGGCTGCTGCTCGGATTGATCCTCGCCGGCATCGTCCTGATCTTCATTCGTATCCCAGCGCTCTACACGGTCTACGCGCTGCTCGGTCTCGTGATCTTCGGCCTGTACACGGTGGTGGACTTCAACCGTCTGCGCCGCGCCGGAACAGACGAAGCGATTCCACTGGCCGCGGGGATCTTTCTGGACATACTGAACATCTTCCTTTTGTTCTTGCGGTTGTTCGCTCGGTCGTCTTAGACCGGCTCTCGACAGTCTCGGCCCGATCTTCCGGGACATCAGTCTCCGATGTCCCGACACATCACAAAAGCGCCCCGGCAGGATTCGAACCTGCGACCCTCGGATTAGAAGTTAGCGAGGCTAGCGTGACGTAGACCCAGTTTGCTTGTATACAAACCGTTTAGACAGAGCAGTCCGTGTCCTATCAAGCTGTTTGGGGAGGAAGTTCGGGAGGAAGTTCTGTCTGTTTGAGGCGCTACCTTTTCAAGTATTCGTCATCCGATGTCGAGCGCCAATCAAGGAAGGAGTCTCATGGCATCCCGAACTCTCGATCCCCTAGCCTCGGTCAGTGGCCACGTATGGCTGTATGAGGGCAAGCGCCGCAGCACGTGGTGTGCGAAGTGGCGCGACCATCAGGGCCAGCACGAGAAGCGTCTCGGTCCCGCTTGGACCGGCAGGGGGTCTCCCCCGCCCGGCTCTCTGCGCGAGCGCGAGGCCAATGTCCTGCTCGATGAGATCCTGGTCGACGCCAGACGTGGCCAGCTACTTCAGCAGCGCACCGGCCTGACCGTCAAGGACATCGCCGAGGAGTGGTATGAGCGCGGGCGCTTTGAGCGCGACTGGTCGGCAAGCACCCAGATCGACTACCGCTCTGTGCTCGACGCCCACCTGCTGCCCAGGTTCGGCGAGCAACGGATCCAGGCGATCACCGCCGAGGAGATCGAACGCTGGCGCGACGACCTCGCCACGGACAGCAAACGATCCCGTCGGACGGTCAACAAGATCGTCACGCAGTTGCACAGCGTCTACGAGTACGCAGTCGATCGCCATCAGCTGAACGCCAACCCAGCCGCGAAGGTCAAGCGTCTGCGCGAGTCCAACGACGCCGCGCGCTTTGACTTCTACTCGCCCAAGGAGATCGCGACGCTGGTGGCGGCGGCTACGAAAGGCGCCCATCGCGACTCGGACAGCCGTCGAGGCACGAAAGAGCCCGAGCGAGCCTTACAAGCTGCTGAGGATCGCCAGGACGCCGCGATCTACCTCACCGCTGCCCTCAGCGGCCTGCGCCGTAGCGAGCTGCTTGCGCTGCGTTGGGAGGACGTGGACTTCGAGCAATCATCGATCCGTGTCTATGAAGGCTTCAGCGCCAATAAGCTCGGCAAGACTAAGTCGCGCAAGTCTCGTGTTGTCCCGATGGTCGATGAGATCGCAGTCACCCTGAGCGGCCTCAAGGGACGCGGCAGGCATACCGGTAAGAAAGACCTCGTATTCGTTAGCCGCGACGGCACGCATCTCGACGGGTCGGCTTTGCGGCGCCGCTATCTCGCCACGGTCGAGGCTGCGGGACTTCGACGCTTGCGCTTCCACGACCTTCGCCACACGTTTGGCTCGTTGAGCATCAACGTCGCGAGCATCGTGCAGGTCCAGGCATGGATGGGTCACGCAAATATCAGTACGACTATGCGCTATCTGCATCACAAGAGCCGAGTCGATGACGCGCAGCTGCTCTCCCGCGCCTTCCGCACCAAGTAGAGCGCCAACACTTTGGCGAATCGTAAACCATAGGCGCCTGCCATGACAGTGCGCAGGTCGAACCACGCGCGGCGACGATAAAAGCAGCAAAATGCGGGAACTCGTTAATCCCGTTAGTTGACATTCGCCAATCCACCTGGCTAATGTAACCGCGTCCGCTAAATCCGGCCCGACTAGATTTACCTCGGATCGGACGCCACTAGGAGGAGAGCGCATGCCGTTCTTACAAATCCGTAGACCGATATCCGGCAACGCAAAGCTGTGGTCTCAAAGGGTCGCGAGCCAACATTTCAGCCTAAATAGCACAAACAGCCACGGATGACTTGACTCATGCGCCATATTACTACGCAGACGACAACCCTTTGGACATGAGCGACCCAAGTGGCGCTGTTGCCGTGGCGCCCGTGCTAGAGCTATGTGCCGAGGCACCCGAGGTTTGCGCTCTCGGTGCGGCCGCAGCCGGGATAGGTAGTATTGTAGTGGGTAAGAGTGCGGCCGAACAAGCTGTTGAAGGTTCCATTAACTGGCTAGCTCAGCAGGAAAACTCTGGTGACGAAGGCGAACAAGAGCTTAGAGAAAGTCAAGAGAGAGAAGCTGAATGCGGAGAAGCGCCACCTACTTACGACAATCCACCAGACCGTAATCCGTCGCAAGACAGGAAGTTGTCCGATCCGGAAATCGAAGCGTTGGCTGGGGCGGGTGACCATCCCCACGACCTCAAGCCTGGAGGCTCAAGCGAAGACTTGTATCGCGATCGCGAAGGGAATGTCTATGTCAAGCCAAAGGGCGGACTTGGACCAGGAGAGCCAGTGGGTATCAATATGAAAGAACTCGGATTTTAGGAGATGAATTGACTGGCGAAGCCCTCCCGCATGTCTGGATCTCGTTCGATCTTGTGGCGTTGGAGTGTACGAAGATTGTTTTTGATCCAGATTACGTCACCGAACAACTCGGCGTACGACCGACCCAACAGAATCGGGTTGGTGACCCGATTCACAAAGACCGCGGGCGCCGCACATTTACAAGGTGGCGTCTGTCGGTGGGTCCTGTTCGACACCTTGGACATCAAACCGATGTTGTCGGATGTGTTGATCCGCCTCAAACCAGCTAATGACAGACTTCTAAAGATCTGCAGCGAGATCAGCGTGGAGCCGATGCTTACCTGTACAGTCGAACCGAAGTCTGCACAGATTCCTGACATCACGTTCCCGCCCGACGTGGTTCGATGGGCTGCCGAGTACGGCGTTTCACTCGGTGTTGATGTTTTGCTTTGGCGCAAACCTGATTCGAGTTGATGAAGACAGAATAGACTATATTCCACGACTAATGCTTATCGAGACGGATTCGGCAAGATGCTGCCTTTCTCGTCATAGTTGTGCTTTTAGCCTCGATTGACGACAGATTTAACCCATGAACCATCTGTTTCGACGCACTGATATTGACCTTACAGTTGCGCTGGGCTGGTTCCGCTACTCGCTCGGGCAGGGAGATGTGATTTCCCCCCAGGCGCTCAAGATCGTGGAAAAGCGTCAGGGTCACTCATATACGCTGGCACCCGACACCGTTGACCCGGCACGACTAGCCAAGCCTCATGAAAGTGGCCTCATCGGTACGCGCTCTGCACAGAAGGGTCTTGCCGTAGTGCTTGATATGCTCGCCGAGCGCGGGGCGGCCTGTGTGGTCGTCGAGGATGAGCTGCATCTCAAGCGCGACCCAAAAGCCGATCTGGACGGACTGCTTCCGACGGCCTTCGTGGGTGAACGAGTGCTTCACTGGTCGAACTGGCGGGGTCCCGGTAGGTGGTCCAGGGTCTATGCGTAGTCTGGTGGTTTGTTGTCGGTAACGGTGTCTGCGTATTCGGTGGGTGTGAGTCCGTCTAGTGCTGAGTGTGGCCGGTAGGTGTTGTACTCGATTCGCCAGTCCTCGATGATGAGCTTCGCCTCGGTGATCGAGCCGAACTCCTCGATGTTCAGCAGCTCGTCTCGCAACCGGCCGTTGAACGACTCGACATAGGGATTCTCCCATGGGCTGCCGGGCTCGATGTAGGCGGTCTTGGTGCCGGCGAGGCGACAGTAGTCGCGTAGTGTCCACGCGATCATCTCGGGGCCGTTGTCGGCACGGAGATATTCGGGTGCGCCGCGGGTGAGGATGAGGTCCTCGATGACGGCAACGAGGTCCTCGGCGGTGCAGGTCCGGTTGACCCTGATCGCCAGCGCCTCGCGGGTGTACTCATCCACGATGTTGCACAGCTTCAGCCTGCGCTGGTCAGAGGTCTCATCGAACATGAAATCGATCGCCCACACCTGACCGGAGTGCGTGGCGTGCAACCGTTGCTTCTGGCCTGGACCTACCCTGCGGCGCTTGCGTGTCCTCACGGGCCGTCGCAGGCCCTCCTGGCGCCAAATACGGCGAGTACGCTTGCGGTTGATCGTCCAACCCTCCCTCAGCAGGATCTGATGCGCGGTCTTCCAGCCCCAGCGGGGATGCTCCCCGGCGATCTCGCGCAGGCGAGCAGCGAGACGCTGCTCCTCGGTGCTTGGCGGCCGCCGCGGCTTGCGTTGCGTGGAGCGATTCTGTCCGACCACACGGCACGCCCGGCGCTCTGAAACCCCGAAACGCTCCCGCAGAACCGCGACGGCCCTGCGACGGCGCTCCGGGGTCAGAATTTCCCCTCAGCCAACTCCTTGAGCATGTCGATATCCAACGCCTGCTCGGCGACCAGCTTCTTGAGCCGCTGGTTCTCTGCCTCGAGCGTCTTTAGGCGCTTGGCCTCATCAGCCTTCATCCCACCATAGACCGCCCGCCACCTGTTGAACGTCGCCTCCGAGACTTCGAGATGGCGAAGCACCTCGACGAGATCCTGCCCCTCGTTCAGAAGGCGCTCGCCCTCCCTGATCTTCCTAACAGCCTGCTCCGGGGTATGCCTGCGTCGCTTCATGATCGTGTCCATCCTTCCATCCCATCACGGGAAACACGACCACGCACACCACCTGGCTCACCTCAAAGGGACCCCGTCAGAACCTAACGGGCGGAACAGAGGCTGCGATTATAGTGCTGCATCGCGGCTCGCATCATTATCCCTTGAACGCATTCGTCACTTCGGCCTCGGAAGATGAGCTTGGGCTGGTTAACAGCGCGGACCTCGACTGCGATATCGCGGGTGCCGTCGTCCGATCTCTAGTTGCAGTGATTGTGGCAGCATACGATGCTGAGTCCTTCATGATTTGGGAACCCAGCTAAGGGCGCTCCAAGCGCGGTTCAAGGTCGGCCAGGCTGGTGTCGAGCGCGGCGAGGATGCGGAGAAGCGTGGTCCATGTCGGGTTTGCGAGTCCTCGCTCGATCCGGCTGAGCCCGGCCGTGGTAACGCCAGCGGCGTGAGCAAGAGCTTCTTGGGTTTCGCCGCGTTCCTCGCGCAGACTACGTAGCGCGCGGGCGAGCCTCTGGTCGATCTTTGCCGGCGGCGTCATCGCGCTCGCATAGTGCTAACTGCCAGCCGTCTTGTCCATATAGTATCGTGCTGGGACGAAACACTATTGGTGGTCCCGACGCGGATTGAGGCCGCGCCGGGACCTACACGGAAAGAAAGGACCTTCTTCCCATGCCAGCAGAAAGTAGCGACTCCCCACCCCAGGCTCCCGTCAGGAGCGACATCCGCACAGCCGAAGAGGGCGTGATGACTCAGTTGTTTGCTCCCAAGCATGGCCATGTCTGGACGCGGGCAGAGCTTGAGCGGATGGTCGGCGGCAGCGCGCTCGATGTCTCAGACGCTCTCGCAGAGCTCCACGGAGCGGGCCTGATCCACATCCACGGTGAGCTTGTGACTGTTTCACGAGCTGCACAGCGACTGGACGAACTCGACCCTCTAGACGCGATCGCACGGTGCGTCGTGGGTGGCGCACCGTGCGCCTCACTGGCGGACCTGGCGGCGCCCGTCGAATCGCGCGCTACGCTTTGGATCGCCCGGCGTCCTGCTATTGGATGAGGTGGATGGGGTTGCAGTGGGATGTGCCGTTGCCGTGCGAGTGGGCCGTCGAGTGTCCATAGTTCTGCGTCGAGGTCTTGGGCGAGTGCGAGGTATGCGGCGTCGTATGCGGAGCGCCGTTGGAGTGTGAGCGCGATCCGTGCGACGGCGGGCGCGTCGTTGAGCGAGTGGTAGCTGATCGGCAACTCGTCGATCACAGTCCATGCCTTATCGAGCGGTTGCTCTTCGGTGCTTGGCGGCCGTCGCAGCTTGCGTTGCGTCGAGCGATTCTGTCCGACCACACGGCATGCCCGGCGCTGTGAAACCCCCGAAACGCTCCTGCAGAACCACAACGGCCCTGCGACGGCGCTCCGGGTCAGAATTTCCCCTCAGCCAACTCCTTGAGCATGTCGATATCCAACGCTTGCTCGGCGACCAGCTTCTTCAACATCTGGTTCTCCGCCTTGAGCGTCTTCAAGCGTTTGGCCTCATCGGCCTTCATCCCTCCATAAACCGCTCGCTACCTGTTAAACGTCGCCCCTAAGACTTCCAAATGGCGCAGACCCTCGACGAGATCCTGGCCCTCGTTCAGAAGGCGTTCGCCTCCCTGATATTCCCGAGAGCCTGCTCCGGGGTATGCCTGCGTCGCTTCATGATCGTGTCCATCCTTCCATCCCATCACGGGAAACACGACCACGCGCTCACCTGGCTTACTTCACAGGGACCCCGTCACCTCCGACCACCCCAAATCCACTGACCGGACCTGTCCATTGGTCCACGTGGTCTGAATAATCGCACTGAGACTCGTCAACGTTTCAGCAACTGCGGAACGATTGATCTCCCTGCCCCTGAACGTGCAGCTGGACCAGTAAGTCGAGGCGATCCTCAAGACCTATAACGGGTACGATAAAACTTAAGTATGGTAGAGGCTTACGGAAGCATCCACCACTAATGCTCGCGCCTCGTCGGCATATCAAGCAGAAAAAGGAGCGGTTCAGTCATAGGCGTGATCCAGCGCCGGGTTCAAAGCCAATATCCGGATGTGCCTGATCTTTGTTGGAAGAACCTGTTTTACGGAGCAAGGCAACCGAAAGCGAGCACGACGTGCATAACACTATGAGGCTTTACCACAACTGTTGCCGGCTGGCATTCTGATGGGTGGCCCAATGTGTCGAGAGCGGTTAGCATATAACGTCCTGGAGCAATACGCACTCTAAATCCACCGCGAAGCTTAGAATGTACCTTGGTGACAATCCGGCCTTCCAAGTCTCGAACGATAACCGTCCCTGCTGTAGGCGATATTCTGACTAAATCCGTACGGGGAGAAGGTGGTCCTCCTCCGACCACCAGGTGTCCGACGATCTGGGCTGGACGATGATTTGAGGATATTGCATGCCCTTGAACATGTGCGCCTGCGCCGTCAGCAAACAACGAACATACGAGACACGTTACGAAGCTGACAGCGCAGGCGCGGACCACGGTCGTCTTTCGCATTTTGCTCCAATCACAATTGTAGAGTTCATATTTCTCGGGAGATGAGTTTACAGTAGCAACATCACAGACGTATTGGTGTTGATGCGACAGTTGGACTCTGTAAACGGCTATCAATATTCTAGCGCAGAGCGATCGGCGTCCCATGACCAAGGCTAGCAAGGTCTTGCCCTGAATTTTCGGCACCCTCAGCCATCGATATGTCGGTGACGAGCCCCGTTTCTCGACTTATAAGTATCGTGAGCACATGCCCAATAGGCGCTGTCGTTCCAGGTGGAGGCGTGGGAACCGCAAAATTGCCGTGCTCTTGGACTGCCTCAACGATCCCGTTCGCGTTTTCGACCGTGTCCCCGGTCAGATCCGAGACCGCGTTGGCACGTTGCAGCCCAGAAACCCAGACGATGCTAGTTGGATGCGTCTCCCCGTACTCGTCTGCGACGTTGACCGCGAGACCCAATAGGTGTTCTTCGTACGATAGCGACGTACCCGCCGAAGCCGCCATCGAGTCGGCTTGGCTAGCACCCGTCACAAATGTCATGCCGATTACCGCTCCTCCGATAGCTGCGACCAGCAATACTCCTAGAATTATTCTTCTCATGGAATCGATCTCCTCAAGTTATGTTAACAACCGTGGTAGTGAAAACCGAAATAGGCAAACCAATCACGTTCTACCCAATTGAAATACATGCCCTGGCTGCCTGATTCAGGACCCAATATTTCGGCGTTGGCCTTATGTGAACCATATTCCCAATCATCTGTATATACGTTACCGTTTGCATTGAGGTAGCTCATGTCGGTCACGCCACCCTCGTTCCAGCCGCCGTTTGTACTTGTCTCCAGTCCTGCCTGAAGAGAAACTGCGGCGCTGTTGTTAGCAAACCCCGAAACGGTAATCGTGCCCGTTCCGGCGGTCCAGCCGTACCACGTAGAGCTTTTCCCCGGACTGGCCTGATAGAGCTTTGTAAGATTCCACGTGTTTACAGGTGCAGCACCGCCGAGATGCTCATTATAAAAAGCGTTTTTGCTTCCGGGCGTGGAGTCGGAGATAAAAAAACCTGGCTCTTCATATTGTCCTGCAAGAGTATCACCGGTAATAATTCCGCCCTCCATCCACGAACCATCGCTCATGCCGGCCCACATCTCGTCCGTGTTGATATTGGCCCAGCCTTCGGGCAGCCCTATGCAACCGACATCAAGATAGGCTTTCCCTTCGGACGCTATTGGGGTGCCATTTGCATACAATGTCGCGATAGCGTAACAATGATCTTTACTTTCATTGCCGTTATCACATGCCCACGCACGAGATGGACACAGTGCAAAACTGGCGGACATGCAGAGAAAGCATATTGCCGCAAGAAGCCTGCTTGAGCGCGAATCTAGATACATTTCATGTAGTCGCCACAATGGTTTCATAGCACTCTTTCTCATGAGTTTTTTTCCATTAGTTTGCCGTAAATGTGCCCGACATTGACGAGTTGTCGGCCTTAGTAGATAGCGAACACGTGTCAGACGTGACGCGTCGAGCTATATCCCTCCCGTGCGACCCTTAAGCGCGGATATTTTCTCCATCGTGCATGATCACTGCGCCTTGAAGAACAGCAGACAAGCAGCCCCAGTGCTGCTTGCAGCAACTCGTCACCACGGTACGCATAACCTCTTGTTGAACCGCTCAGTCGCGAGTTCACGACGAACTTTCTCATCGAATAGCCTCGTCATCGCGCCGATAACCTAGACGAGCCGATATATTGTCCGCAGTGGCCAGCAAATGCGGTGAGAGCTGATCGACCATCTCCTCCAACGAGATCATCGATACGTGGGCCGCCAGGTTGATAGCCGCGACAACCTCACGACTCTCGTTACGAAGCGGAGCAGCAATCGAGACCAAACCCTCTGCCAACTCCTCATCATTGACAGCCATACCCTCCTCAAGCACCTGTCCCAGCTCTATATGCAGCGCCTTCTTGCCCGTGATCGAATTCGGCCCGCAATGCGCGAGCGTCATCGTCCCGATCAGCTCTCGCTGCTCAAACGTCGGCAGATGCGCCAACAACACCTTGCCCATCGACGTGCAATACGCAGGCAGACGCGAACCAGGACGCAGATTCAAATCGATCTTGCCCTGTCCGGCACGAAGGCTACGAGCACGATCCGCATAAAGAATCTCGGGACCATCGAGCACGGCAAGATTGACCGTGTAAGTCGTCCGCTGACGCAACTCCTCCAAATACGGATGCGCATGCTCACGCAAACCAGTCGAGTTCAACATCGACATGCCAAGATCGGTGACACGAAGACTGAGCTTGTACCTACGGTCGGGACCCTGAACCAAGAGACCCAACGCGGCAAGGGTTATAACGTACCTGTGCGTCGTCGATCGGCTCATACCCAGCGGATCAGCGATGTCCGAAATCCCCATCCAAGGACGCTCGGGCCCAAAACTTTCCAAGATCGCAAGACCGCGCTCCAGAGACTGTGAATAGCGCGGATCTTGCAGAGAAAGCACACTCCACGACTCATCATCGCTAGAGCCGTCCTCGGGGACTCGTGGGCTCATCCATCCGCCCTCATGGCCAACCGCTCCATACGCAGGCCGAGTACGGATAACGTATCGGGTAGATGGCGTGACCTTTGAGGTTTCCGTCCGACTTAGGGAATTTCGAAGGCACGATCTAGAGTCTGCCATTCCAATCCGAATATGACTAGAGTCCGCGCAACTAGTATCACGGACTCTAGTCTTCCGGAGGGCGGCATGCGATAGTTCCGCGCCCCCTGATTATATATTTGGGCCAGGTACGCGCCAAAGCTTGTTGTAGTCGGAAAAAAAGAGCGACGAACTTGCTTCAGACCCAACCGCCTTAAACACGGCTTGCGTAACTTGGCTAACTTCCGGTGCCGATGTTTGTGGTCTCGAATGGAAAAAGGCCACCATTGCGGCGAGGATCATCATATGGTTCGACGCGTCATCAAGCGGGGCAATCGCGCGCCCCGCTTCGACGGCTATCAGCTGTAGGCGTTCGGCCGTAACTCTGGGAGAGCCGTAGTAGTCGATAAGGCTCCTTTGATTCTCAGCCCTGTCGATGCGCTGGTCAATGACGCTGTCGAGCAGTGTGCTTAGCGCCCCAACCCAAGGGAAATATGCGCGCTCGATCGAAATCGCACGATCGACTCGCATCGTGGGATCTGCCGCTGCTGCGATCAGCGCTAGCGCGGCAAGCTGCGATCCCATAGCGGCGCCCATCTCCCACCACTTCAGCCCAGTCGCCGGCGCTGATTGCGAACGTGCCCATTCTCGGAAAGCGTCGTGCGTACCATCGGCGTCGCCGTGGTTGAGGCCCTGATAAATGACGATCCGTGATAGGGCACGGTGTACAGGTTCAGCTACAACCGGGTATGACGGTAGTTTTGCGAGCGCCGCGCGACAGGTGTTCACAAGCGCTTCGAGGTAGCCGCAGTCGTCGTGTGCCGCGTGATACTTGTAATAGTCGGGGTGCGCCAGGCCTGGTTCGGCGATGGAGCTAAGTGCTTGGCAGAGGCAGCGGCTGTTGCGGATTGGATCAGGGTTAGGCAGCTCCACGATGTTGTCTAGATAGTCGAATGCGATCTCTAGAGCAGCTATCGCTCGCACAACGTCGGGGCGGGTCCGCTTTGGGACGAATGCGGCGAACGCGACGGCCCCCTCTAGTACATCGCTCTTTGTAACGAGCGCTCTAAAGGCCGCTTCCCGCAAGGCACGATCTGGGATCTGCCCAGCTTGTCGCCGCCACGAGGTCCACTCAGCTCGTGCGCATGGGAATACGCTCAACCAATAGCAACGTGCCGCGCGAGCAAAGGCCGACGCCCGGGTGATCGATATGCCGCCACCTGCAGCCACGCTCGAATCGTCTCCCCGCCGACTGCCATCACGACATCATTCCTGAAAGCTGACGCTAGGCGATACCTGCGCAGCTGAGAAACCTGCGACCGCCAGCACTGCGATTGCGATCCCCGCCATGAGTGCAAGGGTAAGAAACACTTGTGCGCCACCGACGGCGAATGGTGCTGGGAAGTCGGTGGTTGCGCTCAACCAGCGATCAGCAAGCGCATGTCCGTAGAGCCCGAGTATTGCTCCGTCGAGGCAGCCTACGACGAGCAGGATGACGCTCTCCAAGAGCAGTGAGCGCCACAGTTGAATATGGTCGTAGCCCCAGGTCTTCATTGCGGCCAGTCGCGCCCTTCTCTGCCAGATAACAGCGCTGAGCGACGCGGCGACAGCGAGCGCGCCGGTAATGAGGATCAGCGCGGATATCTCACCGAGGCTCTTAAGTCCCTGGCGTGCGCTTTCGTCGGTCTCGACTTCGCGTTCGCGAGCAGTCTGCACATGCAACGCCGATTTCGATCCGAGCGCTGCCTGTACGGCAGCCTTACCGGCCGCGAGCGTTGCCCCGGGCTTTAGCGTGATTTCGAGCGCGCTGGGATTTGAGGTTTGCCAGCCACGTTTGTAGTCGGCGGTTGACATCGTGACCGCACCTGCTGGCCAGCCCAGATTGGTGGTGATAGCCGCTACTCCAAGACGCAAGCCACCGTTCGGTGTCGGCAACGAAAAATAGTCGCCCGCGTGCAAGCCTAGTTCGCTCGCGAGTGCCTGTGAAACCGTCGCCCATCCTCCCCCACGGATTAGATTGCTCGCCTGCGCGAGATTGCCGTCTACCACTTGGCTTGGTTGGATCGTGATCCCAGGAGTATTGGGGTTGTGCGCTCGGATCATTAGACGCCTCTCACCGACGTTCAGGAGCGCCCCCTGCCCAGCACGAACCGAGGCAACACCAGGCAGGCGAGCGATAGCCGCTTGAACCCCAGGCGCCATGAAGCTATCGGTATTGAAAACGTTCTCACCACTCGTGACCCATAGGTCCGCAGTTTGCTCGGATCTGAGCGATCGCCGTTTCCAGGCCGCGTGTCAAGTCGGCCCTTGCGCCTCCAATCGCCAGGCTCCCATAGACGGCTAGTGCGACGATCGCAGCTAGCGCCACTGATCGCGTTGCGGTGGCCTCAAGCTCCGCGAGCGCGACGTGCAGCTCTCCTTTCCAACGCTCGCTTAGTGGCCGCAAGATCCAGATCAGCGCAGTCTGTGTAATCGGGACGAGGCATACGGTGGCGGCAGCGAGCAACACGCCGCCTATGACCGTCAAGCTTGGCACGACCAAAGCGAGAGCCGTCACGAAAAGCACCAACGCTGCTCCGACCAGCGCAGCCCCGACCACTACGCGTCTGCTGATGTTTTGTCCTGCCTCGCCCGACTCGCGCATCACCTTGTCGGTCGGCAGACCGGGGCGTAGGTCGAGCAGGGGACGCGCTGAAGCCAATAGGGCCGCGAGCACGCCGCTGCCAAACGCGATCGCGACGACCTTTATGGTGATGATCTTCTGGGTCCCGACCGGGAACGCAACGGCGAGATAGCTCGGTACCTGGGCAAATAGAGTATGTGACAGCACGTAACCCAGTGCAATGCCCGCGAGCGACCCGGCGATCCCGAGGGCTAGCGCCTGTACCGCAAGTATCACGATGATCTGTAGCGGGTCATATCCGTATGTCCGCAACTCTGCTACGAAGCGGCGCCTTTCGGGGGTGGTCAGGAGCATGGCGTTGAGCGCCAGCAGGAAGCCGACCATGCCCGCTATAGCCGCAAACAGCGTCGTGGACTGCTTGTTGGGCTTTGCTGCCGTTTCGAGTAGGCGTAGATCGTTATCGGCCGGGGTTACGTCCGCGCGCCCTGCGGCTAGGGTCCGAAGCTCACGCGCGACCTTTGCTTGCTCGCCATGCTCAGCCTTGACGAGCACGGAGGTGACACGTCCGTGCTCGCCCGTAAGCCGTTGCGCCGTATTTAGAAGCGCGATAGCGATCGGGCTAGCTGCGACCGCTCCGACTGTCTGGCTGCCAAGCACGGCGCCGACAGGCACGCGCTTGATCGTCCCGTTGGCGTTCAAGTTCACGACGGTGTTCGCGTTTACGCCTATCGTTTCCGCGACGCTCGACGGCAGACCGATCCCTTCCGAGATGAGATTCGCAGCACTTGACCCGAGATCGCGGGTGACTTCCGGGTTCAACGCAAGCTGGCGTACGGTCAAACCAATTAGTTGGATCGACTCGCTTCTGTGCGACCCAGCGATCACGGCGTCCTCCTGCAACAACGGAGATGACGCCTGCACCCCTGGCAGAGCTTCCACCTTTCGTGCGAACTGTTCGCTGAACCCCTCTTGAGATCGCGAGGCGAGTTGGAGCTGTGCGGAGCCGATCAGCTGGTGGACGAGGCCGCTTGCCGAGGCGCCGATGCTGGTGTTGGCGACCAGCACTCCGAACACGAGCGCGACGCCTACCGCGATCCCGATAGCCGCAAGCAGCTCCTGCGCCGCGCGTGTTCGCAAACGCCACGCGTACAAGTTGAACGGCAGGCCGAGATCCAATCCAAAGACGGTGGGCGTCCTGAGCCTCATGCCAGTGTGCGCTCCATGTCCGCATCGAGCCCGTCGGTGAGATGCCCGTCGCGCAACGTGAGCACCCGATCGACAAACCGTTGTGCGTGCAGGTCGTGCGTGACCAGCAACCCAGGAATATTCTGCTCGTGGCAAAGATCGTGCAGGAGCTTGAGGATTTCCTGTGTGCGATGGCTGTCGAGGCTTCCGGTTGGCTCGTCGGCCAGCAGCAGCCGTGGGTCGCCGGCTAGCGCTCTGGCGATCGCGACACGCTGACGCTCACCCATCGAGAGCTCTCCTGCCCGCTGGTCCAACCGGTGCCCAAGGCCGACGCGTTCAAGCCACGGGCGCACAATCTTCTTTGCCTCGCGCGGGCTCGGACCTCCCGCCATCAGCTTCAGAGTGGCGTTGTTGAGAGTGCTGGCACCCGCCAGTAGATGAAACGACTGGAAGACGAACCCAACGTCCTCGCGGCGATAGCGGGCGCTCTCACGCGCCGATAGACGCGAAATCTCCCTCCCACCAAACGACACGCTGCCGCTGTCGGGCTCGAGCAAAGCCGCGGCGATCAACAGCAGCGTCGTCTTGCCGGACCCACTTGGCCCGTACAGCGCAACCAGTTCTCCAGGTGCGACAGTCAGCGATACGCCGTCGGCAGCGCGCACGACCTCATCGCCGGCGGCGTAGTGCTTTACGATCTCGCGCAGCTCAAGCGCGCTCATGAGAGCGCATCGTCCACCCGCGTCGTGCGAGAAGCAGGCATAGCCGGGAACGGCACGATCACGCCGTCCTGGTCCATCGAGCGTACTTCGCCGCTGGAGATCGCCATCGTGCGCACCGTCCCCGACAGCGCAGCCAGGTTCTCCGAGGCGATCACCACAGCGAGATCCCGCTCCGCGCCAAGCGAGCGCAACAGCTCATAGAAGACCTCGCCTTCCAACGGACTCGGAAGCACCGCCGGCTCATCCACGAGCAACAGGCGCGGCTCACGGACGAGCGCCATCGCCAGAGCCGACATGCAACCGCTCACCGATGGTGAGGCGGTCGGTCTGGGCATCAGCGCAGTCAGTCGCTTCGACCCGTCCAAGCACCTTGCGTGCCAACGTCCTTGCTTCCCTCATCGGCGTACCATCGCTTGCGCGCGCGGTCGCAACCAACTCGACTACAGGGCGAACAATCTGAGTACGCCAATCGGCAGATACGAGCGCAATACCGCCATGACGAAGCAGCCGCGAGCGCCGACGCGCAGACATGCCTGACACGCGCTGTCCGTCAAAGCTGACCTCGCCCGTATCAGGCTCGCCGATCCCCGCCATGAAGCGAAGAAGTGTGGACTTCCCCGAGCGCTTGGGACCCCACACGCCGACGAAGTCGCCGTGGTCGATCTGAAGCGACACGCTGTCCAGCACGACGATCTCGCGTCTCCCATCGAAGTCGCGCTTGCTCACCTGCGTGAGTGAAAGCAATGGCGCCATCGTTCACGAGGGCTGCAAGACCATCAAGTCGCGGATAGTTTGGCGCGACAGGTCGACCCAAAGCAGCTCGCCGTTGATCCGCTGGATCGGCGCTTCCCGCACCAGGAACATCATCGCCGAGCGCAACTGCCGCTTCATCGGCATGTCCCCCTCGAACTTGGCGCGCGTTGAGAACAGCTCCCGCTCGTAGTCATTCAACGCGAGGAGCAACCTCGGCAGGTCCTCATGCCGAGCGACCACCATTCTGCCCTGCAACTGTAACTGCCCCTCCCCGAGAGGAAGCGGACTGTCCATCCACGCGACGACAGCAGGCGCAGCCAAATCGGTGGGGCTATAGACGATCCTCGCCGGGTTGCTCTCGTCCGCCGACTCAGGGACGATCAGACCTTCTTTGTGCAGCCCCCTCAGCATCCGGTAGAGGCTCGTGCGATGGATCGGCCAACTTGGCCCCAACTGACGCTGTAGACGACTTGCCAAGGCGTACCCATGGCTCGACCCCTGCACGATCAACGCAAGCAGCGTCCCCCTTAGCGGGGACTGGTTCGCGTTCGTAGCGTGAGCAGAAGATGGGTCCATTGTCTCAAGCTGCCAGAACTTGCCCGAAAGAAGATACAGAAATCGACAGAAGCCGACCTGTTCATCCCGGCCTACATTTCCGACTCTCGGAACGAAGCTTGGGCTCACACAGGCTGCGGAGCGCTCCGCACGAGCACAACACGCCCGCCACCTCGACCCAGCGGGCGAAACCCCAACCATAGCCACCTGCCAACGCTCCCGACTCACCTGGCTCCCGGGCGCCACCAATGCTGCGGACGCTCTCAACTGGCCGCACAACTCTCAACAAGGACTCTCAACTAGCGCTCCAGGTCTCAATCAACGTGAGCGGCGACACGGCCAGCTCCGAGCAGCGTCGCTCGAGAGCGCGCCTATCGGGAGGAAATCCCGGGAGGAATTTTTTTAGCCACATCGGCACACCACCAAGAGCGCCAATAATGTGGTACTTTTCGTCAGCGCCCCCGGCAGGATTCGAACCTGCGACCCTCGGATTAGAAGTCCGACGCTCTATCCAGCTGAGCTACGGGGGCAAATGTCTCCGTCTACGGTACGCCAAGCGCAGGCCATGACGGCTCCCGCGAGACCGCCGGCGCCAGTCCTTAAGCAATCTTCAGGCAAAGTATGCAAAAGTTGCATCCATGACCCCAGCCGACTCAGATCCGACCCGCAAGAAGCGCCGCGAGCAGGCGCGCGCCGACCGCAAGGCCCAGGAGGAAGCGCATGCCGCGCAGAGCGCCCAGCGCAAGCGCCTGATCCAGCTCGGTGGGGTCGCGGGCGTGGTCGTCGTGATCATCGCGATCATCCTGATCGCCACCGGCAGCGGCGGTTCCAAACCCGCGCCGGCTCCGAAAAGCACGGCGGCCAAGGCCGCCCAGACCGAAGTGGTCTCACTGCTGCAGGGCATCCCCCAGAGCACGATCACGCTCGGCAACCCCAACGCGCCCGTGACGATCCAGTACTTCGGCGACCTGGAGTGTCCGTTCTGCAAGCAGTTCACGCTCAGCGCGTTGCCAACGGTCATCAAGAAGTACGTGCGCACCGGCAAGGTCAAGATCGAGTACCACTCGATGGAGACCGCCACGCGCGAAAAAGAAACCTTCCAGACCCAGCAGGTCGCCGCGCTCGCCGCCGGCAAGCAGAACATGATGTGGAACTTCGTCGAGCTCTTCTACCACGAGCAGGGAGAAGAGGACAGCGGCTATGTCACCGAAAGCTACCTGCAGGGGTTGGCTGCCCAGATACCGGGCTTGAAACTCTCCCAGTGGAGCGAAGACCGCAACGATCCCGCCTACCCCAGCCAGGTTCTCGCCGATGCGCAAGCAGCCAACCAGAATGGTTTTACGGGCACACCGTCCTTCATGATCGGCAAGACGGGCGAATCGCTGAAAAAGCTTGAAATCGCCGGATTCACCGAACGCCGGCGAATTCGAAGCGGCGATCGAAAAGCTGTTGAAGGCCTGAGAGTGATCGGGCGATGGAGCAGATCGGCATCGCCCCGAGATGAGTCAGCGCACCCTGAGAATCGTGCTGATCGTGCTGACGGCGCTGGGCCTGGCGCTCGCTAGCTACCTGACCTACGTCCACTACGCCAACCTCAGGCCCGTCTGCACATCGGGCGGCAGCTGCTTCAAGGTCCAGACCTCGACCTACTCGAAGCTCGCGGGCGTGCCCGTGGCCCTGATGGGCCTGCTCGGCTACATCGCAATCATGGCCTCATTGCTCGCGCCGGAAAACGAGAACACGCGCTTTGCGACGCTCGTGCTGACGATCGGCGGCTTCGGCTTCTCGGCCTACCTGACCTATCGCGAGCTTTTCTCGATCCACGCCATCTGCGAGGAGTGCGCAACAAGCGCGGGACTGATGACGATCATGATGCTGCTGGCGATATGGCGCTTCCTGCGCGGAGGGCCCGAGGAGTACGACTCCCAGCCGCTCACCGCCGGCGAAGGGCCTCAAGCAGCAGGCGTGAGCGCAAGCTGAAGATCCGCCCTTGGACAGGCCCGCACCTTGCACCGGGGTCTGTAGGCTCGCTGCACGATGGCGTCATCTCGCGCGTCGGCACAGGCGCCCATGACCGATACGGATGAGCAGAAGCGTGCGGCGGCCGAGGCCGCTGCCCTGCTCGTAAAAGACGGGGATCGTGTCGGGCTGGGCACAGGATCGACCGTCGCTCATCTGCTGCCTGCGCTGGCGGCACGCGGCCTGAGCCTGCGCTGCGCCGCCACCTCGCCCGCCACCGAGCATGCCGCACGCGAGTTCGGGCTGGTGGTGGAGGAGCTCGACGCGCTCGGGCACCTGGACATAGCAATCGATGGCGCCGATCAGATCAATCCCAGCGGATGGCTCGTCAAGGGCGGCGGCGGCGCCCACACGCACGAGAAGATCGTCGCGGCGGCCAGCGCAGCACTTCGTCGTGATCGCCTCCGCCGAGAAGGCTGTCGCAGAGTTGCATCCGCCCGTGCCGCTGGAGATCCTGCGCTTCGGCGCCCAAGCAACGCTCAGCCCTCGATCGGCGAGCGCGAGCACTGCGCGAGGCGCCTCCCAAGCCCTGAGGGCAACCTGATCGCCGACTATTTCGGCCCGATCGGAGACGCGCGGGCGCTGGCCGACGCGCCTCGCGGACACACCGGGCGTGGTGGACCACGGCCTGTTCGCGCCGGAGATGGTCAGCGACATCCTGATCGCCACCCCCGAGCGGTGTCGAGCACCGCAAGCTCGAGAAAGGCATGAGCAAATGAACGAGCCACACGCACAGACCCCGAACGGGTCAAACATGCACAACCCGGCCGGACATCCGTTCGTAGCGCTCGTGACGGGCGCTTCCAGCGGAATCGGCGAGGCCACCGCCCGGCGATTCGCGAGCGTCCCCAAAGCGCGAACTCGTGCTCGTGGCACGCCGCGAGGAGCGCCTGCGCGCGCTCGCCGACTCGCTCGGCCCGCAGGCAAGCTTTCTGGCGCTGGACCTGCTCGACGATGACGCTCCCGAGCGCCTGCGGGCACATGTAGGCGAGCACCACGGACGGCTCGACCTGCTCGTCAACAACGCCGGCGCCGCCTGGCGTGCACGCTTCGCCGAGGGCGGCTACGCCAACGTCAAGCGCACGATGGACATCAACTTCGACGCTCAGCTGCGTCTGACCGAGGCACTGCTCGCATTGCTGCGCGAGAGCGCTCCGAGCGCGATCGTCAACGTGGCCAGCACCGCCGGGCGCGTGGCGCGTGCCGGCTCAGGCGCCTACAGCGCCTCGAAGTTCGCGCTCGCCGGTTGGTCTGACTCGCTGTGGGCCGAGGAGCGCCCGCACGGCGTGCACGTTGGGCTCGGTGCTTCCCGGCTTCATCTCCACCGAGGGCTTCCCCCAAGCCGAGCTGACCGATCGTGCGCTCACCCGTTGGATCGTCTCGACACCCGAGAAGGCTGCCGAGGCGATCTACCAGGCGGGCGTGGAGCGGCGTCCCGAGCGCTACGTGCCGCGACCGTATGCGCTTGCCGCGGCCCTGCGTATCGTGGCGCCCGGGTTCGTGCGTCGGGTGCTCGGCGGCGGCGCGGCGCAGGTGATGACGACAACCACCGGCGCCGACATGGCAGAGCGCGAGGGCTCCTGAAATGTCGGGAGGTTGCGTGAAAACACCTACCCCGGTGCGGGGTAACACGGTTACTGCCCGCCGGACCCCCGGATAGCCTCCCGTAACGTGAGCTCCGCCGCCGACCTCCCGGTTTCAGGCCCGCAGGCCCAAGCCTACGTCCCGCCCCCGAGCGCGGCTCACCCCCACCGCTGGCTGGTGCGCAGCCTGATCGGTGTGGCCACCGTGCTCGGGATCGTGGCTATTTTCGCGGTCTGGGCCAATAGGCAGTTGCTTGACACCGGCTACTGGACGAGCACGAACACGAAGCTGATCGAGAGCCCACCGATCCGCGAAGCGGTGTCCGGCTATCTGACAGAACAGCTGTATGCCAACGTGGACGTGGCCGGAGAATTGGGCAAAGAGCTGCCGAGCGAATTGAAGCCGCTCGCCGCCCCGGCCGCAGGCGCGCTGAAAGACGTTGTGCAGAAGGGGATCAACCTGCTGCTCGAACGCCCGCGTGTTCAAGAACTGTGGAGCAAGGCCAACCAGGTCACCCATGCCGCAGTTCGTGCGCCTGATCGAGAACAAAGGCAGCGTGGTGAAGCTGCCCGGCGGCGGCGCGGTGGTGCTAGACCTGCGGCCAATGCTCGGCGAAGTGGCGGAAAAGGTGGGCGCCCCGGCGAGCTCTCCGAAAAGATTCCGGCGAAAGTCGCGCAACTGAAGATCGTGACCTCCAAACAGCTGGAGACGATGCAGGACGCGGTCAACCTACTTGCGTAGCCTGGCGCTGATCCTGCCGCTGCTGGTCGTGGCGATGTTCGCGCTGGCGGTCTATTTGGCGCGCGGACGACGCCGCCAGACCTTGATCGAGGTCGGCGCGGCCTTCGTCGGTGCGGGTCTAGCGGTTGTCGTGGTGCGCGGGATCGCCGGATCGAAGGTGGTCGACTCGCTGGCCACCACCGAAGCGGTGCGGACCGGCCGCACAGGCGGCATGGTCGATCGGGACGAGCGTGCTTGCCGATGTCGCGTGGTCGACCGTGTTCATCGGCGTGGTCGTGGTCCTCGCGGCGATGCTGGCAGGCCCGACGAGGATCGCCACGTCGCTGCGCCGCTTGATGGCGCCCTACATGCGCGACCGTCCGGACGTCACCTTCGGCGCGCTCGGCCTGCTGTTGCTGCTGCTGTTCGCGTGGGGGCCGATCGAGGCGACGAAATCGCTCAGCAGGGATCATCATCATTATCGTGCTGGCGGTATTTGGCACAGAGACGCTGCGCCGCCAAACGGCACTGGAGTTTCCCGACGCGCATCTTGCGTCGCACATCCGGGGCGGACCTCCCCCGACCATCCGGCGTGCCCGTCCAGCATGTACCACCCACCGGCACCCTCCAAAGCCTGCCCCCCCCGCTGGCCAATCGCCCCCGCCGAGCCCGGGAGCTACCACCTCCGCTCCCCCATCCCCCGCGCCCGAGCGCGACCCTGACGAGAACCCGAAGGAGCGGGACATGAGCGACGCCGAGACCGTCAGAGCGAGCGCGAAGCCGAAGGCAAGGACGCGCGAGCGCACACGCCGCGCTCGAGCCACGCCGAATGGAAAGCGCCGAAGGACCGCGAGGACCCCGTGGCGATCCTTCAAGGCCAGGCCGAGAGCCGCGTGACCGAGCTTGTGCCGATCCGCTACGGGCGCATGCTCGTCTCCCCCTTCACCTTCTACCGAGGTGCGGCAGCGATCATGGCGGCCGACCTCGCCCAGACCGCCCGCCTCGGGCCTGCGGGCGCAGCTGTGCGGAGACGCCCACCTGTCCAACTTCGGTGTCTTCGCCTCGCCCGAGCGCGAGATGCTGTTCGACATCAACGATTTCGACGAGACCCTGCCCGGGCCGTGGGAGTGGGATGTCAAGCGGCTGGCTGCGAGCCTGTGCGTCGCCGGGCGCGACCTCAACTTGAGCAAGCAAGAGATCGCCGACGTCATCGCTTGGACAGCCCAGACATACAGGCAGTCGATGCGCGGCTTCGCGCAGATGAGCAATCTGGACGGTGTGGTACTCAAGCCTGAACGCGAGGACATCATGGGCGTCGTGCGCGCCCAGCAGCTCGTCAAGGGTAAGCGCTTGCAACAGATGGAAAAGCGCTTGGGCAAGGCGCGCGCGAAGAACAGCACGCGCGCGCGTCCTCAAGCTCACCGAAGCGGTCGATGGACAGCTTGCGCTTCGTCAGCGAACCGCCGCTGATCGTGCCGGCACGGGAGCTCTTGGGCCGAAGCGGAGAACGACGAGCTGCACAAGCGTTTTGAGGCAGATGCTCGCCGACTACCGCTCGAGCCTCAGCGACGAGTACAGCCTGCTGTTGGGTGACTACACGTTCCAGAGCATCGCGCGTAAGGTCGTGGGCGTCGGCAGCGTCGGCACGCGCGCATGGGTGCTGCTGTTCGTGGGACGCGACGAGCAGGACCCGCTCGTGCTGCAGGCCAAGGAAGCCCAGGCCTCGGTGCTCGAGCCCTACGCCGGTGCCTCGCAGTACGCAAACCATGGCCAGCGCGTGGTCGAGGGCCAGCGCCTGATGCAGGCCTCCGGCGACATCCTCCTGGGCTGGCTGCCGGCCACCGGGATCGACGACGTGACGCGCGACTTCTATGTGCGCCAGCTATGGGACGGCAAGCTGAGCGTGGAGATCGAGACAATGACCCATCCGATGCTGCGCGCCTACGGCGCCCTGTGCGGGTGGACGCTGGCACGCGCACACGCGCGTACTGGGGACCGCATCGCGATCGCCTCCTACCTCGGCGCCGGCGGCGTCTTCGACCAGGCGATCGTGGATTTCTCAGAGGCATATGCCGACCAGAACGAACGCGACTACGACGCCCTTCTGCAGGCGGTAAAGTCGGGGCGGTGCAGGCGGAGAACGCCTGAGAGCTGGGACGCGGCCCATCTCTGAGCGCTCGGACGGCGGGCAAGATCCACGAGCGCGCCAAAGCCCATACGAGGAGCCGCGATGAGCGATGCGACAGAGATGATCACGCGTGTGGACTTCGTGGCGGTGCCAACCAGGATCTGCCCAAAGCGGTGAAGTTCTACGGCGAGACACTCGGCTTGGAGCGTTCGGTCTACCTGGAAGAGCGCAACTACGCTGAGTTCGAGACTGGCAACCTGACGCTCAGCGTGATCGACGCCGAGAAGATGGGCCTGGAGCACGTGCCGATGCGCAGCGGGATCGCCCTGCACGTGGACGACGTGGCGAGCGCGCGTGCAACGCTTGAAGAGCGTGGTGTCAGCTTTCCCCAAGACACCTTCGACACGAGCGTCTGCCACATGGCGATCTTCGACGATCCCGACGGCAACCTCCTGATCCTACATCACCGCTACGCGCCACCGCCGCCGCGGTCCTGACACGCCCCGACGCGCTCGACCCGCAGGCCAACCCGCTCGTCACAAACCGCGCCGCGCTAACGGCGCCCCGCCAGGCCACTGACTGAGCCAAAACGGGCGATCCGTCCGGCCGATGGCCCAGGATGCCGGGCTCTTGTCCAGAGCCCCCGTAACATCCCTGCGCGCCTGGCAGCGCGACGCGCTCGAGCGTTTGCACGGTTGGCAGGACGGCCCCTTCCTGATCTCGGCGGCGCCGGGAGCCGGCAAGACGCGTCCAGCGCTGGAGCTGGCACGCCGGATGCTCTCCGGCGGCGAGGTGAGCCGTGTGGCGGTGCTGTGCCCAACCACGCCGCTCACGCGCCAGTGGGCCGCGGCCGGGGCGCAGCTCGGCGTGCAACTACAGCCCGACGCCCCCGGTCCGCTGCCGCCGCGCGACTTCCACGGCGTGGCCGTGACCTATGCGCGCGTGGCCTCCGACCCGAAGGCGTGGCGCACGAAGGTGGCCCCGGACACGCTGGTGATCGTGGATGAGGCCCACCACCTCGGCGAGGAGCTGGCCTGGGGCACCGGCTTTCAACTGGCCTTCGCCGCGGTCCCCCGTTGGCTGCTGTTGTCGGGGACGCCGTTTCGCTCGGACGCGACGCCGATTCCCGGGCGTCAGCTACGACGCCGAAGGAGTCGCCGAACCTGACGTGTCCTATACATACGCAGAGGCGGTGGCCGAGGGCATCTGCAGGCCCGTGGCGTTCGTGACCTTCGACGGCACGCTCTCCTGGCGCAGCGGCGAGGACGTGATCGAGTCCTCGTTCGAGACGGTGCTCACCGCCCGCGAGGCCAGCCGCCGCTATCGCACCGCGATCTCGACAGAGCTGCCCGACGGGCTGCCGCGCATCCTGCGCGAGGCCGACACGAAGCTGAGCGAGTTGCGCGCGGAGGGCCATCGAGACGCCGGTGGCCTGGCTGTTGCGGCCGACGCCACGCACGCGCGCAAGATCGCGAAGCTACTCGGCGACGCTACCGGCAAGGCGCCGGTGGTGGTGTTGCACACCGAGGCGCGCGCCGCACAGAAGCTCGCGGCCTTCAGGGAGTCGCGCGAGCCGTGGATCGTGGCGGTCAACATGGTCTCCGAGGGCGTGGACATTCCCCGCCTGCGCGTCGGCGTATACGCCACGGCGGCGAAGACGCCGATGATCTTCAGACAGATCGTGGGCCGCTTCGTGCGCACGATTCCCGGTCGCCCACCGGAGCCCAGCTGGGTCTATCTACCCGCCGAGCCGGTGCTGCGCGCGCACGCGGCACAGGTCGAGAGCGAGCTGCGCCACGCGCTGCGCCAGCGCGAGCAGGAGGAGGGCCTGGACGAGCCGCGCGAGCGGCGCGCGAGCGAGCCCTCGCCTGCCCTGGAGTTCGTGCCGTTGAGCGCAGAAGTGGCGCCGCAAATGACGCTGTTCGGACCTGCGCCGGCCGCCCCGAAAGCCAAGACCGCCACACTCGCACCCCCCGAGCCGGCACCGGTAGCCGCGTTCGAGCGCAGGACGCAACTGCGCGAGGAGCGCCGTCGCATGGTGGCCGAGCTCGCCGTGCGCAGCCGCAGCAGCCACCGCGAGATCAACGCCTGGATCAACCTTGAGGTCGGCGTCACACGGGTTGAGTCGGCCAGCATCGAGCAGCTGCAGCGCTCGATCGACAAGCTCGTGAGCGCGTTGACGCGCCAGAGTCGTCGCGCCGCTTCGGGCTAGTCGCGCGATGTGGTAATAGTTAAGTGAGTGCTTAACCAACAGCAAGCTGCCCCGCTCGACCTTACGTTCCACGCGCTTTCCGATCCGACGCGCCGCGCGATGGTGGATCGCCTGACACTCGGCTCGGCCTCGGTCAGCGAGCTTGCGCAGCCGCTTGCCATGTCCCTGCCGGCCGTCGTCCAGCATCTGCACGTACTGGAGGCCAGCGGGCTGGTCCGATCTGAAAAGGTCGGGCGCGTGCGCACCTGCCACGTGCAGCAGAAGGCGCTTGGCGGAGCCGAGGATTGGATCGCGCAGCGACGCAAGAGCTGGGAGCAGCGCCTGGACCGGCTCGGTGAATACCTGGCCGAGCACCCCGAACAACCACGAAAAGGGAGCAAGCCATGAGTACACAGCAAGAGCGATCTGCTCTCCATGCCACCTTCACGATCGAGCGCACATACGAGGCGCAACCGGGGCACGTCTTCAAAGCGTGGGCCGAGCCCGCCGCCAAGGCAAGCTGGTTCGGGCCCAAGAACCTTCCGCACGAGAGTCGCGAGCTCGACTTCGAGGTCGGCGGCCACGAGCGATTCGCGATCGAGACACCCGACGGCTCGGTCTACCGCTTCGACAGCCGCTACCAGGACATCGTGGAGGGCGAGCGGATCGTCTATGCGTATGACATGTATCTGGACGAGGCGCGCATCTCGGTCTCCCTGGCCACGGTCGAGTTCGAGGCGGTCGGCGCCGCGACGAAATTGCGCTTTACCGAGCAGGGAGTCTTCCTCGACGGTCTCGACACACCGGCCGAGCGTGAACATGGAAGCGCGATCTTGCTCGATAGCCTGGGTGAGGCACTGCGAAAGGAGACCTTGTGAGTATGCCCACACACGACGAGCAAAGCAGCAACCACGCGACCGAGCGCTCGCGCTGGATAGCGCTGTACGTGCTGTGTGTCGGCGTCCTGATGATCGTGCTCGACGTGACCGTCGTCAACGTCGCGTTGCCCTCGATCCAAGAAGAACTGCACTTCTCCACCTCCAGCCTCGCCTGGGTCGTCAACGCCTATCTGATCGCCTTCGGCGGGCTGTTGCTGCTGGCCGGGCGCTTTGGCGACCTGTTGGGACGCAGCCGCATCTTCCTGCTGGGCGTGGGCCTGTTCACGCTCGCCTCCCTGATGTGCGGCCTGGCCTGGACGCAGACGTTGCTGGTCTGTGCCCGCTTCGTGCAGGGCATCGCCGGCGCGATGACCTCTGCTGTCGTCCTGGGCATGATCGTCACGATGTTCCCCAGCCCCCGCGACCAGGCCAAGGCGATCGGCGTATACGCCTTCGTCGCCTCCGCCGGCGGGTCTGTCGGCCTGCTGGCCGGCGGCGTGCTCACGCAAGCGCTCGACTGGCACTGGATCTTCTTCGTGAACGTCCCAATCGGGATCGCGACGATCCTGTTTGCCAGACGCCTGCTCGATCGGGACGAGGGGATCGGCTTCGGCGAGGGCGCCGACATTCCTGGTGCGGTACTGATCACCAGCGCGCTGATGCTCAGCGTCTACACGATCGTCTCGCCCGCGGCCGAAGACGGCTGGGGCGCTGGGACCACCCTGGCCCTCGGTGCGCTTTCGCTCGCGCTGCTCGCGGGCTTCGTCGCACGCGAGGCCACAGCAAGCAACCCGCTAGTGCCACTGCGTATCTTCCGCTCCCGCAACGTCAGCGGCGCAAACCTGATCCAGGTGTTCTCCGTTGCGGGGATGTTCGGAATGTTCTTCCTGGGTGCGCTCTACATGCGCAAGGTGCTCGGCTACGACGCACTGGAGATCGGACTGGCGTTCCTACCGGTGACAATCACGATGGGCTCGATGTCGATTCGCTTCTCAGAGCCCCTGATCACACGCTTTGGCGCACGTGCGCTGCTGCCCCCGGGATTGGCCATGATCGCGCTGGCGCTGGCGTTGCTAGCCCTCGCGCCCGTTCACGCGAGCTACCTGACCGGCCTATTGCCCTCGATGCTGCTGCTCGGCACAGGCGCGGGCGTGTGCTTCCCGGCGCTGATGGGCGTCGCGATGTCCGGTGCCACGCCCAGCGACGCCGGGCTTGCCTCTGGCCTTGTCAACACGACCGCCCAGGTCGGCGGCGCGCTCGGACTTGCCGTGCTGGCCACGCTCTCGACGTCGCACACGAACAAGCTGCTCGCCCAGGGACAGTCCCAAGCAGCGGCACTGACCGGTGGCTATCAGCTTGCATTCTGGATCGCCACGGGTCTTGTACTGGTCGGTATCGGCGTGGCCCTGACCGTATTGCGTCCGCAGCCGGCAGATGCCGCCCAACACGAGAACGCTGGTGAGCGTGCCGAGAACGAACCGGAGCTTTCAGAGGCCGCATAGCGATTGCTATATAGTGGCTTGATCCAAGCGGGATAATTAATCCCGAACAACCGCAGTGTCAGCGCTCGTAGCCTTTGCTCATAGCAATCTCCGCGTTCGCAGCACGCGAAAACACGGAGGAAAAGCAACATGGCTACAGGAACCGTCAAGTGGTTCAGCGACGACAAGGGCTTTGGCTTCATCACGCCCGACGATCAGTCCAAGGACCTGTTCGTCCATCACTCAGGCATTGCCGGCGACGGCTACCGCTCCCTGGCCGAGGGCGCGAAGGTCACCTATGACGCAGAGGCCGGCGACAAGGGACCCAAGGCAGTAAACGTACAGCTGGCCTAAAGGTCATCTGCAGCTGAGCTCGGGCTGGAGCCACGGTTCACACCGGCAGGCTCTCAGCCCAGGCCAGCAGCGCCCCACCCGCCGCCCGCCTGCCTGCCCAACCGGCTCCCACCGGCGTCCACCCTACGAGACAGTCCGGGCGCCTCACAAATCCGCGGCAAGCAGCTCCATCAACAGCCCGTCGCGCCATTCTTCGGCGCCGGCGCGACGCTCGTAGCTGCGCATCACTCCCACCGGCCTGAAGCCGACCTTTTCATAGGAGCGAATCGCCGCCTTGTTGTCCTTGCCCGGATCGATAGTGACGCGGTGATGGCTACGCTCGTCGATCAGAAGACGCACGACGCGCCTCACCGCCTCGGTGCCCCAGCCTTGCCCGTGTAGCGCGGGATCCAGGAACAGATCGATCGAGGCATGCCTGTATTTGGGCGTCTGCTCCTCGTAGAACTGGATCAATCCGGTGACAGCGCCGTCCACTTCGATCGTCAAACGGGTCGCCTCGGGCTCGTCGCTCCAAGGGAAGCCATCGTCGGGCACGTCCCACCAGAGCGCCACCTCCGGCGTTCTGTGGATACGCAATAGCTCGGCCTCGTCACCCTTGGCGAGCGGACGCAGGACCATGCGCGGCTCACCGATCACGTGCGCCTCAGACAGCGACCAGCTCCTGAGCCTCGATTTTGGTCCCCGTATTGGAGAACTCCATCACCCCGTCGGCGACCGAGCCGAAGCGCAGGTTGAGGATGTCCAGCGGGTAGTTCTGGTGCAACTTCCACGGCGCCTTGGAGCCCTGCTTGGGGAACTTGTCGATCGAGCGCAGCACGTAACCGGAGGAGAAATCGATGAACGGACGCTCTGACATACGGGGGTCGCGGTTGTGTGGCGTGCACTGGCGCAAGGCCGCCTCGTCCATGTGGTTGAGCAGACGGCAGACGTACTCACAGGTGAGGTCGCACTTGAGCGTCCACGAAGCGTTCGTGTAGCCCACCGAGAAAGCCATGTTCGGTACGCCGCTGAGCATCATGCCCTTGTAGCTCATCGTGTCGGCGAGAGTGACGTCTTGACCGTCCACAGAGAACTGCATGCCGCCCAAAGCCACGAGATTCAGACCTGTGGCAGTGACGACCACGTCGGCCTCCAGCTCGGCGCCGGAGACAAGCTTGATGCCCGTCTCCGTGAACCTCTCGATACGGTCGGTGACGACCGAGGCGCGACCGGCGCTGATCGACTCGAACAGATCGCCGTTCGGCACCAGGCACAGGCGCTGATCCCACGGGTTGTAGCTGGGGTTGAAGTGAGTGTCGATGTCATAGCCCGCGGGCAACTGGCGTTCCAGACCCTTGCGCAGCAACGCCTTCATCGCCTGCGGGCGGCGGCGTGAGAGCTGGAAGCTCGCCATCGTCATCAGCACGTTCTTCCAGCGCATGATCGGGTAGGAGGCCTTGGCCGGCAGGAAGCGACGTAGCAGCTTGGCGACCGGGTCTTCGGCGGGCAAGGAGACGATGTAAGTGGGCGAGCGCTGCAGCATCGTCACATGCGCGGCGCTCTCGGCCATCGAGGGCACGAGCGTCACGGCGGTCGCGCCACTGCCGATCACTACGACCCGCTTGCCCACATAGTCGATGTCCTCGTCCCAATGTTGCGGGTGCACGATCCGCCCAGCAAACTGCTCGCTGCCGGGAAACTCGGGCGTATAGCCTTCGTCGTAGCGGTAATAGCCGCTGCACAGAAAAAGGAAGTTGCAGCTGATGCGCGCGGTCTCCCCCTCGCCGTGCTCGGCTTCGACCGTCCAGCGCGCGTCCTCGGTCGACCACTCTGCACGCAGCACACGATGATTGAAGCGGATCTTCTCAGCTACACCGTGATCGGCCGCCGTCTGGCGCACGTAGTCGAGAATTGAGGAGCCGTCGGCGATCGACTTGGCCTGCGTCCACGGGCGGAAGGAGTAGCCGAGCGTGTACATATCCGAGTCCGAGCGGATACCGGGGTATTTAAAAAGATCCCAAGTACCGCCGGTGCGCTCGCGAGCCTCGAGGATCGCATAGCTCTTGCCGGGACAATTGGCTTGCAGATGACAGGCGGCGCCGATCCCGGAAAGGCCGGCACCGACGATCAGAACGTCTACATGTTCCAGCGGGTTCATAGAAGAAGGCATCCGTCGAGCTTACAGGGCCCATCCCGAATTGGATGATTGTCGAGAACCGACCATTGGATTCTTGGGCGCGAGTCCATACGTGCAAGGGCCGCGCACAGCGACACTAAAAGCCCATCCCGCAGTTTTGCGCAAAAGCGAGAGCAAGCGATGCGACCCAGGATCCCTCAGATCGTGGCCCTTGGAGGCGGCGGCTTCTCGATGGAGAAAGACAGCTCGCTGCTCGACGACTATGTGCTGTCGTTGGTCGGCTCCAGACGCCCACGCGTCTGCTTTCTGCCGACCGCCTCCGGCGATGCCGACCACTATGTGGTGCGCTTCTACCGCCGCTTCTCAGCCCACTGCGAGGCAAGCCATCTTTCCCTATTTCGCCGCGACCAGGGTGGGCAGGGCGTCGAGGACGACCTCGCCTCACACCTGCTGAGCCAGGACCTGATCTACGTCGGCGGTGGCAATGTGGTCAGCATGCTGGGCGTGTGGCGCGCGCACGGGCTCGATGAGGTGCTGCGCAGTGCCTGGCGGGAAGGCATCGTCCTGTGCGGCCCCTCCGCCGGATCGCTGTGCTGGTTCGACGAAGCGCTGAGCGCTTTCCACGGTCCGTCGCGACGCGTGCGCGGGCTCGGACTGCTGCCATACTCGAACTGTGTGCACTACGATGCCGAGCCGGCGCGACGCGCCGAGTATCACAGCCTCGTGAACGACGGAATGCGTGCCGGGTTCGCCGTGGACGACGGCGTAGCACTTCACTTCGAGGGCACCGGCCTGGCGCGGGTGCTCAGCTCGCGGACAGACGGGGCCGCCTACCACGTGGAGCGTGTCGCGGAGCAGGTCGTCGAGAGCGCATTGGATGTCTCCTTTCTTGGCTCGGGCAAGCTCGCGCCGGTCCCGATCGACCGCGCGGTCGCCGCGGCGTGAGTCCGCCTGAATCGCCTGACGCACCAGACGCGGATCGACGGCTGATCCTCGCGATGGGTGGCGGCGGCTTCACGATGGAGCCGGCCAATCCGCTGCTCGACGATTATGTGCTCTCGCTCTCGGAGGCGCGCGAAGCCACACATTCTCTTCCTGCCCACCGCATCGGGCGATACCACGACACAGATCAACGCTTTCTACGCGAGGTTCGGCGGGAGGCCGTGCGTGCCCACCCACATCTCACTATTCCGGCTCAGCGATCTCGAGCGGCCCTTGAAGGAGATCGTGCTCGAACAGGACATCATCTACGTCGGCGGCGGCTCGATGCGCAATCTCCTAGCCATCTGGAGCGCGCACGGACTCGACGAGCTGCTGATCCAAGCATGGCGCCAAGGTACCGTGCTGGCCGGGATCAGCGCCGGGGCGATGTGCTGGTTCGAAGGCGGCGTGACCTGCTCCAGCGGCGCGCCGGAGCTGATGGCCGGCCTGGGGCTCTTGGAGGGGTCCTTGACCGTCCACGCCGACGGCGAGCCCGAACGGCTGCCGGTGTGGCTGAAGAGTGTGCGCGAGGGCGCGCTGCCAGGGGGTTGGGCGGCTGACGACGGCGTGGGACTGCTGTTTCGCGGACAGCGCATGGCGCGCGTAGTCAGCTCGCGTCCGGGCGCCGGCGCGCAACGCGTCGACGCGATCGCTGGCGAGCTTGTGCGCCATCGCCTGGAGCCAGAGTTGCTCGGCAACGACGAGCCGGCTATTCAGCCGCTACTCGACGACGACATACGCGAACTGCGTCAAGTGCAGCGGCTGCGGCGCGAGATGACAGGCGAGGCCCAGCGCTTCAACGACGCGTAGACGGAAAGCGCCGCGCTCTGGAGACGCGGGAACTCTCCAAAACGGCGCTCCCGGTTTACACCCCCTTTTTCGGATCTGCCATTTTCGACGTTCCGCCCGCCAACTCAAGGTTTCCGGGCGGCTCGCCGCCGCGAGGTTTCCGGGCTCCGCCGTCGAAGTCACAGCAATGGCCGGCGAAGATGCAAGCGCTGCAAAGCCATCGCCCGCGCACGACAGGGCTCTGCCGCCGGTGCTGCTGGCGCTCACGCTCACCACGGGCCTGATCGACGCCGCCAGCTATCTCGGCCTCGGCCACGTGTTCACGGCCAACATGACCGGCAACATCGTGCTGCTCGGCTTCGGCTTGGCAAACGCCGGCGGACTACCGGTAGTTGCCCCCCTGATCTCACTCGGTGCCTTTCTGCTCGGCGCAGCGATCGGTGGGCGACTTGGTATTGGCATAGCTGAGAAGCACGAGCGTGTGCTTCTCATCGGAGTTGCTGGCGAGGTTGCGCTGCTGGCGCTTGCGGCGGTCGTCGCCTACGCGATACACGTCCAGGTTGGCTCGACCAGCGCCTACGCGATCATCGCGCTGGTCGCTCTGGCGATGGGCGTGCGCAACGCGATCGTGCGCAAGCTGGCGATACCCGACATGACCACCACCGTGCTCACAATGACCCTAACCGGGCTGGCCGCTGACGCGGCCGCAACACCGGCAAGAATCGATATGTCAGCCCGACGACTGTCAGTTGTTGCGGCGATGCTCATCGGGGCGACGATCGGGGGGCTGCTCGAGAAGCAAAGTCTCGGCTTGCCGCTGGCCGTGGCAGCCGGGGCAGGCGCCGCGAGCTTCGGTGTCTATGTGTCAAATCAGGGCCGCTGGCCAGACAACTCCACGCAGAGCCGCTCCAGCAGTTCGTGCACCTCGGGAACCTGTTGCGTCGTCTTGTCGGCCAGCATCGCGCGCAGCTCATCACGACGAGCGCTCAGCAGCTGGTCGGACGTCGCGAGACCTGCCGCTGTGAGCCTCGCGCCGCCATCGGACTCGACTACGAGTCCTTGTTCGCGCAGCTCCTGTTCGACCGCAAGCGACGCGCTCGTCCTCGACCGCCTGCTCTTGGGCCATCTCACGCGTCCCGTCGATTCCATAGCTGTCGAATCGAGCGAGGGCCCAGATCGCCCCCGAGCTCAGATCGACGCTGGCACGTGACCCCACCCGCTCGTTGAACGCACGTCTATCCTCCCGACTCACGAGCACGCTGAGCGCACGATCGATCTCGGCAAGCGAGCTCGGGCTCTTCGGCACCGCGAGCGCGTCGTCCAGCCCCTGGCTCGTCGAGGCGGTCGCGCGCAGCGGTCGCTCGCGCAAGCGCAGGCTCAACAGGAACCCCAGCGCGCCCACCCCGGCCGCAACGAGGAACACCGGGTCGCAGCGCGTGCACGTAGGCGTTCTCATAGGCGAGCCTGGCCGCAGCCGGCAGACTCCCGACCTGAGCGCCCGTCAGACGTGCGCCACCGGCAACCTGCGCTCCAAGCGCGCCGCTGATCACGTCGTGCAGCTCGGTACGCAGACGGCTCGAGAAGATCGTGCCGAACACGGCCGCGCCGATCGAGCCGCCGATGCCGCGTGCAAGCGTGACTCCTGAGGTCGCGGCGCCGAGCACCGAATACTCGACGGCGTTCTGCACGGCGAGCACCAGCACCTGCATCACCATCCCCAGGCCAAGGCCGAGCACCAGCAGATACAGGTCAGCCGCGGCCGAGCTCGTACCGACATCCAGGCGCGAGAGCAGCAGCAGCCCGACCGTCATCGTCGCGGTGCCGGCGATCGGAAACAACCTGTAGTGCCCCGTGCGCGAGATCACCCGGCCGGAGACGACCGAGGTGAGCACCAGCCCGCCCATCAATGGGACCAGCCGCAGGCCCGCTCCGGTCGGGCTCGAATGAAACACCGTCTGGAAGAACAGCGGCAGGAACGTCACCGACCCGAACAGCGCGAAGCCGACGATCAGCGAGAGCAGGCCGGCGATGCGAAATACCTCGTCGCGCAACACCGCGATCGGCAGCACCGGCTCGCGCGCGCGGCGCTCGACCGCCAGGAACACGCCGAGCAATACCACCCCGGCGATGGCGACGAGCACCGTCTGCCCCGACCCCCACGCCCAGGTCGTGCCGCCGAGGCTGGCCACCAGCACGATCGCGCTCAACGCGCCCGCCAGCACTCCGGCGCCCGAGATAGTCGATCGCGGGGCGGCTGCGCACGCTCGTAGCCGGCAGCGTCGCCGCGATCACCACCAACGCAACCAGGCCGATCGGCAGGTTCACATAGAAGATCCAGCGCCACGACAGGTGCTCGACGATCACGCCTCCGAGCAGCGGGCCGGCGACGCTCGCAACACCGAAAACCGCACCGAAGAGCCCCTGGTAGCGCCCGCGCTCGCGCGGTGAGACGATGTCGCCGACCGTCGCCTGCACGAGCACGATCAGCCCACCGGCGCCGAGCCCCTGCACCGCGCGGAAGGCGATCAGCTCGGTCATCGACTGGGCCAGCCCGCACAAGCCCGAGCCCACGAGGAACAGCACCACCGCGCTCTGCAGGACGCGCTTGCGTCCCAGCTGATCGCCGAGCTTGCCGTACAGCGGCGTGACCGCCGTCTGCGCCAGCAGGTAGGCGCTCGTCACCCACGACAGCCGCTCCAGCCCACCGAGATCGCCGACGATCGTCGGCAGCGCGGTCGCGACGATCGTCGAGTCCAGCGCCGCCAGCAGCATCACGAGCATCAAGCCGCTGAAGATGACCCCAAGACGATGATTCGCCGCGGATCGGGGAGAGGCTGAAGTGGTTGCGACGGTGTTCACTTCCAGTGCTCGCTCCATTTGCCAGCGAATCGCAAGGCCATCCTAGCGCCAGGGCTCGACGCGCTAAAACGAGTACGCGGCATAACCGGCCGACAAACTGGCAGCTATCGAGCGTTTAACGCCTACTCGAGAGAAGGAGCAAAGGGCATGAAGACACGCAAGCTTGGAAGTCAGGGACTGCAGGCGTCGGCCGAGGGGCTGGGCTGCATGGGCATGTCGGAGTTCTATGGGCAATCTGACGAGGACGAGGCGATCGCCACGATTCATCGAGCGCTCGAGCTTGGCGTGACGCTGCTGGACACAGCCGACATGTACGGCCCGTTCACCAACGAGAAGCTCCTCAGCCGCGCAATCGCCGACCGTCGCGAGCAAGTCGTGCTGGCCACCAAGTTCGGCAACGAGCGCAACGAGGACGGCAGCTGGGTGGGGATCAACGGCAAGCCCGAGTACGTGCGTAGCGCCTGCGAAGCATCGCTGAAGCGCCTGGGCATCGATCACATCGACCTCTACTACCAGCACCGCGTTGACAAGAGTGTGCCGATCGAGGACACGGTCGGCGCGATGGCCGAGCTTGTCAGCGAGGGCAAGGTCCGCTATCTCGGTCTGTCGGAGGCCTCTCCGCAGACGATCAGGCGCGCCCATGTGGTCCACCCCATATCGGCGCTGCAGACTGAGTACTCGCTATGGTCGCGCGACCCTGAGGAGGCGATCCTGCCGACGGTGCGGGAGCTCGGGATCGGCTTCGTCGCCTACTCTCCCCTGGGTCGCGGCTTTCTCTCCGGCAAGTACAAGAAACCGGAGGATCTGCCTGAGGACGATTTCCGCCGCCACCATCCTCGCTTCCAGGGCGAGAATTTCCAGAAGAACCTCGAGCTCGTGCAGCGCATCGAGCAGATAGCCGAGGAGAAGCAGGTCACGGCCGGACAGCTGGTGCTCGCATGGGTGCTCAGCCGCGGCGAGGACATCGTGCCGATCCCGGGCACCAAGCGGCGCTCCTATCTGGAGGAGAACGTCGCCGCGGCCGAGATCGAGCTGTCCGAGGATGATCTCGCGCGCATCGACGAGGCCGCGCCACTCGGCGTTACGGCCGGCGATCGCTACGCGAGCATGGCCACGATAGATAGCTGAACAGCGATCGCTCTCGGCCGCGTCAAATCCGACGCGGTACGCAGGGGAAGCCGGCATAGTCCGACGCGGGACAGGCCGCGTCGGACTCGCCGGCCGCTTGACTCAGCGGTTGCTCACAGGCTCAGCGGGCGCCTCGATGCTGGCGCCCTCGATGCCCTCGATCTTTGCCGTGTCCTGAGCCGTGACCTTTCCTGGAGTATTTCGAGCCGCCGTGACCACCTTTCGGGCCGCCCTGGCCGCCGCTGGAGCCTTTCGATCCCGGACCCGAGCCCTGGCCGCCGCCTTGGCCTTTGCCACCCTGGCCCCCTCCGGGGCCTTTCGGGCCACCCTGCCCTGAGCCTGCAGGATTCCAGGGCAACAGGTAGGCGCGGTAGGTGTTCACTCCCGTCGGGAACTCAGCGTTGAAGATGAGCTGGCTGGACGAGTTGAACTCCGAGATGTACGGGAGGATTCCCCAGCCAACGAAGAGATTCCCGTCGCTGGTTGTCTGCGCGTTGCCCTGCGAGGCCGCGGAGAGCCCCTCGGGCTGGTTGTCGGAGGACACGAGCGTGGCGACTTTGCTCCATGGGTTCAACTTCACCGTGATTGCACGGCTGTAGGGGAGCAGCGCCGTACCCGAGGACTCGTTGTCGAAGAACGTGTACTCGTTGTTGCCGATTGGCTCTGGATCGTGCTGCCACGAGAAGATCTCGTTGGCACTGTCCAGCGTCTGCCCCGGGGCTGCCTGCAAGGTGAAGTCGCTGTCCTTGCCTCCTAGCTGCCAGATGATGTTTCCGCTGGTCAGGCTCACCTTGTAGGTGGTCCAAGTGTCGCGCGCATCGATCAGCAAGTTGCCGTCGGTGTCCAGCTTCACCGCGTTGATGTGGAACCAGTCCCACGGCGTGCTCGCCGAGACCGGCAACGGCTGCTCGCTCTGGCTGTAGGGGACGTGGTCGGCGCTGTTCCACTGGAAGAGCACCTCGCCGGTGGCGATATCAACCTCCTGGACGACGCCGTTGATCACCGTCTGATCGGCCGGGCCACCGATCGAGGTCAGGTCGGCGGTCGCCGTCGTGTAGGAGAGGATCAGCGCCGTGTTCCATGGTGTGATGAGGAACTCGTGCCCGTCCGCGCTGAGCCCGTCTCCAGCGTTGACCGTGGCGATCTGCTGGTAGTGGTCGTTGTAGATATAGTCGGTTCCGCTGGAGAGACCGCCGAGACCGGTCCCCTGCCAGAACGTGAGCACCGGCTGGCCGAGATAGGTCTGCGTGCGAAAGTCGCTGGCCTCCTGGCCTGCGGGAGCGGCTTGGAACCAGACGACGTTGCCGTGACTGTCGAGGATCTCCGGACCGTTGGCGTAGGTGCTCGAGTCGCCAAACGGGGAGATGAAGATGTCGCCCTGACCGATATTCGGCTGCGAGCTGAGGATCCTCACCGGCGGCGGCGCTGTGGGCGCGGCCTGGGCGGTGCTGGCGATCGCGCCGGGCAGGACGCCAAGCAGCATCGCGACAGCGCCGAGCGCGACTTGGCGCGTTCGGCGCCTGCCTTTACGGGTGGTGGGTGATGCGTGGGTATGGGACATCTGGCCTTCTCCTGTTGGGTTGTTCGATGAGCTGGGGATGAGTACCGCGGGGGAAGCGCGCCTCACGGAGGGCGCTCCCTACAATCATCATAATCTTTATCAGGTTAGTGAGAATTATGCTGACGGAGCCTACCTCACCCCCTACCGTCCCCGCGATCTATCCGACAGTTTGTGCGCCAACGCTGGCGAGCACGCCTGTGGTCACGCGCAGGACGGCGGCCACCGGAGACGCGCGTGGGACCTCGGGATTCTCGAGCCACCACAGCGCAAGGCCCGTTAGCGAGCTGCGGATGATCTCGCCCAACGGCTCGAGCTCGTGCTTGGGTAGCTCGGGTGCGAACTCGCGCAACAGCGCTACGTCGGCCGCGCGTTGACGGGCTCGCAGCTCACGTTGAAGCTGCTGGATATCTGGATCGCCGGTGGCATCCTGAAAGAGGATCCTCGACGTGTGCGGATGCTGCTCCACGTGAGCAAACCATGCGTCGATCATCGCGGGCAGACGCTCCGTCGGATCGCCTTCGCCTTGCAGGAGGCCGTCGAGCGCGGCGGCCGCCAACTCGTCGCGACGACGCTCGAGCAGCTTAACGTGAAGCTCCTTCTTTGACTCGAAGTGGCGATAGAGCATCGGCTTGCTCACACCCGCCGCCGCAACGATGTCCTCGACGGTCGTCGCCACATAGCCGCGCTCGGCGAAGAGGCGCGCGGCTGCGTCCTCGATCAGAGCACGCCGCTGCGCTGCCGGCAGCCTGCGGTGCGTAACGGAGGTGTGGACGATCGAAGTGGACCCGTTTGAAGTTACCATATGGTACACTAGATAGTAACGTGTTCTTCGATCGAACCCAACAGCCACTGTGATCGCCTCTATGCACCTTGCCGACGTCGGCAAGCGCGCCGCGCTTGGACTCTCACCTCGCAAGCTCCAGCTGGCGAAGGTGCCAGGCATGCGCTACGCGGAGATCACAATCACTGCTCCCTTGAGCGCTCAGCTGATCTCCAAGCCCAACCTTGGTCGTGTCGCCCTGATTGCTACCTGGGAGGACGAGCGTGCCCTCGATGCCTTCCTCGCCAGCCATGCGCTTGCCGAGCGACTCGCGCACGGGTGGCGCGTGCGCCTACAACCCACTCGAATTGTCGGACGCTGGCAGCCCCTGGATGGACTTGTCGCTCGCGAGCAGCCGATGGACGACCAGGAGCCCGCCGCCGCGCTCACGATCGGGCGCCTGCGGTTCTCCCAGGCGCCGCGGTTCTTCCGAGCTACCGCCGCGGCTGAGGCTCTGGCCGTCGGCGAACCCTCGCTGCTAGCCTCCACCGGGCTGGCGCGGCCACCGGCGTTGGTAGGCACGTTCTCGCTGTGGAAGAGCACCGCCGCGATGCGCGCCTACGTGGAGGGCAAGAGCCATCCCGCACACTCGAGCGCCGTTCAGGCTCACGCCGTCAGGCCCTACCACCATGAGTCGGCATTCGTGCGGTTCCGTCCCTATGCATCCGAGGGCGAGTGGGACGGACGCGACCCCTTGGCCGAGATGCGCAAATGACACTCTGCGCTTCGCCTGACTGACGCGCTGACGAAACGTCTGCATCTACTTCATATTCATGTAGAGCAAGACCGAGGCGACCGGCAGCACGCGGCGGGACATCTCCGCAAAGGCTGGCGATCCGTCTGCTGCGGCGGTACCATCGCGACATGGCTCAGGCTGTGGTCTCTGTACCGGCGCCTCATGCGGACGGCCCACCCCCCGGCGCGATCGAGCGGCCGGACTTCGACATCGTGCCCCGCGCCGGTCTGGTCGTCGTCGGCGTCGTGCTTGCGCTCTTGATCGCGGCGATCGCGGTCAACGAACTTTGGCCGCTTGCCTTCCTGCACTTCGTCGGCGGGGCGGCCTGGACGATCATCGACCTGTTCCTTGGCTTCGTGCTTGGGCCAATCCTGGGAAAGCTCTCGATCCCCGCGCGCATCGAGCTGACGACGCGGCTGATGCCGAAGATGGTCCTGATCATGCCAACCGTGGTCACGGTCACGCTGGCGGCCGGCTGGCAGCTTGGCAATCACCTTGGAACTGTCCAGAGCAGCTACTACCTGCACGGCTGGCTCGTGGCCAGCTACATCGTGGTCGGCATTATGGCCGTGATCGCGCTTGGGCTGCTCGAGCCGGCGAACATCGCGGTGCTCGTCGAGCTGAAGAAGCCGCGCCCCAACCCACAGGTGATCGAGCGGTTGATGAAGCGATTCATCTACACCGCCGGGGCCACCGGCGCGATGCAGGTCGTCACGCTTGTAATCATGGCGAAGTTGACCGTCGGATGAGCGAGCGCCGCCTTCCACCCGTCACCCAGGTGGGGATGCTCTCGTTGGCGCTGATCGTGTCCGGCGGCATCTACCTTGCCGCCCACCTCCCCCACCAGGTCCCGCTCACTCCGGCGATCGTCCTGCTGGCTGCCTCAGCGCTGCTGCTCGCCGGCAACCTCGCGGCGCTGGCGCGCGTGCCCAACTTCGCTTGGGGGCGCTTCTTCGAAATAGCTCGCTGGGCGCTGCTGGCCTACATCGTGATCGCCGGGATGATCGAGTACGCGTTCTTGCGCGACCAGGTGAGCGGCGGCGCGCTGATCGTCCTCAGCTTGTCTTTGGTTGTATTTGCGGTGCACGTGCCGGTACTGATCGGCTTCACAGTCGCGCGTTATGACACCTCTACCAAACCGTCGCCCGATGGCGTGCCAGCCTGATCAACACGGACAGTCTCAAATACCATCTCTCATCCACGGCTCTAACCGTCAGCTAGCAGCTCCTCCAAAGTCCGGCTGCTCAGGACCGAGGCCGATTGCTCTGCGGCGATGTCCGAACCAGGGCGCGCCTGCTCGTCGCGGCGCTTGATCAGCAACCACTGCGACTTTGAGCCCGGGCGCGTGCGCTGCAGCGCAAATCCGCCGCGAAGCTTCTCACCGTGCAGGACGAACACCGCGTGGCCGCGCTCAAGCGCCTCGGGCCAAACGACCCTACCGCCCTGCTCGTAGTCGCCGCGATCCCACACGATCACCGCTCCGTCGTCCGTTCGGCCCTCGAACGCGTTGTAGTCGATTGCGTGATCGGGCACTTGGACTGCCAAGCGCTTGACAGCCGGGTCGAGCGACGGACCCTTGGGCACCGCCCAGGAGCGCATTACGCCATCAACCTCGAGGCGCAGGTCGAAGTGATGCGCCGTGGCAGCATGCTCCTGCACGACAAACACGCCTGCGCCCACGCCGCGGACCGCGAACTGCTCGTGGCCCTCGATCTTGACCTTCTCCACGGTCACGGCTTGCACGCCCACACCCGGCGGACCGTCGCGCAGAAATGCCGTGAGCGCGTCCACCGCGGCTACCTGACCCTCCGCGTGGACGACCACGGTGCCGTCGTCCGCGTTGCGCACCCAGCCCATCACGCCGAGCTCGCGTGCTCGGCTTCGGACGGCCGCGCGGAAGCCGACGCCCTGGACGGTCCCGGCCACCAGCGCGTGGATCGCACAAGAGCCGGAGGGCGCATCGGTCACGCGGCCCAGAGTATCGATTCGGAGTAGCCTGAAAGCGTGGGCGAGATTTCTCCTGCGCTGTACCGCGCCGGCTCCGGTGAGCCGCTGGTGCTGCTGCATGGATTCACCGGCACCTGGCATCACTGGCGTCCGGTACTGGGCGAGCTCGCCGCCCGCTACGAAGTGATCGCACCGACACTCGCCGGGCACTATGGCGGGCCTCCATTCGACCTCAGCGGCCCGTTGACGTTCGCTTCAAGCGCTGACCATCTCGAACGCCATCTCGACGAACTCGGTGTTGGTAGCGCACATTTCGTGGGTAATTCGCTGGGTGGCGCCCTCACGCTCGAGCTCGCCAAGCGTGGCCGCGCTCGCTCAGTCGTCGCACTTGCGCCTGCGGGCGGCTGGATCGAAGGCGACGGCGAGGCGGAGCGACTCGCGCGCTTCTTTGCGCGCCAGCTGCGTCTGACGCGCCTCAGCGGCCGATACATCAACACCGTTATGAAGCGGCCCGGGAGTAGGCGCCTGGCGATGCGCGACGTGATGCGCCACGGGGAGCTCGTCGCACCCGCGGACGCCATCGACCTTGCACTGACGTCGGTGCGCTGTCCGGTGGCGGGCAAGGCAATCGAGGCGGCGCGCGCCGACAAAGGGCTGTCGCTACAAGACCTCGACCGCATCGCCTGTCCCGTGCTGCTCGCCTCGCCCGAGTTCGATCGCATCCTGCCGGCGGAGCGTCACGCACCGCGCTTCAGGCGTCAGATACCTGGGGTCGAGTCGCGCATGCTTTCCGGCTGCGGCCACATGCCGATGTGGGATGACACGCGGCTCGTCGTGCGCACGATCAGCGAGTTCGTGGATCGTCACACGACGCCGCCGGCGGGCTCCGTCGAGGCCGCGCAAGCTCCGCCCGCGGACCTTGTCGGCGCGTAGCAGAGTGCCAGGCACGAACTTCTATCCCTAATCACCCGAGCGAGGGCATCCTGGACGCAACTTGTTCTGACTCGGCTAGATTGCTCTTGATATGAACAAGGCTCATGCTGTCCTTTGCTCATCGGGATGGTGGGCTCGCACCGTGGAGCGCGAGTTGCTCCCCTGGGGTCTCGCAGACCTGGACCTGGGCGACGACGTGCTCGAGATCGGGCCAGGGTTCGGCGCCACCACCCGCGTGCTCGCTCGCCGCGGCGGCTCGCTGACAGTCGTCGAGCTCTCAGAGGGCTACTGCAAGCGACTACGGCAAACGCTCGACGACGACGTCGAGATAGTGCAGGCCGATGCGACCGATATGCCTTTTGCCGACGGTCGCTTCTCAGGCGTGGTGTGCTTCACGATGCTCCATCACGTGCCATCTCGCGAGCTGCAGGACCGGCTTCTCGGCGAGGTCTCACGGGTGTTGCACCCTGACGGCGTATTCGCCGGGACCGACAGCCTTGGCACAGGCCGAGCCTTCAAACTCCTGCACGTCCGCGACACGCTGGTTCCCATCAGCCCGGACGAGCTGCCTGCGCGCTTGGAGGACGCCGGTCTGGTTGAGCCGAGTGTCGAGGTAGGTGGTCGCTCGTTTCGCTTTCACGCCCGCAAGCCGCTCACAGACACAACGACGTCACCGCCGAGCGGGACCTTCGCCCTAGCTGGTTAGGCACCGCGGGTAGAACTACTTGTTCGCTGTATCGGCCGCCGACCGACGCCCCCAGCGAAAATAGCTCACCGCACCGAGAGCGTTCAGGCACGCAAGGCGCCAGAACAACTTGCTGCCGCGCAGCTGGTCGGCGGGGCGACGCTGAATGTCGCGCTCCCCGGCGGCGACCAGGCCAAGTGAGGCAATCAAGACGACAGCGATCCAGAACTGCCTGGCGGACGAGTACTCGCTGAATTTTTTCTTGGACTGCGTCATGGGCCTATCCTACCGGCCGTTGGAAAGCTGCCAACCCGGAGCTATTTCTTACTCGCCGCATCGAAGACGGCATCCATCGCTGGGAAATATTGCGGCGCCTCCTCGCGCGGATGCATACCGTAGTCGCGGATGACACGGACTTGGCGTTGCCGAGCGCCTGCGGACTGGTGCTCGATCCACGCGCCGGCGGCCTCGTCGCTGAGCCAAGAAGCGAGTGTTAGACGCTTGCCGGTGATGGTGATCCCATCGTAGGACTCAGCGTCGAGAAGGTCCGTGGAGGACGGGGGAAGACTCGCATCTCCAGCGGCAAGTGTTTCGGTCATGGTGACCGCCGGGGCAGCGCCGGCCTCGGTCACATCAAGACGACTGTGGCGAAGATCCTCTTGGTCGCTATCGCTGAGAACCTCCCCGACGCGCAGGTGGTAACCCTCGAACACTTCAAAGCGACCTTGTCGCTGGACGTCGTGGTGGCGTGCTTGGGTGCGCCATCGGATCAGCGCCTTCTCATCCTCCCAGGTTGACAACGACAGCAACCGTCCCTCGGTGCGCTCGCTTGCGTAACGCTCATTGTCGATGAATCCACGGATCTGGAGCAATTCTGGACGCAGCATCGCGGCAAGCTCCAGGTAGCGGTCCCATTGCTCGCGCTTGGGCTGGACCTCGAAGAGCACGACGAACATCAGCTATCCCCGACCGGCGGAGAATCGGCTTTTTCAAGGAAGGCGAGCGTCTCGCGATAGAGCGCGTGGCGTCCCTCCTCGAGGTGCAGCAGATGGGTGCCTTTGCTGATCTTGACGTCGCGCTTGAGCGACGCCATCTCAAACGCGTCCCACAGCCGGCGCGCATCGGCGTCGGTGCAGAGCGAGTCCCACTCGCCGCGAATGATGCACAGCGGCGCTTGGATGCCGGCGGGGTCATACGGGAGCTCTCCAGCCCAGGCTGCAAGGATGTCCGCCGCGGGGCCGGCCGGGGTCCTTACCTTCGGCATCCCGATCACGGGGGGCTGCGGCTCAGAGCCAAGGTAGCCGCTCGCCCAGCGCTCGAAATGACGGTCGAGGAGCACCGGCGCGTGGCCTGGAGGCAGATCCTGCACGAATCGTTGGAGTTGGGCGGCAATACCTAGCGGATACCAGCCGTCGATGGCCCGGACGTTTGACTGCGTACCGCTGGCTCGCCGCACAATCGGAGCGAAGAACACCAGTCGGTTGACGAGCTCCGGATGATTGACAGCAAGCAGAGCCGCCGGCATCGTGCCCCACGAGTGCGCGAGCAGGTGGACCCGGCCCCCATTGCGTTGATCGCAAACGAAGCGAACGACCCGCTCGAGTTGATCTGCGGCATCTGGAGCACGTCCGAGTGGCGCGGAGGCGTCGGACGATTGGTCCATCTCCGGGTAACGATCCGAGCGCCCGTATCCCGCGAAGTCGAAGGCCCACACCTCAAACCCCGCTGCAGTCAACTCGTCGGCCCACGAGAGACCGTCGAAGCGAAACCCCACCGCCTGCTCGGAGGCGAATGTGGCGCCGCACACATACAAGATCGCTGGCGCCGTTCCCGGCGACTCATCGGCCGGACATTGACGCCATGCGACCAATGTCTGTGCGCCTGCTGGCGCTGGCACCTGAAAACACTTCGCTGGCTGCTTTATTTCTTCGGGCGTGGGTTGCATTGCACATAGTGTCACCGACATCGTGTCGGTAGATACCGAAACGTTCTGGATTAGGATCGAGATCGCTGCCATGACTGCCGCGATCGACATCGCAAACATCGCAGGGCTCCTCGCCGAGCCGTCGCGCTCCACAATGCTGCAGGCGTTGATGGATCAGCGCGCGCGCACGACCGGCGAGCTCGCCAGCCTCGCAGGGATCGCGCCCTCGACCGCCAGCGAACACATCAGCCGACTCGCCGACGCCAGGCTCCTCACCGTTCAGGCACAGGGACGACACCGATACTGGAGCCTTGCCGGCCCCGAGGTCGCCGAGCTGTTGGAGGCCATCATGGTACTGACGCCGAAGCCGCTGATGCCACCATCGCCCAAAGTGAGCTCCGACCTTCGCTTTTTGCGTACCTGCTACGACCATCTCGCAGGGACCGTCGCGATCGCTCTCTATGACCAGCTTCAAACGAACGGGTCTCTGGCGATCTCCGACGAGCGGATCGAGCTGACTCCTCCTGGCGCGGAATGTCTGCAAGCGTTGAATATCGACCCAGACGGATTGCGACTCGGCCGCCGCCCACTCGCACGTCCCTGCTTGGACTGGACCGAGCGACGCCACCATCTCGCCGGCGCACTCGGCGCTGCGTTGCTAGACATGTTCCGCGAGCAGAACTGGGTGGCAACGCGACGCGAACCGCGAGCCCTCCGCCTCACCACAACGGGCCGGCGGGAGCTCGCTCTGCACTTCGGAATCGATACAGCAAACCTGAGCTGTGCGTTGACCATCGTCTAGCGAACCGGTAGCTGCTGGAGCGCCCAGCGGTTGCCGTCGGGGTCCTCGAAGAATACGAATGAGCCCCACGGGAACTCGGTCACCTCGCTCACATTGACCCCACGTCCCGCCAGCTCGGCCCGAGCCGCGTGTGCGTCGGCGACCGTGAGCTGCATCCCACGCGCAGAGCCTGGGTCGGAGTCGACGATCCCGGTCCCGAGCGCGATCGAGCAGGCCGAGCCTGGCGGTGTGAGCTGCACGAAGCGAAGCTCCTCGCTCATCATGTGGTCGTGCTCGGCGATGAAGCCGACATGGTCTGCATAGAACGCCTTCGCGCGATCCACATCGGTCACTGGAATCGCGATCAGTTCGAGCTTGAAGTCCATGCGTGCCCGCCTCTTGATGTCGTGTGTGTAGGTGACGAGAGCCACGCTACGGACAATTGCGGTCAGATACTGTCCGCGTATCCTGCGAGCATTCGAGATACTCGACTTACCCGAGCTCGCCGCCGAGATCCGTGGCCTCGCCGAGCGCTTCACGCGCGTAGTTGACGAGTCGCCTGGCGAGGTCACTTCAGCGACCGAGCTGATCGGGCTCCTCCTCGATCAGCGTTGACTCAACGTCAGCCGGACGCCCACCGCGATCACATGGCGCAAAGCGCCCTGCCGTTGCGACGAAGCTCATGATGCTACCTGCGTAATGGCGTGACATCCAGCGACGCGTTAGCTTCTGGGTGAGCGGAAGCAGGAGCAGCGCGCCGAGGACGTCTGTGACAAACCCGGGAATCAGGAGCAGCATGCCTCCGATAAATCCGAGCGCCCCATCGATCACCGTGTGGCCGGGTGCACGATGCTCAGACAGTGCCAGTGAGACGCGCTGGATTGCCAAGCGCCCCTGAATGAACAGCATCCATGCGCCGAGCACTGAGGTCCCAAGTAGCAGTACGACTGCCACGAGCCAGCCAATCGCACGTCCGACCTCAATGAAGGCGAACACCTCGACGACAGCCATACCGATCAGGGCGAGTACAAACATCTCGACAGTCAGCCTAGTAGGACATCTGTCGATCACCGCGTAACGCAGCGCAGCATCGGGCCGCCGTGGTCGAACGTACTGCTAATGCCCGATCGGCGCCATGCCCATACACGCGCGGGGACGGCACCGGCTCGATGACGACGAGCCTTACGACGAAGAAGCACACAGGAGGGCCCACCCACTCGCACGCCGGTCGCGACGAGCAGCAGAGGCAGGCCAAGGAGCACGATAAGCACCACGAGAAGCACAGCTTGCACTCCAAGCGCCACAAGCGTCGGCGCAAGCGCCACAAGCCTGTTCACCGTCGTGTCGTGGCGCCGCATGGAACGATCGGGGTTGCACTGGCGCTCGCACCGATCTCACCGCCCGCTCCCTCCTCCGCTCCCGGCTCCGACGCTGGGCTCCCCGCCGATAACTCTTCAGCAAGCGAACCGACTGCTGTGGCGCGCGGGCTTTGGGCCGACTCCCGGACAGGCTGAGGCGCTCGTGGGTCAGCCCTTGCAACAGGTGGTCTTCAGCCTCACTCGCCCCTCGGGGTCCGCGACCCTCACCGGCCCCGAACCTGTCGATGAAGAAGGCGACCCGCTCGATCCCGCCAACGCCTGGGGTCAAGATCACTGCTGGTGGCTCGACCGCATGGTCCGCTCCGACCAACAGCTTGTCGAGCGGATGACCTTCGTCCTCCACGACTGGTTTGCCAACTCCAACGACCAAGTCAACAGCCAGCAGCTGATGCTCGACCAGAACAATCTGTTTCGCTCGATGGCCTTCGGCAGCTTTGACGACCTGTTTCTCGCAGTCACCACCAACCCGGCGATGCTCCTGTTCCTCAACGGCACCTCCAACCGCAAGGGCGAACCCAACGAGAACTACGCGCGCGAGATGATGGAGCTCTTCTCGCTCGGGGCCGACCGCGGCGCCTACACCGAGGACGACGTGCGCGAAATGGCCCGGGCGCTCACCGGCTGGCGTAACGAATGGTCAGCCGAGCTCGGCAACTACAACTTCCACTTCGATCCCAACTACCATGACACAGGCCAGAAGACGGTGTTCGGCCAGACCGGCAACTGGAACTACGAAGACGCGGTTCGCCTGTGCGTCAGCCACCCGCTCCACGCCTCTTTCTTCGTCACCAAGCTGTGGGGCTACTTCGTCGCCAGCCAACCATCCGAAGCCACCCTTGCCTCGCTACAAGGCCTATATACAAGCTCGGGCTACAACATCCAAGCGGTTGTCGAGGCGATCCTCCAGCACCCCGACTTCTACGAAGGTCCCGAGCTGGTTACGCCCCCCGTGGTCTACAACGCAGGCCTGCTGCGCTCGATCTCCCGCCCAATCGACACTACGGCGTGGGCATGGCTTTCCGCAAACGCCGGCCAGCAGCTGTTCTATCCACCCAACGTCTCCGGCTGGGATTTCACTCGCTGGCTTGATACATCGACCGCCAAGGCCCGCTGGGAAATGGCCAGCTATGTCACGTCTGAGACCTACCCCAACCCATGGCCGGCCGAAGGTCAACCCGAATACAGCGCAACCGAGGATCCTGCCGCGGCGCTCTCGAGCGCCCTGACCTACTGGGCCAACCCGATCCTCTCCTCCGAATCGGAGCAATGCATAGCCGCTTTCGCGCAGTCCTGCCTCCAAGAACCACTCGCCGAATGGGAGCAGAGTCCCTATAGAGCAATGCGCCAGAACGCCTTGCGAATGCTGATCGCTACTTCTCCCGACATGCAGGTGAGCTGAAATGACCGCGAAGTCGATACTTGAAGAGCGGGAGATATGACCATGGCCAACAGCTGCTCGTGCAACGATTTCACGCGCTCACAGCTGCTGCGTCGTGGCGTCGCCATCGCCGGGAAGGGACTGCCGAAGATCGAGCCAGGTATGCCCCTGCCCGCGGGGACAGGCCTCGATCGGCGTACGTTCCTGCTGCGCTCGGCAGGTGCCGCCCTATCGGTGTACGGCGCCTCGATGCTCAGCCCGCGCCACTTCGAAGAGGGCATTGCCCAGGCATCGGCGGCCGCGGGTCCCAATCAGCCAGTGCTCGTCTCGATCTTCATGGAAGGCGGCTGGGACGCGCTATCGGTGCTCGCACCCGTGGGGGAAGCGAGATACAAAGAACTTCGTCCCACTCTGGGTCTTGCTGAAGGTTCAGGCAAGGTCTTCAGCGAGGACAAGAGTCTGATGTGGCATCCGGCCGCAAGCGGCCTGGCGGAACTCCATGAAGAAGGCAAGGTCACGACCTTCCCGGCGATCGGCTACCAACCCGCCGATGAGAGTCACTTCACCAGCCGCCACTACTGGGAGGTGGGACAGCTCGACGCCAACGCACGTACGGGTTGGATGGGGCGCTATCTCGATCTGGTCGGTGAACCGGACAACCCGCTGCAGGGCCTCTCGCTTGATTATTCGTTGGCGCCGGCGCTTGCCACGGCGACGATGCCCGTTGCCGCAGTCTCCTCGCCGGCCGACTACACGATGTGGGCCAACGGCCTGGGCGAACCCATCATCGGACCGGCACTCGAAACATTCGGTGCACTGGGCACCCTCTCGTCACCGTCGCCTGCATATGCCCAAGCCCGCAATGCCTCCTACGACACTGGCCTCATCCTCGACAAGATGGCCGGCTTCGTCCAGTCCGAGAAGGAATCGGACGATACTTCGCCGGTCCCCTATCCGACAGGGGAATTCGCTGAACGGCTCGCCGTGCTCGCGGCGATGCTCCACACGGAAATGCCGATCAAGTGCGCTTCGCTGAATGCCGTCGGTTCCTATGACACGCATTCGGACGAGACAGATACCCTGAGTACCAACCTTGGTGAGACCGTTACCGCGGTGGTCGCTTTCCAGCGTGACCTGGAAGCGCGCAAACTGGACCAGCGGGTACTGATCCAGCTGTGGTCGGAGTTTGGCCGTCGGCCAGAGGAAAATGGCTCGGGGACCGACCACGGAGCCGGCGGTGTCGCGTTCCTGATCGGCAGTCGAGCCTCGGGGGAAATGGTCGGGGAATTTCCGGGGCTCACCAAACTGGACGTCAACGAAAACCTCCTCAACACGTCGGACTTCCGCGCGATGTACTGCTCGCTGTTGGAACAGTGGTTCCAGACCGAAGCGGGCCTGGTGATCCCGGAAGCAGCGTCCTTCCAACGACCCGTCCTGGTGAGGTGACGATGCTCCGCGCGATGAGATCCGTGCTCCTGCTGAGCGCGCTGTGCCTTGTGTGCGCCACCTACATCAACTCCAAGGACCTCCTGTAAAGCGACGGCATCGACGCCCAGGTCCCGATCGACGACGACGCCGTCGAAGCCGTCGAACGCTAGGGGTCAATCCTCGCCGGACGACGATACCGAGGAGCCGCGGCGAAGAACTAGAACCGGCGAAACGTCCTCAAACCGATATCCGAGGCGCGCCGAGATGTTATCGGCGGTGGCCAGGAGGTGCGGCAGGAATTGGTCAACCATCTCTACCGAGGAGATCATGGACGTGTGAGCGGCCAGGTTGATCGCCGCCACGACCTCTTGGCTTTCGTTGCGTACCGGACAGGCGATCGACACCATGCCTTTTGCCAACTCTTCATCGTTGACCGCGATGCCCTCGTCAAGCACGAGTTCCAGCTCGGCGAACAGAGCCTTCTTACTGGTAATCGAGTTTGGGCCACGACGCTTGAGTGTCATGACGGCGATCAGCTCGTTTTGCTCTGGCTCTGGCAGGTTGGCCAGCAAGACCTTGCCCATCGACGTGCAATAGGCCGGCAGGCGCGAACCGGGACGCAGGCTCAGGTCGATCTTGTACTGCCCGCGCCGGAAGCTCCGAGCACGTTCCACGTAAAGGATCTCGGGTCCGTCGAGCACCGACAGATTCGCGGTGTAGGCAGTGCGCTCCCGCAGTTCCTCCAAGTACGGGCGAGAGGGCTCACGCAAACCGGTTGAGTTCAGCGCCGACATGCCCAGGTCGGTGACACGCAACCCCAAGCGATACTTGCGGGATGCACTCTGCTCCAGGAACCCGAGCGCGACAAGCGTGATCACATACCTGTGGGTGGTCGAGCGGCTCATGCCGAGGTCATCGGCGATCTCAGCGATGCCGAGCACGGACCGCCGCGGCGTGAAACAACCAAGGATCGCCAACCCGCGCTCAAGGGACTGTGAGTAGCGCGGCTCGCGCAGCGTCGGAATCTGCTCTAGCTCATGCGCTTCGTCTCGTGAGCTCATTGCCCTCGACTCGTCTCGGCGCCCTGGACTGATCGCGCCGGCCTGGGCCTTCCCGACTTGGCGGGCTCAGACAGGTAACCCATCCAGCGTCTAGCGAGCTTGTAGCGACGGTCCTTGCGCTCTTCAAGAACACCAAGCTCCGCCCACGTTTTCAGATAGCGCCACGTAGTCGTCGGAGACATACCGAGATCTTCGGCAAGGCTGTTGACGCCATGCGCCTCGCCTAAAGCGAACGCGCCCAAGACCACCATGCCATGGACCACTGACTGAGAGATCCGTCCACTCCGATAACGCTCGTCCCGCCCAAGCTCATCCATACCGATCCGCTCACCGAGACCATCGAGCGCCAAAACAACCCGGAACAGTCCACGTCCACCGCCGCCACGACTCACGGCCTCCTGCTGCACCAAATCCTGGACCTGCCCGTCAGACAACGCAAGCCAAAACCGCTCGTCACCCTCATCGGCCCTCGCCGACGCGATCTTCAGACCCCTCCCCACATCCTGTGGTGGCGTCTCGGCGGGTCGAACGTCAGGCCCCACGGAAGCCTCCCTGACACTCGACCCGCCGCAGGACACGAACAACGAGCGAGAAGAGCGCGGCGCCAACCCGCCGCGGACCTGAACCCTCGCCTCTCTGTGGGTGCGTGGGCGGGTCGCACCCGTAGCGGAATCGAGTGACGGCGACCTGCCCCTGCTCGTCGCTTGCGCCACACGTGGTCGCAGGGCTCTGCCAATGCCGGATCACTGAGCACTCGACCACCGCTCCCCATTGCGTGTCCATAGACGCCACAGTCGGCATGATGGGACTCTTCGTATCGTTTGGGTAGCTCTCGTTTGAGGGTTCAAAGTTTGAGATGGCCAGACGAGGCTAGAAATGGGGCTTTTCTGCAGGACGGAACTTCCGATAAGCTGCATGTTGGATGAGCGGGACACCGGTAAGGCAAACCTCGAGCCGAGAGCTGACTTCGGTCATCTACTGGGTGCTTCTTGGCCTCGTGATCAAGCGTCCGAGTTACGGCTTGGAGCTTTATCACCGCTATCAGCGCACGTATGGAGATGTGCTGCCCATGAGCGGCGAATCGCGTGTCTACGGCGCTCTCGACTCCCTTGAGAAGCGCAAGCTGGTCGAGAGGATGCCTGGTAGTGAAGTCGCGCGCCAGCCCAAGCCCCACTACAAGGCCACCCAGCTCGGGATCAGCAGCTACGAAGACTGGCTCGTTGCTCAAGTAGGCGACGAACGGAATCGCCAAGAGCTGTGGGTGCGTCAACTTGACATTTTTGCCAACGATCCCGCCGCGATTCTCGATCTGGTCGGTCGCTTTGAGAAGCAGCATCTGAAGGGCATAGCCGAGACTGCCGGCTTACCCGCTGCGCCAAGCGATTCTCGAGCCGAGTTGATCGAGGATCTGGTTGCCGAGCGCCACCGCCTGGCCAGCGGAGAGATGCTCTCGTGGCTTCATTACGCTGAGGACAGAATCGAGCCCCGCGCGGGAAGGTCCTACGTCGATGATCCTCCTAGAACTTGAGCACGTAAGCAAGCGCTCTCGCCGTGGCGCGCGAGACGCGCTCGATGATGTTTCGCTGTCGATCGACCAGGGCGAGCTGGTCACCGTTTGGGGCGAACGTCGGTCGGGACGCTCGGCGTTGATGCGGGTTGCCGCCGGGATCGAGACGCCCGATGCAGGCGTCGTCAGGTTCGCCGGTCGAGACTTGGTCGACCGGAATAATGATGAGCTGGGCGAAGGGGTCAGCTACTGCCGCACCGCGTTTCGCGCATCTGCAGGCCAGCACATCGTGGATCTCTTGGCTGCTACGCAACTCGCCCGCGGCATGCCGCGATCAGCCGCACGATCGCGCGCCTGGGAAGTCCTTGAGCGTGTAGCGGTCAAGGAATGCGCGACGCGGACCGCCGAGGAGCTAAACGGCGAGGAGATCGTACGTATCGCGATCGCTCGTGCTCTTGCTTGCGAGCCGCGACTGTTGGTGATCGACGAGCCCACGATCGGCGTGGAGCTGATCGCTCGGGATGGAATCCTCTCACTGCTGCGCTCGATTGCCGACGACGGCGTCGCGATCCTCACTAGCACCGGTGAGGGCACGGGATTCCTCGGCGCTGACCGTGTTCTGGCACTGCACAAGGGCAAACTACGCGGCGAGATAGCGCCTGAGCTTGCGCCTGTAACCGAGCTGGAGCGCCACCGCCAAGCGCGAGGCCTGGCATGAGGAGCATCGTTGCTTGAGCTCGAAGGAGTGGTCAAGCACTATCACGAAGCCGATGAGAAGGTACGGGCCGTCGACGGCGTTAGCCTCACGGTCTCTCCGGGGGAAATGGTCGCCCTGTACGGGCCAAGCGGCTCTGGCAAGACGACGCTGCTGTTGCTGATCGCTGGACTACTGAAGCCAGAGGCAGGCGTGATCCGCTACGCCGAACGCGACATGGCCTCGCTGACCGACAATCAGACCAGCGAACATCTCCTGCGCGACGTTGGCTTCATCTTCCAGGGTTTCCACCTGATGCCCCGCGTGTCGGCGATCGAGAACGCCGCGCGCAAGCTGTTGCTCCAGGACATCGGAATGAGCACGGCCCGCGCCCGCGCGATACCGTGGCTCGAGCGAGTCGGTCTCGGCGACCGCCTCCACCACACGCCTGAGAAGCTCTCAGGCGGTGAGCGTCAGCGTGTCGCGATCGCGCGAGCCCTGACGTGCGAACCAGGCTTGATTCTCGCTGACGAGCCTACAGGGAACCTCGACAGTGCCCGTAGCAAGGAGATCATCGAACTGCTCGGTGCGATCGCTCACGAGCGAGACGCGATCGTCCTGCTTGTGACGCACGACCAAGAGGCAGCCACCGTCGCGGACCGGCGCTACACCCTCCGAGACGGCAAACTCGACGAAGACGAACAGGGCACCGTGCATAGCCCTCTATCAGCATCCCTGCGCACGGCCATCACGCAACAGTGAGTGGCTGGTCTCTGATGCGGCCCTATGCGCTTGTGTACTTCTACGGCCGGCGGCTACGAGTCAATGGCATGCAGGAGCTGTTTGCGGGGTTGGGAGTGGCGGTGGCCGTGGCGCTCGTGTTCGCTGTAACCGTTGCCGCAAGTAGCCTCACCAACTCGGCCGCGAACGTAGTTCACGCGGTCACCGGCCCGGCAAACCTTCAGGTCCATGCGCGCGGCCCAGAAGGATTCAATGATGGCCTGCTCTTCCACGTAGAACGCCTTACCGGCGTCCGGCAGGCAGCGCAAATGCTCGAACAGCCCGCGACGATTATCGGCCCTCACGGTCACAGGGTGACGGTCACAATCGCCGGCGCCGGTGTCCGTCTCGCAGTGATGGACGGTCTCATCCGTACCCTGCCTGCCGGGATCCTTTCAACGGAAGGCATCGGCCTCAGCAAGACGGGCGCAAGCAAACTAGGGATCACCGGCCCGGACTCCAGAATCCCGCCCGAAGTGACGGTGGATCTTCGCGGGCGAGCAATCCGCATGAAGGTATCCGCCGTCCTGGGGCACGAAGCCTCCGGAGCACTATCCCTTACGCAGGTCGCCGTCATGCCGCTTGCCAGCCTGCAGGGATTGGCCGGTCTGCCTCATCAAATCAGCCGCATCCTCATCCAAAGCGATCCCGGACGCGAGGCCATGGTGCGCTCGGAGCTGGAAACGCTCGTCGGCGGACGTCTCGCGGTCGCAGCGGCGGACCAAGAAGTCTCGCTCCTACGTCAGGCCGTGCGTCCAAGTAACCAGGCAAGCGTACTGTTTGCCGGCCTCGCGGCACTCCTGGGATTCCTGTTCGCGTTCAACGCGATCCTTCTGACAGCCCCGGAGCGACGCGCCGCGATCGCCGATCTACGCCTCGACGGCATTACGCGCAGAGCGATCGTGCAGATGGTCATGTTCCAGGCCCTCTGCCTCGGAGTCCTCTCATCCCTCCTCGGACTGCTCGGCGGGTACGGCCTCGCGCGCGAAGTCTTCCAAACAAGCCCCGGCTACCTAGCCCAAGCATTCACACTCGGCGGAAACACTGTGATCGGTGCGCGAGCGGTCTTGCTTTCGCTAGCCGGTGGGATACTCGCGACCTGTCTGGCATCAGCCGTCCCCCTGCAGGACCTGCGCCGAGGGAGACGCCTAGACGCGGTGTTCGCCGAGGCAGGCGAACGGGACCAGCCGCCAAGGCGTGGCACCCAGCAACGGCTGTTCATGATCGCGGTGGGCCTGCTTGTGGTGGCCAGCGCGCTGTTCGTGTTTGCTCCCTCAGCGGCGATTGTCGTCTGTGTACTGCTCGCACTGGCGACGATTCTCGCGGTTCCACTGATCCTCTCAGCAGTGCTGCGGGTAGCAGAGATGCTGGCTATGGGTAACGACATACTCACGACCCTACCGTTGGCGATTGAATCGTTGCGTTCGCGAACGTTGCGATCACTTGCGCTCGCTGCTACGGGCGCAGTCGCGCTGTTCGGGAGTATCGCGCTCAGCGGCGCTCAGCACGACCTATTGCGCGGGCTTCACAATTTCGCCAACGCTTACGCCACCGATGGACAGGTTTGGGTGGTGAATCCCGGATACATCCCAGAGACAACCAGCTTCCTGACAGACGGCTACGCATCGCGGATCACTCACGTCCCGGGTGTGAGCAGTGTTCACGTACTCCAAAGCGAGTTTATGAATCTGGCGAACCGGCGTGTCGTGATTGTCGCGCGCCCTCCTGGAATCGGCCAGGAAGTGCTGCGTACGCAGATCCTCGCGGGTGACTTCTCGAGCGCGCGCGAACGGTTGAGTGAAGGCGGTTGGGTCGCGGTCTCCAAGCAACTCGCCGAAGAACAACACGCTGGTATAGGACAAACCCTCAAGCTACCGACTCCAACGGGCATAGCTTCCTTCAGGATCGCGGCGTTGACCACGAACTTTGGCTGGCCGGGCGGCTCGGTCCTTATGAGCACCACCGATTACAGCCACTTGTGGGAAACACACGCCCCGAGTGCACTCGCCGTCGATTTCGCACCGGGCACCAACATCGCACAAGCACGACGCGCGGTCGCCGCCTCCCTTGGGTCTAACAGCGGCCTGGAAGCGATAACGGCCTCCACCTGGAGCGAACGGTTCGACACGCTCGCCGGCGAGGGCCTGAGCCAGCTGGGCGACATATCCGACCTACTGGTGCTCGCCGCGATCCTTGCGATGGCCGCGGCGCTCGGATCGAATATCTGGCAACGACGAGTGTCGCTGGCCGAACTACTCCTAGACGGTGCCTCGCGACGCCGGCTACGGCGAATCCTTCTCACAGAGTCCTTGCTGATGCTCTGCGCGGGATGCTTGGCCGGCGCGGTGGTCGGCGTATACGGCCAGTTTGTGATCGATAGCTATCTCAAGCATGTGACAGGCTTTCCCGTCGCGAGCATCGCCACCGTGATTCGGCCAATCGAGATGTTTGCGTTTGTGATCGCTGTTGTCCTCGTGCTCGTCTCATTCCCAGGATGGCGTGCTTCGCGTGTCCGCCCGGCGCTCGGGCTGAGCGAGTCCTAGCGAAACAATGCCCCGTTGCGGGCACCACAGCACTTGAAGCGGCAAAGGTTCGGTGGCAATGCCCGCATTCGGCGATCATCCGCTTACAGTTCGGCTGAGTATCGCGCTTGTGCTCGCCAATGCTCGCTACTGGAGCACAGTCGCGCCGCTTGTCCGCACGCAACTGGACTACTGGACTCTGCGCGCCGAAGCGATCCCAGATCCGACCCTAAAGGAGGTCGCGCTCGCCAACCTGCGCGAAGAGGGATTCAACTCACAAGCGACAGCAACCCTCGCAACCCTCGCGCCTCGCGAATACCGCAAGCCTGTTGTGGAGGCGATCGTCGGCCTACAGATTCTTTACGACTACCTCGACAGTCTCATCGAGCGCCCACTAGCTGACCCATTGGAGGAAGGCCGCCAGCTCTACAAGGCGTTCATAGACGCGATAGTCCTCGAAGAGGAGCCAGGGAGCAATTACTACCCCTCAGCTCATGAGTCAGAGGACGGTAGGTACCTAGAGGATTTGGTTTGCGTTGTACGAAGTGCGCTTACGCAGCTTCCGTCCCAGGCTGCAATCGCAGGTGTCTCCACTTACGCGGCCGAACGCTGCGCGGAGGCCCAGGTCCACGCCCATTCGACAGCTGTCCTCGGCGATGCACCGCTCGAACGATGGGCGATCACCAATGCCGCCGGTACAGGGCTGCAGTGGCGAGAGTTTCTGGCTGGCGCGGTGTCCTCTGGACTTGCCGTGCACGCGCTGATCACTGCTGCCTCAGACCCCCAGACATCCCAACAGCAAGCCCTCGTGATCGATGAACTCTACCTGTCGGTCTGTGCTGTGACCACGCTACTCGATGGACTCATCGATTACGAGCAGGACATGCGCAGGATGGGCCGACCGGGATACATCCGCTACTACGAGGACCATGACGCGCTCGCCCAGGGGCTCAGGAGCGTAATCCACCGCGCGGAGTGCGGAGCACACTACATTCCCAACAGCGCCTACCACCTGATGACGCTCGTCGGTGTCGTTGCCTACTACCTCTCAGCTCCGAGTGCCTCAAGCGAGTTCGCGCGAGACCTCACCGGACAGATCCACCGCGATCTCAAGCCGCTCATCACGCCAACGCTCGCCATCATGCGCACTTGGCGAATCACAAAGCACGCCCGAGCCGAAATAGCAAGCAGAGCGGGTCACTGATGGCTCCTACCGCAGAACCCTCCTCCCAGCCAGCGCGCTACGATGACGGCAGCTGCCTCATCTCCGCCGTCTGCACCAAGCTAGCCTAACGCCGCGCCATCGCACGAGCGCAGCGTGCGATGGCCGCCTACAAGCAACGACAAACAGCACGCACACCGCACCTGCACGTCGTCGCCTAAACGAAGTTGCGCCGTGCGCCCAGTGTCAAGGGTCTGTCCGGAACTTTGTGTATTTGGCGTGATCTATAGGTCTGCCGTGGGCGGGCCGTGAAGGAGGATCGTGCCGATGAGTAATGCAACGAGTGCCGCGTCTGTTGAGGAGAGTGTTGACGGGACGGAGACGGCGGCAGCACTGTCGTCGCTGCTGGTGCCGGTTGAGACTGACGGGATGCGGGCGTGGGCGGAGGCTCTCGTCGACCAGGCGCGCAGCGAGGGTGTGGCGCTGACTGGCGAGGACGGCTTGTTGACCTCGATGGTCCGAGAGGTGCTGCAGACCGGGCTGGATGTGGAGATGGCCGATCATCTCGGCTACGAGCCTTACGAGTCGATCGGCCGGGGTTCGGGGAACAGTCGCAATGGCGCCTATCCCAAGACGGTCAGGACCGATGTCGGACCGGTGGAGCTGCGGATGCCGCGTGACCGTCAAGGCACGTTTGAGCCGGTCACGGTGCCTAAGCATGTGCGTCGCCTCGACGGGTTGGGTGCGAACGTGATCAGCCTCTATGCGAAGGGACTGACCACGGGAGAGATCCAAGCTCATTTGGCTGAGATCTACGACACTGAGGTTTCACGGGAGACGATCTCGAAGATCACCGACCAGGTCCTCCCGGACATGGTGGCGTGGCAGAGCCGACCGCTCGACCGCGTCTATCCGGTCATGTTGATCGATGCGATCGTGGTGAAGGTCCGTGACAGCCAGGTCGCTAACCGGCCGGTTTATGTCGCGATCGGCGTGAACCTTGACGGTGAGCGCGACGTCCTTGGCCTATGGCTTGGACCTTCCGGTGGCGAGGGAGCAAAGCAATGGATGAGCATGCTTACCGAGCTCAGGAATCGTGGGGTCGCGGACGCCCTGATCGTTTGTTGTGACGGCCTGAAGGGCCTCCCGGACGCGATCCGCGTGACCTGGCCGCACGCGACGGTCCAGACGTGTGTGGTGCATTTGGTGCGCAACAGTTTGCGCTACGCCTCAAAGAAGTATTGGGCGCAGATCGCAAAGAGCTTGCGAGGGATCTATACCGCGCCGACCGTCGAGGCCGCTGAAGCACGCTTCGCCGAGTTCGCCGATGAGTGGAGGCCGCTCTACCCAGCAATGATCCAGTCCTGGGAGAATGCTTGGGAGGAGTTCGTGCCGTTCCTCGAGTTCCCCGTCGAGCTACGAAGGATCGTATATACGACAAACGCGATCGAGTCGCTGAACGCCAGATTCCGCAGGGCCGTCCGCCATAGGGGCCATTTCCCCAACGAGCAAGCCGCGATGAAGGTGCTCTACCTCGTCGCGACAGCCCGCCGCAAGAACCGTGAGAACCTGACCGGCAAAATCAGCAACTGGAAGCATGCGCTAAACATCCTGACCATCCACTACGGCGACAGACTCGCCACCACGCAATAGCCCGAAAGAGGACGAACACCAACAAGGCCATTTACACAAACTTTCTGACAGACCCTGGTTGAGGGAAACGCGTAGCGAGGCAGGCGCGGGGCGCGCGCGACGCTAGGCATGGTCCCACTCTCCACGACGGCGAGGAGTCAGAACATGCAACGTAAGCAGGCTAGCCCGCACACCGCGATTCTGACACGTTGAAATGACGTGTCAGAATCGCTATGCTCCGTACATGTTGACCGAGCGTCCCCTCCTCTCCAAGCGCGAGGTACTTCGTGCGCTTGACCCGACCGGTCGCGCCGGCGAGAGCGCGTTTCGTCGCCTCAAGCGAGACGGCTTCATCACCGGCGGAATCGAAGTCAAGCCACGTCGCGCGGGCCGACTGAGCGGCACGGTGACCGCGTTCTGCGCACTGAACCGCGACGCGGCGACGGCCTACCGCAAGCAGCGCCCCGACCTGGCCCTCCGGATAGCCGCCCGCGCGGCCAAGCTCGAGTCCGGCCCTACGGCGCGGCGTCTGGCCGAGGTGGCAAGGAACGAGACGTCGATCGACACGGGTGAGCTGGATCTCGAAGGCATCTACGCGCGCCTCATACGCGGCGATCGTCGGCCGGCGGACGAGTTCGCGCGCCGTGTCTCAAGCGCCCGCCGTGCGCTTGAGCGCCCGCTGGCCGACATCGGGGTGAGCACGATCCTGGGAACCCTCGTGAGCCTCGACAGCGACACGGCGGAGATCGTGTCGGCTACGGGCGAGCGCTACACGTTGCCTGCGTCCGCTCTGCCCTCAGGTGGGCTCAGCGTTGGTAGCCCGATCAAAGTGCGCGTCGAGCTCCTGGGCGAGGGCGCGCTGTGGACAGTCGTGGAGCCGGCTTGGACGGACGCGGCGGCCGACGAACTGCACGAGGATCCCTTCGGGGATCTTCGCCCGCGCTGGCCCATCAACCTCGACGGCATGCTGGACAGCGTTGAGGCCGCTCGCCCGCTAGCGCTGATCGGTCCACGGCTAGCCTGGCGCTAACCGGTGGCCCGTCGGCTTCTGCCAGCGCCCACCGTCCGCCTCGCCCAACCGGGGGACGCCCCAGCGATCCGTGCGTTTCGCTGTGGACACCGCCCTTGGTACGTGCAGGACGCGGCCAAGGTGATACGCCGCGCGGCCTCGATACTTGGCACACCCACTGCGGCGACCCGAAGGACGAAGATCCTGCTTTTCGAGATAGGCGATCGTCTGATTGCAATCTCCGTCGTGCAACAGGCTCACGACCCGCAGACGGCCGACTTTGTGGTGCTGGCAATCCACGAGGAGGCCCAAGGCTCATGGCTGGAGGAGAAGCCCGCCCGGCCACTTGGCGTGGCAGCGCTCGAAGAGACCGTCCACCACGCCGCGCAGGACGGCTATGAGCGGATGATCGCCATCGTCGCCGAGCAGAACGAGAAGTCGATACGACTGATCACCGGCAGCGGATTCTCAGCAGTAGCTCGGCTCGACAGCGACTACACCCTCTATCAAGCCGCCCTGCCTGAATCGAGTAGCGGTCCAGCCACATCGCGCTTTGCGTAAGACCCCCTGTTTCCGCGCATCATGGAAGAAACAAGGCGAGGGCACACCTGAACACACAGTCGCATCCATTCCAAGCACCGCGACATCGGTGGCGAGCTAGGCTCCGGACACCCGGGAATAGAACATGAATAGAACATAGAACCCGTCATCGAACTGAGCTAACAAGCTTAATTTTGGCTCAGATAAAGGAGATTCTCGGTATCGGGGAGACAGGATTTGAACCTGCGACCGCCCGGCCCCCAGCCGGGTGCGCTACCAGACTGCGCCACTCCCCGTGGTGCTCTTCGATTCTACGGACAAAGCCCACGAGGCACCTGCCCCCTGGGACTAAGCCCTCGAAGGCAGCTTGGCGCGCAACCCGGGAAGATGTACCCCAAGCAGCCCGCGCAACAGACCCTTATTGAAATCGAGGAAGTCGAAGTAGTCGCGCCACAGCACGATCTGCCCGTCGAGAACGTCGAAGCGGCCACAAACCCAGAGCTGAATGTGGAGCTTGCGGAACGTCAGGAAGTCTGTGCGCTCGGTTAGGACGGACGATCCGTCCGCGCAGATCGTGTGGATGACGACATCGAAACCGGCTCCATCGTCGTATGCCCTCCCGAACAGACGCCGAACGCGCTCGCGTCCGTGGACGGTGGGCAGACCAACGTTCTCGTAGCGCACGTCCACCGCCAGGAGCGCCACAGCCTCGTCGAGATTCCCGCGGCGGAGAAACTCCATGAAGCGCTCGACCACGAGCACGGGAGACGAATCCACCTCTGGCTGATCGGGCGCGATCCCAGGTTTACCTGCCAGCTCGGCCATGCTCAGCCCCCGCCGATCTCTGACGCCCGTCGCAACATCTCATCCTCGGCGACGTCCTCGACATGCGTGGCCACGTTCCAGCGATGCCCGTAGGGATCCTCGAACTGCCCGGAGCGATCGCCATAGAACTGATCCTCGACCGCGCGCAATGGCTTGGCTCCGGCTTGGACCGCGCGCTCGAAGGTGGCGTCCGCGTCTTCGAGATAGACGTGGATCGTCACGGGCGTGCCTCCGACGGATCGGGGACCTTCGATGTTCATCCCCGGGTTCTCGTCGGCGAGCATGATCACGGCTTCGCCGATCTGGAGCTCGGCATGGCCGAGCTTGCCGTCGGGCCCTGCGATGCGCATGCGCTCGGTAGCCCCGAACACGCCCTTGTAGAACTCGATCGCCTCGCCGGCGCCATCGACGATCAGATAGGGCATCACCTGCGGATAGTCGTCTGGTATCGGCTTGGCCATCGCACTGCCTCCTTGGACGTTTTGAGTGGAGCTCTGACTGAAGCGGGCGACGGGAATCGAACCCGCCCTAAAAGCTTGGAAGGCTTTTGTGCAACCACAACACTTCGCCCGCAAGAGCGCCCACCATCGTACCGTCACGCTCGACCACTAAGGTATAGCCGTGCGTCCAAGGGCTTTGGCTTTCCTGCTTGTGCTCACGGTGGCCGACTACCTGCTGTGGAACTGGTCGATCGCCGGTGGCCATGACATCGTCTCGCTCGTGGCAGGTCTGACGCTGCTCCCGCTGGGAACCGTCAGCATCGCCCAGCTCGCGCTTGGCGCAGCCCGGATGATCGGCATGGTGCTCGGCCGTCCTTCGCACAGCGCACGAGCTAGGCGGACAGCACGAGCAGCCGCAGCAGCCGAACACGCACGACAGGCCTCAGCGGTGGAGTCCGATCCACCGTCGAGCAGACTCGCCGCCTGAGGCAGCCCCCAGCTTTGAAGGCTGACCGATGAGCCGCAAGCGACGCTTCCGCCTGCTTCCTGGCTCGACAAGCAGCCGACTGGCGACGGCAGCAGTTGCGCTGCTCGTGCTTGCCGGAATAGCCCTGGCGGGCTACCTCTACGAGAAACATCGCACCGGCAACATCTACCACCCGCAAGCCCCGTTCGTGCCGCAGCCAACGCCAACGTTGCCGAAGGCAAAAGGTCAGGACCGCTTCGCCTGGCCTCTGTACGGCTACACCAAGAACCACACCCGATTCTTTCCGGCCTCTCCGACGATGAGACCTCCGTTCAGGACGGTATGGGCGCGCGGCGGCAGCGCCTTGCTCGAGTTTCCGCCGGTGATGTCTGGCAACCGGATCTTCCAGCTCGGCGACGACGCCACCCTCAATGCGATCGACAAGTACACCGGACAGATCCTCTGGAGCCGGCGCCTCGGAGCTCTCTCTGCCTCCACACCGGCGGTCGCCGGCAACACTGTCTACGCCACCGTGCTCTCGCGCTCGCCCGGCTCCCCGGCGGGCAGGGTCGTAGCCCTGAACACGCTCAACGGCCGCTTCCGCTGGACGCGCAACCTGCCCAGCCGCGCGGAGTCCTCCCCGCTGCTCGACAAAGGCAAGCTGTTCTTCGGCTCCCAGAACGGCACGGTATATGGGCTCAACGCAAGCAACGGCAACGTGCTGTGGACCTACCACGCGGCCGGCGCGGTCAAGGCCAGCCCAAGCCTCTCAGGCGGAGTGCTCTACTTCGGCGACTACTCGGGCGAGCTGCAGGCCGTGGGAGAGGAGCATGGGCACCTGCTGTGGCGCAGCGGCTCAGGCGGCGCCTTGCTCGGCAGCGGCACGTTCTACTCGACCCCGGCGGTCATGTACGGCAGGGTGTTCCTGGGCAACACCGACGGACGCGTATACGCCTACGACGCATCCTCGGGCGCGCTCGACTGGGCGGTCCAAACAGGCGCCTACGTGTACGCCTCGCCCGCCGTCACGAACGCCCCTGGCCTCGGCCCGACCATCTACCTGGGCTCATACGACGGTACGTTCTATGCCCTCAACGCCCGCTCCGGCCACATCGAGTGGCAGTACCACGCGGGTGGCAAGATCTCCGGCTCGGCGACGATCATCGGCAACATCGTGTACTTCGCAGACCTCGGCACCCACCGGACGATCGGCCTCGGCATCTCTACCGGCAAAGTCGTGTTCTCGATGAACACGGGCTCCTTCGACCCGGCCATCAGCGACAACCACTACCTCTACCTGTCGGGTATCACCGGCCTGTACGCGCTCGCTCCCCTAGACGCCACACCGCAGAGAACAAGGACGCCCACGAGAGCGCCACACGCAAAGGCAGCAGCCATAGCCAAGGCACGCGCGGACTCGGCGAGAAAGAGCACCACAACCAAGCATGTCGTCGTCATCCACAAGAACCGGCCAGTCCCAGCGCACGCCCCAGCGAAAAGCGCGCCTGCACACGCACGACGCCGGGGGACTTGACGCTTACCGCCGTCCACCCTCTAGGCGCTTCGTTCACACAGCCCTGCCCGCGCGCGAACGTCCAGTAGCGCGTGTAGTGCAACCGCACGAGGGAGCGCCCAGCCGCGGTGAAGCGCAGCGTGAACGAGTCGTGGTCCAGCCCAGTCAGCACGGCAGGCGCCGAGGCGATCGGCGTCGGATCGAGCACCTTGAACACACGCCAGTGCTTGCTGAAGAACACTTCGCGCAAGTAGGGAGCACCTTTGCGGATCAGCGCCGCCTCTTCGTCGCTTGACCCATCCAGGCGCACGTCTGGCAGAGCGACGTAGCTCACGGCCAGGTTCCTCAGCCAAGCAAGGTAGGCGGCAGCGGTGAGTGTCCCCCCAAAGAACAGCGGGTCGTACTTCGTGTCGAGCTGGCGCTCCCAGCCGCGCGCCAACGGAAAGTGCTGTGCGAGGAACGCCGCCTCCCAGTGGGAATGCGTGAATGGCACCTCTACCCGCACTAGCGACCCGCCGTGAGCGTCGAGGAAGCGTTCGAGCGGAACGTAGTAAGCGGCGCTCGTCGAGGGATCTCCGATCACCTCGGCGCTCTCGCGCACCGGCCCCCAGACAGTCCAGACGACGATTACCCCGACAGCAAGCACGACGCTCGCAAGCGGTCGACCGGGCCGGCTGAAGCCATCGCGCCCCAACACACACAGGGCAAGCGGCCCAGCCAGGATCACCGCATAGCGAGCGATATTGCTACCCATCGGCGTCGGCGCGATCGAGAGAAAGGTCACGCCCAGATAGATCAGCCCGCCGATCCGCAACAACCGCTCCTCCCACGGCACGGCATAGAGGAACGCCAAGGTCACCGCGACCGTTGCGATTATCGAGCTGGCCGCAAACGGCTCCCAACCACCCTCGGGAAACAGAGCCTCGAGCGGCAGGACGACGACAAGTACGGGCAACACCAGCGTTAGCCCGGCAAGCGCACGACGACTGACGAACACGTGCGTAGCGCCAGCCAGCGCAAGCAGCAACCCAGCGACAGGGCTCGTGGCTGTACACAGCATCGTGAGCACGACCGCAAGCCAAGGTCGCCCGCGCACAAGCACAAGCACTGCCAGCACGGCAAACGTGACGCCGAGCGCGAAGGTGACGCGTCCGATCCACAGATCGCCAACTGCCGCCAGCGCAAAGCAGGCAGCCCCCCAGCGCGCACGCGGCCCGTACTCGCCGAGTGCTATCCGCTCGAAGGCAAAAGTAGAGACGAGTACCGCCAGCGCACCGGCGAGGCGAATCCCGAGCAACAGAGCAAGCCAGGGGAACACGAGGCTGTAGCCGGGAAGATGGTGCCCGCCGTACCAGTTGTTATCCCAAACCGTGAAGCCAAAGCGTTCAAACAGCGTCGCGCGGTAGGTCTGCGCGGCGAAGTCCGGCGATCGCGGAGCAAGCAGCAGCCAGCTACCAACGAGCACGATCGCCGTGACCATCGCCAACGAGATGCGCACATCTGCGAACGACCTACGCGAGGACTCCAACCGGGGCGACCCCTTGGCAAGTGCTTGGCTGTCCGCTGAACCCAAGCGGCCCAGTATGGCGAGGCGGCCTGCTGCATGAGACAGACTGGATCGTGGGCGGCCAAGAAATGGCCGGGGGCTTGCTTCGCGAGGCGAATCGGACCGCAGACTGTTCGACTTAGCCGCGCGAGCCGATAAGTTGGCTGAGGCTCGGCGTGCTACCCCGCCGAGCCTCAGCACGCACACGAGTCGGATCTCAAGTAGACGAGTCGCGCGCTTGTACTGGTATGAACAGACTGGAGCCCCGGAAGTCGCGTTGCGCACTACAAGCGCCGGTAACCGATAATCAGCGCCGATGACCGCCTCTACCAAGCGCGCCCGCCGGGGCATGGTGCTCGTGCTGCTTGCCCTCGCCGCATTCGCATCCGGCTGTGGCACCGTCCACCCACCGGCGCTCGGCGGCGCGGCTCTGGCAGAAGCGCAGACGTTCCCCTACTACAAGCTCTACTGGGCAGGCCCAACTTTCGCCGGCCACCCGCTGGCCGCCACCGATGGCCTAAAGAGCTACAGCGCCGGGATCGGCGACAGCGTCTACTACGGCGACTGCGTCAGCGGCAAGGGCTTGCTCGGCGGCGGCGGCAGCTGCCTGCTGCCCCTGCAGGTCACAACCGTGATCTACTCGCTGCACTCAAACGCGCCGCTCGGCCAGCAGCACAACGTGCTGATCAGGGGCGTGCCGGCGACTGTCTACAACGAAGAACGCTCGATCGAGCTCTACAGCGGCCGCGTCGCCATCGACGTCTACTCAGACACTCTCGCCCACGCCCTGCTCGCGGCCGGACAGCTACAACCACTGAACGCGCCCGAGTCGGCCGGCAAATTGCCGCCGCCCGTCTACTGTCCAGGGCTCTCGGGCTCCGTCTCGCCCCAGCTGGCCGCCGTCATGAACGCACTCCCAGGCCATCCCTGCCAGAAGGCGCAGGCCGCGCTCGCCGCCAGCCAGCGCCTGTCGGAATCGCCCTAGCGTCTGGCTAGTTATGAGCGGGCACGTCGGATGCTGCCACCACCGGCTCCCCGATCTCATGGCGCAGGCCGAAAAAGGCGGCTGAGCCGATCAAAGCAGGCAGCCACAGCGAGATCGCCCGGTAGGTCACCACCGCCGCCACCACGACTGACACCGGCCGCACGTGAAACAATACAAGCATTCCGATCAACCCACCTTCGACAGCCACCAGCCCCGCCGGTATTGGGATCGAGTTCGCCAGCTGGCCGACGAGATAGGCCATTGCCACGACCCAGAACGTCGGCGATTGACCGTAAGCAAGTAGACACACGTAAAGCACGAGCGTGTCGAACAGCCAGTAGCCGATCGCGCCAAGCAGACGCCAATTGTGGCGTGCGATCAGCCGCAGGGCACCGCGCACGCCGTCGCTGACCGCGACAAGCGCGACGTGCAACCGTCCGGTGCTCAGTTGCTTGCGCATCGCAAGCCGCCCCGCGAGCCCAGCGATCGCGAGCGTCCCCGCGATCGTGGCAATCGCAAGCCCGGCAGGCAACAACGTGAGCAGCGGGTCGTCTGAGCCAGGCAACAACCCAAGCCACATCGGAATGCCGATCAGTGCTGTCGCACCGACGTTGACGGCGCTCGTCAAGACGAAGATCAGCACCGAGCGCCTCGCGATCCGGTCGACCGCCACACCCTTCGTGCGCAGCACCCATGCTCCGAGCGCGATCCCACCGATACCGCCCGCGGAGACAACCGAGTTGACCCCAAGCTCGGACAGCGCCAGCCGACGGCTGAAACCACGCTCCATCTTGAAGACAAGCTCGAACAGGATCACGTAGCCGGCGCAGGAGAGCAGCTCAAAGCCGATGCCCGCCGCAACCCAGGGAATATCGGCATCGGTAATCAGCTCGCCGGCCGATCGCAGCCCCGGCACGGCAAACAGAAGAGCTGCGACCAGCGCGAAGAAGATGGCAAGGCTGATTAGCCCGTTGCGCAGCCGCCGCGACTGACTCGAGATGTCCCCATCGCCCCTCTCGCGCCCAGAGCCGGTCTCGGAGGAGGAGGAGGAGGAGGAGGAGTAGTAGTAGTCAGCGCGCGAAGGCGAATCCTCAGCGTCGGCGAGTAACCGCTCCGCGCTCTCGCGCGCTTGGTCAGCGCGAATCGCCTCGACGGCGTCCTCATCGACGATTCTTCGCATCCTCTTCGGCCTCGTTATTAGCTTTGTACCGCTACCGTCACCATAGCCCGACCGCCCCGGTACCGATTGCCCTGGCGTGTGAGAGCAAAACAGACATGGCAGAGCCCGCGCGCATACTGGTCGTTGACGACGAGCCCGCAGTCCAGCACGCGCTGTCGCGAGCGCTGACACTCGAGCGCTACGAGGTCTCGCTCTCCGGCGACGGCGGCGATGCGCTGGAGCGCCTCAGCGAGGACTCTTACGACGCGGTCATCCTCGACGTCTCGATGCCGGTGCTCGACGGCCTGGAAGTGTGCCGCCGTGTGCGCGACAGCGGCGACCGCACGCCCGTGCTGATGCTCACAGCGCGCGAGCAGATCGACGACCGCGTCGCCGGCTTGGACGCCGGCGCGGATGACTACCTGGTCAAGCCTTTTGCCCTGCGCGAGCTGATGGCGCGCGTGCGCGCACTACTCAGGCGAGCAGATGAGATCGACCAGGAGGAGACGCTGCGCTTCGAGGATCTGCGCCTGGACCGACTCGCCCACGAGGCATGGCGCGGAGAGCGCTCGCTGAACCTCACCCGCACCGAGTTCCTGCTGCTCGAGCTGTTCCTTCGCCACCCAAAGCAGGTGCTGACGCGTTCGATCATCTTCGAGCATGTCTGGGGTTATGACTTCGGCTCGAGTTCAAACTCGTTGGGCGTGTACATGGGTTATCTGCGCCGCAAGACCGAGTCCGACGGTGAACCACGGCTATTGCACACCGTGCGTGGCGTTGGCTACGTCCTAAAGAGCTGATGAGCCCACAAGCAGCGATCTCAAGCCGAGCCCGTCCGCAACCGTGAGCTTCCGCCGGCGCATCACGCTCGTCTCGGCCGCCGCGGTGGCGATCGCTGTGGTGCTGGCCTCGGCTCTCACCTATCTACTCTCCGCCCGCGAGCTCTACGGTCAGGTAGATAGTCAGCTGCGCGATCGCGCGCAACCGCTAGTGAGCCGCTTCGAACACGGACCGACACCCTTTGCGCGACCGGGAGGCCATCACAACGCCTTTCCGGGAATACCGCCGGGGCCCGATCAGGTGCGGGGCTACCAGCAGTTGGTCGACTCCAATGGAACGATCCGGTTTGCCTCCTCGCCCAATGTGCGATTGCCGATCGGCGCCGAGACACTTAGCCTCGCCCAGCACGGCGGGAAATCGTTCTTCGAGGACACAAGTGCCGATGGCATCCACCTGCGCGTCCTCAGCGAGGCCATATCTCACGGCTATGCCGCGCAGCTCGCGCAACCTCTGACCGACGTGGACAGCGCGCTCGCGCGCTTGCGCCTGATTCTTGTGTTGCTCGACATCGGTGGGGTCGCGCTGGCAGCGCTGCTCGGACGGCTCGTCGCCGGCGCCGCAGTAGCGCCGATCAAGCGCCTGACCCAGGCCACCGAGCACGTCACCCGCACACACGACCTCTCGAACCGGATCCGGCCCGCCGGGGAAGACGAGATCGGGCGCCTCGCGGAGAGCTTCAATGCGATGCTCGACGCACTGGAGAGCTCGATGAGCGCGCTCGACGCCTCCGTGCACGCCCAGCGCCAGCTCGTCGCCGACGCCTCGCACGAGCTTCGCACACCCGTCACCAGCCTGCGCACGAACATCGAAATCCTCAAGCAGGAGTCGAACATGCCGGTCGAGGAACGCCAGCGCATGCTAGACGACGTGGTCGAGCAGATCGAGGAGCTGACGCTGCTGATGAACGACCTGATTGAGCTTGGCCGCGGCGAGCAGCCACGCAGTGGCAGCGAGGATGTGCGCCTGGATCTAGTCGTAGAGGAGGCGATCGAGCGCGCGCGTCGCCATTCGCCGGACACGCCCTTCGATGTCGAGCTAGACCAGGTCGTCCTGACCGGCGAGCCGGGAAGGCTCGCCCGCGCGATCAACAACCTGCTCGACAACGCCGTCAACTACAGCCCGCCAGGCAGCCCGGTCGAGATCGCCGTGCACGACGAGGAGCTCACCGTACGCGACCACGGGCCAGGCATCTCAGCCGCCGACCTCCCCCACGTCTTCGACCGCTTCTACCGTGGCGCCGAGGCGCGCGGACGCCCAGGCTCGGGGCTGGGTCTTGCGATAGTGCGCCAAGTCGCCGAACAGCACGGGGGCCGTGTCAGCGCCGAGGTCGCTCCCGGAGGTGGCGCGCTGATGCGCCTGTGTCTGCCCGGAGCGGGACCGGTCGAGTCGCTGCCGGCGCTCGACACCGAGTTGCACACAGCACGCTAGACGCAAGCCGCGTGCTCGTCGGCCTGTGCTGAGGCGCGCCTTGAGCGGCTCGCGCGAAGTCTCGTCCCTCGGCCCGAAAAGCCGCGGGCGTCAAGCCATAGCGCCTACGAAACGCCTTCGCAAAATGAGGCGCCTGGCGAAAGCCGACCAGTCTCGCGACGTCACGCACAGAGATCGCCGGCTGCTCGATCAACAATTGCGCGGCGATGTTCAGACGGCGCGTGAGCAGATCCTCGCGGAAGGTGCTCTCACCAAACTGCGCGTAGGCGCGAGAGACTTGACGCGGTGAGCTCGCAAGCGCCCGAGCGACCTCGTCGAGCGTCAGGGGTCGCCGGTAGTGGCGAGCGACGACAACGCGCGCAAGCAGATAAAGGCGGCGGCGCTGCTCGATGGTGGAGGCACGCATGCCCCCTTATCCGACACACGTCGCTCAGCGGGACGCCAGCGATGAGCGGCAGATGTTGCCCAGACACACAAACAGGACTCGCATTTACGCGCTGTGCCTCGAAAGGCACGCCCGTCCAATCCCAAAAACAACCTGCGAGTTATATTCGGGAATAGCTTTCGCGAGACAAGCCCGCTACTCATCGCCGATCTCCAGCACAGCCAGGAACGCCTCCTGAGGCACCTCCACGCGACCAACTTGCTTCATGCGCTTCTTACCCTCCTTCTGCTTGCTCAGAAGCTTCTTCTTGCGCGAAATGTCGCCGCCGTAGCACTTGGCGATCACGTCCTTGCGGAAGGCCTTGACGGTCTCGCGGGCGATGATGTGCGAGCCGATCGCAGCCTGGATCGGCACGTCGTACTGCTGGCGCGGGATGCGCTTGCGCAGCTTTTCGGTGAGCGTGCGGCCCATGTCGTAGGCCTTCTCGCGGTGTACGACCATCGACAGCGCGTCAACCGTGTCGCCGGCAAGCAGTACGTCGAGCTTGACGAGGTTGGCCGGCTTCATGTCGCTGAGCTCGTAGTCGAGCGACGCATAGCCGCGTGTGCGTGACTTCAGCTGGTCGAAGAAGTCGAGCACGATTTCCGCTAGCGGCAGGTCATAGCTCATCTGCACACGCTCGGGCGAGAGGTAGTGCATGCCCGCAGGCTCGCCGCGGCGTTCCTGGCACAGCTCCATCACCGCGCCCACGAACTCGCGCGGAGCGATCACCTGTGCCTTGATGAACGGCTCGCGGATCTCGGCGATCGTGCCGGGGTCGGGCATGTCGGAGGGGTTGTGCACCTCCAGCTCCTCGCCGTTCGTCAAGGTGACGTCGAACTCGACCGAAGGCATCGTCGCAAGCAGCTCCAGGTCGTACTCGCGCTCCAAACGCTCCCTCACGATGTCCATGTGCAAGAGCCCGAGGAAGCCGCAGCGGAAGCCGAAGCCGAGCGCGTCCGAAGTCTCCGGCTCCCACGAGAGCGCCGCGTCGTTGAGTGTCAGCTTCTCAAGCGCATCACGCAGGTCGGGGTAGCGGTCGGAGTCGATCGGGAACAGGCCGCAGAACACCATCGGCTTGACCTCCCTGTAGCCCGGCAGCGGCTCGGAGGTGCGCTTCTCACCGTGCACCGTCGTCGTCAGCGTGTCGCCTACGCGCAGGTGCGTCACGTCCTTGATACCCGTGATCAGATAGCCCACCTCGCCTGCGGCCAGCTGCTTGACCGGCGTCATCGTCGGCGAGAAGAAGCCGATGTCGTCGATCTCCGCGTGCGTCCCGGCCGCCATTGCCCTGATCGCCTCACCCTTGCGGAACACGCCATCGACCACGCGGATGTAAGCGATCACGCCCCGGTACTGGTCGAACTCCGAGTCGAAGATCAGCGCACGCGGCGGCGCATCCGGGTCGCCCGAGGGCGGTGGCACGCGCCGCACCAGCTCGTCCAGCACCTCCCCCACACCCGCGCCCGTCTTGCCGCTGATCTTCAGGATCGCCTCCTCGGGCTCGCCGATCAGCTCCGCCACTTCACCCGCCACCCGCTCGGGCTCGGCGCCGGGCAGATCGATCTTGTTCAGGCAGGGAATCAGCTCCAGCCCGGCCTCGACTGCCAAGTAGGTGTTGGCGACCGTCTGCGCCTCCACACCCTGGGAGGCGTCCACGACCAGCAGCGCTCCCTCACAGGCCGCAAGCGAGCGCGACACCTCATACGTGAAGTCCACGTGGCCGGGCGTGTCGATCAGATGCAGCTGGTATGTCTCCCCGTCGGATGCCGTGTAGGCCACCTTCACCGCCTGCGCCTTGATCGTGATCCCACGCTCGCGCTCGAGGTCCATCGAGTCGAGCACCTGCGCTCGCATAGCCCGCTCCTCCACGGCGTGCGTCAGCTCGAGAATGCGGTCGGCCAGCGTCGACTTGCCGTGGTCGATGTGGGCGATGATCGAGAAGTTACGTATGCGCGATTGGTCCATGGGCCGCTACAGCGTAGATGGCTCGCCGTTTGGGAGGGGATGGGAGACAAGATCCGCTCGTCTCCGCAGGACGGTCTGTCTGACCGGTCACAGCGCCCCGGTGGCCGAGACCGTGGCGCGATAGCCTTGTAGGTCCGGCGGATCGCCAACTCAACCGGAGCCCTCGGGTTCAGCCGGGCCACGCACCCCTTGTGTTGGTGGCCAGTCCCGGTGGTTGGGAGTGTCATAGCCGCCCAGGCATAGACACTTTAAGTCCTGGGACGTAGTAGTAACCCGGTGATCTTTGTCCGGACCAGGGCCGGGAGGGCGAAAGCCTTCTCGGCCCTTCGTCGTTAGGCCCGGCCCAGCTGGGCCATGATCAGACGGTGCACCTGGTGGGCCTCGGGGACGCTCATCACGAGCACAGCACGTGAGTAGACCCACAGGCCTGCCAGCGCGGCAGCCCCGACGCTGACGATCTGCGCCGGCAACGACACGCCCAGCAGTGTGTCGAGCAGGTACCAAACGAGGTAGGACACGCCGGCCAGCAACGCTGAGGCCGTGCAGACGCGCACGGTGATCATCGTGGTACGCGCCCCGTCAAGGCGCCCGTTGAAGCCTGTGCGAACACGCGTCGCCAGCAGCACGGTCATCACGATGTTGGCCACCAGCGTCCCGATCACGAGCCCGGCGATCCCCAGGGGCTTGTAGAGGCTGAGGCTGACGATGATGTCCACGACGATGTTGATCCCGGCCAGGCGCGTCGGAATCCAGGGCCGCTGCACTGCGAAGAAGGTGCGCGTCAAGAGCAGGTTCAGCCCACCGAAGGGCAGGCTGAAGGCAAACCAGAACAGCGCGGTCGAGACCAGATGCGTCGACTGCGCGTCGAATTCTCCGCGCTGGAACAGCAGCCGCACGATCGGCGTCGCCAGCACCGCCATGAACGCCGCCGCCGGGATCAGCAGCAGGTTGATCTGGCGCATCCCCGAAGCAACAGTGCTGCGCATCGACGCGGTGTCGCGACGAGACGCCATGCGGCTCATCGTCGGAAACAGCACGGTCGCAACCGCCACGCTGAACATGCCCTGCGGCAGCATGTACACGCGAAAGGCGTTTTCGATCGCGCGTGGCGCTTCGGCGGAGACGAGCGTGCCGAAGGCCGAATTGATCAGCTGGTCGAGATTGACGATGCCCAGGCCGATCGTGACGGGCATCATCAGCAGGAACACACGGCTCACGCGCGGGTCGTGCCAGTCGATCGTCATCTGCAAGCGGAAATCGATCCGCGCCAGCGCCCCCAACGCCATCAGCATCTGCACGCCCGTGGCCACCAGCACGCCGATCGCAAACGCGTAGATGGTCGCTTCGCCGTGGAAGTGCGGATGCAGCACGACGAGGAACACGATGATGATCACGTTCCAGATCGCCGGCGAGATCGCCTGCAGGGTGAAGCGGTCGTAGGACTGCAGGATGCCCAGCAACAACCCGGTGAGGCCGAGCAGCAACACGACCGGGAACAGCACCTGCGAAAGCCCCACGGTGAGCGAGACGGTTGAAGGAAGGAACTTCGGGCCCGTGAACAGCGGCATGATCGTCCCGGCAGCGAGGATGAAGAAGGCGGTGACCACGCTCAGCGCGATCAGCAAGATCCAGAACAGGGTCGATGCCAGGCGGAAGGCCTCGCGCTTCTTGCCCTGCTGCAGCAGATCGGTGAAGACAGGAACGAACGCGGCCGACAGCGCCGCGTTGGCGAACAGCTGCGCGACGAAGTTGGGCACCAGAAAGGCAATCGTGTAGGCCGACGCGGCGGCGCTAGTACCGAAGTAGCTCGCGAACGCTATCTCGCGCAACAGCCCAACGATCCGCGAGAAGCCGGTCACGACCGAGAACATCGCGGTGTTGCGCGCGATGCTGTTGGGAGGCTTGGGTCCCACCGATTCCTCTCCCGTCTCAGAGCTCACAGCCACGGGGCGCTATAGTACGGCGCTGCGCGGCGCGCCCAGGCAGTTTGCCCAGGCCGCAGCGTCCTTTTCACATGGCCAACATCGCATCCCAAAAGAAGCGCATCCTCCGCTCCGAGCGCGAGCGTCTGGAGAACCGCCAGTACACCTCGGCGATCAAGACGTACTTCCGTCGCCTGGAGGCTCTCGCCAAGGAGAGCGACGGCGAGGCAACCGAGACCGAGCATCGTCGCCTCGTGCGCACGATCGACAAGGCCGTCAAGCGCGGCGCGTTGCATCGCAACACCGGCGCACGCAAGAAGTCCCGCGCGGCACGGGTCCTCGCCGGCAAGTCCTAGACGGCTCAGCTGGCAACCGCGAGAATCGCACGCATTGCCAGCGTGTCCTCCTCTAGCGACGACAACGACGTGCGCGACTCGCTCAACGGGGCTCCCCCGCGTGTGTCCAGTTCCAGATCTGCGATCCGGCAGAGCGCAGCGCGTAGACGCTCAGGCTCGGTGCGGGCCACGTCGGCGATGAAGCGATCGGCCGCGCGTGGTGGCATCCGCAGCGTGCGCTTGATCTCGGCAGGCGCCTGACCGGCCTGAATCCGTACCGACACGCCCTCGGCGTCGCGCAAGCGTTGGGCCATAAGGTACACAAGCCCCGACAGGCGCTCGCCCTGGGTGCGCAGGCGCAGGTAGGAGCGCATCGCCTCGGCTGCATCGCCACCAACGAGCGCGTCAGCGAACGTGAAGGCGCGGTAGGCGGTCGAGTGGGCCGACTGTTGCTCGATGTCATCGGCGCTGACCTTGACGGGACCGTCGTCGCTCTGCTCGGCGGCGAGCTTGAGCTTCTCAAGCTCCCGCAGAAGTCGCTGCTGGCGCTCGCCGACCTGCGCCACAAGCGTCTTGGCAGCGAAGACGTCGAGCGAGAGACCGAGCCGCGTGGCTTGCTCGCGCACCCAGCCGGCTAGCTCCCAGGGCTTGATCGTCGCCTCGGCAACGATCTGGCCTTTGGCTGCCCTTCACGGCCGCGTGCAACGCCGCCGGCGCCTTCGTCTTGCCTTCCTCGCGCGCGAAGAAGGCGATCGTCGTGTCGGCAGGCATCGCAGCCATCGCAGGCGCGATCTGCTCGGATACCTCGGCCTCCTTGAAGCGCTCGGCGCCGTCCACGACGATCACACGCCTGCCGATCGCGAACGTCATCGTCGAGAGCACGAGCGAGACGGCTTCGGGCGTGCCGGTCTCGCCGGAGAGGACCTCGACGCTGCCTGCGTCGCCGTCGGATTCGGCGAGCGCCTTCAGGCGAGAACGACGCTCGGCGATCGCACCGTGGTCGTCGCCGTGGATCAGGTAGGCGGGCTTTAGAGCGGGCATCCGTCATCGAGTCTAAGCGAGCGTTCCGACATGGCGAGAAACCGGGCGTAGATGACGTAATCCCGCCAGATGTTTGGCCCCGCGTGCGTCACACTGCCGGCGCCAGACCGCTAGCAGAGTATTCATCTGTGTCCCCCCGCACACTAAGTAATCCCCCGAAGCGAGAAACTGGCCAGGCAGCCAAACGATCTCGGGAGGCCTCATGCAGAACCTGATGCTCAAGCTTGACCGCTGGCTCCGCCGCCACCGCGCCGCCGTGATCGGAACATGGCTCGTGCTTGTACTCGCCGCCGTGCCCTTCGCCGCGAAACAGAGCGAACACCTCTCCGGCGGCGGGTACACGATCCCTGGCTCGGATTCTCAGAAGGTCTTGAAGCAGCTGCCGGCGATCGCGCCCGGGGCCCAGCAGGCGCGGCTTGCCGGCGTGCTCGCGCCTACAAGCAACGCCACCGCCGGCGAGATGAGCGTGGCGCTCGCGCGGCTGGACGCAGCGACTCGCAGCACCGCGCACGTGAGCATCTCCCCCGCCGTGCGCGTCCAAATGCAGCGCGCGATCACAGCCGCCGGGGTACACCAGCGCACGCTCGTCGTACCGCTCGACATGACGGTCAACGAAGAAGGCGCGACGAACGTCGCCACCAAGCTGCGCGGCAAGCTCGACCTGAACGGTCCCGACGACGGGCCCGTGGCATTGCACCTGGTTGGCCAGTCCGCGCTCTGGGCCGGGCTTCAGGACCTTTCGAAGAAGGATTTGGCGAAGGCCGAGGCCACCGGCTTTCCGATCGTCGCTTTGATCCTGGTCGCCGTGTTCGGCTCGCTGATCGCCGCGAGTTTGCCGCTTGCGCTTGGGCTTGTATCGGTGCTGATCACCGGCGCGATCATCTACTTCCTCTCGCTGACGATGGAAATGTCGGTGTTCGTGACGAACATGGCGTCGATGATCGGGATCGGCGTGGCCGTCGACTATTCGCTGTTCGTGCTCGCGCGCTATCGCCAGGAGATCCGGGCGGGCGCCGATCCGATCAAGGCGCGCGCGACCGCGCTTGCGACCTCAGGCGTGGCGGTCATTTTCTCGGGGGCGACGGTTGTGACGGCGCTCGTCGGCCTGTATATGGTGCACGCTGCGGCGATCCGCTCGATGGCGCTCGGCGCGATCGTGGTGGTGACCGTGTCGGTGCTGGCCGCCTCCACGCTGCTGCCGTGCATCATCTCGCTGCTTGGCGAGCGCACGCACACGCGCGGACGCGTGTTCGTGCGGATCTCGGCGCGACTGCCGAGCCCGAAAGGCTTTTGGGAGAGCTGGACTGCGCGCGTGACCCGCCGGCCCGCGCTGACCGCCGCCACTGCGGCGATCACGATGCTCGCACTGGCCTCGCCCGCTTTGCATCTGAAGACGACCGACGGAGCCCTGCGTCAGTTCCCGAAGGGCAACGAGACGCTGCGCGGCTTTCAGGCGGCCGCAGCGGTCGCCGGTCCTGGAGCGTCGAGCCCGTTTGAAGTGATCGCTCCGAAGTCAGAGGCAGCCACGGTTCGACGCGTGCTCGCCGCCGACCGCGAGGTGCTGAGATGTGGCGCCGACGATCACCTCAAGCAATGGACATGAAGTGCTGATCCGCGCGACGCCGCGCCACGACGGCGAGTCTCCGCAGGGACAGGAAGCCGTGAAGCGCCTGCGCTCGCACCTGCCCGCGGGCGCGCTGCTTGGCGGCGACGCCGCCTATCTGGCCGACTATCACGCGGAAGTGATCGGCTCTATGTGGAAGGTGGCGCTGTTCGTGATGACGGTGACCTTCTTCGTGCTGATGCTGCTGTTGCGCTCGATCGTGCTGCCGCTGAAGGCGGTGGTGATGAATCTGCTGTCGGTGAGCGCCGCTTACGGCATTCTGACGCTCGTGTTTGGCTCGGTGGAAACGTTGATCCTGCCGCTCGTGCTGGCGGTCGTGTTCGGACTCTCGATGGACTACGAGGTGTTCCTGCTCAGCCGCATACGCGAGCGCTATGCCGCCACCAGCGATACGCGCCGCGCGGTCGTAGAAGGGCTGTCTTCGAGCGCACCCACGATCACGAGCGCTGCGTTGATCATGGTGTGCGTGTTCAGCGTGTTCGCACTGACGGGAGTGCCGTCGATCAAAGAGCTCGGCCTCGGCTGTGCGCTTGCGATCGCGATCGACGCGACGATCGTGCGGCTGGTGCTCGTGCCGACGGCGATGGAGCTGTTTGGCAAGTGGAACTGGTGGCTGCCCCACGGCGTGGCGCGCATCCTGCCCGACACTTCGATCGAGGCGCTCGGCCAGCATGCCACGGCGGCCGTGAAGGTCGGCGAGCGCCTGCCGGCGATAGCGGCAGACTAACGACAGTCCTCAGTCGAGCGCGAGAGCTGGGTCCTGCCCGGCGTCGTCGTCATTTTCGTCGGCGTCCGGCAAACGCTCGAGGAAAAACCTCAGATTAGACTGGTCTACGAGCACCAGGAAACGCTCGAAGAAGCCACGACGACCCAAAAGGGCGATCGGTAGATCCTCACAGAACATGACTACGGGCAGAAGCATGCGCTCGCCGGCAAGCTCGACTTCGAGGCCGCCGGTATAGACGTATCGCCGTGAGACACGGCCATCGGCCACAGTCGCTGTGGCCGGGGAGCAGTCGGCATGTATATCGATTTCCAGCAGCTCAGCCCAGTCGGTCGAGAACGTCACGAAGTCGGCGCCGCTGTCTATCAGGGCTCGCGCATTGGCGACAGTGCGACCAGCGTTGTCGAACAGCTTTACGTCGAGCGCCGGCCTGAGGATCGGCCTGCTTTCCTCGGTCCACTCCCCTGTAGGCAGGTACTTGAACTCTTGGACCGTCACTGTCTCGGTTGCAGCACCGAGGAGACGCAACATCAGCCCACGGTCGGGTTTGGTCGCTCGCGTACCTTGAAGATTGCGGCTGTCTCCCGCTGTCCGTTAAGTCGATCAACTAGGCGCCCCAGGCTCTCGTCGTCGTCCACGACTCGATGGTCCTGGACTGCTACCCAGCGCCCAGCATATTGAATTAGGTCGACTCCAAGCGTTTCCTCGGCTCTGGCCTGCTCTTGGACACTCAGTGCACGATCGTCAACGCCCACCACATCATCTCCAGGATCCTAGAAATCGAATCTTTCTGCCAAATGGAAAGCTAATTCGCATATTCAGAACATGCCGCAAGGATTGTTCCTAAGCGCACGATACAACCCCTGCCACGATAACGCTAGGTTGTCGTTTTGTCTATTGGCTTTATGGGTTAGTACACCGAAGCTCAGGCGGTGGGCCCACAGGAGCGCTTCGCCGCCAACGTCAAGGAGCTGCGCAATGAGCGCAATTGGTCGCAAGAGGATCTCTCACGCTACTCCGGCCTGCATACGACAGCCATCTCAAAGCTTGAGTGCAGGGACCGTGCAGCAAAATTCGAAACGATCGTAAGGCTTGCCGAAGCCTTCAAAGTACCCGCCGGTCGTCTGTTCGACGGGATTCCATAGCTTCTGGACTGCCCGCCATCCGCGTCCGCAACCTCCTCAACGCACGACGAGGTTCACCAGCCGCCCCGGCACTACAATCTCCTTGACGATCTCGCGACCGTCGATGTGCGTCAGCACGTTGGGCGCGGCCAGGCACAGCGCCTTTAGCTCATCGGCGCTGGCGTCACTCGGCGCCTGCACGCGGTCGCGCAGCTTGCCGTTGACCTGGCAGACCAGCTCGTACGCGTCGCGTTCGAGCATTTCCGGGTCCGCTTGCGGCCACGGCTGCTCCCAGACGCGCTCGCCGGTGAGCATGTCGTAGATGTCCGATGAGAGGTGCGGAGCGAACGGGAACAGCAACGAGGCGGCGGTAGCGAGGCCGAAGCGCAGCGTGTCGAGCTGCAGCGTGTCGCGCATGCGCGAGCAGTCGTTGAGCAGCTCCATCACTGCGGCGATGCACGTGTTGAAGCCGAAGCGGCGCATGTCTTCGGAGACCTTCTCGATCGCCCAGTGGGCCTTGCGCACAAGCTCCAGGTCATCGCCAGCTGTCGAGCCGTTGTCCGAGCCGAACGCCTCGACCGACGGCAGCGGACCCTTCTCTCCCGCTCGGCCGTGTCGGCCGCCAGACGCCACAGTCGCGCCAGGAAGCGGTGCACGCCCTCGACGCCCTCATCAGACCAGTCGGCGTCCTGGTCTGGCGGACCGACGAACAGGATGTAGCAGCGCGCGGTGTCGGCGCCGTAGCGCTCGACGATCGAGGCCGGGGAGACGACGTTGCCCTTGGACTTGCTCATCTTGGCGCCGTCCTTGGTGACCATCCCCTGCGTGAACAGCGCCTTGAAGGGCTCCTGGAAGTCGAGCTGGCCTAGGTCCGCCAGGGCCTTGGTGAAGAAGCGCGCGTACATCAGGTGCAGGATCGCGTGCTCGACACCGCCGATGTACTGGTCGACGGGCATCCATTGCCGCAGCGCCGCCGGATCCCAGGCCGCGCTCTTCGTTGCGGGCATCGCAGTAGCGCAGGAAGTACCAGGACGAGTCGACGAACGTGTCCATCGTGTCGGTCTCGCGACGAGCCGGCCCGCCACAGGAAGGGCACTCGGTGGCGACCCACTCCTCGGCGCCCGCCAGCGGGGAGCGGCCGTGAGGCGCGTAGTCCTCGACGTCGGGCAGGATCACCGGCAGCTGCTCCACGGGAACGGGCTGCATGCCGCAGTCCTCGCAGTAGACGATCGGGATCGGGCAGCCCCAGTAGCGCTGGCGTGAGACCAGCCAGTCGCGCAGGCGATAGTTGACCGAGGCGTGACCCTTGCCCTCGCGGTCGAGCCACGCCACGATCGCGGTGAGCGCATCGCGGTTGTGCATGCCGTCGAAATCGGGGTGCGAGCTCACCAGCGGACCGTCGCCTGTATAAGGAAGCCGCCCTCCCGCTCGCCCTCCCAACCGTGCGTATCTCCCCCGTCGTCATCCGGGACGTCTTCGATCACTCGGCGAATCGGCAGGTCGTAGGCGCGCGCGAATGCGTAGTCGCGTTCGTCGTGGCCCGGGACCGCCATGATCGCGCCGGTGCCGTACTCCATCAGCACGTAGTCGGCGACGTACATCGGGATCGCCTCGCCGTTGACCGGGTTGATGACGCTGCGGCCCAGCGCTACCCCGGTCTTGGTCTTCTCGATCGAGCCGCGCTCCTCGCCGGACTCGGTGAGCACCTGGTTGATGTAGTCGCGCACCGCCTGCTCTTGCGGTGTGCCCTGCACCAAGCGCAGCACGTCCGGGTGCTCGGGGGCCATCACGAAGAAGGTGGCGCCGAACAGCGTGTCCGGGCGCGTCGTGAAGACCGGGTAGTCGATGCCGAGCTCCTCGCAGCGGAAGGTGACCTCGGCGCCCTCGGAGCGCCCGATCCAGTTGCGCTGCATCGTCTTTACGTGCTCGGGCCAGTCGATGCCGTCGAGGTCGCCCAGCAGGCGCTCGGCATAGTCGGTGATGCGAAAGAACCATTGCTCGAGCTGCTTGACTTCGACCACGGCGCCGCAACGCTCGCAGCAGCCGTCGACGACCTGCTCGTTGGCCAGCACCGTCTGATCGTTTGGGCACCACTTGACAGCAGCGTCGCGCCGGTAGGCCAGGCCCGCCTTGAACAGCTCCAGGAAGATCCATTGCGTCCAGCGGTAGTAGGAAGGTTCGTGCGTGCCCAGCTCGCGCGACCAGTCGATCGAGATTCCCCACGAGCGGAATTGACGCTGGAAGGAGGCAATCGACTCGGCAGTCGAGTCGCGCGGATGGACCCCCGTCTTGATCGCGTGGTTCTCGGCGGGCAGGCCGAAGGCGTCATAGCCCATCGGGTGCAGCACGCGGTGGCCCGTACGCCTGTGGAAGTGCGCTATCGCGTCGCCGACGGCGTATTTCTTGAGGTGGCCGATGTGAGGCTCGCCGCTCGGATACGGCAGCATCTCGAGCACGTATGAGGTGGCGTCCTCGGCCTCGCCTAGGACGGCCTCGTTTGAGACCTCCCAGGTGTGCTCCTCAGCCCACACCTTCTGCCAGCGTGGCTCGATCTCCTGCGGGTGGTAGCGGCGCTCTGCCATTGGACAGCGCAGGTTAGCGGTCGACCCCGGACGGTTCTCTGAAAACGCCATGGCCCCCGCGCGCGCAGGGGGCATCGTCATTTCGCAAAGACCCTCCGCAGCATCGCCCGCGGCAGGCGGTGCGTGCCCTGTGCTGGAGGCACAAAGACGAGCGACACCCCGTGCGACCCGCGCTCAGCCAACTTGCTCGAAGCGCGAGTAGGCGCGCACAGCTTCGACGATCTCCGCGGGGGCCTTCTCGGGCGAACCCGCATCAAATGGTGGCTGCGGGTCGTACTCGAGCCCGAGCTGGATCGCCTGTGCGACCTGCCCGCCGGCGATCTTGGCGGCGAGCGAGAGCGCCATGTCGAGCCCAGCTGTCACGCCCGCGGAGGTGGCGTACTTGCCGTCGAAGACGACCCGCTCGGGCACGACCTCGGCGCCGAGTCCACGCAACTCGCTCGAGCGCCTGCCAGTTGCTGGTGGCGCGCTTGCCGGCCAACAAGCCCGCCGCGGCCAAGATCAACGAACCCGTGCAAACCGAGGCCGTCCAGACCGAACCGGCGTCGGCGGCGCGCAGCCAGGCGTGCACAGGGCCGTCTTCCATCAGCCCAGCCTGCCCCGGGCCGCCCGGTACGACCACGATCTCGGGGGCGGGGAGCTCATCGAGCGTGGCGTCGGCGAGCAGAGCGAGCTGGCCTGTGTCAGTGCGGTACGCCTGAGCATGCTCGGCGACGAACGTCACCTTGGCTCCTGGGAGACGACTGAGCACCTCATACGGACCTACTGCGTCCAAAGCAGTGAACTTCGGGTAGACGAGTATCGCGATCTCCATCTTTACCTGCTCTCTTTTTGGATTTTGATTTGGAGGGGCGTGCCTTTAGCGGGAACACGGCTGCGCGTTCACGCCGCCACCGTCTCGTCGGAGGGCGATCCGCTCGGGTGGAAGCGGCGGCGGTACTCAGCCGGACCGACGCCGAGCGCGCGCAGGAACGAGCGACGCATCGTCTCGGGAGTGCCGAAGCCACACTTGAGCGCAACCGTGGAGACCGGCTCTGCGCTGTCCTCCAGGGCACGGCGGGCCGCCTCCAAGCGAATGCTCTCGACATAGCGAGCAGGTGTGACGCCGGTCTCGGTGCGAAACAGGCGCGCGAAGTGGCGCGGACTCATGTGAGCGCGCTGCGCGAGCGCCTCGACCGACAGCTCGCCCGCCGGGTTCTCGACGATGTGACGGCGAACGTCGCGCAGCGGCTCATGCACCGGCTCTTGCGCTGCCAGCGTCGCACTGAATTGTGCCTGGTTGCCTGGGCGGCGCAGGAACAGGACAAGTTGACGAGCGATCGCGAGCGCGGCGTCACGGTCGAGGTCTTCTTCGACTAGCGCAAGCGCCAAGTCCATTCCCGCTGTGACACCGGCGGACGTCCAGATTGGACCGTCGCGCAGAAAGATCGGCTCGGGATCGACTTGCACCCTCGGATAGCGCGTGGCAAGCTCTTTGGCAGCTGACCAGTGGGTGGTTGCGCGCCGGTCATCGAGCAGTCCCACGGCGGCTAGCAGGAACGCGCCGGTGCAAACCGAGGCGGTGCGCCTGGCACGCTTGGAAGCGCTTGCGATCCACTCAAGCGTGGCGGGGTCCTTGCTCGCCGCGTGCGAGCCGTAGCCCCCGGCGACGATCAGCGTGTCGAGACGCCGCGGAGTCTCGGAGAAGCTGCCGTGCGGGATGACCTGGAGCCCGCTGGACGTGCGCAACGGGGCGCCATCGCGACCGAGGACCAGCACCTCGTAGCCACGATCGGAGTGGCCCGTCGCCTCGATCAGCGTCTGCGCACCGGCGAACACCTCGAGCGGGCCGGTGACATCGAGGCTCTGGACGTCCGGGAAGGCGAGGATCGCTATCTGACGTGGCGACAGACGCTTGGGCATCGCTCGATCATGCCGGAGTAGGTGCCTGTCCGCAAGGACATATTTCCCACGATCTCTGCCATTGTCCGGTCTGCCTGTGGGACAAAGCTCTGCCCACAGGCAGAATCAGACCTACTGCTTACTGTCCGTCAAACGTGTAGCCAACTTCACGATGAGTCGGCCTGCCTCCTTGACGGCAAGGGCATGTGCGGCGTGTGGAGCGCTTGCGGCCACAGCCTTGCCCGCGCCCGCGCAATAGGCAATCGCCTGTACAACCCCGCCGGTGTAGGTGCTGTCATTAGCCACTACGACGATCCAAGAATCGTGGTCTTCTGAGGGCACGCTGAGAGCGCCCGCGACGATGCCAGCAAAAATGTCGGAGCCACCGCTGACGACGTGATCGCCCGATGGGCAGGTTGCCACCGATCCTTCAACTCCCTGCTCGCCTTCGGGCCCCACTTCGCCATACGCAGGCACTTTGTTTTCCGGCCCTTCGACGAGCATCAGCGAGCTGAGACCACCGGACCCGGCTGGCCCTTCAAGTCCGCGTTCTCCCCGCGCCCCAGCCGGTCCTACCTGACCCTGAGAACCGGCCGGACCCTGAGGGCCAACCGGTCCCGCTGGACCCTGTCGGCCCTGCGCACCATCGGCATCTGCCTCTCCCTTAAGCTTCGCCAGCACGCTCGGCTTGATCTGGCTGGTACTGGTGATGAGATAGTGCTGAGCGGCAATCGCTGTGCCTCCAAGCGCGAAGAAGAGCGCGAGGCACGCGATTACTGTGGTCATTGATGGCCTACGTACACGCATCCTGAGTTTCTCCCTGTCTTGTGGCGACTTGGCTGAAGACCAGGATGAACGCCACGTGTTATCCAATCCATTCCGTGACCTGGATATCGACCAGCACCCCTGATCCGATTTGGGTGCTTGCGATCAAGCCCACCCGATCACAAGCCCCCTCTGTAAGCCCGCAGAATACAGAAGAACATCGATAAATGCCGCCTAATCGGAATTAGTCCACCATTTCTCGCGGCAGCAATCACCCCCTGGAGCGCTCCCACCCTCTGGCTCTCTATGCGGGGGTACTCAGGGACTGACGGTGGCCGAGGTGCTTAGCACCTGACCCTGCGCCCCAAGCGCCTGCACCGCGAGGTAGTGCGGGGCACTCGGGCTTGCGATCATCGTCTCGAAACCGCTGCGCGGAGCAATCGCCAATGGCGAGAGCGCGTGAGAACTGGTCCCGCCCAATAGAGCCCATTGCGTCATGGCTGTGGCTCCGTTCCAGCTGGCGTAGGCGACGACGCCCCCGTGGGAGCTGGCGCGCACGACGAGCCGCGGCGACTGGATTGGGTCGCCGGTCCAGGGGAACTTGAGCACCGTATAGGACTGGTAGAGCGCCGGGAGATGGGCGTCGAGGAGCAGTTTGCCTTCGGGGGCGAATTCCGAGAAGTACGGTTCCTGGCCCCAGCCGACGAACCAATTGCCGTCGGACTGCGGTTGAAAGTCGCCCTGACTCGGAGCCGACAGCGGCGGCGCGTGGGTGAAGCTCGACACAAGCGTGGCCGTCATCTTCTGGCGGTTGAGCGAGAGCACGATGACGCGCGATTGCGGGTGCACCTTTGGTGTGCCGCCGTTGTCGAAGAAAGAGATCGTGCCGTCGGACTCTTCGCGCACGTCGTGCTGGTAGGCCGGGGCCGCTCCTGGGCCCATCGCAAAGCTCGATTGCTTGCCGCCCAGACGCCAAGCCACCTGACCGCCGTGCGCTTGCACCTCGTAGGCGGCCCACGTGTTGCGCGAATCGACCAGTAGATTCGAGCCATGTTCTGAGACCGCGTTGATGTGAAACCAGTCCCAAGGCGAGAGTGGCGTGCCGCCGCCACCTATCGGCATGTAAGAGTCGGCGACTGGGACGTGGTCGAGCGCGTGCCACTCGAAGCGAACTAGACCGGTGCGCAGATCTATCTCTTGAAAGAGTGTGTCCGCGACGGCGCCGTTGGCCGGTCCGCCGTAGGCGCTTAGATTGCACCGGATCGCGTCATAGACGGTGAACAGAGCCGTGCCCTTCGGGGAAATCGCGAACGCATGCAGATCGGGCTGGTAGCCGTTGCCGGCGCGCACGATCGCGATGTCCTTGTAGGAGGTGTTAGCGATCACGACGCCTGCGTCGCGCTGGCCCCCGGACACAAGCGGGTCCTGCCACCATGTAAGCACCGGGTGCCCTTCGTATTCCTGTACGCGCAGGTCCGCCGCCCGCTCTCCGACCGGTATGGGCTTGAACCAAACGAGCTTGCCCGAGCCATCGAGGATCATCGGTCCGTACTGGCCGGGACCGGCATAAGGGGCCAAGAAGATGTCGCCGGGAGCCTGAGAGCCTGTGCTTGTGGTCACGTCAACTGTGGGCGGCTGCAAATCAGGACGCGAGACGAAGTGCTGGAGTTCGCTCGGCTTTCGGTGGTGGTGGTGGCGGCGGCGGCGTCTCCAGCGAGCGGCTTACGCTGTCCACTTCGGCGACGGTGAAGCGCCAGGCGATGGGCGTGCTGGAGCCGAGGCCGCGCAATACGGCGTGAACCGTGACGACCTCGCCTTGCGTGAAGGGCTTGGTCGGCACGAAGCTCGCTCCGTCGCCTTGGGAGTAGACCAGCAGCCGTCCACTGTGCGCGCCGCTACGCGAGCCGGAGACTTTGACATCGGTGATGTCGGCTGACGGCGGGCCGAGAAAGCTGATCTGGGTCAGATAGGAGGCGTCGAGCGTGTCGGGTGCCGGCGTGACCGTGACGGCACCATTGGCCAGCGCGGCCGACTCGTTGAGCGTAGACGGCACGCAGGCTGGCGCTGTCGTGGCGGCGCGGCTCGCGGGCGTGGCGAAGCCAAGTGCGACCGTGGCAAGGAACGCGGCTGCGGCGCTCATCTGGACAACTCTGATGCGGAATGGCAAGCGCGAGAGCATACGCAGGGCCGAGACGATGGGCGCCGGCAGGAAGGCTTACCATGAGGCGATGGAGTTGGGTGAGGCATCACAGCGCGTCCAAGGCATCGTCGACGCCGCCGAGCGCGCGGCGCGGGAGTTGCGAGAGCAGGCCGAGGAGCGCGCGGCCGAGAGGATCGCCGAGGCCGACCGCGCCGGCGCCAACCGCGTGCAGGCAGCCGAGGAGGAGGCACAGGAGATCCTTGCGCAATCCAGGGCGCAGGCCGAGCAGACGCGCAACGAGGCGGTTGCGGCCGTGGGAGAGATCCACGCCGAAGCGGGGCACGTGCTGACGGCCGCACAGTCGGAGGCTGAGCAGGAGCTGGCAGGCGTCCGCGAGCGCGCCAACAGTGAGCTGGCCGACGCACAGCAGGAGGCGATTCGCCTGTTGGAGGACGCTCAGACGCAATCCGAGGCAACGTTGACCGGCGCGAAGAATAAGGCCGAGCGGACGCTCGCGAGCGCGCAGGAGCAGGTCGAGCAGACGCTTGCCGAGGGCGAGAAGCAGCTCGCCGTGCAACGCGCAGCCGCGGAGGAGAAGGCGAGCGAGGTACGCGCCCGAGCACGAGCGGACGCGCGCGAGATCGTCGGCGAGGCAAACGAGATCGCACGCGAAGTGCTCGACGACGGCACCGAGGTGTCGCGCAACCTGCACGACCTGTCCGTCTCGATGCGGAGCAACGCCGAGCGACTTTTGCGCGACGTGAGGCTGACCCACGGCAGCATGACCGCCCGACTCGATCAGGCGGCGCCGGGAGCTTCGCCCTCAGGCGGATCGCGCCGCGACCGCCCCCTCCCCCGCTCCAGGCGCGCCTCGTACAACGATTCGGATGACGATCTGGACGTGCCGGAGTTCATGCCTCGGGGGTGAGGCACGGTCCGGAGAGCCAAGCGTTATACGATTGATCGAAGACACGGGGCTATAGCTCAGTTGGAAGAGCGTTTGGCTGGCAGCCAAAAGGTCGTCGGTTCGAGCCCGACTAGCTCCACTGAACTGTTCGGCGCGCAAACCACGGGTGCGCCGACGCGGTAGGTGGGCAGGATCTCGTTGCGGCTGTTGATGCGTAGCTCTGCGATGAGGATGGCGAGGAGTGCCTTGGCTTGCTCGGGCTCGCCGTGTTCGATGACTTGATCGAGGTGGTCAGCGACGGCGCGAAGTGCTGCCGCGTCGGGTGCGCTGGGCGCGTCTGTGGCTAGTTCGTGGGCGAGTCCTTGGTCTTGATCGTGGAGAGCATCAAGGCGTGCCTTGAGCGTGGTTAGGCGCTCGTTGAAGTGCGCGGGGTTGAGGTCGCCGGCCTCGAACGCGTCTTGGTAGCGGTCGATTGCGCGTTCGGAGCGGGTGATCTCCTTGGCGAGCGATGCGCGTTGTTCTGTGAGGGCGGTGCGGTCGGTGTCATCGCTCGCGGAGGCCCGCTCGATGGCGTCGCGGATCAGCCCGCCGTCTCGGTAGATGCTGGTGAGCTGTGTGAGGATCGCGGTCTCTAGCTTCTCGCGGGGGATGCGCTCCCCGTCGCAGCTTTTGCGTCCGAGCTTTTGTCGGCCGGAGCAGGCGTAGTAGTGGTAGGTGCCGCCGTTGCCTTTGGCGGACATTCCGACGTATGCGCGGCGGCAGCGCCCGCAGCGCACGAGCCCGGTGAGTAGGAACTCGGCGCGGCTTGCTGCGCGCATCGCCAAGTCCTCTCCGCGCTGCTTCAGTAGTGCTTGTGCGCGGTCGAATGTGTCTTGATCGATCAGCGGCTCGTGTAGACCGGGGAACGTCTGCTCGCGCCAGTGAACACGCCCGACATACGCCTCGTTGCTGAGTACCCAGAGCACGATGTTGGGCTGCCAGCCACGCGGCGGCGCGGGCGCATGTTCGTCCACGAGGCGCCGGGCGATCGCAGCGGCACCCAGCCGCCCGGCGGCGTAGCGGGTGAAGATGCGGCGGATGACGGGTGCGGTGCGTTCGTCGGGGATGAGCTGCTTTTGCTCGTTGCGTTCGTATCCGAATGGGATGCGTCCGTTCGGCCAGCGTCCTTCCCGGGCGCGTCGCTCGATGCCGCTGGTGACGCGGTTGACGATGGTGGCGTGCTCGAACTCGGCAAACACACCGAGCATTTGCAGCATCATCCGGCCGGCTGCTGAGCCGGTGTCGAATGGCTCGGTCGCCGACCGCAGGATCACGTTGAGGGTGTCTAGCTCCTCGGCGATAGAGGCGAGCTGACGCACCTTGCGGCTGAGCCTGTCGATGCGGTAGACGAGGAGTTGGTCGATACGGCCTTGGCGGGCGAGGTCGAGCGCGGCTTGGAGGCCTGGCCGGTCGAGCTTGGTGCCGGTGGTGCGGTCTTCATGGTGGGCGATGATCCGCCAGTCCTCTTGCACCTTGCAGAACGCCTCCAGCCGTTCATGCTGAGAGGCAAGCGAGGTTGGCTGGTTCTCCTCATCGGTGGAGATGCGGGTGTAGAGACAGACGCGTGTCATCGCCAAGGCTCCTCCTGCTCGTGGTCTTGCCGGTGGTCGAGGAGACCAGAACCGCCATCGGATCTCAAGCCCTCGCCACCCCGAAGCCGCCCGACTGGTTCCGTGCTGTCTCTCGTGTTCGGCTTCGGTGCGTTCCTGAGCGCGGCGCTGCTCCCATTCTCGGACTAGCACCTTGTTCTCTGCGGCCACGGCGGCCGGCGTGTCCTGCGGACGGCCGCGTGCACCGAGCGGGGAGAGTGCCGCCCAGCGCTCGGGCATCGGCACCTGCCACCGGCGGCCGAGAGCCTGCTCACGCGGCGTGACCTCGGCGCCGTCCAGCGTCTCGAAGTCCCCCATCCCGCACGGCTGCTCCTCGTAGTCGAGGCAGCGCCAGACCTCCCCGAGCGGCCCACACGCTTCAATCTGGTCCATGGTGGTGACCCAGAACCGCGCGCTCGGCACCTGCCACGCGTCCTGTCTGCCCTCTTGGACCAGGCGTTGTGCGCGGCGCTCACCCGGGAGGACAAAGCAGACGTTATGCCAGCGCACACCTCGGGCTTGCTCGAGCGTCGTGGCGTAGCGGCTGATCTTCCCGACGAGTGTCGCCCTCGGCTCGGTCGCGCGATCCCACTCAACCGCAACCACCACGAGCCCGAAGGGTGTGCTCAGCGTGAGGCTGGCATCCGGACGCGCCATCCCATATGCAGGGTGTGACCAGTACGGCTTGATCGCACCCCAGCCCAGCTCCCACGCACCGACCCACACGTCCGGTGTGTAGAGGGTCGCGGCGATCACACCGCAAACGAACCTGTTGCACTCCAGCCGGTGAGCGAGCTGGGCGTGCTCGTGGAAGTCCTGTTGGCGATCCCAGCCAAGGCTCTTGCGCGCACGCCCAAGACGAGCAGCGACGAGGTGTGCACCGACCTCATCGAGTAGCCAGTGCGCTTGTGGCTTACCCAGCGAGAACGGACCTGCGGGATAGAACCGGTCGATCACTCGATGGCGATACAGCCACAGCAGACGATCCTGGCAGCGACGCAACGAACCGAAGAACAACAGCCATAGCTGATCGGTCGTCAAGATCTTCTGGCGATACAGCAACCATGCGATCTCCCGGTCACGCTCCGTCGTGTGCTTCGCTACCTCCCAAGCAAACGCGCTCCCAACACGCGCCTGTCGCGTAGACATTGCATTGGGCATCTACTTACCTCCCTTAGTCGCGTACCGGGAGCCCCGGCGTTTTGCGCAGTCACGCGGGGAATCCGATGTATCCGCGATAGGTGTGGCGCCGGGCATAGGCGCGCGCAATTCGCGCTTGAAAGCGCCGGGCAAAACGCCACGTCGTTCTTTCGCGGCATCGGCGAGCAATTCGGCTAGCAGCCGGATCGCTTCGAGTTCCAGCTCACGCGAAAGCCGCTGCACACGAGGGCGAGCGGCACGAATGTAATCGTCCATATTTCCTGGTGCCGGTGAAAGACCCTTACGACGGCAACACGCCGCCAAACCAGAACCCAACGGGACAACACGCCATTCGGCCTGCACCCGATCAAGGGCTCCAATAGACGAAGGCCGATTTCGAGCCGTTTCAGTACAGCCCGACACCAATTTTTATGTTGTGTCAGCCCCGTGTCAGTAGACGCCACAGCCACGGCCACAACCGGCGCTAAGCCGACACCGAGCACAGCAAAGGTGCGTCGGGGTTAGGCGTCTGCCCACTTCCACACGTTGCGACGCCCACCACGCCGATAGCGCACCCCGCCCAACTCCTCAGGATCGATCTGCTCGTCCCCCGGCTCCGTGCGGTCGTCAACGTCCGCGCTGGCGTCGTCGGGCTCTGTCCACTCCGACAGGCAGTACGTCGCCGACCCGAGCTGGCAGCACGCCAACTCCAGACGCTCAGCCAGCGCGAACCACGCATCCGAACAGACCCCGTCGGCGTCGAGGACACCCGTCGCCTCCTCCAGCACGCCGCGCACCTGCCCCCAAAGCCCGTCAATCCGCTCGGCAGCCAATGTCCGGGCGTGCCGCCACACACGATGCTGCGGCGACTCCGGCAACACCACCAACTCGCCTACACGCGCGACGCGCCTACGCCCGCTGCTCGTCAATCCCCAAATCAGGACCCCGTGCCGACGCGAACGTACGAGCAGCCTGGCAGCGATAAACGCCTCGATCTGCGGACGCAGCCGCCGCGTCGTCCACGAGCCATAAACAAACCCCAAATGCTCCGCGATGTCGCTCATCATCACGCCCTCATCCTTCCGCCCACGATGGCGTTCCGCACGCTCCACAGCCGCGAGCACCACGTCATCGGACACCGGCTCGAACCGGCGCAACTCGTCGCCACGATCACGCGGCGCTCGGGAAGACCGCACGCCGGCTCCCCGCTTGCCTCCGTCTTTGCTCCTGGACATCTCGCTGGCTCCTTTCGGGTATCCCAAGGAACGCGCACGCGAGCACGACCCGCCAGCCGCAGACAGCTACGGTTTCCGTGGCATCGAAGGCACGCCCTTCGGTGCTAAGGCCGGGCGGGCGCCACTAACGCTCGCTCGGCCGCTTCAATTGTCGATTCGCGCGAGAGCAGAGCAGAACCCACGCCAGATCTCAAGGCGCCACTAGAGAGTGCCTGGCGACCTGCGTATCGCCGGGCACGCATCATCTGGTCTAGGGCGCTGTGCGGTATCGCTCGTGCTCAGCCCGGGAGCGATCAACCAGCAAACTCAGACGGCTGTAGTGTCACAGCTCACGGTAGGGAAGGTCTGGCTTGATTACACGGTTGAAATAGCTACCAACCGAGTCGGCACTACGCAGATCCTCAAAAGTCAACTCGTCGGCATCCCCGTATACGTAGGTCCTTCCACTGAGAAACCGAATGTAGATCTCACGCTGCTCTGGGTCGTACCCAACCGCGTCGATATTTGAAGAGTCAACGGGGTGCATCTGGGGTTCTGACATCAGGGATCCCTTCTGGTTGCGAGGTAGCAGCAGACGTTGATTGCGCCCGCCAGTTCTTGACGGCAGTTACATAGATCGCCGGGTCGGGCCGCTCCTCCTTCCGCCACGCGGCGGGCAGCGGAGCATCCTCACCAACGGGCTTCGAGCGGGCCTTACGAATGCGAATGCGCGAGGGGATCTGAAGCGCCTCACCGAGCGCCAGTGTCTCGCCTGTGCGCAGGGCCGGCAGCAGCTCCGTAAGATCGCCCAGGTCATCTGGGATCATGCCTGACACCGCGCCGCGGTCTGTGCTGTTGGTAACTCGCAACGCGATCATCGTCCCGCACTGACTAAGCACCGCAGGATCGACATCCGATGGGCGCTGTGTCACCACCATAAGGCCGACACCGTACTTGCGTCCCTCCTTCGCGATGCGCGAGATGACATCGTGCGCTGGGGTGTTACCTTCAGACGGCAGGAAGCGGTGGGCCTCGTCCAGAACAACGAGCAGTGGCTGGTGACGGCCGCCTACAGGCAACTCCATCGCCCAAAAGAGTGCGTCGTATATAAGACGTAGCATCGTCCCAACGACTGTTCCTAGTACCTCGGGAGGCAGTCCAGATACATCGAGTACCGTCATAGGTTGAGGGCCGCCGATCCATTCCACAAGCAGGGTGTCTAGGTCGGCTTCCACCCTGCCCTCAAGATCCGGGTGCAACGGATCGTCGGGATCGAACATGAACTCGAAACGCGCGTCCCGTAGGCGAGAGTGCAGTAGATCGAGCTGACGCCCGATCGGCAGCCGGCGTTTTGCTAGATAGGGAGCTTTGCTGCCTAGACTGATTGGAGGATAACTGGGAGGACGCAAGGTCAGTGGGTCACCGTCGTCTTCCGGCTTGCACCTTGTCTCGTCGTTTTGTGGCTCAGACTTTTCATACGTCACCCGCTGGTCGTGCTCAAGCTCGAACCAAAGTTGCCTAATACTGAAAGGAACAGGCGTGTCGGCTGTAATCGTCTCCTGAGACGGCGGATCGGAGAGATGCAGAGCAGCTTTACGCTTCATGGCAGCGACTCGGTCGCGGAGTGCCTCCGCGGCATGCGGCTGCATGTCGCCCAGCGCTAGGTCCAGTAGCTCGTCAAACGGCAATGCCCAATACGGGACTCGCAGGCGTTTGGCACCCGGCGGGATAGCTATGCCTGTATGGATCACAGCCGCACTATCGGCGACAGCGGATGCATACTCACCGTGCGGATCGATAACGAGAGTCCTTGCGGTCGGGAAGCGCTCGCTGCAGAGCTCCTCGAGTACCACGGCCACGAAGTTCGACTTTCCGGCGCCGGTCGAGCCGACAACGCAGGAGTGGCGACTGACGAGTTTCGACAACTGCAGTCGCGCAGGGATACCAGCCGAGCTTGCTATCTGTCCAACCACAATCGAATCTATGCCGCCAGCCTCGGGCTTACCATAGATGACCTCAAGATCCTTCGATGTGACTAGATGCACCTCATCGGCGACTGTCGGGTACTGGCCAACACCGCGATCAAAGTGTCCACCCACAGCCTCGCCAAAGAGCGTTACGGTCATCCATCGGTAGCTATTCGCTCGCAGCGTCCTCGTCGGGTGCGGGAATCGGGGCCGGGTTCTCAGCCGGCTGCGTAGGCGCCGCGTCGGCGCCTACCTGCGTACATACCGCGTAGAGGTGGGTATAGCCCAGCGGTATGCGAAGGAACGCACCGATTTGCCCAACACGATACGACTCGCCGCCGACCATGATGAGGGTGGTCGGCAGTCCCTGCAGTCGGACTCGGACTACGCCGCCTCGTACCGAGGCAACCCGCCCTATGAACGTTGGCGGAAGCCCAGGGCTGTCATGCATCGGCGCCGACAATCGTGTCGAGACACTTGGCGAGCCAAACAAAGTCACCAAGACGAAAGCGTCCGGTGGTCGCGGGCGCTTCCGCAGCCGGAGCCCCGTCGGAGTCGAATGGCACGTCGAGTAGCTCGGCCGTACGCAAGTCGACCGGCTCTATCAACCGCCAGGGGCCTCGAACACCGCCGACAACAGCAGTCTTCGGACCATAGACGAGAAGGTTATGGCGAGCTTCCGCCCTCTTGATGAGCTCGTGATCGGCGCGAAGCTCCTCAAACTGGAGGGAGATGATGTGAGTGCGCTCGCGTGCGTCGAGGGCGTCGAACAGCACGCCGTTGATGTGCTGGTCTCCGAACGAGTAGCCAACCGTCACGAGCACTGTCTCCTCGCGACGACCGAGCACGCGGCCGAGATGCTCAAGCATCGCGACGTACGGCTGCTTGCGTGACTCGTCGTACTTGTGCATCGACGGGTAGATCAGCCAGCGACGCTTGTTGCCTCTCGCACGATTCGCTCACTCGACCCACCGGCTACCGGCACACGGCGCCAATTGACTGATCCGTGGATCTTCCAAAGGCGCGTCCAATGTCGCGCGGGCGCAGCGTCGGCGTGCATCAAGCTGACAGCAGAGAAGAACGGTCGGCGGCTACCGACAAAGCCGTCGAACACAGCCACCCGTTCATCCTTGAGCGAGCGCTCGATCAAAGTGTCGTAGTTCGTCGTAAACAGCTCGACCGGTACCTTGCGGTCGATCCGTGAGATCCAACGGGCGAGGGAGTGATGAGGAAGCCGCGCCGGGATCAGCGAGTCCTCAGGATCGGCAGCCTTGGCAATCGTCGTACGTAGCGTGCGCTCAATGTTTTGCAACTGTGCGCGGGTCGCCCCAAGCAGTTCATCGTCAGCGTTCATGACGGTTATCCTGCCCCCGATACTCGACAGGATGTCCTCGATCGTCGGTACCCGTTCCAGAGCTATCGTGAGCCCCTCAATCAGTGTCGCGTATGCGGTGGTGTACTCAGCGCCGAGTGAGTTGACCGCGCTCGCGCATCGTTCCGAGATCTTGGCGATCCCTGGGATCAGAGGCTCATCGCTAGTGTCCAAGACTGAGCAGGAAGCGCCCGCACCAATCAGCAATGCCAGCGGCTTGTCGTGAGAGGCGAGATGCTCCCGGAGCTTCTCGATCTCGCGACGGGGATCATGGGTGGATGGCACCGCTGCTGTAAGTTATCGGATCGGCCGAATCAATTTTTCCGAACCGATCCTCCTGTCGGTCCATGTCCGTGAGCGGAAAGAAACCGACTACGCGATGGTAGGGACTACGGCGGCCCGACAAGCTCGCCGACGTGCTGCACCATCGTTGCGGTTACGAGTAGGGCCGCGTGAGCCGTTGCGGCTTGCAGTCGCCCAACGCTGTCGAGGTGGTGAGCGTCGCTGGTTAGATCGGCGAGCGCCGCCCAAACACCGTCGAGAAACTTGATCTCCGCGTTTGTGGGATCGACGCTCAAGCGCTGGGCAATTGCCTCGGCGACGCGTTCTTTCTCTTGTAGACCAAGATGCTCCTCGACATAGTGTCGAACATCTCGGCACTTCTGAATACTCTCTCGCCATTCGGCGGCATCGTGCACGGCCCGCGGCATCAAACAAGGACACCAGTCCATCGCCCAGTGGTCCATGAGGCGCGGGAAGCTGCACCGCGACCAGCCGGTAACGGTCGTGCCCCAACGCCGGAGCCAAATCACGCGCCCAAAAATCGCGGGGCAACTGGATTTGCAGTTCGTCCGATGTCGCTCTGGCAAGCGGCAGGACATCCAAAGCTGTGCCAAGCCCATTGTTGACCATCACCTCGCGGATCATGCAAAGACGGAGGTCGAAGACAAGCGCTAGTTCGGCCACTGTTCCGGCGGTGTGCTGAATAAACTCATCGAGCAGCCGCATATCCTCGTCAAGAAACTCGATTCGAAGCTGTGTCTGAACTGCCCCATAGCCTTGCGGTTGTGAGTTGATCAGCCCGTGTTGGTTGCTCGTGCCGCTAATCGCGCCTCTCATGCCGAGCCGCCTTCTTGGTCCAGTGGCTGGGCGCGTCGTCATTACAGCCTCAAGCCGATCCATGAACAGGTCGTGCTCCCCCTTGAAAATTTCCACGCCGAGCGGGAAGACAAGCGTCGGTCGAGATGCTTCGGCGTCAGCCCGAATCTGGAGCGGATCGACCCGGAGTACCCCGACCCTGGTCGACTGCAAGGTGATGCTGGCCTCGTGAATCATCGCCGACAAGGATGTCAGCCACAGGAGACGTACTTCTGGCGTCAAATTCCTTGGGATCAGTCCGCAAGTACGAGCGAGTCTTGCACTGCGAGCGAGAGTAATCCCAGGAGCATGGGTATAGGCGGCTGGCGTCAAGGTCAGCAGATGATGCGCGCACGGACAGTTTCGGCGTAAGTAAGATGCGTGCGCTGGTGGCTCGACGCAACTATGGAGACCTTCCTCGCCATCGACTTCGAGACAGCAAATGCACAGCGGGCCAGCGCGTGCGCGCTCGGTTGGGTGCTCTACGAGGGAGGAGAGCGGGTCGATGCAGGCTCGTTCCTCATCGACCCCCAGATCGCCGACGACGAATGGGACGGCTTCAACATCGGCATCCACGGGATAACGCCGAACGACGTTCGCGGCGCTCCGACCTTCGGTGATGCATGGATATGGGTCGCGCAGCAAGCTACTGTCGCGCCTCTAATCGCGCACAACGCTGCATTTGATCTTGGCGTTGTCAGAGCAGAGCTGCTTCGGGCGAATATCAAGCCGCACCCTTTCAAGTACCTGTGCTCAGCACGTCTCGCACGCGAGGCATGGCCCGAGATGCTGAGCGTGTCGCTGCCTGTCGTGGCGGCTGCACTTCAAATCCCTTTGGACCACCACAACCCGGCGTCCGACGCATCTGCGTGCGGCGAGATACTGCTCGCTGCAGTTCGCGCGATTGGCGCCGACACGATTGATGGCGCCCTCCGAGTGGCGGGTCGCCAGTGGGGCGAAGTACGTGGGGATCTCTCGTGGCTTGCAGCCAGCGCGCTACCGCTGAAGGCGGCCAACGTCTCGGCAAGCACCGAAGTCTTCGATGAAGCACATCCGCTGTTCGGTCGTGTGGTGGTCTTCACGGGCACGCTGGACTGTATGACCCGTCGCGAGGCGTTCCAGGTTGTCGCGAACCTTGGTGGCAAGCCAGGCGACGGCGTGACGAAGCACACGAACATCCTTGTCTGCGGTGACCAGGACATCAGCAAGCTCGCCGCAGGCCACGAGATGAGCCACAAGCTTGAGAAGGCGTACCAACTCCGCGCGAAAGGTGTGGATATAGAGCTGATCGGCGAGACGGACTTGCGTCGCCTTCTCTAGCTCAAATGTCCCTGCGCCAGACAGATGGGCGGCATCAGCCGACTCTGACGGCCGACGCCTTCATCGGCGCATGGTTTGCGCCTGGCCAAGTTTGCCCATCGGCACGAATGTCCCGCCAAAGCGAGGTCTTTTGGACGCGGGGCGGGTAATAACATCTACACACGCGAGGGTGGTAACGCCTGTCGCCGTGTCCGGCAAGCCTTTCGTCAACCGATTCCAACTGCTGGTGCCGCCATCAGCGCGGGGTTTGCGCACAGCCAAGTTTCGCCCATTTTTCTGGTCGGCAAATAAACCAGGTTGTTGGCCTGGGCTCAGAGCTTGTCGATAGCGCGGTGTAGGTCGCGACGGTCGATGACTCGTGCCACCAGATAGCGTGCGTCGGCGTCGGTGGCGAGTTCGCGGTAGAGCACACGGTGCTCGCCGACGCGCAGGCGACGCCAGGGGGCGTGTCCAGCCACTGGCTTGATGTCGAGGTTCTCGGCACCCGCCCCCAGTGCTTGGAATGCCTGCTGCACACGCTTTCGGGTCTGGCGGTCCAGGCTCTTCAGGTCACGGATCGCGCGCGGAGCAAGCTCGATGTTGCTCAGAGGGTCCGTCATCTATGACGACCCAGCTTCCTGCGCGTTGGCGCTATTGCTCAGCGTCTTGCGCGTCAAGCTCCGCAAACACATCAGCAGCCGAGCGCGCTTTGCCATCTGCATGAGCCTGATCGGCAGCGGCCATGTCCTCGGCGAAGCCCGGAACCTTCGAGAGAAGATAGTCCTCGAGATCCTGGGCATCGATTGGCACCAGCGCAGCGATGGGCTCACCGTGTCGTGTGACGAGAGCGGTGTGCTTGGAATCGGCGACGTCAGCGACGACGCCACTTGTATTGCGCTGTAGATCACGGATGCTGATTGTGCTCATCGGGTGCCCTTGGCCTTCCCAGGAAATGTCCGACAAGTATATGTACATTACGGGCGAGCGTCAAGTCCCTTCGCGGAGCCCAGGCGACCCCTTTGCCGCCATCCGACGAGCGAGCTGATCGAGCTGGAAAGGTCGCTGGCGCGCGGCCTCAGTCGATCCCAAAGACTGGCGCTGTCATCAGCACATGGTTTGCGCGCCGAGCAGTTTCGCCCACCTTCTTGACGAAGGTCGAACCGGCCCGGTCTCCGAGAAGGAGCCCGGGTCTTCGGCGTCTCCTGACATCATCGAGCAACTCGTAGATAGAGGCCGGTGCCGGCGTGTGCGTCGAAGTGGCACTATCGGGTCGTGACAGACGTAGCTGCCGAGCTTCTGGCTAACCGATACGTTCGAGCACGCGTCCGATCGCCGTAGCGCCGAACTCGACGGCATTGGCCGGTAGGCGCTCGTTCTCGGCGTGGATCAGCCGCATGAAGGGCATCTCTGCCGGCAGTTGCATCGGCAGGAACCCGTACGTCTGGATCCCGAGCCGGGAGAAGAATCGCCCATCGGTGATGCCGGGAAGCAGCATCGGTATCGCCTTGGCCTTAGGGTCGAGCTCTGCCAGCACCCCGGCGAGCACGCCGAACAGCCCCAAGTCGGGCTCGGCCGCGACGGGGTCGTGGCGCAGGACCTCGAACTCCATCTCCATGCCCGTGAGCGTACGCAACTCGGCGAACAGCTGCTCTGGAGCGAACCCCGGCAGCAGACGGCCGTCGAGCGTCAGCGAGATCACATTCGGGATCACGTTGACCTTCTCCCCGCCCCCCACGATCGTCGCGCTGACGGTGTTGTGCAGCAGCGGATCGAACACCCGCCCGCGCTCGCCCATGACATCGAGCAGGCGATCGGTGAGACGCGGCACGAGCAGGCCCTTGAGCGGCAGCGCAAGCGCCGGCGGCATGTCAGCGGCGGTCGCCTCGATCATCGCGCGCGCGACCGCCGTCACGTGCACCGGCAGCCGGCGACGGTCGAGCCGCTCCAGCAGCCTGCCGAGCCGGCCCATCGCCCCGTCCCTGATCGGCATCGAGCTGTGCCCGCCCGGGCCACGCAGGATCACGCGCGACCAGCAGACCTGCTTCTCAGCGACCATGATCGGATAGAACCGCCGTCCGGCGACGTCCATTGTGAACCCACCGAACTCGCCGATCGCATAGCGCACGCCCGTGAACAGCTCCGGGTGCTCACGTACGAGGAATTCGGCTCCGAGTTCGCTGCCGGCCTCCTCGTCAGCCATCAGGCACAGGATCACATCGCCCGGCGGCGGCGTTCCGCTGGCCTTCGCGCGCATGAACGCGGCGAGCATCATCGCCACGCCGCCCTTCATGTCCAGCGCGCCGCGACCCCACACGTAGCCGTCGTGCAACTCGCCAGCAAATGGCTCATGCTGCCATTGCCCGCGCGCCGCAACAACATCGACGTGGCCCTGCAGCAGCAGTGGAGCGCACTCGCCACGACCGGCCAGCCGCGCAATCAGGTTCGGGCGCTCGGCCTCACTCGCGACGATGCGCACCTCACAGCCGAGATCCTCCAGCAGTCCCCTGATCCAGTCGATGCACTCACGCTCATTGCCCGGAGGGTTGCTCGTGTCGAAGCGCAGCAGTCGCTGGAGGAGCTCGACGGGGCGATCCTGAATGGCGTCCAGATCCACGTCAACACAGTCTCCCCCATAGCAGCGGTCGCTGTCAGGGGTGGGTTGCGTTATCGAACCGACGTTTGCCTGTGCCGGGCGCCTGGAGCGTCAAAACGCTTACGACGCGGCCTATCTCGTCCTCGCTGAGGAACTTGGTACGCAGCTTCGGACGCTCGACGGGCCGCTCGGCCGGGATGTCGCCTCACGTGGCTTGCCTGTGCAGCTCATCCATACGAGATGACGCCCGTCATGCGTTGTCGTCAAGCAATATCTGCCCACCGGCCACCCTTGCAAAGCGGTTCGTTGACTTCGGTTGGCTCCATTCAGACAGTTGTCCGCGACGGTGTTGCGGCGGTAACGCATGAGCGCTCGACCTAGTGGTTTCTTCGCGCTAGTCGTTTGCGCGGCAATTTTTGAACTCGGTGCGCGCGACGGGGGGCTAGCCGGGCAGGTCCTGGCGGTGTTCCTTGAGCCTGTCGGCTAGGTTCTTTGCCAGCTCCTCCACCCGCTTCGGGGGAAGCACCCCAGTGAGCAGCGCTTCGTAGGCTGCGATGGCGCGGCGGTCGACGCTCTCGAAGAGCAGCATGTCCCCCCAAGCGTAGGGCTCGTAGTCGCTGTAGCTCTCCATGTCGCTGAGCACGGTCTGCAGCGCGTAGAGCAGCCGCGAGAGCTGCTCCGGGACCTGCGCGCCGGTCTGGACGTACGTGCGCCAGGGATCACCGATCAGCCGCCCCAGTTCACGCATGAACGGCTGCAAGGTGGTCCGGCGCATGTTGCGAAGCGCGGTTAATCCGTCGTCGGAGTGCTCCAGCAGCGCGGCCCGCGTGCGCGCGGCGTAGCTCTCCACGCAGTCCAGGTCTGGGCAGCGCTCCTGCACCAGCGGCACGAGCGCGCCGTGTATGCGCTCCAGCCATTCCGCGCACTCCTCCTCGACCGAGGCGGTCGCGAGCTGCGGCCACTTGGCCTCCGCGGCCAGCAGCGCGAGCGAGAGCCGAGCGTTGCCCGCAAGCCAGCGGATGCGCACCAGGTGCTGGTCGATGTGCTCGCTGAAGGAGGTTCCCGGTGCCTGCGCGAGCGCGCGCAGCAGGTCGCAGTCGGCCTCCCCCTCGATCACCCACTCCGCCTCCTCCGCCACGACCACCACCCGGCGGTCGTGTCCGCGCGAGCGCCGCAGATCCTGAGAGGACAGCCGGTAGAGCGCGCAGCGCCGCACATCCACCCCCATCTCCCCCAGCCGCGAGAGCAGAGGCGTGTGCTCCTCGCCGATCTCCTCCTCGCAAGGAATGAACACGGTGCTCTGCTCGCGCTCCGCGCGAGCGTGCGCGAGCGCGAGCAGGAAGTTGCTCTGCTCCTGCACGCCCAGCGCAGACAGCGCCGTGGTCAAAAGCAGCTCCGGCGCCGAGCGCAGCGCCTCGCGGGCCTCCGGAGCGAGTTGCTCGATCGTGCTGGCGCACGAGAACGAGGCCGGCTTCAGCGCGCAGTCCTCGGCCCCGCCGTCGTTGCACTCCAGCACGCAGTCCGGCGAGAGCCGGGAGCCGCGATGCACCACCACATGGACACGCCCGCCCGCCGCGCAAGAGAGCGGCACCACGCCGCCCACCCCCTGGCGCCCCGCGCCGAAATGAATGTGCTCGAACTGCATGAAATAATGGAATGTGATCTAAAGCGTAGAAATAGTCGGCTTGCCGTTGACCTATTGGGCCGCAGCCCCCCGCAGCGCCGCCGCGGCCAGAGCCGCCGCCGGCACCGGGTTCAAACAGACGATCTCAATCGGGAACGATCAGCGAGCGGCGAGCGGCGACGGCCTCATCGCAGGCCGAGCAGCTCGCGACGTGCGCCGCCATGCTCGCGTAAGCGCCCTCGCCGAGCACGCCGCGCTTGCCCTGCACGAACAGGTCGATGCGCGGAGTGCTCAGATGTACTGCGTCCGCCGAGTCGTAGGGCCCAGGCCCGAACGAGCTGGCTGGCTTCTCCTTGCCGGCCGCGACGCGCACGACACGGATCGCGGTGGAGAGCTCGCCCAGGGAGATGTAGTCGAGCGGGCTCGGGTGCCCGTCGCGCAGCACGTGCCGAAAGCGTCCTACGTCGAGCCCCTTGCTCACCCGCGCGCAGCGCCTGACCACCGCCTGGCAGGAGCGCGCCGAGTCCACACGCTCGGCCGCGTCGAGCAGCGTCTGCAGGAACGTGGTGCAGCGTTCGGTGTGCTCGGCGTCCTTGACCAGTGCTTTCGTATCGCGATCGTCGCAGCCGATGTTGTCCAGCAGCAGCAGGCGCGTCCACCCGGTCAGCGCCTGCAGCCGGCTCGCGACTTTCACCAGCCCGCGCAGCCGCTCGCGCTCCTCGGGCGTGCAGTCGGCGAACTCGTCCTCGGCGGCCGGCGCCGCCTGCGGGTCGAGATCCAGCGGCTCGAGCAGCGCCTCTGGCTTGAGCAGCAGCCCGCGATACTCGCCGAGCTCCTTGACCGGATCGAGCATCGCAGGCGATCCGTCCTGTCTGCTCTCCGTACCGTCCTGATCCTCTGGAGTCAAGATTGCATCCTATCGTCGTCGGCGGCTGGGTGCGCAATTCTTACATATAGACACCGCGCCGGTCGTGTCGGCGCGGTAAAGCAAGCCATTTTGCATACCTTCGGCCTCGCCCCGTCAACCCCGTTCGCCGCCCAAGACCCCCTGCGGCGGCACGCGTGCCAGCACCCGGCGCCTGTACAAGACCGACAGTCGGTTCCGATTAGCGGCACCATACCGATCGCGTCGGGTATTTGCCAGACGACAGGCCCGCGCGGGTAGGACCTGTCTCCCACTGATCGTTAGCCGGGCCAAGCGCCTCACCGCAGCTTGAGCGCAGTGCCTTCTGCCGGCGGGACCCGCACTACCGTAGGAGACGACGACCCCGCGGTCCCTGTGCAGCCCCTCGGGGCGGGCCAAACCGCCGGGGTTTCGTTGTCTCGGGTCTAGACTGCGGCTCGACAGGTACTACTCGATCCCGTCAAGCGACATTTCGCCCCCCAAATACCGGCGCAAAGCGGTTCGCGTTTGACCGTGATCGACCACCCGAGCAACGGAGCGTCCGTCACGTCACATCGAGATCGTCGAGTCGTGCACTCGACAGCACTACACGCTCACCGCGAAACGGGACTGCCTCGGCTTCAAGCAAGCGCCGCTGGCGGGCGCCCTTTGCGAGCGAACCATCGGCGCGAACGACTCGGTGCCATGGCACCTCGTGCGCATCGGTAAGACTCAGCACATAGCCCGCCAGGCGCGGTGCGCTCGGCGAAACATCGCCGTAGGTACGGACAAAGCCTGGGGGGATCGCCCGCACCCGGCGCAAAATCGCAGCGCGACTATCAGCGCTTGCCATTCGTGCCACCCGACGAATGGTGCCACAGTCCCTGAACAACCGAAAAGGTGCTTCATATTTACCCTGGCGGGTCTCTTGTGGGCTGCACCAAGTCTTCAGAGCGGATTCGTCGATATAGGATGGCCGCAATGAAGCTGAACCGTTCCATCCCAAAAGCGACTGTCATCCCCGTCCTGATCTATCCGGACGTGCGCGCGGCGGTTGACTGGTTGGGCGCAGCGTTCGGATTCGTCGAGCGTGTACAGATCGGTGAGGATCACCGTGCGCAGTTGAGCTTTGGCGATGGCGCGGTGATCCTCGGCGATATGCGCCACGATCGTCGCCCGCCGCGGCCGGGCGAGGTTACGCACTCGGTGATGGTGCGCGTAGACGATGCGCACGCGCACTGTGAGCGCGCCCGCGAGCACGGTGCTCGCATCATCGAGGAGCCGACCGACTTCCCTTACGGCGAGCGTCAGTACACCGCTGAGGACCTGTCCGGCCACCAGTGGACCTTCTCCCAGACAATCGCCGATGTCGCCCCCGAGGATTGGGGCGGCATAACGGTCAGTCCGAGTTGAAGGGCGCGCCCCGCCGCCTAGCCCTCAGCCCGATCGCTATTTTTTGTGTTTGTATTTGGTCTTGGCGGGCGTGAACGATACGGTTCGCGTCGTCGTCTCCAGACCGCCGGCCGTTTTCTCAGAGACAAGAACTTTCGCTTTGAGGCGGCCTTGATCGCGCGCAAACAACCGTTTGCCGTCTTTCGTCAGGTGCAGAGTCAGCTTGTGCAGGCCGGGAGTCGTGATCGTGAATTTGCCCGTCGCCAGCGTGATGATCTTCGGGCGCTTGGCTTTTTTCTTGCGTGCCTAGGCCGCTTTGCGCGCGACTCGGAGATCGTGATCGTGATCGTCACCGTGCACGGTGGCGAGGTGCAACTGATCGTGATCGTCACAGACCGCGCTGGTGCTCGAGCCTCTGCTATCAATTGACGAGGCGGGTACGACGCGTCAGCACCTCCGAGCCGCAAGCGCTGATGCTGCCGACATTTTTCGCATCCCCGCTGTAGACGGCCTGCCAGTAGTAGGTGCCGAGGGCGAGTGCCGTGGTAACCCCAGCCGACGACGCGCGCGAGACCAGCTCGTGACTGCAACGGTACCGCCGGAAACACCTTGCTGGAGGCCGTGCAGGTGGATTTGAATAGAGGCTGTAAGTGACCGTGCCTGTCGCGATGGCGGCGTTCACACCGCTGAGCGTCGCGCGGTCGGTCTCGCCGATGTGCCGGCAGGATCGTCATCGACGCGCCTGTTGTCGTACCTGAGGTCTGGCTTGTGGTCAGCGTGTCGGCAGCCGGTGGGGCCACGGTGGAGTGGCATCGCTTGCGTTGAACTGCTGGGCATAGACAGAGCCGTTGTCGACCCAAGCCACCCAGCCCTGCCCGGTGGCCTTCACCGAGCTATTGTCAGATTCGCCCGCGCTCCATCGGGGTTGGCATTCAATGTCGCCGGCCCGATCCAGGTCGCGCCGCCGCAGAGCTGTAGGCGAGACTGATCGGACCGCCACCACCGTCGAGCAGGAAGGTCGTGTAGATGCCGCCGGACCGTCTTGCGAGACCGCCGGATCCTCCTCGCCCGTGTTCGCGGCGATCGTCGCGTAGGGCGTGTCGAAGTTTTTTTGGTTTCGTCGAAGCGGTGGTAGACGATGTCGTTCGTCGCGGGTTGTTCTCGAGGACGCCGAACCCGCTCGGACCGCCGGCGACGGCAGGGTAGTCCACGCTGCAATCGGCTTGCGCTATCGGCACCTTCCAGGCGCTGTCGGCTTCTTCCGGGTGACTTGTTGTAGTTGTTGGTCGAGCTCTGTTCGCCGCTGGCGTAAGCGTAGGCGGTGCCGAAGTCCCTCCGGGAGCGCATTCCAGGGGTCCATTGCTGAAGTCCGTGTCGAAGATGCCAAGGACCCCCGGGTTAGTCCCGAGCTGGGATGCGAACTGGCCACCGGGTTGCCGACTTGAGTCGGGGTTTGTTTTTGGCTCGAGCGCCGCGAACCCACTCGTCCATCGGGCACCGGTCTTCATCGGTGCACTCCGGCGGCGAGGTCAGCGGGAACTCGTGAACGTAGGCACCGCACCGTACGTTTCGTTGCCGGCCGCCGCGTTCCAGCCGTAACCAAGCATTGGTGCCGGGCACAAGGACCGCGCTCAGTGGGCAGGTGTCGGCGCTCGACGTTACCCTCGGCGACGGACTTACCTCCGTTGACCATGTCGAAGGTCGCGCCACCGTCAGTGGACTGCCACTCTTGCTCAGGCTCGTATTCTAGTGATTTCGAGCCGGCTGCCATAGACGTTGGCAAGCACAACCACCGTCGATCCCTCCACCAGTACCTGCACGCCATCGACGTGTGCGTCTTCGATCACGGGGAGGAGGCTCCCGCTATGGGTGCAACCGGTCGTGCCGACCGGAAGCACACAGTATTCGACAAAGTCGTTGGCGCCGGCTAGGTCCTTTTCGTTCGCCCAAGCGACGTACGCGGTGCCGCTGGGATCTACAGCGACCGACGGCGGACCGCTCTCATACGGCGTGCCGATCTTGACCGTGGTACCGCTGACAGCCAAAGCGCTGGCCGCCGATACGAGCATGAAGACAGCAGTCAGCAAGCCGGCGATCAAAGCGCCGTGAGCCAAGGCACAGACGGAGTTCCTCGCACCCATGGATCGCCCACCAAGACCACTTGACAATCGGATGCGAAGCATGCTTCCTCCATGTGTACGCCAAAGTTTCAAGCGCCGGCCGACGCTTGCGAGGCCGACTCTACCAGTGAACACAACGGGATTGGGAGCGGTGGACAAAGAGACGAGAGAGGCGCTCCCCGCAGCTTTAGGCTGCGCTGCCAGGTGCCACGGCCCTCAGAACATATGCCGCAAGCGCCAGCCGAGTGATGGCCCACCGACCGAGCTCTCGCAAGTGCGCTGGCGCTTGCGACGCTCGCGCCGGGAATGGCCACTCTCGCCATCTGCTCCCCCGCCTTCAGCCGGGTCATCGCCGGCGCACAGCCACGTGCACGGGAACCCTCTCCCCTCCCCAGCCGATCTCTCGCAAGGCGCTCGCGGTGACGGCCGTGGTCCCACGACCGTCCGCGGAGCTCGCGCTCAGCACGACTGTTCCGGCCGGTAGGGCCGTCCTCAGACGAAGGCTTGCCGCGGCCGAGTCCCCGAGTCTGATCGAGCACTTGCCAAGGCAGCTTGGATCAACGACCCTCCTCGCTGGCTCAGCACCACGCCAAGCACCGTCAAGGAACGCCCATCAATCAAAACCTTCTTGGCGAAAACCAGGCACCCGCCTGCGGCCCTGTCCGAGCCAGTCTTGACCCCCACATATCCGTCCTCGCCAACGAGTCCGTTGTAGTTGGCGACCCGCCCGACCACCGGCAGCACGACCGATGGCTCCTCGACGATTTCCGCGAACGCGGAATGCGCATCGACGCGCGCGCGAGTTTCAGCTGGTCGGCGGCCGTGGAGACCGTTTCGTCGTTGAACCCGCTCGGATCGGTGTACGTGGTCGAGGCCATGCCGAGCATTCGCGCGGTGGCGTTCATTCGCGCCAGAACGGCGAGATCCCATCCGCGTCGTAGCGAGCCAGCAGTGCGGCGATGTTGTTCGCCGAGGGCAACAGCAGCGCCTGCAGTGCCTGGCGCTCGCTGAGCCGCTCACCGACCCGAACGTTCAGCGTGGACTCGCCCAAGGCCTCTCGCTGCTCCTCTTCCTGACATCCGCGGCGGTGATCGTCATCGAGAACCCTTGCTCGCCGGCGTCCAGCGGATGTTCGCGCAGCGTCAGGTAGGCGGTCATCACCTTTGCCACGCTTGCGATCGGCACAGGCATTGACCTCCGGAGGTGCCGAGGCTGCCCACCCCCTCCACCTCGACCGCTGCCTGTCCTTCCTCAGGCCAGGCAAGCACGGGCGGCGCTCCCAGCCATACGCACATAAGCCGGCAGCGTGCGATAGACGAGGAGCGGCGGCGTGCCCTCCGTAGTGATCCGGTGCAACCAACCAGCAGCAGCAATACCACCACGAGCATGCCAACCACCGGCCATTGCCGGTGCGCGGGACCTGTGCTCATAACCCGTCGCTGCACCGTCGTCCCCACAGCTTGAAAACGCTAGCGCACGCAGTGGGGGAATTCGGCAGCTCAGCAGAGCGGATGCGCAAGCGTGCAAAAGCTTTCGGGCACGGGTCGCTTGATCGTGCGCCAGCCGATGCTCGCCAACCGAAGAGCCCGCTTTCACTGCTCCAGTCCGAACACCGCCGGCATCGGGCGCAACGGAGTCGATGATTTCATCGCCCGTGTGCACAAACGTGAACTTCGCGCGCTGCGCGCCGTGACCGCTGAGGCTGTAGCGCGTCCACCGATCGAGCTGCGGGTTGGCGGAGGGGTCACAGTCGTGCAGGTAGGCATACAACCAGCCACCAAGCAGTGTCGGCGAGAGAAACGCGTGTTCGCAAGTGGCGCTCGCCCCAGAGGTGATCTGGTCGATCAACTTTGGGGAGCCGCCGAGCCGCTCGAGCCACAGGCTCGTCACACCAAAGGATTCCGAGCCGCTGGCCGTGGAGTAGGCGACCTGTTGCCCGTGAAGCGTGAGCCCAGAGATCGCGCCTGTCTGGCCCTTCGGCCAATGCCCGGCCTCGGTGGAGATCCCTCCGTGCGAGGCTGGAAGTGCCACGGAGCGCGCCGGCGAGCTACCGATCCGCCACTGAAAGAGGTTGTCCGGCCTACGTCCCCCACCGCCGGGATTGCGGCGCAGGAAGATAAGCAGCCCGTCCCAGATCGCCGGCTCATGGACCGAGGAGCCGGGCGCCGCCAGCATCCGCTCGATGGCGCCCACCACGCCGAGCTTCAGCTCATAGATGTGGCAGCCCTGCAGCGTGTCTACGTCCGAGCAGCGCGAATAGACCGCCACCACGCCGGAGCCCTCAGGCCCCAGCTCGATGTCGAACGGCAAGCCCCGCTCAGCGACAGGCGCAAGCGAGATCGCGCCGCTTGGCGAGCGCAACGCGAGCGCATAGGCTTTCGTGGCGGGGTCGTAGCGGCTCCATGCGGCCCAGCCGCCATAGGCCGCGACCGTCGATCCCTGTGCATCGAGCAACGTCGGCCGCGGCGCCAAGGCCCAAGCGGTAGCGCCGACAATCGCGGCTAGCCCAGCCAAAAGGAAGATCAGTAGAGGGCGAATTGCTCCGCGATTGTAGTCAGCTTGCAGCCTCTCCCAGCTTCTTGAACTCCTCCTGGGCTTGGGCACTCGACTCGGTCGCCGCGAATCAGCACCGACAGCGTGGTTCCCAAGAGCTCGGCGGGCACAGCGTCGGGATCGACCAGCTTCAGCATCGAGAGGCCCACGCCCAGGCCGAGCATGACGTTGGCGAACTGCTCGGGCACCCCCGGCGGCGGCTCGAAGCCGGCGTCGCGCGCGCTCTGCGAGGCGAAACGCGCGAACGTCGCGCGCAGCTGCCGCAAGCGCTCGGCGAGCCGTCGCGCCAGGTGCTCGTCGCGCTGGGCGTAGGCCCACAGCTCGACGAACAGGCGGAAGCGCTCCGGGCTCTCCTGAGACCATCCATCCAACGATGCCTCCCGGCCAGCGGCCGCTCCCAGGTCGCGCGGTCACGGTCGAACAGTGCCATCTGTTCGGCGATCTGCGCGGCCAGTGTACTCCTCGCACGAGCGCGATCAGCAGGTTCTCCTTGCTGCCGAAGTGCCCGTACACGGCCCCTTGGTGAAACCGGCCTCGGAGGCGACTTCGTCGAGCGTCGCGCCGGCGAAGCCGCGGCGCGCATAGACCTTGGCCGCCGCGTCGAGCAGCCGCGCGCGCGTCTGCGCCTCGGCGCTCGCTGCGGTCGAAATGTCCACGCGGCATCAGTCGATTGTCCCGCTCCGGTCGGCGGGCGACGTTGTCGAGCTCACACTTGTATTATACCTCTGAGTAGATATACTCACTCAGTATACCATACTCGCAGCATGAGGAGCAGAGACGCGATGAGAGACCAGCTACCGCCAGGCCCCCGCATGCCGACCGCCGTTGCAGACGCTCGGCTTCTGGAGCCGCCCGAGCGGCTTCCTCGAGCGTGCCCGCGCACGCTACGGCCCGCGTTTCACGATCCGCGTGATTGGCCAGCCGCCGTTTGTCGTGCTCACCGACCCCCAGGAGATCAAGGAAGTCTTCACCGCCCCCCCGACGTGCTGCACCCCGGCGAGGGCGCACGCATCCTCGAACCGCTGGTCGGCAAACACTCGGTGATCCTGCTCGACGAGCAGCCGCACCTGGAGCAGCGCAAGCTGATGCTGCCCGCTTTCCACGGCGAGCGCATGCAGCGCCTGGCGGGCCTGATGGAAGAGCTGGCCGAGGAGGAGGTCGGCTCATGGCCTGCGGAGCAGCGATCGAGCTTCACCCCCGGCTGCAGCGCCTGACGCTCGAGATCATCCTGCGCGCGGTCTTCGGACTGGAGCGAGGCGCGCAGCTGGAGCAGCTGCGCGACCTGCTGGCGGAGGTGCTCGCGTTCGCCCAGAACCCCTTTCGATGCTCCCGCGCCCGCCGCGGTTGCTGACGCTGCGCGGACCGATCGCTCGCCTCAAGACCGACTGATGGCCGCGGTCGACGAGATGATCTTCGAGCTGATCGACGAGCGCCGCCGCGCAGGCGGCGAGCGGCGATGACGTGCTCGCGCTGCTTCTGAGGCCGAGCACGAGGACGGCTCGCCGATGAGCCAGCGCAGGAGCTGCGCGACGAGCTGATGACCGCGCTCGTCGCCGGCCACGAGACGACCGCCTCGCAGCTCGCCTGGGGTTCGAGCGGCTCGCGCGCGAGCCGGCGGTGCTCGAGCGACTGTACGAGGAGCTCGACGACCCCGAGGAGGCCTACCTGACGGCCACGGTCAACGAGATCCTGCGCCACCGGCCGGTCCTCCCCAACGCCGAGCCGCGGCTGATCGAGCGCCCGGTCGAGATCGGCGGCTTTCTCTACCCGCCCGGGGTGGTGCTGGTCGCCAACGCCTACCTCGTCCATCACGACCCTGCGATCTACCCCGAGCCCCTACGCGTTCCGCCCCGAGCGCTTCCTTGAGCAGGCGCCGGCACATACACGTGGATCCCGTTCGGCGGCGGGCGCCGGCGCTGCCTGGGCGCGAGCTTCGCGCTGCTGGAGATGAAGCTCGTGATACGCGCGATGCTGCAGCGCTTCGAGTTCGAGTCGCCGCACACGCGCGCGGAGAAAACACGCAGGCGCAACATCACCGTCAGCCCCGCCCGCGGCTGCCAGTTGATCCTGCGCGAACGCGTCCTCGATGCGCACCAAGCGCAAGTGTCGTTGAGCATCGCGTGAGCCGACACCCATGACTGGCAAGCTTCACGGATGATCGACGACGAGGAGATTCTCAGCGTGCCCGACGTCGCAGCGTGGCACACATGGCTGATCGAGCATCACGAGCATTCGACGGGCATCTGGCTACGCCTGGCCAAGAAGGGCACAAGCGAGCCGACGCGACTCAGCTACAGCGAGGCACTCGACGAGGCGCTGTGTCATGGCTGGATCGACGGGCAAGTACGACGCTTGGACGAGCTGACCTACCGTCAACGCTTCACGCCGCGGCGCAACCGCAGCGCTTGGTCCAAACGCAACGTCGACCATGTCGCGCGGCTGACAAACGAAGGCAGGATGAAACCGGCGGGCTTGGCCGCGGTGGAGCGCGCAAAGGCCGACGGGCGCTGGAAGGCTGCCTACGAGGGCCAGGCGACGATGGAGATACCGGCCGATTTGGCGAGCGCGCTCGCGGCCGAACCTCGTGCACAGGCCATGTTCGAGATCCTCTCTAGTCAGAATCGATATGCGCTGCTGTTTCGGACCCACAGCGCCAAGCGCGCCGACACGCGAGCGCGACGGATCGAGCAGTTCGTCGCGATGCTGGCACGAGGCGAGACGCCACATCCGCAGAAGCGTCGACCCCCCGACTGATCGGCAAGCGGCTAGGCGTCCGCTTGCTGACTGGGTGTTCCGTCGAACGCGCCGGCAAATATCTCGAGCCACGGGCTCGCTCACACTTGAGCTCGGGGCTAACCGGAGAGCACGAGCGCTGGCGCTCGGAGTAGTAGCAGCAATAGTAGAGGCGGCACTCACCATCGAGGTCATTCCTCGGGATAGCGCCGCTGCTGTACTTCAATTGCGTCGAGTGAGAGTGATCTGCGCTCCGTGCGCCGGGACGAACGTGACCATCCGGCGCTTGGGTCGCTCAGGCTCTTGCTCGGTAGTGGCGATCTCGCAGCGCTCGAGGATGCGACGCAGCACGACCTTCATCTCATACATCACAAAGCTTGCGCCCAAGCAGCGCCGCACTCCGCCACCAAAAGGGACCCAGGAGTACGTGTCGGCACCTTTATCGCTAAAACGCTCGGGGCGAAAGACGTCCGGTTCAGGGTACTGCTCGGGATGGCTGTGGGCGAGAATGATCGAGGTGCCGAGAAACGCTTCGGCGGGCACCGTATAGCCCCCCACTTCAACCGGCTCGCTCACATAGCGCATGGCGTAGCTGACAACGGGGCGTGAGCGCATGCTCTCCTTGATCACCCACTCCAGATACTCCTCTTGAGAGTCGGTCAGTGCGGCCTTCAAACGGCTCAGCACTTGCGGGTTGCGTGTGAGACGCTCGAGCGTCCAGGCAAGCGCGGTGGCGGTCGTCTCATGGCCGGCGAGCAGCAGCGTCATCAGCTGGTCGCGCAGCTCGCCGTCGCTCATCCGCTCACCGTGCTCGTCACGGGCTCCAAGCAGCATCGAAAGCACGTCGCTGCGCTCGTCAAGCCTAGAATCGACACGTCTGCGGGCGATCTCATCGAAGAGGATCCGATCGACCGCCTCGCGAGTGGCAAGGAAGCTTCCCCAGGTACTCCGTCGCCCAAGATCCACTTGTAGGATCGGCAACAGCAGCGCGGGAGAGCCGAGCAGCTTGGGCAAGAGGCGCTCGAGCTCGCTCATGCGCGCGGCGTCCTCGATCCCGAACACCGCGCGCAGGATCACGCGCAAGGTGATCCTCTGCATAGCGACATGGGAAGCAAAAGACTCGTTCGTGGGCCAGCGGTCTATCTCGGCGTCGGCGATCTCGCGCATTAGCTGCCGGTATACGGCGATCCGCTCGCCGTGGAACGCGGGCAGCATCAACTTGCGTCTGTGCATGTGCTCGTCGGTATCGAGCAACAACACGGATTGAGGACCAAGAATCGGCTCGAGCACCGAGTTGCCCTCCCCCGCGCGCAGTTGGCTCGAGTCGCTGGTGAATACGCGCTTGGCCTCGACGGGATCGCAGATCACGACGAGCAGGCCGAAGGGCCATGCCTTCAGCGAGAAGACATCGCCGTAGCGGCGACGGCAGCGCTCGAGCAGATCGTGTTCTCTGAGCAGCCACCAAGCACCGAGCAGATGACGCTGCAGACGTGGGCCTGGCGGCGCGCCGGCCATCTCCGTCGGCGCCAGCATCGGGAATTTGACGCTCTTGGCGGTGGTGTCGGCTCGCGAGCCGGCGAAGACGCTACTCACAACAAGCCCTTCGAGCGCGCGGCCATGCCGTCGAAGATCAGTGACAGGACCTTGCCGAACAGCTCCTCGGAGACCATCTCAGGGTCCGTCAAACGCTCGATCGATAGACCGTCGGCAAGCGCGATGACGGCTGTCGCAAGCTCTTGCGCAGGTATCGCCAATTGCACACCTAGAACATCATGACGCGCCTGAAAGGAGCGCACCAACCCCTCTCGCAACATGGCGTTGCGTCTTAGATAGCGCCCTCGCAGCCGCGGCTCACGCATGGCCATGACCGAGTACTCATGGAACAACAAGACCAGCTCGCGCTCCTGCTCGAGCACCGCCGAAAGACCGCGGCTGATCCGGTCGTCCATCGCCTCGTCCTCCGGAGCCGTCTCGGTCATCTCGAACAGCTCTCTCAGTCGCCGATCGATGCGCTCGTCTAGGAGGGCAAAGAACAGCTCTTCCTTACCCGTGAAGTTCCAGTACACCGCGCCCTTTGAGAAGCCCGCCTCCGAGGCGATCTGCTCGATCGATGCGCCGCTATAGCCGTGACGCGCAAACACCCGCGCCGCCGCATCGAGCAACTGCTCGCGCGAGCTACCCAGCGCGGCCGTCTCGGCCTTGACCTTCGCCTGTCTGTGATCGAGCTTCATCGGCATGGCTCGACTATACCGACTGGTCGGTATGTATGCAGCCATATGGTTGCGGGCACCCACCACCGCAGCGTCCCTGCGCAGGAACCTGGACTAGGACGCAAAGACCAGCACCCACGCAGGGTCGTGCCCGCGGACGTGGCTTATCGCCAATACGACGTGCGAGCGGATGCACAATCCACCCCACAGCTTGACCCTCCTTGGCGAGTTCGAGGTGCGCGGTCGCGTGGCCAAGGTGCCGGTGTGGACTGTGGCGGCCGATGCTAAGCTCCCGCCCGACCTGAGCACTACCCAGACCTGAGCACGACCTGAAATCGCGTCCATGCGTCACCAAAGCTCAATCAGCTCGCTGTCCGGCCAGCTCTCACACAAGTCGGGGCTGGCCGACTTCAAGGACTGGCATCGCAAGTCATTCGGCCGCCATACGCCCTGGGGCGATCAGGAGTCAAAGGCGTTGGTGTCGGCGGTCGAGCCTGCGCTCAAGCGCAGGCTCTCCGAGCAGGTGGCTGTCACTCCTTGTAGGGCGGCCTCGGTCAAGGCCGAGCAGCTCGAACGCGGGGCGCTGCACGAGGAGCTGTCTAAGGGTCATCGTCGGGAGGGGAAGCGTCCCAAGAAGCTCGTGCGGGATTAGAGCTCGTGCGAGTTCGTCTCTGCGGGGTTCGCGGCTCGACCCCCGCGCCCGGCGCCGACTTTCTGCGCTACGGCGGGCATACCTCTTGCGTGGTGATCTCGCGCGACGACGCGCTCCGCCCCACTTTGATCCTCGACGCCGGCACGGGCATACGTTCGGTGACGGGGCTGCTCGGCGAGCATGCGTTCAATGGCACGATCCTGTTGACGCATTTGCACTGGGATCACGTTCAGGGACTGCCATTCTTCTCCGCCGGTGACCACGACGACGCCCGCGTGCGCCTTTTGCTGCCCGAGCAGCAGGACGGTGCCGACGCGGTGTCGGTGTTGGCTCGCTCGATGTCGCCGCCGCACTTTCCGATGGAACCCGACCAGCTGCGCGGCTCGTGGAGCTTCGCGACGATCGCTCCGGGCGAGCGAGAGCTCGCCGGCTTCAGCGTGTTGGCACGCGAGATCCCACACAAGGGAGGGCGCACGTTCGGCTATCGCGTCAGCGACGCCAACTCGACCTTCACCTATATGCCCGACCACTGCCCCACCTCTCTCGGCGCTGGGCCGGACGGCTGCGGCGAGTACCACCCTGCGGCGCTCGAGCTTGCCGCCGAGACGGATGCGCTGCTACACGACTCGCAACTGCTGACGCCGGCCGAGCTTGCCGCCGAAGGGCGCTTCGGACACGCGGCCGCCGACTACGCGGTCGAGCTGGGGCGCCGCGCACGGGCACGAACGGTCCTGCTTGCTCACCATCGACCCGACCGCAGCGACGATGCGCTGGATGAGCTGAAAGAGCGCTTTGCCGAGGCTTCCGGCGTTGACGTGATCGTCGCCGCGCAGGACTCCGTGCTGCGATTGTGAGCATGGCACGGGCACGGGACCTTCCCACGCGATGGGCAAGCCAAGTCGGCTCGAGCCGATGAGCGCAGACGCCACGCCGACGGGCACACCAGACGCGGTCATCGTCGGCTCCGGTCCGAACGGTCTGGCCGCCGCCCTCACGCTTGCGCGTACTGGACTCGCCGTGCATGTTTACGAGGGGGCGAACACGCCCGGCGGCGGCTGCCGCACCGAGGAGCTGACGCTTCCCGGCTTTGCTCACGACGTCTGCTCGACGGTTCACCCGCTGCTGGCTGCCTCTCCCTTCTTTACCGAGAAGCCGCTTGCCGGACTCTCGCTGAAGACCCCGGAGATCGCTTTTGCCCACCCGCTCGACGGCGGCCAGGCCGCCGCTGTCTCGGGCTCGGTCGAGCAGACCGCCACAACACTCGGCGCGGACGCACGCTCCTATCGGCGCCTCTTCGCACAGCTCGTCAAGGACACCGACGCGATCGTTCCCTCGGTGCTGGCACCACTGCTCTCGCCTCCCGCCCATCCGCTGGCGATGGCCCGCTTCGGCTTGCGCGGGCTGTGGCCGACGACGGTGCTGGCTCGCCGCTTCAAGACCGACCAAGGGCGTGGCTTGCTGGCCGGGTTGGGCGCCCATTCGATGCGACCGCTCGGGGCGCCTGGCACCGGCGCGTTTGCACTACTACTTGGCGTGCTTGCGCACGCGGTCGGATGGCCGGTCGTTCAAGGAGGCAGTGCGCGCATCGTCGATGCGATGATCGCCGAGCTCGAGAACCTCGGCGGCCAAGTGCATAGCGGCCACTGGATCACAGACCTGCAGGAACTTCCGCGCGCGCGCGGCACACTCCTGGACGTCGCGCCGCGCAACCTGCTCGAGCTCGCTGGACCGCGCCTGCCCGAGCGCTACGGCAAAGCCATGCGTCGCTTCAAATACGGACCAGGCATCTTCAAGATAGACTGGGCGCTGGACGGGCCCGTGCCCTGGCAAGCAGACATCTGCCGCGGCGCGCCAACCCTGCACATCGGCGGCACGTTCGAGGAGATCGCGCGCAGCGAGGCCCACGTCGCGGCTGGGCGCCACTCAGAGCATCCCTTTTGCATCGCCGTGCAGTCATGCGTGGCCGATCCGACTCGCGCGCCCGCTGGTCAGCACACCTTCTACGCCTACTGTCACGTGCCCTCGGGCTCCAAGCGCGACATGAGCGAGCGGATCGAGGCACAGATCGAGCGCTTCGCTCCCGGCTTTCGCGAACGCGTGCTTGCTCGCCATAGCGTGAACGCCGTGGAGAGTGAGCGCCACAACCCAAACTACGTCGGCGGCGACATCAACTGCGGAGCCGCCACATTGCGCCAGACCGTGTTCCGCCCCACTCCCAGCCTGCACCCCTACCGTACGCCCATCCCGGGCGTCTACCTGTGCTCCTCCTCCACGCCACCCGGCGGCGGGGTGCACGGCATGTGCGGCCAGGCTGCGGCGCGAGCTGCGCTAGGCGAGCTGGGTTTGTAGGTCGAGCTTAGTTTGAGCGCCCGCGCCGGGACGGTAGGCCACCTCGTGCTCCAGCAGCCAGACCTTGCGATCGAGCCCTCCGCCGTAACCGGTCAGACTGCCGTCGGCGCCGATCACACGGTGGCACGGCACGACGATCGCGACCGGGTTGCGCCCGTTGGCCAAACCGACCGCGCGTGAAGCTTTGGGGTTGCCCACCCAGCGCGCCAGCGCGCCGTAGCTGATCGTCTCGCCGTATGGAATCTCACACAAGGCCGCCCATACTCGGCGTTGGAACTCTGTGCCGTGCATCTGAAGCGGCAGATCGAAATCGGTCAGCTCGCCGGCGAAATATGCCTGCAATTGCGCGACGACAGGCGCGAGTCCACCATCGTCTCGTTGCGCCTCGGCTGGGATTTTTTTGAGGTGACGCTGTTCGTGCATTTGGATACCAGTGAGCTTCCCGGCATCAGAGGTGAGCGTCAGCTCGCCTATCGGACTATCCATCGTCGCGGTGATGGTCGTGGGCAGTGTCGTGCCTATGAGTGTCATGCTGCCTCCTGTGCCAGCGTCCCTGTGGACGCTGGATCGACGCTTTCGCCGCTCACGAGCGGCGGCCATTGGTTGATCGGATGGGCAGTGGCCGACCAGAGGTACTGCACCGCGTAAGCTCGCCACGGTCGCCAGCGCTCGGCATGGGCGCTCAGCGCGCCTGGAGAAGCCGGCAGGCCGAGTGCTTCGGCTGCACGACGCACGCCCAAGTCGGCGACCGGGAACGCGTCGGGATCGCCGAGCGCTCGCATCGCGATCACCTGTGTGGTCCATGGGCCAAAGCCGGGAAGCTCTGACAGAGTCGCGAGCGCCTCAGCGCGATCGCAGCCGGGGTCGAGCGACAGACGCTTGCTTTGCAGTGCCTCAACGAGCGCTGCCAGCGTGCGCGTGCGCGCCGCCGGCATCGCCAACTGCACCTGCTCCAACGCCTCGGGCGCAGGGAAGAGATGCGTGAGCCCACCGTGCTCGTCGCCTACCGGCTCACCGTGGCGGGCGACGATGCGAGCCGCGTGCGTACGTGCGGCGGCCGTTGAGACCTGTTGGCCCAGGACGGCGCGGATGGCAAGCTCGGCTCCGTCGACGCAGCGCGGCACCCGCCGTCCTGGTGCCCTTGCCACCACTGGGCCCAGCAGTCGGTCTCCGCGGAGGAGCTCGTCGATCGCAACCGGGTCGGCGTCGAGATCGAGCAGCCAGCGACAACGCGCTATGGCGGTCGTCAAGTCGCGCAGGTCTGTGAGCCGAGCACGACACACGACGTGCTCCGGCGTGGGCGTCAGTTCGACTATGCCCGGGCCGTGCGGCAGGCGCAGGGTGCGCCGGTAGGTACTCTCGCGCACCTCCTCGACTCCTGGGATGGCCGTGGCGGCGAGGTGACCGAAGAGGTTCTCGGGACACAAAGGCTTGCGGAACGGGAGGCGCAAGAGGATCGCGCCCTGTGCGCCCATGTCGGAGAGTGAGACGTCCTCGACACGGCGATCCCTACGCGAGTCCTCGCCGGTGTCCCGTCGCTTGCTTGCGCGAACCCGCAACTCCGTTGGGGCGGTCGCGAACACTGTGCGGATCGTGTCGTTGAACTGGCGCACGCTCGAGAAGCCGGCCGCGAACGCGATCTCGGCCATGCTCAGCTTGGTCGTCTCGATCAGAACGCGCGCGGTCTGCGCGCGCTGGGCGCGGGCGATCGCGATCGGCCCTGCGCCCAGCTCGGCGAGCAGCATCCGCTGCAGCTGGCGCACGCTGTAGCCGAGCCGGCGTTGCGAGGCCGGGCACGCCCTCACGATCCACAACGCCATCGCCAATTAGACGCATTGCCCTGGCCACCACATCCGCGCGCCCGTCCCACTCTGGCGAGCCTGGGGCGGCGTCGGGACGACAGCGCTTGCAGGCACGAAAGCCTGCTTGCTGCGCGGCAGCAGCCGTCGGATAGAAGCGCACATTCTCGCGCTTCGGCGTCATCGCGGGACAGCTCGGCCGGCAATAGATGCCGGTCGAGGTCACTGCCGTGATAAACCACCCGTCAAAGCGCGGGTCACGCGACTGAGCGGCCTGATAGCAGCGGTCAAAGTCCTCGATCATAACTCCCAGTCTGACCTACCGACAGGCGAATGTCTGGCGGTATTGCGACATGGTGGTTACGGCCTGGTGGCGCGCGGCTCGGCCCGGGTATCAAAGGACGCTCAATGGCATTCCGAGCGTCCAGCTCACCTGTCATAAGCTGGGACCGATGACCGTCGAACTTCTTTTCTGGGAGGGCTGCCCCTCACATCCCAAGGCGCTCGCCGACTTGCGCGCGGCGACGAACGAGCTGGGGCTCGACCCGGCCGGAGTTCTCGTGCGCGAGATCAGCAGCGAGGCCGACGCCGAGCGAGAGCGCTTCGTCGGCTCCCCCACGATCCGCATCGGGGGTGTGGACATCCAGCAGGTCGAGCATGAGTCTTACGGCTTGACCTGCCGCGTCTACTATCGCCGCGACGGTCGTGTATCGCCGACGCCCGACCCGGCCGACGTGCGTGAGGCGCTTGCCGCGGCGCAGGAAAAGCGCACCACCGAACTCTCCCAAACCAGGATCCAGCGCTTGATGCTGGATCCCTGAACGAATAAGGACATATATATGCCAGAGATAGGCGAGCAAGCACCCGGCTTCACCCTGCCCGACACCGAGGGCACGATGCACGAGCCCGGTGGCGCTCCGGCCACCGTGGTGGTGTTCACGTGCAACCATTGTCCTTACGCGCTCGCATGGCACGAGCGCACCATCGCCCTCGCCCGCGACTACTCCGATCGCGGCGTCAAGGTGATCGCGATCAATCCCAACGACTCCGAGCGCTATCCGCGCGACTCGCTGGAGGCGATGCGGGCCCGTGTACAGGCCGGTGACTTCCATCGTGTCCCCTACCTGCGAGACGAATCCCAGCAGGTTGCCCACGACTACGACGCCAAGACGACACCGGACGTATTCGTGCTCGACGCTAAGGGCATCCTGCGCTACCGGGGAGCCCCGGACGCCGATTACGAAGACCCTTCCCAGGAAGCGGCCTACCTGCGGGCCGCGCTCGACGCCGTACTCAAGGGCCGCGATCCAGACTTCGCAGAGACGAAGCCGGTGGGCTGCTCAGTCAAGTGGAAGGCTGAACGCTGACTTAGGGCCTGTTTCAGAACCGGGATCAGCGAGGTTCGAGTTCCCTAGGATGTGGCTATGGAGCACGAGAAGCTCTTGCGGGCCACGTACGAGGCATTCAACGCTCGGGACATTGACGCGGTTCTGCGTCGGATGGCGGCCGACGTCGATTGGCCAAACGCTTGGGAGGGTGGCCGCGTTCGTGGTCGCGAGGGTGTTCGTGACTACTGGACGCGTCAGTGGGTGGCCATCGATTCGGCGGTTGAGCCGGTGGCCTTCACCACACGCGCGGATGGCAGCATCGCCGTCCAGGTCGATCAGGTGGCGCGCGACATCGACGGCACGCTACTCGGCCAAGGACGTGTCCTTCACGTCTACATTTTCCGCGATGACCTCATTGCCCGCATGGACGTCGAGGAGCTCAGCAGCGCGGACTGACAGGCGGCACGGCGCGTAGATAGCGTTGGCAGATGATCGCGCAGCCCAAGTACATGAAGGTTTCGTGGATCTCCGGCCGGCGCTCCCAGCGTAGGCGTAGGCGACGGAAGAAGTGCAGCCAGGCGAACGTGCGCTCGACGACCCAGCGCAGCTTGCCCAGACCTGAGCCGTGCTCGCTCTGGCGGCGCGCGATAACCGGTTTGACGCCGCGTACCCACAGGGCCCGACGGTACTTGTCGTGGTCATAGCCACGATCGGCGATCAGTGCATCGGCGCGCGACCTTGGCCGACCGGGCTTGCCGCGCACTGGGCCGACACCATCGGCGAGCGGCAACAGTTGGGTGACGTCGTTGCGATTGCCGCCGGTCAGCGTTATCGCCAGCGGGATGCCATTCGAGTCAGTCAGCAGGTGGTGCTTGGACCCGGTTCTCCCACGGTCAACCGGGGAGGGCCCAGTCAAGGCCCCCCTGAAGAGCACGGATATGACTGCCGTCAACGACCGAAACCGACCAGTCAATCGAGCCGGCCGCGTTTAGCTTGTCGAGCAGCGCAGCGTGGGCACGCTCCCACACGCCGGTTTCCTGCCAGTCGCGCAGTCGTCGCCAGGCAGTCACGCCGGAGCAGCCCAGCTCCCGCGGCACAAAACGCCAGGCGATACCGGTTACCAGCACGAAGACGATGGTGTTGAATGCGACTCGATCGGGGACGCGGGGCCGCCCGGTCTTCTGGGGCTCAATTGCCGGCAACAGCGGCTCGACGACCTCCCAGACCTCGTCGCGGACCTCGAAGACCGACACCAAAGCAACACCTCCAAAGGCTCGATTATGTCAACGTGCACAGTCTTCGCCACGCTGACCGCGATACCTGTTTTGAAACAGGTTCTAAGAGCGTTTAGCGCCGCTGCGCGATCACCCGCGCACCTCTGCCGGCACGAGCACGACGGCTCGGCGACCGTGCGCTCGGGCCGGCGCTTGACAGCCGCGCGCAGGCGAACGCCCGGTCAGCTCCTCCAGCACGATTTTCGCCTCGAACTGCGCGAACGACGCGCCGATGCAGCGGCGTACCGAGCCGCCGAACGGAAACCAGCCGCCAGCGGAGGTCTCCCGTCCAGGAAACGAGTCGGCTTGAACGTCCACGGTTCGGGGTAAATGTCGGCGCGACGGTGGACGAGCAGCGTCACCGGCACCAGTCGGTCCCTGCCGGCAGCTCGTAGCCGCCGATCGACAGCGGCCCGCGCAGCCGGCGTACAACCGCGCCCGTCGGTGGGTGCAAGCGCAGTGTCTCTGTTACGACCGCGTCGCAGAACGCCCCTCCCTCCCAGGCCAGACGATCCTGGCTGGCGAATCGCGGGCGAGGTCGTGGATCGCCCAGGAGAGCAGCGTTGCGGTGGTCTCGTGACCGGCGATCAAGAGCGTCATCAGTTCGTCGCGCAGCTCCTCGTCGGTGAGGTGCTCGACCATTCTCGTCGGTCGCCAGAATCAGCATCGAGAGGATGTCCTCGCGCTCCTGTAGATCCGCCATCGCCCGCCTCCGCGATATCTCCGCCAGGATCTCGCGGTCCACGCGCGCCAGTTGACGGCGAAAGGCTGGCACGCTGTTCAGGCGCTGCGGTCCCACCAGGAAGAAGAACAGCACACGCCGGATATCGGTGACCCACGAGATCATTCCCTGCAGGCCTCGCCGAACCCCCGACGCGCTCCCCTCCCGCACGCCGAACACGCAGCGCATGATCACCTAGAATGTGAGCGCCTGCATACGCCCAACGCCGCCACCGGCTCGCCCGACGGCCACTGGCGATCTGCCTCGCGATCGCTGCGCGGATCATCTGCTTCGTACGCGCGCATGCGCTCACCGTGGAATGGAGGCAACACGATGCGGCGGCGGTGCAGGTGCTCCTCGCCATCGAGCAACAGCAGGTTACGCGTGCCGAGTACCGGGCTGAGTGCCTGGTTGGCCTCACCCGAGTTCACATCCTCGGGCCCGTGCGAGAACACTTCCTTGACTGCATCGGGATGGGCGATCGCAAGCCACCCCTGTCCCAATATCCGCAGCTTGAAGATGTCGCCATAGCGACGATGGGCGGCCCAGAAGAAGCCGTCGGGATCGAACGTAAAGCGCAAGGTGTGCAGCAGCACGGAGCCGCGCATCGTAGGTGGCATCTTCGACGCCGGGGGCTCTTGCCTGGTTTCGACCTGGGGCGTTTGCAACTCCAGAGTCTCGGTCATGTGAACCGCCTCCGTTCTATGCGTGGGAAGCAATCGCTTGCTTCCCTTTGGCAGCTCCTATACAGAGGATCTTCCCACAATCGAGCCGATCCAAGAAATGCCTATGCCGCGGTGTCTACCAGACGTCGTCTAGGCAGCGCGCTTCTGGAGAGCAGAAGGCCCCAGTCAGCGTCGTCCAATTCGCACGGTTCGGTATCTTCCAGGAACTCGCGCATCACGGCGACCAATGCTTCTGGCTCTTCCAGATGCGGGAAGTGCGCGGCCCGTGGGAGTGTGCGAAAACGACTGTTGGGGGTCGCCTCGTGGGCGCGGCGCCCATGCTCGAGCGGGATCGTGTTGTCGCGCTCGCCCCACACAATCATCGTCGGCATCGACTCGAGCAGGTACAGGCGATCGGTGGCGCTCACACGCTGCCCTCGCACATCGATCACCGCGCGCAGCGTCTGTAGGAAGGCCTCACGCGCTTGCGGTCGCTCCAATGGGCGCAGAGCACGGGCGACCGCCTGCACATAGGCGCCCTGGCGCACACCTAGGCCTCGCAGGCGAGTGCCCACACCCCACACGGCACCCAGTAGCCGTGGATGCGCCGCAAGCGACAGTGCCGCCGACATTCCTGGAAGCGCGGCGGTGCGCAGCATCGGACTGACCTCGTGCCCCAGGCCACCGCTGGATACCAGCACAAGGCGCTGCACGCGAGCTGGGAACTGATAGAAGAACTGCATCGCCACACCGCCGCCAAGCGAGTGTCCAACGATCGTCGCGCGCTCGATGCCGAGGGCGGTGAGCAGATCGCGGATGCTCGCCGCGTCGCACCCAGCGAGTAGTCGCCGCGCGGCGCCGCGGAATCTCCGTGGCCGATCAGGTCTGGAGCAATGACCGTGTATCGATCGGCCAAATCCAGCGCCACGGACTGCCAATGGCTCGAGGAGTTGAGCATCCCGTGTATGAGCACTACGGGAGGCCCATCGCCCGCGATCCTGTAGACCGCCCGACGTCCGTGCAACTCGATCTGCCACTCGTCGAACCTTGGCACCTGGCGGTACCTAGACGTTCTCGGCTCGGCGCGCCGGGACCTCTCCCCACAGCTGCTCCAAGCGATAGAACTCGCGCGTGGCAGGCGTGAAGATGTGCACAACCACGTCCAGATAGTCCATCAGGATCCAGTCGGCGCTACCAAACCCCTCCACGCGCCGTGGAATCAAGTCGTGCTCGTGCTTGAGGCCCTCGAGGATGCCATCGTGGATCCCCTTGGTCTGGCGCTCGGTGTTGCCCGAGCAGATCACAAACCAGTCCGTGTAGCCGAGCACCTCGCGCAAGTCGAGCGCGACCAGCTCGCCGGCCTTCTTGTCCTCGGCGTAGCGGCAGACCTCACCGAGCAGCTCCTCGGAGTTCATCGCGCCCCTCCCGCGCGCCCTGCGGGCTGGCGGCCGTAGAGCTCGTGCTCGGCGATGTAGGCCGCCACCTCGTCGCCCACCAGCTCGTCGATCGGCTCGCCGGCCGTCAGGCGCTTGCGAACCAGCGAGGAGGAGACGTCCAGTCGCGGCATCTCCACGAACTCGGTGCGCGCCGGCTCGTCCAGTGGGGCGAGCGCGTCCAGTACCTCGCGCCGGCTCGTATCCTCACGCTCTGCCACCGCGAGGCTTGCCAGCCTCAGGATCTCGCGCGGTTCGCGCCAAGAAGCGAGCTTAGCTAGCCATGTCGGCGCCGACGATCAGGGTCAGCTCTGCGTCGGGATCGCTTGCATGGATGCTTCTCAGCGTATCGATTGTGTAGGACGGGCCGGGCGCTCCAGCTCGAGCGTGCACACGCCCAGACGTGGATCGTCGCCGATCGCCAGCTGGCACATCCTCAGGCGATGCTCGGCGCCCGGGTCCCACTTGGCGGGCTTGTGCGGCGGGACCAGCCAGGCGTCAACAGCACTTGCGCCAATCCCAAGCCGCTTGCCGCCGCCCGCGCAAGCGCGAGATGGCCGACGTGGGGCGGATTGAACATGCCGCCGAGGACTCCGATGCGCTCGCCGGCGTCACGCGCGGACGTGGCCGGCGCCTTCGACGAGGTACTTGGAGGTGCATAGCTCCCTCAGCCCGATCGGGCCGCGCACGTGGAGCTTCTGCGTCGAGTTGCCGATCTCGGCGCCCATCCCGAACTCGCCCCCGTCGGTGAAGCGCGTCGAGGCGTTGACGTACACGCAGGCGGCATCCACGCCGAGCTGGAATTCGCGAGCGCTGGCCGTGTCTTTTGTGACGATCGCCTCGGAGTGCCCGGAGCCGTGGCGGGCGATGTGCTCGATCGCCTCTGCGAGCGAGTCGACGACCGCGACCGCCAGCGTCAGCGCCAGATACTCGGTGTCCCAGTCCTCCTCGCTTGCTGGTGTCGTGAGCATTGCGGCCTCGCCGGCATGCTCCGCGGCGCGCTCTTCGTCGCGCAACGCCACGCCGGCGCCACCAGCGCCGCCAGAGCGCGCGGGCAGGAACGCGGCGCGACATCGGCGTGGACGAGCACCGTCTCAGCCGCGTTGCACACGCCCGGACGTTGCGTCTTGGCGTTCAGCACGATCGCGACCGCCTCGTCGAGGTCGGCCGAGCGTCCACGTAAACGTGACAGTTGCCCGACGCGGCGTAGATGACCGGCACGCTCGCCACCTCCTTGAGAGCGGCCTTCAGCCCCTCGCCGCCGCGCGGGATTAGTAGGTCGATCAACCCGTCCTGGGTTGCCAGCTCGGCCAGCTCACCGCGCCCGCCACCGGCGACCAGGCCGATGCAACCATCGGGCAGTCCCGCGCCGATGGCCGCCTCTGCCGCGATCGAGGACAGCACCGCGTTTGAGTGCTCGGCGCTGGATGAGCCGCGCAGCACGATCGCGTTGCCCGACTTCAGACACAGTGCCGCGGCGTCGATCGTGACGTTCGGACGCGCCTCGTAGACGACCGCGATCACGCCCAGCGGGACGCGCACCTTGCGCACATCCAGACCGTTGGGCAGACGGTGGCCGTCGATCACCTCCCCCACCGGATCGGCCAGCTGGGCGACCGCTTCGACCGCTTGTGCGATTCCCTCGATCCGCTCTCGTCCAGTCGCAGACGATCGAGCAAGGCCGCGCCGATGTCGGCCTCGCGACCGGCCACCAGATCGCGCTCGTTGGCGGCCAAGATCTCCTCGGTGCGCTCGCGCAGCGCGGCCGCGATTGCCAGCAGCGCCGCGTTCTTGGTGGCGGTGTCGGTGCGGGCCAGTGCCCGCGACGCCTCACGTGCGCGCTCGCATGTGTTCGCTACCGATGAGACAGTGATCGCCATTCAGGTAAGGGTACGACAGTGAGGCGGTCCGACAGTCTCGGAGTATCGGCGCCCCAAAATCCCGCGGTTGCCGGAATCCGTCAAAGGGTGCGTCTGGACTGATTGTGTCCGTTTCTGTTCAATTCACTATAATAGCTACTTTAATGTAGTCACTATAGTAATTGCTCCAAAATTGGATAACACACAGCAGACAGACCTTACGCCAGCACCATGTAATCGCGGTGCACAGCCTCCTCGCTGGCGCGCGGCAGGATCTCCTGCACGGCCTTTGACTTCAGACCCATAACGCGCCTCAGCTCCTCGGCCGAATAGCTGCAGATGCCCTTCGCCAGGACCCTCGCCCTCCCCTGCCACGCCCTCCCGCGTTCGGCGATCTCCACGGCATCGCCCGCGTCGAAGGCGCCGAGCACATCGACGATCCCGACCGGCAGCAGGCTGGTGCCCTCCTCGCGCAACGCCCTCGCTGCGCCTGCGTCCACGACGAGCGTGCCGTGGCTCGGCTTGGCGTAGCGCAGCCACAGCTTGAAGGAGGAGTGGCGCGCTACGCGCGGGGGAAAGTTCGTGCCCTCCATGTGCCCCGCCAGCACCGCGTCCAAAGCGCCCTCTCGTACCCCGTTGCAGATGACCGCGCGAATCCCAGCCGCCGTGGCCATGTCGGCGGCGACGACCTTGGAGCGCATACCTCCCGAGCCGAGCGGCGAGGTCGTGTGTCCCACCTCGACGCCCTTTAGCACCTCGAAGTCTGTGACCTCGTTGACCAGACGAGCGTCCGGGTCATGCCTCGGGTCAGCGGTGTACAGTCCGTCGATGTCGGTCAGCAGCACGAGCAGATCGGCGCTCGTCAGGATCGCCACCTGCGCCGCGAGGAAGTCGTTGTCACCGAAGGAGATCTCATCGGTGGCGGTCGTGTCGTTCTCGTTGATGACCGGCACAACCCGCCAATCGAGCAGCTTGCGCAAGGTCTGGCGCGCGTTGAGGTAGTGGGTGCGGGCGCTCATGTCCATGAACGTCAGCAGCACCTGCGCGGAGATCAGCTCGCGCTCGCGCAGCAGCTCGTCGTAGGCGCGGTAGAGCTTGCCCTGGCCGACGGCGCTTGCCGCCTGCAGCTCATCGACGCCACCCGGACGCGACGGCAGGCCCATGATACGTACCCCGCGCGCGATCGCGCCCGAGGAGACGATCACGACCTCCTTGCCCTCGCCGTGCAAGGAAGCGACCTCATCGCAGATGCGCGCGAGCACGGCGATACGCAGCTCGCCAGTCTCGTAGGCGACGATGCTCGAACCCAACTTTATGACCACACGCTTCATCGAGGGCAGCCTAGATGGTGCGGGCGCGAGTCGCGTGTGACACAGGGATTTTGGGCTGAGCGGGCCGACGCGACGGGACGTGCGCACGTTGGAGCTGAATCGCGGCCGTACACCGCGCCGGGCGCCGCTATTCCGCCTCGTCCGGGTCGAGCTCGAAGACCACTCCCGCTATCTCCAGGTCGTCTCCTGGCTGAAAGCCCTCCGCCTCCAGCGCTCGCAGCACTCCGATCTTGCGCAGGCGACCCTCCAGGTAGGCCATCGCATCCTCGTTCTCGACGTCATAGCGCGCTACGAGGCGCTCGATCCCGCGGCCGTTGACGGCAAAGGAGCCAGGGCCGATGCGCTCGACCGCAAAACCCGTGGAGGCCGCCGGGCGGAACACCATGTGCTCGGCTAGCTCAGGCTCGCCCCCGCCGCTGGCTGGCCACTCGCCGAGACGCTGCCGCTTTGGTCGGCCTCCGCGGCGGAGCTCGTCGCATGCCCGAAGCCAACGCCACCTCCGGTGCGCTGCCCTGCTTGCTCGATGGCCGGCACGAGTCGCAGCAGCTCGACAGCCAGCTCTCCCAGCCCAGCACCGGTGGCGCTGGAGGTGGCGATCACTGGCACATCCGCACCGAGGCGCTCTGACCAGCGCGAGACCTCTTCGCTAACGCGCTGCGGTGGCACGAGATCGGCCTTTGAGAGCGCCAGCACGCGCGGTAGGCGAGCCAAACGCTGATCGTGTGAGGCCAGCTCGTGCTCGATCGTGGCGTGATTGGCCAGCGCGTCTGCCTGTTCCTCGCCGCTGAGCTCGGGGGCGAGGTCGAGCACGTGTACGAGCAGACGCGTGCGCTCCACGTGAGCGAGGAAGTCGTGGCCCAAGCCGGCGCCTTCGCTTGCGCCCTCGATCAATCCCGGGATGTCGGCGATTACCAGCTGGCGCTCGTCGGCTTCGAGCACGCCGAGCGCCGGCGAGAGCGTCGTGAACGGGTAGCTCGCAACCTTGGGCGTCGCTCTCGTGAGGCGTGCCAGTAGCGAGGACTTGCCTGCGTTTGGCAGGCCCACCAGGCCGACGTCGGCCAGCAACTTTAGCTGTAGCTGAAGCCAACCCTCCTCGCCGATCAAGCCGCGCTCGGCAAAGCGCGGCGCTTGGCGCGTTGGGGTGGCAAAGCGCTTGTTGCCCTTGCCCCCTGAGCCGCCCTTGGCCACCACCGCGCGCTGTCCGGCGGCGAGCAGGTCCCAGCGCCGTCCCGCGACATCACCCTCGACTCCTTCGATCTGCGTACCCGGCGGCACCCGTACGAGCAGCGTCTGGCCGTCGGCGCCGTGACGCAGAGAACCTTCTCCGTGACCGCCGCGACCGGCTCGGTAATGGGGCGTGCGCCGGAAGCTCTGCAGATCGCGCAGCGAGTCGTCGCAGACGAGCACTACATCGCCACCGCGGCCGCCATCGCCGCCGTCGGGACCCCCACGCGGAACGTGGGCTTCGCGGCGAAAGCCGGCCGAACCGTCGCCGCCGGCGCCGGCCCTCACTTCGATTCGCGCGCGGTCGTCCAGCATCGAGCCAAGCCTTTCCGCCCGCGCCCGCGGGCGGGCTTCAGCTGTTCTCGGAGAGCACGTTCACGACCCTGCCGCGGCGGCCGGTCGTGAACTGCAGGTGCCCGCGGCGCGGGCGTAGAGCGTGTCGTCTTTGCCGATCCCGACGCCTGTCGCCCGGCTTGAAGCGAGTGCCGCGCTGGCGCACGATGATCTCTCCGCCGGTTACCGTCTGACCGGCGAAAGTCTTGACGCCGAGACGCTGGGCGTTGGAGTCGCGGCCGTTGCGGCTTGACCCGAGACCCTTCTTATGAGCCATTGGGTTCCTCCTGCTCCTTGCCACCGCGCGCGGCGGCAGGTGTTGGGGGGGTATCGGTGCTGGGCTTGGCGGCAGCAGCCTTGGCGGTCTTTGTCGCCTCGGGCTTGGCTGTCTCGGCCTGCGCGGCTGCTGACTTGGCTGTGGCCTTGGCGGCCGGCTCCTTCGCGGCCGCGCCCATCGAGATGTTCGTGACCTCGATCCGTGTGAGCTCCTGACGGTGGCCGGTGCGGCGCTTGTAGCCGCGCTTGGGCTTGAACTTGAATACGCGCAGCTTCTCGCCACGCTCGTGCGCAAGGATCTTCGCCGTGACCTTGACCTTCTTCAGCGAGGCCGCGTCGAATACCGCGTCCTCGGAGCGATACAGGATCGGCTCGAGCGCCACGCTCGCACCCTCCTCGGCTGGGAGGCGCTCCACGAGCAGGGTCTGACCCCGCTCGACGCGGTACTGCTTGCCGCCTGTCTTGACGATCGCGTACATGTGCTCCTACTACTCCGAGGTTGCCTCTGCCTTAGCAGCCGAACGGCGCCGTCCGCCTCTGCGGCCGCGGCGCCGAGGCTTGGATTGTAGGTCATCCTCGTCGCTCTCGCCCGCCGACTCCCGTCACTCGTTTGCGAGTCGCTGGCGACCGGCTCCGGGCGGGCTCGCGCGAAGGTTTTTCTGGGGACTCAAGCGGCGCAACCGCGTTATCCAAGTCCGTCTGCTCTCGCTCGCCCTTTGAGCCTCGCCCTCCTTAGGTTGCGCGGTGGGCTTTGAGCGTCTGCGCGGGCGTTTGGCCGCGGGCGCGCGGCCGGACGGGGCGCCGGGCGAATCACCTCGCCGGACTCGTCGAGCAGCAGCGCGCTGGCCGCGGTGCGGCCGACCGTCTCGATCCGCACCATGCGCTTCTCGCCGACGTTGCGCGCGGCACCGGCGATCGAGATGATGTAGCCGTCGAGCTTGGCCACCGCGTCATCCACGTCGTACATATGCGGCTCGACGATGTCCACGAGCACCTCGTCGCCCTCGCGGAACGGCAGCGCGCGTTCTTCGACCTCCTCGCGCGTGCCCTGAAAGGTGATCGCGAAGTGGTCGAGCGCAAGCCCTTCTGAGCCCTCGAAGTGAAACGAGCGCTCCGTCTGGGCCTCCAGCGCGTGCAGCACGCGCGAGCCCTGCCCGGTGAACTGGGCGGTAACGCGCGGGTTGATCTGCACGAGGAACGCCTCCGCGTCGGGGTGCTCGCCCACGAGGTCGCGCAACCTGCGCTCGAATTCGATCGCGATCGTCTCCTCTGAGCGGATCACACCCTCTCCCTCACAGGTGGGGCACGGACGACTCATGATCTCGCGCACCCCCTCGGTCACGTTCTGGCGGGTCATCTCCACCAGCCCCAGGCGCGATAGCTCGGCGGTGAACGTCTTCGTGCGGTCCTCGTCGAGTGACTTGCGCAGCGTCTTCATCACAGCGTCGCGATTGCGCGCGCGCGCCATGTCGATGAAGTCGATCACGATGATCCCGCCGATGTCGCGCAGGCGCAGCTGGTTGACGACCTCCTCGGCGGCCTCGAGGTTGGTCTTGGTGATCGTTTCCTCCAGGCCCGCGCCCTTGCCGCGCCCGATGAAGCTGCCCGAGTTGACGTCGATCACGGTTAGCGCCTCGGCATAGTCGATCATCAGGTAGCCGCCGCTGGGCAGATCCACACGTCGCGACATGACCCCGTCGATCGCCTCGGTCACCTTGTAGGCGTCGAGCAGCGGCTCGGGGCCCTCCCACAGCTCGACACGCTCGACCAGCTCGGGAGCGGTGCGCGCGAAGAACGAGACCAGCCGACGATGCTGCTGCTCGTCGTCGACGATCGCCCGCTCGAAGTGCTCGGAGAAGATGTCACGCACCACCCGTACCGACAGGTCGGCCTCCTGGAAGACCATCTCCGGCGCCTGTGTGTCCTCCACGCGCTTCATCAGCACCTCGTGCAGCTTGTGCAGATAGAGCAGCTCGCGCTCGAAGTCCGCCCGCTGCGCGCCGTGAGCGGCGGTGCGGATGATCGACTCCCCCTTGGCCGATCTCGAGCTTGGCGGTCTGGCGGCGCAGGCGCTCGCGCTCTTTGTCCTCCAGGCGGCGCGATACGCCGATGCCCTCGCCGGTGGGCGCGTACACCATGTAGCGCCCGGCGATCGTCAGCTCCATCGACAGGCGCGCGCCCTTGGTCTTCAGTGGGTCCTTGACGACCTGCACGACGATCTCCTGCCCTGGCTGGAGCAGCTCTGAGATCTTGCGGCCGCCGCCACGTCCACGCTTGGGCGCCTCGACTCCTGGGAGCACGATCTCATCGACGTGCAGGAAGCCGTTCTTCTCGAGGCCGATGTCGACGAACGCGGCCTCCAAGCCCGGCAGCACGTTGTCCACCTTGCCCTTGTAGATGTTGCCGACGATCGAGCGCCCGCCGCGGCGCTCGATGTAGAGCTCAGCTATCCGGTAGCCGGCACCGGGGCGTGCGTTCGAGCGCTTGGAGGCGCGCCCGGCGGGACGTGAGGCGCCGGGCGTTCCGGCAGCCTCCAAAAGCGCCACGCGCGTCTCCGCGCGATCGACGCTGACAAGCACTTGCTTTCTCAATTTGATCCAGTCTTTCGAGATCTGTAATGGGTGGGACGGACGGGTTTTTGATTCCCGTGGCCCGTGGTATCGCCGAATCCCATGCAAGCGGGCGCCGGACCACTTGCGGTCTCCGGCGCGGCCTTGGCTGGTTGGTGGGGAGTCTCGGCTGACATCTTCTCTAGTGGCGGACAACGCGGCCCTTCAGCGCCTGGGAGGCGCGTCCCTGGACGTAGATCGATTGCAGCAGACCCACTGCCAGAAGGGTTGTGATGACCGACGATCCGCCATAGCTCATTAGAGGCAACGTGACGCCGGTGATCGGCATTATCCCTACTGCCATGCCAACGTTCACGAAGACCTGGAACATCAGCATAGCCAGGACCCCGGCGGCGACCAGCGAGCCGAACAGGTCCTTGGACATCGTGAGGATCCGCAGCGTGCGCCAGATCAGCAGCGCATACAGCGAGAGGACGAGCGCCGCTCCGACGAATCCGTACTGCTCGCCGACCGCGGCGAAGACGAAATCGGTTTCGTCCTCGGGCACGTATTTGCCTTCGATCTGGGTCGATTCGCGGCCGCGGCCCGTCTTCTGGCCTGAGCCGATCGCGACCTTCGACTGCAACTGCTGGTAGGCCCCTTCGCCGGTGCTGCCCGAGGGATTCAAGAAGACGGTCAGGCGTTCTTCCTGGTAGGGCTTGAGCACGTGCACGCCGATCGCGGGCGCAGCCACCAGCACGATCGTGCCCGAGACGACGACCAGCGCGACCAGTCCCGCCAATTGCCGCCACGAGGTTCCCGCCACGAACAGCAGCATGAACGCGATCGCCATGTACACGAGCCCCGAACCGAGGTCTGGCTGGAGGATCACTAGCATCGCGGGCACGAGCGCCACGAGCAGCACGCGCGCGGTCGTATCGAGCTCGCGCAGCCGCCGCGAGCGGGCCACTACGAACGCCGACAACGCGACGATCAACAGCACCTTGCCGAGCTCGGAGGCCTGAAATGAGAACAACGGGAAGCTGATCGCTCGCGTCGAGTGCACCGAGCCCTTAATTTCACGACCGAGCACGAGCACCGCAAGGATGCTCAAGATCAGCGCGCCGTAGATTGGGTACATCAGGTGACGCAGACGGGCGTAATCGAGGCGCGACAGAGCCACCATCAACGCTAGCCCCACCGCCAGGTAGATCGCCTGGCGCTCTACGTAGTAGTGGGGGCTGTCCGGGATCAGGTTGCGGGTCGCCACTCGCAGTGTGAGGATCGAGCAGACCCCGAGGCCGACCGTGGCGAGCGTCAGCAGCGGGTCCAACGGCAGACGTAGCCCACCGCCGGAAGGTGTGGGAGGTGCCTCGGTCGGTTGGATCGGGCTGAGCGAGGACGTTGACATGCTCCCGCTCACTTGTCGGAGTTGGAGCCGGCGACGAGCGTAAGTGACTTGTGGAACCACTTGGAGGCGATCAACCGCGCGATCGGCGCGGCCGCTTCGTCGCCGAAGCCGCCCTGTTCGACGGTGGCCGCGATCACGATCGGATGCTTTGGGTCGGGCAGGAAGCACATGTACCACGCCTGTTCGACCTGGCCGGCACGTTCGGCGGTGCCCGTCTTGCCATACACCGGGTGTTCAGCCTGGTTCCAGCCTGACCACACATCGGCCGAGGTGCCTCCCGGCTCGAACGTTGCGTCGTGAATGCCTTCCATCACGTCATTCAGGTCCGAGTAATTGAGATGGACATGGCGAATCGGGGCCGTGGGTAGGCTCTGTACGAGACCACCGTTGGAATTGTCGATCTCCAGACCCAGATGAGGACGCACGACCGTGCCTTCGCCACCGTTCATGTATGCATTGGCAAGGGTCGAGTAGGCGACGACCATCTGCAGCGGCGAGGTGAGCAGTTCGCCCTGTCCAACCGCGAGGTGCATATCATCGCCGATCGTCCACGGGCCGATTTCCGAGACGATGTGGCAGATGCTCGCCGCGGTCTTGGGGTGGCTGTGTTCGCAGCCTTCCTGCAGCTTGTTCTGCTGTAGGCGCCATGCGGCATCGGGCACAGTACCTTCGATCTCGTTTGGCAGATCCACCTGGGTTTCTTTGCCAATCCCGAGCTCCTTGGCCATGTTTTGGATCACGTCGCCGTGGCTGTTTGCGTACTCGCCAACCGTGAAGAAATAAGTGTCCGAGGAGACCGTGAGCGCTTGGACCAGCGGCAGTGCGCCGTAGTCGTTTTTACCTGAGTTGCAGAACTGCTCTGCGCCCACGGTGATGCACGACCCTCCTCCCAGCGGCTCCTGCGGATTGATCACACCGGCTTCGAGGGCAGCCATCGCGGTGATCGGCTTGAACGTCGAGCCGGTCGGATACTGACCTTCCACGGCGCGATTGAGCAGCGGTGCGCGCGGGTCGGGGCCTTCGTTTTCGCCGCTGCCGTTGAGCTGGTCGTATTCGCTCTGGGTCATCGGTTTGGCAAAGCGATTGGGGTCATAACTCGGATAGGAGCCGGTCGCATAGATTTCTCCGTTGAGCGGGTTCATCGCCACGAACGCCGCCCCAGAACCCGGGTTGCCTTTCCCCTGAGCAAGCGCCACCCCCTCGCGCAGCGCCTTTTCGCCCTCCTGCTGGAGCCCAAGGTCGATCGTCAGCTTGAGGTCGTGACCGGCCTTTGGCTCGACCACTGGCAGCTTGGTCGGCTCGGGCTGGCCTTCGGCGTTGACCTGCACGAGCCGCTCTCCCGGCTTGCCGCGCAGATAGCGGTCATAGTAGTACTCGAGCCCCGACTGCCCGACGACGGTACCCTTCGAGACGCCCTTGAAGGCGGGCAGCCCGAGCTCTTCTTTGCTGACCTGGCCGACGTGACCTAGCGTCTGCGCGGCCAATTCGCGATACGGATAGCTCCTGATCGATACCGGTTCCTGCTTGACGCCGGGAAAATCGTTCTGGCGCTCAGCGAGCACCGTCAACGCTGCAAGTCCCGCATCGGTCTTGATCGTGACTGGGGCATATGGAAGCTGTGTAATGCCGGCGATCACGCGTTCGTCGATCAACCTCGGGCTGAGGCCGATCACTGGCGCCAGCCGTCGAAAGAGCTCGCGAGTCTTGCCGGCCGAGGCAGGCAGCACGGGAATCGAGACGCTGCGCAGGTGATCCGCGCGAGCGAGCGCGTGCAGTTCGACCAGCTGCGCCCGATCGGCGTGCCTGTGTCCGTGCCTGCCCTCGCTCTCGTAAGCGTTGAGGTTGTTCTCATACGCCTTCAATCGTTCGCCCGCCGCCACGTATTCCTTGTCCGCTTCGGCCAGGTGGGTCTGATATTCGGCCGCCTCTTCCTTGACGGACTGGGGCAGCGAGCTCGGCAGTATCTGGACGGCGTTGCTGACCTGACTCGTCACGATCGGCTGGCCTTCGCGGGCGAGGATCTCCCCCCGTGGAGCGGGTATCGACAGTTCGCGCTGGTCGTTGGCCTGAGCCTGCTGGACGTACTGTTCGCCGCTGAGCACCTGCAGGTACCACAGGCGGAAGAAGATGATCCCGAACATGACAAGCGCGATGCTGCCGAGGATTGCCACGCGCAACGCAAGCGAAGGCGATGAAGGCCCACCCACCCCGCGCGGATCGCTAGGCCGCAACTGCTCGATCGTGCTCACCTGGCGCCTCCCCTGCCCTGTGAGAGCGGGCTGAGACCGCCGGTCGTGTAGGCGCGACGGCGGCGGCGGCGCGGATCGTCCGGTAGGGCGCCCACCAGGCAGCGGCGGACTAGGGCCCACATCGGCAGCGCCACCACCGTGTCGAGCAGAACACCGACCACGATCTCACGCAGCAGCTCGAGGCTCACCGGCGCGTCTACGCCAAGCAGGAACTCGATCACCGAGTAGCCGACCATCGCGGCGCTCGCCGCAGCCGCTCCGATGAACAGCGGTGTGAGCGCTGCTTGTGGATCGCGCAGCTCGCGCAGGCGACCGGCCCAGTAGCCGATGATCGTGAAGGTGAGCGAAGTCACTCCAAGGGTCTGCATCAGCGCCAGGTCGACCAGCAGCCCAACACAGAAGCCAGCGACGGCGCCTAGCGTAGAGCCGCACAATAGTCCGACAAACGCCACCAGTAGTGGCGTGAGATCAATGCTTACGCCAAATACCGGGATCTCCGAGACGACACTTATCTGGATGAAGACAACGACGATCGATAGCACCGCGACGCGCCACACCAATGAGCCCGGCAGCCATGCTGCTCCTCCGTCGGCGCCCGAGCGCTGGGCGGCTGCGATCGACGTGGTTCCGCGCCTGCCGGCCAGCGGCCCGCTCATCAGCCGCCTCCTCCCGTTTGCGCGAGCTGGCCGCCCTGACCCTGAGATTCTTCTTCTGGGCTGAGCTGGTGGGTTGGCGTCAGATTGGCAGCGACATTGCCGAGCGAGGCCGCCTGCGAGCCGGATGAGTAGGTCAGCACCTGCACGAATTCAAGGCTGCGAAGATCGGCGAGCGGGCTCACGTCAACCGACTTGAAGCCACCCTGTTCGTTGACCGAGGTGACCTGGCCAATCGGGATCCCCTTCGGGTAGAGCGAGACACCGGGGCTCGCGACGGTGCCCGAGGTCACGACATAGTCGCCTGGCACAGGCGCAGCGGTCGAGGACTGATAGATCTGCATCAGCAGGCGCCCGGGTTCGCCTACCTGCGGCTGCACAAGGCCCACTGCTCCAGTTGCGCTGATCTTGGCCGTCACTTCAACCGCGCTGTCGGTGATCAAGCTCACCTGGGCGGCGTCTGGGACGACCTCGGTTACCTTGCCGACAAGCGCTTCGTCGGCTATCACAGGATCATTGACGCGCACTCCCGAGGAGGAGCCTCGGTCGATCGTGATGATCGAATACCAGATGTTGGGCGACTGATAGACGACGGTGGCCGTGACTGGGTTGTAGTCGGCGATGCTGAGCTCGTGGTCGAGGTGGTAGAGCTTCAACAGTTCCCGATAGGAGTGTTCGTTTTCCTGGTTGGCCGTGTACTGCGTGCGCAGCTTGTCAAGCTGCTTGCGCAGTTCGGCATTCTGGCTCTTGGCTTTCAGGGTGCTGCCAAACCAGCCAAACAGATCTCGAACGGGCTTTAGCGCCTTGTTGGCGCCATCCTGGATCGGCGAGACAACGGTCAAGAAGCCACGCTGCACAGAGTGCAGACCACCGTTTGGAGCCTCGCCGAAGTAGGCGGTCAGCAGTATCAGGGAGAGCACGACGAGCAGTGCAAGCACCGCACGTCTGCGTCGAACCGTCTTCTCATACACGAATTGGGACCTTCCGAAGCGTTCATCGGACAGAGTACCCGCGCATCGCGCCAGCAGCGGCAGCCCTCATCGACGGCGGCGACTACGCGAGTTGCGGTTGGAACGATGGATCGCCTCGAACTCCTCGAGCGAGCGCCCCGACCCGACCGCCACGCACGTCAGTGGCGACTCCGCCAAGTGTGCGGGCATTTGTGTCTCCTCACGCAAGCGCTGATCGAGTCCTTGTAGCAGCGCGCCACCCCCTGCGAGCATGATCCCGCGGTCCATGATGTCCGAGGCGAGCTCGGGCGGGGTGCGATCGAGTGTCTCCTTGACCGCCTCGATGATCTGTGAGAGCGGCTCCTCGAGCGCTTGGCGGATCTCCTCGCTGGTGAGCACGACGGTCTTGGGCAGGCCCGCCACCATGTCCCGCCCGCGAATCTCCGCCTGAAGCTCCTCCTCCATTGCACAAGCCGAGCCGATCTCAAGCTTTAGCTCCTCGGCTGTCTGCTGGCCGATCAAGAGCTTGTACTCCTTCTTGGCGTAGTTGATGATCGCCTCGTCCATCTCGTCGCCGCCAACGCGGATCGACTCTGACACGACGATCCCGCCGAGGGAGATCACCGCCACCTCGGAAGTGCCTCCGCCGATGTCCACCACCATCGAGCCGGTCGGCTCGCCAACCGGCAGCCCGGCACCGATCGCCGCCGCCATCGGCTCCTCGATCAGATAGGCGGTGCGCGCGCCAGCCGACAGGCAGGCCTCCTCGACCGCGCGCTTCTCGACGCCGGTCACCCCAGACGGCACGCACACGACCACCCGCGGATGCGCCCAGCGGTTCTGGTGGACCTTCTGAATGAAGTGACGCAGCATCTCCTCGGTCACGTCGAAGTCGGCGATGACCCCGTCCTTTAGCGGGCGGATCGCCTGGATCGTGCCGGGCGTACGACCCAGCATCCGCTTGGCCTCAATCCCGACGGCATGCACCTCACCGGTACGCGAGTCGATCGCCACCACGCTCGGCTCAGACAGCACGATTCCACGCCCGCGCACGTATACGAGCGTGTTGGCAGTTCCGAGGTCGACCGCCATGTCGCGGCCACCGAACCCTGTGAGGTAGCTGAGGATGCTCATCTTTTAGTAGGGAGCACGCTCGGATTCGGCTTCGCCTGGCCGGTCGGCTGGCATCCCGGCGCTCCGGGGCGTACCCGGCGGGGAGTCTAGCGGACCGCATCGCCCGGCCCGCAACCTTGACAGCGTATTTGCAGCGGGAAAGCGCCTCAGCGCCCGTCGTTGGCTGGTACAGGTAGAAGCTCGGGGGCCATGTCCATGAGCTTGGCCACAGGCAAGCCGACGACGTTCTCGTAGTCCCCGTGAATCTCGCGCACCAGCACTGCTCCAATCCCCTGGATTGCGTAGCCGCCGGCCCGCCCGCGCCACTCGCCGCTGGCCACATACCAGTCGATCAGCTCCTCAGAACACTGCCTAAAGGCGACCTCCGTCCGTGCGAGCCCCACCTGCTCACGATCTCCGCGTAGCAGCGCGATGCCACTGATGACGGTGTGCGTCTCTGCGCAGAGCGCCGCAAGCGTCTCGCGCGCCGCATGCTCATCCGCCGGCTTGCCGTAGATACGAGCACCGAGCGCCACCAGCGTATCGACGCCGAGCACCGCCTCCTGCGCGCTGGCTGTGTGAGCCGCGCGAGCCTTCAGCAGCGCATTCTCGACCGCCACCTGCTCGGGCTCGCCCTGCTCGATCTCCTCGACGTCGGTCGCACGCACCGTGAACGACACCCCCAGACGCTCGAGGATCGCCACGACGTTGCGGCGAGGCTGAGGCGAGCACGAGCCGGTCGAACCCGCTCATGAGCTGCTCACATACATGCTCGCCGCCGTGAAGCTCATGCCGCCGCCTCAGCTGCTGCCTTGCGCCTACTCAGGCCGAGAGCTCGGGGAAGAACAATGCCGCCTCGCGGACGGCCGACTCAGGCGAGTCCGAGCCGTGGACCATATTCTGGCCCATCTCGATGGCGAAGTCGCCACGGATCGAGCCCGGGGCGGCATCGAGCGGATTGGTGGCACCGATCGTTTGTCGAGCCGCCTTGACCGCATCGAGACCCTCGAGCACCAACGCCACGATCGGCCCGGAGGTGATGAACTGCACGAGCTCATCGAAGAAAGACTTCTCGGCATGCTCGGCATAGTGGCGCTCTGCCAGCTCGCGCGTCACGGTCATGTGTCGCAGCGCAACGATGCGCAGGCCCTTGCGCTCGAAGCGAGCGATGATCTCGCCCGTGAGCGAGCGGGCGAAGGCGTCCGGCTTTACGAGGATCAATGTGCGGTCCATGTGTTCCTTTGGTTCGTAGGAGATAGTCGCGGCCCGGGCCGGCTGGTTTGGGAAGAATGTTCGAGGGCGCTTAGGAAGTCGGGCGCGGACGATGCGAGCGCGGACGAGAACTCGGCTTGACTGTGGCTTCAGGCTCCGCGTCCTCGCGCCCGGTCTCGGGGTCCTCAGCGGCAGAGCTCGACTCCGAGGCAAACGAGACCTCGCCGACGAAGGTGGCCGGCTCAGGCGCCCTTACAGCAGCACGCTTAGCCGCACGTGCACGGGCCGGCGATACCGCCTCCACATCAAGCGCAGCGACCTCCAGTTCGTCCTCGACGCCGGCGCGGGTACGAGCTGTAGCCGAGGCGCTCGCACGTTCTGAGCGAACCGTCCGTCGCGTTGCCTTGGCCGTCGCGGGTACGTCGGTCTCGCAGTACGGGCAGATAGTCCAGGCACGATCGAGTGGTCGCGAGCAGCTGACGCAACGCTCCTTCAGCTTGCGCAGACAGCTCGGACAACGAATGAAGTCGTGCTCGATGCGGTAGTCGCAGTGCGGGCAGAGGCTGTAGTCGAGCCCGTGCAGCCGCGCTTCGGCCGCCTGCAACTCCAGTTCGCGCTCGCGCACATCCTCCAGGTACTCGGGCGGACGCAGGATCATGTAGACGATCGTCCCCACGAACGGGAATAGCGACGCGACCGTGGCGCAGCCGACCAGCATCGGATCGGCGATGCGACGGCGAGCGTCTGCGTAGGTCCAGTACAGCAACGAGAAATACAGGACCACGACGAACAGGATCAACAAGTCGATGACCAGGCTCAAGCTTTTGCTTTCGATTCCGAAGTAGGCGATTGGTGGTGGCATCGATGACCCTATACGGCTCCGCTGAAGGATTTCCCTGCAAGCACGCGTGAAACGGGGCGCTTCGATCCGTGATGGCGCATCGGGCGGCCGAGTTTAGAGGCTATCGGGCAAAAAATGCGCGATCAAGCTTCGGGAGGGTATGTTCTTGCAGGTTCCCAGCCTCACAGGAACAGCCGGCCGAAGCCATAGCCGGCGGCAAAGAACACGAGGATCACAAGCGCCACGATCAAGGCGACGGCGCCGATCATCGTCAGTACCGATGGGCCATCATCGTTCATAGCGGCCTCTTCCCTGCAAGCGCTCTCGTTGCTCGTCACGCTCCCCAAGCCCTATAGCGGTGTCCAAATCGAGCTCCCCCGCGTGAGCGAACAGATCTCCGACCAGATAGACAGATCCAGTTGCCAGAACCGCGGCGGCGCGTTCGCGCGCCCAATTGCGCGCCGCCGCCAACGCCCTGGACGGCTGGGACTCGCAGGTGCACCGCTCGAAGCCGAGCTGGCCGGCCAACGATTGCAGCGTCGCGGGTGAGAGCGCTCTTTGGCTCGGGGGCGCGGTGAACCAGGCCCGCTCGCACAAAGGCAGGAGCGCACGGAGCATGCTGGCGGCATCCTTGTCCTCGAGCACACCGAGCACCAGCGCCAGCGAGCGGCCGTCAAGCAGCTCGGGCAAAGACTCCACCAATGCGGTGATCGCGGCTGGATTGTGCGCGCCATCCACCACCGTGAGCGGATCGTCACCGATGACCTGCATACGACCCGCAACCAACGTCGAGATCGCGGCGTCTCGCACGGCCTGCTCGCTCAATAGGAGCCCTGATCGCTGCAGGTAAGACTCCGCTGCTAGCCGGGCCAGCGCGAAGTTCTCACGCTGGAAAGAGCCGCGCGCGCCCATCTGTAGATCCTCGGGGGCTGTATCTGCGATCAAGAGCTCAGCGCCACGTTCGGCGGCGACGCGATGCGCGAGCGCGAGCACCTCCGGCTGCAGCTGGGAACCAACTGCCAATACCGACCGCTCGCCAAGCACCGCGAGCTTCTCGGTGGCGATATCGACCAGCGTGGGACCAAGCCAGCGCGTGTGCTCGAGGCCCACGTTGGTGAGAGCAGCCAGCTTCGAGTCGATCACGTTCGTCGCGTCATAGCGCCCGCCGAGGCCGGCCTCGACGACTACCACCTGGGCGTCGCGTCGCGCGAGCTCCCAGAAGGCAGCTGCGGTCAGCAGCTCGAACTGGGTCACGTGGTCATCCTCGGCAAGGGTACGGTTGACCCGCTCAGCCGCCCAAGCAGCGCGCGCGATCGCCGCCGCGAAGGCGTGAGTCTCGACATCGCGCTCGCCGATCTGAACGCGCTCAGAATAGGACAGGAGGTGCGGCGAGAGGTAGCAGCCGCTACGCAGTCCGTGGCGCTCGAGGATTGCCGCGATCATGCGCGTAGTCGAGCTCTTTCCGTTCGTGCCCACCACATGGATCGAGTCAAAGCTGCGCTCGGGCGCTCCGAGCACCGTCATCATGCGGTGCATCCGGTCCAGCCCGAAGCGCATCCCGAACAGCTCGAGTGAGCGCAGATGACGCTCGGCGTGCTCGGGACTCCAATCTTGGCTCATAGGACCTCCAGCTCGGCGCGCAGGCGCACAAGACGCTCACGCTCGCCCTCGACCACAGCTGCCGGCGCCTTCTCCACGAAGCCCGGGCGCTCGAGCTTGCCCTGCACGCGCTCGATCTCCGCGAGCAGCTTCTGCTTAGCAGCCTCGCGTCGCCGCTCGGCGGCGCCGAGGTCCAGGCCCTCGCCCGAGAGCACCTCGACCGTGCCGCCGGGAATGGGGACAGAGGCAACCGCAGTGGGCCCAGCCGGAGACTCTCCTTCCCGTGCCTGCCTGTCCTCCTTGGAGGGTCCCAGTGAGGGGGCGCGGGTGGCATCCCTATTCGCGGCGCTCGCGCCCGCCGAGTCGAGCGCCCGAGACTGCTCGTCGTACCGGGGAAGCTGCAAACGTGCCAGGCGAGCGAGCAGCGGGGCGGTCAGCTCGTAGCCATCTGCGCAAAGACGAGCGGCCACGAACAGACCGGCCCGAGCGCCAACCGAGTCTCGCCAACCGCGCACCAGCGTTACCGCCTCGATCGTGCGCGCCAACTCCGCCTCAGCCTGCAGATCGATCAAATCCTCTCGAGCCTGCGGATAGGCAGAGCCGGCGAGCAACTCGCCCGTGTCGTTGAGGTATCGCCAAAGCTCCTCGGTAACAAACGGAATCAGCGGGTGGGCCATCGCGACCGTCTCGCGCAGCACGTAGAGCAATGTCCCGGCGAGCTCCTGCCTACCGTCATCCTCGCTGCCTGCCTCAGCGAGGACGGGCAGCCGCTGCTTGACGATCTCCAGGTACCAGTCACACAACTCTCCGTAGACGAAGTCATAGAGGCCGAGCGCGGCATGGGAGAAGTCGTACTGCTCGATGCGTGCGGCGGTGTCTGCCAGAACCCGCGTGAGCCGTGAGAGGATCCAGCGATCCTCGACCGTGCGTGGCAACGGCTGCGGCTTGACGGCCTGTGCGCGCTCTGATCCAAGGCTCGCGTCGATACGCACTAGCGCGAAGCGCGCCGCGTTGAACAGCTTGTTGGCCAGCGCTTGCCCTTGCTGGACCTTCTCAGCGGAGTAGCGAACGTCCTGTGTGGAGGACATCGCAAGCAGGCCGAAGCGCACTGCATCAGCGCCGTGGCGGTCGATCTCCTGCAATGGGTCGATGCCGGTGCCCAACGACTTGGACATGCGCCGCCCGTCTGGTGCCTGGATCACCGAGTGGATGTAGACGTCGGAGAACGGCACCTCGCCGGTTAGCTCGATGCCCATCATGATCATGCGCGCGACCCACAGGAACAGGATGTCCCTGGCGGTGGAGAGCACGTTCGTTGGATAGAACGCTTTCAGCTCGGGGGTGTCCTGCGGCCAACCGAGCGTTGCAAAAGGCCACAGCGCGGAGGAGAACCACGTGTCCAGCACGTCCTCCTCTTGGCGGAGGTGCCCTGCGCACTCCGCGCAAGCATCTGGTGCGCTGAGCGCCACGTTGACGTGACCACAAGTCTCGCAGTAATAGACGGGCAGGCGGTGACCCCACCAGAGCTGGCGCGAGATGCACCAGGGACGGATGTTCTCCATCCAGTCCAAATAGACGCGCCGGTGGTTCTCGGGCACGATCCGCACACGTCCCTCGCGCACGGCAGCGACAGCCGGACGTGCCAGCTCGTTCATGCTCATGAACCATTGCAGCGAGATCAGCGGCTCGATGCGCTGGCCGGAGCGATGCGAGTAGGGCACCTCATGCTCGTAGTCCTCACGCGCGACGATCCGACCTTCACGCTCGAGCTCGGCGACAACGGCCTCGCGTGCCTCCATCACCGTAAGACCGGCGAAGCGCTCGCCAGCCTCGGCGGTCATGCGTCCGTCCTCACCGATCACCGACACCTGATCGAGCTCGTGGCGGCTGCCGATCTCGAAATCGTTGGGATCGTGTGCCGGGGTGACCTTCAGCTGACCGGTGCCGAAGTCCATCTTCACATAGTCGTCGGCGATGATCTGCAGATGTCGCCCGACAAGCGGCAAGATCGCCTTGCGCCCGACAAGCGCCCGGTAGCGCTCGTCCTCTGGGTGAACCGCCACCGCGGTGTCACCGAGCATCGTCTCAGGACGAACGGTGGCGATCGTTACGCTGCCACCCCCCTCAACGTCGTAGCAAATCGAGTAGAGCGTGTCTATCTCGCGGCGCTCCTCGACCTCTAGATCCGAGATCGCCGAGCGACTGCCCGGATCCCAGTTGACGATGTAACGGTCGCGGTAGATCCAGCCCTTCTCGTAGAGGTTGACGAAGACCTGCATGACCGCACGGGCGTAGCCCTCGTCGAGCGTAAAGCGCTCTTCGGAGTAGTCGCACGAGGCGCCAAGCCGCTTGAACTGCTCGACGATCGTGCCGCCGTAGTGCGCTCGCCACTCCCACACGCGCTCCACGAACGCCTCACGCCCCAACTCGTGACGGCTGATGCCCTCGGCGAGTAGTGCCTTCTCGACCTGTGCCTGTGTGGCGATCCCAGCATGGTCGGTGCCGAAGATCCACTTCGTGCGTCGGGTGGGCGGGAACTTCATCCGGTTGTAGCGAATCAAGGTGTCTTGCACCGAGCCATTGAGCGCATGCCCCATGTGCAGCGAGCCCGTCACATTCGGCGGCGGTATCGCAATCGAGTAGTTCTGGCTGGCCTCTCTATCGGGCTCGGGATGAAACAGGCCTGAGGCGAGCCAGCGCTCGACGATCCGCGGCTCGACCTGTGAGGGCTCGAACCTGGTGCGATCTTCGAGCTCTTTGATGCGCTCGCTCATGGAGCGTGAGTGTACGCAGCCGAGCTGTTGCTACTGAGCCAGACCGCCGAACAGCGCAAACGGGCGTGCCGGCCCGTTCACCGCTACCCAGGCATCCCATGCGGCGCCCTCGACGTCGAGAGTCGAGCCCTGCGGGGTCTCAGAGCGCAAGCGCTCGGCAAGCGCGCGCGCATCGTCCTCGTCTTCGGCGCCGAGCGTGAGATGGCGCCAGTGACGCTGCACCGGGATCCCCTCGGCGGCGAGGCGTTCGGCAAACGCATGCGCGTCATGATGGGTGGGCAGCGTGACACGCACTTCCCATGCCGGGTAGCCGGTTTGCTCTGACTCCTGGGTCTCCAGCTCCTCCAAGCGCTCATGCTCGGCGACGTGCTCGGCGGAAGTGTTGGGCAACGCGAGCAAAGCGTCCTCCCAACGCTCCTCCTCAGGGTGCCAACGCCAGGAGCTGACCTGCGCGGCGATGCCCTTCTCGGACAGGATCGCTTCGACAGCTGCCCGTGCGCTCGCGGCCTCATCGCCGGAGTCGGCATACAGGAAGACATGCCCGTTCTCGTGGCTTACGGCGACGTGCTCTGGACTTGGAAGGCCACCACTGCCATCGCGCTCGTGCTCCTCCAACGCCTGCAGCAGCTCATGCGCTTGCGCGCGCGGCAGCTCTACGCGGATACGGAAGTCGTCATGCATGGAGATCACGGATCTGCGGGATGTGCGCGGGCATGGCGGGGGATGCTAGCGGACGCTGTTGCCGGCAGACAAAGCTTGGTGCTCTACATATCCCAGATCACACTCATAACCCATTGGTTATAATCGTTTCGACGATGTCAGAAGCCGCAACACTCCTCCGAGAGGCTCGCTACGCAGCAGGCCTCACCCAGGCCGCGCTCGCCGAGCGACTCGACGTCAGCCAGGCCGCTATCGCCAGGCTGGAGCGACACGGAGCCAACCCGACCGTGAACACACTCGAGAATGTCCTATGGGCCACCGGACACCGTCTCGCGCTGAGCGCCCCCGCGCATCGGCTTGACGCAGACGAGAGCCCTTTCGACGAGCTCTAAGCCGACTCCTCACGCAAGGAGCGCTCGGCGGGCTCCTCTGGCGCTGCTTCGGTGACGAGCGTTGGCGTCGTGCCTTTCTCGACCGTGTCGCGCGTGACGACGCACTTCTTGACGTCGCGGCGGGAGGGCAGCTCGAACTGGACCTCGAGCAGAATCTCCTCGATGATCGAGCGCAAGCCACGCGCACCGGTTTCTCGCTCGAGCCCCTTCTCTGCAACCGCCAAGAGCGAGTCCTCGGCGAACACGAGCTCGATGCCGTCGAAGGAGAAGAAGCGCTGGAACTGCTTGACAAGAGCGTTGCGAGGCTCGGTGAGGATCGAAACGAGGTCCTCGCAGGTGAGCTGGTGGACCGCCGACATGACGGGCAGGCGGCCGATGAACTCGGGGATCAGGCCGTACTCGATCAGGTCCTCTGGCAGGCAGTGCTCGAATATTTCGCCTGTGTCGCGCTCCAGTTTGGTTTCGATCGCCGAGGCGAACCCGATTCCGTTGTGGCCTATGCGCCGCTCGATCACCTTGTCGAGGTGCGCGAACGCGCCTCCGCAGATGAACAGGATGTTGGTCGTGTCGATCGTCAGAAACTCCTGGTGGGGATGCTTGCGTCCCCCCTGCGGCGGCACTGATGCCTGTGTGCCCTCGAGGATCTTCAACAACGCCTGCTGTACGCCCTCGCCGGAAACGTCACGAGTGATCGAGGGATTGTCGGCCTTGCGCGCGATCTTGTCGACCTCGTCGATGTAGATGATCCCGGTCTCGGCCTTCTTGACGTCATAGTCGGCGGCCTGGATCAGCTTGAGTAGGATGTTCTCGACGTCCTCACCGACATAGCCCGCCTCGGTAAGCGCAGTCGCGTCGGCAATCGCGAACGGCACATTCAGGATGCGTGCAAGGGTCTGGGCCAACAGCGTCTTGCCGCAGCCGGTTGGGCCGAGCAGCAGGATGTTGGACTTCTGCAGCTCGATGTCCGAATCCTCGGACTGCATCATCTGCACGCGCTTGTAATGGTTGTAGACGGCGACCGACAAAGTACGCTTGGATGCCTCCTGGCCGACGACATACTCGTCGAGCACGTCGTAAATGGCACGCGGCTTGGGCAGGTTCTCGAGGTCGAACGCGGGCGGCGCCGCCAACTCCTCGTCGATGATCTCGTTGCAGAGATCGATGCACTCGTCGCAGATGTAGACGCCAGGACCGGCGATCAGCTTCTTGACCTGCCGCTGAGACTTGCCGCAAAAACTGCAGAGGAGCTGCTCATTGGAATCGGTTGGTCTGGCCATCTCGCGTCTCTCCTCTTATGACATCCCGTCAATCTCAGAACTAGTGTTCTGAGATCACACGGTCAATGATGCCGTACTCCTTGGCCTCCTCGGAGCTCATGAAGTAGTCGCGCTCCGTGTCTTTGCTGACCTGCTCGAGCTTCTTGTGAGTGTGCTTGGCGATGATCTCATCGAGGCGTTTGCGCACGTCGATGATCTCCTTTGCGTGAATCTCGATGTCGCTCGCCTGCCCCTGGAAGCTCGATGAGACCTGGTGGATCAGAATCTTCGCGTTGGGCAGCGCCATGCGCTTGCCCTCGGCGCCGCCCGCCAGCAGCAAGGCGCCCATCGACATCGCGATGCCAACGCAGATCGTTTGCACCTTGGGCTTGATGAACTGCATCGTGTCGTAGATGGCAAGGCCCGCATACACCGAGCCACCGGGCGAGTTGATGTAGATCGAAACGTCCTTGGTGGGATCCTCAGACTCCAGGTGCAAGAGCTGGGCGACAATCAGGTTGGCGATCTGGTCGTCAACCGGCGTGCCAAGAAAGATGATCCGCTCGTTGAGCAGACGGCTGTAGATGTCGAACGCGCGCTCGCCTCGCGAGGTCTGCTCAACCACCATTGGTACAAGTGGGCTCATGGTCCTCGCTTCAGTTTCGCTTTACAGGCTGGATTCCTTCTGAACATATCCCGAGCGGGGTGCTGACTAGGCTAGCGCTCCGGCGTCCAAAGCCTCGCCGCAGCTGCCTCGCCAGCGCCCTCGCCCTGCTTCTCCTCAGACTCTGGCGTCCAAAGCTTCTCACGCGCCTGGGCCTGCTCGAGAGGGATCGGCGTGGCCTCCGAGGCGATCAGCTCGACAGCCTGACGAGCGGCGAGATCTTCGCGGATATCCTCCAGGCGCCCAGAGTCGCGCAGCTCCTCGAGCAGCTTCTGCGGCTCGACTCCCTCGCGCTCCGCAGTCGGCGTCAGGACCTCGAGCAGGTCCTCCTCGCTCGGGATGATGCTCTCGGCCGCGACGACTGCGGCGATCACCGCCTCGCGGCGAAGCGACTGACCAGCGTCGGGCAACAGCTCGGCGATCAGGTCATCCTCCTCGCGTCCGGTGATCTTCAGATACACCTCGCGGGTGATGCCGCGATGGGAGAGTGAGTGCAGCATGCGATCCCACATCTCACGGGCCTTTGCCTGAACGAGCGCCTCGGGCGTCTCGACGTGGGCTTCGGCCGCTGCCACGTCAAGCGCGGCCTCACGAAACTCGGCCTCAATGCGCTTGGCGTCGGTATCTGCCAGGCGCGCGCGAATGTCCTCGGTGAGCTCCGCGACCGAGTCAAAGCCCATGTCCACGGCGAAATCCTCGTCCACCTCTGGTAGCAGCTTGTGCTTTACCTCCTTGACCGTCACCTCGAAGGAGGCCTCAGCGCCCGCCAGCTGCTCGCTCTGATAATCGGCCGGAAAAGAGACCTCGATCGTCCGCGCCTCCCCCGCCGCGGCTCCCTCCAAGCCCTCCTCGAAGCCGGGGATCAAATTGCCCGAGCCGAGCTCTATGAGCTGATCGCGCCCCTCCCCGCCCTCGAACGGCTCGCCCGCGGTCGAGCCGAGGTAGTCGACTACGACAAAGTCACCTGAGGCGGCTGGACGCTCAACGGTCTCCAGTCGAGCCAAGCGATCGCGTAGCTCGTCGATCTGCTGCTGGATCGCCTCGTCCTCGACGAGGATCTCGCGACGACCGACCTCGAGGCCCTTGTAGTTGCCGAGTTGTGCGGTGGGTAGCACGCCTATCTCGATCGAGAACTCCAGTGCCGCGCCCTGCCCAGGGAGATCGGCGAGATCCAGCTGCGGATCTCCTACCGGCACGATGCCGGCCGTCTCGATCGCATCCGAATACCAACTGCCCAAGGTGTCACGGACCGCTTCCTCAAGCACGACCTCGCGTCCCACGCGCTGGATCACTAGCGGCGCCGGGACCTTGCCGCGGCGAAAGCCGGGAAGCTTCATTTCGCGCCCCAACTGGCGGGCCTTGCGAGCGAGGCGATCCTCGATCTCGCTCGAGGGGACCTCTACCTGCACACGCACACGCGACTCGGGCAGCTCGGTGACGGTTGTCTTCAGGGCCGTTGGCATGGCTGCCACGATACCGTGCGAGCCGATGCTGGTTCGCACTCGTGACATACGCCGTCTGGAGGCTTGGCTTTGGACAGGCCCTGTCGGACACCTGCTCGGTGGCTCGCTGGATTTCGCAGAAGCGCTGCTGCGCTACGCGCGCGCCCGGCGTGGTGGGCATGCGCCCCGCTGACCCGTATCGTCGAGCGGGGCGCCTATCTGTGTGAATCGTTATTACGCGGCCGCGACCACGTGACCGTCGAACGCCAGCGCCTTGCCGCGCGGGACGACGAGCACCGGACAACCGGCGTTCTCGATCAGGTTCTCGCTAGCGGCGCTGAGTGAGACACGACCCTCCTCGGCCTCTGGGCGTGAGCCGACTACGATCAGACTGGCGGCCCGCTCTGCGGTGACGAGCTCTGCTCCAAACGCCCTGGCAAGTGCCTCGGCGGTCGCCTGGGCGCCACCGTCGCCGGCCACGGCGATACCGCGAGCCAGCTGGGAGTCTCTGTTCTGTGCGTATCCGGCTGGGGCGATCGCGACGGCGACGGTGCCGCCGTTCAGCAGACGCTGCGCGGAGTTGCCGACCGTAACGCTGCCCTTGGCGGTGTGCGAGTCCGAGCAGAACACGATCATGTCGGCCTCGGTCTGGGCGGCCAGCTTGCTCAGGCCCCCAGGGGTGGAGGGGTCGGTGATGACGTGGCGCGGAGCGTCGCTATCGCCGAGTAGCTCTGTACCCCGGCGCAGCAGCTCTTCGGCCTCGTGCTGGGCGAGGATCTCGCGACTGGTCTCCTCCTCAGGAGCGTGGCGAACATACGCGAGCGACACTGTCGCACCGGCGCTTGCGAACAGCCGGCCAAGTGCAACCGCGTCGTCCTCGTTGTTTGTTCCGTCATAGGAGATGACGATGTTGGCGGACATTTTTGACTCTTTTCTCTTTGTGCCGTTTCGCCCGGCTTCTTTGTGTTGCCTGGCGCCTATTGCCGTCTTGTGGCGATCGTCCTGTGGCACGATCCAGACTGAACTTCAATTACATAGTGCCCATTCCCTGCCATCAGCTCCAGTGAACTTCGTAATCTGAGCTATAAGGACAGCTAATGCTCAACGTTGCTCGATTGCGCGTCCTCGTAGAGGTCGCCAAACGCGGTTCGTTCTCGGGTGCGGCCGAGGCACTCTCCTACACCCAGTCGGCCGTCTCCCAGCAAGTGGCGACGCTTGAGGCCGAAACCGGCATGACGCTGCTCGAGCGCCATGCGCGCGGCGTCCGCGTGACTGCATCTGGACAGGCGCTCGTGGAGCACGCCGAAGGCATCCTTGCGCGCCTGGAGGCTGCTGAAGATGAGCTGTCTGCGATTGCGGGCTTGCGGGCTGGGAGATTGCGCATGGCCTCCTTTCCGACCGCGGGCGCCACGCTGATGCCGCTTGCGATCGCCACGTTCCGCTCGCACTACCCAGATCTGGAGTTGACGCTCGCCGAGGGAGAGCCCGAGGAAATCGCTCCTCGTCTGCAGGCCGGCGAGTTCGACCTGGCCCTGTTGTTCGAGTTCGACGAGCCCACAAGTGTCGAGAGCCTGAGGCGTGTGGAGTTGCTTGAGGATCCGATGTACTTGGCGCTGCCCCGCGAGCATGTGCTCGCCCAGAAGAGCGATCTGCGCCTGGAGGATCTGCACGGCGAGGCATGGGTGCAGACCTCCCGCTCCAGTCCCTGCGCGCGCCATGTCGTGCGTTGTTGTCACACCGCCGGCTTTGAGCCGAACGTCTCGTTTGAGAGCGACGACTACCAGACAGTTCAGGGACTCGTCGCTGCGGGCGTCGGCGTCGCGCTGATTCCTGAGCTGGCGCTGTCAGTCGTGCGCGAGGACATCGCGATCCGCACGCTCGCGCCACGACCGCCGCTGCGCCAGGTAATAGCGGCCGCGCCAACCGACGCGCGCTTGAGCCCCGCTACGCCGGCGATGCTCGAGATCCTCGCGCAAGCAGCTGAGCGCTATGAAGCCCAGGGAAAGCGCACGTCACCAAGCGTTTGAACCTCGGGCTCCAGCTCCACCCCAAAGCGCTCGATCACATGGCGGCGACCCTCCGCCATCAGCGCCACCACCTCAGCCGTCGTGGCTGTGCCTGTGTTCTCGATGAAGTTGGCGTGCTTGGGCGCGAAGCGCGCACCGCCGACACTCAGCCCGTTGCAGCCGGCCTCTGAGAGCAGCAGACCGGCACTTCTGCCACTGGCCCTCTCGTCCTCGGGGTTCTTGAACGTGGAGCCGAAAGTCTTGATTCCCTGAGGCTGGGCCTCGTGGCGACGTGCACGCATCTGAGCGAGCGTCGCCTTGACCGCCTCCACGTTAGCGGGGACAAGCAGGAATGAGGCGCGCGCGACGACTTCGCCGGTCGTCAGATTGGAGTGACGGTAGCCGAAGCCCAGCTGCTCCGCTGCACGACGGTCGATTCCCTCCGCGGTGACGATCTCCGCCCACTCAAGCGTGTCTGCCAGTTGGCCGCCATAGGCGTTCGCGTTCATCCGCAACGCGCCTCCGACGCTACCGGGAATGTTGACGCCGAACTCGATGCCCGACAGCCCCGCCTGAGCCGCTCGGGCGGCAACCGAAGGCAGGCGGGCTCCTCCGCCGCACACGATGCGCTGCCCTTCGTGCTGGATCAACGCCAACTTGCGATCGAGCTTGATAACCAGACCGGGGACGCCCTCGTCGGCGATCAGCAGATTTGAGCCCGACCCCACGACGGCGATCGGAACCTCTATCGCGTCGCCCAGGCAAGCAGCTCGCGCAGTTGAGCGTTGCTGCCGGCGCGAGCGAAGTAATCAGCATTGCCGCCGGTACGGATCGTCGCCAAACGGGCGAGCGGAAAATCGCGTTGCACGATCGACGGCGCGGTCTTCGGCGAATCCCTAGAGGCCATCGCCGCCCACCAATCGTCGTCCGAGCGCATCCACGTCGCCGGCTCCCATCACCAAACATAGATCGCCATCTTCAAGTAGCTCGTCAAGCGCCTCCTGCGCTGTCTCGAAGCTCGCCTGCCACAGCACTTCACGTCCCTGGGCATGCGCAACGGTCGAGCGCACGAGCGTCTCTCCGCTGATGCCGGGATGGTCCTCGGCGCGCTCGCGTGCTGGATAGACATCGAGCACCACGACGACGTCGGCAATCGCAAGAGCTGTGCCGAACTCATCGGCGAGCAGCGCTGTGCGCGAATACAGATGTGGTTGGAAGACCGCGACGAGTCGCTTCGGGCCAAGCGTGCGGGCCGCGTTCAAGGTGGCGGCCACCTCGGTCGGGTGGTGAGCGTAGTCGTCGATCACGACTGCTCCGCTCGCGGTCACTCCCAGACGTTGGAAGCGCCGCGCAGCACCCGTGAAGCCGGCGATCGCCGCTGCGAGCACTCTCGGCGAGCCCTACCAGGCGCGCGGCCTCGAGTGCGCCCGCTGCGTTACGGGCGTTGTGAGCACCGGGAACCGTCACGCGCACGTCCGCCCCTCGCCAGCGAAAACGCGAGCTGCCGGGCCCCAATTCCAGCGCCCTCACGTCGTAGGGCACGACTTCGACATGTGCTGAGCCACCGGCGGGCTCGAGAGCGCAAGCAACTCTGGCCGATCCCAAATGACAATCGCAGTGCGCGCACGGGCGAGGAACTCTCGAAATGCCTCGCGCAGTTCCTCCAGCGAGCCGAATGTGGCGTGATGGTCGAGCTCGACGTTCGTGAGCAGCGCGATCTCGACGTCGAGGCTGAGCATCGAGCGATCTGACTCGTCAGCCTCCACGACCAGCCACTCACCCTCGCTCCAGTGTGAGTTGGCAAGGCCCGGCCCGACCGAGCTGCCCACCAGCCAGCCAGGGTCGACTCCGCCCTCGCGTAGCAGGTGCACGATCATCGACGCGGTAGTCGTCTTGCCGTGAGCGCCCGCAACGGCGATCGTGCGACGCAGCGCGCTCAGCTCGGCCAGCAGCTCTGCCCTGGGGCGGTCGGCGAGGCCTCGCCGACGCGCGGCGAGACGCTCGGGGTTATCGGCCGGTATGGCGCTGGAGTAGACAATCTCCACGTCCTCGCCATCGGGCACATTGGTCGCGTCGTGTCCGATGCTCGCATCGAGCACACCCTCCTCGCGCAAGCGCTCGGAGTGCACACTCGATGCCCTATCGGACCCGCTCACGCTTGCGCCCAGGGCGTTAGCCGCACGCGCATAGCCACTCATGCCTGCCCCCCCGACACCCACGAAGTGCAGGCGGCGCCCCGTCCAAGGCCGTTGTAGGGCGCTCATCGCTGCACGGCCTCCAGAAGCTCCGCCGCGATATCGCGAGCCGCATCGGGGCGCGCGAGCTGTCGCGAGGCGTTTGCCATCGCGCTCAGACGGGCGGGGTTGGCCAGCAGCTGTGCCACCTCGCGCGCCAGCCTGGAAGGGCTGAGCTCAGCATCCTGCACAACGATTGCCGCACCGGCCTCAGACATCCAGCGGGCGTTGGCGCTCTGATGATCGGCTGAGGCGTACGGATAGGGCACGAGGATTGCCGGCAGGCCGTGTGCGGCGATCTCAAACAGCGAGCCTCCAGCACGCGCCACGACCAGGTCGCTGGCCGCCAGAGCGGCCGTGAACTCGTCGATGTCGAGATACTCGCGAAGGTCATAGCCGGCCGGGAGCGGCCTGCCCGACAGCTCCCAGTAATCGCGCCGCCCGCACACGTGCAGAACGTGAAATGTGGCTGAGGCGAACGCGCCAAGCGCCGCATGGTTGAGCGTGCGCGCTCCGAGCGAGCCACCGAAGACGAGCACACAGGTCTCATCGGCCGCGATCCCAAGCCGCTCGCGTGCACCTGCGCGCTCGACCTGCACCTCGGGGATTGGGCGCCCGGTAAGCCGGTAGCGCGCTCCTTCGCGGTCGGCGATCGGGAACGCCAGGCACACGCGTCGCGCAAAGCGAGCGAGCAGCCGATTGGTAAGCCCTAGATGGCTGTCGGCCTCGCTCAGCACGAGCGGGATGCGCCGTGTGAGCGCCGCCACGCCAACCGGCCCGGCGACATAGCCTCCGCCCCCCATTACAGCGTCCGGTTCGAGCTCGGCCAAAAGCGCACGTGCGCGCACCGTCGCGCGGGCGGCGCGCAGCAGCGCCCGCGCCGCGTGCACGCGGCTGGTGCGACTGAGGCCTTCCACCGAGATCGCCCTGAACGGGTAGCCGGCCGCCGGCACCAGCTGTGCCTCGGCTCGCGCACCGCCGATGAATGTGACCGTGGCGCCCTCAGCGCGCAGCGCGTCCGCCACCGCGAGCGCTGGAACTACGTGCCCGGCCGTGCCGCCGGCGGCTATCACGATCCTCTTCTGCGCTGTACTCACGGCCCCATCGTGCCGGTTCGCGCGGCGGGGCGTCGGCCACTCCTCGCTCTGGAGCCCCGCGCGCCATTCCTCGAGTCGTCCACGTCAGCAGCGACCGCGGGCGGGCGTTTCCTTCGCGAGGGCGTCACCGCACGCACGTGCGCGCTACCGCCGGCTGCCACGTTCAGCAGCAACCCCATCGCGACGAGCGTCACGATCAGGCTGCTCGAGCCATAGGAGACCAGCGGCAACGGCACGCCGGTGAGCGGCGCCAAGCCGAGCACTGCAAAGGCGTTGAGCAATGCCTGGGAGACGATCAGCGAGGTCATGCCGACGGCGATCAGCGCGCTATGCAGGCTGCGGGCGGCCTTGGCGACGCGCAGGCCGGCGTAGGCGATCATGCCGTAGAGGAACAGCAACGCAAATACGCCGACGACGCCGAGCTCCTCGCCGATCACGGCAAGGATGAAGTCGGTCTGGGCCTCCGGCAGGTAGAAGATCTTCTGCACCGACTGCCCAGGGCCGACGCCGAACAGCCCGCCGGAGCCGATCGCGATCTGCCCTTGGACCGCCTGAAAGCCGCTGCCCGAGGCATGGGCCCATGGGTCGATGAACGAGGTCAGGCGGGCTCGCTCATAGGGGCGCGCGATCGCGATCAGAGCGACGATCGCAACCACCGAGCCGCCGATGATCGCCAAGTTGCGAGCCGGGATGCCGGCCGCTACGAGCAACGCGCAGGTGGTGAAGGCGATCACCATGGCGGTGCCGAGGTCAGGCTGGGTGACGACCAGCAAGCAGGCAGCGCCGACGACCGCCAGCAGCGGTTTGCACAGCTCGCGCAGGTCGTGCACGCGCTGGGGACGGCTCGCAAGCAGCGTCGCCGAGTAGAGCACGAGCGCCAGCTTGAGCAGCTCGGAGGGCTGAAACTGAAGCGGCCCGCTACCGATCCAGCGGCGCGCGCCGTTGACGCTCACGCCGACGTGCGGGATGTGCACGGCGAGCACGAGCACGAAGGAGACGGCGAGTAGCGGCGCGACCACGCCCTGGACGCGCGCGATGCCATCGCGGGCAAGCACCCTCATCAAAAACAGCCCGAGGGCACCGTAGAGGACGAACTTCACGAGCTCGCCGGTGCCGCTGCCGCCGCTCTCCAACAGGCTGCTGGCCGACGAGGCGCTGTAGACCATGACCGCCCCGAAGGCGAGTAGGCAAAGAGTGGCCGTCAGCAAGATGTTGTACTCGAGCGACTGCTCGAGCCCTGCCTGAGCGAACGCTGCTCGCGGTGCGCGCTTGGCCCGCGACTTCGGGGTCGCAGCGGAGTTTGAGCGCCGTCCGGCAGCAGACATCAGAGCCCTCTTCGACACCCGCTCGCGGAAGCCTCTACAGCCACCACGGCGCGTGCGAGAAGCTCGCGCGCGCCGCGATTCGCTACAGGCGCTGGACGAGCTCGCGGAAGCGCTCCCCACGAGCTTCGAAGTCGGTGAACTGGTCGAAGCTGGCGCAGCCGGGCGAGAGCAGCACCACCTCGCCGTGGACGGCCGTGGCGACGGCGAGCGAGAGCGCGTGGTCGAGATCGCCGCACATATGCAGCTCCAACCGCCCCCCGCCTATCGCCTGCTCGATGATGCTCGCGTCTTCGCCGATCAGGTAGACGGCGCGACAGCCGACATTGACGGGGCCGCGCAGCGCGGTGAAGTCCTGTGCCTTGCCTTGGCCGCCGAGGATCAGGTGCACCGGCAGACGCTCGGCTGCCATCGACTCGAGCGCGACAAGCGTGCTCGCCACATTGGTCGCCTTGGAATCGTTGACGAACAGCACGCCCTCCCTGCTTGCCACATGCTCCAAGCGGTGGGGCACGCCGGCGAAGCTGCGCAGTCCGGCTCGCACCGTCTCGGCATCCAAGCCGCGCGCCAGGCACACCGCGGCGGCGGCCATCGCGTTCTCCAAATTGTGGCGGCCCCGCAGCGAAAGCTCACTCGATGCGAGTAGCGCTCGCTCTTGCCAATAGAGCGTCCCATCGCGCTCTGAGAGCTGTGCTTCTGGGTTGCTGCCGAAGCTCACCTTTCGTGCCCTACCCGGCAGGCCCCCTTCAGACTGAAACCCAGCAGGCACCACCGCCAGATCCTCACCGCCTTGTCGGGCGAAGATCTCAAGCTTGGCAGCCAGGTAGGCGTCTAGCGTCCCGTGACGGTCGAGGTGGTCGGGTGTGAGGTTGAGCAACACCGCCGCCTCGGGCGCGAACGCAAGCGTGTCTTCCAGCTGGAAGGAGGATGCCTCGCATACGACCGTGACGTGCTCGTCGATACGGCCATCGAGCCCGCTGAGCGCTGCTCCTACGTTGCCCGCGACGACCACCGCAAGGCCAGCCTCGCGGTGGATGTGGCCGACCAGCTCGACCGTCGTGGTCTTGCCGTTCGTGCCCGTGACCGCGATGAGCTCGTTGGGCAGAAGCCGCCATGCCAGCTCGAGCTCGCCGATCACAGACATCCCGCGCGAGCGCGCCTGAGCGATCACCGGCGCCCGCGCCGGCACGCCTGGACTCTTGACGACCGTGCGCGCACGGTCGAGCAACGTGACTCCCTGCTCGCGCAAGTGCAGCTCGACACCTGCCTCCACGAGCATTTGAAGGCCGCCGGGCGCGCCGACGTCGACTCCGAGCACCTCCTCTCCCCTCGCGCGCAGCGCAAGCGCCGCGGCAATGCCCGATCGGGCGAGACCCACGATCAGGTAGGGGCCTGGAGGGAGACCGGGCCGAGGCTTCATGGCAGTGCCGATCTCACTCTGTGCGCCCTGCGCGAGCGCTCATCAACCGTGCAGGCTCTGGCGATAGAGCGTGAAACCGATCGCACAGCAGATCGCGGCGACGATCCAGAAGCGCAGGATGATCTTCGTCTCCGACCAGGCACGCAGCTCGAAGTGATGGTGTATTGGCGCCATCAGGAATACCCGCTTTCGTGTCATCTGGAAGGAGATCACCTGGATCACCACCGACAGCGCCTCGATCACGAAGATGCCGCCGATCAGGATCAACAACGTCTCGGTCTTGGTCATCACGGCAAGGCCGGCAATCGCGCCACCGATGCCGAGCGAGCCAGTATCCCCCATGAAGATCGTGGCCGGGAACGCGTTGAACCACAGGAAACCGATGCAGGCGCCGACGAGCACACCTGCCAGCATCGCGAGATCAGAGTCTTCGGCGATGAACGTGATGCCGATGTAGGTAAGCAACACGATCGCGCCGCAGCCAGCCGCAAGCCCGTCGAGGCCGTCGGTCAAGTTGACCGCATTGGTGGTACCGGCGACCACGAAATAGATGAGCACCGGATAGAAGACGCCTAGGTCGACGGTGTAGTCGACGAAACGCAGACGCAGCGTCGGCGCGAGGTCGGCCTCGTGTCTTGCCATGTACCAAAGTCCAAGGGATATGGCGATCGTGATCGCAAGCTTGGTACGGCCGCGCAGACCGAGCGAGCGGCGCTTGACGAGCTTTGTGTAGTCGTCGGCGAAGCCGAGCAACGCACAGGCGATCGCGGTCCCGAAGACGCCAACGGAGCGCCATTCGAAATTCGTGAGGATCAGGATAGGGGATCGCGACCGCGACGAAGATGATGATCCCGCCCATCGTCGGCGTGCCGGCCTTCTCGTGGTGGCCCTGAGGGCCGTCCTCGCGAATCTGCTGGCCGAACTCGCGGCGGCGCAAGAACTCGATGAACTTCGGGCTCAAGAAGATGCAGATCAGTAGGGCCGCAGTGCCCCCGATCAGGATGCGACCCATCAGCCGACCCTTGCGCCCAAGGCTTCGCGGGCAACCGTGACGTCGTCGAAGGGTACCTTCACGCCTTCGGCGAGCTCCTGTCCCTGCTCGTGACCCTTGCCGGCGATCACAAGCACATCGCCATCCTGCGCGAGCGACACGGCCCGCTCGATCGCAGCACGCCGGTCGACCTCACAGGCGACTGCCGGAGCCCCGGAAGGACGCTCGGCGCGGACCACACCCTGCATGATCTCGGCGATGATCGCCTGCGGATCCTCCGAGCGCGGATTATCGGAGGTGACGAGCAGCACGTCGGCCAGAGAAGCTCCGATCGCACCCATCAGCGGACGCTTGCCACGATCGCGATCGCCGCCGGCGCCGAACACGCAGATCACCCTGCCATCGACCGACTTCGTGGGCCGTGTTCAATACGTTCTGCAGCGAGTCGGGCGTGTGCGCGTAGTCGACGAGCACCGCGAAATCCTGCCCAGCATCGACCGGCTCGAGACGACCGGGCACGCGCACGCCGCGCTCGAGCGCCGCAAGCAGCGTGTCGAGATCGCCGCCAAGCACGTGGACGGCAGCAAGCGCACCAAGCGCATTTGAGACGTTGAAGCGGCCGGGCAGGCCAAGTGAGAGCGAGCGCGTGCCCGAGGGCGTGTCCAGCTGCAGATACGTCCCGCCCAGATCGATCCGCACCTCGCGCGCACGGTAGTCGGCCTCGGTGTCGATCGCAAACGTCACCACCTCGTCCAGCTCGACGGCCAGGCGTCGCCCATAGGGGTCGTCCAAGTTCACGATCTGGACGCCGGGCTTGGCCTGCGGTGAGGGCGGCACGAACAGCCGCCGCTTGGCTTGGAAGTAGTCCTCCATGGTCTCGTGAAAGTCGAGGTGGTCCTGGGTCAGGTTCGTGAAGATCGCCGCAGCGAAACGCACGCAGTCGGTGCGTCCCAGCGCCAGCGCATGCGAGGAGACCTCCATCGCACAGCTACTCTGGCCACTGTCGAGCATCGCCCGGAAGTCGCCCTGCAGGTCGATCGCCTCGGGAGTCGTGCGGCTCGCCGCTCGCCGCTCGCCGGCGACACGCGATTCCACAGTGCCAAGCAACCCACAGCGCTCGCCGGTAGCTTCCAACAGCGCACGCACCAAGTGGGCGCTCGTCGTCTTGCCGTTGGTGCCGGTGACGCCGACGACGCGCAAGCGCGCGGTCGGCTCGCCGTAGAAACGCGCCGCGAGCGGTCCCATCGCCGCCCGTGTCGAGCTGACCAGCAGCTCGGGGACACCCAATCCGAGCGGGCGCTCGACGACGAGCGCGGCTGCGCCCGCCGCCACCGCCTGCGCGGCAAAATCGTGACCGTCGCGCTCATATCCGGACACGCAGAAGAACAGCGTGCCAGCCTGCACATGGCGACTGTCATAGGCCAGCCCGCTTATCTCAGGCGAATCGGGGATTGGCGAGAGCACCCGCAGTCCGGGTAGCTCCGCGGCCGTCAACTCGTCCAACCTCATGGCTTTGCGCCGTCTGAGCTCAAGGAGCGAGAGTCTAGGGCTCATGCCAGAGGGCATGTCTTATCCAGTGGCTAGGTATGTGGTGACATGTAACCGATCGGTTACATGTCAGTCTCGACCTAGCCAGACCGTTTCGCACATAGCCCAACCCGACATACGTCAGGTCCGATCCAACCCGAGGCGCTATCCCGGAGGGATCCCCAGGTATGGCAGCGCGAATTCCATGATCTGGCCGAAGGCCGGGGCGGCGACGACGCCGCCGTAGATCGAGTCGGCCTGCGGTTCGTCGACGATCACCGCACACAGCAGCTTCGGGTCGGAGGCGGGTGCGAAGCCGACAAACGAGGCTACATACGCGCTTTTGGAGTATTCGCCTGTTTCGGGATCGATCTTGCTGGCCGTTCCGGTCTTGCCGGCCAGTTCGTAGCCGGGTATCGATACCTCGCTCGCCGTGCCCCCCGGCGCAAGCACGCCCTTGAGCATTTCGCGAACCTCGGCCGCGACGCTCGATGATATGACCCGCCGTCCGGCCGGCTCAGCGACCGATGCGGCCGCCGACCGCCCCGACGATGTGCGGCGGGCGCAGGATGCCGCCGTTGGCGATCGCCGAATAGAGCGTGGCCATCTGAATCGGGGTTACCAGCTCGCCTTGGCCGATCGGCAAGTTGCCCATCGAGGACCCCGAGTATTTGTCGAGCGGTAGCGTGGCCCCGCCTTCTTCGCCGGGGATGTTCGCGCCCGTCGGCGCGCCAAAGCCGAAGCTGTGCACCCAGGAGTTGAACTTTTCAGGGCCCAACAGGCTGGCGATCTTGATCGCGCCGACGTTGCTCGACTGGGCCAGGATCTGCGCGGCGGTCAATGACTCGGTTTCGTGTTCGGTGTCGTCGTGGATCGTGCGCCCGCCAAGTTCGATCTGATCGGGGATTTCAAAGCCGCTGCTGGGCGTGATCCGCCCTTCCTGCAGCGCCCCGGAGACGCGTCACGACCTTGAACGTCGATCCGGGTTCGTAGTTGAAGCTGACCGCTCGGTTCTCGAACGCTTCTTCTGGCTTTGCGGGCGGATCGTTGCTGTTGACAAGCGGCCAGTTGGCCATCGCGAGGATCGCGCCGGTGCGCGGGTCCATCACGATCGCGGTGGAGTCCTTGGGATGAAAGACGCGACCGACGGCGCTGAGCACGTCTTCGGCACGCTGTTGGATGTTGGCGTCGAGCGTGAGCGCTATCGAGGAGCCCGGTCGCTCGTGGCGGGTTTCGGCGATCGAGATCGGCTGCCCGATCGCGTCGCTCACGACGCTACGCTCGCCGGCGCGTCCCGCGAGCGCTGAGTTCTCCGAGTACTCGAGCCCCATGAGCCCGGCCCCTTCGTGTTCGGTGCCGACGATCCCGAGCACCTGCGCGGCAAGCGTCGAGCGCGGGTAGACGCGGCGCATGACCGGAGCGCCCTGCGACGCCTGGAATTTCAAGCGAGGACCCGCTGGGCCGCGTCATCGCGGCAAGCGCGCGCGCCAAGTACACGAAGCCTGTGTGTTCGCTGAGCAAGGTCAGCACCTGCGCCTGGGTGAGCCCGAGCAGCGGCGCCAGCTGCGCAGCGGCCGCGAGCGGTTGTTTGATCAGATAGGGGTCGGCCGATAGCTGCTGCGCGGGTTCTGAGATGGCGAGCGCCACACCGTTGCGATCGGTGATCGTGCCACGCTGGGCGGGCACCACTTCGTCGGTGAGCTGCTGCGTCTGGGCTGCTCTGCGCAGCACGCCGCTGTGAGGACCACCGAGGTACAGCGCCCGTGCCCCGGCGATCAGCAGCAGCACGACGAACAGCCCGAACAGCAGCCCGACGCGACGTTGGACGGCCGCCATCGGCTATTCCTGCGTGCCGGCCTGGGTGCCGCCGGCGGGAGCGCTAGCGGCCGTGCCGCTTGAGCTCGACGCCGGCGTCGGCGCTTCGGCGGCCTGAGCGCCGGCGACCGATGGAGCGCTCTCGGCCGGCACCGAGGAACCGGTGCTTGACGGAGAAGCACTGGACGACGAGCCAGCCGGCTGAGCTTCGCTCGACCCCGCCGCGCTTTCGCCCGTCGAGCCGGCTGTGGAGGAACTAGAGCTTTCCCCTGAGCCGGACGCTTCTGCCCCATTGCTCGCCTGGGAGCCGGCTTCTGTGCCGGCGCTCCCGGTTGAGGATCCGCCACCAGTGGTGCTCGCCGTGGCCGCGGCGCTCGCGGATGTCTGAGCGGCGGTGGAGAGCGCAGCCGCCGCACGTGAGATGTCTGCCATGCTCGCCGTGACGAAGTGGACCGTCCCGGCTGGCGCAAGCGTCATGCCGGCGGCCGTCGCCAAGGGCGCGACCCGGTTTTCAGAGGAGTACATCGAGTCTTCGATGTTCAACTGAGCGTTCTCGCGCTGCAGTGTTGCCACATGCCCGAGCGTGCGACCGATGCCAGTGTTGAGCTTGAGCACCAGCAGCTGCATGGCGACGATCCCGATCAAGGCGAAGGCCAGCAGACCAATCCACAAGCGACCACGAATCAGCCTGTCCAAGAAAGCGCTGCTCGAGATGCCATCCAGAGCGTGGACGCCGCGCAGCGCAATGCCCGGAGTGGCCCCAGCCGAAGCGCGCCTGGTCCCGGGAGTCGAGCGCTTACGCGAGGGTGAACTCGGTCGTGGCGGGCGCTTCCGCGGCAGCGCGACACCTGGCGCCGGGATCGCGACCGCGGCGGCGAGCGAGCCCGAGCGAGCGGGAGCGCTGGGGCCGGACACGCGTCTGGCGCGGCGCGGCGCGGCGCGGCGCTGGCCGATCTTTGATCGGTCGGGCGCAGCGCGCTTGGGAAGCGAGCGAGCCGTGGCGGGCGGGGTCATGCTTGACCTCCTTGATCGGGTGAGAGACCTGCAAGCTTTGCGGCCGCACGCAGACGCGCCGAGGAGGCGCGGGGATTGCGCGCCGTCTCCTCTGCCGAGGGCACAATCGACCTGCGTGTGAGCAGCGCTGCCTCGGGCACACGCCCGCAACCGCAAACCGGCAGGTCGGGCGGGCAGATGCAGCCGCGAGCGCGCTCGACGAGGAAGCGCTTCACGCGCCTGTCCTCGAGCGAGTGAAAGGAGATCGCGGCAAGCACGCCACCCTCGCGCAACAGCCCCCAGGCAAGCGGCAACGCCTGATCAAGCTGTCCCAGCTCGTCGTTGACGGCGATTCGCAGGGCCTGAAACGTGCGCTTGGCTGGGTGCCCGGCGGCAAAGCGAGCCGGCGTGGGAATCGCTGCGGTGATGACCTCGACGAGCGCGAGCGTCGTTTCGATCGGAGACTGTGCGCGAGCGCGCACGATCGCACGGGCGATCTGAGCGGCGTGGCGCTCCTCGCCGAACTCGCGCAAAATCCCCGCCAGCCGGCGCTCGTCCCAGGTGGCGACGATCTCACGTGCCGTGAGCTCCTGACGCGGGTCCATACGCATATCAAGCGGCGCGTCATAGGAGTAGGAGAAGCCGCGCTCGCGCGTGTCGATCTGCATCGAGGACATGCCCAGGTCGAAGTAGACGGCGTCGGCAATCACTCCTTCTCCAGCCAGCATCTCCAGCCCCTCCGCATAGTCGCCGCGGATGAAGCGCGCCGAGCAGGGAATCTCCTCGGCGAACTCGAGGAAGCGCTCCTGCGCAAACGGGTCGCGGTCGATCGCCACGAGCGTTCCCTGCGAGCCAAGGCGCTCGGCGAGGGCGCGCGCGTGCCCGCCGCCGCCGAAGGTGCAGTCGATGACGGTCTGGGCGGGTGGGATCCGATCCAGGTCGAGCAGCTCGAGCAGCTCCTCGGCGAGCACCGGGATATGAGACGGTGGTCATGTCAAGCAGGATGGTCAACGCGCGCTGTGATCTCTGCGACGCTGCCGAGCAGCGCCGGTCGATGTTCGTCCCAGCTGGTGCGATCCCACAGCTCCAGGCGGTCGCCGGCCCCCACCACGACGACCTCCTTGCTGAGCTTCGCGTGCTCGCCGAGGAAGCCGGGCACCATGATCCGCCCGGCCGCGTCGAGCTCAGCGTCGTGTGAGCTGCCGTAGAAGAAGCGCTCGAGCTCGGTCAGCCGCGAGGACAGCGGCGGCAGCTCGGCGAGTGAGCGCTCGGTGTAGCGCTCGTAGTCCTGCGGGCGCCACACGCCGACATACGGCTTGAGATCCACGGGCATCGCGAGCACCACACCCTCCGACAGCGCGGCGCGATAGCGAGCCGGAACGGTGAGCCGGTTCTTCGCGTCGAGCGTGTGGTCGAAGGTGCCGCGGAAGGCCACTGGGGACTCCAATCAAGTTGATCGAGCCGCGGTGGAGGAGTGGGAGGAGCTCCTCCACCACGGCTCGCTGCCGCGAACTTACCCCACTTTCCCCCACAATGCAACCCTACTTGCACATTTTCTCCCACATTGCACGCCCCAAGACCCAAAAACGCACAAAAGAGCCTGCTCAGCTTGGGTTTTGCCGGTGAGAGGCACAGGCGCAGCGACGCTGGGCGCGTGCATGCAAGCTTGCAGGGGCGGCGCGTGTAACGTTCGTTGCAGAGCTCCGACCAGAGTCAGCAAGAGAAAGGAACGCGTTGCCCTCCGCCACGACCGACCCGCACGATCGCCGCTGCTCGCCCGCCACATACCCAGCACCGGCGCCAGTGCGCGCCACGCTCCATGCAGGGGCCGCGCTAGCTACATCGCCGTCGCGCTGATCTCGCTCCTCGGCGCGGGAGCACTCGCGGGATGCGGGTCCTCCGGCTCCAGTGGCGACCCGGCCAGCCTCGTGCCGGTGTCCGCGCCGCTCTATGCGAGCGTGGCCGTCAAGCCGAGCGGTGGTGCCAGCGGCGACGCGTCCACGGCCGCCAAGGATCTCACGCACCTGGCCGAACCGTACGGCAGCCTCGCCCAAGCGCTGCTCTCAAGCGAAGGCAGCCATGTCGAATTCAAACGCGACATCGAGCCGTGGGTCGGCCAGAGCGCCGGCATATTCATCACCTCGCTGGACACGAGCAAGCTGCCCCAGAGCGGGAGCTCCGCTCAGGCGCTGCTCGAAGGTGGCTTGACAAGCGCCGCATCCTCGCTCGGCGCCAGCACGTTTGGCGCGAGTGGCGCCCAGGGGGCGATCGTCTTCGAGACCTCGGACGTCGGCAAGGCTCGCTCGTTCTTGGAAGGGCGCGCACACGAACAGCAAGCGCATACAACGAGCTACCGGGGAGTCACCTACCAGGTCTCAGCTGGCGGAGAGGCGGAGGGCATAGTCAAGGACTTCGCCGTGATCGGCAGCGAATCGGGCTTGAAGGAAGCGATCGACACATCGCTCGGAGGCTCGCCCATCACCAGCGCATCCGGCTATGTCAAGCCGCCAAGCGACGCGATTGCCAGTGCCTACGCCCAGCCCGAAGCGCTGCTCAAGGCAATTCACGGCTCAGGCGGCCTAGCCGGCCAGGGCGTTTCGCTGCTGGGCGAGCTGTTTGCCGACGCCCAGACCGCTTCGCTGTCGGTGACGCCCACGTCAAACACGATCTCGATACAGGGCGAAATCCACTCGAGCAACGACTCCGCGCCGCTGTTCGGCCAGGAAGGCGCAAAGCAGCTCGGTGAGCTGCCAGGAGGCTCCTGGCTTGCCGCCGGCGTCGGCAATGTCGGCGCCAACCTGCCCCGCGCGCTGGCGCTGCTGCACGGCGTCGCCTCGTTTGGCACCTCTACGATCTTCTCCTCGCTCGGTGGCCCGAGCATCGAAAAGCTGTTCACAGCGATCGACTCGCCGAACGCCAAACTGCAACAGGACTTCGCCGGCTGGGCGGGCTCCGGCGGGATGTTCGTGAGCGGCACGGGCCTGTTCAACCTGCAGGCGGCGCTGGTGATCTCCTCGAACAATCCCAGCGCCTCACGCGCCGCGGTCGGCCAGCTGGGCAGCCTGATGAAAAATGCGGGAGCGATCGTCAGCAATGCCTCGATCGCCGGGACCGACGCCGCCGTGAGCGTCAAGTTGCAGGGCTTCCCGGCGGTCATCTACATCGCCGACGGCGAAGGCAAGTTCGTGCTCGGGCTCGGAGAATCCTCGGTCAAGGGCGCGCTCAGCCCGTCGAGCACGCTGTCCACCTCGCCTTCCTACACCAGCGCCACCTCCGCGCTGGGCGGAGGCATCGAACCGAGCCTGATCGTCGAATTCCCAACGCTGCTCGGCTTCCTCGAAGGAGTCGGACTCGCCCAGAGCCCGGGCGTCTCGAGCCTCGTGCCCTACTTCAAGTCGCTCGGCACGCTGACCGCGGGCGCCACGAGCCAGGGCGGGGTCCAGCACTTCCGCATGGTGCTCGGACTTGCTTGAGCACCACCACCGGGCGCTACTGATTCAACCCGAGCGTTTCAAGCAGTGTGTCCCAGTATCGCTGACCGGTACTAAATTCTAGTTCTTCAAATCTAGTTAGGAGGTGCTCCACCTTTGCGAAGAGCGCCCGATCAGCGGGCTGCACGTACGCGGCAACTATGTGCGGTGAGGGCACTTCGACTTCGATCGCTTCTACGTGCTGGTCGTATTGCAGCGTGCTCGATGGAATCGTCTGGTAGCCGCTTGCTCTCCACGAGCTCACGTCTGCGCACAGGTTTGGGACCTTCAGGGCGGTCATTTCGCGCAGCCCTTTGATGAATTTGTGCGCGGTGCGGGTGATCGCGGGGTTACTCCATCGCAACGGGCTCACCACCTTGGTGAACGCTTGGGCGAACCTCGAGTCCACGTGATAGCCGGTCGCCCACAGCGCGCCTGCAACCTCGTAGCTCAGCTTCTGCTCCGCTTCGCTCTGGGGCGAGCCGGCGCCGACATCGGGGCATTCTGCGGCGAACCTCCGGTCGAGCTTGTTCAGGTTCGCTTCCAGGGTGGGCCAGGTGCGAATGACTGACTGCAGAGTCGACTCGGCCGCGACAAGGACGGTGTGCGTCGAGGACTCGTCTCCCCGGGAGGCAGCGAGGGCTGGGCTGGGCATCAACCCAACTGCAAGCACCCCCACAAGACCAATCAGGCTCCCCCGCATTGGTAATGATTGTAACGAGACGGCAACGTCTTTGGAAGCCCCAGCCAATCGAATTGGTCGTATCATTCTTCCTGTTTGTCTCGCCGAGCGCCGTCAAGGCAAACCAGCAGCGCCCGAGCCGCGTGCTCCGCTGCTCAGGCGGGAGCTCCACTGAGCGGCGCCCCCTCGGTGTGGCCGTGTGCCCGGGAAGGACGGTTCTCGGTCTCGATGATCACCCGGCAGGGCCGCTTGCTGAGCAGGTAGGTAGCGGTCGGCCCGATCCGCTGCTCGCCCACAGGGGCGTGGATCGTCGACCAGTAGATGACGTCCGCATCCACGCGCTTTGCCTCATCGACCAGCGCCGCACCGGGGTTGCGCGTGCGAATCAGCCCTGTGCGGATCTTGATGCCCGAGCGCCGTGCCTTGATGCGGGCGCTCTCAAGCGCCGCGCGACCTTCGGCCTCCTCAGCCTCAAGGCCAGACTCGAGCGAGAGCTGGCTGGGTACAGGCAGCACGAACACCGCATAGACCACGCCCTCTTCGCCGATCAGCTTCGCCGCGCTCGACAGCGCGCTGGCGCTGACGTCACCCCCGAATATCGGCACAAGCGCGGTGCGATAACCGAGCGCCTCGAAGTCGGCAGGCCGCTCCGCCCGCTGGATGTGAGCGGTCTCGCGCAGGTCGAGTCCCTGGCTGCGTCGGTAGATCGATGTAACCGACCATCCCCAGCACCATCCAGGGGATGCCGACGACGCGCGCCTCGGGATGCGTGATGACGACTACCACCCAAACCGTGGCCGTGCCGATGCCCCCGATCACAGCGGTGAGCGGGATCGAGGAGCCGCGAATGCGTACGTTCCACGGCAACCGGTATGGCCTCTCTTGGTCAGGCATCTTTACGCGTAGCGCGATCATCGAGATGTGCGCGATCGTGAAGGACAGCAGCGCACCAAACGAGTAGAGGTTGCCCAGCACGTTGGTGTTGCCGTAGAGCACCAGCAGTCCCGCCAGTACCGAGAAGAACAGGATCGTGAACCAGGGCGTGCGAAAGCGCGCGTGCAACTGCGAGAAGAGGCCTGGCAGCTGACGGTGTTCGGAGAGTGACCACGACAGGCGCGAGATCCCGATCATGCCCGCGTTGGTAGCGATGAACAGAATCGTGGCGGCAAGCAGACCCACGTAATACTGGGCGATCGTGAGCACCGTGCCGTGCAAGCCCAGGCGCGAGACGATCCCCAGAACCGGATCGTTCTGGAAACCGCCGTGGCCTTCGACGCCGAGCAGTGTCTGGTATTGATGCGGGTGCCCCGCCACAGCCGTCACGGGCAGCGCCGACAGCGCGATCAGCGAGATGCCCAGGTAAACGCCGAGCACGGCGAGCACCACGAGGTTCACCGCCTTGGGAACCTGCGTACCAGGATCGCGAGCCTCCTCAGCCATGTTCGAAACAGTCTCGATGCCCGTATAGGCGAGCATCGCCAGCGACAGCGCGAAGATCAGTTCGTGCCAGCTCGGCACCGTCCCCAGGTGGACCTGGTGGATCAACAGCGAGGGGTCCAGCACCAGCACCGCGCCGACCGCCACAAGCATGACCTGCGTCGAGAGATCGACGATCGCCAGGATGAAGTTGAGCTTGGCTGACTCGCCTAGCCCGCGGATGTTCAGACCCGCAAGCGCCACGATCACGATCAGTCCGCCGAAGATGTCACCTGGGTTGTGGTTCAGCCCTCCCAGACCCGGAAAGGTGCTCAAGTAGTGGGGCACGAAGAACGCGGAGATCGCGATCGTGAGGATGTAGTCCAGGCTCAGCGCCCAGCCCGCGAAGAAGGAGACGAGCTCGTTGAAGGCGTGGCGCGCAAACGAGGAGGACCCGCCGGCCTCGGGGAACATCGCGGCGCCCTCGGCGTAAGTCTTGGCCGTCAGCGCGAACAGACCGCCGGCGAAGACGAACACAAGCGGCGTGAGCCCCAGCGCGTGCGCCGCCACCAGCCCCAGTGCGTAATAGATCGAGGAACCGACGTTTCCGTAGGCGGTCGCGAATAGGCCGGAGACTCCGACCGACCGGCGTAGCCCATGTTCTGTGAGGCGTGCCATCTAAGGCGGAGCGTATAGAGGAGCGCCGTCGCGTTGCTGGCCAGCCGGCCCGCGATTCGTCATCCGCTGAATGCAATATCGCGTGCAGACACAGCGGAGGGGCAGGAGGCCGGCATATGATCTCGACGGCTTACGGCCGATAAAGACTCAAGGCCTCCCCACTCGCTACGCGCCCATATCCCCTCCCACGAAACCTATATCCATGGACAAGACACGTCGCGGCAACTACAACTCCGGTGAGGACTTCGTCCTCGAATACGGCGACCTGCGCTTCACCTTCAACGAACGCGACTTCAGCGAACGCTGCGAGCAGGCTGCCCTCAAGCTTGGCTTCGTCGGCGGACGCCTCGGCGATGACGAGCTCGAGGATCTCGTCAACCTGGCAGTCAACGGTGACATCCAGGACCCGGCCTCGGCGCTTGGCGAGCACGTCAACGATTGCTGGCCAGAACTGGTCGGCCCGGCCGAGCGCTCGCTCGTGCACTGGCTGCGCCGCTTGGTGTTCCGCGGCGCATGGCTGGACCAGCGCGTCAACGAGGGCGAGCTGACATTCGCCTTCGTCGAGGACACCGGCAGCTTCGTCTACGTGCAACACGATCGCTCCGGCGAGCCGATCGAGCTGGCACCCGAGCCCTCATGGGGCCGGGTCGCCTATAGGCGCTAGGGCGACGCGTGGTGGGCCTGGACCTCAGTTGAGTCCGCTCACCGCCTGCTTGGCCCTGAGTGCGCGGATGTATGTCCAAATTGCCTGATACCGGATTATAACCAAGAGGTTATATGTCGATCCTCCCCGTCGTGCGTATCCCACACGACGCGTAAGCCAACTTGACCGCGTCAACCGTCGGCAAGGAGGATGGCGGAGTCAACGCCCCAGAGTCGACACTCCCACCCTACCGCGCGCGCGACGGCTGCCCTACCCCTCCGCAGCGGTAGCACGAGCGCGGGTGATCGCCTCGGCCCCATCCTCGCCGACCAGCAGCTCCGGCTTCAGGGTGCCGCTGCTGACGAGGTCGAGCGCCGGCAGCTTGCCTGTGTTCGCGCGCACAGCGTCGAGTGCGATGACCGTCGTCTCGCCGCCGAATGGCTCCGCCGTGGTCGCGATCACCGTCAGCGAGCCGGCATCGGTGAGCTTGCGCGCCGCCGCCAGCAGCTTGCACGCGCTGTGGGGCGGCAGTCCGTCCAGGCCGTCGATCAACACGATCGCATCGCCGCCACGCGCGGCAATCCGCTTTGCCGTCTCTACCACCGGCTCGATCGCCTGCGCGCGAGCCTCTGGCGAGGCCGCAAAGGTGAGCGCCACAGCTGGTGCCACAGGTCCCTGCTGCCAATCGGCAAGCTCCTCCGGGCGTGCACTGGCGAGCACGAGCGAGAGCTCCAAGCCCTCGCGTCCCGCAAGCGCGCCAAGTACGCCGCGCAGCGTCTCGCTCTTGCCCGAGCGCGCGCCACCGGCGATCACCGCACGCGAGCCGCGGCCGAGCGGGGTCAGCCACTCGATCGCCTTCAACGTCGGGTCCTCGGAGTCGAATGCAAGCCGCTCGCTCGGATAGGAGACCGGGAGCTCGTCATAGCGCGTGCCCTCGGCCACCGAGTCCGCCGGCTCACCGTTGATCGTGTCGACCCGGACGAGTGAGCAGTAGCGCTCCGAGCGCCGCGGCGTGCGTACCGGCCCGCTCACCCGGTCGCCTGAGACCAGCTCGCAGCGGCGCACCTGAGCGGCCGAGATGTAGACATCGCCGTCGGACGGCTCAGGCGGCAGTACGCGCAAGAAGGCAGAGCCGTTGCCCATGACCTCGACCACTCCCTCGGCGACGCGCTCGCCATCCTCGGACTTCTCGCGATCACCGCGCGTGCGCCCGCCTTGGGCCCTTTGCGTGCGGCGAGCGGGGGTAGGCTTCTCTGCAGCAGGTTGTTCCTCCTGCTCATCCTCGCTCTCGACGGACTTCCTTGCTGAGGACGCGTGGCGCGAGCGCGAGGGGCGACGCGCGCGTGGACGACGCTCAGGCGTCTCGCCGTCGCCGTCGCCGTCGCCGGCATCGGAGCCGCTATCGGTACCAACGTCCGAGTCACCGTCGGCAGGCCCCTTCTCACCCAGGATCGCGTCGATCAGATCGGCCTTGCGCAGGCGCCTGAAGCCCTCTAGTCCGATCTGGTCGGCAATCAGGTGCAGATCGGCGAGCGGACTTGCCTGCAGCTCGGAGCGGTCGAGCACTGTCATATGAATCGTCTCCTTGGTTCGTCGGTAAGGGCGGTTGGCGTCCGGTCGCGTTGGACAGCGACCGGCACCCGTATGCGCCTCATACCCTAGCCGAGGCCGAGGATGCCCTCCGCGCTGGCCTCCTCCAGGAAGCGCTCCACCTCCCCGGCGGCGCGCTGCTCGCTCCAGTCGAGCTCATCTGCCAGCAGTGCGGCCACACGCCTGACAGACGACTCGGCCTCTGAGGCATCGGCCAGCAGTTCACGCGCGGCGAGCAAGCCGAGTCGCGTTCGCCTGAGCAGCACGTCGCCGACACTGCGCGCCTGCTCGCGACGGGCGGCGATCACAACCTCGGCCATTACGTCCGGGAGTCCGGTAACGATCGGTCGAGCAAGCTCAGGCCTATCCGCGACCAGCGCGAGTACCTCGTGCGCCCCGAACCCATAGCGTGCCGCGAGCGCCGCCTTGGCCGCCTCGGAGAGTCCCTGCACCGGCGGAAGATCATCGACTGCGACGGCCTGCCCAAGCGGAATCTCGGCGGTGCGACAGGGGGCGTCGCGCGCTTCGCGCTCGACGAGCCGATCGACAACCATCTTGGCCATCCGCCGCCACGTCGTGAGCTTGCCGCCGGTGATCGTGATCATGCCGCTGGAGGTCTCATACAGCTCGGCCTTGCGTGAGATGTCAACCGATTTCTTTGTATCGCCGGTCGAGATCAACGGGCGCACACCGGCGTAGGCACCAGTGAGGCTCAGGCTGGTGAGGTCGGTTGCAAAGAACTCGTTGACCGCGGACAGTAGATAATGAACGTCCTCCTTGGAGGGCCGCACGTGCGCGAGCGAGCCCTCGTAGTCGTTGTCGGTGGTACCAACCAGCGTGCGCCCGAGCCACGGCAGCGCGAAGATCGTCCGGCCGGAGCCAGCTGGCACTATCGCGCCTGCCACGAGCGGCAGATCCTCGTGGCGCAGCGTGACGTGGGTCCCACGGCTTGGCCTGATCTGTGGCAGCTCGGCCTCGTCGTGCAGCTCTCGCGGTCGTAGCTCATCGGCCCACACCCCGGTCGCGTTGACGACGTTCTCGGCCCTGACCTCAAAGCACTCGCCGCTCTCCTCATCGCACAGACACACGCCACAGGCACGTCCGTCGCGCTCCAGCAGCGCCGTAGCATTGATCCGATTCGCGCACAACGCCCCGAAGCGCTCCGCCTCGCCGAGCACGGTCAGGACCAGACGCGCGTCGTCTGTCTGGCAGTCGTAGAAGAGATATCCGCTGGTCGGCTCGCGCCCAGCCATCGCCGGTAGGAGCTCAAGCACTTCCTCGCCCGAGATGACGCGATGACGCTCAGGGCTCCAGGACTCTCCCTGCTCGAGCACAGCCGTCCTTGTCGAGGTGCCGCCCGACTCGCCGACTCCTTGCTCGCCTCGCGCTCCTTGCTCGCCTCGGTTTCGACGCGAGCGGCGTGTGCGTAGGCGCTCACGATCGACCGACATCACGTCATATAGGTTCAGCCCGACTCCCATCAGCCGGTCGGGTCGAGCGCCGTCAAAGGCCGGCACAACCAGCGGCAGTGGGTGCACAAGATGCGGTGCCAGGGCTACCATCAGTTGGCGCTCCAGCAGCGCCTCGCGCACCAAGCCGAGGTCGAAGTGCTGCAAGTAGCGCAAGCCACCGTGCACAAGCTTGCTGGAGCGACTGGAGGTACCCGAGGCGTAGTCGGCGCGCTCCACGAGCGCCACGCTGTAGCCGCGCGCCGCGGCGTCGAGTGCGACCCCGGCCCCGGTGATCCCGCCACCCACGACCACGAGGTCGAACTCGTTCGTGCGCAGAGCGTCGATTGCGTCTTCTCGGGAGATCACACTCCCAGTGTTCCAGAGGATGCGGAAGGGTCGCTAGTGGACGCTACGGCGATCGCGCTTCTTGCGTCGCTTCTTCCTGTGCTTGGCCTGTGTGCCGACGGGTGCCACAGCGTTGCCTATGCCCGAGCTGAGGAAGTGCATGATCTCGGGGCTCGAGACCCTTGTGTATACACCCGCATAGCCAGGCTGGGCGCAACCGTTGCCAAAGTCGACGAGCCCGGCGAGCACGTAGTCCTGCGGTGGGCGGGCGGGCGTATCCGCGTCGACGAGCAGCGGTCCGCCGCTGTCTCCGTAACAAGTGTCCACGCGAGCGCCACCCCCACCGGCGCAGATCATGCTCGAGGTGATCGGCTGTTCGATCGTCGCGTACTGTTCTTCGCAGGTCGTTTCGGAGACGAGCGCCAGCTTCACCGCGCGCAGGCTCGTCGGGTAGCTAGCCGCATGCCCTGGTGCCGGCTCGACATCGCCCCAGCCGCTAGCCGTGGCTACAATCGCCGGGCTCAAGTTGGGATTGGCATCGATCGACGCGGCACCGGGGTCGAGCGTCAGTGGCGCGATCGTGTTGACGCCGTTGACAGTCGGCGCAATCGAGCCCGACCACAGCGGATGGGCGAGCGTGAGCAACGCGATGTCGTCGTTGCTGCTGAGCGGGTCATAGCCGGAGTCGACGGCACTGGACTGAACCGGGTCGCGCACGCTGCCCGCAGCTGGCTGATCAAGCGAGGTCGAGCCGGCGAGCACCTCGATGCCGGCAGAGGGAGCCACTTGGCGGGCACCACTGGAGATGCAGTGAGCGGCTGTGATCACGTGGGTGGCATCGATGATGACCCCGCCGCAGAAGAAGCCGGCGGCCGGCGAGCCTGCCTGGGGGTCGTACAGGGCCACCTGAAAGGGAAAGCTCGCTATCGAGGCGCCCTGTCCACCGACGATGCTCGCGCTTGCGCGTGGGCCTGATCCTGGGCGTTGCACGGTGGCTCGCACCAGAGCCGACGGCGAGACTACCGCTGAAGGCTCGGCCCCGGCGCCCGCGTACAGAACCGTCCAGCAAAGGAACGTGGTAAAGGCCAGCACGCCAAGAGCCGGCACGAACCACAATCGACCAAAACCTGTACCGCCATGCGCCGAAATGCCGGCCCCCTCTGAACGGTGTGTCTCTATCTCTCCTTAACTGAGTCTAATAGACGAGTACCTTCTTGACAATGTCTGTATTGTCTGCATGGCGTACCAATTTGGCTGAAGCAGGGCCACGCGCGCACCAGCCCGCCAAAGTGGGCATTACGCTCGGAGGAGATCGCTACTGCGCGCAGTGAGCACAAAGGCTCGCCCGCGTCAAGAGCAACGGGGCGCTTCTTTACCGACTGGGGCTCAGAGAGCCGACAGCTCGGCTGTGATCTCGCTCACAGCCGACTTGGCATCGCCGAAGAGCATCGAGGTCTTCGGGTCGAAGTAGAGCTCGTTCTCGATGCCGGCAAAACCGGGATTCATCGAGCGCTTGATCACGATCACCGAGGTCGAGTCGGACACTTCAAGGATCGGCATCCCATAGATCGGCGAGGAGGGCGTGTTCTTGGCCGCCGGGTTGGTGACGTCGTTGGCGCCGATCACAAGCGACACGTCGGTGCGCTGGAACTCGGGGTTGGCGTCGTCCATCTCCTTGAGCTGGTCATAGGGCACATCGGCCTCGGCCAGCAGCACGTTCATGTGCCCGGGCATGCGCCCCGCGACCGGATGGATCGCGTAGCTGACTTCCACGCCACGGGCCTCCAACTCCTTGGTCAGCTCGCGCACCGCGTGCTGGGCCTGGGCGACGGCCATGCCATAGCCGGGCACAACCACGACGCGGTTGGCATAGGCAAGCTGGATCGCCGCGTCGGCGGCGCTGGTGGAGCGCACGGTGCCCTGATGCTCGCCGGCGCCTTCGGCTCCCTCGACGGCACCGCCGCCGCCGAAGCCGCCCGCGACGATCGAGGGGATCGAGCGATTCATCGCGGTCGCCATCAGGTTGGTGAGGATCGAGCCCGAGGCGCCCACGATCATCCCGGCCACGATCAGCGCGGGATTGTTGAGCGCCATTCCGGTGGCGGCGGCGGAGAGCCCCGTGAATGCGTTCAGCAGCGAGATCACGACCGGCATGTCTGCGCCGCCGATCGGCAGTACCACGGCGTTGCCGAGCAGCGCCGCCACGATCAGCATGCCGATGAACAGCAGTTCGGAATGGGCGCCGGAGACCAGGTCGATGCCTGCCGCGAGCACGAGGATCAAGAGCACGAGGTTGACGATCTGCTGCGCCGAGCCGAGCGAGATCGGCCGACCGGGAATTATTTCCTGGAGCTTGCCGAAAGCGATGTTCGACCCCCAGAAGGAGACCGAGCCGACGATCGCGGCGAACACCGAGAAGATCGCCACATAGGTCGGTAGCGCGCCTGTGTGAACGATGGCGTGTTCGACGAACGGCCCAGATTCGAACGTGCGCACCGCCAGGTGCGAGCCATAGGTGGAGCCGTGGTTGCGGAACTCGACCCACGCGATGATCGCTACCGCGCCACCACCGACGCCGTTGAAGAGGGCGACCATCTGTGGCATCGCGGTCATCTTCACCTGGCGCGCCGCGGGCACCCCGACGGCGACACCCAGCGCGATGCCGAGCGCGATCAGGCCCCAGTTGCCCTCGCCTGGGTTGAGCAGTGTCGCAACGACCGCGATGCCCATGCCAACCGCGGCGATGCGGTTGCCGCGCACGGCGCCGGTCGGGCCGGAGAGCCCGCGCAGGCCCTGGATGAACAGCGCGAAGGCGATGATGTAGAGGACGTAGATGAAGCTTTCGCTCTGCAGGAAGCTGGTGGCAAGCGGCAGACTGGTCATGAGCCAGCCTTCCCGTCCGTGCCAGGCTTGCCCTCGCCGGCCGAGTCCTTCTCGGACGCCTTGGGCTTCGGGCGCGACTTGAACATGTCGAGCATCCGGTCGGTGACCAGGAAACCACCGACGATGTTGATCGTGCCGAACGCGACGGCGATCACGAGCAAGGCCTTGCTGAACGAGTCCAGTTCGGCGAGGCCGAACAGCAGCAGGCCGCCAAGCAGCACGATCCCGTGAATGGCATTGGTACCGCTCATCAACGGCGTGTGCAGCGTGTTGGGCACCTTGGAGATGACGACGAAGCCGATGAAGCCCGCGAGCACCAGGATCGCGAGGTTGGTCGTGAGCACGGTCGCGAGGATCATGCGCTCGCCTCCACGGCGGCCTTGGCGCCGGGATTGACGATCTCCCCGTCGCGCACGATGCAGGCGCCGGCGACGATCTCGTCCTCAAAGTCGAGTTTGAGCTCGACCTCCCCCTCGACGCCCGGGTGGGCGGGATCCTCTTTCTTGGCCACCAGGAGATCGAGCAGCGCCTGCACGTTGCGGGCGAACAGTTGCGAGGAGTGCTCGGCCATGCTCGCCGGTAGGTTCAGGGGTGAGACGATCTTCACGTCGTGCTTGACGACGGTTTGGCCGGGCTCGGTCAGCTCACAGTTGCCACCAGACTCGCCCGCCAGATCGACGATCACAGAGCCTGGCTTCATGCCCTGCACCGCCTCGGCGGTAACCAGCTTCGGGGCTGGGCGGCCCGGCACCAGCGCGGTCGTGATCACGACGTCAAAGCCCTTGATCGCATCGGTCAGCGCCTGCTGTTGCCGGGCGCGCTCCTGCTCGGTCAACTCGCGCGCATAGCCGCCCTCGCCGCTTGCCTCCAGGCCCAGGTCGAGCCACTGCGCGCCGAGCGACTGCACCTGCTCGGCCACCTCCGGGCGCACGTCGTACCCGGTCGTGCGCGCGCCCAGGCGCTTGGCGGTGGCGAGCGCCTGCAGGCCGGCCACCCCGGCTCCCAGCACGAGCACCTTGGCGGGCGGGATCGTGCCGGCGGCGGTCATCAGCATCGGATAGAAACGTCCCATGTTCTCCGCGCCCAGCAGCGCCGCCTTGTAGCCGGCGATGTTGCTCTGCGAGGAGAGCGCGTCCATCGACTGGGCGCGCGAGATGCGCGGGATCGACTCCATCGCAAAGGCGGTGGCTTTGGCTGCCGCGAGCGCCCGCGTCGTCTGCGGGCTCGTGAGCGGCGCCAGGAAGCCGATCAGGATCGAGCCGGCCCCGAGCCGCCCGATCTCGGCCTCGCTGGGCGGCGAGATCTTGACGACCACATCGGACTGCCACAACTCGGCGGCGTCCGCGGTCATTTGCGCGCCGGCCTCTACGAAGGCTGCATCAGGCAGCAACGCATCCGCGCCCGCGCCATTCTCGACCAGGACATCGATGCCCTTGGCCTTCAACTTGGCTACGACCTCCGGAACGAGCGCAACTCTGTGCTCGCCCTCGGCTGTCTCCTTCGGAACAGCTACCCGCATGAAGGCCGGGAAAGTATCCGATCTGCCCGACGCCGCGCAGTGCGACTGGTCACACCGGACCCATGGCCGGCCCTCCGCCGTCAGTCCGACCCGGGCCAGTGCCGCCTTGAGGGCAGGCATCCGAGCCCTCCATATGCCAGACTCGAGAATGCTATGACGGTCAACCTGACACGCATCTACACCAAGGGCGGAGACCGCGGCGAGACCCACCTTGGAGACATGAGCCGCGTGTCCAAGTGCCACCCCCGCGTGGAGGCCTACGGCACCGTCGATGAGCTCAACGCGACTCTCGGCGTGGCTCTGCTCGCACCCGACCTGCCCGCTGGCTTCGCGCGGTGGCTGGCGCGCGTGCAGAACGACCTGCTCGACGTAGGAGCCGACCTATCGGTGCCGGCTCCACCCGAGGGCACACCCGACGCGACACGCAAGGGACAGGCGCGGCTGCGAGTGACGGCCGAGTACGCGCAGTGGCTTGAGGAGGTCTGCGACGAGGTCAACGCGACGCTCGAGCCGCTGCGCTCTTTCGTGATCCCCGGCGGCACCCCTGCTGCGGCGCAGCTACACGTCTGCCGTACCGTCTGCCGGCGTGCCGAGCGGCGTGCGATCGCGGTCGGCGAGGAGTGCAACCCCGAGGTGATCCGCTACCTGAACCGGCTGTCGGACATGCTATTCATCCTCAGCCGGGCGGCCAACGACGATCCGACCGCCCCCGAGCCGGCAAGCACCGAGCTGCTCTGGGCCCCCGGCGAGCATGCCGGCTCAGCCGGCGGCGAAGAGTAAGCAGTAGGAGCACGGTCGCTCGCTCGTAGGCCGAGGAGCGCCAGAGCGAACCACAGCGTGCCAAGCAGGTAGCCGCCGATCACATCGCTTGGCATGTGCCAGGCGAGGATCAAAAGCGAGCAGCCGACGGCCGCCAGCAGCATGACGCCAAACAGCGCCAACGCACGCCGCAGGTTGGACGGCGCGACGAGCAATACACACCAAACCAGTGCGGTGGCCGCGGTCGCATGGCCGCTGGGCCACGAGGCACCCTTGATGTAGAGCGGCACGACCTCCGCGTGCGGGTGGGCAAGCAGCGGCTTTAGCAGCTCGGCGCTGGCCGGCGCCAGCGAGAGGACCAACGACCACAGCGAGCGCGGCGCGCTTGCGCCCACGCGAGAGCGCGATTGCCACGAGCGCGATCCCCCACACGATGAAGAACGCCGGTTCGAGCAAGTCGAGCAACAGGCGCGCGGGGGCTTCGATGGCAGGCCGGTCTAGGCGCGTGAAGTCATACAGGGCGATGGCGTCCCTGTCGTGCGTGACGGGCACCAGCGCCGCCAGCACCCAGGTCAGAGCCAGACCCACGACGCAGGCCACTGCAAGCAGCAGCGGGCCGCCATAGCCGCGCGGGCCCTCTGCGGCGACCCTGGGGATGCTCGCGGACATCTTCCAAGGGTAGGAGAGTCGCTTAACCGCCGCTGAAGTCAGGTGCGACCGGAAACGGCTTGCCGGCCAACGCCGTAAGCGCCTGCGCCGTGACCCACACCGGCGACTGTGCGCTCGTACGCGAGTAATAGACGCTGCCGTTAGGAGCCATGAGGCTTTCCAGGTAGGCGAGCGGCGAGCGACTGTGTCCGCGTTTGACGGCGCTTACATTCACGCCGGCCGCGTCCAAGCCCTGCACGGCCCAGGCGGTCGATTGGGCGTTGGATTCGCCGCCGGGCTGCTGGGGAAAGCCACCGTCGGGGTTCTGCGCATGCCGTAGATACGCCACCGCGTGCGCGACGACAGCGCCCGCGCGCTGACCGCTCGCGTCGATCACTGCCTGTAGCGCCGCGGCCGTGTCGTCGACGTCCTCGCCGCCTCCGCGTCCGGCGAAGCCAAAGCCGCCGTCGCTGTCCTGCTGGGCCGCGATCCAGCGTCCGGCGTCGCTGACGAGCAGATTGTCCGCGGAGCTGCCCGCGACGCGCAGGGCAAAGATCGCGAACGCCGTGATATTGACGAGGTGGCCGAAGGAGCCGTCGCTCGAGCGTTCGCGCACCAACTTGGCGAGAAGGCTCGTGCCCGGGAAATCAGACGCGGGCAGGCCACATGCGTGCAGGGCGAGGATCGTGCGCTCGTCGTCGCCGGCGCCTTCGAGCGTCGCTGCTTCGCCGCGTAGCGAGCTCAGCAGTGAATGCCTGTCGCGGGTGAGCGTCAGCGGGTCGCGTCCCGCCGCGGCCAAGCCGAGCGCGGCCCAGGCCGTGTACAGCTCGCTGCTGTGCTGTCCCGGGGCGCCGCCAAAGCCGCCGTCGCTGTTCTGGGCGTGCTGCGAGGTAGGCGACGGCGCGGGAGATCGCGGCGGACGTCGCGGCCCTGGCTCGAACGCGCGTCGGTCTCGCGGCGCCCGCCGGAGCGGGCATCGACGAGGCAAGTGTGGAAAGCGCGGGCGCGAACGGCAGCGAGTCCGATGCCCGAAACGGGGCTGCCCCCCGCGCGCGCGGGGGGGCAGCCGTTATCGCGACCCCCAGGACCCCCACGACGCAGACGAGCACGAGCAGCGGCGGCGTGGCGAGGGGCTGGCGGGCTGGCGGGCTGGCGGGCTCCCATCTCACGGTCATCCGCGCACGCATGCGTCCCAACAGGCGCGCTAGCTCGGGGCCGAAGGCAAACCCGAACATGAAGCTTGCCAGCGTGTCGGTGATGTCGAACGGCAGCCCTTGACCAGCGATCAGCAGAAACGCGGCCGGCGTGTGGGCGGCACCGAAAGTCCACGTGTACACGTTCATGATCTCCTTGGCCACCAGCGCCATCACGGCACAGGCGAGCGCCAGCCCGAAGCGGCCCATGCGCCTGCCGCTCACGCGCCCGAGCAGCGCGCCGGCCAGGCCGACAAGGCCCCAGGCGGCCATCTGCCACGGCGTGTAAGGGCCCTGGCCGAGCATCATGTTTGAGGCCAGCATCCCGATCGCACCGACCGTGAAGCCGGGCAGCGGGCCGAGCGCGTAGCCGACGACGAGCGCGATCGCGGTGATCGGCTTGACGTCGGGCAGCGCCACGAACGCGTCGCGGCCGAGCGCCGCAACCGCCGCGAGCGTCGCCACGACCGCGACCATACGCGCGGAGGGGCGCGAGCGCTCGTAGGCGAGCCAGCCGAGCGAGCAATATCCCGGCGACGATCACAAAAGAGGCAAGCGGCCAACTCACGTGTATGTCTCTCCCGCGGCGCGGATCAACAGTTCGGGTGTTTCTTGGGATTGTTTGTTCGTGCCCGGTTGAGGACCACGCGCCCCTTGCACGTCCACCGCTGGATCAGCCCTCGGTCCGTCTGACAGCGATCCGGCCTCGCCCGTGCGCGCGCCGCGCAACAGTTCCGCGCCGTCCTCTGGGCGCAGGGCACCACCGGCGCCACCGAGGATGCGGGCAGTCTCGGTGGCGAAGTACCAGCCGCCCGCCAGCAGGTCAGCCGCCGGACCGTCGGCGATCACGCGCCCATCGGCAAGCAGGATCGCGCGCTGCGGCACAGCTTGCGGCGAACTCCGGGTCGTGCGTGGCGACGATCACCGCCTGCCCCTGCCCAGCACGGCGATGCAACTCATCGGCCAACTGCGCCTTGGCCTCACGATCCATGCCGCGCGTGGGCTCGTCGAGCGCAACCACCGCCGGGGCCTCACCTCCGTCCGCAACGATCGCCAGCGCCAACCGTTGGCGCTCACCTCCTGAGAGGTCGTGCGGGTTGCGCTCGGCCAACGCGCCCAAGCCGGCACGCTGTAGCGCCTCTGACGAGAGCTCATCGCGGACGCGCTCGTGCAGGAAGTAGTCGTTGGGATTTTGCAGCAGCAGCGCCACCCTGCCCGACCGCTCGATCGTCCCCCGCGTCGGGGCGACCAAGCCCGCCGCGTGGCGCAGCAATGTGGACTTGCCGGCCCCGTTGCGGCCCATCAGCGCGACGCGTTCGCCTGGGGCGATCATGAGGTCTACGCCGCGCAGGATGGCGGGCCCGCGCGGGATCTCACACCACACGCCGTGCAGCGCGAGTGCTGCGGCCGCTACGGCCTCTCCCCTACTCCGCCTCGTGAGCCGCCCGCGCACCCCGGCGATCCGCGGCTGGACGCCGCTCGTGCCCGCGCCAATCGCTTCCTCACCCCCGCGCCTTGCGTGCGGCTCGTGCGCCTGCTCAGCGCGGCGGATCTGGCTCCTCTGGCAACAATCCCTCGCGGCGCAGAGAGGCACGCGCCTGCTTGACGCCGACCGGGGCGGGGCTGACAGCCGGCGAGCGCGAACAGCTTTGCGCCGGGCGTTTGCAACGAGGGCTCATGCTCCGCCGCGAAATCGCAGGAACGAGCTTGGCGAGCCGTCGTGGACGACCGCGCCACCCTCCAGTGCGATCACACGGTCGGCCGCCGACAGGCAGCGCTCCAAGCGGTGCTCTGAGAGCAGAATCGTCGTGTCCCACTCCTGGTTGAGCCGGCGCAGCAGTCCGATCAGCTCGTCGCCGGCAACGGGGTCAAGCTGGGAAGTGGGCTCGTCGAGCAGAACCACACGCGGACGACCGACAAGCGCTGCGCCGAGCGCCACGCGCTGCTTCTCTCCGCCTGACAGGTCGTGGGTGGAGCGCTCGAGCAGGTGGTCGATGCCGAGCGCGAGCGCGACCTCCTCGACAGCGCGCGCGACAGCTGTGGCGCCGTGGCCGCGGCTCTCCATCGCCAGTGCCAGCTCGGCACGCACCGAGCTCATCACGAGCTGTGTCTCGGAGTCGCCCTGGAGCACGCCGACGTGGGCGCCGAGCTGCGCCGGCGGATGCTCGCGCGTGTCCATGCCCGCTGACGCTGACGCTGCCGGCGAACTGCCGCCGTGGAAGTGCGGGACAAGACCGCAGGCGGCGCGCAGCAGCGTCGACTTGCCCTGACCGGAGCGACCGGCCAGCAGGCACAGCTCACCCTGCTCCAGCTCCAGGGTCACATCGCGCAAGGCCGCCGCGGAACTTTCGGGATAGGCGTAGGTCACGCTGCGAGAACGCCACAACGGATCTCAAAACTCAATCCCCCTGCGGTCGGCAAGTGGCAGCAGGACAGCCACAGGCAGCGCTAGGCACAGCGCGAAAGTCGCGCCGGATACGGGCATGCTCACGAGCGGGTAGGCGATCGAACGGCGCGGCTCCCGCCAGCCGCCCGAGCAGCGCGAGCGCGAACACCGACACTGCCGAGAGGGCGAATGCGCGGTCGTGGCGCGAGAAGGGGCGGCGCGGTGCCCGGTTGCCTGTGCGCGGGCCTGCCGCGAAGCCGCGCAGCTCCAGCGTGGCGGCCACGTCCATCGAGCGGTCAAGCGAGGAGCCGACGATCGCGCTCAACAGTCTCACCCGTGCGCGTGCGCCCGTGGCGCCGCCGCCTGGGCGCGTGCGCTGCGCCTCGGCCAGCCGCTGCGAGTCGGCCGACAGCACGCCGATCATGCGCGTGGCAAGCGAAGCCGTGAGCGCTGAGCGAAACGAGTGGCGGCGGAACACTGCCAGCAGCTCGTCCGGGTCGATCGCGAGGCCGGCGAGCGTCGTGACGAGCATCAACAGGCCGACCTTCAGCGCGATCACGGCGCCGTAGACGAGCGCCTCGACCGTCAAGTCGCCCTGACCGAAAGGCCCGAGATCGCCGAGGCGTGCGAACACGGTGAGACCTTCGTGGTAGACGAGCACGTTGACGAGCACGATCGGGATCGCCACGATCAGCACGGTGCGCAGCGTGCGCGCGAGCTCGCGTCCCAGCCCGGCGCCGGCGCCCGCACCGAGCACGCCGATCAGGAGCGCTCCCAGCACCATCGGGCTTTCGCTGAGCAGCGTCGCGGCGATCAGCGCACAGGCCCACATGGCCGCCACACGTCGCCCGCGTCGCGTGCAGCGGGCTCGCGAGGCGGCGGTAGAAGAGCGTGGCGCCCATTGCCATGGCTATCTCCGAGTGCTCATGACCCCGACAGCGGCACCGGCTGGGCCACTCCCGACGGTTCGAGCGCGAGCGCGAAGACGTTGTGCAGCGTGCTTTCGCGCAGCGAATTCGCGGCGTGGGTCACGCCGGCCGCGTTGGTGCCGGTGATGAGCCACACGGGCGCCTCTTCGCCGTAGCGCGTCGCCGCGATCAGACCGGCTCCCGCGCCTAGTTTTCGCACGACGCTGCCCGCTGGGTCGAGCAGGCTGAGCACGCTGCCACCGTCTGAGAAGCGCGCGTACACGCCGCTTGAGCGCGGGCCGGCGCCGAGGTCGTGCACGCTGAGCGAGTTGCCCAACGCCGAGTAGGGACCGACCAGGACGCGCATCGTCAGCTGCTCTTCTTCGTCTGAGACGGCGGCGCCGGCCACCGGCACGCCAAGGCGCGCCGAGGCGCGTGTGCACCGTCGCGCAAGCAGAGCTCGACGGTTCCGAGCATTCGACGCGCACGGGGTAGCGCTTGCCTTCGATCCCCCCCACGAACGGCTCGGGGAAAGAGCCGACGACCGCGGGAATATTGTCGGTTTGGCTCCAGTCGTGCAGATCCCACCAGATGCGATCGCCAGACCGCACGTTGGTGTCGGCGGCTCCCTTGGGGGCCTCCACCCCATTGACGTAATAGAACCAGTCGATCGGTTCCCCGGCTTGCGTGCCGCCGGCGTGCCCGTTGACGCTCTCCACGAAGCCGCCGCCGTAGCGGGTCTTGACTTCGTAGTTGCGCATCAGCAGGCTCATCACGGTCTCCTGGCCGCTCACGCGCGGCGTGCCCGCGTAGCCCACAGGGAGGGCGCCGAAGTCCTGGGTCACGGACAGGCTGATTCCACCCGGCGTCGAGCCCGGGCCGAGGCCGCAGCCGGCGAGCGCCAATAGTCCGGCCAGCGCCAGAGCCGAGACGCCGAGCAGCACCCGTTTGGGCGCGCGTCGTCGACGCGCGCCCAAGGAGCGAGGTCTACTTGACATAGAAGACGACGTGACTGACACCCGGAACGAGCTTAGTTACGTTTCCGCCGTCGTTGATCGCCTCGATGTCATACACGTAGCGACCTGGCGGCAGCGAGGCCGGAAGCAGGTAGGTGAACGACTCGGTGTCACCTACTGAGAAGAAGCGCTTCGCCCCACACTGGGCACGCACGAACGTCTCCTTGGCGCCGCTGAACACTGTGCAGTGCTTGCCCTTGCGGCGCTGGAGACTGATGCGCACTTCGCGCAGCGTCCCGTCCGCGGGCACCTGGACAAGCCCCTGCAGGATGCGAGGGCCTTTGCGGCGAGAATAGCGGCGACCATTCTTGACGCCGCCTATCGTGGCGGTGGCGCCAGCCACGGGCGTGACATTCATTGTCTCCGGTGCGTCCTTGACGCTCGGGACACCAGGGAGGGTCGTCCCACAGGTCCCGTCGTTGCCGTTGTGTACGCAGATCGTGAATGGGTCCGAGGCGACCGAGTCGGGGGCATGAGCCTGAAGCGTGTACAGGCCAGGCGCCGAAAAGGAGACATTCGTAATCCCGTCGGCGGCCGGTGCGAACGTCTGAGCGCCATCCGTAAGTAGATCCCCTTCCGGGAGCGAACTCTCTGGAAGAGCGGTTTCAGTGCTCAGTGCACCGAGTGTGACCGGGACCTGTTGCCCGATGTTGGCGGTGGCCCCAACGGGGACGGCGGTCAGGAAGTTATTGGGCGAGGTTGCGCTCTGACACATCGGACCAACCGCGTAGCACTGTGGGAACAGCACGATGTGCTGGCCGCTTGCGATCGACTGAGAGCAGATTCCCTGTTCGGCGTATTTGCCTTCCAGCCAGAAAGCCCAGTAGATACCAGACGGTTCTTTTTCTTTGAATTCCGGCAGGTCGAGGCCCTCTAGGCCCTGAAGTTCGACCCCTTCGGACTGGCTCTTGACCTTCCAATTGCCGCCGGTTGCATCGTAGACCGCACCGCCTGCGCTTGTTCCTTCGCAGGTACCGTCGCCTTCGATGGCAATCGGCGTCGTGTTGGTGGTGACCTGTGTCTGCTGAAGCAGGGTTTCGCCGCCAAGACCTTGGACGCGAACGGTGACGGTAGCGGGGTTACTCGTAGCCGAAGCTGACGAGATGGACCAGGCAAGCGGAAGCAATGCAGCGATGACGGTGACGCCGAGCGCCAGAGAGATACGACGAGATGTGAACATGAGCCACCCCTTTCCACGAGGGCTTGTGGGCTTGTGGTCGGAGGTAGGTCTCCTGGCTCCCGGGCCCACCCCCCGCGCCTTCCCGATCCGCCGAGCGGCCGATCAGTGGCTGCGCTTAGTCGCGCTGCGGCTGGCATCCCCGGTCACAGTGGCGGGTCCGCGCCGGATTCGCACCGGCTTCCCTTCGCCACCGACCGTCTATTTACGAGGCCATCCTACAGGGTGGCGAGGTCTGCATCGAGGCTCGCGAGCTTTTGGCGCTGAGCCTCGTCTAGCACCGGGCGCTTGGCGATCAGCCGGCGAGCGGTGTCGAGATCGTCGGGCCGGCCGAAGGTGAGCGCGGCGACCACGCGACCGTCCTCCAGATACCACGTGGTGAAGTTGGCCCCTGCGTATGAGCCGCGCACGATCTCCTCGTCCCACTCGTATGCGGGGCCGACGTATTCGAGTTCGCCCCAGTCGGCGAGCACCGAATAGAAATAAGGCACGACCTCGTGCGGCGCGTTGCCGCCGAGCATGTTGTCGGCAGCGGTCTTGCCGTGGTTGAAGGCGACGTCCCAGTGCTCGATGCGCACGTGTGTCCCGTGCAGCGGCGAATCGTACTCGGCGATGTCGCCGGCGGCGAACACACCCGGAACCGACGTCTCAAGACGCGAGGAGCAGAGCACGCCACCCCGCTCGCCGATCTCCAGGCCGGCGCGCTTGGCCAGCGCGATGTCCGGGGTGACTCCAGCACCGATCACGACCGCGTCGGCCGCAAGCTCCAGGCCGTTTGTCGTGACGACCTTGCCGACGCGACCATCGCCCTCGAAGCGCTCCAAGCCGTCGGCGCCGTGGATCGTGACGCCGTGAGATTCCAGCAGGCCCTGGAAGAAGCGCCCGGCCGTCTTGCCGAAGCCGCGCTCGAGTGTCACGTCCTCCTGCATCACGATCGTCGCCTGCTTGCCCATCATCGTCAAGGAGGCGGCGACCTCGCAGCCGATGTAGGAGCCGCCGATCAAGACGACACGCTCAGCGTCGGCCACGCCAGCGCGGATCGCGTCGGCGTTGCCGAGCGTGCGCAGATAGTGGATCTGCTCCAGCTCGCAGCCGGCCACATTCAGGCGCCGCACATTCGCGCCGGTCGCGATTAGCGCCTTCTCGAAGCAGATCTCCTGCTTATCCGAGAGCTTCGCCGTGCGCGTATCGAGGTCCAGTGCGGTGACGCTCGTGCGCGTGAGCAACCCCACGTCCTGCTCAGACCAGAACCCTTGCGGCTGCACCATGGGCTCCTCGCGGCTCTCTTCGCCGCGCAGATATCCCTTCGAACACTCGGGGCGGTTGTAGGGCGGGTCCGGCTCGCGCCCGACAAGCACGATCTCGCCGGTAGCACCGCCCTCGCGCAGTGACTGGGCGCAGGTGGCGCAGGCGAGGCCGCCTCCGATCAGCAGGTGTTCGACCTCGCGCATGCTCGCCACATTACAACCCTGGAGGGTGACGTACAGACCAGTGCGCCCAGGTTGGGATGTGGCCGAGGATGCGCCAGCGCGGCCCGCCTTCGCGGCGGTTTGGGCCGACGTCCGTGCCTTTGTAGGAAGTGTCCAGTCGCAGCCCGGCGATGACGATGAATACGTGATCGGTTGGCGCGGTAGTCGCGTAGATCGTGACCCAGCGGCCAGGACCCGGAGCGCCCCAGTCGACGTAATCCTGGGCGAGTGGGTTCTCGCGCACGATTTCCGAGAGTGGGCGGATGCCGGAGCGGTAGAGCACGTAGTTGACAGTGCTTGAACAGTCCTCGTCCGGTGCTCCCAGCGGATTTGGGTGGCCGTCGGGGCCGTATGGCAAGTCCTGCAGCTCGTTGCCGGCGATCACCATCGCTTGCACGACCGTCGGAGCTTGCGCGGGCACGAACGCGAGGTGACCATTCTCCGGCGAGAGCACCGCGCGCGTGCCGGCGATCATCTCAACCGCACCGACGCCCGGCCAGTCGACATCGGTTGCTTCAAGGGCACTCCCAGAGTCGATCTCTTCGCCGGCTTGCGCTGGGCCGCGATATAGCGAGGCCCAATGCTCTACCTCATTCACATACCACCATGCATGGTTGTAGGCATAGATCGCCTTGCGATAATTCTGTGGGGCGCCCGAGGCACGGAGATAATTAGCCATTCCATAAATGGCATCAGCCGGATCCCACCTGTCCGGTGGCCCCTTGCCGTCGGCGTCCACCCCGTACTTGGCCCAGGTCGAAGCGAGGAACTGAGCGGGACCGCCGGCGCCCGCCTCGTTGACCGCGCCCTCCTTGGTGCACGAAGGATCGGGGTCGCGGCCGTGGTTGCACTCGACCTTGCCGATGCCGGCGAGGATCGCCCAGTCCAGGCCGTAGCGCATGGCGGCCTGCTCGTAGAGACTTAGGTAGAGCGGAGGGATTTCGGCCTCGGCCAGCGCGGACACGCCGAAGCTGTCCGGCGCGCTGCCGAGCGAGACGGTGCCCATGCCCACAAGCGAGGCGATCAGCATCAGCGCGAACAGGGCCACGGCTGCCGCCGTGGCGATCAGCACGCCCGCCAGCTTCAGCGTGGCGTCGCGGTGAGATGCCGGGATGCGCAAGCGCTTGTGTGCTCATGGCTCCAGCTCCTCCTCAGCGAGTGACTCGAGTCCGAGCTGGCGCTTGCGCCCGGCGGCGACTTCGCGCGCATCGTCCATGATTTCGCGCGAGGTCCGCATGCGTATGCTTTGCGAGTTGGGCGCGCCCGGGTCAGACGCCACGCGCGCTCGGGGATGCGCCCGCGGACTCGGTCGCTGCTCGCGGAGGCGGCTGGGTGCTGGTGAACCGGCAGTTGCGGCTGGACCGGCGGTTGCGCTGACGCTGGTGGGCGGCGCGCGTTCGCGAGCCACGCGACCTCGTCGTACTCCGGGTCGCTTGCGTACGCAGCCAGCCGTGCAGCGCGCTCGGGCCTTGTCGGCTTTTCTGAGCGGTCTCGATCTCGACGTGAGCTGACTGCGCCACCGGGTGCGGCAGAGCTGGCTTGATCCTGAGGGACGGCCACCTGGGCCTCGGCAGCCGCTGTCACCTCCCCAGAAAGCGACGTCTGGCCGCCGTCACGACCGACCCGCTCGACCGGGCCCGCGTGCTCCGATCGCTCAGCCGATTGCTCTTGCCCCGAGCTGCTCGTGCGTGCGGCCCTCCGCGCCGCCGCTCTGTCCCCGTCGGCCGCTCCGTTCCTTCGGCCTCGTCGGCTGTCCCAAGTCCGTTTGCCCTGGCGCTCGTTGGCCAGGCCCACGACGCTGGAATTCCGGCTTGTCCAGCTCCTCGTCCTCGGGCAACGGCGAGAGCAGCTTGCCCTTGGCCCAGCGCACCGGGTGGGCAAGGTCTTGCTTTACCTGTCGCGCTCCCCGGATCCTCTGACCGAGCGTCTGGTGAGTGGGCAGCCGGAGCCCGTACCACCGCTGCGCACGAACTCCAGCGCCTGGTGGCGCTTGAGAAACACGAACCACCAGAAAGCCGAGATCAACAACCACTGCGTCCACCAGCCCAGCTGATGCAGCGAGGCAAGCATGCGCTGCATCGTCAGCAGCGCGCCCAGTAGGAACGAGAAGATCAGCTTCGAGCAGACGGCGCCCAGCAGCCGTGTCAGCCAACCGCTGAACACAGCACGCCCCGTGTCTCCGAGCGCCGGGGCAAGCACGACGAACGGCGCCAGCAGCAACATGAACAGGCTGAGCAATGCCGAGACGAGCAGGTGGATGGCGATCAGCCCGAACAGCATCGCCATGCCGAGCACTCCAATAGCGATCAGGACAATCCCGAGCATGCGCGGAAATGTGCCGCCGTCGGAGCGAAACTCCGCCTGTGTCGCCGTGGCACCTTCACATTTGCTGTCGTCTTCGCTCTGGCAGAGGACGTGCAGAAGCGAGCTGCTGTCTTTGGTCGAGTTGCGTTCAGGGCCGTTGGCCGGGAACGCCAGAAACAGAGCGCCGTTGGTGGCGGCCTCACGCACCAGCTCGCTCGTGCGCTGGAGCGCAGGCGCCGAGCTCCTATTCGACGAGCGACACAGCGGATGAGTGAGACTGGGCTGACAGCTGAGCTTTGCCTGCTCGGAAGCGACGATGCTCGAGGCCGCCGTGCGCAGGCGCGGTTCGATCATCGCCGGGTCGCTGCACCAGCGCACGTCGCCAAACTCCATGTAGCACCACGGCACTTCGATTGCACCCGCAAACAACGCGCGCATGCTGTCGCCAAGTGTCCTTGGGGCATTGGCCGTCGTGCCCTGGGCAACAGCGTCGAACGTTCCGAGACTGGCCTGATTGGCGAACCGACTGACGGTGCCGACGGTGCCGAGCGGGTCCGCGATGAGCCACAGTCCAACAGCCATCATCGCGATCGTCAGTAGTGCCTGGCCGAGCGTCTCGCCGATGCGGCGACGGATCAGCCCGTTGTATACGGCAAGCACGGACGCGGCCGCGAGCACCAATGCGAGCCATGGCTCAGTGAAGCTCGTCTGCACCTGGCCCAAAGAGCTCCTCAAGCCGCTCGTCATCGAGCCACCCAGCAGTTCAAGCGTGTAGCACCACTGAAGCATCACGACGAGCGCATGCACGAGCCAAACAAGCCCCTCCCAGACCGGCGCGACGAATACGTCCTGGATTACCGAGAGCAGCTGTCCATTACCGACCCCAAGCGTGCCAGCGTTGATGTTGACGTCTAGGTCGTAGTTGTTGGTAGACGCTGGCGCGCCGACGAAGCCTGAGGTTTGGCAGTTGCTCTGCGCCGCACTCGACAGAGCGAAGGCTCTCGCGGCTTCGCACAGCGGGCTGGACAGGCCGTTTTCGACGAGCTGGTCGCCTTCGAGCGAGGGCACTCCCGCGGTGTCTTCGGCTCCGCCCCCATCGAGCGGCGAAGTCAGTGGCGGGCCGCTCGGGGCGGTCTTTCCCTGCGAAGCGGTCCCGGCTACCACGGTTCCGTTGGCTGGCTTGGTAGGTGCGCCACGCGACACCGGAGCGGCGCCGGCCCTGCCAGCCGGCATAAGCAAGAGGACGAGCGCGAGGCACAGCGCCGGCGCCGCACCCCGCATGGCGCTCACTGAGCTTGCGCCGGCGGGGTCGTGGAGAAGGCACGCAGCAGCGACGGCGCCACCACGTCGACCTGGATCGCCTCGACGCGCCCACTGTGATCGCGCAGCAGACAGCGTCCGGCCTGCATCTCCAGCAAGCGCTCGCGTGCGCGGCGGTCTTCGGGATCGAGCCCGAGCAAGATCAGCGCCCTGGCGGCCTCGGCCTCAGAGCGCATGCCGAACACGAACGTGGCGCCGAGCAGGTTCTCCAGCGACTCGCGCTCGCCGACGAGCGCATCGGTCACGAGTTGCGTGCTGACGATCGGCACGGCCAGCTCCGAGCGACCCATGCGCTGCAGCGAGGCGAGCAGCGTGCGCCCGACGGGGTCACTGAGCAATCTCCACCCCTCATCGAAGCTGAACAACTTCAAGCGCTCCCGCTCGCGCGACATCAGGTGCATCGCGAACATCGCGATCAGGCGCACGATCTGCACGCCGACGCGCTCGGCCTGCGTGTAATCCGAGCGGGGCGTGCCAGGCTCGGGGCCGGGAAGGTCACGGATCGGTATGTAGGTGACCTGTTGGCGGCCGACCGGCGCGAGTTTCACCGAGGCATCGGCAAAACCAAGCTGAGTGAGACCCGAGCGCGCATAGACGGCAAGCGCCTCGCCAACCTGAGCCTCGCTGCCCTCGCCATCGCACAAGGCACGCACGACCTCCATGCACGTCGGCTCGCTTGCACGCCGCAGGACGACGTCCACGGCGCCGACGACCGCCGTCTCCCAGGCGGCCTCGGCTCGGCCGGGAAGCAGATCGCGCAGGAAGGAGACGGCGGCGTCCTGGCGCAGGTGCTCGGGCGCGACGCGCAGCGGGTCGAGCATTCCGCGCAAGGCCGGATCTGGACGCAGTGCGATCGTCTCGGCGTGCGGCGCGACCTCCTCGAGCATGTGGAAGCGGTGATCACCCTTCGGGTCGCAATCGATCACACGCGCGCCTTGCAGGAAAGCCTCGTACTTGAGCTTCTGCGCGAGCGTCGTCTTGCCCGAGCCGAGCGCACCAACGCTCAGGATCGCCGTGTTACGATCGCGCTCAGAGCCCTCGCGTAGGTTGAAGCGCACGGGTTGACGCGAGCCCGACAACGTATGTCCCAGGTAGAAGCCAGCGCGCGAGCCGACGGCATGCGTAGCATTCGGCATCATCGCGCCCACCTGCTCGATCGTGAGTGTGTCGTCATACCCGGCGACGCGTGTGCGCTGGCCGGGAAGCTGCTGGATGAAAAGCGCCAGCTGATCGCCGAGCGGGCGGTGCAGGCGGATCTCGCCATAGGCACGCCTGCACATCTCCACGCGTTCCGCGAGCTTGGTCTCATCCTCAGCACCGATCGCCAGCGCCAGCGTCGCTCGCAACAACGGCGGGCGGCTGGAAGCCTGTAGGTGCGCGAGCAGATCACGTGCTTCCTGTGTGCGCTGGTAGCCGACGTCGGAGACACCCTGATCGCCGTCTGACTCGGCGCGCAGAATCTGGTCTGCGTCCTGAACGCGCCTGCGCGCGATCCTCAGCGCCAGCTCGTTTGGCAAGAAGCGGGCGTTGAGCGACAGGTCCACGGGGAACGGCAGGCTCTCGACGGCCGCGAACATCAACTCCACGCGCGCGCCTGGGAATGTGGCCCGCTCCGGTAGCGCTCCGAGCACGAGCTGAGCCTGCCAGCTGACGCCAAGCTCGGATTCGATGCGCAGCGCACGACCGCGATGCTCGACGTAGCCATCCAGCCAACGCACCACGTCGCCTTCCAGCGGCGCTAGCAAAGCTTCTCCGTTGCGCTCGAAGGCGAGCGCTCGCGGCTCGTGCAAGCCCTCGACGAGCGGCTCGCCGAGGCCGCGACAGAAGGACCTGCGCACGAGCCACTGCAACTCGATGCCGCGCGCGGGCCTGGCGCTCAGGAAGTCAGCGAGCCGCGCATGAGCCTGGTCGGCGCGCACGCGCAGGTCCTCGAGCGCGGAAGCCTTCAGCAGGCGCCGATCGCTCGTCGAGAGGGCGCGCGCGATTGAGCGCAGCCACTCGCGCGGATGCTGTTCGACAGCCTGAGAGACATAGAAGGCGACGTCGCGCTCGGGCTCGCGCAAGCTGACGAGCAGGAACAGCGACGGTCGCGCGCAGCCGACGTCGCTCAGCTGCTCGGCGTGTGCATGCGCGTAGCGCTGGTTTGCCTGCGCGTGCTTGCCGTGGGTTGCCTGTTCCAATTCGCCCACGTAGCCCTTCAGATTCCAGCGGCGTCCAACGCGTAGGATCTGCACGTCGGCTTCGAGCGCTTCCAGCGCGCCCATCAACCCAAGCATGCGCGTACGCTTGGCCTCACCTGAGAGCCACTCGTATGACGCGCACGGGATCGAGAACGCCGCCCACACGTCGTCAGGGCTCGCTCCGAACACTAGGTTGCCGTAGACGAAGGAGATGGGGGGCCTCAAGCTCTCACCTCCAGACGAGCTCCGTCTGCGAGCGCGATCACTTGGCCTTTTGCCGGTCGCGGCTTTGCCGGCAGCGCCGCAAGCCGCATGTCGGGCCGGCGCGTGAGACCTCGCACAAGCCCGCGGTGCCAGCTGCTGCGAACGTGAGCCGCGCTGACGAGCACGGACCCCGGACCGCTATAGCGCATGCGGCGCAAGCGCGGATCCGAGCCATCCGCCAGCACAACAAGCTCATCCAGGCGCCAACGTCGATCGGTGCTGACGCGCGGTCTGAACCCGGATAGCTCGCGCGGCCCGATGCGGTAGCGCACCAGCGCCAGCGCCGCCAAGTGAAACGGCCTTCCCTCGACCTTGATCAGCGTCAACAGCGCGGCACAGGCACCCGGCGCGCCAACGTCGCGCAAGTACCAAGGCAGCATGCGCACGAGCAGGCCGACCAGCGGCAACGCCCCGACCAGCAGCACCGTGCCAAGCAGCGCCAGGAAGTAGACGATCCCGCGCACCGGCACACCAGTTGGGTTGAGCCGCAACCGGTCGATGCGATAGAGGCGCCGCTCTAGGTCGAACACACACCTGTAGGAGCGGATCTCGCTTGACATCTCTCAGGATGCGCCAAACAGCGTGTTAACGGTGTCGTGCAGAACGTTGACCCCAGTCGGGGTGGCGAGCACGATCGCCACGAGCCCGACCGCGAATATGCCCGCCGCCTCCTTGAAGTCGCGTCTGAAGGCGAGCACGATCGAGGCGATCGCGAAGCCAAGCGCGATCAAGCTCATCGCAACCTTGCGCCCTGTTTCACCTGCCTTGGTCGCCGCCGATTCGAGCGAGCTTGCCCCTTCGGTGACAGCCATGAGTGCGTGGATCATGTGAATCGTGTGCATCGGTAGCTCCTTTGGTTTGGGTCGAATTGCTCGTGCCTTTACGAGCGCTAGCTGTCGGGGTTGGTCTGGATCGCCGATATCTCCCAGCGTCCAGCGCTCAGTCGCACGCCGAGTTCGTAGGCGAGCGTGTATTGAGTGCCGCGTTCGTCGCGAGCGCGCAGCGTCGCAAGCACTGAGCGTCCGCTCGATGACCAGTCCAGGCTGTCGAGCGACTGAAGCGCGAACATCTGCTCGGGGAGCGAGACGCGGGCACCCGCGGCCAGGTCGGCGGCGAGCTCCGATTCGGCGCGCGCCAGGTAGTTGCGCAAGGCTCGGATCACGACGGTCTCAAGCGCCGGGTCTTCGACTTCGTGCAGATGTGCCGGGGCTGCGGCGCCGGTGGCGGCGGGCGCGCCGACGAAGGCCGGATAACCGGCCAGCGCCAGCCCTCCGTCAGCCTCGCGGACCACGCCGACGGTCAGGTACAGCAGGCCCGCCGTGTCGGTTTGGGCGGCAACGGTGTACAGCTGCTCGCCTGAGGCGAGGGCGCGCGCCTGCACGACCTGCGTCCACTGCACCTGCTGCTCTCCGCTTTCCGGCGGCTGCAGGCCGGCTTCGGGTTCCATCCAGGAGCCGACGAACGGGGCCAGCGCGAGCCTGTGCGCTTCGGGATCGCGCGAGTCCCAGCTGAGATAGCTGCCGAGCAAACAGCGTGGCGAAGCCTTCCGCCGCCCGATCCACCGCGCCGGAGCCCGACGTCGAGGCTCGCGCGAGAACCGGCCGCGGTGGTGCGATCGCAAAGCGGGCGCTCGCGAGCAGGCCCACTACCGCCAGTGCCTGGAGCAGATAGCGCGGCAGTTCCCGCGCGAGCCGTATCCGCCAGATCGACTTTGGCGTGACGCTGACGAGCGTTTGTGAACGGACGCGGGACATAGCGAAGTCACTGCTCGAAGCCAAATTCGTCTTGCGCAGGCGGCTCGATCGCGGCCCGCGTTGGCGCTTCAACCGCGACCGGTGCGGGCGCTCCGTTGCCGGGCGTTCGCAGGGCCGCTGACCAGGCTCGCTCGAGACGCCGAGCTGGATCTGGTCCACCGCCTGTCGGCGCGCGATGCTGGAGCGTCTGCCCAAACGTGCGTATGGGTGTCATCGCAGGCGGGGCAGAGAAGCGCGGGGCCTGAACTTGCCTCCTTTCACTCTGTACGCAATCACCCGTGCACGACCGGCGCCAGATGCACGATCCACTCGTTGCTCGGCCTCCACGCGGGGGCTCTGCCCGACCAACTCAGGCACCGCTCCGTGCCGATGCGACACGTTCAAGAAGACAAGTGCGAGCGTTGCGAGGCCTACGCCCACAAGCAGGCCGACCCCGATCAGACGGCCGGCGTGTGACCCGTTTGGGCGAACCGACGAGCCGTCGGTGGTATCAGGAGGAACATCAGCAGCGAAAGCAGCCCAAGACGCCCCGGCACGGCTGTCGGGCTCGACCGTTGCTGCATTCTTCTGCGAAGCGATCTCCCCGTCGAGATATTGATCCTCCCCGTAAACGCGGTACACCTCGCGCGGAGCCCGGTGCCAGAGGCTCATGCGCGCGGCACTCGCAATTCGAAGCGAAGCACGCATGCGACCGGGAGCGAGGAGGGGGAGCAGCCAAGCTCCCGGCCGCCTACGTGCGAATGGGAAGCGCCGTTCGATCGTCTCGGCAACCGATCGTCGGCGTCCCAGAGGACGCGCCTATGTGTGGGGCGAGGAGGTCTCATAGGTGTGTCCCTGCTCACTGATCCGACGGGCACGCTCGAGCGGGACACATGCGTCTCCCTGAACCTCACTGCGCCGACTCGCCCGCGAGCAGCCGCAGCAGCCGCGCCCGCGCCCGCTGGGCCACCTTGCGGTACTTCTCCGTGCTCCAACCGTGCTTGCGACAGAACTCGGCGCAGCCCTGCTCGCCCGAGAGCTCGCTCGCCAGCACGAGCCGCTGATCGCTTGAAAGCTCGTGTGAGAGTCGAACGATGCTGCGCAGGTCGTGGCGCAAGAAGGTGAGCCGCTCGACGTCAGCACGCGCGTCGGCCACATCCACCCCACCGCTCGCGGCGCCGGCGAGGGGAAGCGAGCTAGCCAGCGCCGCTTGGATCGGGCTGCGCCCGTTCAGCGCGCGGCGACGATCGTGAATGCGCGAGAGGAATTTCTGCTCGAGCGCGTTGGCGATGTGGGCAGCACCTGCGAACCCTTCTCCGCGTCTGGCGCGGGTCAACAGCTCGAGTGTTGCCTGGCTGTAGCAGTCCTCCAGGTCCTCGCGCCCTAGCCGCCGGCGGTGGGAGGCAAGCAGAAGCTCGCGACGCGAGCGAGCCACTAGCCCAACCGCCTCGCTCGGATCGAGCGCTCCGAGTCCCAGGCTGCCAGTCGTTCCGGGACGCGCAAATAGTCGTTTGACGCTCTCTTGTCGGGTAGACACGTAAGCATGTCGGTGCAAGTGGCCCGCAGACCCCCCTCCCAACTTGGCCGCGACTGGCTAGGAGCCGTCGACCGCTACCAGCAGCGCAGGCGCGGGCTCGGCTTCGTGGTGGCCGTCTTCAAGCGCTTCGACGATGACCAGGGAAGCCAGATGGGAGCGCTGATCGCCTACTACGGCTTCTTCTCGCTGTTCCCGCTGCTGCTCGTGTTCGTCACCGTGCTCGGGTTCGTGCTCGAAGGCAACCCGAGCACACAGGCAAGCGTGCTGCACTCGACGCTTAGCCAGTTCCCGATCATCGGCACTCAGCTACAGAGCAATGTGCATTCGCTGAAAGGCAGCGTCCCGGCGCTCGTCCATCGGGCTGGTCGGAGCAATGCTGGCGGGCCTTGGCATAACCGGGGCCGCGCAAAGCGCGCTCAACAAGGTGTGGCACATCCCGCGCAACCGCCAGCTCGGCTTCCTCGCGTGGCGCGTGCGCGGGGTGGGGTTGCTTGTCGTGTTCGGCCTGCTCACGATCGTCTCGACCGTGGCGGCCGGCTACGTGACGGCACAGACCACAGGCATCGTCGGCGTGGTCATTGGCATAGTCGTCGCGCTGGCGGCGAACCTGGTGCTGTTCTTCGCCGTATTCCGGCTGCTCACCGCCGATGAGATCCCCACCCGCGACCTGATCGCCGGCGTAATCGTGGCGGCGGTGCTGTGGCAGATCCTGCAGCACGTCGGCGGCTTCTACGTCGAGCGCGTGGTGCGCCACGCAAAGGACACCTCGGGTCTGTTCGCGTTCGTGCTCGGCCTGCTCACATGGCTGTACCTGGGCGGCCAGGTAACGCTGATCGCGGCCGAGGTGAACGTGGTGCGCGCCCAGCGCTATGGCCGCGCAGCCTTTGGGAGCGCAGGCCCCTGAGCTGGGGGAAACGATTCGGAGTCGAGCTCTTGAAGAATGGAGCCTGAAAGGTCGGCAGCGCTATACTAACTATAAATTCGTAACCACATATGGAGCGTATAGCGATGGCTTCAACTCCCTCACCCTCTTCACAAAGCCCTCAACCCCCCGAGCAGCAGCCCAAGCCTGTTCTGCGGCTGATTCCTCTCGACGACACCGTCGTGTTCCCAAGCATGGGGATCACTCTCACAATCGACGTCGGCGACGACGAGCGCGTCGTTCTCGTGCCGCGCCACGAAAACGAGTTCCTGGAGGTCGGCACGATCGCCGAGGTCTCAGAGCAGTTGCGCCTCCCCGGCGGCGGTCACGCCGTGGCACTCTCCGGCGAGCACCGCGCGCTGATCGGCGCCGCTCAGACCGGTCCCGAAGGCGAGCTGCGCGTAGAGGTTGACGAGCGCCCGGATGACGTGCCCGTGGACAAGCGCACACGCGAGCTCGAGCGCGAATATCGCGCCGTGGTCGAGGAGATCCTTGAGCTGCGCGGCGACGACGGACGCATCGCGGCGTTCCTGCGCGCGATCGGCGATCCGGGTCCACTGGCCGACTCCGCCGGCTACTCCCCCAACTTGAGCTATGAGCAGAAGGTAGAGCTGCTGCGCACGCTCACGGTGACCGACAGGCTCGAGCTCGCCGTCAAGCTGCAACGAGACAGCCTCGCCGAGCTGCAGGTGCGCAAGCGCATCCGCGAGGACGTGCAGGAGGGCGCCGACAAGCAACAGCGCGAGTACTTCCTGCGCAAGCAGATGGAGTCGATCCGTAAGGAGCTCGACGAGGACGAGGGCTCGATCGTCGAGGAGTACCGCGCGAAGATCGAGGCCGCCGAGATGCCCGAGGCGGTGAACGAGCAGGCGCTGAAGGAGCTCGGCCGGCTCGAGCGGATGGGCGAGCAGACCGGCGAGTCGAGCATGATTCGCACCTACCTCGACTGGCTGATAGCTGTGCCGTGGAACAAGCGCTCAGAGGAGCACCTGGATCCGGTGGCTGCACGCGAGGTACTCGACGCCGACCATGAGGGGCTCGAAGATGTGAAGGACCGCATCACCGAGTATCTGGCGGTGCGCAAGCTGCGCCAGGACCGCGGCATCGAGGCCGACCCCAAGTCTGGGGCAATCCTGACCTTGATCGGCCCCCCCGGCACCGGCAAGACCTCGATCGGCGAGTCGATAGCACGTGCTACCGGCCGTGAGTTCGTGCGCATGTCGCTCGGCGGGGTGCGCGACGAGGCCGAGATCCGCGGGCACCGACGCACCTACATAGGAGCACTGCCGGGACGGCTCGTGCGAGCTCTGCGCGACGCCGGGACCATCAACCCGGTGATCTTGCTCGACGAGGTCGACAAGGTCGGCGCCGACTGGCGCGGGGACCCCTCGGCCGCACTGCTCGAGGTACTCGACCCGGCCCAGAACCATTCCTTCCGCGACCACTACCTGGACGTGGAGCTGGACCTGAGCCAGGTCATGTTCATCGCGACGGCGAACGTCGCCGACACGATCCCCGGACCGCTGCTCGACCGCATGGAGGTGATCCGCTTCGACGGATACACCTCAGAGGAGAAGCTGGCGATCGCCAAGGGCTACCTGTGGCCGCGCCAGCGCGACCGCAATGGTCTGCGCGAGAAGGAGGTGAACGTCTCAGACGATGTACTGCGGACGGTCATCGCCGAGTACACCCGTGAGGCGGGCGTGCGTAACCTCGAGCGAGAGCTTGGCACCGTGCTGCGCAAGACCGCCACCCGGGTTGCCTCCGGCGAGGTGAAGCCACCCGTCGAGATCGATTTGGAGACCGTGCGCGATGCGCTCGGACGCCAGAAGTTCTTCCAGGAGTCGGCTGCCCGGACGGCCACACCTGGTGTGGCCACCGGCCTGGCGGTCACCGGCACCGGTGGAGACGTGCTGTTCGTCGAGGCGACCGCGATGAAGGGCAGTGGCTCCGCCGGCAACGGGCTCGTGCTCACCGGCCAACTGGGCGACGTGATGAAGGAGTCGGCGCGCATCGCCCTCTCCTACGTGCGCGGCCACGCCGAGGACCTCGGCATCGACCCCGCGGCGTTCGAGAACAGCGAGTTCCATGTGCATGTGCCGGCGGGGGCGATCCCCAAGGACGGCCCCAGCGCCGGCGTGACGATGGTCACGGCACTCGCCTCGCTGCTGTCGGCGCGGCCGGTCAAGCACACGGTGGGCATGACCGGCGAGGTCACGCTGCAGGGCCGCGTGCTGCCGATCGGCGGGCTCAAGCAGAAGGTGCTTGCCGCCCACGCCGCCGGGCTCACGGACGTGATCCTGCCGGAGCGCAACCGTGGCGATCTCGACGACATCCCCGAGGAGGTTCGCGAGCAGATGAGCTTCCACCCAGTGATGAGCGTCGACGAAGTGCTCGACGTAGCACTGGAGGCGGCGCCCAAGCTCGCGCACGTCTCCTAGCGGGAGGGTCTTCAATGTCCTCACGTAGCTCGCGCCGATGTCAACCGGTGCCCGAGGAGGTCCGCCAGAGCGGCGGACCTCCTCGAGCGGCGCTGGCAGCTGTCGATCATCTACGCGGCCTTGAGCGGGGCGCTGCGCTTCAACGAATTCGCCGAAGCTGTGCAAGGGATCTCGCCGCGAATGCTCTCCGAGCGCTTGCGAGATCTGGAGGGAGCCGGACTGATCGAGCGGACTGTCCTGCCCACGAGCCCGCCGATGGTCGAGTATCGACTGACCGTGCGCGGCCGCCGGCTGGCGCCGGTGATCGAGGCGATGCGCGCTTACGCGGAGAGCGTCGGCTGAGCCTCGTCGCTGAGCGCGAGGTCTCCCTCGTGACAGCCGGCGGCGTCCAGCGCCGCACCGACAAGCGCTCCTCCCTCGCACTCCTCAGCGCTCACCACTCGCTGGGGATTACGCACGCCGACAGCACCCGCCAATCCTCCGGCGGCGACGAGTAGCGCCGCTATCCCGAGACCGAGATGAAAACTTTTCAGCGACGCTTCATCCGCCGCCACCGTGATCGCATTCGCCTGGGCTCGCGGCAGACCAGCGGTGTCGGGACGACCAAGCGGCAGCTTCTTGGCTTCGGCGACCGCGACCTTCGCCGGTGACCCAAGCGGGCGACCGGCGAGATTGCTGTCCAGGCCCGACACGAACGAGCCGGCAACCGCCGCGCCAACCGCCGCTGTGCCGAGCAGCCCCGCTACACGAGCGACGGCATTGTTGACAGCCGAGGCGATTCCCGCCTGAGAGGTATCGACACCCGCGAGCACCGCTGCCGTCAGGGGGGCGACGGTCATGGAGAGGCCGAGCGAGAAGACGAGAATCCCCGGCAGCACCTCTGTCACATAGTCGACGTGTATACCGATGCGCTGAAAGAGCAGCAGTCCACACGCCGCCACCAACGGTCCCGCCCCCATGAACAGACGCGGGCCAAACTTGTCCGCCAACCCGCCGAAGCGCTTTGAGAGCATGAACATCACGATGGTGGCGGGCAGCGTGGCAAGGCCGGCCTGCAGCGGCGTGTAGCCGCCGATCTGCTGCAGGAAGATCGTCAGGAAGAAGAACAGGATCGCCAGGCCCGCATACATCGCGAGCGTCTCGATGTTGCCGGCCGAGAAGTTGCGCCGGCGAAACAGCGCAAGCGGCAGCATCGGATCGCGGGTCCTTGACTCGTGCGCCAAAAAGCTGCCGAACAGCACCACGCCGGCAACCAGCGGGAAGATCACACCAGGGCTTGACCACCCCAGGCGTGGCTGCTCGATCAGCGCGAACACCGGCCCACCGAGACCCAGCGCGCAAAGCAGGCCACCGAGGAAATCGATGCTTCTCCCCGTCTGCGTTCGTGGCCTTGCGCGTGGGATGACAGCCAAGATCAACGCCATGCAGACCGCGACGAACGGCAAGTTGATCAGGAAGATCACACGCCAGGAGGCGATGTGCAGCAACTCGCCTCCGGCCAGTGGCCCGAGCACAGTGGCGATTCCTCCCCACGCCGTCCAGCTTCCGATCGCCGGACCACGCTCGGACTCGCTGAAGGTGGCGACGATCACCGCCAGGGCACTTGGCGTGAGCAGCGCGCTTGCCACCCCCTGGAGCGCGCGCGCTGCGATCAAGGCTCCGATGGATGGCGCGAGCGCACAGAGCAGTGAAGCCACTCCAAATCCCCCAACACCAAGCGCGAAGATCCGCCGCTCGCCATACAGATCCCCCAACGAGCCGCCGATCAGGATCAACGAGCCGAGCGTCAGCAGATAAGCATTGACGACCCACTGCTGCGCCGCCAACCCTCCACCGAGATCGTGCTGGATCGTCGGCAGCGCGACGTTGACCACGGTGCTGTCAAGCAGCGCGATACCCGAGCCGAGAATGCAAGCCACCAGGGTCAGTCGCTTCCTGTAGGCATCGCTGCGCAGCACCGCCAGAGCACCAGCCATCAGACCACGGTAGCCGTCCTTGTGAATGAGGGCATGCTCGCGGCAAGCAGGACCGAGAGGTTTCAGACCGAACACCGGGGTAGCCGTCGCGCGCCGCGGGTACCACCGCCGAGCACGAAGCACTACGCAGCGACAATCTCGCATCCGACGAGGAGGAGCGCATGTCCACCGAGAAGATCAAGCCGGGCGAGGTCATTGGCTCTGCACTGGAGATCTACCGCGAACAGGCAGGTGTGCTGCTTCCGGCAGCCATCGCCGTATTCGCGATCGTCGCGCTTTCGCGACTCGTCTTCACCGGCGGCGCCGCGGCGCTCGTCTCACTTATTGCACTTGTGATCGGGACCTTCTACCAGGGCATGGTCGTAGAACTCGTGCGCGACATCCAGGACGGGCATCGCGACAGCTCTGTCGAGCAGCTGTTTCGCAGCGTCGCTCCGGTCGTGCTCCCGCTGATCGGCCTCTCGATCCTCTTGGCGATCGGCGTTGGCATCGGCTTCATCCTGATCATCGTCCCCGGCCTGTTCCTGATGACGATCTGGTCGGTGGCAGCCCCCTCGCTCGTGATCGAGCGCCACGGCGTGTTCGCCGCCTTTGGCCGCAGCAGAGAACTTGTACGAGGCCACGGCTGGCAGGTCTTCGGCGTGATCCTCGTCGTGATCGCGCTGAGCATCCTTATCTCGATCATCGTCGCCATCCTCTCCTCGGGCCTCGGTACCGTGGGCGTCGCGATCGCACAGTGGGTTCTCGACATATTGCTGGCACCCTTTACCGCCCTGATCGGCGCGGTGCTCTACTTCTCACTGCGCCGTCTTCATGGAGAGGCGACCGTTACCGAGGCGCCGGCGGGCGAGGCCCCGAGCGCATTCGGCTAGGCGACAGCCGCTAACGCCCAAGCGGCCTTGCCTTCGCGCTCGGTCTTGACGACCGCTCCCTCGGAGACGAGCTTGCGCAGGTTGTCGTTGATGCTGGACGCGCTCATCGCGGTTACTACAGCCAACTCACCGACGGTGTGCGAGCCGTGTTCCAAGGCGGCGAGAATCGTCTCGCGCGCGATGCCTTGTGAGACACGCTCAGGCTTCGAACCTGCAACTCGTCGCGAAGGTCTCGCCGCCGATCGTCGCTTTCCGTTGAGTCGCGCAGAGGGGCCGCCGTCACGTGACTGCTCTGCTGCCGCCGTCCGCTCGAGCGCGTCAGTAGCCGGTCCTGCTGCCGCCAGCTTAATCGCTCCGCCCGCCGAGCCACGTCGAGGGCTGCCAATGCGTGCTCCATGACTGCCGCCCTTGGCCGCCAGCGACGCGCCGGACACATCGAGCTCGCCCCCTGCCACATCAAGCGCCGCGACAGCGTCGAGCAAACGCTCGTGCTCGTCCAACAGCGGCCGCAGCTCGCTCAGACGCTCATCGATTTCGTAGCGAATCATGCTCAACAAGTCAGGGGCCATGCTTGTCCTTCCGGGGTTGGATCGTTCTCAGGAGACGTATTCTTGCAGCTGGCTCGATGAGCAAGATCCGTTCCAGCCCCCGATAGACAGACTGAGGGCCCGCACCAGGCGGGCCCTCAGTCTTACTTCTCGCTAGTTCCTACTTACTTCTTCTTACTTTTGCCCTTCTTGCCCTTCTTGCTACTCTTTTTGCCCTTCTTCTTGCTGTGCTTGGCCACCTTAGCCTTGTGGACATTGCTGCTCTTCACCCCGCCGTTAGCCACGTCGCTCAGGCTAACCGTGCCCGGAATCGGCGTGACCAGCGCTGCCAAGGGGGCTCCGCTGGGTGTGACTGTGATCGCGGCTGGCTTGTTCAGCGCGACCAGTCTTTCTATTTCTTCCTTGTTTTTTAGAGCTTCAGCGGCTGCTTTTTCTTCGTTGGACTTCTTTTCAGCAGCTGCTTTTTCTTCGTTGGACTTCTTTTCGGCGGCTGCTTTTTCTTCGTTGGACTTCTTTTCAGCGGCTGCCTTTTCGTTCGCTTCTGTTTCTGTGATCTTTTTTTCAGCTACTTCTTTTTCGCGAGTCGTCTTGTTGGCTTCTTCTTCTTTTTCGCGAGTCGTCTTGTTGGCTTCTTCTTCTTTTTCGCGAGTCGTCTTGTTGGCTTCTTCTTCTTTTTCGCGAGTCGTCTTGTTGGCTTCTTCTTCTTCTTTGTCCTTCTTTTCCGCCGCGGTCTTTTCTTCGGCTTTCTTGGCTTCTTCTGCTTTCTTCTTTTCTTCTTCGGCCTTCTTAGCTTCTTCTTCTGCCTTCTTCTTTTCTTCGCCGGCCTTATTCGTCGAGAAATCGAGCGAATTGTCGCGCGTGATGCCCTCGTTGACGTAGAAGGTGGTCAGATCCACCGACGTGAACGAGCTGTTCTGCAGCTCGATCGCCGCCAAACCCTGCGAGTTGGTGGTCTCGCAGAACTCGCCTTCGGAGGGGATCGGGGAAGGCACCACTGTGGTGCCACCCAGGTTGACCGTCTTGCCTGGTTCGCCTTCCAGCACACCGTTCGTGTCTGTGACGCTTCCGGTGAACTGGAGCACTCCGCTTTCCTGCTGTGCATGGAAGCACACCGTCTCATCCACGAAGGGGTACCCATCGATGTCCTGGGCCTTCGCGACGACGATGCGTACGTTCTGGTCGGCACTGGTCGTGCCCTTGGGGAACTCGTAGATTTCCTTTAGCCATAAGGAGCTGACCGTCTTGACTATGGGTTCTGAGGTGAGCGGTTCTGAGGGCGCCGGGTAATCGACTGGCTCATACGGGTACACAGCCCTCGCTGTGATCGACGAGTGGCCGATTTCCTTTTCGTAGAGCGATTCGAGATCGCATCCGCCATTGGCGTCGGACGTGATCGACGGGATGTGGTTCAGATAGAACCCATCACCGGGCGTGTACAGCACATACGCCTCGCCGCGCTCGTCTGTGTAGAACGTCTCGGTCCGAGGACCGCTCGGGGTCTGGTAGTCGTCTTCCGGCGTCGCTTCAGTCGCCAGGCCAGGCGCCCGTCGCAGGCATCCCGTCGGAGACGAAGACCTGTAGTTGGTGGTGAGAACTGAATTCCAGAACGTGTACGGATTTGGGTGTTCGTTCAAGAACCCTGGGAAGTCGCCACCGGGGCTCGACCCGGTGATACCGGACGCCTCACTCACGGGGCGATCGGTGGCCGGGATGTACTCGCCGTAGTACGGGTTGTACAGATTGCCTTCCGCTTCGGCGTTGCCCGTGAAGTCGTGGCTGTAGACCTGGGCCTTGCTGGCACCCGAGATCTGGCCCACGCCACCCAGGTCTTCCCCGCCTTCGTTCGCGGCGAGGTTCACGTCAACACGCATAGCCGGCATCGGGGCGTCGTCAGCGTTGAGCCTGCCATCGCTGAGCAGCGTCGCGTCAGCCGCCTCTGGGTCGAAGGGCCCGACGGTCGCAGTTTCACCTGAGGTGAAGCTGGAGAACGCGGGTCGGAAGAACAGATCGTGCAGCGGGTCGTTCGTCGCGGAGCCGGCGTTTGTTGTCGTGGCTTCGCTCGGCGTGCCGTGGATGTCCCACAGCATGGGGTTGCTGCCCGGCGGTTCTGTTTCTTCTGAGCTGCTCGCCAACGTTCCGGCCAGAGTCGCCCAGGCGCTCGGCAGCGTGTAGGACGGTTCGGGGAGGATGTTGGACAGCGGAGATTCCTTTACGACCGGGAAGCTGCCTGTAACCTTGATCTGGATCAGGCCCTTGTCTTCATTGGTGGCCGTCTGCGGGTTGAACGGCGAGGGCATGAATTTGCCATCGCCAAGCGGATCACCCAGGAATTTGCCCAGGTCGCTGCTATTTGCCTGCGACTGGAATGTATTGTCCCCAGCGCTACCGTCGGCGTTGACGTTGCCGGAGAGACCGGCCTCGGCCAGCGTCGGCTTGTTGACCGTCAGCCAGATCACAAGGAACTGGTGCGAGAACACGACGGCTCCCGTTCCCTCGTTGCGGACGTCGACCCTGATCCGAGTCAGACCAGGATTCAGCGACTTGTAGTCGGTCGCCACACAGCCCTCTTGTTCTTCGCTATCGCCAATGCGATGTTCAGGCTCAGAGGACCTGAAGAATGCAGCTGGCCCTGGGTCGAATATCTGGCCGATACTGCTTCCCGAATCACCGTCGGGCGTCGGGGGCTGGAACTGGTAGCCAGACCAGTCCTCGACCTGATAGTTGGCGACCTGAGCTTCATCGCCGGTGGTTATAGCCGGGTCGCACGTTACCAAGCGCACGTGCTCACCTACCCAGGCGACATACGGAATGTTTGCGCTCTGTGGGCCGTCGGATCCGGGCCCCGGATTGGGAGCGGCAAAGGCGCCTGTGGCAAGCAGGCACAAGGCCAATACCGCCGCTCCTACCGCGGAAACTAGTCCAGCGATCATTTTTTTATTCTGCTGTGGTCGCATTTGTGTGCGGCCTCCTCCTTGAATGAGTGGACTAGAAGTCCGTTTCTATAGACATCACAGATGTCTCAATAAGCCCAGGAGCGGGCATATCGGGCGGCATATTATGCGTGTTGTCCGCCCTCCACAATCGTTATGTCGGGTAGTCTTAACTAGGGCAAACGGGTAGGTAAGGTCCCTACCTGAAATGCGATGACGGACCGCAATCTGCAGGCGCTGAAGGGAAAAACTCCGCGAAAAGCGTGGAGGCCGAGCATTCGCCAGCGACCGGAATAGGTAGCTTCTTCAGCTGTCATCCGACAGATTCGATGCACCATCACGATTTACCTGCACGTGACTTCCCACGCGTGTCGCCTCCACGCGGTTGTGGACACCCAGCCTAGAGTAGATCATCCGCAGATGGAACTTGACTGTGTTAGATGAGATCACCAGATGTTTGGCTACTTCCTCATTACTCATTCCAGCCGTGACAAGATCGAGAACTTCACGCTCGCGCACACTCAATGCGGCAGCGCGGATAGGGCCATGTTCTGATTCGACCGAGGCAGCCTGCCAGCCGGCAGGCATGACCGCGCGTCCCGCCAGCACATGCCGGAGGGCTAGGACCATGTCCTCGACGGTCTCTGACTTCAGGACTACGCCCTCGGCATGCTCCTCGATCGCACAGCGAACAATGGCTGGCGTGGCTACCTCGCAGAGCAGCAGGATCTTCAACTCAGGATGTCGACATCTGATCTCCGCCACAGCCCCCAGTCCAGCGATCTGCTCGTCGGCGTCAACGATCGCCGCCTGCAATTCTTGCCCGCTGGCGCGCAATACGGGATCCAGCTCGCAGACGGTCGAATAAACACCTACCACGTGGTTCCCGCTTTTCGTGAGAATCCAAGTGAGGGCCTCAGTTGCGAGAGCCCCAACTACACCGACGATCGCGATCCTGGGATCAGCCGCCGTCACCGGTGATCTGCGCGTACTGATTAGCCGCTTGGACCCGATTGCGCACTTCCAATCGTAAGTAGAGAGCCTGGATATGAAACTTGATCGTGTTCGGGCTGAGCTCGAGCTCGCTTGCAATCTCCTCGTTGCGCATGCCCTGTGCGATGAGAGCGAGTATCTGGCGGTGACGCGGACTCAGGCTGATCTTCTGCTCCAAGGGCGCGGCGACCACTCGCTGCCAGCCGGCCGGCATGACTGTACGGCCGGTCGCCATGTACTGGATGGCCGCCAGCACATCGTCGGTCGAGAAGCTCTTGAGGATCACGCCACCCACTCGATGCTCGATCGCGCAGCGAATGGTTTCCTCGCACATCTCTCCGCAGAACATCACGATTGCGGACTTCGTATGTGCGCTTAGCGTCCCGACCGCGCTCTGGCAAGCACCGGGATTGCCTCCATCGCAGTCGAGCAGTAGAACACCCGGCTGCTTCTCCACGTCAACAGCCAAGAAATCGGCTACGGACTCGAAGTCCCCGAGCACATCCATTCCATCCTGGGCGGCGAGGTGCCGCGCGATAGCGTTGCGCAACAGACATTGTCCACCTATCAGTCCGACTGTAATAGTCGGACTAGATCGAGCGAAGGGTGACTCCGAAAAGGGCCAGCCGCCCCATTCGCTAGGCATCTTTGCGGAACCCCGGCTAGATGATCGAGCCTCCGGCACCATGGCAGAGCCGACGTGGCGCGACTTGTTTGTCTCAGACAGCATCTCTTATTTTAGGACGCGTTGAGCCAGTCGAATACAGACTACTTAGCTCTACTCGGCCACGGCGCGTTTGCGGCATGGTAGTGGGCTTTAGCCATAAGTGCAAGTATGGCCATCTGTTCTAGTGGTCCGAAGTCTCCGCCGAAACAGTACTCATGCGTACCCAAGCTAAGTTCCGGTCTTCAAGCAGGTTCTGTTTGATCGATGCCTCATAAGCTCGACATCGACGCTCACCACTCTGCCGCCAACGCTACGGGCCGCGTCAGCGAGCCACACGGTCGAGTAGCCATTCGACGTACCCAACTCGAGCAGCCGCTTGGCTTCGAGCACTCGCACAAGCACGGCGAGCAGCCGCGCGGTGTCGGCTCGACATTACGCAGACGCGCGAGGCGGTCGGCCTTCTCCGCGTCGTGCTCACGGCCACGGCGATAAAGGTCCGCCAGATACTCGCTGAGTTGCTCGTCCATGGGTTTCCGGAATCGGGGCGAATGGTGTCGACCGGTAGCCAATAATGGTGGTGGTTAGCTTGGCTGCTCGGAATTCTCGGGGTCGTGAGCGGTTTCGCGAGCAGTCTGCTCGGGGGCGCTCGGCGTTGATGGAGCGTCGGGGACGGGAACGGCAACGACTTCGAGGCTGTCTATGCCGTTGAAGTCCGTCGGGTTGCAGGTGTAGACCGGCAGGTCGTTGGCGACTGCCGTGGCGGCGATCATCGCGTCGTAGGTTCGCGCGGTGGCCTTGCGCCCGGCGCGCCGCAGTGAGGCGGCTACGCCGCCGAACGCTCGAGCTGCATCCGCATCGAAAGGAAGCGGCTCGAAGTCCGCCTCCGCCTGCTGGAGCTGTGCTTGGCGGGCGACACGTTCGCTCTCCTCTTTGGCAGCCAGTGGACCGACCGAAAGCTCGGCGAGCGTCACGGCCGTGATGAGCGGCTCAGCGGGGAGCGCCTTTGCGTCCGTAAGCTTCTCCAGCTGAATGACCGTCGAGGTGTCGAGTATCCCTCGCGCGTGCGACGACTCCTCGCTCACAGACTCGAGTCCAGCAGCCGGTCAACATCTTCACGAAAGACCACTGGGTCTACAGACGGCAGCCGCCGCCAACGACTCAAGAGAGCCTCCGCCGACAGTCCACGAGGCGATATCGCCCGCAACTCAGCGACGGCCTTGCCAGAGCGCGTGATCGTGATCTGCTCTCCGCGCGCGGCACGGTCCACTACGTCGCCGCCGTGGTTGCGCAAGTCTCGGATGCTGACATCAGCCATATGACCGAGTGTATCACGCGTGATACATCGGTGGTGATCGGCGGTTGCATCCATCAGAACAGGTTCTCCTGTCTTAATGGGCCTTCGGTGTAGCGGGGGTACTGCACGGCTGGCGCGTGTCTTCTCTAGCGGATTTCTTTGATGGCGTTGGCGATGTCTTCGGCGCTTGCGAAGGTGGTGGGGTGGTGCTGTTTGGCGAAGACGAAAGATTCGCTGCCCATGAAGTTTTTGAGTGGTCCGCCGGTGCGTCCGAGGCGGTATGCGGGGGTGACGTGGATTCCCTCAGCTCTGGCTTGCTGATCGTCCGCGACGACCTGTTCGGTTCGCCGGCCGTCGTTGCGGTCTTTGTGCCATAGCGCGATGTTCAGCCCTGGGACCTGACTGGCAATGTTGTCGATGTAGCTTTCGGTGACGTAGGGTGTGTACTCCCTGCCTTGCTCGTAGTAGAAGGTGTTGACGAAGTTCCAGAGCTTGTCCTGTGCGCCCGCGGCGATCGCCGCGGCCTGTTGCTTGACGAACGTTTCGGGGTGGATCGTGTTCGTCTTGTAAGAGCGGTATTCGATCTTCAGGATGCCGGGGCGCACGAATTCGTCGATGATCGCGGGCAGTAAGGTGAGGACCCAGCGTTGGCTGTCGTCGTCCTCGAGGTCGGCGAACAGTTGCAGGGTCACTGGCGCGGCGGGTGCGCCCAGCGTTCGTCCCTCTTGCGGTATCCCGGCGAGCAGGGCGCTGACTTCGTGATCGAAGCGAGCGTCCTGACCAGCGCCACTGCTGTTCGGGCTGATCAAAAGGACGGACCCCACGACAACTGCCGCGAGAACCAGGGCGGCGGTGAGCCCGGTACGCAACCACAGGGTCCTGCGCGGCGGGCGTACGCCTCGCTTCGCCGTCTGCGCAGCTTTGGGGTCCGCCCATCTCTTGGGCATCGATCGTTTCTGCTTTTTCGCCACGCTAGCCTCGTTTTTGCGCTCAGGCAGATCTGCTTGGACGGGTTGCTCCGAAATGGATGCTGCCAGAAGCTCGTTATCGCGAAGCTTGCATAGTGTGCCGTTGTTTGCAAACGAGTCAGAAACACCGAGGCAGATTGGTCGATTTTATCGTTGATTTATCTCCCGGCGGGCGTATTATCGACTGCCGTTCGTACCCGACGCGCTCGCGTCTAGACCTGAATAGATGGCGATTCGAAAGCGGGGAGCTATGTTCGACCCGTCTCGGTTTCACCTGCGCATTTTGACGAACGCGCTTTTGCCGCAGCTGCGTTCGATGCTGCTCGGACTAGTTGTGCTCTCGTTTTCGATGGCCGCCTTGGCGGTTGCCGCCGTTGCATGTGAAGGCGGTGGAGGTCCGCCGACGGCGCCTGTGGAAACGGAAAAGGAATGCACGCCAAGTTTGCCGAATCTCGAATTTGAATGTAGTGGAAAACCGGTGAATAACGCTACTGGGAACGAGACCGAGAAGCAGACGGATCTTTCGATTGGTGGTCGTGGGCCGGGCCTGCGGATAGTGCGATCTTATAACGCGTTTGCTGCTGCGAAAGCGAGTGGACCTGGCGTGTGGGGGTATGGCTGGACGGGGCCTTATGACGCAAGTTTGACGGTTGGCGGCGAAAAAGTTTTGATTCACGAAGAAGACGGCAGCGTGATCGAATTCTATACGTCCGGTTCGAGCTATACGCAGGGTGGTTGGGATCAGGCGCGTCTGGAAAAATCTGGGTCTAGCTATATTTATACGTTGCCGGAACAAAGCAAGCTTGAATTCAACAGCGCGGGACAGCTGGTCAAGGAAACCGAACGCGATGGGAACTCGAATACTCTTACTTATAACGGGAGTAAAGAGTTGGAAACGGTAACGGATGGCGATAGCCGGTCGTTGACGTTCAAATACAACGGCACGGGCCAGGTGGAAAGTGTCGAAGACCCGATGGGGCACGTCATCAAATACACGTACGAATCAGAACAGCTCAAGAAAGTAGAAATCGAAGGCAAAGAACGCTGGAAATTCGAATACGAATCGCCCCACCTGTTGAAGACAATCACCGACGGTCGCGTGCACTCGACAACGATCAAATATGAAGCGACGACGCATAAGGTTACAGAAGAGGAAGTCGCCGGGCATAAACGCAAATGGGAATACAAAACCAACGAAACGAAGCTCACCGAACCGAACGGCCTGGAAACAGTGGACCTGTTCAACGCGGCCGGAGAGCCGACGAAGGTTACCCGTAAAGGCACTGGGATCGAAACTACGACGACCGAATACGAATACGAAGCCAGCACGTACGCGCGCACGAAGCTGATCGACCCGAACAAACACGAAACGCTGTACGGCTACGACAGCGAAGGCAACAAGACCAGCGAAAAGGATCCCAGCAGCGACGAATGGAAATGGAAATACGACACAAAACACGACATCGAAACGGAAACGACGCCAGAAGGCGAGATCACCACGTATGAACGTAACAGCAAGGGCGAGCCGACAAAGATCGAACGTCCGATAGGTTCCGAAAAACAGGTCACCGAATACAAATACGCGACCAACGGGGATCTGGAAGAAGAAAGCAACCCGCTGAAAAATAAAACCAAATACACCTATGACGGGGCGGGCGACAAGGAAACCGAAGTGGATCCCGAAGGCGACGAACGCAAATGGAAATACAACAAAGATTCCCAGGTGACCGAAGAAATCAGCCCCAGGGGATTCAAAACGGAAATAGAACGCGACGAACAGGGCCGTCCGAAGAAGGTCACCGATCCGCTCGGACACACCACGGAATACAAATACGACGGCAACGGCAACGTTGAATCGGAAAAAGACGGCAACGGGCACACCACGAAATACGAATACAACGAAGAAAACCTGCCGATCAAGGTGGAAGAACCAAACAAAACGGTTGTCGAAACCGGGTACGACAGCGAAGGGAAGATGACCAGCCACACCGACGGCAACAAACACGTCTGGGAATACGTGCGGAACAAGCTGGAGCAGGTCATCGAAGAAAAGAACCCCTTGAGCAAGGTCTGGAAGAAGACCTATGAAAAGGCGGGCAACCTGGAAACCCTGGAAGATCCAGAAAAACATACGACGACGTATAAATACGACGAATCGAACCGGCTCAAATCGATCAAATGCTCAACCGGCAAACCCTCGGAAGTGACCTACACGTACGACAAAGACAGCAAGGTCACGAAAATGGTCGACGAAACCGGGACGACGGAAAGCACGTGGGACAAGCTCGATCGTCTCACCGAATACGAGAACGGCGCCAGCAAGAAGGTCAAGTACGAATACAACCTCGACAACCAGCCGACCAAAATTGAATATCCCAACAAAAAGTCGATCACCCGCGCCTACGACAAAGCGGGACGACTGGAAAGCGTGACCGACTGGAACTCGAAGGTCACGACCTTCAAATACAACGCCGACTCAGAGCTCACCGACACAATCTTCCCTTCCGGCACCGAAGATGAAGACGTCTACGAATACAACAAAGCCGACCAGATGACCGAAATCACGATGAAAGGGCCACTCGGCGTAACGCTCGGCAAGCTGGTCTACGAACGCGACGACGACGGACAGGTCAAGAAGACCACCACCACGACGCTCCCGGGTCCCGCCACCAGCGAAAGCGTCCTGGACGAAAACAACCGGCTGATCGAAGCCAACGCACACGCCTACAAATACGACAAAGCCAACAACCCCGAAGAGATCGAAGGCACCAGCGGCTACACCTACAACAGCGCGGACGAGCTTGAAAAAGGCGGCGGCAACACCTACAAATACAACGAAGATGGTCAGCGCGAAGAAACCAAACCGACCAGCGGCGAACCATTCCACTACGCCTACGACCAGGCCGGCAATCTCGACAGCGTCGAACGCTCAAGCCCCTCGATCAAAGACACCTACACCTACGACGGCAACCATCTCCGCCAATCACAAACCATTGGCGGCACCAAAACCAACCTGACCTGGGACACCGCCGAACTAATCCCAATCATCCTCTCAGACGAAACCAACAGTTACATCTACGGGCCAGGAAACCTACCCATCGAGCAAATCAACACTAGCGAAGAACGAACCTACCTACACCACGACCAACAAGGCTCCACGCGCCTACTCACAAACCACGAAGGCAAAAACGTCGGCGCATACGCCTACACCGCCTACGGTAAGACAGAAGAACACACAGGCACCGCCACAACACCACTCGAGTACGATGCACAATACACCACTGAAAACACCGGACTCATCTACCTACGCGCACGCACATACGACCCGACAACAGCACAATTCCTAACCATCGATCCAGCACTCCAGACGACCGGTGAACCCTATGCTTACACACGAGACAACCCAGAAAACCATACCGACCCCACAGGCATGTGCAAAGCGGGGGGTACAGTGGGAAGTTCGGCGGAATGCGCGGTAGCCTTGTCGGTGGCTGTCGCGTTGACAAGTGCTGCAGTCACACAGCCATGGCTGTGGCCCTTCGCAGCAGCTGCTGCAGCAAAGGCGCACGAAATCTGCTCCACTCCCCCAAACCCCTGAAAGGCTCAATCGGGGCGGCCGGATTTGAACCGGCGACCCCCTGCTCCCAAAGCAGGTGCGCTACCAGGCTGCGCCACGCCCCGATGAACGTCAGAGTCTAGCTTGCGTGTCCAGCCCGCGGAAGGGCGCAGGGCCCTGTCCGCAACCGCCGGTGCTAGGGTCCGCCGCGCCATGGCCGACATCCAGCCCCTCCGCGCCCTCCACTACGACCAGCCCCTCGCGGGCCCGCTCGCGGAGGTAACCGCCCCGCCCTACGACGTGATCGACGCCGCCCAGCGCGAAGCGCTCCTCCAGCGCTCCCCTTTCAACGTGGTCGCCGTCGACCTCCCCAAGGGCGAACCCGATCCGTACGCCACCGCCGGCGATCTATGGGAGGCCTGGCAACTCCAGGGCTCCGTCGTCCGCGACCCCGAGCCCGCCATCTGGCCCCACACCCAGACCTACACCGGGCCCGACGGCCAGACCCGCACCCGCAGCGGCTTCTTCTGCCGGGTACGAATCGAGAGCTATGGACCAGGACGGGTACGCCCACACGAGCGGACCCACCCGGGGCCCAAAGGAAGATCGGTTGCGGCTCATGAGGACGACACGAACGAACCTCTCCCCCATCTTCTCCCTGTTCTCAGACCCCGCGAACGCGGCTTGGCAGGCCTTGACCCCGGCGACGGCCAACACCCCCTGGGGCGAGGTCACCGACGCCGACGGCACTGTCCACCGCATCTGGCGCGTGACCGACCCCGAGACGATCGCCGCCGTGCAACGGACCACCCGCGACGTGGAGCTGTTGATCGCCGACGGCCACCATCGCTACGAGACAGCCGCGACCTACGCCGACGAGATAGGGGGCGAGGGCGAGCACCGCTACATGCTCATGTGCCTTGTCGCGCTCGAGGACCCTGGCCTGACGATCTTCCCGACCCACCGCCTCGTGCGCGGCCTCGATCGGACGCGCCAGGAGGCGCTGAGAGAAACATTGCGCCGCGACTTCGAGATCGCCGAGATTCCGCTGGAGCAGCTCGCTCCGCAGCCAGGCACAGGGCCGTTGGAACTCGGCTATATCGACGCCCACCACCAACAGCCCTACCGCCTGAAGCTCAAGGATCAGGCAATCGCCGACGCCGCTCTGCCGGACTTCTCCGAGGCCTACCGCAGCCTGGACACCGGAGTGCTGGAGGCGCTGATTCTCAAGCGGACGCTTGGCCTCAGCGACGAGGACATCTCGCACTTCAACGGCCTCTTCTACGCGCGTAGCGACGAGGAGGCGTCGCGCTGGTGCGCTCCGGCGAGTACGACGCCGCCTTCCTGATGCGTCCCACGCTCGTCGAGCAAGTTCGAGAAATTGCGGCCTCCGGCGAGAATATGCCGCCCAAGTCGACGTTCTTTTACCCGAAGCTACTGACCGGGCTGCTGTTTAACCCCCTTTCGTAGCCCAGTGCCGTCGATACCATGGAAGGAGAGGGTGCTGTGACAACCCGATCGGAAGGTGTTGCAGTGATGAAGGCCAGCGTTAGGCGCAAGGATTCGGCGTTCAAACACACAGTGCAGGTGCGTGACCATCAGTTGACGGTGGATGAGCCGCTGGAGTCAGGCGGCGACGATGCCGGTCCCGATCCACAGGAGCTGCTCGCGGTGAGCCTCGCATCCTGCACAGCGATCACGATGGAGATGTATGCGGCACGCAAGGGTTGGGACATCGGCAAAGTGGAAGTGGATGTGCAGTACACACCGGCCGAGCGCGGCTGCCCGACCAAGTTCGATGTGGTGCTGCGATTGCCGGATGATCTACCCGAGGAGCAGGTGGAGCGCCTTCAGGTGATCGCGGCCAAGTGTCCGGTCCACAGGACGCTTGACGGTGAGGTCATGTTCCAGGAGCGTGTCGAGCGCACCAGCGTCCCAGTCTGAGAAGCTGCCGCACTCAGGCTCAAGCGTGACGCTGGCAGCGGCGCTACGCGCGGTACTGCTCGACGCGGCTTCGCATCCCCAACAGCAGGCTGACGAGCAGGTGCCGGCGGCGGTGTTGGTGGCGCTGTACGAGTCTGGCGATGGCGGGCTGCGCGTGGTCTTGACCAAGCGCCGCGCAGACCTGCGCCGCCACGCGGGCGAGATCTCCTTTCCGGGCGGGCGTCGCGATCCCGAGGACGCGACGTTGAGGGATACCGCGCTGCGCGAGGCCGAAGAGGAGATCGGGCTCACGCGCTCGGAGGTGACGGTGGTCGGGGCGCTGGAGTGCACCTCCACGTTCGTGACCAACTATGCGATCCATCCCTTTGTTGGCCTGCTGAAGGGCTCCCATCCGTGGCGCACCTCGGAGCTCGAGGTCGATGCAGTGCTCGAGCCGACAGCTGCGCGACGTTCGCGCCGGAAGGACGCGCACGCGCATCGAACGGCGCGGGATCTCATTCGAGACCGATGCCTACGTATTCGACGAGCAGCTCGTGTGGGGCGCTACAGCGCGCATCCTTGAGGACCTGCTCGAGCGGGTGGGGCGGGCGGGCCAATACTGGACCGCCGCGCCAGCGAGTGACCCGGCGGTCCCATCCACGAGCCCAGAGGGGGTGGACTCGAAGTGTTTGGGCTTACAGCGCCCCAGAGGGTCGCTGGGCAAGCGAGGCAAGGACGCAACGAGCGCAGTGTGCTCGGCACATAAGCGAGTGAGGACGCAGCATCGCGCCGCTCAGCGGCCCTCTGGGCCCGTCGCGACGGGCACGCCGACGAGGCTGCCCCACTCCGTCCAGGAGCCGTCGTAGTTCTTGACCTGCTCGGAGCCGAGCAGCTCGTGTAGGACGAACCACGTGTGCGCCGAGCGCTCGCCGATACGGCAGTAGGCGATTATGTCCTTGCCGTCCAGCACTCCCTTGGAGCCGTAAAGCTCGCGTAGCTGCTCGGCGCTCTTGAAGGTGCCGTCGTCGTTGACGGCCTGCGCCCACGGGACCGAAGCCGCGCCCGGTATGTGACCCGCGCGCTGAGCGCCCTCCTGCTCGTAGCCGCTGGGCGAGATGATCTCGCCGGCGAACTCGGCGGGCGAGCGCACGTCGACGAGGTTAACCGAGTCGCCGACCGCCGCCAACACCTCCTCGCGTCGCGCTCTGATCGTTTCATCGCCCACCTTGGCCACGAACGTTGCAGGAGCGTGGCCGGGAGCATCGGTTGTGGTTGACCGTCCGTCGGCGATCCACTTTTCGCGCGGTCCGTCGAGCAGCACCACCTTGTCGTGGCCGTAGTACTTCAAATACCAGTAGGTGTAAGCGGCAAACCAGTTGTTGCGATCGCCGTAGAGCACGATCATGTGGTCGCTTGAGATCCCGTTGCGCGAGAACAGCGCACCGAAGTCCTCGGGGCCGAGGAAATCTCGCTTGACGGGATCCTGCAGATCCTGCTTCCAGTCGAATCCAACGGCGCCGGGGATGTGGGCCTCAGCATAGAGCTTGGGGTTCTCGTCGACCTCAACGATGCGGATATCGGCTGTCGCCAAGATGCTCTTCAAGCCAGGCTGCGTCGACGAGCACGTTCTTTGAGTATCCGGACAAGTCGCCTGTCCTCCTGTATAGAAGCTCATCGTCAAAAGCCGATCGGCTTTTGGGTATATAGAGACCAGGATAGCGCGCTTGCGCGCCGACTCTAGCGACCTTCCAGCAGGCCCCCAATTGCGTGTAGAGCCTGCGCCAACCACACGTCGAGATCGAGCGGATCGGCCGTCAGCAGTGCCACGGGGATCGAGTTGAGCCGAGCCGTCTCTGACACGACTCGCTCGCCAACGGCGAGCACCTCGGCCGGCACAGCCCTGCCGCCGGCCTCATACACAAAGCCGCGCAGCGTGCTGTCGATCGCGTCGCCGAGGAAGCGCTCCAGACGTGGGCCGTGCAGCGCGCGAGCCAGCTCTGGATCCCCGACGTCGGCAAGCAACCAACAAGCGACCGTGACGTGCTCGAGCGCGCCGCGCAGCGTGGCAAGCCGCTCAGGCGTACCGAGCAAGCATTCGCCCCCGACGGCCTCGATCGCTCCGGCCCTGACGGGGTCGCTCGTCGTGGCTCGCACCGCATGGCCGTCGGCGAGCAGCGCCTCGGCAAGGCCCAAGCCCCTCTCTGCGCCCTCCACGATCAGGACTCTCGCCACCCGGCAATCCTATGCCCCCGCATTTAGGCGCCGCGGCCGGTGGGGGACCGCGGCGCCCAGATCGAGGAGAGCGGCAACGTCTAGATGGCAGCAGGGAATATGTGCGAGACGCCGTGGGAGAGGTTGGGTACAACGTCCCGTCGACCCCTGTGCGCGATCGTGCTCACTCACCCTCTTGCGATTGCTCGTTGCCGCCTAGTGGCGGAGAGTCCTCCTCCCCGTCATCTTGTCAGCAAGAGAACACAACGTATGTAAACACAGATGCGGGGATATGTCAAGGGTTTCTTTTTGTGGGTGGCACTCCGCGGACGCCGCTCCAATACCATCCGAGCCGATGACAGAGCAAGCCCCCCCGAGCGACGATGTGGTGACGATGGACAAGATCGTGGCGCTGTGCAAGCGCCGCGGCTTCATCTTCCCCTCCTCGGAGATCTACGGCGGCGTCGGCTCGACGTATGACTTCGGCCACTACGGGGTGCTGCTGAAGGGCAACGTCAAGAACGAGTGGTGGCGCGCGATGGTGGGCCGGCGCGACGACATCGTGGCGCTCGACTCGGCGATCCTGCAACACCCGCGCGTGTGGGAGGCCTCCGGGCCACCTGGCCGGCTTCACCGACCCGCTGGTGGACTGCAAGACCTGCGGGCAGCGCTTCCGCGCCGATCACCTCGGGCGAGCTGCCGTGCGGGCGCAAGCCCTCTAAGCACCCGGGCGAGACCGACGAGTGCGACCTCACCGAGGCGCGCGACTTCAATCTGATGTTCGAGACGCCGATCGGGCCGGTGAAGGAGTCGGGCTCGGTCGCCTACCTGCGCCCGGAGACCGCGCAGGGGATCTTCATCAACTTCAAGAACGTGCTGCAGTTCTCGCGCAGGAAGCCGCCCTTCGGGATCGCGCAGGTGGGCAAGTCATTTCGTAATGAGATCACCCCCGGCAACTTCATCTTTCGCACGC